>CAWBZM010000001.1:0-985000 GCA_963793205.1 uncultured Gemmatimonadales bacterium
CTTAAGCCGGTCCTGAACTTCAGTCAGCACGTCCTGGTGGGCCGGCTCGCCTGGATCGTGTACCAGGACGGCGACTTCGCGGTGGCCGGTCGACGCCTCGGCATTGCGGCGGTGGGCGACTACGGCATGGCCTGGACGCTCGCCACCAGTCCGATCGAAAAGGTGACGATGGTGCTGTCCGACGTCACCCCCACCCTCTTCAGCGCGGCGCAGAATGATCGTCCCGCGCTCCGGCGCTACTTCCTGAACCTGTCAGAGCTGCTCTGCCTGGCAACGTTTCCGGCGGCGATTGGTCTGGCACTCGTCAGTCACGACCTCGTGGATGTGGTGCTGGGGGCCAAATGGGTGGGGGTGGCTGGGCCGTTGTCACTACTCGCGCTCTACGCCGGGGCGCGGTCAGTGACCAGCCTGTTCGGGCACCTCTTCAATGCCACGCGCGAGACACGGTTCGCCATGTGGACCTCGCTCGCGCTCGCCATTGCCCTGCTGGCGGGATTTATCGTCGGGAGTTTCTGGGGGCCCACCGGGATCGCCTGTGCCTGGATCATCATTCACCCCGGATTCTCGGTGTATTCGTTTACCCGGGTGCGCCGCGTCCTCGACCTCAGCGGATGGGGGTACCTGCGGGCCCTGCGACTCGGGCTGGACGGGGCGGCCGCGATGGGCGTCGTCCTGCTGGCGTTTCAGTACCTGGTCGCGCCCACCTGGTCGCCGCTGGTGCGCCTCCTGGTCACCATCCCGCTCGGCGCCGCGGTGTTCGGACTCACGACCATGCTGGTTCACCGCGGCCGCATCGGGGAGATTCTCGCCTGGGTCCGTCGCGTCAGGAACCGTTCCGCGGAGACGTCCCCCACCACCTGAGCCCCCGGCCACGGGAAGCGTTCAGGCCACCGCCGCTCCGCTCCGGATCGTGCGGCCAATCTGGAGCGCCGCATCCACTCGCGCTCGAAACCCGAGCCACATACTGGCTACATAGACGATCGCCCCGGTGAGGATCGTGACCCCGCTGGCCGCCCAGGGATTCAGGCCGACCGGGAGGATGGCCCGGGCTCCGAGCACGCCGGCCGCCATCACCGCGCAACTCACCAGGGCCGGCTTGAGCGAATCGAGCCAGTCGAACACCGTCATGTGCGCGGTGCGAAACGCGTAGAAGAACGAAGGAAGGTTGGCGATCGGAAAGATGAGTACCCAGGCCCAGCTGACCCCGGGCAGCCCGAAGTAGTGGGCGCCACCCGCGAGCACGGGAGGCATCACAACCCCGGCCAGGATCGAGCACCACATGTAGACCCGGAACTGGCCTGTCCACAGGAGCACATGCGCGATCATCATCTGTGACGCCTGAAATACTGAATAGGCGCAGAGGAGCCGGAGGGGGAGAATCAGGGCGCTCCACTGCGGACCCAGGATCAGAGGCATCACAAGATCGGCCACCAGCGCGGTGCCGATCGACATGGGAAATGAGAGCACGGTGACGAACTCGGTCAGCCGCATGAAATATCGGCGCAGCTCCGCGGGTTGGTCCTGCACCCTTGAGAAAATGCCGGGCACCACCCCGCTGACAATCGAGCCGACCTGCTGCTGCGGCAGGCTGCTGAAGGTGGTGGCGAACGAATAGATCCCCAATGGTTCCTTGCCAAGGAACCTGCCGATGATGGTCTGGTCGGCATTGGTGTAGCCATAGGAGGCAACGCGCGACGCCAGGATGCGCCAGCCACTCAGCAACGGGGCAGCGAGGGTGCCGATCTCGCGCGGCCAGGCGACGCGAAACGGGCTGAGGCGCAGCAACACCACGGTGACGACCACTTCTCCAGTGAGGGTCCCCGCGACCAGGGACCAGTAGCCCAGCCCGCTCCGGATGGCGATGATCAGTGCGACCTGGTTGGCAAGGAGCTGCACGAAGGTGGTGCCGGCCAGTTGGGAATACTTCAGGTCCCGTTGCATCTGGGCCCGCGGGACCACCTGCAGGGCGTCGGTGACGAACACTCCCCCCAGCACGATGACGATGAGGGCGACCTCGGGCTCCCTGAAGAAGAGCGCCATTGGCTCAGCCAGCCCGATAAAGAGGATCCACAGGAATACGCCGAGGGCGACGATCAGTCCCGCCAGCCGGGCTTGCTCCTCGCCGACGATCTTGCGGTCCTGAATCAGGATGCTGTCCAGCCCGCAGTCCTGGACCATCCGCGCGAGGCCGAGCCCCAGCATCGCCATCGAGATCAGGCCATAGTCGCTCGGCGCAAGTCGCCGAGCGGCGTAGAGGGTGGCGGCCCAACTGACCAGCTGCCCGAACCATCGGAACCCCGCCGTCCAGGCCAGGCCAGAAACAAGGAAATGATCAAGCGAACCCTGGGGGTGCTGGTCGGTGGGTTGAGCCATGAACTGAGGTACCGGGTAAGGAATCCGGGTGCGACTCGACCCGTTGCGAGGCCCGGAGTGTCGGGCGTGCCGCAATTATATGCACACAATGCGCCTCACCTTCAGGAGGCGGAGTGGCCACGGCATGTTGCGTTGATGCAACACATGTGGCGCCTCATTGTCAATTGAGGCCAGCAAGGCATTTTGGCTGTTCACTTTACTCCACAGCCCAAGGTGAACTCCCTTCCGCGATGCGGCGAGTGAGTTACACTGTTGCGCGCGGAACATGGGCATCATCTTTGCCCATCAGACGGCGAGAGTTTTCACCCACCGACCTCCGAACTGGCTGGAGCCACGCATGTCGCAGCAGGCCGCCGTCTCTTCGGGTCCCGAAGTCATTCCCTGCCGCTTCTGCGCCGCTCCCCTCACCCAGGTGATGGTGGATCTCGGCATGTCACCGCTCTGCGAGAGCTTTCTGACCGCCGACCAGGTGAATGCCCGCGAGTCGTTCTATCCCCTGACCACCCGGGTCTGCGGCACCTGCTACCTGGTGCAGCTCGAGGCCTACGTCGGCGGCGAAGAGATCTTCACCGAATACGCTTACTTCAGTTCCTATTCCGATAGCTGGCTGGATCATGCCCGGCGCTACACCGAGCAGATGATCGAGCGCTGGAAGCTGGGCGCCAAGAGTCACGTGGTTGAGGTGGCGAGTAACGATGGCTACCTGCTGCAGTATTTCGTGAAGAGCGGGGTGCCGGTCCTCGGCATCGAGCCCGCCGTCAATGTCGCCAAGGTCGCGGTGGAGAAGGGGGTGCCCACCCTGGTGAAGTTCTTCGGCCGGGAGACCGCGCGGGAACTGGTGAAGGAGGGGAAGGGCGCCGACCTGCTGCTGGGTAACAACGTGCTTGCGCAGGTCCCCGACCTGAATGACTTCGTGGGTGGGCTCAAGATCCTGCTCAATGCGACCGGGGTCATCACCTTTGAGTTCCCCCACCTGATGCGGCTGGTGGCCGAGAACCAGTTCGACACCATCTACCACGAGCACTATTCCTATTTCTCGTGGCTGACCGCCGAGGCGATCTTCGCCGCCCACGGCCTGACGCTGTTCGACGTCGAGGAGCTGCCGACCCATGGCGGCTCGCTCCGGATCTACGCCCGGCACAATGAGGACACCTCCAAGCCGGTGACCGATCGGGCCAGGGAACTGCGGGACCGGGAAGTCGCGGCCGGGGTCTGGACCCCGGAGTACTACCGGTCGTTCGATGAGCAGGTGAAGGAGACCAAGCGGAAGATTCTCTCCTTCCTCGTGGAAGCCAAGCGGGCCGGGAAGACGGTGGTGGGGTACGGGGCGCCGGGGAAGGGCAATACCCTGCTGAACTATTGCGCCATCCGGACCGATTTCATCGACTTTACGGTCGATCGCAATCCCTACAAGCATGGCCGGTTCCTGCCCGGGACCCACATCCCGATTCTCCCGCCGGATGCCCTGCGGGAAGCCCGGCCCGACTACGTTTTCATCCTGCCCTGGAACCTCAAGGACGAGATCATGAAGCAGCTCTCGTTCATTCGTGAGTGGGGCGGCAAGTTCGTGGTGCCGATTCCCGAGACCCGGGTGTACTGAACGCGACGGTGCTGCGGTTCACATTTGTCCTGACGGAGATCGCCACATGAAGGTCCTTATTACGGGGCACACCGGCTACATCGGCTCGGTCATGACCCGGCAGTTCCTGGAAGCGGGGCACGAGGTCACCGGATTCGACCTCGGATTCTTTGAGGATTGCCTCCTCGGGCCGGCGCCGCGTGCGGTCCCCGGGATTCGGAAGGACCTCCGGGACGTCGAGCCGTCGGACCTCGAGGGGTTCGACGCGGTGGTGCACCTCGCCGCCCTGTCGAACGACCCCCTGGGCAACCTCAACGCCCAGGTCACCTACGATATCAACCACCTCGCCTCGGTGCGACTGGCGCAGGCCGCCAAGCAGGCGGGAGTGCCGCGGTATCTCTTTGCCTCGTCCTGCAGCCTGTACGGTCTGTCGGATGGATTGAGCTTTCTGGACGAGACGGCGGCGTTCAATCCAGTGACCCCCTACGGCGAGTCCAAGGTCCTCACCGAACGGGATGTCTCGCCCCTGGCCGACCAGCACTTCTGCCCGACGTACCTCCGCAATGCGACGGCCTACGGCTTCTCGCCCCGGCTGCGGGCCGACCTGGTCGTGAACAACCTGGTGGGCTACGCCTATACCACCGGCGATGTGTTCATCCAGAGCGATGGCACCCCCTGGCGCCCCTTGGTTCATGTCGAGGATATCGGCCGGGCCTTCCTGGCGGTCCTGAACGCTCCGGCCGATACGGTGCGGAACCGGTCGTTCAACGTCGGTCGCACCTCGGAGAACTACCAGATCCGGGATCTCGCCGACATGGTCAAGGCACTCATCCCGACCAGCCAGATCCGCTACGCCGAAGGCGGCGGTCCCGATCCCCGCTGCTACAAGGTGAGCTGCGATACGATCGCCAAGGTGCTTCCGGCGTTCCAGCCGCAGTGGACGGTCAAGACCGGGATGGAGGATCTGCTGCAGAAGTTCCAGCAGTACAAGCTGGACAAGGACAGCTTCCTCGGCACCAATTATCTGCGGATCAAGAAGATCCAGCAGTTGCAGGGCGCGGGCGAACTGAGCGGCGATCTGCGCCGGACGCCTGTCCCCGCCGGCCGCTGAGGCGACCCGACCTATGAAGGTGGTGCTCTTCTGCGGCGGGTTGGGGCTGCGTCTCCGGGAGTTCTCGGAGAACATTCCCAAACCCATGGTGCCCATCGGCTCCCGGCCGATCATCTGGCACCTGATGAAGTATTACGCCCACTACGGGCACAAGGACTTCATCCTGTGCCTGGGACACGGTGCCGCCCAGTACAAGGAATATTTCCTCAAGTACGATGAGACCGTTTCCAACGATTTCATCCTGTCGGGCGGAGGTCGCAAGGTCGACCTGCTCAAGAGCGATATCGAAGACTGGCGGATTACGTTCGTCGACACCGGGCTGCACAGCAACCTGGGACAGCGCCTGATGGCGGTGAAGCCGTACCTTGAGGGCGAGGAGATGTTTCTCGCCAATTACAGTGACGGCCTCAGCGATCTGCCGCTGCCGGAGATGTTGAGCCGGTTCGAGGCCAGCTCCGCCATCGCCAGCTTCCTCTGTGCCCGGCCGGCGCTCAGCTTTCACTTCGTGTCCCTGACCCCCGAGGGAAAGGTCACCGCGATCACCGACATCCAGGGCAGCGGCCTGCGGGTGAATGCCGGCTACTTCGCCTTCCGCAAGGAAGTCTTCAATTACATGCAGCCGGGCGAAGAGCTGGTGCTGCAACCCTTCGACCGCCTGCTGGCAGCCGGCAAACTGATCGCGCACCCCTACGACGGCTTCTGGCGCGGCATGGATACGTTCAAGGACAAGCAGGGGCTCGACGATCTCTACGCCCGGGGCAATGCGCCCTGGGAAGTCTGGAAATCGAAGCCTGCCCCGGCAGGCAAGTAGTGGCCATACTGGAGACGCTGTTGCGCCCCCGGGGTCGCCGGCCCCTGCAGGTCTCCTGCTATGGGGCCCACAGCGACGATATCGAGATCGGCCTGGGCGGCACCCTCCTCGCCCTGATGGACGCGGGGATCCGGCTGAACGTGCGGTGGGTCGTGATGACTGCTGCGGGACCGCGCGCGGCCGAGGCCCGTCGCGGCGCCCGCCGATTTCTCGCGGGGACCCACACCAACTGAGGTGACGCTCGGGAACCTTTCGGGATGGGTTTCTGCCCTTTGATGCCACGCCGGTGAAGGAATTTGTCGAGGCGCACCGGAAGAGTGGACCGGACCCCGACGTCATCTTCACCCACTTCCGCCAGGATCGGCATCAGGACCATCGTTTGATGTCCGACCTGATCTGGAACACCTACCGCAATCATCTGGTGCTGGAATATGAGATCCCCAAGTACGATGGGGACCTCGGCGTGCCCAATGCCTTTGTGCCGCTCACCCCGGTGCTCGCACGCCGGAAGGCGCGCTACCTCCAGCAGGTCTTCGCGAGCCAGCGCTCCAAGACCTGGTTCACCGACGACACCTTTCTCGGGCTGATGCGTCTGCGGGGCATCGAATGTGGCGCCCCGGGCGGGTACGCCGAGGCGTTCTACGCCCGCAAGCTCCGGCTGCTCTGAGTCGTCTGCCGATGCCCGCCGCCCCTCGTGTGACCATCGGACTCCCGGTCTACAACGGGGCGGCGACGCTGGAAGCCGCGGTGGAGCCATTGCTGGCGCAGACCTTCACCGACTTCGAGCTGCTGATCAGCGATAACGCCTCCACCGATGGGACCGCGGCCCTGGCGGAGCGGTTGGTCCGGCAGGATCCACGCGTCCGGTATGTGCGGCAGCCGGTGAATCTTGGTGCCAACGGCAATTACAGCTTTGTCGCCCGGGATGCGCGGGGTGAATACCTCAAGTGGGCCACCGCCAGCGACTGGTGTGCGCCGACCTTCCTCGAGCGCTGTGTGGCAGCACTCGACGCCCATCCCGACGCCGTGCTGGCGGCGCCCAGGACCCGGCTGTTCGAACAGGACCGTGCGCTGGCGCGGGACTATGCCGAGGACGTGTCGATTCCCGAGACCACCCCGTTTGCCAGGCTGAAGGCGATGGATGCGCGGTTGCGGCTCAACAACGCCTTCAATGGTGTCATCCGGCTCTCCGCCCTTCGCCGGACCCGGCTGGTCGAACCATATCTCCTCGCGGATATCGTCCTGATGGGACACCTGGCGCTGCTCGGTCCCTTTCTGCTGGTGGAGGAACCGCTCTTCTTCCGTCGCATGGAGGTGGAGACCTCGACCACCCTCCAGAGTCGCGACCAGCAGCTACGACATCTCTTCCCCGTGCCCACCGCCCGTACCCTGCTGCAGTGCTGGAAGCGGCACCGGGGGTGGCTGCGCGCCGGCTGGTCAGCGCCGATGCCGTTTGCCGAGCGGTTGCGCGTGCTCGGGTACCTGACGCGCCGGGTCGTATGGGACCGCTGGGTCCTCCTTGGGGAACTGGTCGGCGCGATGCGCTATGCTGGACGTCGGGTCACTGACAGCCGGCCCAAGCCGGCGCCAGGCGGCCGATGACCAGGGCTGGCTTTAGCGACGCCCCATCACTGGCCTCGTCACAGGGGGAATCGATCCATGCCCTGGTACGAGCGCTGTACCCGCTGGGGCGCAGCATCACCGGCGCCGGCGTTCGCGAGACGCTTGCGCGCCTGAGCGAGATCGTGCCCCTGCAGGTGACCGAGGTCGCCAGTGGTACACCGGTCTTCGACTGGACGGTGCCAGACGAATGGTCAATCGACGAGGCGTACCTCGAGGACAGCCAGGGCAACCGGGTGGTGAACCTCCGGGACTCGACGCTGCACGTGGTGGGGTACAGTACGCCCATCGACGCCACGATGAGCCTGGCGGAGCTGCAGCCGCACCTGCATTCCCTGCCGGAACATCCGGACTGGATTCCGTATCGGACCTCCTACTACGCGCCGAACTGGGGGTTCTGCCTCACCGATCGTCTGCGTCAGTCACTGAAATCAGGGAATTACCGTGCGGTCATCCGCTCGCGGCTCGCCCCCGGCAGCCTGACCCTCGGGGAGTACGTGCATCGGGGGGCGACGGCGGAGGAGGTGCTGGTGTTCGCTCACGACTGTCACCCCTCGCTGGCCAACGACAACCTCTCCGGGGTGGCGGTCGCCACCCACCTTGCGGCCTTCCTGCGCCAGCAGCAGACGCGCTACACCTACCGCTTCCTGTTTGCCCCGGCGACCATCGGGTCCATCACCTGGCTGGCTCGACATCAGGCGGACCTCGGGCGGATCAAGCATGGGCTGGTCCTCTCGCTCCTCGGCGGTGGTGGCCCGTTCCACTACAAGCAGTCCCGGACCGGCAATGCGGTGATCGATCGGGCGGCGGGGCAGGTGTTGCGCACCGAGTTCCCCGACGCCCGGTTCCTCGACTTCATCCCCTGGGGCTACGACGAACGGCAGTTCTGCTCGCCGGGGATCAACCTGCCGATGGGCCGGCTGACCCGAACGCCCAACGGGGAATTCCCCGAGTACCACACCTCGGGCGACAACCCCGATTTTCTCTCGCCGGCGGAACTGGGCGAGGCGTGGCTGGCCTGTCTGCGGATCTTCGCCGTGCTGGAGGGCGACCGGCGGTGCCGGAACCTCGCTCCCTTCGGCGAGCCCCAGCTCGGGCGGCGCGGCCTCTACCGCATGACCGGGGGCCACCAGGACGTCCCGGAGCGGCAGTTGGCGCTGCTCTGGGTGCTGAATCAGTCTGACGGGGCGCACTCCCTGCTGGACATCGCGGAGCGTGCCGGACTTCCATTTCGCGTGATTGAAGCGGCTGCCACCGATCTGGAGTCGGTGGGACTGCTGGGACCCGTGCCGGGAGTTGAAGCGTGAGCTCGCGTCGCGCGAGGGACCGTACCACGGCAGGCAAGGAGCGGGCATGATCGAGAGTGATATCAGCATCGCCGGGGCGCTCGGGCTCCACGCGGGCGACTGGGTGATCGTCCGCTCGCAGGAGGAGATCCTCGCGAGTCTGGATGCCCGCGGCCGGCTGGAGGAGCTTCCCTTTCAGCCGGAGATGCTGGCCTACTGCGGCCGGCGGATGCGGGTGGCCAAGGTGGCGCACAAGACCTGTGACAACATCACCAAGACCGGTGGCCGCCGCCTGCTGCGCTCGGTCCACCTCGAGGGTGCCCGGTGCGATGGGTCCTTTCACGGTGGGTGTCAGGCGGACTGCGTCTTCTACTGGAAGGAAGCCTGGCTGCGCCGGGCTGATGCCCCCGCGGCGGTACTGCCGACGGCATCCGGCGGGATCAGCGAGGCGCAGTTGCTCGAGGCCGTGCATGCCCCCGGGGATGCCGACCCCGAGGATCCCACCTGGGTCTGCCAGGTGACCACCGTGGTTGAGGCGACGACGTGGCTGCCCTGGTGGGACCTCCGGCAGTATGTGCAGGATGTCACCAGCGGCAATCATACGGCCTGGCACATGATCAAGCTGCTGACGGCGGCCAGCTACCGCCGGTTCGTCGCGCTTGGCCCGGGGTACAATTTCAAGATCAAACTCTACAACTCTGGCAGCGGCTCCTCGGCGGCAAGCCGTTTCCGCTGGTCCGGGCCAGGATCGTCCGGGGCCAGCCAACGCCCACCGCCAGCCTCAACCTGCAGCCGGGCGAATGGGTGGAGGTGCGGCCGGGGGAGGAAATTGACGAAACAATTACTCCGGATGGCATGAACCGTGGGATGCGGTATGACATGGAGATGCGCAAATACTCGGGGCATCGGTATCGGGTGGAGATGCGGGTCAATCGGCTGATCAACGAAAAGACCGGCAAGATGACGGTGATGAAGAACCCCTGCATCCAGCTGGAGAACGTCTACTGTCGGGCAGAGTGCACCGATCGGCGGCTGGGCTGTCCTCGCGCCTCCAATACCTACTGGCGGGAGATCTGGCTGAAGCGGGTCGAAGGACCGACAGTTCCCGCTGGGGCCGATCGCTCCTGATGGGGCTGTTCAGCGTGGCGGAGGCCCTGCCCGCTGTCGCCGGCGCCGGTCCCATGAGGATTGTCCATCTCCTCTCCCCCGCACCGTTCGGTGGGCTCGAGCGGGTGGTCGAGATGCTGGCGGCGGGTCAGCAGGGCCGCGGCGATACGGTGCATGTGCTGGGCAGCGTGGGGCCGGGAGGCGAGGATCATCCCTTCCTCACCACCCTGCGACAGCGCGGCATATCCTGTACCGCCATCACCAACCCCTCTCGCGCTTACCTGACGGAGTACCGCGACCTCCGCCACCGGCTCAGCCAGCTCGCCCCCGATATCGCCCACAGCCACGGTTACCGATCGGATGCCCTGACGGTCGCCAGCAGCAGACCTCTCGGCATTCCTGTTGTCAGCACGGCCCATGGCTTCGTTGGGGGCAGCCTGCGCAACCTGGTCTACGAACAGGTCCAGCGGCAGGCCTGGAAACGCTGCGCCGCCGTGGTCGCCGTCTCCCGCCCGCTGGTGGGGGCGTTGTCCCGGGCCGGGATCAGGCACCCGATTCTGATTCCGAATGCCTGGAGTCCCGCATCGCGCCCGCACTCGCAAACCGAAGCGCGGCAGCTGCTCGCGGTGCCTGCCGACGTGCCGTTGATCGGCTGGGTCGGCCGCTTCAGCAAGGAGAAAGGCGCCGACATCATGCTGGAGGCGTTCGGACGGATGGCGACCAACAGGGCGCACCTGGTCTTCATCGGCGACGGTGGTGCACGACCGGAGCTCGAGGCCCGCGCCGCGCAGCTCGGGCTGCAGGATCGGGTGCACTTCGCCGGTGTTGTGCCGGAGGCCGGCCGACTCTTTACGGCCTTTGACTGCTTTGCCCTGAGTTCGCGGAGCGAAGGTACCCCGATCGCGCTGCTTGAAGCGATGTCGGCCGGGGTCCCGATCGTCGCCACGACGGTGGGAGGTGTGCCTGATGTAGTTGGGCCCGGTGAGGCTGGGCTCGTGCCGCCGGAGGATCCGGGTGCGCTCGCCGTGGCCCTGGATGATCTGCTCCGCAATCCTCAGCAGGCGGCGATACGGGTTCGCGCAGCAACGGATCGGCTCACCCTGGAGTTCGGGCCTGAGCGCTGGCTCGATGCCTACGAGGCGGTCTATCGTCGGGTGGGAGGCGCGAGGGCTCCCGGGCCAACGCAGTGAAGTCCTTTACACCGCCATGACCCGTTTCGCGACACTTTCCCCGATGGCGAGCGACGCGGTTGCGGCGGGCGATGGTGCATTCAGCACGTGGACCATCCCCGGCGCCTCCTGCAGGTAGAAGTCGTCCAGCAGCTTCCCGGTGCGGTCCACCGCCTGCGCCCGTACCCCGCTGCCCCCTGGCGCAATATCGGCGTCAGTGAGATTGGGCAGCAGCGTCTGCAGGGAGCGGAGGAATCGGGGCCGGCTCAGCGACCGGCGGATCTCGGTGAGGCCATTGCGCCACTGGCGACGGCTCATGCGCCAGAACCCGGGAAAGACTGCCCAGTCGGCCATATCTCGGAGTGACACATCACTCCAGCGATAACCTTCGCGCTTGAGCGCAAGGACGGCATTGGGTCCCGCTTCGACCACGTCGTTGAATCCGCGGGTGAAGTGGACGCCGAGGAAGGGGAGAGCGGGGTCGGGAACGGGGTAGATGAGTCCCCGGACAAGATGCGCCCGTTCTGGCCGGAGGGTGTAATACTCGCCCCGGAAGGGGACGATGCGGACCTCCGGATCGAGCCCCGCCATTCGGGTGATCCGGTCGCATTGCAGACCGGCGCAGTTGACCATGCGTGGGGCGGTGAACTCGCCCGCTCCGGTTTCGACCACAATCTGCTGGCCATCCCGCCGGATGCCCGAGACCCGATGGCCGGTGCGCACCTCACCGCCCGCCGCCCGGATTCGCCGGGCCATGGCTTCGGCCACCATCGGATAGTCCGCCACCCCGGTCTCCTCCACCCACAACCCGGCGATGCCAGCGACCTCGGGTTCGCGTTCCTTGATTTCTGCGGCGGAGATCCGGTGGAAGACCACTCCGTTCGCAGTACCACGCTCGGCCAGGGTGTCGAGTCGGGGCAGTTCACTCGGATGCGTGGCCACCACAAGCTTCCCGCAGCGGCGATGCGACACCTGCTCGCGGGCGCAGAACTCGTACATGTCCTGGAGCCCCTGCCGGCACAGCGTCGCCTTGAGGGAGCCTGGCTTGTAGTACAACCCGGCGTGGATCACCCCGCTGTTGTGACCAGTCTGGTGAGTAGCCAGCTTGTCCTCCGCTTCGAGCACCACCGGACGCTGGCCATGCTGCTCGGCCAGCTTCATGGCTGTCGCCAGCCCGACGATGCCGCCGCCAATCACCACCACATCACTCCGCATGCCTGTTGCCTCGCAGAAAAATTGGATTGCTCACTCGCCCCGGGGCCATGGCGTGGCGTCCCATGGTTGGGCATCTTTCGACGTCGGTGCCGGGGAGTCCTCGCCGCGCTCCCGACCGCTTCACGCCGTTCAGCCTACCTTCTGAACCGAGTCCATGACGCACGCCCTCGGCATCATCCTGCTGTTGCTGCCGCTGTTCCTGGCCCTGTACGCGTTCGGGCTCTACCCGCTCCTGCTGCGGCTGCTGGCGCGTGCCGGCTCCACATCGTCAGGGGACGCCGATCCCGTCGAGTGGCCCTCCATCACGATTGCCGTGCCGGCGTACAATGAGGAGCGGTCCATCGCTGCCACGATCGAAGCGTTGCTGGCGCTCGAGTATCCCGCCGACCGCCGGCAGATCGTGATTATGTCTGACGCGTCCACCGATCGCACCGACGACATCGTCCGTGGCTTCGCCGACCGCGGGGTCGAACTGGTCCGCATGCCGGAACGGATCGGGAAGAGTGGCATGGAGAATGTCGGCGCCGCCTCGTTCCGGGGCAGCATTGTCGTGAACACCGATGCCACGATCCGCATCCCCCCCGCCACCCTGAAGGCACTCATCCGGGTCTTCACCGATCCCACCATTGGGTGCGCCTCCGGCCGGGACATCAGCGTCAGCAATATCGCCGACACCACGAATGTGGGCGAGTCGGGGTATGTTGGCGCGGAAATGCAGCTGCGGGCGCTCGAGACCCGGGCGGGAGGCATCATCGGCGCCAGCGGGTGTTACTACGCCATCCGCCGGGAACTGGTCAACGCCTCATTCCCTCCGACGCTCAGCCGCGATTTCTCCGCCCCCCTCGGGACCCGGTTGGCGGGGCTGCGCACCGTCTCGGTGGATGAGGCGGTCTGCCTGGTGCCCCGGGCGCGATCGCTCAGCACCGAGTACCAGCGGAAGATCCGGACGATGTCCCGGGGGCTCCGCACGCTGTGGCACTTCCGGCGACTGCTCAACCCCGTCACCCATGGCCGCTTCGCCTGGATGCTGTGGAGTCACAAGGTGGCGCGCTGGCTGATCTTTCTCTTCCTGCCGTTCGCCGCGCTCGGGGCGCTCCTGCTGGTGCCGCACTGGGTGACCCTGGCGCTGGTCATCCTCGGCGCCCTGGGAGCCTTCGCCGCGGCGCGGACCGCCCTGCGCTGGCCCGAGGGCCAGCCCATGCCCCGACTCATCTCCCTGCCTGGTTTCACCGTGCTGACCTGCGCGGCGGGGTTCCAAAGCTGGATGCGCGCGTTGCTCGGGGAAGGGCAGGCGATCTGGGAACCGACCCGCCGTTGATCGGCACCAGCTCGGCGGACTGACCAAATACGCAGCGGGCGGCTCCGAGGAGCCGCCCGCTGTTCATGGTACCACCGTCCTGGGTCTTACCAGCCGCCCTTGCCGAAGAGAATCACCGGGACCGTCTTCGCCATGATACGGACGTCTTCCACCAGGCTCTGCTGCTTGATGTAGGTCAGGTCGAACTGGACCTTGCGCTTCACGTCTTCGACGTTGGTGTCGTAGTTCTGGCTCACCTGGGCCAGTCCGGTGATGCCCGGCCGGGCCAGCTGCCGGCACTCGTAGTCGGTGATCGTCTGGCGCAGTTCCTGGAAGATGGCGGGCCGCTCGGGGCGCGGACCCACGATGTTCATCTCGCCTTTGATCACGTTCACCAGCTGCGGCAGTTCGTCCAGCCGGTACTTCCGCAGGAATCGGCCGATCGGGGTGATCCGGGGATCGTTCTGGGTGGCCCAGACCGCACCGGAAAGCTTCTCGGCATCCACCCGCATCGTCCGGAACTTGTAGATCCGAAACGGCTTCCCGCCAAGGTCGTTGGCCCGGCGCTTGTCGCCCGCCTTGCCAAACCGGCGCCGCCGGTCCTGACCGATGCGTACCTGGGAGTAGATGGCCGGACCACGGGAAGTGAGCTTCACCGCGATCGCAACGGCCAGCATGATCGGGGCGGCGAGGACCAGCCCGATGGAGGCCACCACCACGTTGACCGCCCGCCGAGCCACTTCGTGACCCAGAGAGAGTTCTGGGGCCGAGTGCGCCAGTTCCCGGGGAGGCGCCTCGACCAGCCGGAGCCGGGACGGCCGCCGGACGTCACTGGCCGAGGGGACGAAGGCCGGGGAACTCGATCGGGAAACTGATGCGGTCATGCTCATGTGCCTTCTCCTGTTCAGATTGCGCTGGCGATTCCAACAATGGCGAGGACGGTGGCGGCGAGGGCACCGATAGATGGGGACTGCTCCGCTGAATCCTCCGCTGCGACGTCCGACGACGATTTCATCGCCGCCCTGCAACCCCAGTTGATCAAGAGACATGCCAGCGGCCATGGCCTTCCGGATCTCCTCTTTGGAGTGCAATTCTTCTGTTCCGCGTTGTGCCTTGGTTTTCGTGAAGTCAGCATCGCCGGGGCCATCCGCCCCGCAATCATGACGACTTCGCTCAGCGGGCACGTCGCCCGGACATTGTAGTAGCCTGGCTTCGCCACCAGCCCCAGCAGGCCGAGGCGGATCAGCGGCTCCACCTCGATCTGGGGTGAACGCACATACTGGGAAATGACGCCGAGCAGCTTGGCCTGAATTTCCGACCGCAAGGACCCCCTTGAGGTCGATCGGGGGAATGTTCGGGTAGCACCAACACCTGTCCGGTCCGGACCGCGAAGGTGTCGCTCAGGGCGCTGTCTCCCGGACCCGCAGCAGGATGCGATCCCCAGCCTGGAAGTCACCCTGCTCCAAGCGGGCTTGTACCAACTGGCGTTCCCCGCTCGAGAGCGCCTGCTTGCCCTGCGGTCCGAGCAGGTCCTGAAGGTCGGTGCGGGTCGCAAGTGCATGGTTTTCCTTGTCTTGCGCAGCAGATTCCCGCCCGGCAATCCCCAGCAGCAGTAGCACAAGCCAGAGGATCTTACGGTGAGTCATTTCAGTCCTGACCGTCGGACATGTTGTCCGTGTCGAGGTAGTTCCTGGGGACGCTCGGGGCGCCCCATGGGGTCGGGATGTGATCGACCAGCCCGAACCGAGCCATCCGCTGGAGGTGATCTGACTGAAGCGATCCGAGCGCTGGATCAGTGCCGGCAGGCATGGAGTTATTGGAGCCGATTGGCATCAGATCTTCCACTCACAGGCGTTGGCAGTAGGTCGTCGGGCGGTGGAAATTTCCATTCGCTCGTCTTGCTTGAACACAACCCTTGCATAGTCAAGAACAGCGCCGACTGGACTGGTCGCCCCGGGAGTGCTTCATGACTGCCGTGATATCGGCTTAACCTATTATTGGACATAGACTTAGCGTGACTTCTTGTCATGTGATTGATTTTCGGTCGCTGCGCGGAGTCTGCCGCAGTGTTGCGCTGAACCATCAGCATTCGTTGGACAGGTGCGGCAGAACCACAGAGGAAGACAACGATGAATGCCTTGGGAGTGAATAGCGGGCTGGATGGTCGTCCGGCGGTGGTCCTGATCGCCAATGACCAGGAGTGGTCTGCCCGATCCATGGACAGCATCCTCTCACCGCAGGGATTTACGGTGATTCGGGCCTACACCGGGCTGCAGGCGATTGAGCGGGCCCTGATTTCCCGGCCTGACCTGATCATCCTGGACGCCCAGCTGCCAGACATCCATGGAATGGACGTCTGCCGCCAGCTGCGGGAGGATCCGCGTATCGGAAACATGACCCCGATCGTGATCACCACCGCCGGACCTTCCGGCAGGGTGCAGCGCCTCGCCGCGTACGCGGCGGGGGCGTGGGAATTCCTCGGTCAACCACTGGATGGGGAAGCGCTATTGGCGCGACTTGGGACATTTCTGAGTGTCAAACGAGAGGCGGATCTGTTGCGGGGAGCGGCATTGATCGATGCCAGCGGTCTCTACACCCTGCCGGGCCTCGCCCGGCGGATAGAGGAAATTGGATCTGAGGCCTATCGCCATGGGCGCCCGCTCAGTTGTGTCGCCCTCGGGATTGCCGGTTTGAAGACGGCGACTGAGGCGGTCACGGTCCCGCACCCCCTTCGCCTGGGCCAACTCCTGAAGGAGTTCGGCCGGTCGTCCGATGCCATCGCCCATCTGGGGGGTGGGGAGTATCTGGTGGTGACGCCCGATACGGCGGCGAGTGGGGTGGTGAGCTGGTGGATCGCCTGAACGCGGCCATCCATCAGGGGGGAGAGCCCCATGAGATCCCCCTCATGGCGGGATACAGTGCGGTCGACGATGTGCGAAGCGCCGCGATTGAACCCGCGGCGCTCCTGGACCGTGCCACCACCGCCCTGCGCTATTTGCTTGGTCAGGAGACCGGCCCGCACATCGTCGCCTACGAAGGGTTGCCGGCTGTCGTGCCGGCGTAGCGCCTGGGTTACCCGCGATCCTCTTCCGCACCACCCGCCGGCAGGAACGCAGGCTCCGGCTCTTCTTCCGCCGAATAACCATACAGGTAGCTGTAGTAGCGATAGGCATTGTCGTTGGCCCGGACATCGTTCAGGACCGCCCCCAGGACGCGGATCGGCAGTCGATCCACCAGGCTCAACTTCGCCTCCGCCAGGAGCCGGTCGGTTTCCCCGGCGCGCAGCACCAGCATCAAGTTGCCCGTCGCGATCCAAGGACGAACGGGTCGACGCCCGCGGCAAGGGGTGGACTATCCACCAGGACGGCGTTGTAGCGCAGCCGCAGATCCTCGAGTAGCCGTTGCATCGCCTGGAGCCCAGTAGTTCGGGGCCGTGCTGACGACGGGTCCCGCATGGGACCACCCACAGGCCCGGCTGGTTGGTGGGGCGGACGATCTCGTCCAGTGTCGCCTCGCCCTGCAGGTAATCCAGTAACCCCGGTTTGCGGTCCAGCGAAAACATCCGATGGAGTTCGCCTCGGCGGATATCGCCATCGATCAGGATGGTGCGGTAACCGGCGACGCGAAGCTGACGGCAAGGTTGGACGAGGTCAGGGACTTTCCATCGCCGGCGCTCGGACTCGAGATGGTCATGGTGATGTGGCCGGTGGTGTTGAACAAATGCGCCAGGTTCACTCGGATGGTCCGAAACGCCTCGATGAATTGGGCGGCCATGTTCCGTTGGCAATTCGCCCGCCCGGTTCCGCTTGATGGCCGGGATCGCGCCGAGAATGCGAGCCCAAGCGAGTGGCTGACTTGCTCGGGATACAGGACCCGCTTATCCAGACTGGTCAAGCAAGACCGCGAGGGCAAGGGAGGCGCCGAGCGAAAACAGGAATGCCAGAATCACAGCCGAGAGGCGTTATCGTTCGATGGATAGTTGCGGCTGGGCCGCCCGGTCCAGCACCTTGACGTCGGGGATGGCGGTCGACTCGGCGAGCCGGGCCTGCTGGTACCGGGCCTGAAGGTCAGTTGTAGATCGATTGCAGGCTCAGCATTTCCCGGGTAAGCCGCTGCTCGGTGATCATTCGGGTCGGGATGCGCTTGAGTTCTTCCGAGGCCGACGCCAGGTGGCTGTTCAGCTCGTGCAGCTGGCGTTCATCGCGGCGATCGTAACGCCGATTTGCCGGGGACGACCGGTTGCGCAGGTTGTCGATGCGCTCCTGCGGCCTCGATGACCTGGCGGGCCGAATCCGTATAGCGCGTCTGAAGTGCGCGAAGATCGGTCTCCGCCTGGGTCAGGTCAGAGATGGCTCGTAACCAGCTGCGGTGACTGGGACACGCTGGGAATCGCCTGCAGCCCGGCAACATTGAGCGGGCCCGGTCCGGGCGCCGCCAGGACCCGCTGGAGCGCATCGCGTTCCCGGGTTAACTGCTCGGTCTGGACCTTCTCGTTGAAATATTCGCCCGTCACGGTCGCCTGGGTGGCTTGGACGCCGGCTGCGACCGAGGTCCCCTCGGTGGGCAAGGTGATGATCTGGGTCTTGTAGTTCTCAAGGCGGGTTTCGGCATCCCGCAACTCGCGGCCAACCGAATTCAACTGCTGCTCGACCATCCTCGAGGTTTCGCGCAACTTGAAGGCTTTGAGTTCTCCCGCGACCGAAATGAACTGGTCGACGATCCCATTCAGCGTGCTCGTGACCCGAGCCGGGTCATCGTCCGTCAGGGTGAGACGCATGAAGTTGCCCTGCTCCGGCAGTACAACCGGAGGCGCGAATAGAGCTTGCCTGCAGCGTCGCGCGGGGAGGACCACCGTGAACGGGGTTTCTCCAGGCCGGAGTGGCGTGGGGTCCGGGTGCCAGCGCATGCCAAGGGTGCGACCGATGGAATCGCCGAGGCTGCCGGCCTCCAGGGTGGAGTCGTGGACGGTGGTCAGGCGATAGGTCTTCAGGTCCGGAGACACGACCAGCTTGAAATTGCCGAGCCGATACTCATTCGCGAGCTCGAAGTTCGCGAACGCCTTCGGGTTCTTGGAACGCACATAGAGGTGCTCCTGCTGTACCACCGCCTCCAGCACGTTGAATGACTTGACCAGTTCGGCCCATCCCGCCTGGTCCAGGACTTCCTGCGCCGCGGACCGGCCCACCCTGTCCGGAGCTACCCGCAACCCAGATGGTCGCTGCCGTCGTGTATTCACCTGGTAGGTGCCGTGCCGCGAAGATCCCCAGCGCCGTACCGGCGACAGTGACCGCGGCAGATCATCCACTTGTATCGCTTGACCGAGGCGATCACCCGGTGCCACTGGATCCCGCCCTCCCCCCGCCGTCCGACGCTGGGGGCGGGCCCCGGAATTCAGCCGGCTCCGGATAGGACAGGGCGGCTTCCACCGGGAGGTGGGAGTCTTCGTTTGCATTCATTGGCGGAAGAAAACGGTCGGCCATGGGCGGGCACTCGACCTGGGATGCGAACTTCAGTAGGCCAGCAGAGCAATCCGGCCGACGGGCCGGGACAATCCTCATACATCAGCAAGGAAAATACCGCCTTTCCGGCGCGGGCGGAGAAGGCGAATCTTGTTGCCTACAGGCAACTTGCGTCGGGTCCATCGGTCCGATTCTCGTCCGTTCACCACGACTCCTCCCAGAATCGGGCCTGATCCTGTAGCCTCAAGTCTATGGTTGTTGCTAACTTACCGCACAATGTAGGGTCGCACCCACGCCGTGTTGAGCTAATGACACGAAACTTGCCCTCTATAGCTGCATCGATGCGGCACGTACCACGATGGAACGCAACACATCACCGGAAGGGCACAATATGGGGACAGCGGCAACCAGCGGTAGCGGCGGGGGCCGGGCGGAACACGGCGAACGCCCGCGATCCCCTCGCCATCCCCGACGATATCAAGGCCAGCATCCGGATCGTCATCATTGACGATGAGCGGACCCTCCGGGAGAGTTGCGCCACGGTGCTCCAGGCCGACGGCTTCAGCGTCACGACGATCGGTCGCGGCGAAGAGGCGCTCGAAACGGTCCGCCGCAAGAAGTTCGATATCGTCCTGGTCGACCTGTACATGTCGCAGATCTCCGGGCTCGACATCCTCAAGGCCGCGCTGGAGAACCAGAAGGAAGCGATCGTCGTCGTCATGACCGGTAACCCCAGCGTGGCCAGCAGCATCGAAGCGCTGCGCCAGGGCGCCTGGGACTACCTCCCCAAGCCATTCTCCGCGACCCACCTCCAGGTGCTGATCGGACGCGCCTCCCATGCCGTCATGGTCGGGCGGGAAACCCGCGATCTCAAGCTGCAACTGGCCCAGCAGGGCGGGCACAGCGACAAAGTGTCCCTCATCGGCATTTCGCCCACCTTCCGACAGGCGGTGGAACTGGCCCGCAAGGTGGCGGCGACCGATGCCTCGGTCTTCATCTCGGGGGAAAGCGGGACCGGCAAGGAAGTCATCGCCCAGTTCATTCATCAACACAGCCGGCGGAGTACCAAAGTCATGGTGGCGCTCAATTGCGCCGCCCTGCCTGAGCAGTTGCTCGAGTCTGAATTGTTCGGGCACCGCAAAGGCGCCTTTACCGGTGCCGACCGGGAGAAGCCCGGTCTGCTGGAAACAGCGAACGGCGGGACATTCTTCCTCGACGAACTGACGGAGATGTCGCTCCCGCTCCAGGCCAAGATGCTGCGGGTGCTGCAGGACGGCGCGGTCCGGCGGGTGGGCAGCGAGACCCAGGACGCCACTGTTGATGTGCGCTACATCGCGGCGACCAACCGGGATCCTCAGGATGCGGTCAATCAGGGGATCCTGCGCGGTGACCTGTTCTACCGGCTTCGGGTCGTGCCGATCCGGCTTCCCCCCCTGCGCCAGCGGCCGGAGGATATTCCTCTCCTCGCCAATCACTTCCTCACTCACTACTGGCAGCGCCATCGGCAGATGGGCGAGCGGACCCCGCGTCTCTCCGAGGCGGGGATCGCGTTTCTGCGCAGCCGCCCGTGGCGTGGCAACGTCCGTGAGCTGCAGAACGTGATTGAGCACGTAGCGGTCCTGGCGGAGCCGGATCAGGTGATCAACCCGAATGACATCCCGATCTATGAGGATGCATCCGAAACGCCGGTCGT
This sequence comes from uncultured Gemmatimonadales bacterium, assembly GCA_963793205.1. Taxonomy (GTDB): domain Bacteria; phylum Gemmatimonadota; class Gemmatimonadetes; order Gemmatimonadales; family GWC2-71-9; genus JADJOM01. The sequence continues at coordinate 20,721 of CAWBZM010000001.1, forward strand.
CACCAGCGCGATCAGCGCTCCGGTCCTGGATGAGGCGTATCATCCCGCCAAAGAGCGGGTCGTGGCCGAATTCGAGCGTGAGTATCTTTCCCGCCTCGTCGCACGGGCTGGCGGCAATATGTCCAAGGCCGCCCGACTGGCCAGCATCGATCGCACTACACTCTATCGACTCATGGACAAACACAGCTTTCAGCGAGATGACCAGGCGGGGACGCCCGAGTGACGAAATCCGAACGACCCGCCCGGGCCGGTACCACAGGCCTCCGGGCGGTCCCCATGGAGCTCTGGCCGGTGCTGGATCGCGCCGTGCAGGCCGCGGAAGCCGGGTGGCGCCAGGTGGCCGAGGATGCCCCCTCACAGGAAGAAGTGCGAAGCCAGTTGTCGCTGCTGCGGGTGGCCATTGAACAGGCCGCCGCCGATGGCACGCGCCCGGACGACCGGCTTCCCCGCACAGTCCTCGGCCGCCGGCTGGTGGAACTGGTCCGGCGCTCCCTGCTACAGGAGATCGACCGACTCGCGCCCCTGCCTGGTGTCGAGGGAGTGCTGGCCCTGCTCTCCGCATTGGAAGTGGTGCAGCACGCCCTGGAGCCCGACTGGGCCCAGCACTTCGCCGACCGGCTCTCCGGTCCCGACGGCATGGACCTCGTGGTCGAGGTGGCGCACGACCTCCGCTCGCCCCTCACGTCGATTCTCTTCCTCTCCGAAACGCTGCAGCGCGCCCGCTCCGGTCCGATTAACGCGGTACAGGAACGCCAGCTCGGGCTGATCTATTCTGCCGCCTTCGGGCTCTCCTCGATGGCGAGCGACGTGATCGAGCTGGCACGGGGTGGCGACCGGCTGGTGGATCTCGATCCGCTGCCGTTCTCGGTGGCCGACATTTTCGAGTCGGTCCGCGACATCGTCCAGCCGATTGCAGAAGAGAAGGGGCTCCAGGTCAAACTGGAATTTCCGGCGCTCGATTTCCGGGTCGGCTATCCAGTGGCCCTCTCCCGGGTCCTGCTCAACCTGACGACCAACGCCCTCAAGTTCACCTCCGAGGGCGTGGTCGAGGTGCGGGCCGACCAGGGGGAGGACAACAAGGTCACCTTCTCGGTACAAGACACCGGTCGGGGCATCTCACCGACGGCGATGCTGACCCTGTTCGAGCCATTCCGCCGACGTCAGAAACAGGGCGAGTACGCCTTTTCCGGCGCCGGCCTTGGCCTGTCGATCTGCCGCAAGCTGGTCGAGGCGATGCATGCGACCCTCCGGGTGGAAACCGGGGCAGAATCGGGGACCCGCTTCTTCTTCGAGCTTGATCTGCCGTCGGCGGCGGAGCATCCGTAGCCGCCCCCCTACCCGTATCTCCTGCCCGGACATACCTTTCCGTCGCTGTATCGCGCGGCCCGCCGCGTTTCTCTCAATCCTTCTGCTGCGAGCGACCCGGTTCGCGGCTGATGCCTGGATGTCCGACCGACGGTGAATGGTCACCGCGACGGACGTGCTCGAGAGAGGCGCTGGAGTGGCCCGCGCTCCGAATCCCGCGGTGTGCCGACTGGCTACCGCATTCCTCTGTGGTGTACGGCCTCGCCTGGTCGCCACCCGCATGATTTCCCGGCACCGGGTCCGGGCAGATCAGCGGAAGTGACGGGCGCACCGCCGTGCGCGGAGCTGTTAGACACCTGTGACCTCACCGCACCTTCGTCATCTGCGCGCGGGCGAATTGCCCGTGCACGCCCCCAATGCTGCCCTGCTGATCGATTTTGACAACGTCACGCTGGGCATCCGGTCCGACCTCACCAAGGAGCTGAAGCAGCTCCTCAGCAGCGACATCATCAAGGGCAAGGTTGCGGTCTCCCGCGCCTACGCCGACTGGCGGCGGTACCACCAGTACATCGTGCCGCTGTCCGAGTCCTCGATCGACCTGATTTTCGCCCCGGCGCACGGCAACAACAAGAAGAACGCCACCGACATCCGCCTCGCGATCGATGCGATGGAGCTGGTGTTCACCCGCCCCGAGATCGGCACCTTCATCCTGCTGTCGGGCGACAGCGACTTCTCGATGCTGGTGATCAAACTGAAGGAGTACGGCAAGTACGTCATCGGGGTTGGGATTCGCGAGTCCGCCAGCGACCTGCTGATCCAGAACTGCGACGAGTACTACTCCTATTCCGATCTGGCCGGCCTGACCAAGGAAACCGACCTCCCCAGCGCCCAGAAGGATCCCTGGGTGCTGGTGCGCGAGGCGGTGGACCAGATGGCGCGGGAAGGCGACGTCATGCGGTCCGATCGGCTGAAGCAGGTGATGCAGCAGATCGATCCCAACTTCGACGAGAAGAACGCCGGCTATAGTCGCTTCAGCAAATTTGTGATGGAGGCAGGGCACAAGGGCCACATCCGGATTACCCGGATGGACAATGGCCAGTACGAAGTCGCCCCGCTTGAGCCGGGGTCGACGACCTCCGCGACCGCCGCAGCTCCGGCAGCCGAGGCCGCACCAGCGGAGCGGCCCGAAGGTCGCGGCCGGAGTCGTGGCCGGGGTCGGGGGCGGGGTCGTGGTGGACGGGGTGAGCCGAGGGAGGCCGAGGCGGTCGCCGTCCCGGGCGAGGTGGACGAAGCCGCTGCTCCACCGCCGCCCCGTCGGAGTACCCCGCGGGAAGAGGGACTCACTCTGGCGCGGGCGTTCGAGCTGGTGCGCCGGGCCCTGGGTGAGCTGCCCAGCCCGGTGAGCAACGAGGCGCTCCGGCTGCGGATGTCGGTGCTCCATGGTCGACAGGATCCGTTGCTCGAGCCGGCGCGGTTCAGCCAGCTGCTCCGGCAGGTGCATGACGCCGAGATTGCCGACGTCCGCAAGCTGGGCGACGACGAATTTGAGATTCTGGCCCGTGGACTCGATGGTCCGCCGGTGCCTTCCTCGGTGGGCAGCGTGGGGAGTCCCGAGGGTGAGACGCCCGCGGTCACCGCTGACAACGGCACGGCCCGTGGCGGGGTTCGCTTCCGGCGCGGGTCGCGTGGAGCCTCGGCGCCACCGGCGATCGCGATGGTCGGGGTGGTGAGTCTCGATGATGAGCCAGCCAAGCCCGAAGCGGCCCCAGCGGCCAAGCCAGCACGGGGCCGCAAGAAGGCGGCGAAGGCGGCGGATCCCGCTCCTGCGGGCGAGGCTGAGCCGCCCAAGAAAAAGCGGGCCGCCCGTCCTCGGGCCAAGAAGAAGGCAGAGTAAGGCATGCGACAGGGACGACGGGCAGCGACGCTGCCCGTTTCCTTTTTCCGGCAGGATGCGCCGACGGTGGCGCGAGAACTGATTGGGCGTACCCTGGTCTCAGTCTGGCGCGGGGTGAGCACGGCAGGCCGGATTGTGGAGACAGAAGCCTATCTGGGTGCGGTCGATCCCGCCTCGCATGCCTACCGGTATCGGCGACACGCCCAGAACCAGGCGCTGTACGGCTCCAACGGCGACTGGTATGTGTACCTCTCATACGGCGTGCACTGGTGCGCCAACCTCGTGGTGGGTACTCCGGGTCAGGGGGAGGCGGTCCTGTTGCGCGCGCTTGAGCCGCTGGTCGGTCTGCCCGCCATGCACCGCCGTCGGCGCACCAAACTGGTGCGGGCGTTGTGTGCCGGCCCGGGGCGGCTGACCGAGGCGTTGGGGATGACCCGGGCAGGATTGGACGGGAAGGGGATGGCGGAGTCGTCGGCGGTGGTGCTCGCGACTCGATCCGAGGTGCACGGCGAGGTGATCGGGGTGCCTCGGATCGGTATCAGCGTGGCGAAAGAGCTGCCGCTCCGGTTCGTTGAGCGAGGTTCACCCTGGCTGTCACGACCAGTCCCCTGATGCACAATGGGCGACCCCGAAAGGTCGCCCATTTGTTTTCAGAACGTCGTTCGCGCGATCAATCGGCGACCGATGTCACATCCCCTTCGCGGGAGTTTCCGAGGCTGATCCGGAGACCACCGGTGAAGGTGTGGGTCGGGCCGATCAGCAGCGAGCCAAACTCCGGGCTGCTGGTGATCTGGTACTGACCGAACACGGCGAAGTTGGCCACCCGGATCTGCACGCCACCGGTGAACATGCCGAAGGTGTACGAGCCTGCCCGGTTGGCATCTTCCTTCACGAGAGCTTCCTCCAGGGCGGTCCCGAAGGGACCCTGAGGATACTCGTTCACCGTCTGCATCAGGCCAACGCCGACACCGAAATAGGGCTGTGCGATGGTCTTGAACGGGAAGACCAGAAGGGAGGCCGAATAGCGCCGGAGGTCATTGAAGTCCGTCCGGCGCGTCCCGGTGGCCGTGCTCAGGTCCGGATAGGACGATACCTGGTTGCTCTTGAAGCCTTCCTGCACCTCAATCAGCAGCCCGGTGCGGCGTGCCGTCACCAGGAAGTGCCCACCACCCGTGATGATCCCGCCCTTGGTCTGGTTCGGGGTCTCGAAGATCGTCACGCCTCCCTGTCCTCCGATATACCACTTGAAGGAGTCGAAGCCGATGATCGACTGTGCCGCGAGCGATGGCGCCTGGCTGAGGCAAGCCAGCCCGAGCACCATGGCGGTGCGGCCTAGCATGCGCATCGGATGCCTCCAGAAGAGAGTGCGTGGTGGCCGTATGGCCTTGGACAGCTTTTGCTTGGAGCGGTGAGCTTCCAAACTACTTTAAGTCTTCAAATCCCACAAGAACCCGATTGCCGAATAAAGACCGAAGTGGTGAGGCTGGTCACACCAATTGCAGGCGCTGGCCCACTTTTCGGATCGCCCGCAGGGCCTGATCGAGGTCGTCCCGGGTATGGGCGGCCGAAATCTGGCACCGGATCCTGGCCTCCCCCTTGGGCACCACCGGGAAGCCGAACCCGGTGACGAACACCCCCTCCTCCAGCAGCAGCCGGCTCATTTCAATTGCCTTCGATGTCTCACCGAGGATGACGGGCACGATTGGGGTCTCGCCGGGGATCGGCTTGAACCCGAATCCCAGCAGCTGATCCCGGAAGTATCGGGTATTCTGGCGGAGCGCCTCTACCCGTTCCGGGTGGTGTTCGAGGTACTCGATACTCGCCAGCGAGGTCGCCGCGACGGTGGGAGGCAGCCCGTTGGAAAAGAGCTGGGGCCGAGCTCGCTGGGTGAGGTAATCGCACACCGCTTCGCTACCGGCGACGAACCCGCCAGCGGCGCCGCCCAGTGCTTTCCCCAGCGTGGACGTGATGATGTCGATCTCTCCCACCATGCCAAAATGCTCCGCCGTGCCTCGGCCATTGGTGCCCAGGACGCCGGTCGCATGGCTGTCGTCAACGACCAGGACGGCGTCGTGGGCCCGGCAGATCTCGGCGATCTGCGGGAGCTTGGCGATCGCGCCCTCCATGGAGAAGACGCCGTCGGTAATCACCATCCGGACCCGTCGGTCCTTCGCCGCGATCAGTTTCTCGCGCAGGTCATCCAGGTCGGCATGCTTGTAGACCGCGGTCTGGCACTTGGTGCTCGCCTTGGCCAGCCGGATACCGTCGATGATCGACGCATGATTGAGCTGGTCACTGATGACGATGTCTTCCGGTCCCAGCAGCGTCCCCGGCACTGCTTCATTCGCGTTCCAGCAGCTCACGAAACTCAGCGCGTGCGAGGTGCCCACCAGCCGGGCGCAGGCGGCCTCCAGCGCCCGGTGGATCGTGAAGGTGCCGCAGATGAATCGGACCGACGCGGTCCCGGCGCCAAACTGATCCAGTGCCGCCTTACCGGCCGAGACGACCTCGGGAACGTTGCAGAGGCCGAGGTAGTTGTTCGAGGACAGGACGATGACCTCGCCCCGACCTTCCATCTGGACTCGCGGCCCCTGGGGGCTGTTGAGGTAGAGGAGGTGTTTGTAGACGCCGTCCTGTTTGAATTGGGCGAGATCGGCGGTGAGGCGGGCGTTGAGGGACATGGGCGGTCGGGTCGAGGGTCGAGGGTCGAGGGTCGGGGAGTCGGGATCGAGGCCACGACCCACGACCCTCGACCATCAGTTACCGGCAATATCCAGAATCACCTTCCCCGCCTGGCCATCCTTGATGACCTGGATGGCATCGGCCATCCGTTCCAGCGGAAAGCGGTGGGTAATCACCGGCCGGGGATCGATCTGGCCGCCCCGGAGCAGGCGGAACATCTGCTGCCAGGTATCGTACATGCGCCGGCCGGTCACGCCGTAGAGGGTCAGGCCCTTGAAAATGACATCGCGGGCGAAGTTGACCTCGGTGTGCTTGCTCGGGGTGCCCAGGAAGTTCACCCGTCCGCCCAGGCGCGCGGCGGCAAAGGCGACCTGGTGGCCGGAGGGATGCCCGCTCATCTCGCAGACGAGGTCCACCCCTTCCCCTCCCGTCAGCTCCCGTGCCCGGGCCACGACATCGTCCTTGGCCGCATGCAGCACGTGGTGCGCACCCATCTTCCGGGCAAGCTCGAGCCGCATGGGATTGAGGTCGCTGGCGATGACGAGCGATGCGCCGGCCGCCCGCGCGATCCCCACGGCAAAGATGCCGATCGGCCCGCAGCCGAGCACGAGGACCGCGCTCCCCGGTACGTTGCCCCCCTCGAGTACCGTGTGCACCGCGTTGCCGATCGGGTCCATGATGGCCCCGATATCCGTCGGGATGCCATCCAGCTTCATCACATTCGACGCCGGCATGGCAATGTATTCGGCGAAGGCGCCGTCGCGATCGACGCCGATGATCCGGGTGCGTCGGCACACATGCGCATCACCGGTACGGCACGGCAGGCAGTGGCCACAGACGATGTGTCCTTCCGCGGTGACCGCGTCGCCCACAGCGAGCAGCCCCTCAGCAGCCGCCTCCGACCCCAGTTCGACGATCTCACCGGCGAACTCGTGGCCGATGATCAGCGGCGGCTTCAGCCGGCCCGCGGCCCACGCATCCCATTCCCAGATATGCAGGTCCGTGCCGCACACACCGGCATGATGCACCTTGATGAGGGTATCGCTGGGGCCGTACGATGGGATGGGCACGTCCCGGACTTCCATGCCGGGACCAGGAGCTGTCTTGACAAGAGCGCGCATTGCAGCCGGGACGAGGGTCGGAGAGGTGTATCGCGAGCCGTAGAAGCTAATAAGGCGGCGGCCTGGCGGCTCGGCGGCTACAGGATACTGCGGGTCAGGCCGCCGTCGACATTCAGGGCGACCCCGGTGATATAGCGCGCCGGTTCGGAGGCCAGAAAGACCGCGGCGGCGGCGAATTCCTCCGGCGTGCCGATCCGGCGAATCGGGACCGCCGCCCCCATTTCCGCGAGGACCGTCTCCGCCGGTTTTCCGGGTGGTTTCCCCCGAGTCTCGGCCAGGTGCACCAGGCGATCGGTGGCGAAGTAGCCGGGACAGAGCGCATTCACCGTGATGCCCTCGGCCAGCAGCCCCGCGGCCACGGCATAGCCGAGCCCCGAGGAGCCCCCGCACACCAACGCGACTTTGTCGGTGAGTCCAAGATCCATGCGGAAAAACTAACCCCGCCTGAGCTAGCGCGGGGTGGGGAGTGGAGCGGCTGGTGGAGGGGTGAGCTCGGTTCGGAAGGCGGCAATGGCCTCCAGGACCATCGGCTCAAGGCCCGCCCCCGCCTCCGGTCCGTCGATATGCGCGAAGAGGGCGCGGCGCATGCGCGGCTCCCAGCTGCGGCGGATGTGCATGGCGGTGCCCTTCAGCGCCTCCGCGTGCACCGGGAAGGAGCGATAAAAAGCGCCGATCTGATTGGCCATCTCGACCAGGTGATGATTATCCACGGGCTTCGGTCTCCTGCGCCTGATCCAGCAACGCGAGCTGCTCCTGGGTGAACTTGCGGAAGCGATCCTGCCACTCGGAGGTGTGGAAGACGGGCGAGACCTGCACGGCGGTCACCTTGTACTCGGGACAGTTGGTCGCCCAGTCGGAATTTTCGGTGGTGATGACGTTGGCGCCCGACTCCGGATGGTGGAACGTGGTGTAGACGACGCCCGGCTGCACTCGCTCGGTGATCAGCGCCCGCAGCGTGGTCTCACCGGCCCGGCTCACGATGCCCACCCACTCGCCGTCCTTGATGCCACGGTCCTCGGCATCGTGCGGATGGATTTCGAGCCGGTCCTCTTCGTGCCAATCCACATTGGCGGTACGCCGGGTCTGGGCGCCGACGTTGTACTGCGACAGGATCCGCCCGGTGGTGAGGATCAGCGGGTACTTGCCATTGACCCGCTCCGACGTGGCCACGTATTCGGTGACGAAGAACTTGCCCTTGCCGCGGACGAAATGTCCCCCTTCGTGCATCGTCGGTGTGCCGTCCGGGGCCTCGGCGTTGCAGGGCCACTGGATGCTGCCCAGTTCATCGATCCGATCGTAGCTCACCCCGGTGAAGGTCGGCATGAGCCGGGCGATCTCGTCCATGATCTCGGACGGATGGGTGTAGTTCATCGGATAGCCGAGGGCGTTGGAGAGGGCGACCGTGACTTCCCAGTCCTCCTTACCGGCCAACGGTGGCATCACCTTGCGCACCATGGAGATGCGGCGCTCGGCGTTGGTGAAGGTGCCGTTCTTCTCGAGGAACGATGAACCCGGCAGGAAGACGTGGGCGAACTTCGCGGTCTCGTTCAGGAACAGATCCTGGACCACGATGCACTCCATCGATTCGAGCGCGGCGGTGACATGCTGTGTGTTCGGATCCGACTGGGCGATGTCTTCGCCTTCGCAATACAGGCCCTTGAAGCTGCCTTCGATGGCCGCCTCGAACATGTTGGGGATCCGCAGGCCAGGCTCGCGCTCCAGCGTGACGCCCCAGACGCTTTCGAACTCGTGCCGTGTGTCATCGTCGAGGACATGGCGATAACCGGGCAACTCATGCGGGAAGGATCCCATGTCGCAGGAGCCCTGGACGTTGTTCTGCCCGCGGAGCGGATTCACGCCCACCCCCTCGCGACCGATGTTGCCGGTGGCCATGGCGAGGTTCGCGATGCCGAGGACTGCGGTAGAGCCCTGGCTGTGTTCAGTGACCCCGAGTCCGTAGTAGATGGCCGCGTTGCCTCCGGTGGCATAGAGCCGCGCCGCCCCCCGCAGGACCTCGGCCGGGACCCCGGTCACCGACGCCATCGCTTCGGGAGAATTTTCCGGCTGCGAGACGAACGTCTTCCACTGCTGGTAGCTCGTTTCCTCCGTGTACGCCTGGGCGAAGGCGTCGTCTGCCAACCCTTCGGTGACGATCGCGTGCGCCATCGACGTGAGCAGGGCCACATTGGTGCCGGGCCGCAGCTTCAGGTGATAATCCGCCTTCACATGGGGCGACTCGACCAGGTCGATCTTGCGCGGGTCGGCCACAATCAGCCGGGCGCCCTCCCGCAGGCGGCGCTTCATGTGCGAGGCGAAGACCGGGTGGCCGTCAGTGGGGTTCGCACCGATCACGAAGATCACGTCGCAGTGCTGCACCGAGTCGAAGTTCTGGGTGCCGGCCGATTCGCCCAGTGTCGCCTTGAGTCCGTATCCCGTCGGCGAGTGACAGACGCGGGCGCAGGTATCAATGTTGTTGTTGCCGAAGGCGGCCCGCACCAGCTTCTGGACCAGGTAGGTCTCTTCGTTGCTGCAGCGGGAGGAGTTGATCGCGCCGACCGATTCGCGGCCGTAGGTCGCCTGCAGCCGCTTGAACTCGGAGGCGGCATAGTTGATCGCCTCGTCCCAGGACACCACCTGCCAGGGATCGGTGATCTTCTTCCGGATCATCGGGGTGGTGATGCGGTCCTGGTGGGTGGCATAGCCCCAGGCGAACCGCCCCTTCACGCAGGAATGGCCGTGGTTGGCATGGCCATCCTTGTTCGGCATCATCCGGACCACCTGGCTGCCCTTCATCTCCGCCTTGAACGAACAGCCGACGCCGCAGTAGGCGCAGGTGGTGATCACGCTGCGGTCCGGGGTGCCGGCCTCGATGACTGAGTTGTCCATCAGGGTGGCGGTAGGGCAGGCCTGTACACAGGCGCCGCAGGAGACGCACTCGGAGTCCATGAAGGACTCCATCTGTCCCGGCGCGACCTTGGAGTCGAAGCCGCGGCCGTCGATGGTCAGCGCGAATGTGCCCTGGACTTCTTCACAGGCACGGACGCAGCGGGAGCAGACGATGCACTTGCTGGCATCGAAGGTGAAGTACGGATTGGAGGTGTCCTTCTCCGCCTTCAGGTGATTCTCCCCGTCGTAGCCGTAGCGGACTTCCCGCAGGCCCACAGCGCCCGCCATGTCCTGCAACTCGCAGTCGCCATTGGCGGAGCAGGTGAGGCAATCGAGCGGGTGGTCGGAGATGTAGAGCTCCATCACCCCGCGTCGCAGGTTGCCCAGCTTTTCATTCTGGGTGGTGACCTTCATCCCCGCTTCGGCCGGGGTGGTGCAGGAGGCGGGGAATCCGCGCCGGCCGTCGATCTGCACCAGGCAGAGGCGGCAGGAGCCAAACGCCTCGAGGTTGTCGGTAGCGCACAGCTTGGGAATCCCGATGCCAGCGGTGATCGCCGCTCGCATCACCGAGGTACCCTCGGGGACGGTGACCGGCACCCCGTCGATGGTCAGGGAGACCGTCCGGGTGGAGTCGGGCAGCGGGGTGCCGTAGTCGAGGTCGGCGATGGCAGTCATAGCGGACTCCTTGAGTACTCAGGCCGAGGCAGACGCAGGAGCGGCTGCCGGCAGGCCAAAATCTTCCGGGAAGTGATTGAGAGCGCTCAGGACCGGGAAGGGAGTCATCCCTCCCAGGGCGCAGAGCGAGCCGGCCAGCATTGTGTCGCACAGATCGCGCACCAGGGCCACGTTGGCTTCGCGGTTGGTACCGGCGACGATCTTGTCGATCGTCTCCACGCCCCGGGTCGAACCGATCCGGCAGGGGGTGCACTTGCCACAGGATTCGATGGCGCAGAACTCCATGGCGTAGCGCGCCAGGCCGGCAAGGTCCGCGGTGTCGTCGAACGCGACCAGCCCACCATGCCCGAGCATCGCATTGATGGCGATGAACGCCTCGTAGTCGATCGGGGTGTCGAACTGCGATTCGGGCAGGTAGGCGCCGAGTGGTCCCCCGACCTGTACCGCACGGATGGGCCGGCCCGACCGCGAACCGCCCCCGTAATCATAGAGCAGTTCACGCAGGGTGACGCCGAACGCCTTTTCCACCAGCCCGCCCTGCTTCAGGTTGCCGGCCAGCTGGAGCGGGAGGGTGCCGCGTGAGCGGCCCATGCCGAAGTCACGGTAAAACTCGCCACCCTTGTCCAGAATGATCGGGACTGAGGCGAGTGAGATGACGTTGTTGATGACCGTGGGTTTGCCGAACAGCCCTTCGATGGCGGGCAGCGGCGGCTTGAACCGGACCATGCCCCGCTTGCCCTCCAGGCTTTCCAGGAGAGCGGTTTCCTCACCACAGATGTACGCGCCGGCACCGATCCGCACCTCGAGCCCGAACGGCTTGCCGCTGCCCAGGATGTTGTTTCCCAGGAAGCCCCTGGCCGTCGCCGCGGCGATGGCCTGATTCAGTGTCTGGGCAGCATGGGGGTACTCGGAGCGCAGGTAGATGTAGCCCATCGTGGCCCCGACCGCGAGGCCGGCAATGGTCATCCCCTCGATCAGCACCAGCGGATCGCCCTCCATGATCATCCGGTCGGAGAAGGTGCCACTGTCGCCTTCATCCGCATTGCAGACGATGTATTTCTGGTCGGCGGTCGTGCCGAGGACGGTTTTCCACTTGATGCCGGTGGGGAAGGCGGCGCCACCGCGGCCGCGCAACCCGGAGGTGGTCACCGCCTCCACGATCGCCGCGCCGCTCATGGTGAGGGCGCGGCGCAGGCCGCGGAAGCCGGCCAGCCGCTCGTAGTCGTCGATCGAGATCGGATCGGTGATCCCGACGCGCGCGAAGGTCAGCCGTTCCTGCCGCTTGAGAAAGGGGATCTCTTCCGTCAGCCCGAGGCGGAGCGGGTGATCGCCACCCGTCAGGAGGCCGGCGGCGAGGAGGCCAGGGACATCGTCCGCCCGCACCGGTCCATAGGCGACACGTCCTTCAGGAGTCTCGACCTCGACCATGGGCTCCAGCCAGTACATCCCGCGGGAGCCGTTGCGAGTGATCGTTACAGGGAGATCCCGGATCGCCGCTTCCGTCGCGAGGGCACGAGCCACCTGTTCGGCCCCGACGCTGAGCGCGCCGGAGTCGCGCGGCACGAAGAGCCGGGTCATGACCGATCCTCCAGGTCACGCACCACCGCATCGAAGCGATCAGGGGTCATGAGGCCGTGAATGTCGTGGCCCGCCATGAGGGCGGGGGAGAGGGCGCAGTTGCCCAGGCAGTAGACCGGTTCCAGCGTGAAGCGGCCGTCCGCGGTGGTTTCGTGGAGCGCCACACCCAGCCGCTGTTCGGCGTGCGCAATCAGCGCATCCGCCCCCACCGCCTTGCACGATTCCGCCCGGCACAGCTTGAGCACATGCCGTCCGGGCGGAGTGGACCGGAAGTCGTGGTAGAAGGTGACGACACCATGGACTTCGGCGCGCGACAGGTTCAACGTTTTCGCGATGGTTTCGACGCTCTCCGGCGGCACATAGCCCACCGCGGCCTGGATGGCATGGAGAATCGGCAGCAGCGCGCCGGGGCGATCGCGGTGCTGTTCCAGCACCGTCTGCACCGCCTCGGTCCACACTGCGTGATCGGTCGTGCTTTTAACCATGAAGGCTTTCGGTCGCGAGGGACACTGGCGATACCTCGACGAAAGGGGGGACCCGCAACTGCTGGTATATAGTCGTAAGGGCCCTCTAAAATCATCGGCCACTCAGGCCTCCAGCGCAAATCGAGGCAACCGATTGGACGATAGGCTGGTCCTATCGTATCGGCACAATGGCAGGGTTGGTTCAATGGTGGGACGTCAGAGTAGTATTGTCCGGTCGGTCTCTGGAGGCATATGGACGACAAATTGGAAGCAATCCGCGACCCCCTGAGCCTGCTGCGCCTGGGTTACCTGCCCCCGCTGCTGGAGCATCCGGCGGTCCGCTGGGATGGTGACCGCGTCGAACAGCGTCACGAGCGGATCGCTGAGGAGGTGCCGGTCGCGCTGGTGTACAACGGCCTTTCCCATGTCGTGATGATGGCGACGCCAGCCGATCTGGAGGATTTCGTCCTGGGGTTCAGTCTGACCGAGGAACTGGTCACTGCGCCGGAGGACCTGCTGGGTGTGGAGGTCGTACGGTATGGCCAGGGGATCGAGGTCCAGGTCCAGGTCTCGCCAGCCCAGGCCACCGCGATCGGGGACCGGGGGAGAAACCTTACCGGGCGCACCGGCTGCGGCATCTGCGGGAGCGACAGCATTGCGGGGGTGCTCAAGCAACTGCATCCGGTCCGCGATGGAGCGCCGGTGCTGGCCGCGGTCCTCACGCGGGCCATGGAGAGCCTGACGAGTCACCAGGTCCTGAACGCCGAGTCAGGCGCGGTGCATGCGGCGGGGTGGGCGAGCAACGCCGGCGACATCCTCGTGGTGCGGGAGGATGTGGGCCGCCACAATGCACTCGACAAGCTGATTGGCGCCCTCGCCCGCCAGCGGGTCGATCCGGCCAGCGGATTCGTATTGGTCACCAGTCGCGCCAGCTTCGAGATGGTCCAGAAGACGACGGTTCTGGGGGCCCGGATCCTGGTGGCGATCTCGGGACCGACGGGACTGGCTGTTCGGGTGGCACAGCAGTCGGGACTGACGCTGGCGGGATTTGCCCGGAAGGGGCGACTGACGGTGTATACGAGGCCGGAGCGGGTAGGCGGCTCGGCGGGCTAACGATTGAGCAACTGCTCGATGTCGATCTCGCTTGCCACCCGGACCAGCTCGCGGGCGGATGGAGTCGCGGGATCCCGGTCGGGGATGGCCAGGCCGATGGCCGGCGGGTGCTCCGGCGGGGTGAGGGGAACGGCCTTGATGCCGGCCGGCTCGCCAAAGAGATACAGGAAGGCGTGCGAGAGGACCGTGCACCAGGTGCCGCTCCGCACGTGGGACCAGAGGGCCAGGATGGAATTGGTCTCGACGATGGCGCCCGGGCTGCTCGACGCGGCGGCGAAGAGCCCGTTGAGGATTCGCCGATTCTGCATTTCCGGGCTCAGCAGGGCCAGCGGCAGGGCAGCGGCCTCGGCCCAGGTCGCGCTGCGCTGCTTCGCGATGGGACTGTCCGACGGGGCAAAGAGGTAGTACCGCTCGTGGTAAATCGGCGTCGTGCGGACATGCGACAGTGGTTCGTTGTCGAGGTAGGTGAGCGCCGCATCCAGGGTGAAGTCATCGAGCCCGCGCTGAATCTCCAGCGAACTCATCGAGGTAATGGTGATGTTCACCTGGGGGTGGCGGGCGGCGAATGGCCCGGTCAGCAGCGCCACTATCGGCAGGGTGGTCGGTATCGCGCCGATCCGCAGTCGCCCCACCAGCCCCGCGCGCAACTCGCTCGCCTCCTGCCGCAGGCTCTCACAGTCGGCCAGGATCCGGCGGCTCCACTCCAGCATGCGCTGGCCCTCGGGCGTGAACCCCTCGAAGCGCTGTCCCCGCTGGACGATCAGCAGGCCCAGTTCCTCCTCGAGCTGCTTGATCCCGGCGGAGAGGGTGGGCTGGGTGACATTGCAGGTCTTCGCCGCGCGAGCAAAATGCCGCTCGCGCGCGAGGGCATCGAGGTACCTGAGATTGCGCAGAAGCATGGCGGCTTCGCCGTTCAGGCGGGAATGTGCTGGCTCTCCAGCGTGCTGCTGACCGGCAGAGGCAGCGGTGGCTTGCCGACCATGACCCCGCAGGAGGGGGCCGGCTTGTTCCGCTTGTCGATCGGGCGATCCTCCCGGATCCACTCGCCATAGTGCGACAGGAACGCCTCCGGCGCCAGCGCATGGGCGCTGGGCATGAGGAGGTGGACCCCACCCGGCGCGGTGCGCTCCATGAGTCGCTCCAGGATCGTCCGCCGCTGATTCGAGGTTTCCGGATCCAGCACCCCGGTGTCGATCACGACGATGCTGACCTGCTCCGGCAGGTCAGGGGGGAATTGCCCCGTCGGCGCGACGTAGGTGCCGCAGCAGTGCCCCAGCGCCTCATCCGCCACGCGAGACTCGACCTGGTCGACATGGGTCATGTCGTTGCCGCAGAAGGTCACATTCACTTCGTGGGCGGCGAGCAGGTAGGCCAGCGGCGCCGCCTCCACACCCATCACCAGGGCGGTGTCGCCGGGTTCGAGGCGCGGCAGCAGCTGGGTCACCGGATTCCGCCGCTCGATGCCCCACCGGTTGGGCTCGCGCTGCGCCGAGCGAAGCTCGCGGAACCCCTTGGACCACCGACGGTAGGGCTGCAGGGCGAGCCGCTTGTGAATCAGGCGATCCACCGAGTCGGCAATCAGCACTTCCGTCAGCAGGAACTGCTCCGACTGGGCCGCACCAAGTTCTCCCACCGCCTCGTCACCGAGCGTGAGCAGCTCGCGGCGCGACAGGCTGTTCTTGTAGGCCTCGATGCGCTGGAGCAGGTATTCCTGATACTGTTGCTTCAGCGAAGGCATGGCGCGGCGGCGGCGCTGCTGCTGAAGCTGGATCGCGGTCAGCATGTCTGGGTCGAGTGCCCGATTTTCCGCGGTGGGGAGAAACGGTGTAACGTCTTGCCGTACAAAGTGGTAGAATGTGGAGAAGTCGTCAAGTGCTGGGCGGGATGTGGATTGTTTTGGGGGGAGGGGCGGGGGAACAGGGAAGAGGGAGCCCCGTTCCCCGTTCCCCTACTCCACCCGCACCACCACCCCTTTGAGATATCCCGTCTCCGGAATCGTCAGCACCTCGGGGTGATCCACCCCCTGGGGCAGCAGATGCGTGAGCACCACTCGGCGCCCACTGTCGGCCGCGGCTCCCTCCAGCATTTCCATGAAGGCTTCCCGACCCACATGGTACGAACAGGAGGCGGTGAGCAACACCCCTCCGGGCGCGAGGATCTTGAGGGCGCGGAGATTGATCTCCTTGTACCCCTTCAGTGCCTGGGGCACGGCGGTGCGATTCTTGGCGAAGGCCGGCGGGTCGAGCACGATGGTATCAAACCGGCGGCGCTCCCGCTCGTAGCGGCGCAGCAGCTCGAAGACATCGCCCTCCACCCAGTCGAGGTTGGCGAGTCCGTTGCGCTCGGCATTGGCCGCGCCGCGAGCGAGGGCCTCGGCGCTGACATCAATCGCGGTCACCCGTCCCGCCCGGGTGGCGAGGTGCAGGGCGAAGCTGCCGTGATAGGTGAAACAGTCGAGGGCGGTCCCCCCGGGAAGGGCCAGGGAGGCGGCCAGCAGCCGGTGGCTGCGCTGATCGAGAAAGGCGCCGGTCTTCTGCCCGGTCCACGGCGCGGCGAGATACTGAACCGGCCCCTCGCGAATGGCGATCTCCTGGGGCACGCTGCCAGCCGCCAGCTCAACTTCCTGACTCAATCCTTCCAGCCGACGCACGCCCACATCATGGCGGAGCAGGATGCCGTCGGGCTGGCAGACCTCCTGCAGCGCAGCGAGCACGACGGGCCGGAGTGCCTCGAGGCCGGCGGACAGGAGCTGGACCACCAGCCAGCGGTCGTAGCGATCGACGATCAGCGACGGGAGGCCGTCGCCTTCGCCGTGCACCAGCCGATAGGCGGTCGCGTCGATCCCGGTGCGGCGGACAAGGCAGGCCGACAGCCGTTCGCACCACCAGGCATGGTCGGGGACGATGTCCCGGGTGGTGAGCAGTCGGAGCCGGATCTCGGAGGCCGGCGAGCAGAGGGCCACCCCGAGGAGCTTGCCGCGGCTATCCTCTACCCGACAGGGGCCGGCCTCATCGGGGGCCCGCGTGACGTCGCTCCGGAAGATCCAGGGGTGTCCCCCCGCCCAGCGCGCAGCGCCCTTGGCGGTGACGCGGGCCGTGGGAAGCGGGGTCACGCGTCGGCGGCGCGATCCGGCCGGAGCACCGTGGCGCCCCGCAGGTATACATGACGGATCTCGGCGCGGCTCCGGGTGGTGTACGCATGGACCAGCAACCGGATGCACCGCGGCAGCGAGCCGGGGACGGGGATTTCCGTCGAGTGCAGGATGGCGACGATCTTCCAGCCGTGGACCTCCGCGGCCCGCGCGGGAAAGGCGGCATCGAGGTCGCTGGTCATCGTAAACATGGCGCTCACGATATCATCCGCCTGGAGTCCATTGGCCTCGTGCAGGAGCCGCAGCAACTCGTCGGTAGCTTCGATGATCTGTTCCGCGGTGTTGGCCTCCACCGTGGTCGCCCCGCGTATTCCCTGGAGCCGATAGGAGGGTTCGTCGCTCATGGCGACTAATCTAGCGCAGCACCTTCGCCTTATGCTGGTTACCGATGACCGTCTGCTGGCCGGTCGCGATCTGGTGGTGGTGGCTGAGCAGGCGGTCCGCGGGGGCGTGACGGCGATCCAGGTGCGCCTCAAGGTGCACCCGCCGAGGGCGCTGGTAGAGCTGGTTCGGCGACTCCGTACCACGATCCCGGTACCGGTGTTCGTCAATGATCGGCCCGATGTGGCTGCGGCCGCAGGATGTGGTGTGCATCTGGGCCCCGACGATCTCCCGATCGACCTCGCGCGGCGCATCCTCCCGCCGGGGACGGTGATCGGTGCCAGTGTCGGCGGGGAGACGGAGGCGCGGCGGGGAGGGGTGGAGCTGGCTGATTACTGGGGTGTTGGGCCCTGGCGGGTCACCAGTACCAAGCCGGATGCCGGCACAGCGATCGGGGTCTCTGGCTTCGCCGCGGTGGTTGCCCTGGCGGGCGGTCGACCCTGCGTCGCCATTGGCGGGGTCCGCCCGGAGGATTGCGCCTTGATCCGGGAACGTGGCGGTGCGGGTGTGGCGGTGGTGTCCGGGATCCTGGGTGAGCCGGATATTGAAGCGGCGGCTCGACGGTACGCCCTAGCGCTGGCGTAAGGCGGTCGGGCGGCGCACCAGGGCGATGTTGCGATTGTGCTCCACCAGTGTCCTGCTGAACAGGTGATGGCCGTCGGACTGAGCGACGAAATACAGAAATGGAACGTCGGCCGGGTACAACGCGGCCTCGATGCTGGAGAGGCCGGGCGAGTTGACCGGCCCGGGCGGCAGCCCGGGATTCAAATAGGTGTTGTACGGCGAGGGGAACGCGTAGTCCTTGAAGTACAACCGGGTCTTTCGCTCGCCGGTCTTCTGCTGAATGGCGTACTGCACCGTCGGATCGGCCTGCAGGGGCATCCCGATCCGGAGTCGATTGGTGTAGACCCCCGCAATGGTCGCCCGCTCGTCGTCGTGCCGCGCTTCTCCCTCGACAATCGATGCCAGGGTCAGGATCTGGGTCCGGCTGAGCTTGAGTGCGTCCAGCCGTGCGTCCCACGCGGGGTTCCACTGCTGCTCGAACATCTGGACCATCGCCCGGACCAGTTCGTTGGCGGTGGCGGGGACCGGCAGGTTGTAGGTCTCGGGCAGGAGGTAGCCTTCAAGACTTGGCGCGTCAGGCGCGACGGCATTGCACCCGGCCCCGGTCCCTGGCCCGGACCAGTACCGACTCGGCGGGGATCCCGAGACGCTGCTCCGCAAGGTCACACAGTTGGAGCAGGGTCAGCCCTTCGGGGACTGTGAAGCGGACGGTGGCCACTCTGCCTTTCTCCAGGGCCGCCAGCAGCTGCCATGCGCTCGCGTGGGGCGGAAGATCGTAGACGCCCGCTTTCACCGACCGGTCGGTGCCGCGCAGTCGTGCCGCGAAGCGGAAGAGCGAGGGGGAGCGGAGCAGCCCCCGGGCCATGAGCGAGTCAGTCACCTGCCCGAAGCTGGCGCCCACCGGCACGGTCACCCGGACCGGCGCCCCTTCGGGGACACCGCCACAGGCGGCGAGCAACAGGAGAAATGGCAGGGCCCGTCTCACACGCCACTCCCGCGGCGGCGGTCCAGCCAGCCCTGGAGCAGGACGGCGGCGGCGTGGGCGTCCACCTCCTCCTTGCGACCACGGGCGCTGGCGCCCTGCTCCCGCAGGACGCCGAGTACCCGGGCGGTGGTCATCCGTTCGTCCGTCAGGTCCACGGGCAGTCCGGTCCGTCGTCCGACCAGCTCGGCCAATTCGCGGGCGGCGGCGGCACTCGGCCCCTCGGTCCCCTCCAGCGTGAGCGGCAGCCCCACGACCAGTCCGACCGGCTGATGGTCCGCCACGAGCGCGAGGAACTCGGTCATGGGGAAACGTTTCCCTTCGCGGCGGGTGAGCGTCTGGGTGGGGGAGGCGAGGATCTGGCCTTCATCCGACCGGGCGAACACCGATGCGCCGTTCGCCCCAATCGAGAGCGAGGATGCGACCGACGGGGGGATCACCATAGGGGAAAGGTGAAAGGTGGCGGCTGAAAGGAGAAGGGCGGGGGGGAACGATGAGGACGGTGAAGGGGGCCGGTCGGGGGACCAGGCACCATTCACCGTCCGGGGTGGCGCGCCGCGACGGGCGGCCTACTGCGCCATCGTGCGCGAAGAACTCCTTGTTGGTCTTGGTGCGCTTCATCCGCTCCAGCAGGAACTCCAGCGCCTCGACCGGCGGCATGTCGGCCAGGAAGTTGCGCAGCAGGTACACCCGGTTGAGCTCGTCCTTGTCCATGAGGAGCTCTTCCTTGCGGGTGCTGGTCCGCTGGATGTCGATGGCGGGGTAGATCCGGCGGTCGGCCAGGCGGCGGTCGAGCACCAGTTCCATGTTGCCGGTGCCCTTGAACTCCTCGAAGATGACCTCGTCCATCCGGCTGCCGGTGTCGATCAGGGCGGTGGCGATGATGGTCAGGCAGCCGCCGCCGTCGATGTTGCGGGCGGCGCCGAAGAACCGCTTGGGCTTCTGCAGGGCGTTGGCGTCCACGCCGCCGGAGAGGATCTTGCCGGAGTGGGGCACCACGACGTTGTGGGCCCGGGCCAGGCGGGTGATCGAGTCGAGCAGGATGACCACGTCGCGGCCGTGCTCCACCAGCCGCTTGGACTTCTCGATGACCATGTCGGCCACCTGCACGTGGCGGTCGGCCGGCTCGTCGAAGGTGGAGGAGATGACCTCCGCCTTCACGTTCTCCTGCATGTCGGTGACTTCTTCGGGCCGCTCGTCGATCAGCAGCACGATCAGCACGACTTCCGGGTGGTTCTCGCTGATGGCGTTGGCCAGCTTCTGCATCAGGATCGTCTTGCCCGCCTTGGGCGGGGCGACGATCAGGCCGCGCTGGCCCTTGCCGATCGGGGAGAGGAGGTCCACCACCCGCATCGAGAGGTCGCTGGTGGTCTTCCGCTCGAGGCCGGATCCGCTGGTCGGGATAGCGGGGCCGGAGGTTGTCGAAGGCGATCCGGTGCTTGGTCTTTTCCGGCTCCTCGAAGTTGACGCTCTCGACCTTGAGCAGGGCCAGGTACCGCTCCCCCTCCTTGGGCGGGCGCACCTGGCCCATGACGGTGTCGCCGGTGCGCAGGTCGAACCGCTTGATCTGGCTCGGGCGAGACGTAGATGTCGTCGGGGCCGTAGAGGTAGTTCCAGTCCTGGCTGCGGAGGAAGCCGTAGCCTTCGGGGAGGATTTCCAGGACGCCCTCGCCGCGGATGACCGTGTCCTGGTCGAGCAGCGACTGCTCGATGCGGAAGATCAGGTCCTGCTTGCGGAGGCCGGAGTAGTTGGTGATGTTCAGCTGCTCGGCCAGCGCGTGCAGCTCGGCGACGGACTTCTGCTTCAGCTCGGCGATATCCACAGGCGCAGTACTCCGCTCGGTGGTCGGACTGGGACTGGGACTCGGTGCTCCGGTCGGGAGCTGGCCTCCGGTCAATCGAGGGCGGGCCTTTGGGGCGGGCAAATGTCGTTGGGGTCGGAATTGAGCAACGGACCGGGGTGGTCCGAGTAGCGATCGCTGAAATTGTCTGAAGGGACGTCTGGGGCGAGCACTCAAAGTACCTAGGGAGCGCTCGATATATAGGACGCCGGGTATCCACCGTCAAGGGCGAACATGGAATCACTGACGGCTGCTTCTCCGCCTGGCGGGTCATCCAGGCCGGGCCGCGCGAGGTGGTCGAGGGGCTCGTGCCGCCGGAGCACCGGGGTCCCTCCCCCGCGCTGGCGGCCGCCCTCGCGGCGTGGCCGCACCCGCACTACTGGGGCACCCCGGATCGGTCCGAACTGGTCCTGATCCGGCCCATCGCCCGGCCCCGTCCGGTGGCCTGGGTGCTTCATGCGGGCCTCTTGCTGGTGACGGTGATCTGCTGCCCTGGGGGCCGGAGCGGCGTTACGGGGCGCTTTCTCCAGACTCCAGGGCAGCGGCCCTGCCGGGTGGCTCTGGGCCGCCCTGGCATTCTTCCCCGAGTTCCTGTCCCAGCCGGCGGCGGTGTCTCTGGAGTGGATGGAGCTTCGCCCTGCCGCTGCTGCGGATCCTGCTGGTCCACGAGCTGGGGCATTATGTCGTGGCCCACCGCTACGCGATCGATGCCTCGCCCCCCTATTTCCTCCCGATCCCTCCCTCCCTCTCCCCGATCGGCAGCCTCGGCGCCTTCCTCCGGCTGCGCTCGGCGGTGGTCGACCGCCGGCAGCTGCTCGATGTGGGAGCGGCCGGTCCGCTGGCCGGATTCGTGGTGGTGCTGGTGGTGCTGGCCTGGGGCTATGCCACGTCCACTCCGGTGCCGCACGAGGTGGGCCGGCCCGACAGCTTCATCCGGTTCGCCGGGGGGCACGATTGGCCTGGGCGACTCGCTGCTGACGATGGCCTTCCGACAGTGGTTCCTGCCCCAGGCGGCCGCGGTACACCTGAGCCCGGCGGCCTTTGCCGGGTGGGCCGGGGCCCTGATCACCGGGCTCAACCTGTTGCCGCTCTCACAGCTCGACGGTGGGCACGTGGCCTACGGGCTGCTGGGGAAGCGGCAGACGGTGCTGGGATTACTCACGCTGCTGGCCCTGGTCGGGCTCTCCAAGGGGTGGTCCGCATGGCTGATCTGGGTGGTCCTCACGCTGATGCTCGGCGGCTGGCGCTGGAGTCACCCGTCGGTGCTCTGTCCGGAGCGTCCGGCACCGGCGCAGCGGCACATTCTTGGCTGGCTCTGCGTTGCCATTCTGATCCTCACCTTTGTCGCGGTGCCTTTCCCCCCGCCTCCTCGCTAGGCGGTCTCGCTTCCGCCCAGCCCGCTTCCGGGCCATACTTAGGCCAACGGCTGTTCCCCCCCCTCCAGCCCGGCATGTATCCGTGAGTGAAAGCGAACGCTACCACAAGCTGCGTCACGACCTGGCCAATCCCCTCTCTGCGCTCCTGGCGGAGACTCAGCTGCTGCTCCTCAACGAATCGAAGCTGGACCCCGAAACCCTGACCAGCCTGCGGGAGATGGAAGCACTCGCGGTGCGCATGCGATCGATTTTGCGGGAAGGATGAGCACTGCGGGTGAGAACAGCAGGTGAGAAATGCAGGTGAGAAATGCAGGTGAGAACTGCGGGTGAAAGAGGCGGGTGAGAACGGCAGGTGAGGACGGCAGGTGAGAACGGCAGGTGAGGACGGCGCCGCTCTCACCTGCGTTCTCACCCGCTTCTTTCACCTGCCGTTCTCAGCTGCTGCCGATACCGCCAGCCATTTCCGAGATAGGCCAGCAGCAGCACCACGCTGGCGCCGCTGATGCCCAGCCGGTAGGCCAGCGGCCCGGTCCCGGCGGAGACAAATCCCTCGATCACTCCCGCCACGATCAGCAGCAGGATCACCGCCGTGATCATGCGCATGGCCAGCCGACCGGCCAGGGTGAGCGCTTCGCTCCGGGTCAGGTTGCCGGGCGCGATCACCGCTTTGCCGAGCAGGAAGCCCGCCGCGCCCGCCACCCAGATCGCGAACAGTTCGAGGACTCCGTGCCCGATGATGAAGGTCCAGAGGTAGCCTAACAATCCGACATTGGCGAAGTGCCCGGAGATGGTGCCGACGGAGAGCCCGTTGAAGGCGAGCAGGACCAGGGAGCCCACGCCGAGGAAGATCCCGCCGGCGAAACAGAAGAATGCCACCTGGATGTTGTTGGTCATGATGGCTGAGGCCATGCCGGGCTGATCGGTATCTCCCGCCTCGTAGTACCCCTGGCCGGCCGCGCTCCGGAGGTGTCCCGCCTGGGCCCGCTCCAGCATCCCCTGGGGAATCACATCCTCCGCCAGGGACGGGCGCTCCCGCAGCAGCAGAAAGCCCCCTGCGGCCGGCACGATGAAGACCAGGAAGGCGAGGAGCACCGCACGCCAGGCTTCCACGATGCCGGCTGGCGCCTCGCGCAGCAGGTATGTCCAGATCCGCCCACCGACCCGTGGCTCGTCGCGGTAGAGCGCATTGTGTCCGGCGGCCACCAGCCGCCCCAGTCGCAAGAGGACCGGGGGCTGGGCCTGGTAGGTGCGTGCCCGCGCGAGATCGGCGGCCACCTCGCGATAGCGGGCGGCAAAGTCGGGGAGTTCCTCCGCCGCGAAGCTGTCGAGCCCATCGCGGGTGGCCCGGGTCGCCATCACCTCGAATGCGTCCCATCGGCCCGACTGCCGGGTGACCAGCCGTTCGGCCACCCCGCCCCCGGCCGCGCGCCGGGTCTCGCCGCCGGCCGCCCGTGATCCGAAGCGTCCCCGTCGGCGGCCCAGCTCCTCCTGATATATCGCGGCGAGAAAGGCTTCGGGGTCGGGTTCCCGCACCGGGAAACGGGCGGCCAGTCGTTCGGTCAGGCGAGCCGCGACGCGGCCACGCACCTCGGCCGGCAGGGTGGCGGCCCGCTCGGTGAATTCGCGCAGCAGTCGGAATTCCTCGTCGGCCAGCTCGGGGACACCCGTCAGCTCGTCGCCATCGGTCGCGGCTGTCGTGAGGGCCGCCGCCGTCGGTTGCAAGGCCTCGGCCGGCCGGTCGCGGACGACCACGGTGCCCGCGACCAGATCGCCGAGCCGGCGGGCCCGCGGGTGGATCGCGACGAAGAGGGCCCCAATCAGATACGGCGGCGGGAGGAAGTCGGCGACCCGGACGAGGTTCCGGGTGGCGGCAGCGCCGAAGGTGATGGCATGCCCGGTCTCGCTGACCACCCGGATTCCGGCCCGCCGTTTCCCGGGCGTCTGGCCACCCCGGAACCCTTCGAAGAAGGTGAAATAGCCCCACCACGAGACGAACACGATGATGCCGAGGAGGGCACCGGTCCAGCCCGACCCGGGGAGGAGCCAGGACACGAGCAGCAGGATGGCGACCATCCAGGCCGCCAGGATCAGGAGGTCGAGCAGGGCGGCAAACGCCCGCGACCCGAGGCCCGCCACCTCGTAGTCGAGGACGACGTGCTCGGGGGTTTCGACCTCGAGATGCTGACGGTAATCAGGAGTCGTGCTCATGTCGCGCGGGTCGGGGACAGCTTCAATAGTAGTCGTAACGGTTCACTTCCCAACCTCCGTCGGGGTGGGCATCTTCCACGCCTCACCCGCTTCGGAGCCCTGCATGACTGCACCGGTATTGCGACCGCTCTCGCTGGGGGAAATCCTGGACGTGGCCTTCGGGCTGTACCGCGCGCTGTTCGTCCCGCTGTTGCTGGTGACCATCGGGACGCAGGGCCTGCCGATGATCCTGTCGATCTATATCACGGCGGAGGGTGGCCCACTGATCAACCTCCCGCTGTACCTCCTCGTGCTGGTGGGCAGTGTGATCGCGAGTGCCATGGCATCGGCGGCCAGTACGTTCATTCTGTCTGAGAACTATATGGGGCGTCGGCTGACGGCCGGGGAGGCGCTTGGCCGGGCGATGCCGTTTCTCGGCCGGGTCATCACCCTGGCGTTGCTGACGAGCCTGCTGGTCGGACTGGGCGTGCTGCTGTTCATCGTGCCGGGTCTCATCCTTCTCGCGGGGCTGGTGCTGGCGACGCCCGCCCTGGTGATCGAAGGACGGCCGCACGCGACCGATGCCATGGGCCGGGCCTGGGCGCTGTCGCGGGGCCACCGCTGGAAGGTATTCGGCTGCCTGGTGGTGACCATGCTGCTGGTGATTCTGCCGGTCTTCGCTCTGGGAGCCGCGACCTCGGTCGCCAGCTTCAAGAGCGGGAATGTGGTGATGACCCCGTCCGTCATGGGGATCCTACTGCTCACGGTCGCCCAGGGGCTCCAGCTGATGATCTATCCACTGCTGTACTGCGTCCTCACCGTGGCCTACTACGATCTCCGGGTCCGCAAGGAAGCGTTTGACCTGGAGGTGCTGGCCGCGGGTCTCGTCCAGGCGTGATCGCGCAGGCCTCTTCGCCGCCGGTGATCCCCGCTGATTCGCTGCAGCGGGTAGTCGATTCCATCTTCGCCCAGCCCGCCTATCAGTGGGTGGAGCGCCGCAACCCACTGGCGTTTCTCCGGCGCTGGTTTCTGGCGCTGCTCGACTGGCTCCGGGGCCTCGAGTCCACCCAGCCCGCGCTGTACTGGTTTCTGTTCAGCGTGCTGGTGGCGCTGCTCGTCGCGATCGTGGTGCACGCCGTGGTGGTGATGAGCCGGACGCTGCGGGCCGCCCGCCTCCCGGCGGAGGCGGCCGCCACGCCGCTCGCCCGTACCCGTGGTGCGGCGTGGTACCGCGCTGAGGCGGTGCGGCTCGCGGCGGCCGGCCGCTATCCCGACGCGATGCAGGCGGACTTCCTGGGTCTGGTGCTGGAACTCGATCAGCGCCATCTACTGCGGTTCCATCCGAGCAAAACCCCGCGCGAATATTCGCTGGAGTTGCACGCGGGAGAAGGGGGGCGCGACACCTTCCGTGGCCTGGTCGGCACCCTCTACCGCTGCGCCTTCGCGCGGGCCCCGTGTGGTCCGGCTGAATTTGCCCAGTGGCAGGGCGCGACCCAGGCGGAGCGGTATGCGGCCCCGGTCTGAGGCGGCCTTCGCCCTTGGGGCGGTGATGGTCCTGATCGCGCTCGCGGCCGCGGCCGGGGCCCGGGGTCGGTCGGGGACCGAGCAGGATCCCCGGGCCTCGACTTTTCTGAGCGGGCCGGACGGGGCTCAGGGTCTGGCGGATGGCCTGCGCCGAATGGGCGTGACGGTGGTGTCCTCCCGCCGGTTGCTTCCGGAACTGCGCCGGGATACGACGGTGGTCCCCCGGACCCTGGTGGCGTTGCTCAATCCCGCGGTGGGCTATTCCGGGGCGGAGCGGCAGGAGCTGCTGACGTGGGTGGAGGCGCGCAAGGGGCGGGACCTGCTCCTGGCGGGCCCGATGACCGCCAGCTTCATGCGGTGCTTCGGCTTTGTGCCGGAGCGCCGGCCCCATGGCAGCGTGGAGCTGGATCAGACCGGGGTGCGCGCCTGGCCTGCCATGAGCACGGTGCTGGGCACCTCACGCGAGGTCATTGTCGTGGACTCGAGTCGGCAGGCGGATGCCACCGTCACCCGATGCGTGGTGCCGCCGGTGGCACGGGTCGACACCCTCCTCACCACTCGCACGGGCCGGGTGGTCGCGGTCCGGTTGTGGCGGGACGACCTGGACCAGCGCATCCTGCTGGTGGCGGACGACCTCCTCCTGCGGAACCGCG
Source organism: uncultured Gemmatimonadales bacterium (assembly GCA_963793205.1). GTDB lineage: Bacteria > Gemmatimonadota > Gemmatimonadetes > Gemmatimonadales > GWC2-71-9 > JADJOM01. The sequence continues at coordinate 47,098 of CAWBZM010000001.1, forward strand.
CCCTGCGCGAGACGCCGGCGGGGCCGTTTGCACTCGGCCTCTTCGTCGGCCGCTACGACCGGGTCATCTTCGACGAGGAGCACCAGGGATTCGGCCAGGGTGGCTCGCTGCTGGGGGCGATGCTCGACTGGAGTGCCCGTTCGCCCTGGGGGTGGGCGGTCTGGCAACTGCTGGTGGTCGGATTGCTGGCCCTGCTGGCCGGGGCGGTTCGTTTCGGCCCGGTCCGGCAGGTGCTCGTCCGCCGTCGGCGCTCGCCGCTGGAGCACGTGCGTGCCCTCGCCACCGCGCTGGCCGCTGCCCGCGGCCATGACGTCGCCATCGGCGCGATCGTCCAGGGTCTGCATCGGCGGCTGCACCTCGGTGCCCGGCGCGGCCGAGTCGAGTGGCGGACGTGGGTGGATCGTCTGGCAGGGCAGCTTCGCAGTCCCCGCGCGCAGGACGCCGCGCGCACCTTGCAGTCCCTGACCCGGCCCGGTCAACCGCCTGAGGGCGTGCTCCGGGCCGCCAACGCCGTGGAGGATGTGTGGCAGGAATTACGCCCCTGAGTCCCGAGGAAGTCCGGACCGAGGCCGAGGCCGCGGGCCGGATCATCGACCAGTTGGGTCGTGTCATCCTGGGCCAGGGCCCGGTCCTGCGGGAAGCGGTGCTGGCCCTGATGGCGCGGGGGCACGTCCTGTTCGAGGGCGCACCCGGGACGGCCAAGACGCTGCTGGTACGCACTCTCAGCCGCACCCTGGGACTGGTCTTCCGCCGCATCCAGTTCACGCCGGACCTGATGCCGAGTGACATCACCGGCGTCAACCTGCTCACCCCCGCCGGGGAGTTCAGCTTTCGGCCCGGCCCGCTGTTCGGGGACCTGGTGCTGGGCGACGAGATCAACCGCGCCCCGGCCAAGACCCAGGCGGCGCTGCTGGAGGCGATGCAGGAGCGGCATGTCACCGTCGACGGGACGAGTCACGCCCTCTCCGACAGCTTCACGGTGTTCGCCACCCAGAATCCGATCGAGTTCGAAGGGACCTATCCGCTGCCCGAGGCGGAGCTGGACCGGTTCCTGATCAAGAGCCTGCTGAGCTATCCCGATGCCGACGCGGAGCAGGGGGTGCTCACCCGCGTCCTGGCGGGATTCGATTCCGCCGAGCCCGAGAGCTTCGGGATCGCGACGGTCATGGACGCGGCCGGACTGGCCCGGCTGCGGGGCGCGGTCCGCCGGGTGCGGGTCGAGCCGAGCCTGGTGGCCTATATCACCACGCTGGTGCGCGCGACCCGCGACGCCCCGGCTCTCACCCTGGGCGCTTCGCCCCGGGCGAGTGTGGCGCTGCTCAAGCTGGCGCAGGCGGCGGCGCTCCTCGATGGGCGGGACTTCGTGATTCCCGATGACGTGAAGCTGCTTGCTCCCCCCGTGCTGCGGCATCGCATCGCCGTCGCCCCCGAACTGGAACTGGAAGGTGTGACGCCGGACCAGGCGCTGCGCACCATCCTCGAACGCATTGAGGCCCCCCGATGAACCGACCCCTTCGTCTCCTGCTGCTGGTCCTCGGTCTCACCTCCCCGCTGCTGGCGCAGGAGCCGCCGCGCGGGGTGCGGCGGACCATTCCGATCACCCGGGCCTTCGCGCATGGGCTCCAGCTGGGGACCCGCGACTCGACCGGACTGCCCGGCCCCAGGTACTGGCAGATCCGGACCGACTACACCCTGACCGCCAGCTATGCGCCAGCGACCGGGATGATCGAAGGGAGCGGAACGGTGGTGCTGCACAACCTGTCGGACACCGCACTGTCGCAGATCGTGGTGCAGCTCGACCAGAACCGGTTCACCGCGACCGGTACGCGCACCCGCAATCCGCCGACGGTGTCCCGCGGCATCACGGTCACTCGGCTGGTGGTCAACGGCGCGGTGATTGACGTCGGGCCACTGCAGCCGGCGTGGGCGGCGCCCACGACAATACGAGTGCCGCTCCCGGTGCCGATTGCTGCGCAGGCCGACGCCACCATTGCCATGGACTGGGTGGCCGAGGTGGTGGATGTGCCCCTGCGACGCGGCGGCGCCCGGGGCGGGCGCCGGGGTGCCCAGGTGGTGCAGGCGACGCAATGGTATCCTGCGATCGCAGTGTACGATGATCTACGGGGGTGGGACCAGGAGCCACACCTGGGGGGCAGCGAGTTCTATCACAACTTCGGCTCCTATGATGTCACCCTTGATCTGCCCGCCGGCTGGCTGGTCGGCGCAACGGGAGGCCTGGTGAACGCCGGGGAGGTACTGACGCCGACGGTGCGGGACCGGCTGACGGCGGTGTTGGCCAGCGACACCCAGATGACCATCGTCGCGGCCGACGAGCGGGGCGCCGGTCTGGCCACGCTGGGAGGCGAGCGGCTGCGCTGGCATTTCGTGGCGGACTCGGTGAACGACTTCGCCTGGGCGGCCTCGGCCGACTACGTGTGGGAAGCGACCCGCGCCATGATTCCCCAGCGCGGTGCCATTCCGATCCATCTCCTGTATTTGCCGGAGCACGACCGGTATCGACAGACGGGGGCGATGGCGCGCCACGCGCTCGAGTTCTATTCGGCCCTCTGGTTTCCCTATGCCTGGCCGCAGTTCACCCAGGCCGATGGTCCCGAAGGGGGCATGGAATATCCGATGCTCACGCTGAGCGGCCCCGGGTTTGGCGTCACCGACCACGAGATCGGGCACCAGTGGTGGCCCATGATGGTGGGCACCAATGAGACCTGGTACGGCTGGATGGATGAAGGGTTCAATCAGTACATGAACCTCCTCAGTGAGGCGGACTGGAAGCACCAGGCGGTCCAGCTGGACAGCCTCGGCGGCAGCGCGGGGCTGACGGCGGGCGAGGAGGCCCAGGCGCCGATGATGTGGAACAACAACTACGGCGGGCCCTTTACCAGTTACGTCACCTACCGGCGAGCCCCGATGATGCTGTCGATGCTGGGCGCCATGGTGGGCGATAGTGTTGTGGTGCAGGCCATGCGGAACTACGCGATACTCTGGCGATTCAAGCATCCCTCGCCGTGGGATTTCATGTTCGGCATGAACCGGTTCCTGCGGCAGGACCTGGGATGGTTCTGGTACTACTGGCTCTTCACCACCGAATCGAGTGACGGCAGCATCAGTAGCGTGACGACGAAGGGCGGCCGCACGACGGTGATGGTACGCCAGAACGGCGAGATGCCCGCGCCGATCGTCCTGCAGGTCGAGTTCGCACCCGATGGTCCGGCCCCCCGACCGATGAAGAACGCGGAGATCACCGGGCGAACCGCCGTGGTGCGCTGGCCGGTCGACGTGTGGTTCAGCGGCCAGCGCACCTTCGCGGCGGAGCTCAACTTCGGCAGCGCGAAGATTGCCCGCATCACGCTGGATCCCGGCGTGCGCTTTCCCGATCAGGACCGAAGTGACAACGTGTGGCCCCGTGAGGCCGCACCCTGATGTACCTGCCGGATCGCCGCTGGTACCTCGGCGCCGCGCTCCTGGCACTGGTGGCGCCCTTCGCGCTGGTGTGGCCGGGGGTCGCCGCGGTCCTGATTGTGCTCGATCTGCTCTGGATCGGGGCGGCGGTGGTGGACGGGTGGCGGATCGACGGCACTCGCGGGGGTGAGGCGCCGTCCACCCTGGTGGGGGTGGAACGCGAGCCGCCGGCCGCGTTCTCCGTGGGCCGGCCGCTGCCCATTGTCTATCGCTGGACCAACCCCACCGGGCGGCCACTGGAGCTTGAGGTGCGGGAGCAGTTCCCCGTGACGCTGACGGAGCCTCCGGGCGCCCGGCGGCTGGTCCTCCCGGCGACCGGCACGCTGGTGGAGCGGGTGCTGGTGCAGCCCGCCGCCCGTGGCAAGGCCTCCGCCGGGCGGCTGTCGCTTCGGGCGCGGGCACCGTGGGGGCTGGTATGGCACCAGTTCCGGCTGGATCGGCCGTGGCAGGCGACCGTGTACCCGAACCTGGTGGGTGCCTCGCTCCGGTCGCTGCCCACCCAGACGCAGCGCCGGCGGGAGGCGGGTTTCCGCAGCGTTCGCACGCTCGGGGAAGGGCGGATGTTCGAGAGCCTGCGGGAATGGGTACCGGGGGAGGACACCCGGCTGATCGACTGGAAGGCCACCGGGCGCCGCGGCAAGGTGATGGCACGGCAGTACGAGGATGAGCGACGGCAGCAGGTGCTGATCGTGATCGATGCGGGGCGGATGCTGACGCCCGAGATCGACGGCCGGGCGCGGCTGGAGTCGGTGATCGAAGCCGCGCTGCACCTGGCCCACAGCGCGATCGATCACGATGATAACGTCGGGTTGATGGTCTTCGCTGACACCATCCAGCACTATCTCGCCCCGGCGCGTGGCCGCCGGGCGCTGCGTGCAGTGGTGGACGCGCTCGCCTCGGTGGAGGGGCGGCTGGTGGAGCCGGACTATCCCGCAGCGTTCGCCCAGCTGGCGATGCGCAACCGGAAGCGGGCGCTCACCGTGTTCTTCACCGATGTGGTCGATCGCACGGCCAGCGAAGCGCTGGTGGGTCAGCTCGGGACGCTGCGGCCTCGGCATCTGCCGCTGGCGGTCACGCTGCGGGATCCTGCCCTTGAGCGGCTGGCGGTCACCCGGCCCGCGACCACCGGCGCCGCTTTCGAACGGGCGGCGGCGGAGGAGCTGCTGCAGTCCCGCGAAGAGGCGCTGGGGGAGATGCGACGGCGGGGGGTCCTGGTGCTGGATGTATCGCCCGCCGGCGCGAGTGCGGCGGTGGTGGACCAGTACAACCGACTGAAACGACGCGGCGCCCTGTAACACGAGCCTGCGGGCAGGTCAGGCGGCGCTGCGCTCGACGCGATCGAGCCAGTCGCGATCCCGGTCGATAAAGAGCCGGAACCACAGCTCCACGCTCATGGCGGTCCACAGCCCGGCGCTGCCATGCCAGCCGCTCTGGAGCTCGACCGGATCGAAGATGCCCCGGTCTACCGCCCGGCGGCTCTGCGTCAACTCCTTCACCATCGGTGCCAGCGGGCCGGCGAACCATTGCTGGAGCGGCACACCGAACGCCCCCTTGTCCCGCCGGGCCGTGATGGCCGGCGGCAGCTTCTCGCGCACCGCCTGACGGAGGAGCGCTTTCGGGATCAGCCCATTGACCTTCTGGTCCGGCGGCACAGTCGCGAGGAACTCCACGAGTCGATAGTCCAGCAGGGGGACGCGCGATTCGATGGACAGCGCCATGCTGGCGCGATCCTCCTGATGGAGCAGGCTGGGGAGGTAGCTGCGCAGGTCGTGGTACAGGCACCGATCGAGGGTCTGGTCGGTGCGGGCGCGGAAGAGGGGCGCGAGATACTCTGGCCGGGGATCGTATCCCTGCAGCGCCGCACGGAACGCCGGCAGCAGCAACGGGCTTTCCACGGGTGGGGCACCGCAGTGGAGGTGCAACCAGCGCTGGTCGAGGTCGTCTGCCGCCGGGGCATGATTGCGCGCCAGGACCCGCCGGGCCAGACCGGCCAACCCGTGACGGCGGAGCGCCATCCGGGTGCGGGTCAGCAGGGGGACGTGGGCCACCGGCCGCTGGGAGAGATCGAACATCCGGGTGTGGCCATAGGTCGCTTCAAACTGCGCCGGGTACCCCGCGAAGATCTCGTCACCGCCATGTCCGGTCATCGCCACTTTCACGTGCGAGGCGGCGAGTTGCGCGGCGGTAAAGTACGAGTAGCTGGAGTGATCCGGCATGGGGATGTCGGCGTGCCACGCCAGGCGGCTCAAGCGGTTGGCGAGTCCATCAGCGGATGGGACGGCCTCGAAATGCTCGGTCCCGAGATGCGCCGCGACCTGCCGGGCATAGCTTGACTCATCGAAATAGGCACCGCCATCAAACCGGATGGAGAAGGTGCGCAACGGGTCCCGATGCGGCGCGGAGAACGCGGCAATGGCACTCGAATCGAGCCCGCCGCTCAGGTGACTGCCCAGGGGCGCATCACTCCGGCAGTGGATCCGGATGGCATCTTCCAGCAGGTCGGTTACCTCCCCGACGGTATTCTCCAGCGATCGTGACTGGTTGTAGTTGAATTCGAGATCCCAATATTGCCAGGTGCGAAGCTCGCCAGCACGGACTGTCAGGGCGCACCCCGGCGGGAGCTGACGGATGCCGGCGAAGCAGGATTTCTCGCCGAGTGGGAATCCGGTCATCAGGCAGTCGGAGAGGCCCTCATAGTCCGGCTGGGCGGAGACGGCAGGGTCGGCCAGGATCGCCTTGATTTCCGAGGCGGCACTGAAGCGCTGACCGTCCTTGTAGTAGTGGAACGGTTTGATGCCGCCCCGGTCCCGGGCCCCGAACAGCAGCTGCTGGCGGCTGTCCCAGAGGGCAAAGGCAAACATGCCGTTGAGTCGCTCGACACAGCGTTCGCCCATCTCCTCCCAGAGATGCACAATGACTTCGGTGTCGGTGTGGGACTTGAACTGGTGGCCCCGGGCCTCGAGTTCCCGGGTCAGCTCCACGTAGTTGTAGATCTCGCCGTTAAAGGTCAGCCAGATGGTCTGATCTTCGTTGCTCATCGGCTGGTGCCCCGCCGAGGACTGATCGATGATGGACAGCCGCCGGTGCCCGAGCGCGATCGGACCCTCGATGTGCAGGCCGGCACCATCGGGGCCACGGTGCACCATCTGGTCGCGCATCTCCTCGACCAGCGCGCGTGACGGCGAACGGCCGTGCAGCATCAGCAGGGCGACAAAACCACACATGGTGCCTGGTCCGCCTTTCGATCGGGAATCGGGCGTGTCCTGCGATGCTTCCGAAAATCGGTCACACCGTCGGCGGGCGCGCCGGCGGATAGCGAGAGGGTGGTGATCGAGGTAACGTGGGCGGCCCGCCCACAGGGCTGCGCGATCGCGCAAAATCAGCAGCCGCAGGGTCCGAGCGCAAGGTGCGGCGATGCCGCACTTTCGTCTGTGTGGTGCGACACTCCGGTCGCCCGTCCTGTAGCCGAGGCCAGATGCGGTGGAATCACCTGTCCATGCGCGGAGATACAGGCCTCTGACCCCACGCTGGCCTCATTCTTGCTTTCGTGCCATGCGTTCCCCAGCGCGAAACAGATCTCCGGACTTGAATGGCCCACACTGATCACACGCGAGCGACGATCACTCGATCGGGCGCTGATGAAGGGCCTCACCTGGACCAGCCTTGGCAGCTGGACGGCCCAGCTAGTGACCTGGGGCTCCACCCTGGTGGTGGTGCACCTGCTGTCCCCCGACGATTACGGGCTGGTGGCGCTCGCCACGGTGTACCTCGGCCTGGTGACGATGCTCAGCGAGTTCGGCATTGGCACCACGGTGGTGACCCTGCGGGAGCTCAGTCCCCGCCATGTCGCCGAGCTGAATACCGTGGCCATGCTGTTTGCGCTCAGCGCGGTGGCGGCCTCTTTGCTGTTGGCGCATCCGATCAGCGTGTTCTTCGTCTCCCCGCGCCTCACACAAGTCATCTGGATCATGAGCAGCGCGCTGATCCTCGGCGCGCTCCACACAGTGCCGACGGCCCTGCTCCAGCAGGGCCTGGAGTTCAGGTACCTGGCCACCGTCCAGATGATCCAATCCATCTGCGCCGGGGTCGTCACCCTCGCCATCGCGTTGTTGGGGGGAGGCTACTGGGCCCTGGCCTTCGGGCCACTCGCCGGCCAGGCCGTGACCACGGTGCTGGTGCTGCTGCGTCGGCGTCCCGGATACGCCTGGCCGGAATGGGTGGTCCTCGCCCCGGTGCTGCGATTCAGCCGCCACGTGATCACGGAACGGGCATCATGGTACGGCTATACCTCCGCCGACAAGCTGGTGATCGGCCGCTGGCTGAGTGAATCGGCCGTGGGCCTCTACTCGATCGCCTCGACGTTCGGGCTGGTGGCGGTGGAAAAGGTGACCGTGCTGATGCTCCGGGTCGCGCCGGCAGTGTTCTCGATGGTGCAGCACGATGCCGCCGCCCTGCGCCGCTACCTCCTCTCGATGACCGAGGGGCTGTCGATTATCACCTTTCCAATCTGTATCGGGATGGCGCTGACGGCGGGTGACTTCGTGGCGCTGGTGCTTGGCGACCAGTGGATGGGGGCGGTCGCCGCGCTGCAGGTGCTCAGTGTGTATGGGGCCTTCCAGTCGGTCTCACCCCTGCCGCATCGGGTCCTGGTCGCGATCGGGGAAACCCGGTTCAACATGCGGCTGTCGATCGCCACGCTCGTGGTCCTTCCGCTGGTCTTTATTGCCGGCAGCCGCTGGGGGCTGGTCGGAGTGGCAGCGGGCTGGATGGTGGTACCGCTCGTTCACTCGCCGATGTATTTCCGCCTGCACCGTCGTATCGGGCTGACGGCGTCGGGGTACCTCGGGGTCGCTCTGGCCTGCCGCCAGCTCCGTCCTTGTCATGACCGTGGGTCTCCTCCTCCTGGCGGCCGTGCCCGGGCTGAGCGCGCTGCCTCACGCGGCGGTCTACCTGCTCAAGGTCCTGGTCGGTGCCTGCCTCTATTCCGGTGCTCTCCTGGGGCTGCATGGCCAGCGGGTGCGGCTGTTCCGTCAGCTCCTCAGCGAGCTGCGGCATCGCCCGGATGATACGGCCCCGATGCTCCCTGACGGTTCCGTCGTCACAGCGGGTGCCTAGCGACAGGGCCGGCGACTCCCGAGGAGTCGCCGGCCCTGTCTGCAGGTGCCGCGGCCTACCGCTTTGGAAAGATCGTCTCCACCGCGTGCCCCATGGAGCGGATGTAGTCTCGGTCGAACGCCGCGGACACCGTCTCCCGCCGCGAATACGGTCCGGAGGTGTACGCCCGCGAGGCGATGCCCTGCTGGCTCAGCTCGCACACGTGCCAGTCCTCCCGGTTGGTCATGTCCCAGAAGGCCACCCCGTCCTCGATGTTGAAGCTGGGATCCGTGAGTGTGTGCGGATTGAACAGCCAGTGGCAGAAGATCCGCGTGCGCCCGACCGCCTCCGGCCAGAGGACGTGGAACATCACGTAATCCGGGTGCAGGCTGAGCAGCATGTTGGGCATGATCGAGTAGTAGTACACCCGGGTGTGGTCTTCCGGGGGTAGCGCGTCGCTGACCGGCAGCCCGCAAACCCGCCCCGTCATGGTCATGCTGTCGGCGTCGTCGCTCAGGATCATGTACCCGCCGAGGTAGGGTCCGTCGGTCAGGTCGTTCTCGCCCTTGGTGGGCGGGGTCCGTTTGGTCAGCGTCGGATGGACCAGCGGGCAGTGGTAGCACTCCGAGTAGTTCTGCACCACCAGTTTCCAGTTCGCCTGGACCTCGTACTCGACCGTCTTGCCCGTGACCAGATTGGGCAGATTGAAGCGACGAAAGCGATCGATCAACTCCGCATGGGTTTCCTCGAACGATGCCGCAGCCGGGTCGAGGTTCACGAAGAGAAACCCTTCCCACACCGCGACGTGGGCCCGGTGCAGCGGATAGTCGGATTTCTGGAAGCCCTCGAGATCCTGGGTGGCCGGGGCCCCGATCAACCGGCCATCCAGTCCATAGGTCCAGGCATGGTACGGGCACTGAATGGTCTCGGAGAGCTGACCCTGATGCGCTTCGCACAGCTTGCTGCCGCGATGGCGGCAGACGTTATAAAAAGCGCGCACCACCCCCTGCTGGTCCCGCAGAAAGATGATGCTCTCCCCGCCAATGTCCTGGACGAAGAAATCGCCGGGCCGGGCAATGCGTTCTTCCCGCGCGACACAGAGCCACTGCCGGCCGAACAGCTTCTCCTGCTCCTCCGCCAGCAACGCTGGATCGGTGAAGTAGCGCTGCGGCAGGGTCATTTGCCCATGGGTTGGAAGTTCGCGCGGCTTCCAGGCAATGGCAGTCATGGCGGGTCACCGGTAAGGGTCCAGATGCTGTACTCTCCGCGAAATGTGCCACCCTGCCGGATGGCGCGGAAGAGCCGGCTGATTACCCTTCGCCCCCATGGCCTCCCCGATCATCCATCTGATCGCGCATACCCACTGGGATCGCGAGTGGTACCTCCCGCTCGGGGGGTTCCGCGGTCGGCTGATCCCCGTCGTCGACCAGTTGCTGGACGGCGCGCCGGTCGGCGGATCACTCCCTCCATTCTTTCTCGACGGCCAGACCGCGCTGCTCCGCGACTACCTCGCCCTGCGTCCCGAACGCCAGCCCGACCTCGTCGATGCGGTCACCCGTGGCCGTGTCCGTACCGGACCCTGGTCCATCCTGGCGGATGAACAGATCCCCGCCGGCGAGGCGCTGTTGCGGAACCTCCAGCTGGGGCATCAGGACCTGGACATGTGGCGTGGCTCCGCCGGTGTGCTCTACAGCCCCGATGCGTTTGGCCATCCCGCCGCGCTCCCCACGATTGGTGCGGAGTACGGGCTGGCGAATGCAGTCGTCTGGCGGGGGCTGGATGACCACCGGACGGCGGGCAGGGACCTGGCCTGGTGGCGTGGGCCTGACGGGCAGCAGGTCCTGGTGTACCACCTTCCCCCCGAGGGATACGAGATTGGGTCCAACCTCCTGGTGACGGAGGAGGAGCTTCCGGCGGCGTGGAAGCGGGTCGCCGCAGCGGTGCTTCCCCGCGCCGCCACGCCCCATGTCGCGGTCCTGGTCGGGGCCGATCATCACGCGCCCGATCCCAGGCTCGCCTCCCTCGCTGACCGGCTGACGGCCATCGACCCGGGCTGCACATTCCGCTGGTCCACCCTGGAGCAGTTCTTCGCGGAGGTGCGGCAGTCGTTACCCGACCTCGCCGTCATCGATGGCGAACTCCGCGGCAGCTACGGCTACACCTGGACGCTGCAGGGTGTGCATGGGACCCGGGCACCCCTGAAGCGGCGCTACAGCGCGCTCGAACTCACCCTGCTGCGCCGAGTGGAGCCGCTCCTGGCATTGGCCGAGGGCGCGGCGGCCGGCGCCCGCCGGGCGGTGCTGCAACAGGGATGGCGGGATCTGGTCGCCTGCCAATTCCACGACACGCTGGGCGGTTGTGCGGCGGACAGTGTGGCGCGCGCCATGGCGGTGCGGCTGGACGATGTTGCTGTCGCGGCGGCAGACCTTGAGCGCGACGCGCTGCATCTGCTCGTGGGACATGATCCCGATGCGGCCAGGGCGGGTGTGCCGTCGTCCACCCGGTTACTGGTATGGAACGGCGCCGCGCGACCGCGCGGCGGCGTGCTGGTCGCGGAAGGCACGTTCTTCCAGCACGACATCCTCATCGGACCTCCGGGCACTCGTCGACCCAGCACTGGACCCGGCTTTCAGCCATTCGTGCTGACGACGGCGGATCGACGGGGAGGTGTGGCGCCACAACTCCTCGCACTGGCGCCCGCCGAAGAGCGCCGGGACGCCCGCAGGCACTACCCCGATCAGGATGCGGTGGAGGCGGTCCGCTTCGCGATTCCCCTGCTGGATGCCGTCCCCGGACTGTCGCTGCAGGCGTTCGATGTCCAGACGGGAGCGGCCCCGGCACTGGAGCCGTTTGTCGCCGGCAACAGGCACTCCATCTGGAACGGACGGATGACGGCGACGGTGGACGCCCGTGGCCGGCTGGAGCTGCAGGACCCCGCCAGCCGCGCGCCGTTCCCGGGGTTGCTGGCACTGGAAAGCGAACGGGATACTGGCGACTGCTATACCTTCGCCCCGCTGCGCGGTGACCGACGGATCGAGGCGGTGCGGGCGACCAGGCCGCAGCTCTTCGCCGGTGGCCCGCTGGTCGCCAGCCTCGGGTGGGGCGTAAAGCTGACGGGTGGCCTGACTGCGGCGGGCCGCACGGGGCCCGTCCGCCTCACCACGGATATTGAGCTGGTGGGCGATGCCCCCGTCCTGCGATGCCGCCTCCGGCTGGATAATGGCGCCGAGCACCATCGCCTACGCCTGCGCTTTCCGACCGGATTACGAAAAGTGCCCGCGCTGGCCGGCGCCCAGTTCGGCCAGGTCGCCAGGCTGCCCGTCGTCGCCTCGCGGGCGACCTCCATGGAGCGCCCGGTCGCCACGGCGCCGGCCCACCGGTGGGTGGCCGTCGCGAAAGGCGCTCGCGGACTGGCCATTTTCGCCCCCGGATTCTTTGAGTACGAATGGACCCGGAGCGGTGACCTGCTGGTGACCCTGCTCCGCAGCGTGGGTCAGCTCTCGCTGCCCGACCTGGCGACTCGACCCGGCCACGCCGGCTGGCCCACCGCCACGCCGGAGGCCCAATGCCTTGGCAACTGGGCCATCGAACTCGGCCTGGCGCTCGTTGCGGAGGATGACCTGGCGGCGCCGGAGCGGCTGGACGCATGGTGGGAAGACACCTTCGTACCGCCGGTGACCCGGTGGGAACGGGATTGCACCGGTACGATCACGGCGACGCCGCGGATAGAGCTGTCGGGAGACGGGCTGGTCTTCTCCGCCTGTCTCCCCGCGGACGACGGCGACGGGTTTGTACTGCGCTGTTACAACACGCGGGAGACACCGGTGGACGGTCTATGGAGCTTCGGTGTTCCCATCGCCGGGGCAGAGCGGATCCGGGCGGATGGCACGGTGGTGGGGCCGCTCCCGCTGTCGCCGGGGGGACTTGGCGTGGTCTTTCCGGTCGCCAGGCGGGGGATCACCTCGGTCCGGGTCCGGGGAATGGCAGCCGGGGGCTGAGTCTGCGCCCAGCGCTGCAGCTTACTCGCCCAATCCCTTCACGATCTGGTCCCAGATGGTCGGGATCCACGACAGGTGCTCCGGCTTCATCAGCACACTGCGGAGGCAGGTGACGGTTGGCTGGTCGCGCGGCAAGATCCTGGTCGGGTCCACCAGGTCCGCTGGCAGCTCCGCCAGCGCCAGGTGGAGCCCGGCGTTCCCCGCAGCGGCAAAGAGCTGACGGGCCGCTGCCGAGGCTGCACTGGCCGAGGGTTGGCGTACCGCCCAGACCACGATGTCGAGTTCGGGGCGCAGGCCGGCGATAAACCGCGGGTCGGCCGCCAGCCGTCGGTGAAGTGCGAGCGCGGCGGCCCGCCCCGCGTCGAGGCCGGCGGCAAACTCACCTCCGCGCGCCAGCGGCAGCAGGCGCTGGGTGGCCCACAGTGCCACGGCGGCCGCCCCTGGCCGGGAGCATTCCAGGCTGATCTCGCCGAGATGGAGCTCGGTGGAACTGAAATAGGTGTACGGGGAGTCGTGGTGGTAGAAGCGCCCGACTGTGGGATCCCGGAACAGCACGCAGCCGCAGCCATACGGCTGCAGACCATGCTTGTGCGGATCGATGACCAGTGAGTCGACCTCGGTCAGTGCCTCGAATGCGGCCGCGGTCTCCCGGTCGAGGTTGCTGGCGAGCCGGAAGTAGCCACCGTACGCTGTATCCGCATGCAAACGGAAACCGTGACGCTCGCGCAGCCGGAGCAGTGCGGGGAGCGGGTCCACCGATCCGATGGCGGTCGTGCCCAGCGTCGCGACCACGGTTCCAACCTCCCCGGCATCCACCATCCGGGCCAGGTCGTCGAGGTCCATCCGGCCACGGGCGTCCACCCCCACCGATCGAAACGGAAGTCCCAACACCCCGCTGATCCGGTTGTGGGTGTAGTGCGCCTGGGACGAAGCGACCACGGCGGCCCCAGGACGGACCTGTCCCGCCACCCAGAGCGCCTCGAGGTTGGCCATGGTGCCGCCACCGGTGAGGTGCCCCAGATGCGCAGTCCACCCCATCATGGCAGCGAGCGCCGCCACCGCTTCCTTCTCCAGCGCCGAGCTGGCTCGCCCGCCATCCAGCGCATGATTGTTGGGATTGATCCAGAGGGCGAGCGCGTACGCGAGACGAGCCACCGGATGGGGTGGCTTGATCATCTGACCGGCGTACATCGGGTGGAAGTAGGGGTAGTTGTCCTGCATCCGGTCCGCCACCTCCGCGAGAACCTCGCGGAGGCGGGCGGTATCGGTGGCGGGTACGATTCCCGGCATCAGGGTATCGAAGCCACTCCCCAGCCGATCAAGTGCCTCCGCCAGCAGCGGAAGCGTCGCCGTATCGAGGGGAACAGTTGCCACCGGGTCGCGGGTCACGCCTTCTTACGCATGGCGTCCACGCTCCACATCCCCGAACCATGCGCCGCCACATACAGGAAGAAGAAGCAGAAGGCCACGGCCAGCTCGCCCCGGTTCTGAATCGGCAGCCCGCCATTTGGCTGGTGCACCTTGAAATAGGCCACCGCCATCTCACCGCTCGCGAGGAAGGCGGCCCAGCTGCCGAAGAGACCGAGGAGGATCATGGAACCGCCGACCAGCTCGATGACACCGGCCACCTGAAAAAGCGGAGCACCAGCAACCTGACCTCCGAGCACGCCGAACATCTTCTGCGCACCATGACAGGCGAGGAGAAACCCGAAGATGATGCGGGTCAGGGCAAAGATCTGTCCGGAGAATTTGCCGAGATACTTTTCCATTGCAGGGCTCCACGCCATGAGAGGGGTCCGACGGGGTATCGCGAAGGGGGACAATGTCACGTGCGCCGGTGCGCGGCGCAACTCACCCAAAGAGGTATACGACGGATGGTCGCGAAACGCTGACGTCGACGAGGTCAGCCGCGTCCCGCTGCCCGGTCCCGCAGCGCATCACCGACCAGGGTGCAGGCCACGACCGTCAGGACCAGCGCGGCCCCCGGGGCAATCGCCACCCAGGGGGCATTCACGATGGTATCACGTCCCGAGGCGATCATCCCACCCCAGGAGGGCGCCGGCGGCTGGACGCCGAGTCCCAGAAAGGAGAGGCCGGCCTCCAGGGTGATGGCATTGCCGACACCGAGGGCAGCGGCCACCGTCACCGGCGTCCAGACATTCGGGAGGACATGGTGCAGGGCGATCCGCCAGCGCCCCGCGCCGAGGGCGCCGGCAGCAGTGGTGAACGGTCGGGCCATGATGGCGCGACTCTCCGCGTAGACCAGTCGTGCGATGCCCATCCACCCGGTCACGCCCAGGACGATGACGACCAGCAGGGCGCTCGGTTGCCACAGCGCTGCCAGCAGGAGCAGCAGCACGACGCGCGGCAGCGCAAGGGCGAAGTCGGTCACCCCCAGCAGGAGCAGGCCGATCCGGCCGCGCCACACGCCCGCCACCGTACCAACCAGAACGCCGAGCAGCACGGCGATGAGGGTCGCGGCCGTCCCAGTCGCGAGGCTGATGCGGGCACCATACACCAGCCGAGTCCACACATCCCGTCCGAACCGGTCGGTGCCCAGGAGGTGAAAGTTCCCGTCGGCATCGGTAGCGCCGGGCGCCTGAAAGCGGGTGCGGACGACGTCGTCCTGACGGGCGGGATCGTAGCGGGTCACGATCGGCGCGAAGGCGGCCAGCAGCAGCAGGACGGCAATGATGCCCAGGCCGACCTGGGCGGAGGTCCGCTGCCACCAGGCGCGGGGGCCGAAGCCAGTGAGTCGCAGGGTGGCGTCAGCCATACCGCACCCGCGGGTCGACCCAGGCGGCCAGCATATCGGCGAGCAGGTTGCCCAGGACGACAAGGATCGCACTGACCGTCGCCGCAGCCATGACCACGGGGTAGTCGCGACCCTGGACTGCCTCGATCAGGATTCGTCCCACACCTGGCCAGGCGAAGATCCCTTCGACAAACACCGCACCGGAGAAGAGCGCAGGCAGTGAAAGCCCGAGCAGGACCACCACCGGCCCAAGGGCATTCGCCAGCAGGTACCGTCGCGTGACAGTCGCCTGCGGGAGGCCGCGCCCCTCCGCGGCGGCAAGAAATGGTGCTCCACTCACGTCGAGCAGCGATCCGCGGACAAAGCGCGCCGCACCGCCGATCCCGATCAGCGTCAGGGTGAGCCAGGGAAGCAGCAGATGGCGCAGACGATCGAGCCAGCGCGCTCCCGGGGAAAGGAAATCGCTATCCAGGCCACTGGCACCGAACGCGGGCAGCCACTGCAGCTTGTACGCGAAGCCCCAGACCAGGAGCAGCCCGAGCCAGTAGCCCGGCATGGCAAACAGGGTCACAGAGGCGGTGGACAACGCGGTGTCAGTCCGTGGACCGCTCCGCACCTGGAGAATCCCAAGGAGGATGCCAAGCAGGTAGCTTGCACCAAGGGAGAGCAGCACCAGCACCGCGGTCGCCGGCCAGGCCTCGGCCAGCATCCGAAGGACCGGGCGCCCGGTGGCGAGGCTGGTGCCCCAGTCTCCCCGCGCCGCGTGACTGACCCAGGTGCCGAACTGGATGGGCCACGGCCGATCGAGTCCCAGTTGGCTGCGTAACGCATCGAGCTGCGCTGGAGTCGCCGTCGGGCCTGCGAGGTGGACGGCGGGGTCGCCTGGGGCCAGGTGCAGCAGGAGAAACGTCAGCGTGATGACGCCGACGATGACCGCGAGACTGGCGGCGATCCGACCGAGCAGGTGACGCAGCATCGGCGGAATGTGCCGCGTTCGGGGACCGGTGAGAAGGGTCACAGTGCAGATCCGGGCCCCCTGTCACTATAGAAGGCCTACATCTTGGAGGGACTATGCGTATACCTGTTCGCCCGGCCCATGCCGGTGCTCTGCTGGCTTCCCTGGTACTGATTGTCGCCGGCTGCGGCGACTCGACCAATGCTCCGACCGACGATACATCCGCCATCACCCAGACCGAGGCCCAGGCGGTAGGGGCCGAAGTCGTGGGTGAAATTGCCGGGCTCAGCGCGACCAGCAGCCTCGGTGACCTGCTGAATCCCGGTGGCGATCTTCCGGCCACCGCCAACCCCCGCACTCCCGGGCTGGCCCGGATCGAAGGATGCCCGGCGTTGAGTGAGACGCCGCCGACCGACGCGGATGAAGACGGGATTCCGGATGATCTGACGCTCACCTACGATCCGACGATCTGCATCCTGACCAGCCGGGGCGGCCAGGCGGAACTGACAGTGCGTGGCGCGATCCGGATCCAGGATCTATCGGTCAGTGACCTGGCGGCCCGGGTGACGTTTGATGCCTTCCGGGCGCAGTTCACCTACAACGACCGGGTGGTCAGCCGTCAGGTGGATGGCAAAGTCCAGCTGGAGACCTCCAGTGCGGGGTTCGTCGGGTCCGACAGCACCCGCGTCGTCCAGCGGGCCACCGGCCATCCCAACGCCAGCCTGACCAAGCGCTGGGCGGTGACCTTCGCCGCCGATGGCAATGACTTCGTGGTCGCGGAGCCGCTGCCGGATGGCGAATTCACCCTCATCGGGACCCTGGAACGGACAGCGGGCGATCGGCGCCGGAGCTTCGATGTCCAGCCGGTGGAGCCGCTGGTGTATGACGCGTCCTGTGTTGCGGATAATCGGATCGTGGCGGGTGAGCTGAACGTCATCTTCGACAGCAACACCAACTACGCCAATATCAATATCGTGTGGAACGGATGCGGAGTGGATCCCACCATCACCCTGGTCACGGGGCCGGTGACCTGAACCGGCGCAGCGGGAGGCCGGTCCCCGGTCTCCCGTTTCCCGCGGGGCGCGCGACAGGTACGCTCCGGTGTTGGCAATCCCGCCGCGGTACCCCAGCTTTCCATCATGCGATTACCTGTATGGCCGCTCCTGCCCCTGGCACTGCTGGTGGCGTGCGGACCGATGGCGCAACGCCGAGGCGCGACCGTCCTGTTCGCCTCCGGGGCCGATCTCCAGAGTATCAATCCCCTGTTCACGGTGCATCCGCTGGCGCGGCAGGTGCAACGGTACGTCCTGCTGACGACGCTGGTGCAGCGGGACAGCGCCATGGCGATCGTGCCGGCGCTGGCACGACACTGGGACTGGAGTCAGGGAGGGACCACCCTGCGGCTGCACCTCTTTCCCCGGCTGCGCTGGCACGATGGCGTTCTGACGACGGCGCGCGACGTGGCCTGGACCCTCGACCGGGCCCGCGATCCCGCCACCGGCTACCCCCGCGCGAACGATCTGTCCGGCGTCCGTGCGGTGCGGGCCGTCGACGACAGCACGCTTGATATTGACTTCACGGCCGCGACGTCCACCATTCCCGATGTGCTCACCGATCTCGCGATTCTGCCCAGCCACCTGCTCGACACCATTCCGGTGGATCGCCTGCGCCGAGCCGACTGGCAGCAGCACCCGATCGGCAACGGGCCGTTCCGCTTCGTCTCCCACCTGCCGAACCGGCGCTGGGTCTTTGCCCGGAACCCGGACTACCCCATCGAACTCGGCGGGCCGCCACGGCTGAACCGCCTGGTGATTGCGGTGGTCGACGAGCCGATGACCAAGCTCGCCGGCCTGACCTCGGGCGAACTGGATTTCGCGTCGGTGCAGCCGGCCCACGCCTCCTTTGTGCGCCAGAATCCCGCGCTCATGGTGCGCGACTATCCGGTGCTATTCACCACCGGCATCGTCTTCAACACCCGCCGACCACCGTTCGATGACCTCGCGGCCCGTCGCCGGATCGACGCCGCGCTCGATCGCCCGGCGCTGGTGGAGGGATTCGCCTACGGGTTCGCCACCGCCGCCTATGGCCCGCTCCCGCCCGAACTGCAGACCGCGGCGTTGCCCGCCGCACCCGCGGTTCGCCCCGTGGCACCCACCACCGGGCCGCCGCTCCGCTTCGAGCTGCTGACGGTCGGCAGCGGGGAGGCGGCGCTGGAGCAGATGATCCAGGCGCAGCTTGCCCGCCACGGGATCACGATGACCATCCGTCAGCTCGAACTCTCCGCCTATCTCGAACGGATCTATACTACCCACGACTTTCAGGCCGCCGTGGTCGGGACGCCGGGCGATCTGGGATTGGGCTATCTTGCGCCGCTTGCGCGGCTCTCCGGCCTCGAGCCGCCGGGAGATACCCCCGAGCGTGTCCTCCCCTTCTTTCCCAAGGAAGTGCCGGTGGCGTTCCTCTACCACGCTCGCGGGGTCCAGGGCATCAACCGCCGGGTGCGCGGGGTCGAGCTCGGCCTGCGGGGGGAACTGGCGACCGTGAGTCGCTGGACGGTCGCGCCGTGAGCGGCCCGGTCTCGGTGAGTGGCGCACACCGCACGGCCCAGCCCAGCTATCACGCGTCGGCTCCGGTCCGGGTGGATCTGGCGGGCGGCTGGACCGACGTCGCCCCGTTCAGCGAGCGCGAAGGGGGGCTGGTGGTCAACGCCGCCCTCACGCTGCAGGTCCATGCCCGGCTCGAGCCAGGGAAGGATGGCCTGCTCATCTACGCCGAGGACCTGCGGCAGGCCGCCAAGGTGAATCGTGCCAGTGAGCTGGATGTCCTGGGCGACCTGCAACTGCATCGTGCAGCGCTCCGGATGTATCCCGTCGGCCCCGGCACATTGCGGACCCGTTCCGATGTGCCGCCTGGCTCGGGGCTCGGCAGCTCCGGCGCGCTCGATGTCGCACTGATTGCTCTGCTGAGCACCGCGCGCGGAGAGCGGTTAACGCCGGAAGAGGTCGCCGCCGAAGCTTTTCGGCTGGAGGCCATGGAAGTGGGCATTCCCGGTGGGCGGCAGGATCAGTACGCGGCCGCGCTGGGCGGCATCCACTGCTTCACCTTTCACGGTGATCGGGTGGAGGTCGATCCCATTGAGCTCGAGCCAGCGTTTCAGCAGGAGCTGGAGCGCCGGCTGGTGATCTGTCATACCGGCGGCTCCCGGCTCTCGGGCGACACCATTCAGCGGGTCATGGAGGCGTACGAGGCGGAGGACGAGGGGGTGACCGGAGCACTGCGGGAGCTGACCGAAGTGGCGTACCGGATGACCATTGCCTTGCGGGAGAGTAACCTGCGTGAGGTCGGCCGACTGCTCTCGGTCAACTGGGCCGCCCAGCGCCGGCTCGATCCCCGGATGGCGACGACCAGACATGGACGCCCTGGAGGCCGAGATGCGCGCTGCGGGCGCCATTGGCGGCAAGGCGGTCGGCGCCGGGGCGGGTGGCTGCATGGTGTTCCTGGCGGGCGGGGATCCGGAGGGACTCAAGGATGTGGCCCGGCGCACCGGGGCGCAGGTGCTCGAGGCGCAGATTTCCATGACGGGAGTAACCTGTGTTAACTGCTGACGAACTGGAACAGCGGTCGGCGCTGTGCGCCGAGTCGCCCGACCTGCAGGCCCTCGCCTCGCACCTGCAGCGACGGGTGACGCTGGTGGTCTGCGCGCGATCCGGCCATTCCGGCGCTCAAGGGGATGCTCACGGCCGACGGGGGGCTGTGCCCCGTGGATGGGGCGCCGTTGCTGTTCGATCCCTGGAGTCCGACGGAGCACACCTGCTCCCGCTGCGGCCAGGTCGCGCGGGGCGAGCGCCACGACCAGCGGTGGGCCTGGCACCAGCATCTGTGGCTGGCGGAGCGGATCGCCGAGGCGGCCACGATCGGCATCCTGCAGGGAGACAGCGACGCCACGGCGTGGGCGGTGAAGCAGCTCGAGGCCTACGGCGAGGCGTACCTCGCCTCGCCCAACCGGGACAATGTGCTCGGGCCCTCGCACCTCTTCTCCTCCACCTATCTGGAGTCGATCTGGCTCACCAACTATCTCGCAGCGGCCTGCCTGCTGCGGGAGGCGGAGGTCTTGCTCGAGCCGGCGATCGACGCCGTCAGCCGGGTGGTAGAGGAGGCCGCCAACATCATCGGCGAGTTTGATGAAGGGCTGTCCAACCGTCAGACCTGGCATAATGCAGCGCTCACCGCCGCGGCCGTCTGGTTCGGGGACGAGGAGCTGGCGGGTCGGAGTATTGAAGCGCCGGGTGGCCTGCTGGGCCACCTGGTGGATGGGTTCCGGCCCGACGGCATGTGGTACGAAGGCGAGAACTACCACCTCTTTGCCCTCCGCGGCATGCTGGTGGGTGCCGCCTGGGCCCGGCTGGCCGGCGCCGACCTGTTCGACACCGACGCCAGTCGCGCCCGACTCGTGGCCGCCCTGCGCGCCCCGATGCTGACCGCGCTCCCGGACGGGAGCTTTCCCGCCCGCAAGGACTCGCGCTTCGGTGTTTCCCTGGCGCAGCCGATGTATCTGGAACTGTGGGAGAACGGCCTGGCGCTGCTCCCGCCGGAGGAAACGGCGGCGGTCGCGGACCTGAGTGGCTGGCTGACCCAACGGTATGCTGACGCCGCTCCCGCGCCACAGCTCTTCGATTCCTATCTGCACGAGGCGGGCGAAGTGGTGCCGCAGGAGCGGGGCCGTTCGGATCTGTCGTTCTGGATGTTGCTGAGCATGCTGCCCGCGCTGCCGGAGGCACCATCGTCGGCGCGGACAGTGAGTGTGCTCCTGCCGGAACAGGGACTCGCAGTACTGCGCGGCGAGGATCGCTACGTCAGCCTGGAGTGTGGGGAGTTCGGCGGGGGACACGGCCATCCGGACCGGCTGCACCTGTCGCTGTACGCCAACGGTACCCACTGGCTGGCCGATCCCGGCACCGGCTCCTACGTCGCCCGCGACCTCTTCTGGTATCGGAGCACCCTGGCGCACAACGCGCCCCGGCTCGACAGCCGGTCGCAGCCGCTGGACGACGCGCGATGCGAGGCCTTCGATCAGGGCGACACGTGGGGATGGGTCCGTGGCTCAGTCGATCGCCTGAATCGGACGGTGGTGGTCGGACCCGATCATCTGCTTGATATCGTGGAATGGTCGGGAGACAACGCCCGTCAGCTCGAACTGCCCTGGCACCTGGGTGGCGCGATGGAGGTCCTGTCACCCGGGAGCTGGGAGCCCGCCTCCCTGCCGGATGACATGGTGGACGCCGTCGAGCGATTCGTTCCGGCGGCCGAGGGCCCGATCCGGATCCGGGCGGTGCCGGAGCAGGGAGCGACCCTGGATGCCCTGGAACTGCTGCTGGATGGGAGCGGGGAGCTGCTGCGCGCGACCGGTCCGGGCCGCCCCGACCGACCGGCCCGTCGCCCCTTCCTGCTGCGGCGGCAACAGGCGCGGTATGTCCGCTTCGTCACGGTGGTCCGCTGGGGTGGCCCCGCCATCCAGGGCGTACACATCTCCAATGCGGAGGTCGTGGTGGAGACCGACACCGGACGGATCACCCACCGCGCGACCGCCGAAGGGTGGGAGATCAACGACAGCCAGGGGCGCACCACGCTCAAGGGTCTGCGCAAGGCACCGGCGCTCAAGCTGACCCTGACGCCGACCGGCCCCGTCGGGGGCTACATCCCGCCGGTGGCGGTCGCGCCCCGGATCGTGGAGCCGCCGCTGGACGGATCGAGCGACGGGTTCGACCATCATGCGCCGCTCCTCCTTGATCACGAGGACCAGTATCGTCGGAGTGAAGAACCGTATCCCGGCCCCGAGGTCTTCGCGGCCCAGGCGCTACTCGGCTGGGACGATTCCGCGCTCTACCTCGCCGTCGAGGTGCATCATCCGGACGCGGTGTTCCCCGCCGTGAGCGCCAACCCGCTCAAACTCGACAACGAGCCGGACCTGATTCACGCCGATGGTCTCCAGCTCTATTTGCAGCGCGGCACGGCGCCCGTCGAGGGGTGGTTGATCGTGCCTGATCCGGGCGGCGACCAGCTGGTGGTGCGGACCATCAGCGATACCGCGGGTGACCCCGAGGCGATCGAGGGTCGCTGGCAGCGGACCGAGGCCGGTTATACCATCTCGCTGGGGATTGTCCGTGACGATTGGCCGCCGGCGCCGCTGGAAGATGTTCGCTTCGACCTGCTGATCAACCAGATGGAACCGGGCCGTCGTCGTCGGGCGGGGCAGCTGGTATGGAGTGGTGGGTCGGGATGGGTCTACCTGCGCGGTGATCGGCAGGCCCCCGCCCGCTTTGGTCGTATCGAGTTCGCATGAGAATCCCCGGCTTTACTTCTACCGGCAGCAAACGCCCCGAGGCCTTGTTTGGCGCCGGGGCGCCGGTGGGCTTGCCGGTCCGCCTGGCCCGCGCGGAAGGGGCCTCCGTATGGGACACCGAGGGGCGCCAGTTTCTCGACTTCATCATGGGCCTCGGCGCCGTGGCGCTGGGGTATGGGCACCCGGAGGTGAATCGCGCGGCCCATGCCGCGATCGATGCCGGTGTGGTCGGCCCGCTCCCGCCCGAGAGTGAAGAGCGGCTCGCCGAGCGGCTTGGCACCCTGATGCCCTGGATGGAGCGTACCCGGTTCCTCAAGACCGGCGCCGAAGCGGTGATGGCTGCCGTCAGGCTCGCGCGCGCGGCCACGGGACGCGACCTGATCCTCCGCTGCGGATACCACGGCTGGCTCGATTGGTCGCAGCCGGCGGGCACGCCCGGGATCCCGGCCTCCACCTTCGGGCTCAGCCTCGCTTTGCCGTTCAACGATCCCGAGGCGGCGCGTGACCTGATCGGGCGACACGCCGATCGCCTGGCCGCCGTGGTCATCGAACCATTCATCGAGGTAGAGCCCGACAAGGAGTGGCTCACGGTGCTTCGGGAGGAAACCCACCGGGTCGGGGCCCTCCTGGTATTGGATGAAATCAAGACCGGCTTTCGCCTCGCCGTCGGTGGGGCGGCCGAGCGCTACGGGATCGAACCGGACCTGGTGGTGCTCGGCAAGGCGCTGGCCAACGGCTTTCCACTCGCGGCGGTCGGTGGGCGGCGACAGGTGATGGAAGCCGCACGGCGCACCTGGATCAGTTCAACCCTGGCGACCGAAATGGTGGCGCTGGCAGCGGCCGAAAAGACAATTGAGGTCGTGGTGCGGGACCAGGTGCCGCAGCACCTCGCCCGGGTTGGGAGACGCCTCCTCGAGGGCCTCCGCTCGATGGCCGACCGGCATCCGGCGCTGATATCCGGCGTGATCGGAATCCCGGAGATGTGCTGCTTCCGGTTTCAGCTCGAGGCCGCAGGGGCACTGGTCTCCCGCGCCGCAGCGGGGCGGGGTCTGCTGTGGAAGCGGACCGCATACAACTTTGTTTCCCTGGCGCACCGGGAACCCCAGATCGACCAGGCGCTGGCGCACCTGGAGGCGGCGTGTGAGGAGGTCGATGCCGCCTGACGCTCGACTGGACCACAGTCCTTCTGCGGGGCACATTGCGCCATGCTGATCGACGTCCATGCCCACTTCTACCATGAGCGCGGCCCCCGGCGCGACTGGCAGACGATGAATGCCAGCCCGACTGGCCGCGGGAGAGAAGATCGGGATCACCACCCATATCTCCTCGATCCTGGGGACGTGGGGCATGCGGTCCCCGACCTATTTCCCGTCGCCCGAGGACCTGACCTTCGGCAATGAGCAGCAACGAATGCTGCAGCGGGCCCATCCTGACCGGATCCGGGGGTACGTCGCCGTCAACCCGAACTTCACCGCCCACGCCCTCGGCGAGATTCAGCGTGCGGCAAGCGAGGGCATGATCGGGCTCAAGCTGGCGGCCAGCCGCCGGTGCGACGATCCCCTGCTCGATCCCGTCTGTGAAGCGGCGTCCCAGCACGACTTCCCCATCCTGCACCACATCTGGCAGCACCGTCGTCGCGACTGGCCGGGGCAGGAAGCCTCGGACGCCGTCGAACTGGCTCGACTCGCCGGTCGGCATGCCGAGGTGCATTTCATCCTGGCGCACATTGGCGGCGGCGGCGACTGGCTGCACTCCCTGCGTGCCCTGCGGTATCAGCCGAACATCTTCATCGACCTCTCGGGCAGTGGGGTCGATGGCGGAATGCTCGAAGCCTGTCTCGCTGCGGTCGGGGTCGAGCGTCTCCTGTGGGGCGCCGATGCCACCCTGTGCACTGGATTTGCCAAGCTGCGCTATCTCGAGCAGCTGCTGACGGCGCCTGATCTGGAGCTGGTCCGGCACCGGAACGCCGAGCGGATCTTCCCGCCAGGGGCCTTCGGATGATCGACGTCAATGTGTTTGTGGGCGCCTACCCCTGGCGCGAGGTCCCGGACGTGACGCCGGAAGGGGTGCTCCACGCCATGGACCGGGTCGGTGTCCGCGAGGCGTGGGTGACGCACCTGCCGAGTCTGTATTGGAAGGATCCGGGTGTGGGGAATCAGGAGTTGTATCAGCTGGTGGCGGGCGCCGATCGCCTGCATCCCGTGCCCGTTATCCATCCCGGGCTGCCGCTGTGGGAGCGGGAGCTGGCCGCGGCCGTCGATCGCCGGGCTCCCGCCATCCGGGCGGATCCCGGCCTGCTCGGCCTGGCGGGTGGAGGGCCGGAACTGAGTCACCTCCTCTCCGCCGCCGGGGAGGCGCAGATGGTCGTGCAGGCGCTGGTGAAGCTGGAAGACGGCCGCGGTCGTCACCCGCTCGATGTCGCGCCGGAGCTGTCGCCCGCGATCGTCCGCGGCTGGGTGCGGCAGCACCGGAACACCCGCTTCGTCATCACCGCTGCGGATCGTGAATTCATCGAGCAGGTCCACTTCGGGCTCACCCCCGAGGAAGTGGTCCGGATCTGGTGGGACATCTCCTGGATCTGGGGACCGCCCGAAGATCATCTGGCCCTCCTGCTTGCCACCATGGGGGTGGAGCGATTCCTTTACGGCAGTGGGCAGCCGCTCCGGCTGGCGGAAACCCCGCTGGCTCGGCTGGACCTGCTCGACCTGGCGGCCCCGCTGCGTCAGGCACTCACGACCGACAATGCCGCCCGACTGGCGGCGAGGACCTGGCCCTGATGGATTCGCCCCGTCGATCGCCTCGCCTGAGCTTCACCGGCCGCCCCGCCCCACGGCTCGAGACCGTGGATCGGAGCTATGAGGTCGTGGATCTCTCGCCCGAGGGGATTCGCTTCCGGACCTCCACCGCCACCGGGCCGGTGGTGACGATCGGCGACGTGCTTCGTGCCACGATCCGGTTTCCCGCCAGTCACAGTGTCACCGTGGCGGGCCGGGTTCTGCGCATCGATGGGGGTGAAGCCGCGGTCCAGCTGGATGATGGTCTCGATGATCTTGCGTCGACCGTGCCGATGGGGCCGGTCAGTCCACCCCGAAACGGACTCCTCTGGTAGCTATGGGCTGGGTACACAATCGAGAGTACTATCGCGTCGCCTATCCGGTGCAGCTGCGTCCCAAGCTCCTGGTGCAGGGCCACACCTTCGAAGTGATTGACGTCTGCGAGCATGGCATGCGGTTCTCCCTCGGGGAGGCCGCGGCGCCGGATCCGGGCTACGAAGTCGAGGGCACCCTGCGCTTTCGGCGGGGCGAGACGATTCCGGTGCGCGGGACCGTGCTCCGGGTCATCGAGGGTGAGGTGGCCGCCCGGCTCGAGTCCTCCGGCATTCCGTTGCGCGCGATCATGGAGGAGCAGCGGTTCCTGCTCGATCGTCGCCGCCACATGGGCCTCTGATTGTCCCCGCAGGTCCGGGTGGCGGTGGTCGGGCTGGGGGCCGCCGGTAGCGCCGCCCTGCAATCGCTCGCCACCCGCGGCACCAGTTGCATCGGGCTCGACCGCTGGTCCCCTCCGCATGCGCACGGCTCCACCCACGGCCGGTCCCGCATCATCCGGCAGTCCTACTACGAATCGCCGGCCTACGTTCCCCTCGTGCAGCGCGCCTGGTCGCTGTGGGAGCAGCTGGAACGCGACAGCGGGCGAACCCTGTTGCACCCGACCGGCGGACTGATGCTCGGCCCTGGCGATGGCGACCTGGTGACCGGCGCACGCACCAGTGCCATTCGGCACGGGCTCGCGCACGAAATGCTGACGGCGGCGGAGCTCCGGCGCCGGTTCCCCCAGTTCGCGGTCGATGACTCCATGGTGGGCCTGTGGGAGCAGCAGGCTGGGGTGCTCGATCCGGAAGCCTGTGTGGATGCGGCGCTCGACCGCGCCGCCCGGCATGGCGCCACCGTGCAGACCGACACGACGGTGGCCGGGTGGCAGTCGACGGACCAGGGGATCACCGTGGTGACCTCGGCAGGGACGATCGCCTGCGAGCAACTGATCCTCGCGGCTGGTGCGTGGCTTCCCACGCTGCTGCCCGGGCTGCCACTCACTGTGGAGCGTCAAGTCATGTGGTGGTTTGACCCGTTGCGCGCGGAGGCGCGGCTTGGAGCGGCGGACTGTCCGGTCTTCATGTGGGAATGGGAGGCGGGGCGCATCTTCTACGGGCTGCCGGATCAGGGCGCCGGGGTGAAGGTGGCGCGCCACCATGAGGGCGACCTGGTCAACCCCGACGAGGTCGACCGGCAGGCGAGCCTGGTGGAGCTGACGACAATCCGCCGCCTGCTCGAACGGTATCTCCCCGACGCGAACGGCGCCCTGCGGGAGAGCGCCGTCTGCCTCTACACCAACACCCCGGACCACCACTTCATCCTCGGTCCCCATCCCGGCGATCCCCGCGTGCTGCTGGCGAGTCCCTGTTCCGGTCATGGTTTCAAGTTCGCCAGTGTGATCGGCGAGATTCTCGCCGACCTGGCGCTCACCGGGGGGTCCCCCTTCGACCTCCGTCCCTTCGCGCCGACCCGGTTTACTGCCAGCGGAACAGCTTGAGCGCCAGCAGGTACCCCAGTCCCAGCCAGAGCAGCATGATCAGCAGTTCGGTGCGTACCCCGCCCAGCGTGGCTCCCTCCAGCATGATGGCGCGGAGCGCGTTGACCAGGGCCGTGAGCGGCAGCGCCTTGATGAGCGGCTGAATCGTGTCGGGGAACCGGGCGGAGGAAAAGAACACCCCCGACAGCACCCACATCGGCAGCATGATCAGGTTCATCAGTCCCGACGCCCCTTCCAGGGTGCGCGGGCGCGAGGCGACCAGCAGGCCCAGCCCGCCGAACATCAGGGAGCCGAGGACCACCGCGAGTCCCAGCAGCCACCAGGCGCCCCGCACCGGGACATCGAACACGACCATCCCGAAGGTGAGCAGGATCCCGACCTCGAAGACCAGCATCGAGAGCTGGGCGATCAGAAACGAACTGAGATAGTCGGGCTTGGCCATCGGGGTGGCCACCAGCCGCTTGAGCAGCTTGTTCTTCCGGGCATTCACGATGGCAAAGCCGCTGCCCCAGATGCCGCTCCCCATCAGGTTCATCGCCAGCAGCCCGGGCAGCAGGAAGTCGATATACCGTGAGCCCCGCTCGCGCACGATCTGGTCCCGGGTGGTCACCGGGTCGGTCCGCCCCCGGGCCCGCTGGACCGCATCGTCGACCCGCAGCCGGGCGGCGGCGGCCTCAGGCCGGGTGTCGTCGTAGCGGTACTCCACCGAGTCGCCGGCCGGGAGCAGCAGCAGATCCACTCGACCGATACGCAGGGCGAGGGCGGCAGCGGCGGAGTCGGGCAGCGGGACCAGGATGAGGCCGGAGTCGGCGGCGAGGGCGGCACGAAGGGTCTCGCTGGACTCGGTCCAGCCGGCCCACCCGACCGGCACCTGCTTGGGCGGCTGATTCCGGAAGGCGATGCCCAGCCCCGTCGCCATCAGCAACGGGAAGATGTAGACCCAGAACAGCGCTTCGGGTTCGCGAAAGAACTCCTTGAAGCGGACCACGACGAGGGCACGAAGCCCGGGGCGGATCAGGTTACTCATCCCGCAGGCTCCGTCCCGTCAGGTCAACAAACACGTCCTCGAGCGTTGGGGCGTGGGTGCGCAGCTCCTCCATGTGCCGGCCCTGCAGTGCGAGCAGCAGGCCCGGCAGCGCCTCGTGCACCCGGGTCACCCGCAGGGAAAGGACGACCCCTTCCACCCGGCAGTCGATCACGCCGGGGACGGCCGTGAGGCGCCCGATCAGCGGGTCATCCGGCGCCAGCGCCTCCCGCAGCGTCACCTCGACGACCTGATCGGCGCCCAGCCCGGCGATCAGGTCTCGGGGACGCCCGATCGCAATCACCTTCCCGTGATCCACGATCGCCACCCGATCGCACAGCCGCTCCGCTTCCTCCATATAGTGGGTGGTGAGGATGACCGTCCGACCCTCCGCTGTCAGTCCCGAGATGAGCTCCCAGAGTTGTCGCCTTGACTGGGGATCGAGGCCGGTCGTCGGCTCATCAAGAAAGAGCAGCTCAGGGCCGCCGGTGAGCGCGCAGGCCAGTGCCACCCGCTGCCGCTGCCCACCGGAGAGTTTGCCCACCCGGCTGGTCCGCTTCTCCTGCAGCTGGACGATGTCGATCAGCGCGGCGACGCTGGGACCGGCGTCGTAGAAACTGCGGAATAATCCGACTGTCTCCTCCACCGTCAGCTTTTCGGAGAAGGTGGTCTCCTGTAACGAGACGCCGATGCGGCGGCGGAGCTCGGCGCCATCCCGGGTCCACCGCCGCCCCAGCAGCTCCACCTCGCCCCGGTCGGGTTGGGTCAGCCCCTCGCAGATCTCAATGGTCGTCGTCTTGCCGGCTCCGTTGGGGCCGAGGAGGCCGAAGCACTCCCCCACGGCCACCTCGAGGTCGAGCCCCTGGACCGCGTGCACATCCTGATAGGATTTGTGCAGGCCGCTGAGGCGCAGGGCAGGTGTGGTGCTCATGTCGCGGACGATGGTGGAGGTCGGGATCAGGAGGGCGGGAACGACAATCAGGGCTGCATCCCGTGCCACGCCGTGAGCAGCGCACGGGTGGTCGGATAGACGGTGACTTCGGGGTCGTGCATGGCCAGATCGCGGGCCCACAGCTTGAGGTCGAGGTGAGGCCGGCCGTCCCGATGGTGGATCGCACGGGCCGGCACCCCCAGCCGCAGCCGGAGCCGTTCGAGCTCGGCCAGGTCGTTGGTGCTCGAGAGCACATGCGACCAGCCGGGGACCATCAGGTTCTCGCGATCCATCAGCAGCATGACGACGCCCAGGGAGGAGAATACACCCACGAAGGCTCCAAGCTAACACCGCCCCGGGCGGCGTTGTCGTCCGGGCGCGGGTGCCTTTACTATTGTGCCAGTCCCGTCCCATCCCACGTTCGCAGGAGCACCGTGTCCGACGCCTCTCAGATCCCGGCCGACAGCATCGCCGTTGCCAGCCTGCCCGACGCGCGGATCATCGCGCGCTGGCCCGGGGTCGACCTGCTGCTGGTGCGGAACGAGCAACCGGCGGAGGAACGCGCGCTGGCCGAGCAGGTGGCCCGCCGGGCGCTGCGCGACACGCCGTTCAATGCACCGGCGTACACCGCGGCCGATGCGGACGCCGAAACCCGGGTCTTCATCGCCCGGCAGCAGGGGGTGGCCGTCGGCCTCACCGTGCTGCGACCGCGCGCCCGCTGGGCCTGGTGGTCATGGGATGACTGGGACGAGGAGCGCCGCCCCTCCACCGGCGTGGCCCCAATGGTCGCCTGGACCGTCGAAGGGATCTGGATCCATGCCGGCACCCAGCATCAGGGGCTGGCGCGACGGATACTCGTCGCCGCCTCGGAGGAGGTCGGCGTACCGATTACCTCGTTCGGCTGGCGGCGCCCCTTTACACCGTCCGGCGAAGCGCTGGTCCGGCGCCTCTGCCCCGAGGGCTTCTGGGTCCCGGACTGACGGTCAGGGCAGGACCGCTTTTCGTTTCCGCCACAACGCCCGCAGCTCCGCCCAGCTGGTCAGTGGCGCGCCTGCCTGCCGGTTCGTCTCCGCGATCTCGAATAGCAACCGCCACTGGGTGAACAGCGTCCGATAGGCAGACCGAAGCGAATACTTCGGATCGTAGATGCTGGTCGCTTCCGATGTCGCCCCGTTCAGCTCCACTACCTTGAAGCCCCGGCCCGCCTGGAATGCGGCCACATCCTGGACCCGGATGTCGTACCGCCCAAACCAGAACCCGGGGAAGCGCTGGCTCAGCCGGTCGATCGCGGCGGCCAGCGCCGGCGTCTCGACCCACGCGCCCTCGAGGAAGGTGGCGCCTCGGCAATGGGTCCCCAGCTCGACCAACGGCACCTCCTCCCCCGCCGCAGGCACCGTGGCGAGCTGCGAGAAATGCTGCCGCAGGTGCAGGGGCGCGAGGCAGACGGCGCGCGCGTCGGACAGGATCAGCCGCTCAAGGGTTGAGGTGCCGTCGCCAGTGACCGTGGTGAACCGCTTCTCGGTGATGGAAAAGATCTGTCCCTCGGCGTCGCCCGGACGCCGCACGTAGAAGACCCCGAACTCCTGCCCCGGGGCGTACTCCTGCACAATCGCGTCGCCACGCGCCGCCGTCAGCCAGGTCTGCGCTGCCTCCGCGGAGCGGATGATGGCGACACCAGCGCCACGTTCGCCGATATCCGGCTTGAGCACGATGGGCCAGTCGAGCCCCAGACGGCTGCGAAACGCCTCGACCCGCGCTTCGCGTTCCACCACGGTGAGGCTGGCGGGGAGCCGTTCGTAGCGGGCGACCTCCTCGCAGGCACCGAGGCCGTCAAGGATGCCAGCCTTCGATTCACCTACCAGGCCGCCGCCCGGAATCGCCGGATTCACCGCGGTCACCACGCGCAGGCTACGATAGCGCAGGCCCAGGCGGAGCACGTGGAGGACCACGGGAGGATAGAACGCCCAGCGCGGCCAGAACTCCCATCGGGTGATCCGCCGCCAGCGCGAGAGCAGCAACCGCCGGCCCCGCCAGGTGCAGAGTGGAATCAGCAGCTTGAGGAGCAGGAAGAGGAATAGTCCGCTGACCAGCAGGTACAGCCCGACCCGTTCCTCGAAGGCGCTCAGGGCCCGCTGCACCACTTCGCCGAATGCGGCGGAGAGTCCCACCAGGGCGGGGGTCCACAGCCCGCAGGCAATGAAGAAATACAGCGTGAAGCGTGGCAGGCTGGTGCGCAGCATGCCGGCGGCGAAGTAGCTCGGCAGCCGGGTGCCGGGGAGGAACCGGGTGGTGAAGACCAGGGTCGCGCCCTGTCGCTCCAACCATTGCGAGGCAAGCGCGACGCCTTCGGGTGTGATGAACCAGTTGATCGGCGCCCGCCGCAGCACCGCCCGACCAAAGGTCCGGCCGAGGACGAAGACCAGCAGGTCGCCCAGAAAAATGCCCAGGAAACAGGCGATCGTCCCGGGCCAGAACCCGATGGTGCCACGGGCGATCATAAGGCCGGTGGTAATGCAGGTCAGGTCCTCGCTGATCAGGGTCGCGAGCATGATCAGGAACCCGACAATGATCAGCGCCATGCCTTCAATGCGCGGAATCGAGGCGGGATCGAAGGGGAGGCGCGACGCGGCGATGCGGGCGGGGTCCGCCGTGGCCCGGGTGGCGACCCGGTCATGTTCCACCCGATCGACGAAATCATTGATCGAGCCAGCGACCCGCTCAGGGTGCATGAAGGCGGTGAAGTGATCGCCCTGGTCCATGCCCAGTTCCGCCTGGGGCACCAGCCGGGCGTGTTCCCGCGCCGCCGCCGGGTTCACCAGGGGGTCGTTCTCGCCCTGCAGGATCAGCATTGGCCCGTCGTACCGCTCGAGGATGCCGCGCAGCGGCCGCTGGTCGGTATCGTAGAAATTGCGGGCGTATTCCACCGACAGCATGCTGTCATCCAGCCAGCCGAAGTGGGGCACTGCCTCGTGCAGCAACCAGAGCGCCCCGAGCTGCAGGCCATGAATCAGGTGGTTCAGGCCGTAGTCGCCCAGCAGCTCGTATTCCTGCGCGCCGATGGCGGCCAGCATGGTGATCGACCGCACCCGTCCCGGCGCCAGCGCCTCCATCTGCAGCACCACGCCGCCACCCATGCTGAAGCCGACCAGGTGTACCTGGCGGAGATGCAGCGAATCCAGCAGCGCGAGGACCGCCCGTGCGTGCGCCTCGTTGCTGTAGCTGGGCGCTTTCCAGTCGGAGCCGCCGAACCCCGGGAGATCCGGCGCGATCGTGCGGTAGTGTTTGCCCAGCATCGCGGCCACGGCGGACACTTCCCCGTTGTCACCGGGGCTGCCATGAATCAGGACGATCGTTGGGGTGGCGCTGTCGGCACTGAGCGGCTCCGCCAGCCGGTAGGCAATGCGCACCGGCCGCCGGGTGGCCTCCGTGGCCGTGGTCGCGCCGATGATCTGTACCCGCTCGTCCGGGTCCGGTGCCTGCCGGTAGGGATGCATCCACCGGACGACATGGGATGCGAGCAGCAACGCCAGATAGGTCCAGGCGAAGAGGTGTCGCGTGCGGCGGACGGTCGGGGCGGGCGCGGTCAACGGACGGTGAGGGCGCCCGCCGAGTGACGCGGCAAATGGAGCACCTGGATCGCGTCGCGGGCGCCAGGCAGCAATCCCTCGCACGGCGACCGATCCACATGGGTCAGCGTCACGCCGTCCGCAGTGACGTCGACGCGGCTATAGCTCTGAGTCTCCGCCTCCGGGCGGTGCATGCAGACCGAACGCGGCCCCCGTTCGGGCCGATGACTGCGGTGGGCCTGTTCGAGTAACTCGGCGGTGACTGCCGGCAGCGAAGCGAAAGTAGCGACGCGCGCGGGCGCGACCTCGGCCTCGCCCACCGCTGAACTGGTGAGGATCAGGCCAGGTGCTGCGTGCTGGTCGTACTGCAGACGGGCGCCGTCCCAGGCGAATCGATTCACGGGGGCGCCGGGAGCAATCGCGAGGAGCGTAAATGGTCGATGATGCTTCTGAGGCATGCGGCGAAGGCGCTCATCCACCGCGGCGAGATCGGGCGCGGGGATGAGATCGAGGATGATGAGCCCCCGACTGCGTGGGTCGGCGGGCGGCGGGGCCGCCGCCGGCTGATATCGGTTCAAAAGCGCGAGGGTCAGGCCCCACTGGTTGACCGCAAGCCAGGTCCCGCCAAAGTCCCCATCCAGCGGCGCCAGGAAGGAGACGCCATCGCGCTCCCGCACCGCCGCGGGAAGCGCGGGGGCGCGGGTGCGTCGTTCGTCGCGGTTGAAACAGAAGGTGTAGCCGTCGGGCCGGGGCGCCCAGCTTGCCGTGCACATGCCCGGACGTTAGCGGCTCGCGGCCAGAGTGGAAGGCGCCAGGCCAAACTGGTCATACACCGCGATGCCCTCCCGCAGCAGCAGCGGCTTGATCAGGGCGAAGTGGTGCACCGTGTGGCTGACGAGAAACTGCAGCTCACGCTTGATCGTCGACCCGCTCCAGTCGGGCTCCTGTCCGTCCCCGGCGCTGCGGGTGCTGACTTCGATGGGTCCCGCCGCGAGGCGGTCAGTGATCCGCTCGAGATCCCCAATCAGGCCCAGCACCGTCGCCAGCGCGAGCCGACGATCGGTTTCCATGGGGGTCAGGCGGTGCCGGGCATCATAGTCGATCCGACCCTCGGGCAGTCCATGGAAGAACGCCTGGTAATGATCGATCAGGTGCCGAAAGTGCACCCCCACCGGGGAGACCTCCGGGGCCCGGCCTGCCTCAGCGTAGGCGGCGTCATCCAGCGACCGGAGCAGGTCAGCGGCCTGGTGCAGCAGGCGACAGTTTCCCTCAATGACTTCCATGCGGTGCGTCATGCCTGGCGAATACCTGTAGGAGTAAAGGCGTCGACCACCGCGGCATGAAGCCGGGCAGCCAGAAGTTTGCGATCGGAATCAACGATCGTGACAGGGCAATACGTGATTATGGCGTCGATGCGCCCCAACCGGCACAGGCCGAGCAGATGAGGAGCAAAGGGCATGTCGCCCCACCAGCAGACCGAACGGCTGGCCGGTGGCGCCTCGGCCGGAACCCGGTAGCTGATGCTGGCCGCACGGACCGGGTAAGACTCGCGCGCCGCCCAGTCGAGCAGCGCCGGCCGGAACGGCAGCACCTGGTCGCCCGGGCTGCTGGTGGATTCGGCGAAGAGGATCATGCCATCGCCCTCCCGCAGTGCGTTGGTCATCTGGTCCAGCACGCGAAGCGCGTCACGCTTCTGCTCCCGGTCGATGAACAGCGTCCCGAGTGAGTGGGCCAGGAGCCCGAGCCCAGGCCAGCCGCGTACCTCGCGCTTGGCGATGAACCGGGCCGGCCCCACCGACGCGTAGGCGACGATGTCCAGGTAACTCAGGTGATTGGACACCAGCAGGAACGGGGCAGGAGGGATCTCTCCCCGCACCTCGATCCGCAGCCCGACCAGCCGGGCCGTCCCGCGCGAGAGACGGCGGAACATCGCGCGCCGCCAGCGGGCGGCCAGCCTGGGGAAGGGCGCGAGCAACAGCCCGCCGAGGGCGGTCACGACCGTGCCGCACCCCAGCCAGAGCAGGACTCCGCTCAGCCGCAGCCGTGCCGCGAACTCGCCGCGGGCGGCGGGTTCAGCGGAAGAAGAAACGGTAGCTGTGTGCAT
Source organism: uncultured Gemmatimonadales bacterium (assembly GCA_963793205.1). Lineage (GTDB taxonomy): Bacteria > Gemmatimonadota > Gemmatimonadetes > Gemmatimonadales > GWC2-71-9 > JADJOM01. Next base: position 81,929 of record CAWBZM010000001.1, read on the forward strand.
CGAGGGTGGTCACGTCGAGTGCCACGAGAAAGTCGATAGTCTTGAAGACCCGGTCGAGCGCCGGCGGCCCGCAAACCCTGGCCCCCAGCGTGAGGTAACTCTGAAAGAGGGGCGGGATATGCGGTTGGCAAGCCGCGATCTCGGCCGGGTCGGCGTCGTCACACCGGAACCCGTCCAGCGGGACGATCGACAGCTCCGGGTGCATCAGCCCTTCCCGCCGCAAATGCTGAAGGGTCGCCATGCCCAGCGCGGTGTCTTGCGATGTGAGGGAACAACAGCCGAAGAGATGGCGCTTCCTGTTGTGCATCAAATAGATCGCCAGGCCGCGCCAGAGCAGGTTGAGCACCCGACCGTTGCGGTGGCCGCGCGCCACACAGGCCCGGCCCACCTCCACCGCGCCGGCGAGGAACTCGGCGGGCAGCGCGCGCAGGTCGAACTCGCCCGCCGAGTAGAAGCCATGCCGGCCCGCCATCTCCGCCGTCTGCAGGCGATAGGTCCCGACCGTCTCGCCGGTATCGCTCGAGGCAATCAGCAGATGGTGGAAGAAGGGATCGAGGTCGTCGTGATCCCGCCCGCTGGCAAAGGCGGTCTCGAGGCCTTCGCCCAGCTCGAGGTTGAAGATCTCGAACCGCAGCCGCTGAATGGCGTCGAGATCCTCAACGGAGCGGGCGAACCGGACGGTGTAGCGTCCGGCCTGCAACTCCCCGTCGGGCAGCTGTTCCGGGCTTCCGGGGTAGGGGATGCCGAGCTCGCGGGGGGCGAAGTCGGTGGCACCCGCCTGGAATGGGGGGCTGAACGGTTCGGTCATGGGCGGTTGGTTGGAGGTAACTCCCAGATACACAACGTCGGGATGCGCCAATCGGTTCCGGCGGGAATGATTCCTCATGGAACCAGTCCCCGGTCACGGCCTCATCACAACGGAGTAATCTTCCCACGAATGGCGACCGCGCTAGGGGGCGGGCGGGGGGCTAGTTAATCTTCCCGCATGGGACATCGCGATGCCTTCGTGCAGCGGGTGGTGACCGCCCGGTCGGGCTACTCTTTGCCAGTACAGGCCACGCGGCAGGCCGAAGATTTTGCCAATGCCGCCCTGGCGCTCCTCTTCCCGCATTATGCCCCTGCCTGCGGCGCCCTCACGGCCGAGGTCGAGACCGAACTCGACCAGTTGCAACATCGCCTCGACGGTTTCCTGAAGGTCCAGGGTCTTACCCCGGCCAGGGCTGCGGCCACCTGGGACGGAGTGGTTGCAGGGCTGCCGGCGCTGGCCGAGCGACTGGAGCTGGATGCCCGCGCGACCGCCGACGCCGATCCCGCGGCGCAAAGCGTCGATGAAGTCCTGCTCGCCTATCCCGGCTTCTTCGCGATGGCCTGCCATCGACTGGCCCACCTGCTGGCGGAGCAGGGGGTGGAGCTGCTGCCCCGCCTGATTGGAGAATTTGCCCATCGACAGACCGGCATCGATATCCATCCCGGGGCCCAGATCGGGCGCGAGCTTGCGATCGACCACGGGACGGGTATCGTCATTGGGGAAACCACGATCATCGGCGATCGGGTACGGCTGTATCAGGGCGTCACCCTCGGGGCGCTGAATGTTCGCAAGGAGCTGGCGCAGCGGAAGCGTCACCCCACCATCGCCGACGACGTCGTGATCTACGCCAACGCCACCATCCTCGGCGGCGATACGGTCATTGGCGCCGGGAGCATCATTGGCGGCAACGTCTGGTTGACCCACAGCGTAGCGCCCGGGTCGGTGGTCACGCACGGGGGAACCATCGAACGGCAGCGGCAATCCCAGGAAGTGGTCCTCGAGTTCAACATCTGATGTCGGGTGGCGCTGGGATCCTACGCATGGTGCCCGTGACTCGTGACTGCAGTTCCATCTTTACCCGCCGTCCCTGACCCCAAGGTGCCCCATGAAGGCCAACTCCATCCTCGAAACCATCGGCCGCACCCCGCACGTCCGGATCAACCGGCTCTTCGGCGATCGGGCGGAGGTGTGGCTCAAGATGGAGCGGGCCAATCCCGGGGGCAGCATCAAGGATCGTATCGGCCTCTCGATGATCGAAGATGCCGAGCGGCGGGGCGTGCTGAATCGGGGAAGCACGATCATCGAGCCGACCAGCGGCAACACCGGGATTGGCCTGGCGATGGTGGCCGCGGTGAAGGGCTATCCGCTGGTGCTGGTGATGCCGGAATCGATGTCCATCGAACGGCGGCGGGTCATGGCGGCGTATGGGGCCAAGTTCGACCTGACCCCGCGGGAGAAGGGGATGCGGGGCGCCATCGATCGGGCGCATGAACTGGCGGCGCAGACGCCCGGGGCCTGGATGCCGCTGCAATTCGATAACCCGGCCAACATCGCGATCCACAAGCACACGACTGCCGAAGAGATCCTGGCCGATTTTCCCGAGGGGATCGACTATCTCATTACCGGGGTGGGGACCGGGGGCCATATTACCGGCGTCAGCGAGGTCCTCAAGGGCCGGTTTCCGGGCATGAAGACCTTTGCGGTCGAACCGGCCAAGTCTCCGGTCATTTCCGGCGGCGCACCCGGCCCGCACAAGGTGCAGGGGATCGGAGCCGGATTCATCCCGGCGAACCTCCATACCGCTACCCTGGACGGGACGATCCAGGTGACGGAGGAGGAGGCATTCGCCTTCGCTGGACGGGCCACCCGGGAAGAAGGGATCTTTGTCGGACCAAGCTCCGGGGCGTCCCTGGCTGCTGTGGCGAAGAAGCTGCCCGAAATTCCGCCAGGGAGCCGGATCCTCACCTTTTGCTATGACACCGGTGAGCGTTACCTCTCGGTGGAGGGACTCTTTCCGATCGAGGGATAACCCCGATGGAAGTCCGGCCGACACTTTAGTCAGGCCATACATTCCCTTTCAGTGCCAGAGGCGTATACCTTGTCCTTTCCCCCTGATTTTTCCCAAGCCGTGCGCCGTCGTCGCATCGCACCAGGGGGGATTGTGTCCGAGCAGGCACCGCCACCGCCGTTTGCTGACGCCGTCATCCTTGTCATCGATGATGAACCGTCCATCGTCAAGGTGGTCACCACCATCCTGGCCCGGGCCGGCTATCAACGGGTGCACGGGCTGACCGAGGCGAGTGACGCCGAGACCACGATGCGTCGGATCCAGCCAGACCTCATTCTGCTGGATTTGCGGATGCCTGGCCGGGACGGCCTGCAGGTGCTCGATGCGCTGACCGCGGAAATTCCCCGCTCGACCTACCTCCCAATCGTGATGCTGACGGGCGATGACCGGCCCGAGATCCGCGCCCAGGCACTGGCGCGGGGCGCGCGTGACTTTCTGCACAAGCCGTTCGAGCGCACCGAGGTGTTGCTCCGCATCCAGAACCTGCTGGAAACTCGCGGACTGCACCGGCGGCTGGAAACCCAGAATCGCCAGCTGGAGGAGCGGGTCCGGGACCGCACGCACGAGCTGGAGGCCTCGCAGCTCGAGGTCCTGCAGCGGCTGGCCGGCGCGGGTGAATACCGGGACGACGACACCGGGCTGCATACCGCGCGCGTGGCCACCGTGGCCGCGATCCTGGCCGTCGCGGCCGGGCTCCCGGAACAGGAGGTGGACCTGATCACCCGGGCCGCGCCACTGCATGATGTGGGCAAGATCGGGATCCCCGATTCCGTGCTGCTCAAGCCGGGCCGGCTGACCGATGAGGAGTTCGCGGTCATGCGGCGGCACACGATCATCGGCGCCCGCATTCTGGAAGGCAGCCGCTCTCCCCTCATGCAGCTGGCGGAAGCGGTCGCACTGCGCCATCACGAGAAGTGGGATGGGAGCGGCTACCCCGACGGCATCGCGGGCGAGCGGATCCCGCTGACGGCGCGCCTGGTGGCCCTGGCCGATGTGTTCGATGCCCTGACCCACGCCCGTCCCTATCGACCGGCCTGGACCATCGAGGCGACCCTGGCCGAAATCGCCCGGCTCCGGGGTACCCATTTCGACCCCGCCCTGACCGATCTCTTCCTCGGTCTGGAGGATCACTCCGTCCTGGTCTGACGGAGCGCTGTTCCCACCCGTAGTATTCCCGATTGAATTTGTCGGACATCAAGGCTATCATCGGCGGACTCTGGGCCGCCCTCGGGCCGGCCTCGCATTGACCCGTTCCGGATGGCCATGCCGAGCGACTCTCTTGAGGTGGACCTCCCCGCGCCGACGTCCAGCAGTCTCAAGGCAGGGCTCGCACTTGCGGGGCTGGTGGTTGTGGCTGTCATCCTGTGGCAGGCTCTCACCTCCGGTGGCAGCCCCGATCCGCTGGCCGGTGCGGCAGGCACGAGCGCAGTGGTCGACATCGCCATCCTGGTCTTTCGCGAGGGGCTGGAGTGCGTTCTGGTCATCGCTGCCATCACGGCCAGCCTGGTCGGCGCCAGCCAGGGTTTTCGCCGGCCCATCACCCTCGGCGTCGCGATTGCCCTGGGCGCGACGCTGTTCACCTGGTTCGGCGCCATCAGGATCCTCGACAGCCTCGCAGATAATGTCTCCGCCCTCCAGCTGCAGGCCGCGACCGGACTGCTCGCCATCGTGGTCCTGCTGGTCGTCATGAACTGGTTCTTCCACCGGATGTACTGGACCGGCTGGATCTCGATGCACAATCGCCGCAAGAAGGCGCTCCTCACCGATGCCGCGAACCCGGCGGTCCCGCCAAGCCGGGTCTTCTGGGGCCTGGTGCTCCTCGGGTTCACCTCGCTCTACCGTGAGGGCTTCGAAGTGGTCCTCTTCCTCCAGAGCTACCGCCTGAAGCTGGGGGGCACACCGGTATTGAAAGGGGTGGTGCTGGGGACGCTGCTCGCCGGGATCGTGGCCGTGATCGCCTTCATCGCCAACCATCGGCTGCCCTACCGCAAGATGCTGATCGCAACCGGGGTGCTGCTGGGGTTAGTGCTGCTGGTGATGGTGGGGGAGCAGGCACAGGAGATGCAGCTGGCGGGATGGCTTTCCACCACGCCGCTGCCGGCGCTGGCGGCGGTGATCCCGGCCTGGGTCGGGCTCTGGTTCGCCATCTTTCCGACGGTCGAAACGCTGCTGGCACAGGGTATCGCCCTGGTCCTGGTGCTCGGCTCGTACGCGCTGGTCCAGCGGCAACTCCGGCGGGATGCCCAGGCGGCAAGGCTCGCCTCCGAGGAAGCGAGCATCGCCTGAGGCTGCGGCGCCCGGCTACCGCGGCGGGTAGGTCGAATCGCGCATGGTGCTGTCGCGCAGCACATGCACGGTATCCGGCAGGCCCGGCGCCATCAGCGTGTCCCGCACGATGGTCGTATCCGACATGCCTGCGCCGGCACCCAGCCCATCATCGGCCGGTCGTTCGTGACGGCTGCACCCCGCCGCCACCACCACCAGCATTGTTACGGCTCCCGCGACTGCAACCCGCATAACTACCTCCCGGCCAGGGTGATCGTCGCCGTCAACGACGAAAGGCGTGCCTGGCCCATGGGCCTGACACGCCTTCTTCTCGAAGCCCGCCTGCCGCTTCGCGAAAAGGCACACTTCCCTTGGTGGAAGTGCCCTGCACTCGCAACCTAGGAGCGGAGCGGTGGGGAGGAGCAAGTGGCGGGAGTGAGGCAGTGCCCCGCGTCACCACTGTCTGAGCCGCGGCCAGGCTGGGCCCTTGCCGACCCGACTAGCTTTCGGTCAGTCCAAGAGGAGGCATGGCATGTCGACCGAACACGTGAAATCCCCTTCCGCCACCACGGCGGGCAGACTGACCGAAATCGCGGTCCTGGCCGGGGGGTGCTTCTGGGGTGTGGAGCAGATCCTGCGCGAGGTGCCGGGCGTGCTCGACACCGATGTGGGGTACACCGGAGGCTGGCTGGAAAATCCGAAGTACGATGACACCCACGACAGCAAGTCGGGGCACGCCGAGGCGATCCGGGTAACCTTTGATCCGTCGGTGCTGAGTTACGAAACGCTGCTCGAGCAGTGGTACTTCCGGCTGCACGATCCGACCACGCTCAATCGGCAGGGGAACGACGTGGGGACCCAGTACCGCTCGGCCATCTTCTACCTCTCGCCGGAGCAGCAGGCGACGGCGGAGGCCGTGAAGGCCCGGGTCAACGCGTCAGGCAAGTGGAATCGGCCCGTCACGACCGAGATCACCGCCGCGTCGACCTGGTACAGCGCCGAGCAGTATCACCAGGATTACCTGATCAAACATCCCGGTGGCTATTCCTGCCATTTCCTGCGGGACTGACCACCTGAATTCCCGCTCCGCGCCTGGTCGCTCTTCCGCGACCGGGCGCGTTGTCGTTGGTGCCCCGTCCTGAGCGGGCGCTGCGCCCCGCCATGAGCAGGCGACTACATTGGCAGCGATATGCGGGTACTCGTTGCTGAGGACGATCGGGATCTCGGAGACCTCCTGCGGCGTGCGCTGCAGGAGGCGGCCTGGGCGGTGGAGCTGACCAGCACCGGCTCCGCCGCGCTGAGCGCATTACAGCGCGATGCCTTTGACCTCGCTGTCCTGGATCTGGGCCTCCCCGGACTGGATGGCCTCGAGGTGTGCCGGCAGTATCGCCGGGCCGGTGGTGTCACCCCGATACTCATGTTGACGGCTCGCCAGGAAGTGCGCGACCGGATTGCCGGTCTCGATGCCGGGGCGGATGACTACCTCGCGAAGCCCTTCGCGGTCGAAGAACTCCTCGCGCGGCTCCGCGCCCTGGCCCGGCGACCCAGTGCGGCGTTGGAGCCCGAACTCCGGTTTCTGGATCTGGTCCTCGATCCAGCCTCGCAACGGGCCCATCGCGCCGGTCGCGAGTTGCGGCTGACTCACCGGGAGTACGCCCTGCTGGAACATCTCCTGCGCAATGCCCGACGGGTGCAGAGCAGGAGCCAGATCCTGGCCCACGTCTGGGATGACAATTTCGAGCCGGTGGGCAACGTGATCGAGGTGCTCATCGCCCGGCTGCGGCGCAAGGTAGATCGCGCCGGGCTCGCCCCGCTGGTCCATACCGTGCGCGGCCGGGGCTACCTCCTCACCGACGTGGCGCCGCCCGATGCCCGCTAGCCGCCTCCGACTCAAGCTGGCCGCGTCCTTTGCCCTGGCCATCGTGCTCGGGCTGATCGTGGTGGACCTGCTGCTCTACACCCTCCTGTCCCGCCAGCTCGATGCACGCCTGACCACCGACCTGCGCGCGGTGGCCGCCGGCGTCTGGCAGGCGGTGGACCGGGAGCGCGCGGAGCCGGGCAGCACCCCGCTCTCCGAGGCCGCCACGGAGGCTCTCGCCGAGTGGCCAGCCGGTCCCGGCGCGATCCAGATCCGGGCCGCAGACGGAGCTGTCGTGGCCCGTCAGGGTGACGCTGCCCTGCTGGCGCTGCTCCCGCTCGGCCCGCTTCCCCCGGCCGCCGCCACGCGCGATCTGCCTTTCACGCCGGAGGGCGGCGCCCGGATGGCGGTGTTCCCCAGTCCGGACGGCGCGGTCACCGTCATGGCGATCCGCTCCCTCGCCCCGCTGCGCGAGGATCGGGAGCTGCTCGCCACCTGGCTCCTGGTCAGCATCGCCCTGGTCCTGCTGCTGGCCCTGCCGTGCGGCTACCTGCTCGCCGGCCGGGCGCTGGCGCCCTTCCGGGCCCTCGCGACCGAGGTGCAGGCCATGCGGCCCGGCCAGCTCGACCGGCGATTGCCTGTGACGCCGGTGCCGGACGAGGTGGATCACCTCGCGATCGAGGTCAACCATCTGCTGGACCGACTCCAGGCCGCGCAGCAGCACACCCGCACCTTCCTGGCCCAGGCCGCGCACCAGTTGCGCACCCCGCTGACGCTGATCCGCGGGGAGAGCGACCTTGCCATCGAACGGGATCGGCCCGCCGCCGACTATCGCAGTGCATTGCATCGGGTCAGTCGGGCCGCTGGACAGATGACCGGCCGGGTGGACGATCTCCTCCTCCTGGCCCGGGCGGAATCAGGCGAACGGATTGCCGCCCGGGAGCCGGTGGAACTCGACGCGGTCGCGCTGGAGGCGGTGGATCTCATGCGAGGACGGGCGCAGGGACTGGAGCGGCAATTGTCGCTTGGCACCATGGATGGGGTGGAGGTGGAGGGCGACGAGAGTCTGCTGCGCGAGGCCGCCCTCGAGCTGCTCGAGAATGCCTGCCGCTATTCGGAGGTCGGCCCGATCGAGGTCGCTGTACGAGCCGACGGGGCGGATGCCTTCCTGGAGGTTCGAAGCGCCGGACCGCCCGCGCCTGCCGCTGCGGATTCCACCGGTCTGGGCCTGGCCATCGTGACCTGGATTGCGCAGGTCCATGATGGCGCCCTCGTCCAGCAGGCGGACGCGGGAAAGAACGCGTACGTCCTGCGGTTGCCTCGTCGACCCGGGACACCCGGGTAAGGGCGAGCGGCTGTCATCCTGCCGTCACCTTCGGGGGATACCTTCCCGTCGTCGCCTCTGGCGGCATTCACCAAGGGAGATCCCATGAACGCTCGTGCAATAATTACTGTCGGGGCCCTGCTGATCCTGGCCCACCCGGTGGCCGCCCAGACCATGGCCCGCTTGAAAGAAGAGAGCCCCGGCTTACTCGCGAAGGCGAAGGTCACCCCGGATTCCGCCCTGAAGGTCGCGCTGGCCCGAGTGCCGGGAGCGAAGCTCAAGGCTCGGGAAATTGAAGAGGAGCATGGTAAGCTGGTGTACTCCTTTGACCTGATGATCCCGGGCAAGAGTGGGATCGAAGAAGTTCAGGTCGATGCGCTGACGGGAGCGGTGGTCGGGGTCGAGCACGAAGATGCCGCCTCCGAAGCCCGAGAGGCGCAGGAGGACAAGGCGAAGCCGAAGCCGGCTCCCGCCGTCAAGCCATGAGCCACGCGCCGGGACCGCCCCCGGCAGGCGGCCGCACGCTGGCGCGATGATCCTGCTGCTCGCTGGAGCGCTCCTGCTGACCCAGGGGCCGACCGATTCGCTGACGCTGGCGGAGGCCCAGGCCTCCGCCCGCGCGCATCGTGGGTCGCTGCGCATCGCTGCCGGGCAGGTGGCGGAGGCACGCGGGGCGGTCCGCCTGGCCGGCACGATTCCCAACCCCGTCGGCCAGTACAGTTACACCGAAGACACTCCCCGTCAGCATGTCTCCCTGGAACAATCGCTGGACTGGTTGCTGACGCGGGGTCCCGACCGGGCCGCCGCCGTCGCGGGGGTCGCGCGTGCCGGGGCAGATTCGGCTCAGGCGGCCGCCGACCTCGCCGCGGACGTCCGCTCGGCCTACTTCCGGGCGATCGCGGCCGCCGCCGTGCGGGATCTGACACGCGAGCAGCTCGAACTGGCCGACTCCCTGGTGCGACTGGCCAATGAACGCCTCGCCCGCGGGGACATCGCGCTGCAGGAACAGGAGCAATTGAGTCTCGAGGCCATTCGTGCCGGCCAGCGCCGCTCCCAGGCGGAGCAGGCAGCGGCCATCGCCACGACCCGACTGGCGCAGGCCATCGGCCGGAGCGCTGCCGACCATCCGACGCCGGTCAGCTCGCTGGATGATGGACTCGAGGCCGCGCTCCCCCTGCCGTTCGATCGGCCCGGCCCAGTACCCTCGGTCGCTGCGGCGGAAGCTGATTCGCTGGCAGCCGCTTCGCTGGTGCGTCGTGCCAGGCTGGCCGGCGCTCCACTCCCCTCCCTGCTGGTGGGCGCAGATTGGGATGATCCGGGCGCCAGCCACACTCCTCTGGCCGTTGTCGGGGTCACGATTCCACTTCCCTTCTGGCATCAGGGCCGCGGGCAGGTCGCTGTCGCGGATGCCCAGCTCGGTCAGCGCACCGCCGCGCTGGCGGAAGCGCGTTTGTTCGCGGGGCAGGCACAGGCTGAGACCGCCATCCGCCTGCGGGAAACGACGCGGCGCGCCGTGGTGGCACGTGACTCCCTGATTCCCCTCGCACGACGCATTCGCAGTCGGGCTGCGGCCGCCTATCGCGCCGGTGAGACGGGGTTGGTGTTGCTGCTGGAGGCGCTGCGGGCCGAGCGGGATGTCGCGGCGGAGTCCATTGACGAACTGCTGGGCTGGCAGGAGGCACGGGCCGAGTGGTATCGCGTCCGCGGGGTGGTCGAATGAAAACGGCGCGGTGGAGTCTGCTGCTGCTTGCGGCGTGTGCCGGACAGGGCGAACCGGTGGACCCGCCCGGGACGGGCGTCCCCGTGACGACCCTGGTAACCACGCTCGACAGTCTCAGCGAAACCCTGGTCCTGACCGGGCGACTGGTGCCTGTGCCCGGGGGTGGCGCTACGCTGGCGGCGCCGACGGATGCCGTGGTGCAGTCCATCGCCGTGCGGGTCGGCGATCCGGTCCGCGCCGGCGACCTGCTGCTGCAGCTCGATACCCCGGAACTGCGCACCGCGGCCGCGACCCTGACGGCGCAGGCCCGGACGGCGGATCTTGACCTGACCCGCCAGCGCGATCTCTACGCCGAAGGCATCACCGCTCGCCGTCAGCTCGAGGAGCGGGAAGGGGCGGCAGCGAGTGCTCGCGCCGCTGCCGAGGCTGCCACCGAACTCCTGGGGCGGGCCCGCGTGGTATCACCGCTCGCCGGCGGAGTGCAGCGGGTGCTGGTGCAGGTCGGTGAGCGGGTCGCGGCAGGCCAGCCGCTGGTGGAAGTCATCGACCGGCGCACGCTCGATCTGCGCGCCGGTGCAACACCGCAGGCCCTGACCCAGGTCGCGATCGGCCAGGCGGCCAGTGTCCGGGGTGAAGGCGTGGATGACCCTGTGCCGGGGCGAGTGGCAGCCATCGCCCCCGGGATCGACACCCTGAGCGGACTCGGCGAAGTCGTGGTGCGGATCCCTGCGGCGGGCGCTCTGCGTCCCGGGAGTGGCGGGACGGCCACGGTGCAGGTGCGTCTCCTGCGCGATGCCGTGGTCCTGCCGGACTCGGCACTGGTGCCGGCGGAGGGCGGGCTGGTGGTCTTTGTGGTCGGGGACGATTCCCTGGCCCGCGCCCGCCCGGTTGAGGTTCGGCTGCGCGCCGGTGGTCGGGCTGCCGTGAACGGGGTGCAGCCTGGCGAACGCGTGGTGATCTCCGGTGCCTTCGGCCTGGCCGACAGTGTACGGGTGCGCCTGACCGAGGCTCCATGAGCGTCGGGCGGCTGGCCCTGCAGCACCGTGCGCTCATCCTGCTCGCCACGCTGCTGGTGGCCGCGGGTGGGATATACGCCCTCAAGCGACTGCCGGCGGGGATCTATCCCGAAGTGGTCTTTCCCCGCGTCGTCATCCTGGCGCGGGCCGGCACCTTCGATCCGCAGGAGATGGTGGTGGCCGTCACCCGGCCGATCGAGGAGGGCCTGAACGGCATCCTGGATCTGCGGCGGATCCGGAGTCGCACCGTCCGGGGTGCCAGTGAACTGAACCTCGATTTCCGGCCCGGGGCCGATATGCCCTTTGCGCTGCAGCAGGTCCAGGCGCGGCTGGCCTCGCTGCAGGGCAGTCTGCCGTCGGGCGTGGAGGTCAGCGCCGAACGGCTCACCCCTTCGGTGTTCCCCATGCTGCAGTTCGAGCTGACGGGTGCCGACCCGACCCGGTTGCGGGAGTTGGCCCAGTATGTCCTGCGCCCACGGCTGGCCCGGCTGGCGGACGTCGGGGAGGTCCAGGTGCAGGGGGGGCTGGTACGGGAACTGGCGGTGGCCCTCGATCCGGTCAGGCTGGTGGCGCACCGGATCGGCGTGGTGGAGGTCGCGGACGCGATCCGCGCCGGCAATCGTATCGCCGCCGTGGGCCGGATCGACCGGGACTTCCAGCAGCGCAGTGTGATCGTCGCCGCGCCGGCTGCCTCCCCCGAGGCGGTTGGTGCGCTCGTGCTTCGGCAGGACGGCCCGACGCCGCTTCGCGTCCGGGACGTGGGGACAGTGGGCTACGGCCCGGCCGACCGCTTTGAACTGGTCGCCGGCAACGGCGTCCCGGCGGCACTGATCAATGTCTCTCGACAGCCGGCCGGCAATACCCTGGCGGTGGAAGAGGCGGTGCTGGCCACCGTGGATTCGCTGCGGGCAGACCTTCCCTCCGGCGTGCGCCTGACGCTGGTCTACGATCAGGGCGCCCTGGTGCGCGCCTCACTCGTCAGTGTCGCCGAAGCAATGCTCATCGGTGGTGGGCTCACGGCGCTGGTCCTGCTCGCATTTCTTGGCCGACCGGGCGTCACGCTGCTCGCGGCCCTGACGCTGCCACTGACGGTGCTGGGCACCTTTGGGGGGCTGCTGCTGGTCCACGATTCCCTGAACCTGATGTCGCTCGGGGGACTCGCGGTGGCGGTCGGGCTGATCATTGACGATGCCGTCGTGGTGGTCGAGAATCTGGAACGGCGGCTGGCGATGGGCGACGCCGGCCCGACCAGCACGGTGATCCGCTCCGCGGTCGACGAGATTGTGGCCCCGGTTGCGGGCTCGACCCTGACGACCATCGTCGTGTTCGCGCCGCTCGCGCTGGTCGACGGGGTGGTGGGGCAGTTCTTCCGCTCATTTTCCCTGGCGCTCGGCATTGCTGTTGCCCTCTCGTTCTTCTTCGCGGTGCTGTTGCTGCCGGGCCTGGCCTCACACCCGCGCTGGCTGGCGCCCCGGGCCGGGCATCCGACCCACCCCCGACGGGATTTCCTGGCACCGGTCCGGCGCTGGTATGGCCGACTGAGCGCGGCCGCCTTCGCGCACCGTGGTCGCACGGCGATCGTGGCGCTGGTGATCGCCATCGCCGCCCTCGGATTCTGGCGGGTGCTGGGGACCGGATTTCTGCCGGACATGGACGAGGGCGGCTTCGTGCTCGACTACTGGACCCCGACCGGGACCTCGTTGAGCGAAACCGATCGCCAGCTGCACGCGATCGAAGCCATCCTGCGGGCTGATCCCGCCGTGGCGGCATTTACCCGGCGGACCGGCGCCGAACTCGGCTTTTTCGCCAGTGCCCCCAACACTGGCGATATGACCGTGCTCCTGCGGCCGCTCGGGGTCCGTACCGCCTCAGTGTACCAGGTGATGGATCGGCTGCGACGCCAGATGGAGCAGCAGGTCCCGGCGGTGCGGGTGGAGTTCATCCAGATCCTGCAGGACCTGCTGGGGGACCTCAGCGGCGCGCCCAGCCCGGTGGAGGTCAAGCTGTTCCACCCGGACGTAAGCGTCGCGGAGGCCGCAGCCCGCCAGATCGGAACCCTCCTGGCCGATACCCCCGGTCTCGAGGATCTGTTCGACGGAGTGACGGGCGACGCGCCAGCGATACGGGTGGCACTGGACCGGGCCCGCGTCAGCCGGCTGGGACTCACACCGGAAGAGGTGATGGCCCAGGCCACCGGGGCGCTCTTCGGGCTGGACGCCGGTGCGGCGCGCGAGGCGGATCGGCTGGTCCCGATCCGGGTGCGCGTGGGTGACAGTACCCGATTCGCGGAAGCGACGATTGCCACGCTCCCGATCATCAACGGCGAGCGCTGGGCTCCGCTTGGGGCCCTCGGCGCCGTGAGCGATACCGGGGAAATCAGCGAACTGACGCGGGAGAATCTGCGCCCCATGGTGGCGGTCACCGGTTCGGTCGATCCCGAGCGCAGCAGTCTCGGCGCGGTCGATCAGGAGATCCGGCGCCGGCTGCAGGGGGTGACGCTTCCGGTGGGTGTGTCTCTCGAGTATGGCGGACAGGTGGTCGGGCAGCAACGGGCATTCCGTCAGCTGCTTGCCGTCCTGGCCCTGGCACTGAGCGCCGTGCTGCTGGTCATGGTGGCCCAGTTCGGGTCGGTCCGCGGACCGCTGGTTATCCTCGGCGCGGCCGCGCTTGGTATCACCGGGGCCCTCGGCAGCCTGGCGCTCACGGGGGTCCCCTTCAATGTCTCGAGCTTCATGGGGGTCGTGCTGCTCACCGGTCTGGTGGTCAAGAACGGCATCATCCTGCTGGATGCGGCCTTCCGGATGCGTGAGAGCGGTCTGCCACCGGTCGAGGCGCTGCGTGCCGCGGGGGACCTGCGACTCCGCCCGATCCTGATGACCACACTCTGCACCCTTGCCGGTCTCGCCCCGCTGGCCCTCGGGGTCGGCGCTGCCGCCGAACTGCAGCGGCCGCTGGCGATCGCCGTCATCGGCGGGCTGTCGCTGTCCACCGCCGTCACCCTGCTCCTGCTCCCCGTCGGGCTGGCGTGGAGCGGCGCCCTCGATCACCGATCCGAAGTATGACGGGCCACGTTCCTCTCCATGAGGTCATCATGTCGCGTGTCACCTGCAGCGTCATCCTGTGCCTCGGGCTCGTGCTCGGAATCGCCACCACCGCGCAGGCCCAGCACTTTCGCGTCGACACCACCAACATCGGCGGCGATGGCGGCACCGACTACCTGCTGGCCGAGCCGGGCACCGGCCGGGTGTTCATTTCCCGGGGGAGTCACGTGATGGTGGTCGACGGGCCAACGGGGCGGGTCATCGGTGACATTCCCGGGACGCCGCGGGTCCACGGTATCGCGCTGGTCCCCTCCACGCACCTTGGGTTTACCACCAACGGCGGCGATTCCACCGTCTCCCTCTTTGATCTGGTCAGTCTCGCCGTCGTGCGGCGGGCGCCGGTGCCGCAAGGCGGTCTCGATGGGATCATGTACGATGATCTCTCACGCCGGATCATCCTGACCAATCACAGTCGTCCGATCGGGACCGCAGTCGCGCTCGACCCAACCACCGGCGCGGTGGTCGCCACCGCCAACCTCGAGGACAATGCCCCCGAGGGCGCGGCGAGCGACGGCAAGGGACGGCTCTTCATCAACAACGAAGGCACCAGCACCATGCAGGTGCTGGATGGGTCGAGTCTCGCGGTACTCGCCAGCTGGCCGCTGGCCCCGTGCCATGAACCCACCGGTATCGCGTATGATCGCGTCAATGACCGGATCTTCGCCGGCTGCGGCGATACTTCCGTCGTGGTCAATGCCAACACCGGCAAGGTGGTGGCGGTGATCCCCAACGGGGACGGGGTGGACGCGCTGGGCTGGGACCCGGGGGAGCGCCTCATCTACATTCCAGCGGGTGGCGACGGGACGGTGACCGTAGTTCACCAGGATTCCGCCGACCAGTACCGGGTGATTGCAACTGTCCGGACCCGCCCGGGCGCGAAGACCATCTCGGTGGACTCGATCAGTCACACGGCGTATCTGTTTCAGCCGGAATATGGACCTCCGCCGGCCAGTGCTGGTGGGGCGGCGCCCGCACCAGGGCGGCGCGGTCCTCGTGGGCCCGTCATTGCCGGATGGTTCGTCGCGATCCGGCACTGAGATGTTGCGGTTACGTCCCCGAATACAAGCGCGCCTCGGCGGGCGCAATACCAGGAGCTTTATGCTGACCTTGTTCCGGAAGCGCAGCGCCTTCATGCGGGCGCTCTCGCTGGTGCTGGGTGGTGCTGTGCTGGCCACCCCGCACGCCCTCACGGCCCAGGCGGCCGCGTCGAGTTCGGCCTTTCATGTGATGCCGATCCAACCGGACCTGGTGAGCCCGGCCGCGCAGCCGGCACCCCGCGAGGCCAGCAACATCCGCTGGTATCATGTGCTGGGTACGGCGGGGGGAATCGCCGCGCTTTCCCTGCTCGATCGCACCGTCCAGCGCACCAACCAGAATCACCGCACCAGCGGCAAGGACGACGTCGCCGAGATCTTTCGCCATGCCGGCCAACCCGAGGTGTACCTCCCGGTCGCGCTGGGCACGATGGCGGTCGGACTGGTCTCGGGCGACAACAGGATTCTTCGCTCCGGTGGACGGATCGCGGGGTCGCTGGCCGTCTCCGGAGCCTTCGCGAACTTCTTCAAGCTGACAGTCGGGCGGACTCGGCCGAGCTATACCACCGATCCCTACAAGTTCCGCCCCTTCTCCCGCGCGGCGAGCTGGCCGAGTGGCCATACCGCCACGGCGTTCTCGCTGGCGAGCAGCGTGAGCGATGAAGTGGGGATCCTGCCGGTGTCCATCGCGGCGTACGGGGTGGCGTCACTCACCGCCTGGTCGCGGGTGAATGACAATCGTCACTGGCTGAGCGATGTGGCGGCAGGTGCCGTGATCGGTATCGCCAGCACCAAGGTCATCAACGGACGGTGGCGGATTCTCGGGATCGGTGGCCCCCGGTTCCTGATCGACAGCGATCATGTGGGGCTGTCGATGGCGATGCCGCGCCTGCACTAGGGTTACGGCACCAACCGGGATGGTGTGGTCTGGTCCACGAAGAACAGCCCGTCAAATTCGAGTGGCAGGATGGCGGATAACTCGAAGCCATAGTCATACGCCGCGTAGCCGATATGTCGGAGCGGCCGAGGCTGCCCGAGCCAGCCCACCCGGCTGTCGCCCGCATTTGTCGGGAAGTTGAGAAACCACCCCGTCGGCCGGTGCGCGGGCTGCAGGTCATGCAGCGCGGCCTCGATACTGCCGGCCGGGGCGGGGATGGCCTCCGCCTCGATTCGCTGGTGGTCCGTGAAGCTGCGCGCCGCGCCATACGAGCCGCGATAGGTGAGCAGGCTGAAGGCCCGATAGCCGCGGCCGTACAGGCCTCGAGAGCTGGGCGCCCATCTGGGCCCCGCCGTTGAAGCTGAGGGCGGTGTCACCGCCACGGCTCACGTGGACATCATGGGCCCAGACCACGGCGCGGTCACCATCGCCCAGAGTGCGCAGATACCAGTCGAGATTGGCGGCCATGAGGCTGTCCCGCTCCGGTGAGAACAGCGCCACGTTGAACGAGGTCGCCTGCCGCAGCAGGTTGGCCGACTGGACCGCCCACTCCACCGCGACCGAATCCTTCCGGGTGGTCATGCCCGACAGCCACTGACTGCGGTGGCTGCGCACCGTATCCCATAACGTGGCCGCCTGAGTGGCCCATCGCGCCCGGATGGTATCGTCCACACTCGGTGTGGCGTAGGAGGGCTGTCCCCGATACTCGCCCAGCAGGGCGTCCTGCAACGGGACCAGCGCCGGCTGGACCCGCAGTAGAAAGGCGCGCAGCGTGTCCGCGGGGGCGCGGTGGTCCTGCATGTCGTAGCCGATGAAACGCACCATGCCGTCGGGATGCGCGAGGTTGTACGAGCGCAGCCACTCGATGAGCGCCTCCATCTCCTCGGTATTCCACAGCCGGAAGAGCACCCGCATCGCCTCGCGAGCGGTCCCCGGGCCACCCTGCACATAACGGTTCACCCGCTCGGTCGCGAGTTGATTGGCTTCGATCGCGAAGATCCGGAACCCCTCCCGCTGGACCAGGAAGCGCAGCAGCCGGTGCTTGAGGAGAAAGAATTCCCGGGTACCGTGGGTCGATTCCCCCAGCGCGACGATACGGGCACTGTCGATAGCCCTGGCGAATGCCGCGAGGTCCGCCCCAGTCCCGGCGTCGGGATCGACCGTGGTGAGCGGAGTGGCGATGGCGCGGAGAGCTGCGCGTTCCGTCGGGCTCGGTGGGGCCGCCTCGGGAGGAAGGCTCGGCACCGGCTTCCCGTCACGTGTGAGCGAGAAATCGTCGACCCAGATACGTCCTCCCCCCGCGAGGGCGATGGTCACCACCACCGAATGCACATCGGCATTGGTCGGCACGTCAATCCGGAGGTCGTGTCGCACCCAGAGCGGGGTCGTGGATGACGCTGGTCGGGTGAGCCTCGCGGTGTCTCCCGAGGCGACCGCCTGATTGCGCCACGACTCCAGCAACACGACTGCCTCGCCTCGCACCGACTCCACTCGGCTCCAGAACCGCAGTGCCAGATGATGGCCGCGCGCGAAGCTGGCGGGGAGCTGCAGCAGCAGCTGGTGTGAATCAGCAGGGTCGGCCGAGTCGGGGCGGGTGAGCTCGAGACTCCAGCGCCCCGCATGGTGAACGGTGGAATCGAGATGGAAGGTCGCCGCGGTCGAGGCGCCGAAGGCCGACCAGCCGAGGGACCACCCCCAGGGGCGGGAGGGTTCGAAGGAACTGGCCCGTTCGAAATCGAGATTCAGCGGCCGCTGGGCTGCCACCGGTGAGGTGATGACCAGCAGCAGCGTCGCCATCGTGCCGGTGAAGGGGTGCAGGAGCACCGACGCACGGATGGCGAGGCGGAAAGGCATGCGGACTCAGGGATGGGGGTGCGGGAAACGCGGGTCACGACCTGACGTCGCGATCCCGGTACCGGTTTCTCCTCACCCACGTGCTATTGCGGTCGTCCGCGGCCACCTGGCTGCCGCGGGGTGCGCACCCCTCCCGCACGTGCGGCGCGCTCAAGGAACCACCCTTCCGCTCGAAGTGGCTCCTGCCGCCCTCGGTCTTGCTGGTATCCATGTCGCCTCCCGGCAATGGGGAAGTTCCCCTGGTAGGTCATGCGGTATCAGACGGGGGGGCTGCCGGTCACCGTGCCTGGCCGCGCGGAGCGAACCGACCATGCGGTTGGGACGGGACGGGTAGTCCGACAGCGAAACCGGACCTCAGGATCCGTGGCCTCAGCGGAGATTTGGCTCGAGGCGACGAGCAGCTCGCGACGAGCACTATGCAGGGCAAAGTAGGCTCTTATCCGGCGTTATGTGTAGTATATGCCACAAATAGCTTGTTATAGGCAATAATGTAGCATATACTACACGTGAGATCGAACCGGAGTATGGGCCAATGAGTTGGCTGATAGAGGTGGGGCAGGAGCTTCGCACTGCAAGGCTTGCACACGGCCTGACGCAGGTCGACCTGGCCAAGCGAGCGGGGATTGGTCGGTCCACAATCGCCCGCCTGGAGACCGGACGCCTTCCCGAACTCGGCACCGGCGCCTTGCGGCGCTTGCTGCAGACGGTGGGGCTCGACTTGCGTGTCACGGCCTACAACCGTGGGCGCCCGACCCTCGATGAGCTGATTCAGGACAATGAGCAATCGGAGCACCCGGCATGATCCAGGTCTGGGCCGATGCGCAGAAGGCCGGCGTCCTCTCCCGTCGCGCAGGAGGAGGTACTTCGTTTGCGGCCAATCCCGGCGAGTCCGCCGATCGGGCGGTTTCCCTCTCGATGCCTCCTCGGGTGGCCTCCTATGAATGGCCGCGGGGCCTGACGCCGATCTTCGAGATGAATCTGCCGGAAGGCGCCCTGCGCGAACGGCTGCGCATGCGGTTCGCGAAGGCCACCGGCCATTTCGACGCGCTCGACCTGCTGGGGATTGTGGGCCGGACGCAACTGGGCCGGTTGCGCTACTCCGACCCGGGGGCGACGCTCGATGAGACCGTGCCCCTGCAGCGGGTGGCGGATATTCTCGCCGCCCGGCGGGACGGCGACCTGTTCGCCCACCTGCTGGAGACGTTCGCACCCTACTCCGGCGTGAGCGGCGTGCAGCCCAAGGTGCTCATTCGGGATGAGCTGCCCGACGCGATGCGGCGCTCTCCGCGCGTGCTGGGCGCCACCCACCTGGTGAAGCTCTGGGAGCCGGACGAGTATCCGGAGCTCGCGGCCAATGAGTTCGCGTGCCTGGAGGCGGCGCGGATCGCGGGCCTGGCGGTGCCGACCGTGCAGCTGGCTGAGAGCGGGGCCGCCCTCGTCGTGGCCCGATTCGATCTTCGGGAGGACGGCACCTACGGCGGGGTGGAGGATCTCTGCGTCCTCAACGCGCGCAACACCGAGGAGAAGTATCGGGGGAACTACGAGACGAGCGTGGTGCGCCGCGTGCGGGAGTTCGTGAGCCCGGATGAAGCGCCGCGCGCCCTGCGCGACCTCTTCCGCCTGCTGGTGCTCAACTGCGCTGTGCGCAATGGGGATGCCCACCTGAAGAACTTTGCCGTCGTGTACGACTCCCCCACCGGCAGCGTGCGGTTGGCCCCCGTATATGACGTGGTCACGACGACGGCCTATCTCCCCCGAGACGCCATGGCCCTCACCCTCGCCGGGTCGACGCGCTGGCCTACCCCGAAGGTGCTCACGGCGCTGGGGACCGAACGGTGCGAACTCAAGCCCGCCGCGGTCGCGCAGATCTTCGCGGAGACCGCTGACGCGATGAGTGCGGCCTGGCGCGCCAGCGCTCCCTATTTCGCCCAGTGCGCCACCCCGGAAGTCGGCCAGCGGATGGCTGCGGCGTGGCAGGCCGGGATCGCTGACACGCTGGGGCTGAGCGGGAGGCAATTTGCGCCAGCAGGATACGGAGGCGAAGCTACGCGACGGCAGCCGGGTCGGCCCCGTCGTTGAGGGCCTGGAGTGATGGAGGATTCAGATAGGCTGAAACCCCGCCAGCATAACCGCTGGCGGGGTTTCATGTTCCGGATATGCGCCCGGCAGGATTCGAACCTGCGACCTCTTGCTCCGGAGGCAAGCGCTCTATCCAGCTGAGCTACGAGCGCGTTTTGGGACGGGGATAATCGCCACCCCGCCCCCTTTACGCAACCGGGACACCCCGACCGGGCAACCATACCGATTGGCCATCAATGGCCTCCGGCACGGGGACACCCAACCACTCCAGCATGGCGGGGAACAGGTCCACGGTGCGAACCGGCGCCACCGGTCCCGGCACGCTGGTCCACACCGGTACCTGCATGTGGGCCCGGATCATACTGCCATGGCCGGACTTGTGTTCCGGCACCTCGAATCGCTTCCGGAAATCGAAGCCCTCGTTGCCCACCACGATCAGGTCGCCGGTGCGGCTGGCACGGAACTGGTCGAGGATCTGCAGGCAGGCATCGGGGAATGCGCTGTCCCAACTCTCCTCCAGCCAGCCGGGCTCCGACAGCGTGCGCGCCCCGCCAATGCCAAGGGGATCGCCGGTCACCGGGGTGTAGCGGACCATCTCGCCTTCGCGCGCCACCTCCGCCTCGCCGCGACCCACGGCATTGGCCCCGGCGATCCGCGCGATCCCAGGCGCCTCTTCGGCAGCCACGAACGCGACCGCCGCCTCGGTGGTGAGGGCTGCGATGACGTCATGGCGCGCGGCGAAGGTCGCAGGCTCCCGCAGCCGGGCGAGGGGCCAGCGCTCCTCGCGCGGCACCCCGGGGCGAGCATACACCATCGCTGATCCGTTGCCGGCGACCATCACGGCGGCAACCGGGTCCCGCTCCCAGACCACAGGGTGGGACATTGTCCGGACCCCCTGGGCCCGGAACCAGTCGGCGAGATCGAGGTGGGTATGGACGGCCGACGCCCCATGATCGCTCACCAGCACGATCAGCGTGTCCTCCAGCTCGCCCCGCTGGGTCAGCCGTGCCCGTACCTGGCCGACGGTCCGGTCCACGCGACGCAGCGCCTCGAGGACCTTCGGACCGTCAGGGGTGCTCTGGTGGGTGTAGCCATCCACCGCGGGGAACTGGGCGAAGATGAAGCGGTGGGGCTGCTCCAATCCCCGGAGCAGGTGCCGCGTGACCGCGTCATCCGAGGGCTGATGCCACTCGGCGTAATGCGCGAGGGCACCCCAGAACTTCCGCTCGCCCTGCGACGGATCCCGGTCCGGGGTCAGACCGCGGGCAACCGGCGTGAAAATGGCGAGGCTCTCCGGCACCAGCTGGAAGATGGTCTGCACCGAAGGGGTGATATCACCGTCGAGCCTACCCGCCTGGTAGCCACAGTAGCTGCGTACCCGCTCACGGTCTCGCCACCAGCGGCCGCCGTACTGCTGCCGGTCGAGCCAGCGGATGGAGGGCACGTTGCAATGGCCAGGCGTGCAACCGGTCAGGAAGGGGAGGTAGGCAACGGAGGTGGTCGACGGGAACGCCGTAATGCCGCGCTGGGTCCCGCCCTCGCCGACCATCGCGGCCAGTGCCGGCAATTCGCCCCGCGCCAGTGCCGCTTCCGCGACACCCGGGTGCAAGCCATCAACCAGCAGGAGGAGAACCCGCTTCATCCGCGCAACGCCTCATGTTTCATGGTGGGTCAACCGAGAACGGTATAGGAGCATCTACGGGCGCACAACCGGCCCGCCGATTATCCTTCATATGCACTCCCTGCTCATATCTCGCACCCCGAGCATCCATGACCCGCACGTCGGCCGTCCTGGTGTCCGCCCTTGTCCTGATCTGTGCTGCCTCTCTCCGTGCCCAGGTCCTCCCCCTCGAGCACCTCGCGGTACGGGTCGACTCCGCTGCACATGAGGTCATCCTCACCGCGGGGCCCTTCGACCTGCCCTCGATGAGCGGTCACCTGGGCCACGCCGGGCACGAGGAAATGGCGATGCCCAAGTACGTCGACAAGTTCGAGTGGCCCATCTCAGGTACGGGTCGAGGGTTCCGGCTCGAATTGCGCGATGAACAGGGGAAGAAGGTGACCCAGAAGGTGCTGCATCACCTGCAGATCGTGAACAGTGACCGGCGCCAGCTGCTGCTGCCCATGGATGAGAAGCTGATGGCGGTGGGACGCGAGACCCGCAATCTGATGCTGCCCAACACCATCGGCATGCCGCTGACGGCCGGCACGGAAATGAAGCTGGATATCATGTGGCACAACGAGACGGCGGTCGGCCAGGACTCGGTGTACCTCACGCTGCGCATCAAGTACTCGCCGCAAGATCTGCTGCCGACACCGGTCGAGGTCCTTCCCATTTCCATTGATATCGCTGATGCCAAGGGGCGCCCCAACACCTTCCCGATTCCCCCCGGCGACTACATCGTCACCCGCGACTTCATCATGCCGGTGGATGGGCACATTCTCGGGTTCAGCGGCCACATGCACGCCTACGGCACCGGGATGTGGCTGGAGGACGTCGAGAGCGGGAAGGTGATCACCCGCATCACGCCGACGCTCGATTCCACTGGCAGCATCGTCCACATGCCGGTGAAGCTCTACGGGATCGCGGGCGAGGGGCTCCGGGTCCGGGCCAATCATCGCTACCGGATGGTGGCGACCTATCACAACCCGACCGATCACCAGATCACGGGCGCGATGGCGCACCTGAACGGCCTGATCCACCCCAGCGACATGCGGCAATGGCCCGCCAAGGGATCCACCGCGATGGCGTACCAGGATGATGGGGCGTACGAGATGGAGGATTCGATGCCGGGGATGACGATGCCGATGGCGGACGGGCACGAACATTCGCATTAGGTCCGGCCCCGTTGGATGGGGTGGCCGCCTCGTGCGGCCTGGCGCAACCAGGAACGGGTCCGCACAGCGCGGGCCCGTTGTTGCTTTCGTGACGAGCATTTAACCGATCGGTTGACTCCAGCCGGGTGGGGTTTTAGATTATACCATATGGTTAAATCAATCGATTCGCCGCAGCTGGACCTGGTGTTCCATGCCCTCGCCGACGGCACCCGTCGACTGATCCTCCGGGAGATTGCCGGCCGGGAAAAGACCGTCAGCGAGGTTGCCGAACCCTTCGCCATGTCCCTGGCCGCCGTGTCCAAGCACCTCAAGGTGCTCGAGCGCGCCGACCTGATTCTCCGCGACAAGCGCGGCAGTTTCCAGTTTGTCCGGACCAATCCAGCGCCGATGAAACAGGCGCAGAAATGGCTGAGTTACTACGAACAGTTCTGGACCGAACGGCTCGATCGTATGGAAGCGGCATTCGCGGAAAGGAAGAAACGGTGAGCAATCTCTGGGGCATGAAGACCACTGCGGTGAACCTGACCCGGACCATCGCCGCCACCCCGGTCGAGGTATTCGACGCCTGGCTCGATCCCTCTCACCCGGGCAGTCCCTGGTACGGGGTGGAGCGCGTCATCCTGCAGCCAGTTCCGGACGGTCTCTTTTATCGGCTGCAGCTCTCCGGGAACGCCGCGACTCCCGATCGGATGGCACTGCCGCATTACGGGCGGTTCATCGTGGTCGATCGGCCTCGGCGGATCGAGCATACCTGGGTGTCGCAGCACACGCGCGGCACCGAGACCCGGGTGACCGTGGACTTCACGCCGGATAGCACCGGCACGCTGGTGGCCTTGCATCACGAGGGGATCCCGGATGACGACTTCGGGCGAATGCACGAAGGAGGGTGGACCTATTACCTGCGAACTCTCGCAGAGCGCTTCGGTGGGAAGTAGCCAGCAATCGTAAAAATCTTGAATGGAGTGAACAATGAACGATCGCAGTTTTACCTCCAGTTTCGTGGTCGAGCAGAGCCCGGAGGCCGTCATCGCCGCCATCGCCAATGTCCGTGGCTGGTGGTCTGAGGGGATTGTGGGGCAGGCCGGGCAGGTCGGGGACCGTTTTACCCACTCTGTGCTGGACCTGCATCGCTGTGATGTTGAGGTCACGGAGCTGGATCCGGGGCGGAAGGTGGTGTGGACGGTGCTCGACAACTACTTCAGCTTTACTCAGGACAAGGCTGAATGGATTGGCACCCACGTGGTGTTCGAGGTCGCACGACGGGACCTCCACACCGAACTGCGCATGACACACGTGGGACTGGTGCCGGCCTATGAGTGCTACGAGGTCTGCCGCGATGGCTGGACGACCTACCTTGCCAGCCTGCGACAGCTGATCACGACGGGGAAGGGGGCACCCAATGTGGGTGAGGCCAAAACGGAGAGTGAGATCACCCTGTCTCGGCGGGCGAGCTGATCGTCCTGAGGCGCAATTCCAATCGGCACCGTCTGCTTTAACGCTGACGGAGGGGGTGGAGGCGATAAAAATGGCCCGCACGAGGTGCGGGCCATTTTTATTGATCGATCGGGGCGCCGGGATTTGAACCCGGGACCTCCTGCTCCCGAAGCAGGCGCGCTAACCGGGCTGCGCTACGCCCCGTGTACGGGTGCCAGGGGAAACCTGGCGGGTACGGGCCCAGAGGGATTCGAACCCCCAACCTTCTGATCCGTAGTCAGATGCTCTATCCAGTTGAGCTATGGGCCCATGGGCGGTACAAGGCTCGAACTTGTGACCTCCACGATGTCAACGTGGCGCTCTAACCAACTGAGCTAACCGCCCAAGGGTCGGACAGTCGGACGGGCGGTTCGGGCGGGACGGCGTCTGAAGTGAGCCTGTCTGTCGTTGACCGACAGAGCAGAAGCGCGCTGCACTCCGGATCACCGTCCACCCGTCCGCCCGTCCTCGTTGTACCGAAATAGCGGGGGTGGGATTTGAACCCACGACCTCCGGGTTATGAGCCCGGCGAGCTACCAGACTGCTCCACCCCGCGACGTATACACTGCCTGTCCAGCGGACTCCTCATCGTACCGATAATGAGTCAGAGCCTCTGCTCTGCCGCCGAGAGCGGGAAACGGGACTCGAACCCGCGACCCCAACCTTGGCAAGGTTGTGCTCTACCAACTGAGCTATTCCCGCGAGCGCAGGATTCTACCGTCCGGCTCTCGACTTGGCAACTCTCCGTGCGCAGCTTCATGCACGGACCTGCGCTGCTGCCTGCTCTTCCGGCGTGGCGTGGGAGTGGAGGCGAGGGGGATCGAACCCCTGACCTCGTGAATGCCATTCACGCGCTCTCCCAACTGAGCTACGCCCCCGTTATATATAGCGCGCCCGCCGGTCCAACCGTGTTCCTCAAGAGCACGACAAGCTACTTGGCTTGATCCTCGCGTGTCAAGCAGCGGGCACCTGTTTCACTGAACGGCATGACGGAGAACGGCTGGACATGAAGAAGCATTCGGGGTCGGAGGGGAAGAAGTCGGCGAAAAAGTCCACTACGCGGGCGAAGTCCGCCAAGACGGCGGCCAAAGCCGCCAAACCGGTCCCGGAGGCCCCGAAGCAGGAGCGCACGCTCTCCCCGACTCAGCAGATCCTCATCAATAATCAGCCCACCAAGCCTGCGCGACGAGGCCGGCGCGAGACCTCCAAGAGCCTGGGGGTCTACGACGCAGACCGCGACATTCTCGATCAGTACCTCTATGAGGTCAGCCAGACCCCGCTCCTCACCACGCCACAGGAGATCGCCATCGCCAAGCTGGTCCGCGAAGGCGACCCCGAGGCGATGCATGAGCTGGTGAAGCGCAATCTCCGGTTCGTGATTTCGGTGGCGAAGAAGTATCAGAACCGGGGCCTGCCGCTCACCGACCTTATTGGCGAGGGGAACATCGGTCTGCTCACCGCCGCCCGGAAGTTCGATCCCGACCAGGGGGTGAAATTCATCTCCTATGCCGTCTGGTGGATCCGGCAGGCGATTCTCGCCTCGCTCGCGCGGCAGGGCCGGACGGTCCGCGTCCCCCTCAATCGCACCGCCGATCTCTCCCGCATCGTCCGCACCGCGGAAGCACTGCGTCAGGAACTGCGCCGGGAACCGACGCCGGAAGAGATCGCCAATGCCACCGGCCTCTCGCTCGATGTGGTGCAGTCACTCGCCGCACTGAACACCAGCGATGTCCGGCTGGACGCTCCGCTCGATCCGGACGGAGATCGCTCCCTGATCGACCGGTTTGTGGCCGATGACCAGTCCAGTACCGAAGAACAGGCGATGGACCGGTTTCTCACCGATGAGATCGATCAGGCGCTGACCACCCTGCCAGCCCGCGACGCGAAGGTCCTCCGGCTCTACTTCGGGCTGGATGGCGGCCGCGAGCATACGCTTGAGGAGATCGGTGGCATGCTCGGCGTCACCCGCGAACGGGTCCGTCAGCTTCGCGACCGCGCCCTCAAGCGGCTGCGCGAAGGGGATGTCGGTAAGGCGCTGGCGAGTTTTGCGGCGTAGGCGGGACGAGGGTACGTGGGTACGCGGGTAGGCCTACCCTACCCACGTACCCACGTACCCACGTACCCCGTACCCTCGTACCCACGTACCCTCGTACTCCCCCTTCGCTTTACTCCCCACTCTTCACGCCGTACCTTGTTCTCGTGCAACACGCTCTCGACTCCCGCGCCGGATGGCTGCCGCGCGCGGTGACGCGGGTGGGGTGGTGGGCCCTGGCGACCGGGCGGGCGGTGAGCGATGTGCGGACCTGGCTGCCGCACGTGGTGCCGCAGATGCGCCGGCTCGGCGTTGACTCCATTCCCATCGCGCTGTTCATCGCGACATTCACCGGCATCGTCCTCTCGCTGCTCTCCAAGTACATCTTCACGGGAGCGGTCCCGCTGTATTTCGTGGGGGCCCTCGTCGGCAAGACGATCATGATGGAACTCGGCCCGGTGCTGACGGGGCTGGCGCTCGCCGGCCGGGTCGGGGCCAACATTGCCGCCGAGGTCGGGACCATGCGCGTCACCGAGCAGGTCGATGCGCTCGAGACCCTCGCGTTCAATCCGCACAGCTACCTGGTGCTGCCCCGGGTCATCGCCGGAACGCTCATGTTCCCGGTCGTCACCGCGCTCGCCATCGGCGTGGGCGTTGTCGCGGGGTGGATTACCGCCATCAACCTGCTCGATCTCTCGACCCTCGAATTCGTGAAGGGGCTGCGGCTGTTCTATCAGTTCAAGGACATCTGGTTCGGGCTGCTTAAATCCGCCAGTTTCGGCACCGCCGTGACGCTGGCCGGCTGCCTCATGGGTCTGGCGACCCGGGGCGGCGCGGAGGGCGTGGGACGGAATACCACCCGGGCGGTGGTGCTGGGCTGCGAAGCGATCCTGGTGCTGGATGCCTTCTGGGCGCTGGTGCTTCTATGAGGCGGGTCGGCGGCCGTCGGGCGGTCGAGTTGCTCGATCGTGGGTACGTGGGTACGCGGGTAGGGGCTTGGGCCCTCCCCGTGTACCCGCGTACCCACGTACCCACGTACACCGAACCCGCCAGGTCACCGTGATTCGCTTCACCGACGTCCACAAATCCTTCGGCACCAAGACGGTGCTGGATGGGATGACACTGGAGATTCCCGACGCCAGCACCACGGTCATCATCGGGTTCAGCGGGACCGGCAAGAGTGTGGCGCTCAAGCACATCGTGGGACTGCTCCGACCGGAGTCCGGCAGCGTCGAAGTCGATGGCCAGGTCGTGGGAGACCTCGAGCCCGACGCCCTGGATGCGTTACGCGGGCAGATTGGCTACGTCTTCCAGTTCGCCGCCCTGTTCGACAGCATGACGGTGGCGCAGAACCTCCGCCTCGGCCTGCGCCGTCGCGGGCTCGACGAGGCGGCCACAGCCCAGCGGATCGAGGAAAGCCTGGCGCTCGTCGACCTGCCCGGCGCGGAGGAGCGCATGCCGGCGGAACTCTCCGGCGGCATGCGCAAGCGGGTGGGAATTGCCCGCGCCATCGCCCTGCGTCCGCGCTACATTCTGTACGACGAGCCGACCACCGGCCTGGATCCGGTGACCTCCGCGGTGATCGATGAACTGATGGTGCGCACCCGCCGCGAACTCGGGGTCACCAGCGTCGTCGTCACCCATGACATGCGCAGCGCCTACACCGTCGGGGACCGCATCGCCATGCTCTACCAGGGCCGCATCCGGCAGGTCGGCACCATTGAGGAAATCCGGCAGACGGACGATCCCGTGGTGCGGAATTTCATTGAGGGGCGCCCCTTCGCCGAGGCGACGCCATGAAACGCGGCAGCGAATTTCTGGTCGGCCTGGTGTTGCTGGTGACCCTGGCGGTCGTCGTGGCCGGCGCCCTGTGGCTGTCAGAGGCGAACGTCGGCAAGCGGGAGTCGGACCATGTGGCGAGGTTCCGGACGGTCGGCGGACTGACCCCGGGCGCGCCGGTCACCTACCGCGGGGTGCGGGTCGGCCGGGTCGAGGCGATCCGTCTGGCCGACGCGTTCGTAGAGGCCGACCTGCGGGTCTTCGAGGGCATCGAGCTGCCGGAACACCCGGCGGTGATCGCCGCCTCGCAGAGCCTGTTCGGGGAGTGGGGGGCGACCATCGTGTCCCGGGACCAGCCGCAGGACGATCCCAACGTGCGGATGATGCTGGCCGAGACCGCCAAGCCGGGCGGCGACGCCTGGCCCGGGGCCACCCTGCCCGACGTGGGACAGCTGACGGCCCAGGCGGGGCGGATCGCGACCGACATCGCCGCCGTGGCGAACCGGGTGCAGGAGACCTTCGATTCCAATGCGGTGGCCGAGCTGCGCGGGAGCATCAAGGACTTTGGCGCCATCGCGGACCGGCTGGCAGCATTCACCGAGTCCCAGACCGGCCGGCTGGATCAGATCAGCGGCAATGTCGCGCGTGCCTCCGGCTCGTTCGCCGGGGCCTCGGCCGATCTCAGCAAGACGCTGGCGCGCCTCGACTCGGCCACCAGCGACCAGCAGTTGCAGACGATTCTCGAGAATGCCCGTACCGGAACCGGCAACCTGAAGGACGCCTCGGCCGATTTGCGGGAACTGGTGGCCAACGTCCGGTCCCAGGAAGTCGGGCTGATCCACATGCTGGCGGCCGCCGACACTGCGTTGACCCGGATCCAGCAGGGGCAGGGTACCATTGGACTGCTGTCGAAGGATCCGGCGCTGTACAATGAGTCGATCGAAACCATGCAGGAACTCCGCCGGTTGATTGCCGATATTCAGGCGAACCCCCGGAAGTACTTCAAATTCTCGGTGTTCTAGGCTGATGGCAAAAAAGAAATCCAAGGCCGAGCGGGAGGTGTCCGCCGGCGGCATCGTGTTCCGCCGCCAGCCGGACAAGAGCGCCCGGTTCCTGCTGATCCGCGATCCGTATGAACACTGGGGGTTCCCGAAAGGGCATCTCGAGGGGGAGGAGACGCCCACGGAAGCGGCGCTGCGCGAATCGGCCGAGGAGACCGGACTCACCGACCTGATCCTCCATGGCCCGATCCGGATCATCGACTGGCACTTCCGGTTCCGGGGGCGCTACATCCACAAGTTCTGTCACTTCTTCCTGCTGGAGAGCCCGGCCGCCGATGTCATCTGCCAGGCGGAGGAAGGGATCACCGACTTCAAGTGGCTCACGCTCGAGGATGCGCTCGACGCGCTTTCCTATGACAATGCGCGCGGCGTGCTGAAGCGGGCCGGTGAGATGGCGCGCACCCTGGTGGCCGTCGGCGCGGGTCGCCCACCGAAGCGGCATGGCCTCCCGCAACCGGTCCCAGCCACGCCGGTCACCCCCGGGGCGCTGGTACCGGAGACTCCGGTCGGCTGAGATGCCCGCCGTCGCGGCGCTGGTTCCCCGGGCCGAGGCGGCACAAACCCTTCGGCGATCGCTGCCCGCCGACAGCCCCTGGTCGCTGATCCCCTGCCGGACACCCGCCGCGCTGCGCCAGGCACTGTTGACCCGCCTGGTCGATGCGGTGGTGTTCTCCCCCGCCACCACTCCGCCAGAATTGCTTGCCCCACTGCGCGAGGGATTTCCCTCGATCCCGTGGGTGGCGCTCGCTCCCTTCAAGCCCGACGATGGCCGCCTCCTGCTCGAGTGTCACAGTGCGCGGGTGGCGCTGGTGCTGGTGGATGGGGTGGACAATGCCGTCGCGGGCGAACTGGTGGTCCGGGCCTCGGCGGCGGCGCATCGACGGCTTGCCCTGGGGGATGCGTACCGGATGCTGCGTCTGGCGGATCCGCTGCAACGAAGTGTCTGGCACGACCTGCTGGAGCGGGTGGACCAGCCGGTCCGCACGGCGGAGATCGCGCGGCGCAATCACTGTACGCGGGAACACCTCTCGCGGCAATTTGGTGCCGGTGGCGCACCGAACCTGAAGCGGGTCATCGACCTGACGCGGGTGGCCTGTGCCGCGGCGCTCCTCGCCAATCCGGGGTACGACATCCGCGCCGTCGCCCGCATCCTCCGCTTTGCCACGCCGAGTCACCTCAGCACCACCGCCCGCCGCATCGCCGGTGTGCCGGCAACCGGCCTCGCGGCGCTCGGACCCCGTGGCGTTCTCCTGGCGTTTGCCCGCGGCAAGACCCGGAGCCGAATCGGCATGCTGGTCGGCTGAAAAACCGGCCACCCCGACAGTCGTAGTCCCCCCGTTCTTCCAAGCCTTGCTTCGGCCCGTTTCGGGGTTATATACCGCACCCGTTACGGTTGCCTTCGGGGGGAGCTTGTGATAACTTTCACAAGCTGGGCCCGAAACGTTCCAACCACTCTACATCGAGATATATGGCCACCGAATCTGTGCTTCGTCCGGGCGAGCTCAAGGACGTCCTCCTCAAGGAAATCCAGCAGGCGGACCTGGCGTCGGCTGACGTCAACGACGTCGGCACCGTCCTCGAAGTCCGGGATGGCGTGGCCCGCATCTACGGCCTGAACAAGGCGATCGCGGGTGAGATGCTGGAGTTCACCGCGAGCGAGACCGGGCAGGTCGTCATCGGCATGGCGCTCAACCTCGAAGCGGACAACGTCGGCGCGGTGGTGCTGGGCGATTACCTCGTCCTCAAGGAGGGTGATGAGGTACGCTGCACCGGCCGCCTGCTGGAGGTGCCGGTCGGTCCCGCGATGCTGGGCCGGGTGGTCAACGCCCTGGGCCAGCCGGTGGACGGTCGGGGGCCGATCGCGTCGACCGGCGCACGGGCGGTGGAAATGGTGGCGCCGGGTATCATCGTGCGTCAGCCGGTGAAGGAGCCGCTGCAGACCGGCATCAAGGCGATCGACGCGATGATCCCGGTCGGGCGGGGCCAGCGCGAGCTGATCATCGGCGACCGCGGTACCGGCAAGACCGCGATTGCGGTCGATACCATCATCAATCAGAAGGGCACCGGCGTCGTCTGCGTGTACGTCGCCATCGGCCAGAAGCAGTCGACGGTGGCCACGGTGGTGGAGAAGCTCAAGGAGCACGGGGCGATGGACTACACCATCGTGGTCGTGGCCGGCGCCTCCGACCCCGCGCCGCTGCAGTACATCGCTCCGTACTCCGGCTGCGCCATCGCCGAGTATTTCATGTATGAGGAAGGAAAGCCGACGCTGTGCGTGTACGACGACCTGTCCAAGCAGGCCGCGGCCTACCGCCAGGTGTCCCTCATTCTGCGCCGGCCGCCGGGCCGTGAGGCGTATCCGGGCGACGTCTTCTATCTCCACAGCCGCCTGCTGGAGCGGGCCGCCAAGATTTCGGAAGACGCCGACGTGGTGAAGCTGGATCCGCGCATCAAGAAGCCGGGTGGCTCCCTGACCGCGCTGCCCATCATCGAGACCCAGGCGGGCGACGTCTCGGCCTACATCCCGACCAACGTCATCTCGATCACCGATGGCCAGATCTTTCTGACCACCGACCTCTTCTTTTCCAACGTCCGTCCCGCGGTGGACGCCGGTATCAGTGTGAGCCGGGTGGGTGGTAACGCCCAGATCAAGGCGATGAAGCAGGTCGCCGGTCCGCTGCGACTGGCCCTGGCCCAGTACCGCGAGCTCGAAGCGTTCGCGCAGTTCGGCTCGGAACTGGACGCCGCCACCCAGCGCCAGCTGGCGCGGGGCGCCCGGACCGTCGAGATCCTGAAGCAGCCGCAGTACGCGCCGGTGCACGGTCGAGAAGCAGGTGGCCGCGATCTATGCGGTGGTGAACGGATATCTCGACGACGTCGACGTCAAGCACATCCGCCAGTGGGAGGCGGACTTCCTGGCCTATCTCGCGGCCTCGCACCCGGCCGTCCTCGAGGGGATCCGGACCAAGAAGGCCCTGGACGATGACCTGACGGCCAAGCTCAAGGCGGCGATCACCGCCTTCAAGCCGCTGTTCAAGGGCGAGTAAGCATGCCCGCCTCCAATAAGGCGCTGCGCGGCCGCATGCGGTCGGTGCAGAACACCCGCAAGATCACCCGGACGATGGAGCTGGTCTCCACCTCCAAGCTCAAGCGGGCGCAGGACCGGGTCGTCTCGGCCCGGCCCTACGCGGCGGCGCTGGCCGACGTGATCGCGGATCTGGTGACGCCGGAACTGGTCGAGCAGTTCCCGCTGCTGCAGAAGCCGCAGCCGCCCGCCAAGGGCGGCCCGGCGCGTGCCGCCGTGCTGCTGGTGACCTCGAACCGGGGCCTCGCGGGCGGGTTCAATTCGAACCTGATCAAGGAAGCCCGCCGCCGGATCGCCGAACTCGAAGGCCAGGGCTACACGGTCGACCTGCACCTGGTGGGTCGCAAGGGCATCGGCTTCTTCAAATATCTGGGCCGCACCATCGCCAGCCAGCGGATCGATATCGGCGACCGGCCGACGGCCGAGCACGCGGCGGAGCTGGTCACCGGGCTGATCGAGGGGTACGTGAAGGGCGAGCTGGCCAGCGTCGATGTGATCTACGCCAAGTTCAACAGCCCGCTGTCGACGCCGCCGACCACGCTGAGCGTTCTGCCGGTGCAGACGCCGGAGAAGCAGGAAAGCGGGGTGCGGCCGACTACATCCTCGAGCCGAACGCCGAACAGATCCTGACCCAGCTGCTCCCGCTGTACGTGCGGAATCAGGTGTATCGCGGCCTGGTGGAGACGGCGGCGGCGGAACACGGCGCGCGGCGGACGGCCATGAAGAACGCGACGGACAACGCCGGCGAGATCTACAACCTGCTCAAGCGGACCTACAACCGGCAGCGGCAGGCGGCAATCACCCAGGAAATCGCCGAGATCGTGGGCGGCGCGGCGGCGCTGGAAGGGTAGTCCCGGGCGGGGCCGGCGACCGGCTCCGCCCAACCACGAGTGGAAACCCAGTCAGCGCGCACCCAGGTGCGCGCCAACGATGAACCGAGAGAACACGCAATGGCTACTGCCACCGCGACAAAGCACAACGTCGGCAAAGTCGTCCAGGTCATCGGCCCGGTGCTCGACGTCGAGTTCGAGCCCGAGCACCTGCCGGAGATCTACAACGCGCTCACCCTCAGCGACGACTCCGGCCCGGTGCCGGTGCACGTCACGGCCGAAGTGCAGCAGCACATCGGCCAGAACCAGGTGCGCGCGGTGGCGATGTCCAGCACCGACGGCGTGACCCGCGGCATGGCGGTCACCGATACCGGGGCGGCGATCACGGTGCCGGTGGGCAACGCTGCGCTGGGGCGGATTCTCAACGTGCTGGGCGAGCCGGTGGACGGCGGGGCGGTCGATTCCGGCCAGCAATGAGCGGTGGCCGATCCACCGCGAGACGCCCAAGTTCACCGACCTCGAGCCCAAGACCGAGATCTTCGAGACCGGCATCAAGGTCATCGACCTGATCGCCCCGTTCGTGAAGGGCGGCAAGATCGGGCTCTTCGGCGGCGCCGGCGTCGGCAAGACGGTCGTCATCCAGGAACTGATCAACAACGTCGCCAAGGCCCACGGCGGCAAGTCGGTCTTCTGCGGCGTCGGCGAGCGGACCCGTGAGGGCAACGACCTCTACCTGGAATTCCAGGAAGCCAACATCCTGCCGAACGTCGCCCTGATCTACGGCCAGATGAACGAGCCGCCCGGCGCCCGTCTCCGGGTCGGTCTCTCGGGCCTGACCATCGCGGAGTACTTCCGCGACATCGAAGGCCAGGACGTGCTGCTCTTCATCGACAACATCTTCCGGTTCACCCAGGCCGGCTCGGAAGTCTCCGCGCTGCTCGGCCGGATGCCGAGCGCGGTGGGATACCAGCCGACGCTGGCGACCGAGATGGGCGACCTGCAGGAGCGGATCACCTCGACCAAGAAGGGCTCGATCACCTCGGTGCAGGCGATCTACGTGCCGGCCGACGACCTCACCGACCCGGCCCCGGCGACCGCGTTCGCCCACCTGGACGCCACGGTCGTGCTTTCCCGCGCCATCTCGGAACTCGGCATCTACCCCGCGGTGGACCCGCTGGACAGCTCGAGCCGCATCCTCGATCCGCAGTACATCGGGCAGCGGCACTACGACGTCGCGATCGGGGTGCAGCGCACCCTGCAGAAGTACAAGAGCCTGCAGGACATCATCGCGATCCTGGGCATGGACGAGCTCACCGAGGACGACAAGCTGGTGGTCGGCCCGGGCCCGCCGGATCCAGCGGTTCCTGTCGCAGCCCTTCTTCGTGGCCGAGCAGTTCACCGGCTTCGAAGGGCAAGTACGTCAAGCTCGAGGAGACGATCTCCAGCTTCGAGCGGGTGCTCTCCGGCGAGTTCGACGATCTGCCGGAGCAGGCGTTCTACATGGTCGGTGGGATCGAGGAAGCGGTCGAGAAGGCCCGGAAGCTGGCGTCGTCGTGATGCGCGTCACGGTGATCTCGCCGGAATCCGCCATCTTCGACGGCGACGCGGATGCAGTGACCGCGCCGGCGTTTGACGGGGAGGTGGGAATCCTTCCCCGCCACGCGCCGTTCATGACTTTGCTCGGCAAGGGGACGCTCACGGTGCGTACCGGAAGCAATACCCGTAAGTTTGCGGTGCAGGGTGGATTTCTACAGGCCGTCAACAATACAGTCCGCGTGGTTGCGGAACATGTCAAAGGAGAAGCGCATGCGTCGTAGCATCGTTCTAGCAGCCCTGCTGGCAGCGTTCGCTGTCCCGGCAGTGGCGCAGACCATCGGTACCCCGGTGTTCAAGGCGCCGTCCCGCACCTGGAAAAGCACGGAGCTTGGAGGCTACATCTCCGATCCCGGCGAAGCCTTCAGTGTCGCGATCCAGGGCGAGTATCGGATGGCTCGGCCGAAGTACGATTTCGGCTTTGTGGTCGGCTATGCCGACACCAAGGGGAACGGCGACGGTCTCTTCGGGATCGGCGTGGATCTTCGCGCTCCCGTGGCCCGCGCCACCCGTGACTTCCCGCTCGACGCCGCCCTCACGGTCGGCTTCGGCGCCCTGTTCTCGAATGGCAACAGCGGTTTCCTGGTGCCGGTGGGCGTGACCCTCGGCCGCCAGGTGATCCTGGAAGACTCGAAGATCACCTTCACTCCGTACGTCAACCCGGTCATCGCTCCCGCATTTGGGGACCTGTTCGATGATGTGCAGTTCGGCCTGGGCCTGGGTGTGGACATCGGGTTGAGCCCGCGGCTGGATGGCCGTATCGGCGCCTCCCTCGGCGATATCGAAGGCGTCAGCATCGGTCTGGCCTGGCACCGGTAGTTGCGTTGAAGTCTCGGGTCACGGGTCTCAGACCCGTGACCGCGGGAAAGTGACCCTCTCGGCCATCGCTGAGAGGGTCGTTTCGTTGCGGGACAGTCGCGCCGCTGACATTGACTTATCCCCATTAACGCCAGTAGCTTGCGGCGCCTTGTACCACTCAGAGCCGAGAGGTTTTCATGAAAGATTCCCTGCGCGCCACCACCCTGATTTCGCTGCTGAGCTTCGGACTCGCGGCTCTGGCATCGGCCCAGGTCACCGGCCTGCCGGTCCGGAATAGCGGCATCACTGGCGGCCTTTCCATCGGCGCCGAGGTCGGCTTTCCCGGCGAGGACTACGGCAAGGGCACTGCCTTCGGCGCCCGCGCCGCCCTGGGCCTCGGTCCGTTGGGATTCAATGTCGTTGCCTCCCGGTGGAATCCCGATGGCCCCGCCGATGCCCGCACCGGGCTGGGCGGCTTTGTGAACTTGAAAGTCTTCGGCGGTCCGCTGATCCCCCTCTCAGTGACGCTGCAGGGTGGCGCGGAATACAGCGATGCGAACGGGTTCAAGATTCTCCACGCCCCGATCGGCCTGGGCATCGGCCTCCGGATCCCCAATCCTGCGCTCGCCATCAAGCCATGGATTGCACCGCGGCTCGATATCGTGCGCACTTCGGGTAACGTCCCTTCCAGCACCGACAAGAACTTTGCCATCAGCGGCGGCGTCGACTTCGCGCTGCTGGGTGGTATCGGGTTTGGGTTCGCCTACGACCGCGTCTGGGTCGGGGACGGCGTGAACCCGTCCGTGTTCAGCGTCGGGGCCAGCTACGCGATCAAGATTCCCGGCCTCTGATCAACCTCGACTTTCCGCGACTGGCCTGACCGGCAGTCGCGGACTCTTCGCTCCTACCTCCGGATGTCCCTGTGACTCTGTCCCTGCGGCGTGTGGTCCTGCTCCCGGCCCTGATGCTCCTGCTGACTACCGGCTGCTCCATGACGCTGGACGCCACCCATCTCGGGGTGCCTGCCACCCTGGCCTCGGCCGCCAGTGCCCCCCCGGAAGGGGAGCGCTTTTCGGTGACCAACCGGGCGCTGTACGGCCTGTGGGGCGTGGTCAAGCTCTCGCAGCCGTCGCTGCAGAAGATGCTGGCCTCGCAGCTGGTCGGCGGCAAGGAAGTGGCGAATGTGCGGGTGAAGGTGCGGAGTAAATTTTCCGATGTACTGATCACCGGCCTGACACTGGGGCTCCTGGTGCCTCGGGCGGTGACGATTGAGGGCGTGATCGTGGAGAAGTAGGGGCTGGGTTCCGGGTCGAGTGTCGAGGGTCGAGCGCATCCGCTCGGCCCTCATTTGTTAGCGGACAAGGCGCTCGATCAGGGCGGCACTGCGGCTGGCGGCGCCGCGGCCGCGCTCGACCGTCGCTGCCGCAGCATGACCCATCCGGGCCCGCTCGGCCTCGTCCTCCAGCCAGTGGCACCATTGCCGTGCGAGGGCACTCACGGCATCCGCCCGGTCGAGGACGACCAGCGCGCCGGCGGTCTGCAACTGCTGCGCTTCCGGAGGGAGATGCCGCGGACCGATGACCATCGGCACTCCGGCCGCCGCAGGCTCCAGGACCGAATGCAGGCCCGCACTGCCGAACCCCCCTCCGACATAGGCCATGGTCCCACGCTGGTACAGTTGCGCCAGTCCGCCGACCTTCGACTCCAGGAGCAGCGGATCCTCGCTGGCGTCCCACGCCAGGGGCACCGGACCCGGAAGGCCGAGCGCAGCGGCCAGGCTTTCGATCCGCCGGGTGGTGGCGGGGTCGGGCTGGTGCGGTACCAGCAGCAGGCGGGCCCGGGGGTACAGCTGACGGACTTCGGCGAAGGCGGGAAGCAGCACAAGTTCGTCGGCCGGCCAGGTGGAGCCTGCCACCAGCAGTGGGTCCCCGGTGGCGGTACTGCCGGGTGACACTCGCTCGACGACGGCGTCATAGCGTGGGTCGCCAGTGACGGTGACCCGGGCGGGCACCGCGCCCAGGAGGGCGAGGCGGGTGGCGTCCTCCGGGGTGACCGCCCCGAGGGCCGCGAGCGACTGATACGCCCCGTGGAGCGCCGATCGGGCGGGCCACCGCAGGCGGCTGCTTTCCGGGCGGAGCGTGGCCGCGATCAGGGCCACGGGAATTCCCCGGCGCTCGGCCTGCCAGGCCAATTCAGGCCAGAGATCGAGCTTGCTGACCACGATGAGCGCGGGGCGCACCTGGTCGAGGAAGGCGCCGGACTCCCACGGGGAATCCCAGGGGAGGGCGCCGGCAGCGTCGGCGCCAAGCGATCCACCCACCTGTGCGCCGGAAGTGCTGAACCAGGTGACCAGCAGTTGCCAGGAGGGGTGGGCGTCGCGCAGGCGGCGCAGCACCGGTTCCAGTTGCCGCAACTCCCCGGCGGAGGCGGCATGCAGTACCAGCACCGGGTCGTTGACCCGCCGCGCGGTGGCCGCCCACCGGCCGAACGCCGTGCGGCTCTCCCGCCGCTCCCGGGTCATCCGACGGAGACGGGGGTTGGCTAACGCAATCCAGGGGACCAGGAGCCGCGCGCAGAGTGCGCCAAGCCGGTAAAGCAGGGTAGGAGCGGGCATGCGGGACGTAATCTGACTTGGCCGAAAGGTGAAACAAAGGTGCGGCACCCTTGCGGTGATTTCCTGGAGTCAATAAAATGATTCGTCCGCCCATTGTTCCACCCACTTCAGAGGAGGTGATCCATTGTCTAGTGACAGTTGCATCGGTGGCTCGAACAGGGCAAGCGATCGCCTGGTCAGCTGCTGACCTGGTTATGCGGTCGCCATAATTGACCGCAGGCAGTGCCAGGCTTCGCCATCGAGGCCGATGCATACGACCGCGCCATGGGGATTTCCCCCTGGCGCGGTCCGCGTTTTCGGCTAGCCGCCGAGCCGCCTAGATTCCTCCCATGGCCTCTACCTACTGGTCGTCCACCCGCGCGCCACGGTATTCCCTCCTGTTCGCGCTCCCGCTGCTGGTGCTGTACGAACTCCTGGCCAACCTGCTCTCGGGAGCCCGGGGAATCCGGAATGGCGCTGACGTCCTGCTCAAGAGCCTGTTTGTAGTATTTGGGGGTCGGTACGGGCTGACCATTTTTGCGATCGTCCTGCTGGGGATCGGCCTGGTCCTGGTGGCGCGCGACTGGAAGCGCAGTGGTCCTCCCCGGCCGAAGTTCTTCCTGGGGATGGCCGCCGAATCGATGGTGTACGCTATTCTGTTCGGTGGGGTCACCAGCGCGATCACCGGGCTCCTGCTGCATGGCCCGCGGCTGGCGCTGATCCAGGGGACCGCCCTGAGCCTGCCGACCCAGATCATGGTGTCGCTGGGGGCGGGGATTTACGAAGAGATTCTGTTTCGCGTCGTGATTGTCGGGGCGCTGGCGCACCTGGCACTCAAGGGATTCGGCTGGCGCCCGGCGGTGGCGGGGATCTTCGCTTCGGTGCTTGGCGCGCTGATCTTTAGTGCCTTCCATTACATCGGCCCGTTCGGCGATACCCTGACCCTGGGGTCGTTCGCCTTCCGGATGGTGGCCGGGCTGCTGCTCAACGGGCTCTTCCTGCTGCGCGGTCTGGGGATCACCGCGTGGACCCACGCGCTGTACGACGTGCTGCTGACGCTGAGCGGCGGGTGAGGACTGCAGGTGAGAACGGCGGGTGAGAGAGGCGGGTGAGAAAGCGGGTGAGAAGGGCGGGTGAGAAGGGCGGGTGAGAAAAGCGGGTGAGAAGGGCGGGTGAGAAAAGCGGGTGAGAAGGGCGGGTGAGAAGGGCGGGTGAGAAGGGCGGGTGAGAAGGGCGGGTGAGAAGGGCGGGTGAGAAGGAGGCGGGTGAGAAGGGCGGGTGAGGACGGCGGGTGAGGGCTTTGCTCACCTGCATCTCTCACCCGCTTTTCTCACCTGTAGTCTTCACCTGCTTTTCTCACCTGCCGTCTTGTCCTTCCAGAGACTGTCCAGCACGGCACGGTAAAGCTCCAGGGGTGCGGCCCCCCGCAGGAGTCCTGCACCTTCGACATAGACGGTGGGGGTGCTGGAGACGCCGTTTTTGGCTGCCCCTTCCGCTTCCCCCTGCACGATTCCCAGCATCTCATGCTTCTCCAGGCAGGGCACGATGTCGGCCCGGCTGATTCCCACAGAATCGGCGAGGCTGAGCAGGAACGCCCCGGGGTCCTTGAGTGGCGCCCATTTGGCCTGATAGGTGAACAGCAGGTCGTGTACCGGCCAGAACTTGTCGATCCGCGCGGCGCACATGGCGAACTCGGCCGCGGCGCTGGCGTTGGGGTGAATGCTCGTCAGCGGGAAGTTGAGAAAGATCCAGCGGACTTTCCCCGTCTCGATGAATTCCTTCTCGAGCGAGGGGAGCACTTCCAGCGCCTGGCTGCGGCAGAAGGGGCACTGGAAGTCGGACATCTCATAGATCGTGATAGCAGCGTCGGCCCGCCCCTTGGTGCGCGCTGCCAGCAGGGGGTCCTGGTCCGCCGCCACCGTCGCGGGGACCGGTTCGACCGTGGGGGCCGGCCGATCGAACCAGAGGTAGCCGCCAACGCCGGCGCCAAGCGCCACCAGCGAAGCGAGCAGGGCGCGATGCGCCCCCATCATGAATGGCATCATTTCGAGTGGTCCTGCCGTTAGTAGCGGGGCCGGCGACTGCCGGTGGTGCGATCCAGAATCACGCGGTCGCCGGTGACCGGTACATTCCAGTACCACTCGCTGTGGGGATCCCAGGCGTCCCAGGATCGGGCGTAGATCCACCAGGCACCGCTCGGAAGCGTGAGGGTCAGCTTGCCATCCGCCCCGGTGCTGTCGGCGAATGGCTCACGTCCGATGCCGCTGCCCAGGGCCTTGGTGACACTGTCATAGCCGCGATAGGTGCTATCTTCCCACTGAATCATGATGCGACGCAAACTGTCGATTGGCGGGCCCAGTTCAACGCGCGCCAGCGCCAGTTCGTTCTGCGCAAAATCGCGTAGCTTGCGTACGGTGGCGATGCTGTCCGCGTAGCGGGAGAAGGCGGCGTAGAGTGAGTCATACGCTGGCGCATTGCGGGGCAGGGAGTCGAGCCGCTGGCGCAGAAACGCCTGCTCGCGCGAGAGGGTCTGCACCTGGTAGGCGCGCAGGGCATAGAGCCCGAACGGCTTTCGGAACCGGGCGTAGAGGCTGTCCAGCTGCCGAGCCGCTGGCTCAGGCCGGGTACGGTTCCCCTGCAGTTCGCGAATGACGCTGTCACGGTCGTAGGGCAGGGCGATGAGTTGCAGCTGCGCGACCGGCGCGTCGACCGAGTCAGGACCGGGAATGGCGACTTCAATGTGGATCTCACGACCGCGGCTACACGCAGCGGCAACCATGAGGGTAACAGCGATCAGCCAACGCGACACGACAGCCCGCCTCAAGCAAAGGTGGCGGAAAGCTACCTGCCTGCTGGGGTTGCTACAACTTCTGCCAGCCATGCTGGCCGCGCAGCAGTCCGCCATCACTGCGCTCTTCCCCGAGCGCCCCACCGGGTATCTGACCGATCAGGCCGGGATTGTGGATGCCGGCGCCGCTCGCGCCATCGAAGATCTCGCGGCGCGCCTTCGGGCCGCGACCGGTGCAGAGCTCGCCGTCGTCACCCTGCCCACCATTCAGGACCGGGCCCCCGGTGATGTCGCGCTCACGATTGGCCGCACCTGGGGAGTGGGTGGTGCCGGTGCCATCGGTGACAGTGCCCGCAATGCCGGTATGGTCCTCCTCGTGGTACCCCGGACGGCGGAACACAAGGGCGAGCTGTACCTCTCCACCGGCCGAGGTATCGAAGGGATCCTCACCGACGCCATGTCCGGCCGGATCCTCGACCTCATGCTCGACGACCTCCGGGCCCAGCGCTATGGCGCGGCGCTGCTGATCGGCACCCAGGCCATCGCCGCGACCGTGGCGAAGGGCTATGGGGTCACCGATTCCACCCTCGCGGCCACCGATCCCTTCCGCACACCCACCCAGGGGCGCGGCTCGGATTTCGTCCAGGCGCTCGTCTTCTTTATCGTTATCCTCGTCGTCGTGTTCATATCGAACAGTGGCGGTCGCGGGGGCGGAGGCCGTGGCCGCAGACGCCGCGGCTCCATTCTGCCCGGCCTCATCCTCGGCAGTGGTGGCTGGGGAGGCGGTGGCTGGGGTGGCGGAGGGTTCGGCGGAGGCGGCGGCGGTGGAGGAGGATTCGGCGGGTTCGGTGGTGGTGGCGGGTTCAGCGGTGGTGGCGCCGGAAGGAGCTTCTGATGAACGCAACGACAACGGATGCAACGCTGACCACTCTCCTGACCGCGCTCGACGGCGCGGGTCTGGGAGACTACACCGCGGTGCTGCACGGGTCCGCCGCCCGGGGTCAGTACATACCGGGGTGGTCGGACATCAACCTGGTGCTGATTACCGAGGCGCTGGACACCAATACCCTGGAACGCCTGCGGGCCCCGCTGGTGGCGTGGCGGGAGCAGGCCAGCGGTGCGCTTCCCCTGATGATGACGCGCAGTGAATGGCAGCGGTCGGCCGACGCCTATCCACTGGAGATCGCGGAGATGCGCACCGGCTACCGGGTGCTCCGCGGCAGTGATCCGCTCCATGCCATGGTGGTCGCACCGGCGGACCTGCGACAGGCGCTGGAGCGGGAATTCCGGGGCAAGCTCCTTCGGCTCCGGCAGGCGTACACCCTGTTGTCCACCGATCCGGTGGAGCTGGGCACGGTGGTTCGCCGGAGCGTCGCGGCGATCCTGTTTCTCTGTCGTGGCCTGCTGGTCCTGACCGGAGGCACCCCGGCCGATGACCCGGTGGAACTCGCCACCACAGCTGGGGCGGCGGCAGGGTTCGATGGCGCGGCCCTCGCGCGGGTGGTGACCCGGCGGGGCACCGACGGGTGGAAGTGTACTGAGACCGATATGCGTGGCTATCTTGCGGCAGTAGAGCAGGCGGCCCGCTTTGTGGACCACTTTCAGACTGGAGCACCGTCATGATGCGTTCTCTTCGGCTGGCGCTGTTTGCCGCAGTTGCCCTGGGTGCGAGCGGCTGCGGCTACAACCGGATCCAGACTCTCGACGAACAGGTCAACAAGGCCCAGGGGCAGATCGCGGCCCAGCTGCAGCGCCGCGCCGACCTGATCCCCAACCTGGTCGAGACGGTGAAGGGATATGCCAAGCAGGAAAGCACCATTTTCACGGAAGTGGCCAACGCCCGCGCCCGGCTGGCGGGCTCCGTGCAGA
Source organism: uncultured Gemmatimonadales bacterium (assembly GCA_963793205.1). Classification (GTDB taxonomy): domain Bacteria; phylum Gemmatimonadota; class Gemmatimonadetes; order Gemmatimonadales; family GWC2-71-9; genus JADJOM01. The sequence goes on from CAWBZM010000001.1 coordinate 124,732, forward strand.
CGGGGAACCTGGAGCAGATGGCGGAGGCCAACCAGGCGCTGAACGCGCCGCTGGGCCGGCTGCTCGCGATTTCCGAGAACTACCCCCAGCTCAAGTCCGACGCCAATTTCCGCGCCCTCCAGGATGAGCTGACCGGGCACCGAGAACCGGATCGCCACGGCCCGCCAGGATTACAATGAATCGGTGAATCAGTTTAACAGTTATATCCGGACATTCCCGCAGAATCTCACGGCGAAGATGTTCGGCCACGGCACCCCGCGGGCGTACTTCGAGGCCAAAGAGGGCACCGATGCGCCGCCGCCGGTGAAGTTCTAGGGACGGTCAGGCGGTCAATAATCAGGGGCCAGCATCTCGTGAGATGTTGGCCCCTTCGTTTATCTACAGTCTGCCCGCCCGCCCGCCTAGTCCACCACTGCTTCCGGCAGCACGTAGCGGAGCGGATCCACCGGCTTCCCGTTCATGCGAACTTCGTAGTGGAGGTGCGGACCGGTCGCGAGGCCGGTGTTGCCGACATACGCGATCACCTGGCCCCGCTTGACGCTCTGGCCGCTGCGGCCGTCGATCTTCGAGCAGTGCGCGAACTTGGTGGTCAGGCCGTAGCCGTGGTCGATCACGATCACGTTGCCGTAACCCGCTTCCCACCCCGCCTTGATGATGGTCCCCGCCGCCGGCGACTGGATCGGCGACCCCATCGGGGCCGAGACGTCGATCCCCTCGTGGGGGCGGGAGATGTGCAGGATCGGGTGATCGCGCATCGAGCTGAACGCGCTGGTCAGCCACCCCGCGGTCGGCATGATGCTCGGCATGGCCGCGAGCCGGTCGCGATGGTTGGCCAGGCTGTCCGAAGCCTCATCAAATGATGCAGCCAGGAGATTGGCGCGGCGGATCAGGGCGCCGAGGTCCACCCGGATTTCATCGGCGCGATGGCCGAGGACACCCATGGCGCTGAGTTCATTGCCGCTGGATGGCGCGGCGGGACCACCGATACCGGCCAGCTGGACGGATGGATCATTCGGTTCGAGATTCGCGAGCAGGCGGATCCGGGCGTCGCGCTGGGCAATGGTCTTCAGGGTGTCGGTCAGGGAGGCCATCTCGCCGTGCAGCCGACCGAGTTCCTCGGCCAGGCGGGAATTCTCGGTCTCGAGCGCGGCGGCACGCTGCATGTCGAGGGTACGGGACATCGTGCCGTAGCCTAACAGGATGGCGACGAGCGCAATGATGCCGCCGAAGCCGACGACGGTCTTCAGCAGGCGCTGTGAGACCTCAACGGCTCGGGAGACGCCCGAGCCAGGAGGTACCACCACGATGGTCCATTTCCGTTCTGACATGCCAATGGCCCTGTAGAGGTATGCTGCTACTATCGGACAGAGCTTGGAAAAGCTGTGCCGGAGATTTCTTGACGGTGTGGGTGAACTGGGCGCGATATAATGCCCCCCGGGGAGAGGGGTGTCAAGCTCAAACCATCATGTATAAATCGTTGACAGTCAAGGAGTTGGTGGGGCGGGGCGGGGGAAGAGGGCGTCCGGTTTTCGGACATGGGCGCCCGTCGCGTCGGGAGCCTCGGCGACCCCCCAGGACTTGGACAGGTCTCCGGACTGCCCCAGATAATGCCAGAGTTCAGTAGTTTTGCCCGGCAGGTACGGATTGGCCAGAACAGTCAGCCGGAGGAGGCAACGCGCCAAGGCGGCCAGAACCCCATCCAACGCCTTGTCAGAGCCCGACTTGGCCAGGCTCCACGGGGCATGCTGGACGATGAACTGGTTTGCCGCTGTCACCAGACTCCAGGCCGCCTCCGCTGCGCCCTTCAGGTCCAGGTCAGCCATGGCTGTCGCGTAGGCCTCTACCACTTCACTCCCGGCGGCGTCCAGCGTCATCGGCTCCCCTTCGGGGACCACACCGCCACGGTACTTCTCGATCATGGCCAGGGTCCGGGAGGCGAGGTTGCCCAGGCCATCGGTCAGGTCCGAGAGATAGCGTTCGTCGAACCGCTCCCAGGTAAAGCTGCCATCGTTGGCGAACCCGACGTCCCGCAGCAGGAAGTATCGCAAGGCATCGGGCCCGTGCCGCTCCATCGCTTCCCGCAGATCCAGCCGGACGCCCGCACTCTTCGAGAGCCGGTCCCCGCCGAAGTAAATGAATCCATGGGCCCACACCCGTTCCGGCAACGGTTCGCCGGCCGCGTGCAGCATGGCGGGCCAGATGACGCAATGAAAGCGGGTGATATCCTTGCCCACGACGTGGAGCTGGGCCGGCCAGGTGGCGCGGGACCCGGGAAACCGTGAAGCGGTCCAGTAGTTGGGCAGGGCATCGAACCAGACATACGTCGTCTGGGTTTCGCCGTCGCTGGTGGGGCGCGGGAAGGGCACACCCCAGCTGAAGCGGCTGCGGCTGGCGGAGACGTCCTCCAGGCCCTGACGCAACAGGCCGAGGATCTCGTTGCGGCGCGTCTCGGGCTGGATGAATCCGGGATTCCGGTCGATCAGCTCCTGCAGGAAGCCCTGGTAGCGGGACAACCGGAAGAACCAGTTCCGTTCCTCGACCCATTCGATGGTCCGGGTCGGGTGGAGAATGCAACGCCCATCGACGATTTCCGCATCGGTCTTAAAGGCTTCACACCCGATACAGTAGTTCCCCGCATAGCTGCGCTCGTAGAAGTCCTCGGGATTCCGGGCGAAGATTTTCTCGATCAGCTCCCGGGTGCCCGCATGATGTTCGGGCGCGGTGGTCCGGATGAACTGATCGTTGGAGATCGCGAGTTCCCGCCAGGTGGCCTGAAATACCTTGGCGACGTCATCCACCAGTTGCTGCGGGGTCAGCCCGCATTCGGCCGCGGTCTGGGCCACCTTCTGGCCGTGCTCATCCATGCCGATGAGAAACCAGACGTCATCCCCCCGCAGGCGGCGATAGCGCGCGATACAATCGGCACCGAGCTTCTCAAAGGCGTGCCCCATGTGGGGATCGCCGTTGGAATAGTCGATCGCGGTGGTGATGTAGAACTTGCTCACTGCCCCTCCGGTGGAGCGGGCGGCGCATCCGGTCCCCGGCCCCCCCGACCTCGGCGACCGCGCCGGCGGCGGCGCGGTCGACCGGCTTCACCGGTGTCGGCGCTGGGCGGCTCGTCACCGCTCGGCCCTGAAGGACTCCCTCGTCCCAGGTCGCCCTGCGGGCTCCCGGAGGGACTCGGTCGCGGCTCGGCGGTAGAGCGGCTGGGTCCTGAAGGACTCCCTCGTCCCGGGTCGCCCTGTGGGCTCCCGGAGGGACTCGGTCGCGGCTCGGCCCTGAAGGACTCCCTCGTCCCGGGTCGCCCTCCGGGCTCCCGGGGGACTCGGTTGCGGCTCGGCCCTTAGGGACTCCCTCGTCCCGGGTCGCCCTGCGGGCTCCCGGAGGGACTCGGTCGCGGCTCGGCGGCCGTTGCTCTGGCTGGCGCGGGCGCGGGGGTGCCTCCGTGGCCACTGCCGGGGCGTCCACCTGCGATTCCAGCTCCTCCTGCAGCTCCACCAGGGGAATGATCCGGGAACCCTCTTCGCTCCGGAGGAACACCCGTTCCCGGAAGATGTCCACCGCGATCACCTTCTCGCTGCCAACCCGGGTGTTGAGGATCTTGCCCTCCCGGGGGTAGCGCTTGCGGGAGGTGACGTAGAACTCATGCTCGTAGCGCAGGCAGCAGAGGAGCCGGCCGCAGCCGCCCGAGATCTGGGAGGGATTGAGGGAGAGGTGCTGGTCCTTCGCGAGCGCGAGGCTGACGGGAGAGAGATCGGTCAGCCAGGTGGAGCAGCAGTACTCCCGGCCGCACCGCCCGACCCCGGTGAGGCGCGCGGCTTCATCGCGGACGCCGATCTGGCGCAGCTCGATCCGGGTCCGAAACTGGGAGGCCAGTTCCCGCACCAGGGCCCGGAAGTCCACCCGCTTCTCGGCGGTGAAGTACACCGTGAGCTTGGCCTTGTCCCACTGCCACTCGGCGTCGCTGACCTTCATCTCCAGCTTGTGCTGCCGCACCTTCTGCACCACCTGTCGGCGGGCGTCCTCCTCCTGCCGGCGCAATTCGTTGGACTGCTTCAGGTCCACCTGAGTGGCCCGTCGCACGATGGCCCGGAGCCCTGGCACTCCCGCAGGCGCCGGCACAGCGTCGGTCGGCGCGGGGTCGGTCATCGCAGGCTCGGTCGGCTCACCATCCGAGCTGGCGACGGTGGTTCCGCCCGCCTTGGCGGTTTCCTGTTCCGCTCCGGTGGCGCAGGTGGCGCAGCTGCCGCACTTCTTCTCAGCGGTGGCTCCCGCGCTCTGCACCCGCCCGAGGTCCAGGCCCCGCTCGAGTTGCACCACCACCGCTTCCTGCAGGCGGAGCGGTTCGGTGTCGTCCGTCCAGGTGTAGAACTCGCGCCGAGTGCCTTTGAACCGTACTTCGACTGTCTGGGGCATCAGGCCTCGGTATAGGCGCCCATGGCGCCGTACTTGTCCGCCCGGCGCCGGACCAGCTTCTCCGGCCGCACCTTGCGCAACTCGTTCACGTGCCGGATCAGCGCCTCCCGCAGCGCCTCGCCGGTCGCATCGGGATCGAGATGTGCGCCGCCCATCGGCTCGGGGATGATTTCGTCGATCAGCTTGAACTTGAGCAGGTCGGGCGCCGTCAGCTTCAGGGCATCGGCGGCACGCTCCCGCTGGCTGCCGTCCTTCCACAGAATCGCTGCGCATCCTTCGGGGGAAATTACGGAATAGACTGAATTCTCGAACATGAGGATCCGATCCGCCGTCCCCAGGGCCAGCGCACCACCGGAGCCGCCTTCGCCGATGACCACGGCGACGATCGGGGTGGGGAGGGCCGCCATCTCGAGGATGTTGCGCGCCAGCGCTTCCGACTGGCCCCGCTCTTCGGCACCCAGACCAGGATAGGCACCGGGGGTGTCGATGAGGGTGATGACCGGGGCGCCGAATTTGGCCGCCAGCTTCATCAGTCGGAGCGCCTTACGGTAGCCCTCCGGATGGGCCATCCCGAAATTGCGCTTGAGGTTGTCCTTGGTGTCCCGGCCCTTCTGGTGGCCGATGACCATGACCGAGATCCCGGCGAGCCGGGCCCAGCCACCCACAATCGCGGGGTCGTCGCGGAACAGGCGGTCGCCGTGCAGTTCGACGTAGTCGGTGAAGATGGTGCTGAGGTAGTCGAGCGGATACGGCCGGCGAGGATGGCGCGCCACCAGCACCCGCTGCAGTGGCGTCAGATTCTTGTAGATCTCCATCCGGACAGTATTCAGCCGCACCTGCAGCAGGCGGGCCTCCTCGCCGACGTCGAGACCCTTCTCCTCGCCAAGGCGCTGGAGATCCTCGATCTGGCGCTCCAGTTCGAGCAGCGGCTTCTCGAATTCGAGTGCGTAGTTGCTGGCCATGGGGACGGCTTGGGTTTGAGTTTCGAGAGGTGCGTCAGTCGCGAGTCACGAATCGTGACTATCTATCCCGCCTTCACAAACGCCACCGCGTCCGGCCCCAGCAGCTGCCGGAGTTCGGTGACCAGAGCTGCTTCCGGGGCGATACGGACCCGGCGGGACCGGGCCCGAAGCCGTTCGCCATTGCCATCGCTCCATTCAATATAGAGCGGCGCGGGACCGGGGTGCCGCGAACAGAGCGCGATGGCCTTCGCCACCGTCTCGGCCTCGGGTGCCTGGGTCAGTTTCCACCGCAGGGCCAGTCCATAGGCGCCCGCCGCCAGCAGCTCTTCCAGGGGTCGGGCACTCTCGATGACGAAAGGCGCCCGCTCCTCCCCCCGGTCCCGGGTACTGTATCCGCCTGTCAGGAGGACCGCGAGGTCCTCCCGAATCACCTGGTTGAGCTTGGCCCACGAATCAGGGAAGACGATCGCCTCGGCGGTGCCGTGGAAGTCCTCCAGGGTCAGCCGGGCGTATTCCTTCCCGGTCTTCTTGGAGATCTGCCGCTTGACCTGGGTGATCACGGCTGCCAGCGTCACCTGGTGCTCGCTCCATTCCGACAACGTCGCGGTGGTGCGGGAGCCGAAGACTTCCACTTCGGCCCGGAACCGCTCCAGCGGGTGACCGGAGATGAAGAACCCGATGACTTCCTTCTCCTTCGCCAGCCGTTCCTGCTCACTCCACGGTGGCAGATCGGGCAGCGAGGTGCCTTGTGGGCGGGCGGGGACGGTGGCGTCGCCGAACAGGGAGGCCTGGCCCGCCTCGCGCTCCTGCTGCAGCACCGCGGCCTCGCCGAGCGCTTCATCCAGGGCGTTGGCCAGCTGGGCACGATGACCATTCAAGCCGTCCATGGCTCCGGCGGCGATCAGCGACTCGAGCACCCGTTTGTTGCACAGGCGCAGGTCGATGCGCTGGGTGAAATCGGCCAGGGTGGAGAACGCCTCGACCGTTCGCGCGGCGATCATCGATTCGATGGCGCCCCGTCCGACATTCCGGACCGCGCCGAGCCCGAAGCGGATCCGCTTGTCGCCGGTGACGGTAAACTTGAATCCCGATTCGTTGACGTCCGGCGGCAGCACTTCGATGCCGAGCTCCCGCGCCTCGTTGATGTACTGCACCACCTTGTCGGTGCTGCCAATTTCCGAGCTCAGGAGTGCCGCCATGAACTCGGCAGGGTAATAGGTCTTGAGCCACGCCGTCTGGTAGCTCAGGACCGAGTAGGCCACTGAGTGGGACTTGTTGAAGCCGTACCGCCCGAAGGTCTCGATCTGGGCGGCGAGCTCGTCGGCCAGGCGCTTGGGGTGTCCCAGCGCGACCGCCCGCTCGACGAACCGGCCGAGCTCCTTCTTGATCAGCTCGGCGTCCTTCTTGCCCACCGCTTTGCGGAGTACGTCGGCTTCGGCCAGCGTGAAGCCGGCGAGCACATTGGCAATCCGCATCACCTGTTCCTGATAGGTGATGACGCCGTAGGTCGGCTCCAGGACTGCCTTCAGGCTCTCGTGCGGGTAGGTGACCGGCTCCTGGCCCAGCTTCCGCTTGATGAACACCAGGTGCATGCCGGTGTCCAGCGGTCCGGGGCGCAGCAGCGCGTTGCTCGCGACCAGGTCATCGAACCGGTCGCACTTCATGTTGCGCAGCGTCTCGGTGGCCAGCGCCGATTCGAACTGGAAGATGCCGGCGGTCCGTCCGGCCCGCAGCGTCTGGTAGACCTCGGGGTCCTCGAGATCGAGGGTGTCCATGTCGACCTGCCGGCCGTGACGCTCGCGGATCATGTTCACCGCATCGTGAATCACGGTGAGCGTCTTCAGGCCGAGCATGTCCATCTTCAGCATGCCGACCTTTTCCAGCGGTCCCATCTCGAACTGGGTGATCATGGAGTCTTCCCCGTCCGCGGCACCGGCGCCCTTCGTGGGCGCGGTACAGACGGGGACATACTCCCGCAGCGGGCCCGGGGCGATCACGACGCCGGCGGCGTGGACCGACGCATGGCGTGAGATCCCTTCGATCCGGGCCGCCAGTGAAATGCAGCGCTGGTAGGCGGGATTGCTGTCCACCAGGTCGCGGAATTCCTTGACCTTCGCCATCGCCTCATCGAGCGTCAGCGCGAACCCGGGACCAGAGGGGATGAGCTTGGTCAGCTTGTCGGCATCGCTGGGTGGAATCCGCAGCAGGCGCGCGACATCCTTCACCGCGGCCCGTGCTTTCATGGTCCCGAAGGTGATGATCTGGCCGACGCTCTCCTTGCCGTAGCGCTGGCGGACGTACTCGATCACCTCGCCGCGGCGCTCGAAACAGAAGTCGATGTCGATGTCAGGCATCGACACCCGTTCCGGGTTCAGGAACCGTTCGAACAGCAGGTCGAACTTGAGGGGATCGACATTGGTGATTCCGAGTCCATACGCCACGAGGGAACCCGCCGCAGATCCGCGGCCTGGTCCGACCGGGATGCCCCGCTCCCGTGCCGCCGCGATAAAATCCTGGGTAATCAGGAAGTAGCCGGCGTAGCCCGCTTTATTAATGACCCCGAGCTCGAAGTCGAGCCGCTCCCGCACATTGGCCGGCAACGGAGTCCCGTAGCGGCCTTCCGCGCCAGAGGTGGCCAGCGCCTCCAGCAGCGCCTCGTCGGTGGCATACTCGGCGGGGCGGGGGAAGCTCGGCAGGTAGTACTTCTTCTCGAAGCTGAATTCGCAGAGGTTGGCGACCGTCTGCGTATTCGCCAGCGTCTCGGGATGGTCCTTGAAGAGCTGGGCCATCTCCTTCTCGGACTTCACGTACGATTCGGAGCCGGTAAAGCGGAAGCGCTTGGGATCATCCAGCTCGGCGCCGGTGCCGATGGCGAGCAGTACGTCATGCGCCTCGGCATCTTCCCGCCTGAGGTAGTGCGCATCGTTGGTGGCAACGACCCCGAGGCCGAGCTCCTGGCCCAGGCGGTACATCCCCTCGTTGACCGGGCCTTCTTCGGGGATCCCGTGCAGCTGCACTTCGAGCCAGAAGTTTTTCTCGCCGAAGGTGGTGGCGAACCACTCGGCGGACTTCTTCGCCTCTTCGTAATTTCCCTGGCGCAGGTAGAGCGAGATTTCGCCCGAGAGACAGGCCGCCAGGCAGACGATACCGTCCGAGTGCTGGGCGAGGATCTCCTTGTCGATGCGGGGACGACGGAAGAAGCCGTCGAGGTATCCGATGGAGGAGAGCCGGGCGAGGTTCTTGTACCCCTCGCGGCTCCGGGCCAGCAGTACCAGGTGGCTGTAATTGGCCGGGGCCCAGGAGGGCCGCTCCCGCGCGGTCCGGGGGCCGAAGGCCATATAGGCCTCGAAGCCCAGGATCGGCCGAATGCCCTTGGCCTTGGCTTCTTCGTAGAACGACCAGGCACAGTGCATGTTGCCGTGGTCGGTCACAGCCAGGCTGTCCATGCCCATCTTCTGGACATGGCTCACCAGCTCCGGCACACGATTGGCGCCGTCGAGCAGGGAGTACTCGGAATGGGTATGGAGGTGTACGAACGCCATGAGGTTCAACCTTCATCCGACGGCCGGGCAAGAGGGAGCGCCCTCACGCCCGACGGTGGTTATTTCTCTCGCGCCTGCAGGGCCCGCAGCACGTCATCCAGCTCGACGCCCCGCGCCCGCAACAGCACCAGCAGATGATAGAGCAGGTCCGCCGATTCCGAGGCGAGCCGTTCCGGTGTTTCGGCCGTCGCCGCGACCACGACCTCCACTGCTTCCTCGCCCACTTTCTGGGCGACCTTCGCAATCCCCTTGTCCAGCAGTCGCGCGGTATACGATTCCGACGACCCCGATGCGGCGCGCTGGGCGATGGTTGCCGCCAGCCGGGTCAACAGGTGACCCCCCGGCTCCGCCTCGGTGGACACCACGCCATCCCGCCCGACTCGGGTTGAAAAGCAGGTTGGCTGGCCGGTATGGCAGGCGGGGCCGGTCTGTTCCACGCGATACAAGACGGTATCGCCGTCGCAATCCAGCCTGATTTCCGCCACCTGCTGGACGTGGCCGCTGGTTTCGCCCTTCCGCCAGAGCGCCTGGCGGCTGCGACTCCAATAGTGTGCCTGACCGGTTTCTGCTGTCTTCAGGAGGGCATCCCGGTTGGCCCAGGCCAGCATGAGCAGGTTACCGTTCCGCTGGTCCTGCGCCACCACGGGGATCAGTCCATCGGCTCCAAAACGGGCCTGCGCGAGCCAGGAATCGTTGGTCACGCCAGAAGGTATCTGTGACGTCCCCGATTGTCAAAAAGCGTTGTGGCGCTTTATCTTGGCCGCTTGCACTCAGTGGGGAAGCGACTCGCGCGAGGGAGTGATTCTTGGACCAATGGCGGGCGCCGGACAATGGGCCGACAGGGCGTCACCAACGGCGTGATCGCCGGGTGCTTCTGGCTGTCCTCCTGCTGCTGGCCTGGTCGGTCCCACTCGCGGCCCAGGACGCCCCGTCCCCACTGATCCTCTCCCTGCCGGTGACGGTCCGGTCGGCCGGACTGGGCGGCGCCGGGGTGGCGCTGTCGGGGGATGCGGGCTCCGTCTTCCTCAATCCTGCCGGACTCGCGACCATCCGCCATGTCGCGGTGGAAGGGGCACTGCAACGCTACCCTGACGGTACGCTCGAGGGCATGGCGGCCGGTGCGTTCCGGTTCCTGCAGTTCGATTTTGGCGGCGGCATTCACTACCTCAAGTTCAGCGACTCCTCCGCCGTGGCCGACAACTTCGTCTGGACCGGCGCGGCGGTCTATCGGGTCGGGCTCTTCGCCCTTGGCAGTTCACTCAAGTACGTCTCCCTTGAAGATTCCACCGGCCATATCCGACGTTCCGCGACGATGGATGCGGGCCTGGGGATCCACGTGTTCGACCTGATGACGATGGCGTTTTCGGTGCGGAACATCGGCGACTGGGAGGTCACCGGCGGGCCGCTCGAATTGCCGATCAGCAAGCACGCGGCGTTCTCCTTCAACCTGGTCGACCCGCAGCTGACGGCGCGCCTCCTCACCACCGTGGAGGTGGTCTGGACGGAGCGAGCGGACCGGCGCACCCTGATCGGGCTGGAAGGGGGCGCGGTGCTGGGGAAAGTGGGGCTGGTGGCACGGCTGGGTTACGGTGCCCAGCCGGAGGGGTCCGGGCAGAAGCAGACCTCGCTGGGCGCGGGGATCGTGCTGAGCCGGTTCAACATCGATTACGCCTGGCAGCGCCGCACCCGGCTGGGCAGAGACATTCACCGGTTTGGCCTGCGATTCACTCTGTGACCGCTCGACGAGGCTGCATGATCTTCCTGGCGCTGGTGGGCGTGCTCATGGCGGGATACGGGGTCGCGTATGTGGCAAGCGACGATGTCCGCTATATCACCCGGGCCGGGATGGAGCAGACCAGGATCCTCGAATCGCGCGAATCGATCGCGGACATCATCGCCGACCGCAAGACGCCGGACAGCACCCGCGTCTCCCTGCAACTGGTACTGGACGCCCGCAACTTCGCGGCGCAGATCGGGTACGACGCGAAGCAGACCTACACGACCTACGCTGATATCGGCCGGGATACACTTCTGCTGGTCCTATCCGCCAGCCCGCCGGACTGCCTCTGTCCCTTCACCTGGAAATATCCGATCGTGGGTCGCATCCCCTACAAGGGATTCTTCGACCCGCGGATGGCGCGGAAGGAAGCGGGGAAGTTGGAGCACAAGGGCTACGACATCTATCTCCGGCCGGCGGGCGCGTTCTCGACGCTGGGCTGGTTCAATGATCCGCTGTACTCCACGGCGATGAGCCGCGACTCGGTGGAGCTGGTCGCCACGGTGCTGCACGAGATTGCCCACAACACGCTGTATGTCAAAAGCGCAACCGAATTCAACGAGAGCTTCGCCCAGCTGGCCGGCTATCGGGCGGCCGAGCGGTTCTTCCGGGAGCGGGGATCGGACTCGGCGGCGACGCACGCCGCCAACCGCTGGCTGGATGAAGTGGTGCTGGGCCGGTACTACGCCCAACTGTCCGCCCGGCTCGACAGTCTCTATGCCACCACGCGGGACACGACCGCGATCGCTGCGGGGCGGGCCGAGGCGGGGCGCTGGGCCCGGCAGGAGCTGGCGGGTCCGGTTGCGGCGGAGCTCAAGACCTATCAGATCGGTCCGATGGCCGATCGGCCGGTAAACAATGCCCGGCTGATCGCCGCACGGATCTACCGGACGCGCCTGGATCTCTTCGAGCGGTGGTACGAATTTGAGGGGCGCGATATCGCGCGTGCTGTCGCGGCGCTGGATTCCCTGATGCAGGGGGTGCCGGGGGACAGTGCCTATGCCCGGCTGGAGGCGGCCTTGCCGGCGGTCGATTCGACGGTGCACTGAGTCGTCCGGCTCCCGCTCGTTTCGCCATCGTTCGTCTCAGACTCGGCTTCTGACTGCTTCAACGCAGAGGCGCGGAGGAACAACAGAGGGTCCGCAGAGGAATTGCGTCATGCTGGTTTCAGCTTGAAGACTCGGTCTCCGATGTTTTGAGGGTGGACTCATCGAGGGCAACGGTCGTTGCCAAGTCGCAGCGATCGCGCTGAGCGTGGCCGTTCGCCGAACCCACCCTAAAAAATCATGCTTTCTAGGTACGAGGAGAGCCCGAGTTGCTTCGGGCTCTCTGCGAATCCTCAACTGGTCCTCTGCGCCTCTGCGTTGAATTCCTGCAGCACCGGCTGGTGGCTCGGACGGGGCTCAACGCAGAGGCGCGGAGGAAAAACAGAGGGTCCGCAGAGGAATTGCGTCATGCTGGTTTCAGCTTGAAGACTCGGTCCCCGATGTTCGAGGGTTTACTCATCGAGGGGGCACCCTCGCTGCAATGCGGCCGTAATCGCGCCGATCCTGATCTTCCGCCGGACCCACCTCAAAAAATGATTGTTTCGCCTATATGAGGGGAGCCCGAGTTACCCCGGGCGCTCTGCGAATCCTCAAATGGTCCTCCGCGCCTCTGCGTTGAAGCGGCGAGATGGTGGCTGCGCCCGCAATGATGGCGAGTTGCACCGCAGTGGAAACAGCGCAAGCCTGAGTTGCCTCGGGCCCTCTGCGTGACCTCGACTGTTCCTCTGTGCCTCTGCGTTGAAGCGCTGCGGCACCAGACAGAGCCGAGGGTCGGCGAAACGCGCCAGGGCGGGCACGGCCTACTTGATCAGGCTGATGTCCCCGCTGCCGGTTTCGATCTCGATCCGGGCGCGGCCACTCCCCAGCTTCCCCTTCAGGTTCGACTCTTCCTTCCGGGTCACCGTCAGCGGCAGCTCGACGGTGAACTCGCCGCTTCCGGTGTCCAGATCCACCATGGCGCTGACATCGGAGGGCAGGCGCAGGACCACGTCGCCCGACCCGGTGTCCACTTCGGTATTGTCCGGAGTCGTCAGCAGCTCGGCCCGTACATCGCCGCTGCCGGTATCGAGGCTGAGCCGAGTCGTCCGGGTGCCAGCGATGCGGATGCTGCCGGAGCCGGTGTCGATGCTCAGGTCATCGGCCGTGATATCGCCACCTTCCACATCGCCGCTGCCGGTGTCAATCGAGAGCTTGCCGGCCTTGGCCCGGTTGAGGGTGACGTCGCCGGAACCGGTGTCGAGCGAGATCTCGCCCTCTGCGCCGTCGACGTCGATGTTTCCGGAACCGGTATCGAGCGAGAGCCGGCCCTTGGTGCCCTTGCTCACGATGTCTGCACTGCCGACATCCACTTCGAGGTCGCCATCCACATTGGTCACGGTAACCTTGCCGACTCCGGTATAGACCCCCACATGCTTGCCGGGCGGGACGATGATCGCCAGGTCGGCATGGGCTTCGAGGCCCGGACCTGATCCCCGGATGGTGACGCGGCGGTCATTGTCGCGATGGTTCCGGTGCCCCCAGCCCTGGCCGAAACTCCCCCACGTGCCGTCCTCCCGCAGTTGCATGTCAGTGTTGGAGTTGCGCCCCAGCGCCGCATACACAATGCGGTCTTCGGGGTACATGATCCGCAGGCTCTCGATCCCGCGAATATCCCCGGTTTCGACTTTCAGCCGGCCGGCGTCGGCGCCGGCCAGATCAACCTGGACCTTCACGGCGTTGCCGCTGCCACCGGAGACGGTCACGGTCCCCGCAATGTTATAGATGGCCACGTCCTTCCCGGTCAGGGAGTAGGAGGTGGAGGTTTGCGCTACGGCTGTCGTCGCCGAGCAGAGCAGGGTGCCAAGGACGAGCGTGCGGATCATGCACGGGGCTCCGGTAGGGGTCAGCGGGTTGGACAGGGGAGGGTGGCCGATGGTTGGAAACGGGGCCGCGAGCCCGGTCGGAGGCGATTGTCACGAAGTGGTATCGAGGGCCCAGATGTACTGGCGGGGCCCCAATCGGGGGATAGACTCGACTTTCCTCTACGACCGGTCCCTGCCATGCCGATCTCTGTTCGCCTCCGACTCGACCGGGCCCATGATCGACGGTACACCCGTGTCGGGGCCAGGGTGGTACCTCGCGGACTTCGTGAGTCAGGATGAATTGAGTATCCAGATTCCTGGCCGACCGCCGGTCTCGGGCGACCGGGCTGACTTCGAACTGCGAACCACATCGGTGTCAGACTCCTACCGTCACGCGGGGATGTAGCCGGCGGCTCGAGGTCTAGTCCCGACGGCTCCCCAGGGCGAAATAGGCGGCGGTCGCGGTCACCAGTGCCAGCAGGGCCACGACCACCAGGAACCCGTGCTGGTGTCCGGCCAGCGGAATCCCACCCACATTCATCCCGAAGAGCCCAGCGACCAGGTTGATGGGCAGCGCCAGCACGGTTACCACTGTCAGGATGAAGAGGGTCCGGTTGGTCTGCTCCCCGACCAGGGCGGCCAGTTCCTCCTGCAGCAGCTTGACCCGCTCCACCAGCGTCGCCGAATCCGCGATCGCTGCGGCAAATTCCTCCGCTGCCTGACGCAACTCCTGCAGATCCGCCCCCCCGATCCAGCCCGGTGAGCGACTGAGCAGCCGGAACAGCGCCGCCGGTTCGGGTGCGAGCAGCCGCTGGAGGCGGACCAGGGTCCGCCGCAGCGCCCCAAGATCGCGCCGACTGGCGGCGATCCGGTTGGCGAGCAGACTATCCTCGATATGATCCACCCGGCCGGCGGCGAGCCGCACAATATCCATCAGCACGTCGGCCTGATAGCGCAGCAACTGGGCCAGCAGCTCGGTCGGGGTTTCGAAGGTTGTCGCCCCTTTCACCGCGCCACGCAGTCGATCGAGCGAGCGCACCGGTCGGAGCCGCGCGGTGATGAGAAACCGTGAGGTCATGCACAGCGCCACCGTCGAGATACTCTCCGGGTCCAGCGTGAAGTCGAACAGGGCGTCGTGGATGACGGCAACCAGGGACTGGTCCTCCTGTTCCAGGCGGGTGGAACTCGCCCGTTCCGACAGGGAGTGGTAGAACGCATCGGGCAGGGTGAGGTGGCGTCGCAGCCAGCGTTCGGTGGCAGCGTTGGACAGGGAGAAGTGCAGCCACAGAAAGCCGGTGTCCGCCGGCGCCTCGGCGAGCCGGGCGGCGGCCTGGTCGGAATCGACCGGGGACGACTCGGCACCTGGGGTGAGCAGGTAGCCCCACACCAGGCCGTGGCGGTCCGAACCGTAGGTGGATTCCGGTGGTTCCACGATGTCATTCCAGTGGCGGGTGGTACGAGAATAGGCGCGGGCCGACCGGGCGGCAACCACGGCGCGGGGCGCCCTTGCCCCGGCCATTCGGCGGAGTGTTACTTCGAGATCGACTTCTCCTTCTACCCGACCAGCGCCCCTGACCGCCTGTGGATCTCTTCGTCGCCCGCCAGCCCATTTTCGATCGACGCCGCAACGTCGTGGCCTACGAACTGCTGTTCCGCTCCGGACTGCAGAATGCGTTCGGTGACGCGAATCCCGATAAGGCCTCGGTGCAGATGCTCGACACCAGCCTCCTGGGATTTGGCCTCGAGAGCCTGGTGGGCGACAAGCAGGCGTACTTCAACGCCACCCGGGACGTGATGGTGAAGCAGCATTGGGCCCTGCTCCCGGCTCAGCAGGCGGTGATCGAGATCCTGGAGACGGTCGAACCCGATGATGCGGTGTACCAGGCCTGCCTCGCCGCGAAGCAGGCCGGGTACAAGCTGGCGCTGGATGATTTCGTCTTTCGCCCGGCCTACGAGCCGCTGCTGGGGCTCACCGACGTCGTGAAGGTGGATTTCCTGATCACCAAGGGGGACGACCGGGTGGATCTGGTCCGGCGGTTTGCGCCGCGCGGGATCACCATGCTGGCCGAAAAGGTTGAGACCTACGAGGAGTTCCAGTTCGGCCTCGACTCGGGCTACGAACTGTTCCAGGGGTACTTCTTCTGCAAGCCCGAGATGGTGGTCGGGAAGGACGTGCCGGCGGTCAAGACCAACCTGCTCCGACTGATCCAGGAGATCAACCGACCGGATGTGGATTTTGACCGGCTGGAGAAGATCATCAAGAGCGAAGTCGCCCTCTCGGTGCGGCTGCTCCGCTATCTCCGCTCCGCGGGCTTCGGGTGGCGTCACGAAATCGAGAGCATCAGCCAGGCGTTACGGGTGCTGGGGGAGAGCAATACCCGGAAGTGGGCCTCACTGGTGGCGCTCACCATGATCGGTGAGGACAAGCCGTCGGAGCTGATCACGACCTCGCTGGTCCGGGCCCAGTTGTGTGAACAGCTCGGGATCGAGGCGAACCTGCCGGATCGCCATTCGGATCTCTTCCTCGCCGGCCTCCTGTCCACCCTCGACGCCCTGCTCGACCGGCCGATGACGGACATCCTCGGGCAGCTCTCCATCACCGAGGAGATCCGGGTCGCGCTCACCGGGGGCGACTCCGCGCTCGGCGATACGCTCCGGCTCGCGGTCAGCTATGACCGGGCCGACTGGGATCGGGTGGCCGAGCTGGTGCCCCGCATGGCCCTCCCCGCCCCAGTGCTGCCGACGGCCTACCGTTCCGCCGTGGAGTGGGTGTCGAAGCTGTCCACCGGCTGACCCGTCCGGGTCAACCGTCCTTCTGTCCCTCCCGGGGCCCGATCACCAGCGTGCGGCCAGGCGGCATCTGCCACTCGGCCACCGACCGCACGTCCGGCAGCTCAATGCCAAGCCCCTTCGCCAGATCCATCGCCCGGTCATTCAGGAAGAGGCTCGCGTCGGGTGTTCCCGACTCGCCCCTCCAGATCACGACCGCGTGCGGCCCTCGCGTCGGGAACAGCCCCTCCGAGCAACGGACATAGCCGAGCATGCGAGTGGCCGCCGCGTCTGCGGCGCCCCGGGTCGGGAACCGCACGCGATTGTACTGCAGCACGACAGGCGCCTTGGCCATGCGCAATGACGGATTGTGGGAGGAGAGCCGTGGCAACACACGTGGGACCAAGTGTACCGCGGGGATCGGGCGAGACCAGCCTTGCTTACCAACTTGTTACCTGCCGCCTCCGTGGACGACCGTCGCCAGCCCTTTGCGTGGTCGTCACGGTTTCGTGATCTGACCACGGCATCCTGCCGCTCCTGTCGGACCCTCGAAAGCGCCTCGGGATGCTCCTCATGTTTCGTTTGCCCTGCAGCGCGGTGCCCCGGCGATCGCGGCTGCTCCCCGCGCTGCTCCTGGCTATCGGTTGCGGCTCCGGTACCGACCCTGATCCGCCATCCGCATGTGCCGGCTCATTCCCCATAGACCTACCGGTCGGGGGACACGAGGTCATCGACCCCGTGGTGGTCGGCGACTGCGTGACGCTTCCTGCAGGGGGAAGCGTGGAGGCGGAGTATCTGGTGGTGGTGCTCTCGGCCAATGGGGACGAATCCGCGAGCGGGGCCAGCGGGTCATTCGCTCTGCGTGTCGATCCCGGGGCGGTGGCGGTCGACCGTCCGGCCGCAGCCATCCGCGCTGAAGGGAATGGTGCGGCGCGCTTTCACCGACTCCTGCGGGAACGCGAACGGGCACTGGCCCATACGCGGCCCGCATTCAGTGTGGTCTCGCGGGCCACCGGGACGGTGGTGCCACCAGTGGAGGGTACCGAACGGACGTTCAAGGTGTGCGCCTCCACGGCGTGCGATCAGTTTGTCGATGTGCCGGCCACCGCCCGCTTCGTCGGGGCCCGGAGCGCGGTGTACCTCGATCAGACCGTGCCGCCGGGCGGGTACACCGAGGCGGAGATCGATTCCCTGGGCCAGCTGTTCGACGCGCATCTCTACCCGATCGATACCGTGGCCTTCGGCCGCGAATCGGATATCGACGGCAACGGAGTGGTCGCCATCCTGCTGAGTGATCAGGTGAATGCATTGTCGGCGAACTGCGCCAGCACCGGGCAGGTCATCGTCGGCTATTTCTTCGGCCTCGATCTGACGGCGGCACCGGGGTCCAACCAGGGGGAAGTGTTCTACAGCATGGTGCCTGATCCCACCAACGCACTCTGCTTCGGCAAGGCCTTCGCGCAGCGGCTGGTCGGGCCGACCTTCATCCACGAGTTCCAGCACATGATCAGCTATCACCGCCATGTCCTGCTGGGCGGGGGAGCGGCGGAGGATACCTGGCTGAATGAGGGTCTCTCACAGTTCGCGGAAGAACTGGGTGGCCGACAGGTTCCGAACGGCTACTGCGCGCTGAACAACTGCCTCAATCAGTTCGCCACCAATAACCTGCGGAATGCCTCGCTGTACCTGCAATCCCCAGTGAGTGCCTACCTGGTGGAGCCGGGTTCGTCGGGTGGGTCGCTCGCTGAACGGGGGGCCAACTGGCTGTTCCTGCGGTGGCTGGCGGATCGGGCCCCGGACGATTCCCTGCTGGGGACCGCGGTAACCCGTGCCCTGCTGGGAGCGGACCGGCCTGGCGGCCTGACCCGGACCGGAGCGGCGAATGTTACCGCCGCGGCCGCGGTCTTTGATCCGACCCTGGCGTTCGGGACGCTGCTCGGGGAATGGCACCTGGCCAATTATGCCGAATCGGTGGACAGCCTGCCGGATGCGACCGGCCGCCTGCACTACGCGAGCTGGAACCTCCGCGCGGCCATCGATGTGGTGCAGCCAGGCCCCTACCCGCTTCGTCCACCCAGCACTCAGGGGCAGTCACTGACACGCAGCGGCACGCTGCTGGGTGGCTCGGGGGACTACCTGCGGGTACTGCAGCCTGCGGGCGGGCCCGTGGTCACGCTGAGGCTGACAGCGGGCAACCGGGCGGTGACCCAGCCCCGGCTCGCGGTCCTTCGGTTGCGCTGATGCCGGCCGCATCGCGTCACCCGATTGCGACACAGTGTCACCGGGGCCGTGACAGAGGCTGGCGAAGATGCCGCATGCGATGCCTCCGAGTACTGGTGCTGGTGGTGATAGCCGGCTGGCTGCGTCCCACTCCGGGCGCAGCCCAGAACCTGGTGCGCATCGAACGACTGCAGCGCCTGGTGATGATCACTCATCTGCGTCGGTTGCAGGTTGGTGCATCAAGCTCTGCGAGGCACCAGTTCACTCGGGTGCCGGAGCGCTATGACCCCGTGGCGCTGGTGCCTCCCGATCGCCCCGGCGTCGGAGGTCTGGCTCGGCGTTTCAGCCTCGCCCTGCCCGGTCCGGCAGACGTGAGCATCAGCGGGCGCCTGGGTGTGTACGGCGCCTCGTCATCGGTCCGATTCCGCTATCGGTTCTGAGCGATGCCCCGCATGAGTAGAGCTGCGACCGCCCTGGCCATGCTGCTGGGGACCTGCTGCAGCCGGGAGCCTGCCGCGACATCCGGCGACCTTACCCTGCCATCCGGGATTGTGCTGCAGGTGCACCGGCTCGGACGCGGGCCCGACACGGTGCTGGTGCTTCCCGGGGGACCGGCCTTCGGCAGCCGTTACCTGCAGGAGGCGCTCGCACCTCTCGCCGACCGGCACACACTCCTCTTCCTTGACCCTCGTGGCCGGGGGGAATCGCCGGCGGTGCCAGCCGACTCTCTGTCGATGGCTGCCGATCTGCGCGATCTCGATGCGGTCCGGGAGCAGCTCCAGCTCCAGCGGGCAACACTCATTGGCCATCACTGGGGGGCGGCGGTCGCAATGCTGTACGCGGCGGCACACCCTGGGGACGTCGGACGGCTTGCGCTGATCGGTCCGATGCCGGACGGCATTACCACAATCTATGAGCTGACCCGGGTGCCGCACGATTCCCTCGCGCTGACCCGACATGCCAAGGCGCTGCAAGCGGAAATGCCTCGGCTGGATCCCGACCGCTACTGCCGTGACTTCTGGGGATTCGCGCTGTCGCCGGCCGAGGAAGTGGACCCCGCGGTGGTCACGGGTGTTGGCCCAGCGGTGTGCAATGCGCCGCTGACGCGGCTGCAGGAGTGGACCCCGATGGCCCAGGCACTCTACGGGTCGCTCGGTGGGTGGGAGTGGCGCGACACCATGAGGCTGGTGTCGGCCCCGACCCTGGTGATCACCGGGACTCGGAATGTCCCGCGGCGTGAAGTCGCCCGGCTGTGGGCCACGCATGTCGTGGATGGGCGATTGCTGGTGCTCGACGCCTCCCCGGCCTTTCCATGGGTGGAGGATCGACGGGCCTTCCTGCGGGACCTCGGTCAGTTCCTCGACGGCGCATGGCCGGCGAAGGCCCTGCCGGAAGCGCCCGCGACCACGGTCTCCGCCGTGGGCCGTGACTGAGTCGTGACCGGAACGCCGATCAATCCGGTGCAGGAGCAGGGATACTACGCTCGCTCGTGGTGACGGACTTCGACCCACCGACGAGCTCTCCCTCCACTCCTCGGCGCAGACATGATCAAGTCGGTACTGGTCGCGGCACTTCTCTTCGCAACGTTTGGCGCCGCTCGCCTCACCGCCCAGCAGCCGGTGGCGCCGGCCCCGGCCGCCGTGGGCACCGGCCGCATCGTCGGTCGTGTCGTGGACCGGGAGACGGGTCGGCCGCTCACTTCCTGCCGGATCGTGATCGTGGGGCAGACGGGGGCGCTTGAGAGTGATCTCGATGGTCGGTTCCGCACCGCTCCGCTGCCCGCCGGGACGTACTCGGTACGTGCCGCGATGATCGGCTATGCGCCGCAGATCCGGGACAGTGTGCGGGTCATCGCCGGAGGATCGGTGACGGCCGATTTCGTCCTCAGCGTGCGGGCCATCGAACTCGATGAACTCGCGGTGGTGAGCGATGTGCCGGCAGCGCCGCGTACCGACGCCGGCCTGCTGGCGGCACAGCAGGCAGCCCCTTCCGCCAGTGATGGTATCAGTGCGGAAGCGATTAGTCGGAGCCCCGATTCCGACGGTGGCGATGTCATTCGTCGCATGACCGGGGTCACCGTGTTCGACAAGAAATTTGTGGTGGTGCGTGGGTTGAGCGAGCGGTACAGCAATACCCAGCTCAACGGTGCGGACCTGCCGAGCCCGGAACCGCTCAAGCGCGTCGTCCCGCTCGACATCTTTCCCGCCAATCTGCTCGAATCGATTGTGAGCACCAAGGCGGCGACGCCGGACAAGCCGGGTGACTTCACCGGCGGCTCGGTCGAGATCCGTACCAAGGAATTTCCCGACAACTTCACGATGCAATTCGGGGTGACTCAGTCGGCCAACAGCCAGACCACCTTTGAGCGATCGGTGGTGGGGCCGCGCACCACCAGTGATCTCTTCGCGTTTGGTGACGGGCGGCGGCGCCCCAGCCGGGAGGCGCTGACCGGGCCGAGCAGCCTGAGCGAGCGGGCGATGGAATCGTTCCGGAATGTGTGGACCGGACGGCGGGACCTGGCGGCCCCGAACCTGGGACTCAATCTGAATGTCGGAGGCCAGGTTGGTGAGACGGCGCCGGTCGGGTTCGTGCTGGCGCTGACCTACAGCAACAAGCGGCAGTACACCCCGGACAAACTGCTGGCATTCCGCCCCGACATCGATGCACCGACCGGCAATGGCCGGGTCCTGGACGAGAGCGTGGCCGAAGTGGAGTGGGGCGGGATTGGCAACGTGTCCTGGCGCCCCTGGAGCGGCACCAAACTCGGGTGGAAGAACTTCTACTCCCGGGGGGCGGAGGAGACGCTGGTTTCGGGCGTCGGGTATAGCACCGAAAGCAACTCCACCTACAACACCTTTGGCATTGGGTATGTCGAGCGGGAGCTGTACCAGACCCAGGTGAGCGGTGAGCACCTACTGGGGTTCCTGGCCAACAGCCGGCTGGAATGGAAAGGCACTCTCGCCTGGGCCAATCGTCACGAACCGGACAACCGGCGGGCCAACTACATCACGACTGGCGGCACGCCGACCCTGGCGCAGATCAGCCCCTTCCAGGTCCGGGATCTCCAGGATCGGAGCACGACTGGCCAGGTGGACTGGTCCATCCCGTGGGGGTTGCGGCGGCCAGCCGATGCCAGCTTCAAGGTGGGCGGTCTGCTGCGCAACAAGCCGCGCAAGTTCCGCTCTGGGTACTTCCAGGCGTTTACCACCCAGACCGACGGTTCGGTGCTCACCCAGCCGCCGGAACAGGCGTTTGCCGCCGAGAATGTTGGCAAGGCGATCACCATCCAGCGATTCGATGGCATCGGGGCGGACTACGACTCCGATGACGACCTGACGGCCGTCTACGGGATGGCCGACGTTCCGATTCTTCCCGGGGTCCGGCTGGTCGGCGGGCTGCGGATGGAGCACTGGCGGATCGATGTGTATCCCGGCGGGCGGGGTGACACGCTGTCCCGGGGCTATTCCCGGCGGCCCTATGACTACCTCTGGTCCGCCAATCTCACGGTGAGCCTCACGGAACAGATGAACCTGCGCTTCGCCGGATTCCGTTCCCTGAGCCGGCCCGACCCCCGGGAACTGGTCGCCGACCGCTACCAGCCGGTGGCACAAGAGTGCGAGATCGTGGGCGATACGACCCTGGTGTCCAGCCGGATCAATAACGCCGATGTCCGGTGGGAGTACTTCGCCCGGCCCGGGGAACTGTTCGCCATCAGCGGCTTCTACAAGAACTTCCAGGCCCCGCTGGTGGAGGTGACGGGAAGCGGCGCCGGCAGCTGCGTCACCTTCACGACGAACGGATTGCGGGCCCGTAATTACGGACTGGAACTGGAGGCCCGCCGGGGGCTCGATTTCCTGCCGGGCGCCCTTGGGGCCCTGTCCCTCGGGTTCAATGCCACCCTGCTCAAATCCAGCATCGATCTCGACAGTGTCCGGTTCGGCAACGCCCGCGGCCTCACACTGCAGGGCCAGTCGCCTTTCGTCCTGAACGGGTCGCTGGGATGGGATCGTCCGGAGTGGGGCACCTCGTTCCAGTTGCTGTACAACTATTTCGCCACGCGGATCGCGCGGTACGGCTCTGGCGATCCGACCAATCAGACGAGTACTCCCCCGGTGAACGTGCTGGAGGAGGGGCGCTACAGCCTCGACCTGAAGCTCCAGCAATCCTGGGGGCCACTGCGCTTCGCGCTCGGGGGGACCAACATCACCAATCGCCCGGTCCAGTGGTCGCTGGACGGATCTGACGGGCGAGTGGTTACGCGCCGGTACTTCTCGGGCAGCACCTGGTCGCTGGGAGTGACGTATGATGTTTACTGAGCGGTGGCGGCATTGGGGCTGGGTGGCAGCGCTGGCGCTGCTGGCTCTGGGGTGTGCCGCCTCCGACCTCGCCGCGCCGGGACTGGCACCGCCGGCCAGTGTCACCGCCACCGCCATCAGTCTCTCAGGCATCCGGATTGACTGGGTGCCCACCGCGTCCGCCGATCTGGAACGCTATCGTCTCGAGCGCCGGGCGGATCTGCGGGGCCGCTTCGAGTTCCGGGCAGAGGTGGATCCCAACGCCACCAGCTTCTTCGATACCGGGCTCGATGCCGATCGGTTCTATGGCTATCGCGTCGTGGCGGTCAACCGCGAAGGCCAGACGTCGGAGCCGTCGGTCGTGGCGGGAGCACACACCGCCCCGCTGCCCGGCATTCAGATCACGACCGGAACCTCCGGCGGGACGGATGCTTCCCTGGCTGACCCCAATGGCTACCGGGTGACGCTCCAGGGACCCAAGGATACCGCGATCACGGTTGGCACGTTCGACAACGTGACCCTGTTCCCGCTTCCTGCCGGGGTGTACACCGTCACTCTCAGCGACATCCTGCCGACCTGTGTCATCACCGGTGATACCGTTCGGCAAGTCACCGTAGTGGACACCGGGCTCGTGACGCGGGCCGGCAGTCAGTTCTCCGCCACCTGCACCGACCCCGCGCGGGGCCGGATCGTGGCCACGGTGGAGGTGGTGGGCGACAGCATCGATCCCAGCGGGTACACCGTCAGCTTCGCGGGGATCATCCCTGGCAGCTCCACCCCGGTGCTGGGTGGGGTACAGGTGGACGGGGCAGGGGGCGAGGTATCCCTGAACGCCCTGCAGCCCGGCGAGTACGAGGTCAGCCTGACGGGGGTCGACCTGCCCTGCACGCTGGCGTCGGGCGGTGCCACGATCACGGTGGTGCCCCAATCGGTGGATACCGTTGCCTTTGCGGTCACCTGTCCCGACCGGAGCGGGGGGAATCCCGGTGCGCCGCTGGTGTATCGGAACCTCTGGGCGCCCCAGACCGTGCCGACCGGGCAGAACGCCAATCTGGATGTCACCCTGGATCTCTCCGCCATCCCGACGCAGACCCTCGGGGTGATCCAGGCCGAGCTGAAGTACGATCCCGCGTTGCTCACCTTTGTGAGCGCCTCTGCACCACCGGGCGGTCTGCTGGGCACACCTGTGGTGAACACCAGCACGCCGGGCACCATTGTCTGGCTGGGGGTGGGCGGCACCTCACCGACGGGGGTCATCCCCGCGGCCCGGTTCACTTTCACCACGAAGGGCACGGGCGGCACCTCAGCGCGGACCCGCACGACGATCCAGTTGTCCGCCGATGGGGACGGCGTCGAGACGCTGGACACCCTGTTTCGGGTCGTGGAAGACACCCTGGCGATCACCGCCGGGGGCGGTGGCGGCAGCAACCAGTCCCCGACCGCCGAGGCCAACGGGCCCTACAGCGGGACCGCCGGGAGCGCCATTGCCTTCAGCAGCGCCGGATCCACCGATGCGGACGGGACCATCGCGTCCTATGCCTGGTCGTTCAGTGACGGGACCACCGCGACCGGCGCGTCGCCCTCCAAGAGCTTTGCCGCCGCGGGCAGCTTCACTGCGACCCTGACCGTAACCGACAATGGCGGGGCCACGGGGAGTGACCAGGCCACCGTCACGGTGAGTGCGGGCGGGGGCGGGGGGAACCAGAATCCGACCGCCCAGATCAACGGGCCCTATATCGGGACGGTTGGCACTGCGATCAGCTTCAGCTCGGCCGGCTCCAGCGATCCGGATGGGACGATTGCCTCCTTCAGCTGGAGCTTTGGCGACAACAGCGGTAGTGCCGTCGCCAACCCCAGCAAGAGCTACGCAGCCGCCGGCACCTATCCGGTGACCCTGACCGTGACCGACAACCTGGGCGCCACCGCGCAGGCCCAGACCACCGCCACGATTACGACCGGAGCAGGGAGCGGACCGGCGTGGACCAGCACGTTCGGGGCATTCGATGGGGCCTTTCAGGCCTATCCGGTGCAGATCTCACTCAATCTGACCCAGGATCTCAGCCAGACGCCGGGCCCCGAAGCCATCCAGTCGTTCGTGGTGGACTCGCTGGTCTGGGACCCGGCGGTCCTGCAGTTCCATTCGCTGGTGTTCGGCAGCGGCGGAGGATCGTTCAATACGACGAATGCGGTGGGTGGCTGCAGGTGCAAGCTTGGGTTCAGTGGTTCGCCGACGGCGAACACCGGCCTGGTGAACATCGCGCGGGTCCTGCTCAAGCCGATCGGCCCGGCCGGGAGTGTGGCCGCGGTCCACACCTACCTCGGACCGGTGGTCAGTACGCCGACCCTGGGGTCTTTCAACTATACGGCCGTGATTTCCGTGACTGATGGACAGCTCACGCTGCCCTAAGACCACCGTGGCACTCCCGCCGCTGACCCGGCGCCGCTTCCGCTGCGGCCCCGGCGGCGCAGCACCACCGGCCAGTCCCTTTGCCCGCCTCCCGTGACAATCCACATCACAATCGCATAACACCGGCACGCGGATTCGTGCCGGTTCGCGTTACCGCACGTGGCGGAACCCGATACCGGACCGTCGGGGGACCTTGGGGTTATCGGACGAAGTTAGCTGCGGCTTGAATGCCCAGCCGTCTCTCGCCAATGAATCGGACGGCTGCCTTTCCACTACCAGGTTGAGGAGGTTCCATGCAGTTGGTCCGCCGTTTCGGTGGGCAGGTTCGCCGTGCATTCCCGGCGTCCGTGCTGACCGCGGCCGTGATCTTCGCGAGCGGGTGCGGCTCCCAGCAGGACAACGGAGCTGGCCCTGTGCTCCCGGGGAATCCGCCGCCCAACCCGACGATCACCCGCGCCGCCTTTCTTGCCGATGTCAACGCCCGTACTGGAGACGTCAAAATCCGGCCGCCCGAACTGACGGGCACCCAGGGCGGTCTGTTGCGTGGTGCTGATGCCAATGTGAGCGCGATTGATCTGTCGCTGGTCGGTGGCGACGTCGTCACCTTGACCAGCAGCAATTTCGCTGCCTCGGCAGTTGGCGCCTTCACCCCCGGCAAGGTCCGGGTCACGTTCGACATCAACGTGACCAACAAGCTCAACGGGGTCCAGCTGGTCGGCCCCACCGTGTTCCCCGCTCCTCCGGCCGGCACCACCGGTCCGCTGCTGTTCCCCTTCGACATCGCCGTGGCCGTGACCACCGGCGGCACCGCCACCAGCGGCCAGGGCAACGATATCATCGTGACCCTGCCCAGCTACGGCCTGGTGGCCCCGAGCACCGATTGGGATGGCGCGCCCCACAACTTTTTCAATGATGTGGGTTGCGTTGCGACGTCCAACGACTGCTTCCGGTGGGAAGAGTACCCGGGCCCGATCTTCCCGGGCTCGACCACGATTGCCCACACCGTCGGGTTCGATATCGATCCGACCGTGGGTCAGTTCACCGCCCGGCTGCTGGTCGCGGCTGACCTGCAGAACAGCGGCGCGGCGCCGACCGGCACCATCAGCGGCACCGTGACTTCGCCCACCCTGGGCACCCTCAACGGTGTGACCGTGACGGCGACCTCGGGCATCACCTCGCTCCCCGGCACCACCGCGGGCGCGGGCGCCTACTCGATCGGCAGCGTGCCGACCGGGCCGGCCAGCGTCGCGATCACTGGTGGCCTCCCGAGCGGCTGCACCACGCCGGCTGCGCAGGGCACCACCGTCACCAACGGCGGCACCTCGACCGTCAACTTCACCGTGACCTGCCCGGTGCCTGTGGGCAGCGTCTCGGGCACGATCACCTTCACCGGTGCCTCGCCCAGCCCCACGGGCGTCTCGGTGGTGGTCACCCCGACCGGTGGCTCGGCCCAGCCGGCCGTCAACCCGAACGCCGCGGGCCTGTACACCCGCACCAGCGTCCCGGTGGGCAGCGGCGCGGGCGCAGTCACCCTGGCCAACCTGCCGTCCGGCTGCACCAACCCGGGCGCGGGCAGCTACACCGGCCTCGCCAGCGGCGGAACCGCGACCGTGAACTTCACGGTGGCGTGCACCCCTCCGCCCGCCGGCTACCAGTATGTCGGTACCGCGGTGGACAACGGCGCGACCGTGACGATCTCCTTCTCGATCGACATGGCCAGCTATGATGACCCGTCCGTCTCGGGTCCGGAGCAGATCGGCGTCATCGACGGCGTCTTCACCTATCCGTCGGCTCGCCTGGGCTCGCCCAGCTGCGCCTACGCCTCGGGCTCGCCGCTGAGCTCGCCGGTGCCGCCGAACGTCTCCAACCCGGGTACGGTGGTGTACAGCGCCTTCAACACGAATGCCGCTGCCGGGTTCGGTGTCGTCCCGATCATCACCTGCACCTTCTCGGACCTCGGTGGAGCGACCCCGATCAGCACCAGCACCGTGCTGGGCGTCGCGAGCGATTCCAACGGGATCCTGGATTACCTCCCGAACATCATCGTCACCGAAGCGACTGCACCATAACGGTCGTCATTCGAGCGGGGGCGCCGGCAGCGGCCGGCGTCCCCCGCCACACCGCTCCCTAGAAGGATGGTACGCATGATGTCACGTCTTTCCCTGCGGTACCTCCGCCGGACCCTCGGGGTCGCTGGCGCCGTGGCCGCATTCACCGCCTGCTCGTCGGATGAGCAGGCTCCGTTGGGAGCCAATCCCGCCACCGCCTTCGCCGTGGGGGTGGACCTGTCCTCCGCCACCGCGCAAGTCGGTGACCAGATTGCGCTCGCGCTCCGCGCCGACAACGCCGGGGACCTCGACCTGGGCGCCCTGCAGGGTACCCTCCGGTTCGATCCCAGCCGGCTGAGCTACGTCGGTCAGACCGCCGAGGGCAGCTCGGTGGTGACCATGATCAACCAGAGCGCCGCGGACCGTGGGCAGGTCCGGCTCCTGAGCTACAGCATTCAGGGGCTGGGCGGGCACAGCGGCACGTTGGTCTTCGAAGTGAAGAGCGCCGACTACGCCCGGGGTCTGGGATTTGATCTCGAGCTGGCCTCGGACCGGAAGGGCCTGAAGGAGATCCGCCAGGCCGAGACCGGCGCCACGGAAGTCGCGGCCGCCCTGGCCGTGCCCGCCGGTGCGCATCGCATGGCGCTGTCGGACTGGAACGAAGCACTGTACCCCGGCCAGGCCGCGCTGGAAGCGGTGAGCCGCAAGGCCGCAGCCCAGCTGCAGCCGACTATCGCGAATGAAGTCTACGGCAACGCCAATCTCTCGGCGGAAACCGGCTACTGTGGTCCTCCCGGCGGCCCGACGTCCTCGTCGGTCAACGGCCTGGATGTGCTGTACATGGCCAACATTTCAGTCGGCAACAACGACGTCACCGGGATCGATTTCCCGACGCGCGACCCGATCATCGTGTCGAACGTGGCGCCGGCCCCCACCGCGACGCAGCCGATTGTTGGTCTCAACTCCAACGGCTCGCGGACGGTCGACGGTCTGGACGTCCTCGCGGTCGCCAACGAGAACGCTGGCAACCTCCGCCCGGTGGTCTGTGACCCGGTCCAGCTGGTAGGCGCGCCGTCCGGAACCACGACGATCAGCGGCAACATCACCTCCGACACCACCTGGACTGCTGCGGCCGCCATTCGGCTCGACGGCATTGTCCGGGTGACCAACGGTGCGACCCTGACGATTCTCAAGGGCGCCCGTATCGAGGGGATGCAGACCTCGACTGCCGGCACCCCGTCGGCGCTGTACATCGAGCGCGATGGCCGGATCCTCGCGATCGGTGAACCCCAGGCCCCGATCGTGTTCACCTGCGATCAGGCCGTCAAGACCAAGGGCTGCTGGGGTGGTGTCGTCATCCTCGGCAACGCCGGCATCAACGGCGGGCAGGGCACGGCGGCCAACACCTCTGCCACCAGCCCGGTGATCGCAGGTCGCGCCGCGACCGGCGGCTGCCTCAACCAGGATTATGAGGGTTCCGGTCCGAACCCGCTGACCCTGGCCCGCTTCGGCGGGTGCAACGATGCCGACAGCAGCGGCGCGGTGAAGTTCGCCCGGTTCGAGTACGGCGGCTTCCAGTTTGCCCGGACAAGGAACTGAACAATTTCACGCTGGGTGGCGTGGGCAGCGGCACCAAGATCGACTTCATCCAGGTGCATGG
This sequence comes from uncultured Gemmatimonadales bacterium, assembly GCA_963793205.1. GTDB lineage: Bacteria > Gemmatimonadota > Gemmatimonadetes > Gemmatimonadales > GWC2-71-9 > JADJOM01. Next base: position 153,715 of record CAWBZM010000001.1, read on the forward strand.
CGGCCTGGACGACGGGCTCGAGGTCTTTGGTGGTGCGGTCAGCATTCGCCATCTGGTCTCGACGGCGAACTCCGACGACGCCTTTGACTATTCCCAGGGCTGGATCGGCAACGCGCAGTTCGTGATCATCCAGCAGGACTCCACCGACGGCGACAAGGGCCTCGAGATCGACAACGCCGAGTCCCCCCAGCCGTTCACCCTGACGCCGATCACCAATGGCGCCGCGTGGAACCTGACCATGATCGGCAAGATCAATGCAGGCGGAGTCACCGGGGCCAACGCGGCCAACGATACGCAGGATGGCATCAACCTGCGCCGCGGCGCCAAGACCCCGATGCACAACATGGTCATGATGGGCTTCCCGGCCCTCATGGACCTCGATGACGATGCCACCTGCCCGGCTCCGGCCTGGGACGGTGTGGTGGCGGCCAACTTCACCACCATCGGCAACGCGGACATCGAGGCAAACTGCACCGGCTTCCCGGCGGCCAGCGATATCGAAGGCCTGTATTTCGCCGTCGCGGCCAGCAATACGACCGTCGCGGGCACCGGGACCTCGATCATCCGGGCGCCGTACAATGTGACGGCTCCCGACTTCCGCCCGGTCAGTGCGGCGGCGGTTGCCGGCGGCCTCACGCCGTCCGGCACGGGACTCGATGTCACGGCGAACTACAAGGGCGCTGTGAACCCGGCGTCGAACGTGATTCCGTGGTACCTGCCCTGGTCGCGCGGCTGGACGAACTCGACCACCCCGTGAGGCAGGCGCAGGACTGACAGTAAGGCGGCCGACCGGTGTCCATCCTGGGCACCGGTCTGTCGCTGTTTTCGGGAGGTCGCCATGTCGCAGATCGTACAGTGGGTGCGGAACCGGAGTCTGGCCTTCCTCACGGCGGGTCTGCTTGTCGTGGCGGCCGGGTGCACATCAAGTACCGGACCAACTCGGGAGCCGCCCTATATCGCGATCGTGGCCATCTTTTCCTCTTCGGGCGACACTGATCTCGGACGGCAATACACCTACCGCGTCACGGAGATCTCGGGGACCACCGGGATCGACGAGGTTATTCACGCCGCGCCGCACGATACGATCATCGTGCCGGTGGTTCCCGCTACCTACCGGGTGACACTCGAGGGAACCCCCTCCTACTGCCGGCTGCCGGGGAACGGATCCTCCGAGTATTACATCCTGGTGGCCGAAGGCACTAACACCGCGATCGTCCGTTACCAGCTCAGCTGCGAATCGCAGCTGACGGTGACCACGGCGGCCGACGGCGTCAACACCGACCAGGCGTTCATCTATCGACTGCGCGGCGGGACGGTGGATCGGGCCGGCATCCTGGGACCGGCGGACACCCTCCGTATCGATGACCTCCCCGACGGCCAGTATGAGGTGGCCCTGGAGCACGTGGCCTCCAACTGTGTGGTCACCAGCGAACAGGGTCCCCGCCCCATGGTGACCGTGGTCGCGGAAGGGGGTGCCCACGCCGATTTCCGGGTCGTCTGCTCCGAGGAGAGCAAACGCCCTCATCTGCTGAGCTTCGCCAGCTCCTACCACGACGGGACCAGCGGCTTTCTCTTTCGCGCCACCGACCCCGACGGCGACATCGAGCGCTACAACTGGGACATCACCGATTGTCGGGGCCACAGCGTCCTCGCCGGCGGCGGACGCCTGCGCCGCGGGCTGCTGCAGGATCGGACCGCAGGGCAGGATACCATCGTGGTCTTCGGCGCCATCGAAACCGGATTACCGGACTCGGTCTTCGGCCCGGGTCGCTGTACCAGTATCCGGGTGGCCGACCAGTACGGGAACACCACTCCGGTCGTGGAGGAGCCGATCGGGAACGAATCGGGCGGCGGTCCGACGCCGACGCTCTTCAACGCCCGGTTTCTCACGGTCAACCAGCTCCAGACACAGTTACTCGTGTCAGACCCCAATTTCGCCGGGACCTTCGTCGCCGCCCGGCTGCGGGATGGCATCCTGTTTCCCGCGGATGGGAACCCCGATATCGGCGTATTCAATGCCGTCGGGTACGAGGGGGTGCAGTTGCCAGTTGTACCGCTGGGGAATGGCCGCCCCGAGTACTACGACTACTACGGGGTGATCGTCTACCTGTTCAACGCGAATGGCAATTTCACCCGGCTGGAAGACAATGACCTGTTCCGTTGATCGAAGAGTCTCCTGGTACGGAGCGATGGCCGCGACCCTGATCGTCCTGGCAGGGTGTAATCACGAATCCCTGACGCCTCCGCCCGCGGTGCCGGACCTGGCGACCGGCCTTGCCGTCAGCTCCATGACGGCGCCGGCCGGTGACAGTCTCACCGTCCAGGTCCGGATCGAGTCGCCCTCGGGGGTGCGGATCGGATCGCTGCTGGGCTCGCTTCGGTTCGATCCGGACCGCCTCCGTTACCTCGGCCAGCCGCTCGCCGGAGACGCTCCGGTGGTGGTGAACCACGCCGAGGGCGACCGCGGCCGCCTGCGCATGATCGCACTCCGCCTGGCCGGGCTGGACTCCACCGTGGCCGAGTTCCGCTTCGAGGTACGTCGCAGGGACTACCTCGAACAGCTGCGGTTCGAGACGACCGAAGCAGTCACCCCCGACCTGCGCGTGCTGGGTCGGCCCGAAACCCTGCCTTTCACCATCGCATCCGCGCGCTACCCCGGAACCGTGAGCCGGCCAACCGTCACCGAGTGGGCGGTCTACCTCGGCTACGCGACGCCCGCGACGGCCGCCGCCCTCATGGTCCCGGGGCAGGGCACGCGGTATGGCGATGTGACGCTGGGGGGCGGGGTCAACGGGTTGGATGTGCTGGCCGTGCTGAACGTGACGGTGGGGAACCTGAACGTGCTGACGGATGCCACCAAAGACCTTGTGATTGCCGGCAACGTGGCGCCCTTCAATCTGCCGGGGCTCGGAGAAGCGGACGACCCCATACCCCCTGGCCGGAATGCCAGCGGGACCTACGACATCTCGGGGCTCGATGCGCTCGCCCTGGCAAACGAAGGGGTCGGTAATGACCAGCCTGTGGTCGGCGAGCTGATCCCCGGACGGGGACCGCGCAGCGCGCGGGTCATACTGACCGGTACTCTGGACAGCAGCCGGACCCTGAGCCGGGACACCGTGTACGAATTACAGGGCAATGTGCTGGTCGCGGCCGGCACCGTGCTGACCATCACCCCGGGTACCCGGATCGAAGGCGACGCCGCCACGCGGGGGGCCTTGATTGTCGCCCGCGCGGGCAAGGTCCGCTGGCAGGGAACTCGGCTCGAGCCAATCGTATTCACCTGCACCAGCGCCGCGCCCACCCCCGGGTGCTGGGGCGGCGTAGTGATCAATGGCCTGGCCCTGCTCAATAATCGCGACCCCGGATTGCTGGGCTTCTGCCCGGAGAAGCGCAGTATCGGTTCCACCGAGTTGTACGGCGGATGCCTGGTGCAGGACACCAGCGGCGTCATCGATTACGTGCGCATCGAGCATGCGGGGCAACCGGTAGGTGGCCCCCCGGTCGCCGGCCTGGCCCTGCTGGGAGTCGGATCCGGAACCCGGATCGAGCACCTGCAGGTTCATGGAGCCCAGGGAGAAGGGGTGTTCGTGTCTGGCGGCAATGTGAACCTGCGCTACCTCGTCCTGACCGGGAACATGCTGGCTGGACTGGCCTGGGATGATGGCTGGGGGGGGAATGGCTTTGGGGGCTCGGGCCAGTTTATTCAGGTGCAGATTCCCAGCGGTGGGATGAGCGGGTTGCGCGGGTCGAACCTGCAGGCAGCACCGGACGCCGGGCCGCGATCACAGCCCGACCTGTACCACGTGACGGTGGTCGGTTCGGGACCCATCGGAGCCACCGGAACGGCCCTGCTGCTGCAGAACGGCACCGCCGGGGTGTTTCGCGACATGATCCTGATCAACGCGGGCCAGGGCGTGGACCTGAACGGCGCAGCGGTCTGTGCCCAGGTCGCCGGTGACAGTCTGCAGTTCAGTCATAATATCGTGTTTGCCAATCTCACCAACTTCTCGGTTGATGCTGACTGCATCGATGAGAGCGCCTTTGTCCTCGACCCCGCCCGCTTCAACCGGGTGGTCGACCCCGCCCTGCTCGCACCGGCCAACACCCTGACGCCGGACACCCGTCCCGTGTTCGGTTCGCCTGCGGCCACGGGCAGCATGGCTCCGCCCTCCAACCTGTTTTTCGACCTTACGGCGACCTGGCTGGGTGCGGTGCCACCGGCCAGCTTCACCGGGGCTGATATTCCCTGGTATGCCGGGTGGAGCCGCGGCTGGCCGGGCGGAGTGCCCTGACAAACCTGCCGGCGGCAGGTAAGACTCAAGCCCGCATTGCCTTGTGGCGATACTCGAAGGGACACCCTGACCTGTCCCCTGGAGTCTGCCAGTATGCTTTCCGGAACCAGCACCGACCTCTTTGTGGCCCGCCAGCCGATTTTCAATCGGCGCCAGGAGGTCTATGGGTACGAGCTGCTGTTCCGGTCCAGCCTGGAGAACACCTTTCAGCACCCGGATCAGGACCAGGCATCCTTCGAGATGCTGCACACCACGCTGCTCGGCTTCGGGCTGGATATCCTGCTCGGCGAGCGGACCGGATTCATCAACGCCTCGAAAGAGGTGCTGTTGCAGGAGTTTTACCTCGTGCTCCCGCGCGATCGGACGATTGTCGAACTGGTCGAATCGATCGAACCGACCGAGCAGGTGATCGAGGCCTGCCGAGACCTCAAGCGGGCCGGCTATCGCCTGGCCCTGAGCGGCTTCGGCCCCGCAGCGATGCCGAACCCGCTCGGCGAACTGGCCGATGTGATCAAGGTGGACATGCGAAGTACCACCACGGAGCAACGCCGGAAGATTGTCCGCGAGTTTACCCCGCGGAAGGTGAAGCTGGTGGCGCAGAAGGTGGAGACCCGGGCTGAGTTCACTCAGGCCATGGAAGAAGGGTTCACCCATTTCCAGGGGTACTTCTTCTGCGAGCCCGAGGTGCTGCATGCCTCGGATGTCCCGGCCTATAAACGGAACTGCGTCCGCTTCATGGCGGAACTGAATCGCTCAGAGCTGGACATCGATCGGCTGGAAGGGGTGATCCGGGAAGAGGTCGCGCTCACCGTCAAATTACTTCGCTACCTGAACTCCGCCGGGTTCGGCTGGCGGCACGAAGTCACCTCCATCCGGCATGCACTGCGGGTGCTCGGCGAACGGGCTGCGCGCAAGTGGTGCTCGCTGATGGCGCTGACGGTGCTGGGCGATGACCGCCCGGCGCAGCTGGTCGTCACCTCGATGGTGCGGGCGCATTTCGCTGAGTCGGTGGCCCGCGAGGCCGGAATGGCGGCCCGTCAGGCCGATCTCTTTCTGGTAGGAATGCTTTCGGCACTGGAGGGGCTGCTGGGCCGTCCGCTCGAGGAGACCCTCGCCGCGATGCCGGTGGCGGAGGATGTGCGCGACACGCTCCTCGGACATCGAACCCAGCTGGCGCCGGTGTGGGACCTGGTCCTGGCCTATGAGCGGGCAGACTGGACCAAACTCAAGGAGCTGGCCGATGCGGCGGATGTCTCCGCCGGGCGCCTGCCCGGCGCGTATCGCGACGCGGTGCAGTGGGTCGATCGGATCTTCCGCAACTGACCGCTACGGCGCCTCCGCTGTATAGACCACCTTGCCGCCAAGAATCGTATACCGCACCACCGTCCCGGGGATCGAGTCCTCCGGGACGGTCATGATGTTACGCGACAGTACCGTCACATCCGCCAGCTTCCCCGGGGTCAGCGATCCCTTGAGCGAGTCTTCGAACGCCGCGTAGGCGTTGCTGAGCGTATAGGCGCGCAGCGCCTCGTCCCTGGTCATCCGCTGGTCGGGATAGAACACCGAGCCATCGGGCAACTTCCGGCTGACCGAGGCATAGAAGGACGCCAGCGGATCGGCATCCTCGACCGGGACATCGGTCCCGTTGGTGACCACCGCACCGCTGGCCAGCAAGGAATGCCACACGTAGGCGCCGGCGGCCGCCCGGGCGTCACCAATCCGCTTGGGCACCCAGGGGCCATCCGACGTTGCATGGATCGCCTGCATCGCCGCGATTACGCCGAGGGCATGGAATCGCGGGATATCGGCCGGGTCGATATGCTGGGCGTGTTCGATGCGCCACCGTTGATCGGTGCGGCCATCCAGTACGCGCTGGTAGATGTCGAGGACTTCGCGGTTGGCCCGGTCCCCGATCGCATGGGTCGCGACCTGAAAGCTGTCCGCCAGGGCAATGCGGGCGTTGTCCTCGATAACCTTTGGCGGGGTGACCGGCAGCCCGACCGTGGAGGGCATGTCGGTGTAGGGCTGCAGCATCCAGGCCCCGTGCGAGCCGAGGGCCCCGTCGGCGTACAGCTTGATGGCGCGTACGGTGAGGTAGTTGTTGCCCACACCAATCATCCGGTAGGCTGCGAGCCGCTGACGGTAAGCCGCAGTCGACTCGCCGCCCACCATCACGTACAGCCGCACAGGGAGCTGCCCCGCTTCGGCCATCGTGCGCAGGAGATCGATGGAAGCGAACGGCTCGCCGGCATCGTGAAAGCTGGTGATCCCCTTCGACAGCACGTCCGCACCTGCCAGTTCCACCATGTGGCGGGCTTCCGCCTCCTCGGCGGCTGCGCCCCGCCCCTCCTCCCACGCCTCCATCTTGTCGCGGACCAGCGACATCGCCGTCTCCCGCAGAACACCGGTCGCTTCGCCATCCGGGCCGCGGACAATCTCTCCACCGGCTGGATTGCGGGTCTTGCGGGTGATCCCCGCCAGCCGCAACGCCTCGCCGTTCACGAAGGCGGCGTGCCCGCTTGCGTGGGACAGGAAGACCGGGTTCCGGGGCGAGAGGCTGTCGAGACTGGCGTGCAGCGGCATTCCCTCCACGGCGGGCGCCGGGACCGAATCCCATTTTTCCTGGTGCCAGCCACGCCCACTGATCCACGCCCCATCGGCGACATCCTGGGTCGCCGCCCCGACCATCGCGACGATGTTCTCCCAGTTTTTCGCCCGGGCAAGGTTCAGATGCATGCGGGCCCGGCCGAGCCCCAGGAAATGCCCGTGTCCTTCGATGAATCCGGGGATGGCCAGCTGGCCCGCCAGGTCAATCCGCCGGGTGCTCGGCCCGCGCAGCCGGTCCATCTCGGCGGTCGTTCCCAGCGCCATGATCCGGTCGCCCCGGATGGCCATGGCTTCGGCCTGCGGATGCTGGCTGTCGACGGTGACGATCACGCCATTCACCAGCAGCAGGTCGGCGGGATCGGTCGGGGTGGAAGCGGCAGGGCTGCAGGCCGCGAGGAGGGCGAAGACGAAAGCACGAACGGAACGGCGAGTGGTCATGTGAGGGTGCGATGTTGCAATCGGCTTTGCGGGTGATGCGCCGCCTCGAAGGCGAACGCGGGATCAGAGGCTCCGTGGCCATCGCCCACATGGCCGAACACATCGGCGACCGGTGTGCGGGCGGCCTGCTCCAGGACCAGGCTCAGTCCCCGACCCCGCTCCGCGGGGAGGAGCAGCCCTTCGGGGCTGGGGAGCGCGGTGGTGGTACAGGCAACGACGAGGGGAATGGCCGCGCGGTCCGATGGGGGGCGGACCGTCAGGGGAATGCCAAGCTGGTCCGCCAGCCCGGTCCACCCCTCCCAGCCATCGAGGGCGAGCACCTCGGTAAAGCGCCATTCGGCATCCCGGCTCAATTCGAGGAACCCATGGAGCAGGTCCGCATCCGAGGCGGGGGGTGCGGCTCCGCCGGTCAGCGGCACGGCCCCGGTATCCCCAAACCAGCGGTGACTCGGTGGCAGGGCGACCGGTCGGGTGCCCTCGAGAGCGCCATAGCGCCGGGTGGCCTGGATCTCCCGCTCCGCCAGCTCTCGTTGCGCCGGGAACTCCGCCGCTTCCGCCGCGCCCTCAAAGGCCACCTCGGCGGCGAGGTAGCGACCAGCCTCCCGCAACACCTGGCCCCGGAGGAGCAGGGTACCCCCATGAGGTTCCAGCGCGAATGCCCGGTCGAGCGCGATCAGCGCCCGGGACAATTCCCCCAGCCGGAATGCGGCGTACCCCGCTTCATGCCACACCAGGCCGAGGTTGGGGTTGAGCTGGGCCGCGCGATCCAGTTCTTCCAGCCCCTCACGGAAATTCCCCAGCTCGACGAGGGCCGCCCCACGCAGGGCGGCGGGCATCGCATCGTCGCCGAACTGGACCGCTGCCCGTGCGCCCAGGGCCAGTGCCTCGCCGTGGCGCTTGCCGTGCCGGAGCAGGGCAAAGTATTCGACCCAGGTCTGCTTGACCTCGGGATTGGTGGCCAGGACCGCGTGGTAGGCGCTCTCCGATTCGGTCAGCCGACCCTCCTGCAACAGCCGCCGGGGCCGCGAGAGGAGCCGATCCTCCGGGGCGCCCGAGAAGACGCGGAACTGATTGGTGGAGAACATGGGCGACAAGTTACGGCCCGACCCCAACCATGGTAAGAGGGAGGAAAAGTGGCTGTCCAGCGTGGGATTTCGGTCTTCTTACCTCACCCCGCAGGCCGCTTTATGTTGCAAGCCATGAAAACCGACTTCGCCGCCCCCGACCAGCAGCCCCGCCTGCTGCAGGAACTCACCCAGTTCCTTTCGATCCCCAGTATCAGCGCCCTCCCCGCCCACAAGGATGATTGTCGCGCCGCCGCGCAGTGGCTGGTGGACGATCTCCGGCGGCTCCGGTGCCCTGTGGTCACGCTGGTCGAAGGCACCGAGGGACACCCCCTGGTCTGGGCCGAGGGACCGAAGGTTCCCGGCGCGCCCACGCTCCTGATCTACGGCCACTACGACGTCCAGCCGGTGGACCCGGTGGATGAATGGCTCTCCCCACCGTTTGCCCCGACGGTGCGTGATGGCAAGCTGTACGCCCGTGGCACCGCAGACGACAAGGGCCAGGTGTTCTGCCTGCTCCGCGCCTACGAAGCGATCCTGAATGACGATGGGGTGCCGCCGCTCAACGTGCACTTCATCTTCGAAGGCGAAGAGGAGTGCGGTGGCCACGTCATCGATGACTTCCTGCGCGACCAGCCCGAACGGACCGTGGCGGATGCGGCACTCGTCTGCGACATGTCGTACTACGCCACGGGCATTCCGGCGGTCTATACCGCCCTTCGCGGGATCTGCTATGCGGAGATCACCGTCCGCACGCTCCAGCGGGATCTCCACTCCGGGACCTACGGTGGCGTGGCGCCGAATGCGGTGGAGACGCTGGTCCGTCTGCTCAGCGATCTCAAGGATGCCGATGGCAAAATCAATATTCCGAAGCTGTACAAGTCGGTGGTGCCGCCCAGCAAGGCGGAAGTGAAGAGCTGGAACCGGCTGCCCTTCAAGAAGAAGGATTTTCTGCACGACGAGATCACCGGGAAGGCGATCACCGGGCTCAAGAAGTATTCCATCTTTGAACGGACCTGGGCGCTGCCGACCTTCGAGATCCACGGCATTCGTGGCGGCTTCGTGGGCGACGGCGCGAAGACCGTCATTCCCGCTGCCGCAACCGCCAAGGTCAGCCTCCGCCTGGTGCCGGGACTCCCATTCGCCAAAGTGGCGGCGGCGCTGGAGCGGGCCGCGAAGGCGGCGGCCCCTCGGTACGCGGAGGTCGAGGTCAAGGTCCTGCATGGGAGCGACCCGGTGCAGATCGACGTGTCGCACCCTGCCTTTGCCGTCCTCGACGAGGCGTTCAAGGAGGTGGCGGGGAAGCCGGCCGTCCGGGTGCGCGCCGGGGGCTCGATCCCGATCGTGCCCCGGCTGGGCGCCTCGGGCGCACCCGTGCTGCTGACGGGCATCGGCCTGCCGGACGACGGGCTGCATTCGCCCAACGAGAAGCTGGACCTGGCGCAGCTGTGGGAGGGGATCAACGTCTTCGCCCGCTTCATGGAACGCTTCGCGGCGGTGCCGGCCGCGAGTGGGGGCGGAGAACTGTAGTGAGGAATGCGGTGAGGACGGCAGGTGAGGACGGCGGGTGAGGACAGCAGGTGAAAACTGCGGGTGAGGACGGCGGGTGAAAATCGCGGTGAGGACGGCAGGTGAAAACGGCGGGTGAGGACGGCAGGTGAAAACGGCGGGTGAGGACAGCAGGTGAAAACGGCGGGTGAGGACAGCAGGTGAAAACTGCCGGTGAGGACGGCGGGTGAAAATTGCGGGTGAGGAATGCGGTCACCCGCTTCCTCACCCGCTCTTCTCACCTGCCGTCCTCACCTGCCGTTTTCACCCGCCGTCCTCACCCGAAGTCTTACTCAATCAGGGATGATCTGCTGCTCTCCGGTGCGCCGCCCGCCAGGATACTGGGCCTCAGTGCGGGCGTGCAGTTCGTCGATGCCCAGCACGGCGCGAACCGAAGCCAGCACGCCGGCGACCACGTCGTCAGCCCAATACGGGTCGGGGCGTTCCGCCTCGGGCAGCGCCTTGGCGCTGTTCTCGAGATACCGGATGGCGGTACTGCCCCACTCCCCCTGAGCCGCCGGCACCAGGGCCCAGGATCCGGTGGACTTCAGTTCGAGTTCGGTGAGGGCGGCGAACTGCCGCTCCAAACCCTCTGTGACCCCGATGGACGACAACTGCTTGGCCACCAGGGCCAGTGTCTGGGTCCGTTCGGCTTCCTGGGGGCCGGGCAGGGGGGCGAAGAAATTCCGTTGGTCCGCCACCATCTCGCCCAACCGGATCGTCACCGCGCGCACGGCCGGTTGCAGCTCGGCTGGCGCCTCTCGCGCCCAACCACGGGCGGCCTTGAGAATCGATTCGACCAACTGGTCGGCCTGCGCCTCGGGGGGGCGGCGCTCGGACGGGGAAGACATATATCGGAGAATGGCCGGAGGGGACTCGAAAGACAAGGCGTCTCGCAGGTGGCGACAATCCGGCGTTTCTCCCCTTGACGTGCCCCGAGCGGTGTGACTATGACCGCGGTCCCCGCCGCATGCGGACCGGGTCGGGCCGACCGTAGCGTTGTTCGGTCCACGGGTCGCCGTGCATGTGGTAACCGTTCTGCTCCCAGAAGCCGGGGTAGTCCTCCTCCAGCAGCTCAATCCCGCGAACCCACTTGGCGCTCTTCCACAAATACAGATGCGGCACGAGCAGCCGGATCGGCCCACCATGCTCGGCTTCCAGCGGTTCACCGCTGTGGCGCAGCGCCAGGAGATTCGCAGGCTGATCGAGGTCAGACAGCGGCATGTTGGTGGTATACCCATGTTCCGCATGCACCAGTGCGTGGGTGGCCGTCGCCTTGGGCCGGGCGCGCGCCAGGAGGGCCGCAACCGGAACCCCTTCGAAGAGATTGTCGTAGCGGCTCCAGCGAGTAACGCAGTGCATGTCGCACAACGTCTGCTGCAGCGGAAGCGCGCCGAGTTCCTCCCACGACAGCTCATACGGCTGTTCCACCGCGCCACTGATCTTGAACCGCCATGTGGCGGTGTTCACCATTGGGACGGTGCCGTAATGCAGGACCGGCCACTTGCGAGTCTCGATCTGACCCGGCGGGAGCCGCGAGTTCCCCGCATTGCGTACGTCGATCTGTTTTGTCACGTGCTCTCTCGGGTCGGGCTGACGATGGCGTTCCCATGAAACAGCGACACCTATCCTACCTGCAGTAACGCCGCATTCCGCCTGCAGGTTCCCTCAGCCGGCCCGCGGCACGGCCAGCCACTCCTCTGCCAGCGCCGGCTCAAGTCGCGGCGTGAGCCCAAAGACCTCTCCCACGGCGGTCACCATCGCCGCCGATACCAGGTCCCATGAGGGGGCGGGGCGCCCCAGCCGGCGATACTCGTCGTTGACCGATGTCATCTGGACACCAGCGATGCCACAGGGAACGATGGCATCGAACGCCGCCAGATCGTTGTGCACATTCAAGGCAAACCCGTGGGTCGTGACCCATTGCCGCACGTGAATCCCGATGCTGGCGATCTTGCGCCCCCCGGTCCATACGCCGGTATACCCTGGATTCCGCTCGGCCGGGATTTCGAGCGCTGCGAGTCCGCGAATCAGCACTTCCTCGATCTGTCGAAGGTACCAGTGCAGATCCTGCTTGTGCTGCTGCAAGTCAAGAATCGGATATCCCACCAGCTGCCCCGGCCCGTGCCAGGTCACATCGCCACCCCGCTCCACGTCGACCACGGTCAAACCACCGGCCCTCAGCTGGTCCACGGAGTGGGGCAGGCTGGTCGCCTTGGTGCCACGGCCCAGGGTAATGGTCGGTTCATGCTCGACGAGCAGGAGCACATCCCGGTCGATGGTCCCCGTGATCCGCTGCTGGCTGACCAGTCGCTGCAGGGCGTGCGCCGCTTCATAGGGGAGATGCCCCAACGAGACCACGGCGAGTGCGCGCCCGCTCATGTCCGAAAACCGAGCGCGACGCGTCGCGCCAGCAGGGCGCAGCCCAGCGCGCACAGCGCGGCCAGGCCGAGCAGTGCCCAACGCCCGCCCATGTAGTCGGCGGCGATCGTCAGCAGCATCAGGATGATGGTGGCGAACCCCGCGATGATGGCGAGGCCGCCGCGGCGGAAGGGGGAATGCAGCGGTCGCATCAGCGACCAGGCCAGCCCGGTGGCCAGCAGCAGGCCAGCGCCCGTCCCGCCGACCCCCAGGGTGAAGATCGGGCCGCCGGTCGCCACCACCCCGGGTGGAGCCCCGAGCTGCAGGGTCCGGACGCCCCACATGACCAGCGCCACCAGACCGGTCCCGGCGATGGTGCCGAAGCAGGATGGCGCGGAAGGCGATGCCGACGTGGGTCGGGTCGGCGGGTTCGCCCGAGACGGAGGTTGGAGGACGGTCGGTCATCGTGCTCCGCTCGGAAGGCTCGCCCGTCAGGTGTGAATCACCCGGCCCATGCTGTCGAGCGCCGCTTCGGCAATCGCTTCGCTGAGGGTCGGGTGGGCATGGATGGCCAGATCGACTTCTTCCACCGTGTACTCATTTTCGCGGGCGACGGCCAGTTCGTGGATCATTTCCGACGCGTGCCCGCCTACGATATGGGCCCCGAGGATCTCTCCGTACTTCTTGTCCCGCAGGATCTTGACGAAGCCTTCGGTCTCGTTGGTGGCGCGGGCCCGGCCGTTGGCGCTGAACGGGAAGCGGCCCGCCTGGTAGTCGAGCTTCTGCTCCTTGCACTGCTCTTCCGTCAGGCCGATGCTGGCGACTTCGGGATGGCAGTAGGTCACGGACGGCACGTTGTCGTAGCGGATGGGATGCGGCTTGTGGCCCGCGATGATCTCGGCCACCACCACGCCCTCGCGGCTCCCCTTGTGGGCCAGCATGGGCGGTCCGGCGACGTCGCCGATGCAGTAGATGCCCGGGGCAGTGGTTTCCAGCGTGGCGAGGTTCACCTTCACGAAACCACGCTCCGTCAGCTGGACGCCCGCTTCCTTGAAGCCCATGCTCTCGGTGTTCACCGCACGCCCTGCCGCCATGAGCACCTTTTCCGCTTCGACGGTCTGGGCCTTGCCCCCGACCTCGAGCGTCAGGACGACCTTGTCCTTGCCGACGTCCGCCTTGGTGACCTTGGCGCCAGCGAAGACATCGATCCCCCGCTTCTTGTAGCTCTTGGCCACCACATCGGAAGCCTCGACGTCCTCGATCGGCAGGATGCGGGGCAGCGCCTCGATCAGCGTCACCTTGGTGCCGAAGGCATTGAAGATGTCGGCGAACTCGGTGCCCACCGCGCCGGCCCCGATCACCGCCATGGTGGCCGGCGCCTTGTCGAGGAACAGCGCTTCGTCGGAACTGATCACGGTGGTCTTGTTGATCTCCAGCCCGATCTGAGGAATGCCCTTCACCCGGCTGCCGGTCGCGATCACGATGGCCTTCTTTGCCTCGTGCGTATCGCCGCCCACCTGGATCTTCTTGCCGGGGAGCAGCGTCCCGGTCCCCTTGATGACCGTGACCTTGTTCTTCTTCATCAGGAACTCGACACCCTTCGAGTTCTGCTCCGATACCTTCCGGGAGCGCTTCATGGCGACTCCATAATCGGTCTTGATGCTTCCGACCTCGATGCCCAGCTCCTTCGCTTCGTGGGCGATGACACTCGCGGTCCGGGCGCTGTGCAGCAGCGCCTTGGTCGGGATACAGCCGATGTTCACGCACACGCCGCCCAGCTTCTCCTTCTCGACCACAGCGGTGGAGAGTCCGAGCTGCGCTGCACGGATGGCGCAGACATAACCGGCGGGGCCACCGCCCAGAATGATGACGTCAAAGGAAGCCACAAAGACCTCGGGTTAGCCGTGAGCAAACTGCACGGTGAAAATGCGAATTACGAGTCGCGAGTCAGGTCACAGGTCACGTGACTCGTGACCCTCAATACACCAGCGCCAGCGGATTCTCCAGCATCTGCTTGAGGGTCCGCAGGAACGCGGCGCCGGTGGCGCCATCAATCACCCGGTGGTCGCAGGACATCGTCAGCCGCATGCGACGGCCGGGCACCACCTGGCCGTTGACCACCACCGGCTTCTCGGCGATGCTGCCGATGGCCAGAATCCCCGCCTCAGGCGGATTGATGATGGCGGTGAATTCGTCAATGTCGAACATGCCGAGATTGGAGACCGAGAAGGTCCCACCGGTGTACTCCTCGGGCTTGAGGCGGCGGTCGCGCGCGCGCCCGGCCAGCTCCTTCGCCTCGGTGCCAATCTCCCGGAGCGACTTGAGGTCGGCATCACGGATGACCGGGGTAATCAGGCCGTCCTCGACCGCGACGGCCATGCTGACGTGGACCTCGTTCCAGTATCGGATGCGGTCATCCTGCCACCAGGCATTGCACGCGGGATGCTGCCGCAGTGCCAGGGCGGTTGCCTTGATGATGATGTCGTTGAAGCTGACCTTGGTGTCGCCGACGGCGTTCAAGGCCGTGCGCGCCTCCCAGGCCCGCCCCATGTCCACCTCGGTCGTCAGATAGAAGGTCGGGATGGGACCGAGCGACTGGGCCAGCCGCTTCGCAATCGTCTTCCGGATCTGGGTCAGCGGCACGTCACTGAACGGCTCACCGGTGGCAACTCGGCGAGTCGGCGCCGCCGTGGTGCGGGCGGTACTGGCCGCCGGAGCAGCATCCAGGTCGCGGACGATGATCCGACCCTCCGGACCACTCCCCTGCACCTGCGCCAGGTCGAGGCCACGATCCGCTGCGACCCGCTTCGCGAGCGGCGAGGCTTTGACCCGCCCTCCGTTGGCGGCGGGAGCTGGAGCGGCGGTCGCGGTGACGGCCGGCGGCGCCGGAGGTGCGGGAGCTGCCACCGCAGGAGCTGCGGCCTTGGGAGCTGGGGCCGGAGTGGCCGTTCTGGCTGGCGCCGCCGCAGGAGCCGCTTTCGCCGGACCGGCTGCGATGGCGCTGATATCCTCGCCCGCCGCCCCGATCACACCGACCAGCCCGGTCACGGTCACTGTTGTTCCGGCAGTGACTATCTGTTTCAACAGCACGCCGGCCGCCCGCGCCTGCAGGTCCATGACCGCCTTGTCGGTTTCGACTTCGGCGAGAATATCCCCCACGGCGACCGTGTCACCTTCATTTTTCTTCCACTCGACCAGGCGGCCTTCTTCCATGGTCGGGGAGAGCGCTTCCATCAGGACTTTGGTTGCCATAAGCCTTACCGAACGTTGAGCTGGTGACCCGTGACTCGCGACTACTCCAGGTACAGCACCTTCTTCGCCGCTTCCACAATCTTCTCGGGCGACACCTTCGCCGCCCGTTCCAGGTACTTGTTGTACGGCATCGGCACATCGGCGCCGGTGACGCGCAGCACCGGCGCATCCAGCTCGTCGAAGATGTTGCGCTGGATCTCGTCCACCACCTGGGCGCCGACCCCGGCAAAGTGCCACCCTTCCTCCACCATCACCGCGCGATGGGTCTTCCGAACTGAGGTCAGGACGGTCTCGGTATCCAGCGGCCGGATCGTGCGCAGGTCAATGACCTCCGCCTCGATCCCCTCGGCGGCGAGCAGCTCCGCCGCCTTGAGGGAGAGCGCCACCGTCTTCGAATAGGAGATCAGGGTGACGTGATCGCCGGGGCGCTTGATGTCCGCCACGCCGATCGGGACCAGGTGCTCCTCCTCCGGCACTTCGCCCTTCACGTTGTACAGCATTTCCCCTTCCATGAAGACGACTGGATCGTCGTCACGGATGGCGCTCTTGAGCAGCCCCAGGGCGTCCGCCGGCGTCGCCGGGAGCACCACCTTGAGTCCGGGGATATGGGAATACATCTGCTCGAAACACTGCGAATGCTGAGAAGCGAGCTGCAGTGCCGCGCCGGCCGGACCCCGGAAGACGATGGGACACCCGACCTGGCCGCCCGACATGTAGCGAATCTTGGCCGCGGTATTGATGATCTGGTCGCTCGCCAGCAGCGCAAAGTTCCAGGTCATGAACTCGATGATCGGTCGCAGTCCGACCATGGCCGCGCCGACGCCTACCCCGGCGAAGCCGAGTTCGGTGATCGGAGTGTCCACGATGCGATTCGGACCAAACTCTTCCAGCAGACCGCGACTGACCTTGTAGGCCCCCTGGTAGACGCCCACTTCCTCACCCATCAGGAAGACGTTGGGATCGCGGGCCATTTCTTCCCGGAGGGCGCGGTTCAGCGCGTCACGGTAGGTAAGTGTCGGCATTGGTCAGCGCCCTTCCGCCACGGGGGCGTACACATCGGTCCACAGTTCCCCGGGTTCCGGATCGGGACTTTGATCGGCGAAGTCATAGGCGTCCTGCACCTCTTCCTTGACCGATTCGTCCAGCGCATCGATCCCGGCCTGATCGATCAGGGTGTCTGCCTTGAGACGCTCCGACCAGAGCGCGATCGGATCGCGCTGGCGGTGCGCTTCGACTTCTTCCTTGGTGCGGTAGTGGCCATGGATCGGGTCGGACATCGAGTGACCCACGAAGCGATAGGTCCGGATCTCCAGCAGCGTGGGCGCCGCGGGCCGGCGGGCACGCACCACCGCCCGGTCCATCGCCGCCATCACCTCGGCCAGGTCCTGGCCGTCGACCACCTCACGGGACATGTCGTACGAAGCGGCTCGCTCGGAGATGTTCCAGGTCGCCGTGGCCCGGTCCAGGGCCGTGCCCATCCCGTACCGGTTATTCTCACAGATGAAGATGCAGGGCAGCTTCCAGACCCCGGCCATGTTCAGCGCCTCGTGGAAGGCGCCGTTGTTGATCGCCGCTTCACCGAAGAAGCAGACCGACACCTGGTCGGTCTGCCGGTACTTGATGGCGAACCCGATGCCGGTCGACAGGGGGATATGTCCGCCGACGATGCCGTGCCCGCCGAGGAAACCGAGCGAGGCATCAAACATGTGCATCGATCCGCCCTTGCCGTGCGAACAGCCGGTCGCCTTGCCGAACAGCTCGGCCATCACCGACCGGGCCGACATCCCGCGCGCCAGGGCCTGGCCGTGGTCCCGGTAGGTCGTGGTGATGTAATCGTCCGGCCGGAGCTGGGACAGCGCCCCGACGCCGACCGCCTCCTGCCCGATGTAGAGATGGCAGAAGCCGCCGATCTTGCCGAGGCTATACGCCTCACCCGCCTTCTCTTCGAAACGGCGAATGAGGAGCATCTGCCGCAGGTAGCCGCGGTATTTCTCCGCCAGCTTGGTGTCGGCCTTCCGACTGGATTTTGCTGTGGCCATCTCATTCTCGCTTTTCGTGTGCCGGCTACTGCTCGGATGATGCTCAGCGCAGAGTCGCCAAGGACCGTGAAGTCTCGCAGAGAACAACAATTCCATCTGCGCTCTGCGAAACCCTTGCTCAACTCTGCGGCTTTGCGCTGAACTCCGTGCGAGCCATTCTCAGCCTATTTGGCGGCTTCTGCCTGCTCCCAGGCGTGATACGACGATCGGGTCAGCGGGCTCGACTGGACATGCTTGAATCCGAGCTTCCGGCCAATCGCCCCGAGCTCATCGAACTCGGCCGGGGTGTAGTACCGCACCACCGGAAGATGGGCCGCTGAGGGGCGGAGATACTGACCCAGGGTGAGGATATTGACGTCGCTCTTCCGCAGGTCCCGCATGCAGGTCACGATCTCGTCCCACTCCTCGCCCATGCCCAGGATGATCCCCGACTTGGTGAGAGCGGTGGCGTCCATGCGGCGGGCATTGGCCAGCAGCCGAAGCGCGCGATCATAGCGGCCGCCGGGACGGGCCAGTCGGTAGAGCCGCTCGCAGGTCTCCAGATTGTGATTCAGGATCGCCGGCTTCGAGTCCATGACCAGTTGTAGTGCGGTCTCGGAACCCTTGAAGTCCGGGATCAGTACTTCGACCGTGGTCTGGGGCAGCCGCGCCCGGATTTCGGTGACACACGCGGCGAACGACTCGGCCCCGCCGTTGGGGAGATCGTCCCGGTCTACGGAGGTGATGACCACATGGGCCAGCTCCATGCGCCCGACCGCTTCGGCCAGGCGGACCGGCTCCACCGGATCGAACGGCGCGGGGGTACCATGGGAGACCGCGCAGTAGGCGCAGTTCCGGGTGCAGACATCCCCCAGGATCATGAACGTGGCTGCCTTGTGCTCCCAGCACTCGCCGATGTTGGGGCAACGGGCCTCCTCACAGACGGTGTGGAGGCCCAGCTCCCGCATCATCCCTTTGATCTTGAGATAGCTCTCCCCGCCGGGGGCTTTGACCTTGAGCCAGGAGGGTTTGCGTATCAGGGCTGTGGGCGCCGCCGCCGAGACAGGCTCGGGGACGGGGGTCGTGCGGGTCAGCTGAACAAGCGGAGCGGCCATAAAATCCGGCTTTCCGGGGGTGCCAATGGAGAACGGGAGCAAAGCTAGTGAGGGGAGGCGCTGGGGGCTATAGCGGAAGGGCGATTCTTCAACCGGACGGATGAAAATAGATGGTTCATGCCGCCGTTGGGTCGGTTATCCCCTTGCCGGCGCGGGCCGTAGCCTCGGGGATGCGACGCGTTGCCCCCAGAAGGAACAGCCTCCGGGCTCAGTGGCACGACTACCGATCCCCGGGTGGTACCTGATCACCTTTCTCGTCCGATGGCGCCGACCCCTGCTCGGCACCATCCAGCACGGCAGGGTCTACCCAACACCGCTCGGAGTGCTGGTCCGGGTCGAACTCGAGGCCGTGGCGCTCTGGTGTCCGTATGCCCGAGTCGACACCGCGGCGGTCATGCCGGATCACGTCCACCTGATCCTGGAGCTTCAGCGCGGGGGTGGTTACCGGGAGCCGCCACCCAGCGGGCCGGCGGCGGGGAGTGTTTCGATGATTGTGGGTCAGGTTCGAAGTTCGGTGACGGCAACGGCCATCCGCAGCGGGCACTGGATCCGCGGTGAGCGGTTGTGGCACCGCGGCTTCCATGACCGGATCCTGCCGGATGAGCACGCGGTGCTCCGAGCGCGACGGTATCTGGCGCTCAACCCAAGGCGCTCGGAAGAGGAGCACGGTGGGGGTGACCTGGGGACGACCCGACTGTTGAGCGGTCTCAGACTGTGGGCCACGGACGGCGGACACACAGTATCGGCGCGTCGCACCGGTCGCAGAAAGGGCGACCCTATGGGGGTCGCCCTTACGTGTCGCGTGGGGGTCGGTCGGCCAGTGCTGGTGGGTCGCTCGGCCTGCTCCCGTCCGGCCCTGGTACTGCTACGGCGTACCGGTGCCGCTGCAGCTCCGCGCCAGGATCTGGGCGTCCCGCTTGACGATGTCGCTGGCGGGCTGTTCCTGCTGGTCCACGCCGCGGGCGTTGGCGTACTCCTGGTAGGTATGGGCCGCGATCTCCAGGGTCGAGCCACCGGTGGCCGCCGGCTTCACCTTCACGTCGAGGGCATCGGAGGTTTTGCGGTAGAGGCCGCTGGCGTTTTCATCCTGCCGGTCCTTCTGGGCCAGGTACCACCGGTCCACGACGTTGAACTGCTTCCGGACGTACTCGAGCTTGGTCAGCTGGGCCTGGACGCAGGCATAGGTGTCATCGGGGGCACTCGGCACGGTGCCTGCATATTGCTGGTACAGGGTGCCTGAGCAGGCCGTGGCAAGCAGCAGGGTGCTGACAATCAGGGTACGCATCCGCGAGGCCTCGAAAGAGAATCTGGAGCGGGGAAAGTAGTGTGGACCCTGCGAGAGACGCTACCGGGTCCCCATCCAAAAACCAGACGGCCCCCCCGATATCGGGGGGGCCGTCCGTGCCAGCAGCTTCGGGCGAGGCCCGTCGCGTCTGGGCTTAGTAGAACAGCATCAGGCCGAACGCGGCGGTAAACGCCTTGTTCTTGCCGTCGCCTTCCTTGTCCTTCGACCAGGTGTAGTCACCTTCGCCCACAACCTTGAGCGACTTGGTGGCCTGGTAGTAGATGCCACCGGAGATCAGGCTGTTCTCGGTCTTGAAATCGCCTTCGCCATCGCTCGACTTCAGGAAGGACGAGCCATAGCTGCCGGCCAGCGTCATCTTGCTGTTCATCGGGGTGAAGGTCAGCTGACCGAAGTAGCCATAGGACGACCGCAGCTCGCCATCGCCGCCGACGCCGTTCCAGGTGGCCGGATCGCCGGCATCCTCGCCCACGCCGTTGAGCATCAGGGTGGTGCCGAAGCCCTTGCCGAAGTAGCCGGAGCCGTGCAGCGAGAACTGGGCGGCCTTGTAGGTCACGCCAGCCGCACCGCCGGTCGCGGTCTTGGAATCGGACTCGGGGATCTTCGCGTTCTGCAGCGCGCCGCTCGCGAACACCGTGAAGCCGCCGCTCTTGTAGCTGGCTTCAGCTTCGAGGCGGGGAATGCTGGTCTCGGTGTAGGGACCGAAGCCGGCCGGGGCTACCAGGCCGATGACCAGGGAGCCGGGCCGACCCGCGGGGGTCGAGTAGCTCATCTGGGCAACGAAGTTCGGATAGATGTAGCCATAGCCGATGCGGCCCAGGGTGGTGCCGCCCGGGTTGATCCCGCCGCCGCCGACGCCGAACAGGGTCTGGTCGTTCAGGATGTTGGAGCGCTGGTAGATGCCGAGTTCCTTACCGGCGGTGATGGTGCCCCAGGTGCCGCCGACGGTCAGGAAGACCTGACGCATGTCGATCTGGGCGCCGAAGCAGTCGTGCGCGCCACCGCCGCACTGGACCTGCGGGGCGAAGCCGAACTGCACGCCGAGGTCGGTGTTGCCTTCCTTGCCCTTGGCGGTGAAGGTCGCGAATGCCGGGAGCAGGCCGGTGCCGTAGTAGAAGCCCTTGGCCTTGGCGCCGCCGACGAGCTGACCGGGCGAGCCCGTCGCATCGCCTGCGCTGACCGACTGGTACTGCGCAAAGATGTTGACGTTGCCGGCGAACCCGAAGGTCCAGCCGTTGCTCATCTGCATCGACAGGGCCTGTGCATTGGCGCCGCTCGCGGCGCCGAGCATGAGGGCCCCAAACAACAGAGCGCTACGCTTCATTGGTGCTTCTCCTGACTAGAAGAGGACATGAATCCAACCGCTGCTTCAGGGGACGACATCCTGCCTTCACCCACGATGCTTCCCTACGTGCGAACAACGTTTACGGTGCCGCTCACTACCGGCCGGAGGACGGGTCGTTGAGTCGGTTATTCACCTCCCAGAGGACGTACCAGACTGGTAAGGGTCGCTGATTGTGATACCAGAAGAAGTCGTCGACACGCGCCCCGTAGACATTGGGGCTGTACGGGAACCGAAGACCGGAATGGCTCAGACTATCCATCGCTGTGCGCAGTCCAGCGGAATCCGCGGTCCCGGCGTCGAGAACCTGGGCCGATGCACTTCCGGCCAGAAATCCCGCCAGGTAGGCCTGCCTTGCATCCGGAGAGAGCCCCTGCCAGTCATAGCCATTGAGGCCCAGCCAATCCGGTCCTGCTATCTCACGAGAAGGTACTAAGATACAGAACCCCGCCGTCACCGCAACCCAAGGCCACCGAATTCCCATAGATATACTCGGATATTTATGCCAAGTGGCCAGATTCGGTCACTTCGACGGCGTCAGGGTCATCGCCGGGGCCGCCGTGGAGTCCGCGGCCACCTTGAGCCGGATCCACATCCCCGAGAGGCCGTGGCCCGGGACCCCGCAGAAGAAGAGGTAGTCCCCCGGCGGGGCGGCCGTGAACCGCATGTTATCCGTGCCCCCCTGGGCGATCCCTTCCAGTGCCTGCTTGGTGTACGCCCGCGGGATGGCCGGGGTGCCGTCCGACATGTTCGGCAGGGGGCGGGTATCGGCAATGACCTCGGCGCTGTGGGGCGTGCCATCGTCATTGACGAAGTTGACCGAGACCGTGCTGCCGACCGGCACGGTGAGGGTCAGGTCTCCGTCCGTGTAGCCGTTGAAATTGAACGGGCTGCTGGCGCCGCTCCCGGTCAGGCCGGCGATCAGCTTGAAGGTGGTGGTCCGGGTGGTGGGATTCCACGACATCCAGCTCGGGTCCGGGTTGCGCAGGCCGCTGGTGCTGGGCGCTGCCGTCGTCGGGCTGGACTTGGCCGGACTGGACTTGGCCGGGGCCGCCTGGGCGGAACAGGCCGCCGTCAGGCCCAAGGTGATGATCATGGACAGCGAAACGGGTCGCAACACGGGCGGCTCCTCAGGAAAGAAAACAGTGGCGGGGGTATCTCGCTGGATACCCCCGCCGGAAAGCTATCGCACTGCTGTCGGGACTGCTTACTTCGCCATCGCAGCCATGTACGGCTTCGGCAGGCCGAAGAAGTACACCGAGTTCCCCAGCGGGAAGTTCAGCTGGAAATTGCCGCCGCACGCCACCCCGATGAACTGCTCGCCCTTGTAGGAGAAGCTCATGGGCGCGCTGTTGCAGCCGGCGCCAGCGTTGAACTGCCACAGGAGCTTGCCGGTCTTCGAGTCGTAGGCGTTGAAGTTGCCGTTGCCTTCGCCGGTGAAGGTCAGCCCGCCGGCGGTGGCGAGCGAGCCACCCATCATCGGCTGCGGCACCTTGTTCTGCCAGGCGATCTTGCCGGTCGCGAGGTTGACCGCGGTGTAGGTGCCGTACTGCTCCTCGCCCGGGATGGCCACGAAGGCCGAGCCCAGCCACAGGCGGCCCTTCTCCCACGGCGCGGTGTGGGTGATGTAGTTCATCGGCTGGTGCAGGCCGGCCACGAAGGCATAGTTGAGCTTCGGATCGACCGCGATCGGCGACCACTCGGCGCCACCGTTGGCGCCCGGCAGCATCCGGGTGCCCTTCGGCCGATCGGCAGGGCGAACATGTTCTCCTGCGGGGTGAAGTTGTCGGTGCGGCGGACCAGCTTGCCGGTCGCGGCGTCGAGCACGTAGACCCAGCCGTCTTGCCGGCATGGACGACCACCTTCTGGCCGCCAATCATGGTCACCACCGGCGGCGACACGGCGTCGAGGTCCCACACGTCGTGCGGGCACCGTCTGGTAGTACCACTTGGTCTTGCCGGTCGAGGCATCGATCGCCACGACGCAGTCGGTGTAGAGGTTGTCGCCGGGGCGGATGCCGCCATCGAGGTCGGGCGAGGGGTTGCCCACCGCGACGTAGATCATGTTGAGCGCCTTGTCATACGCCGGGGTCATCCACACGCCACCGCCACCGTTCTTCCAGGCGTCGGCGTACTTGGCGCTGTCGCCCTTTTCCTTGGCGATGTTGCGGTGCAGGTCGGCGCCGTCCGGGGTATGGGTGACCCAGGTGCCGAACCAGCCGTTAGGGGCCACGGCATCGAAGGTCGGGTCGCCCTTGGGCGCCGGGATCGAGTACCAGCGCCACACCTGCTTGCCGGTCACGGCATCATAGGCGGTCACGTGACCGCGAATGCCGTACTCGCCGCCCGAGACGCCGACGATCACCTTGTTGCCGACAATGAGCGGTGCGTGGGTGATGCAGTAGCCGTAGGCCGGGTCGGCCACTTCGATGTCCCACATCACTTTGCCGCTTCATCCGGTCCAGCGCGACCAGCCGGCGCGTCCAGCGTGCCCATGTAGAGGTGCGGGCCGTGGATCGCGACGCCGCGGTTATTCGGGCCGCAGCAGAAGATGGTGGTGCCGAGCTTGTGCTCGTAGCGCCACACCTGCTTGCCGGTGTTCAGGTCATACGCCATCGCCGTGTTATACGGCGTGGTCACGTATGCCATGTTGTCGACCACGATCGGGGTGTTCTCGAACGAGCCCAGGCGGCTGATGCCCGGTCTGGAACACCATCCGGGGGACCAGGGACTTCACGTTGGTGGCATTGATCTGGGTCAGCGTCGAATAGCGCTGATTCCAGTCATTGCCGCCATAGGTGCTCCAGTTAGCCTGGGCAGAAAGGGTGCTGGCACTGGCCCCGAGCAGGGCAATGACCAGCCCCATGCGCGCGATGCGACACATGAGCGGTACTCCTGAGAAGAGAGAAAGAGGGGGACTACGCATGACCTGCCGGTCGGCTGCAGACCGTCGTGCGAAATTCGTTGCCGGGCGCGGCCAGGCCGCCCAAGGCATGGCAATAACCTACCCGTTTCCGTTTCGTTTTGCACCCGGATCTCATTTGAAGAGGATCAGAGCCTTCGCAAAGGTGTTGTAAATGCCCCAGGCGAGGGGCACGCCCACCAGGGTCCACCCGATCGCGACCAGAATCCAGCTGGTGGGGCTCGGGGCCGGCTCGGTGGCGGGATCGATTGCTGACATGGGTAACCTCAAAGCTTCGGTTCCGGTGTCTGATGCCTACCCACGTACCGCACACTCACATATCTGCTTGCTGACCAACCCACCCACCTACTTACCCGCCCGCACCGCGGCAAGTTCCTCATCGGTCATGAAGTACTTCTCCGCCACCGGTCTGACGGCGAAATTGCACAGGAGCCCGAGAAGCAGCAGGCCCGCCAGCAGATACATCGTGGTGTTGTAGGCCTGGGCGTTGGGGACCCCGTGGGCGATCTGGTACTCGCGCAGGTAGTTCACCAGCACCGGGCCAACCACCCCCGCGGTGGACCACGCCGTCAGCAGACGGCCATGGATCGCCCCGACAAACTGGGTCCCGAAGAGGTCGGCGAGGTAGGCCGGAATCGTCGCGAAGCCGCCGCCGTACATCGAGATGATCACGCAGAAGATCCCCGCAAAGAGCGCCACGCTGCCCGCGCGCCCGGCGCTCGGCACCGAGGAATACAGCACGATTCCGAGCAGGAAGAAGATGAGAAAGGTGCTCTTCCGCCCGACGTAGTCGGAGGCCGAGGCCCAGAAGAATCGCCCGATGATGTTGAAGAAGCTCAGCAGCGCGAGGAAGCCGGCGCCGATCGAGGCGAGTTGGGAGCGTTGTTCGGGCGCCAGCGTGGCCAGGCTCCCTGTGGCGCCCAGCAGCTTGCCGCCGAAGACCTCCTGGATCATCGGAGACGCCATGCCGAGCACTCCGATCCCCGCGCTGACGTTGAGCGTCAGGACCGACCACAGTAACCAGAACTGGGGGGTGCGCCAGGCGGTGTGCACGTGGACGTGTCGATTCGTGACCAGCTTATTCGCCTGGGCCTTGGGGACATAGCCCGCTGGTTTCCATTCGGGGCGCGGCACCCGGTAGCCGAACGCTCCCAACATCATCGCCACAAAATAGATCGCCCCCATCGTCAGGAACGTCTCCATGACGCCGACCGAAGTCGGGGTGGCGAAGTGCTTCATGAGGGAGTCGGCCAGGGGTGATCCGATCAGCGCGCCACCGCCAAAGCCCATGATCGCCATGCCGGTCGCCATGCCCCGCCGGTCCGGGAACCACTTGATCAGGGTCGAAACCGGCGAGATGTATCCCAGGCCAAGGCCGCAGCCCCCGAGCACGCCGGAGCCGAGCCACAGCAGCCAGATCTGATGGAGATGAATCCCGAGGGCCGAGACGAAGAACCCTCCGCCCCAGCAGAAGGCGGCCACGATACCAGCCTTGCGCGGTCCCACTTTCTCCAGCCATCCGCCGAAGATGGCGGCAGAGGAGCCGAGGAACACAAAGAACAGGGTGTACATCCACCCGAGGGTGCTGAACTTCCAGTCGCAGGTAGTGGCGGTGAGCAGGCGCAGGAAGCTCATGTCCGCCGGGCACTCCACCGCCTGCGTGATCCCGACCGCGCGGCTCAGCGGCAGCCAGAAGACACTGAAACCGTACGCCATGCCGATGGAAAGGTGGATCGCCAGTGCCGCGGGGGGCACCAGCCAGCGATTGAAGCCTGGTTTTGCGACCGTACGTTCCCGATCGAGGAGGCCCGCCATCAGGAAGGAACTCCGGCGCGCGGCAGCAGCATGTCACAGACGAGCATGACGGACTCCATCGAGAGGGTGGAAGAAGCGGGGGTGGATCCACCTGTCCTGCCGCCGGAGAATTGGCAGCGCGCCGTGTGGCGGCTGGCAGGACGCGAGTACATTACCGTCCACTGGAGAAAAACGCTACATCCGGAAGAGGTAGTTCGACATGCGCACAACGACCCTGCGACGACGATCCCGCTCCGCGCTGCTGCTCCTGACGGCCTGCGCCGCTCCCCCGCAGGCGTCGGCCCAGATGCCGGCTGCCCCACCGGTGGACCTGCCGGCGCCCCCGTCCACCGCGCCGGCGATTCCCGCGTGGATCACGGTGGACGACGCGGGTAAGACGGTGCGGCTGAATCTCGAGGCCCGAGTGGCGGCCGACAGCACGGTGTCCCTGAACGGCTATCGCGCCGGGGGGATCCAGGTGGTGGTACCCCTGAACTGGACGGTGCAGTGGAACTGGGTGAACGGCGACAGCGCCGGCAGCCACAGTCTGGTGGTGATGGCGGAGCGGGAGAAGTTGCCATTGGAAGGAGGCCGGCCTGCGCTCGACAATGCCTGGAGTCGGGCCGTCACCACCGGACTCAAGCCGGGGCAGAAGGATGTCACCACCTTCGTCGCCGACCAGGCCGGCTGGTACTGGATGCTATGCGGCGTCCCCGGCCACGCCATCGCCGGCGAATGGATCGGTCTCAAGATCGATCGCGATGCGACGACGGTGACGGTGGTGGAAAAAGCGGGTGAGAACAGCGGGTGAGAACAGCCGGTGAGTAAGGCGGGTGAGAGAAGCGGGTGAATAATGTTCACCTGCCGTTCTCACCCGCAGTTCTCACCCGCTGTTCTCACCCGCCGTTCTCACCCGCCGTTCTCACCCGCCGTTCTCACCCGCCGTTCTCACCCGCTGTTCTCACCCGCTGTTCTCACCCGCTGTTCTCACCCGCCGTTCTCACCCGCCGTTCTCACCCGCCGTTCTCACCCGCCGTTCTCACCCGCCGTTCTCACCCGCCGTTCTCACCCGCCGTTCTCACCCGCCGTTCTCACCCGCCGTTCTCACCCGCCGTTCTCACCCGCCGTTCTCACCCGCCGTTCTCACCCGCCGTTCTCACCCGCCGTTCTCACCTGCTTCTCCCAGTAACTGCTCCACCTCCCGGCGAAACTCCTTGACCAGCGCGTCGTGCTGGGCCCCGGTTGCCGGCCCGTAGAATCCGGCGTGCACCCGTCGCACCCGCCCATCGCGGCCCACGAAGATCGTGGTGGGAAAGGCACTGAACCCATCCAGTTGACTGAGGGAGGCGGCGACGACCTCCTGATCGCTGGTGCCGCCCACCAGCAGCGGGAAGGGGATCTGGTACTTGTCGCGGTACCGCCGGACCAACGGGACATCGATGGCGGTATCGCCGGTGGCCTCGAAGGCGATGCCGACGATTTCGAGCCCGCGCGCATGGTAGTCTCGATAGAGCGCGACCAGGGCGGGCACGGCGTCGTGGCAGGTGGGGCACCAGGTCCCGAAGATGTCGACCAGGAGCACCTTCCCCTGAAAGCGGGCATCCGCCGCGGTCACCAGCTGGCCCTGCAGGTCAGGGAAGGCAAAGGCGAAGGGCTGGGTCTGGTCCGCCCGGGTGACCGCAGTCGGCGGGGTCAGGTGTGGCTTGCCGCTGCTGCGGACGGCGGTGAACGGGGTCTGACTGCGGAGCCCGGCGTGAAAGATCCCCCGCAGTGTGTCGCCCCGCAGCTGCCCGGTCAGCAGATAGACAAAGGACCCGTCGAAATGCGCGATGGCGAAACTGTCCCCCGCCATTTGTCCCCAGAAGTGCCCGTAGTCGCCGTTGTTCGAGATGATCGTACCTTGCAGACCGCGGGTGCCATTGCCGAAGGTGAGCACCCGTGGGGTCGATTCCACCGTACCGGCGAACCAGGCGTCCCACCGGCCGGTGAGCCGTGCCGGTGCGCGGCTGACGGCCCACTGCCCCCGGCTGGCCCGGAAGGGAATCGTCCGCGGACCGCGGCGCCCCACATTGCTGTACCGTCCCACCAGCGAGTCGCCCCGCACGATCGCCGTGATGCCGGCGGCGTAATCGGCCATCTCCAGGGTCAGCGAATCACCCGCCAGCTGAACGCTGCTGAACGGCTGGCACTGGTCGCCATTGCAGAGGCGGCCGGACAGCCGGGTGCCGGTGGTGGTGAGGACGATCGAAAAGCGGAGCGGCCCGCCCGCCAGGTCCAGCACGGCACGGTACTCACCGGCGGGCGGCGCAGCGGCGGTCAACCAGAGGAGCAGGGTGAGCATGGCGCAATGTATCGGCGGAGGACGGGCTGCAACAACAACCCGGTGGAGCAGGCGTCCAGGTTAGTGAGTGGGCTCGTACCTCTCGCCCGCATTCACCGCGGTCGGCAGCGTATTGCCGGGCCAGGGGGCCGGGCAGGGGAAGACGGTACTGTACGCGCAGAAGGGGTTTCTGGCCCGGTTGAAGTCGAGCACGTACCGTCCCCGCTGTCCGGCGAACTCGAGCGGAACGAAGCGGCCGGCCGGATACGTCCCGTGGGCATTGGTGCTGTCGCGGAAGAAGACCAGGAGCTCGGCCTCCTCATCCTCGGCGGCCCCCATGCGGTAGACTCGCAGCTCGGTCCGCGACGGGCCGATCGTCACTGCCACCCGTCCCGCCTCTTCGGCGCGGGTCTCGATGCCATCGAGACCCAGGGTGGGAAAGGCGCCCCGCCGGGTGGGTGCCGTCAGCTCGACATTGAACCGGAGCCGTGGATTCGCCGGATAGTAGGCCGGCGGTTTGGCGCCCCGGACCGGGCCATAGACCACCAGCAGCCGTCGGCCGGTCGCGCCATCCACCAGCATCCGATACGGACCCACCGGAACCGGCCGCCCGCGCGCGAGGGTGGTGCGGGTCGCTCCCTGCACCAGGACCGCGCCACCAGGCGACTCCTGCACCCGGCCCCGGTCGAGGTCGGCCAGGGGGATGTCCGCTGGATCGGGGCCGACCGAGATCCCGGGACCAATCGGCTGCACCGCGACCGCCGCATAGGGCGACAGCGGCGCGCTGGTGAGCCAGGTCGAGAAGTCCGCCCGTTCACGGGCGAGAGGATCAATCGACTGTGCCACCGCGATGCTGGTTCCCGCCAGCAGGAGGCCCATCACCATGCCCGGCAGTCGATCCCCCCGCACCCGCACTTAGAGCGTCCCCACCAGAAAGGGGGTCGTGGTCGGCTGCGGCGATCCGCCAGTCGGCTCATCGGTAACAGCGGCCGCAGCAAGCTCCTGGCCCGCCGGAACGGTGATGCCAGTGATGATGGCATGCCCGGACTGATCCACCGTGAAGGTGACGGAAGGAATCGGGTTGCCCTTCTTCGGGATGAACCAGAGCTGATACACCCGTCCCGCCGCCGAAGGCGAGAGATGGGCTGCCGACGCAATCGCGGTGGCGACCTGCCGGTTGTAGAACAATTGGATCTCCGGCTCGGCGTTGCCCTGCGCCGTGAGCCGAGTCAGCGTGACACCCGGGGCCAGCAGCGCCTGCAGCGTGGCCGCCTGCTGCGTCCGCTCCGCGTCGGTGGCGGCGAGCTCCTGCCGCAAGGCGGTGAGGGCGCTGTCCCGCGCCGCCAGTTCTGCATTCATCTTGTAGCGCGACGTGGTGACGCCGATCAGCGCGACGATCGAGGCGGCCAGCGCGATCCACAGCACCGGAGGCATGCCCTGCGATGGCCGCTCGCGGGGTGCGCGTGCCGCGGCGGGAGCAGCGGCGGGCATCGGCTTCCGGGTGGCATGCGCCAGGACTCGGCCGCGCAGCCCTGCCGGCGGCCGGGGGCTGTCGCTCCGGAACGCGAGGAGCGCCTGCACCTCCTGCAGCTCCGCGACCTCCTGGCGAGCCTCGGGCGAGGCCTCGAGCAGGGCGGTGAAGGCCCGCAGCTCGGAATCGCTCAGCGCGCCGAGGACGTAGGCTGCCGCCATTTCCTTGAGCTGATCCGCGGATGGCCCGTTCACACCGCCCCCTCGAAGTAGTAGCCCCGAAGGACCTCGCGGAGCTTCTGCATGCCCGAACGCACCCGGGTCTTGATCGTGCCGAGGGGCTGCTGCAGCCGGTCGGCAATCTCGGATTGGGAAAGTCCCTGGTAGTAGGCCAGCTCGATCGCTTCCCGCTGCGCGGGCGGAAGGGCGGCAAGCGCCGTCTCCACCTGCTGGCGGCGTTCTTCGTCCAGTACGCTCAGATTCTCGGGAGGATCCATCTGCGGCTCCAGGGCCGCGTTTTCCACCAGCCGCTGGCGCCGGGAGTGCGATCGCAGGAGGTCGAGTGCCCGGGTCCGCGCGATGACACAGAGCCAGGCTGCGACGGACCCGCGTCCGGCATCGAAGGTGGCCGCGCCCCGCCACACCTGGGCGAACGCCTCCATGGTGACTTCCTCGGCGTCGGCCTGCTGGCCCACAATGCGGCTGGCCAGGGCGAAGATCGTCGCGCCGAAGCGGTCATAGAGCTGGCCCAGCGCGTGCTCATCTCCCTGCGCGATGCGGCGCAGTAATTCGGCGTCGGACATGTGGGACGGGGCACCAGGGGTCCCCATCAACAGGCCGTCGTCCCGCACCCGCGGACCCAGATAGAGAAGAAGCAGCGCACCGGAGCAGTCTATACCGGCGCGAGAGCGGGCCACAAGGCCGCCGCCGCCGGGGCCGGTCATGTGATGCGCCGGAACCCGTCGCCCGGGGTGAACAGAACCGTGACCCGCTTCGCCGGGAGCTGGATAAGCACCACATTCACCTGGTCGGAGAAGATTTCGGTCTGCATCGCCTGGCACAACCGGAGCCCGGGCATCGAGCCGATGGCGGTCGCGTGCACCCGGATGCGGGTCATGTCCCCATCCGGCACGGCGCTGTCCCACTGCAGGGGGACCGGACGACCCGCGGCGTCAGTCAAGGTCACCCGACGGCGCACGTACTGCGCGATGGCGGAATCGCCGGTGGTCCTGGCCCCAGCGGCCATTGCGGTATGGAGATCGTCCGTGAACGCCCGGATCTCGATGGTCACCCGATTCGCATCGGCCGCAATCGTGGTGTGGGTGGTGTGCAGTGGATGCGCCGTCACCGCAACCGTCATGACCACCCAGGTCGCCAGGCTGGGGATCATGGGGCCGACACCAGCGCGACGGCGAGGGGACTGATCGCCATGGCCGTCCGCGCCTCGAGGGCTGCGCGAGTGGAGTCCCCCAGCGCTGCCGCGATGCGGGCGGCGTGCAGGTGCAGGGTGGCGTCCCGGGTGCCGAGTTGCAGCGCCGAGTCGGCGAGGATCATCGCTTCCCGCGGCTGGCCGGAGTGGTACAGCGCCCAGGCCGCGAGATCGTAGCCGTACACATCCTTGCGCGTCCGCAGGTCGGACAGGGCCCGATCGCGAATCAGGGGGACCTGGCGTCCCTGGTCGAGCAGGAAGAGCGCCCAACCGCGATGGAACGCGCCCGGCTGGTGCGACACGGCGATCTCCGTGGCCCGGGCGTATTCGGCCGCCTGTGCTGAATCGCCCAGCGCGAACGAGGCACGGCTCAACAGGCCCAGGATGGCCGGGTCGACCAGTGACGTCAGTGCCTGCTCCCCCAGCGGGATCGCTTCTTCCCAATGGCCCTCAGCTCCCCGCAATTGCGCCAGCGCCGTCAGCAGCCGGGGATCATCCGGCACCAGCGCGAGGCCGCGGCGATACGACTGCTCCGCGAGATCCCCCCGACCGTTCCGGAAGGCGAGATCGCCGATCCGGAGATCGAACCAGGACAGTTGCTCCGGCGGGAGACGGAATCCCCCCAGGAGCGATGCGCGGGTCTGCTCCAGGAGATCCCGGGCCTCACCGCTCCGGCCGTGCAGCTCCAGCCAGCGGGCATAGCGCGGAGCGACAGCGGGACTGGTGTGCACCACACTGAGTCCGAGGAAGAGCGAATCGGCGATGCGATAGCGCCCGAGTTCCAGGGCGATCTCTCCCAGGGTGGCGCGGGAGACCGGTGCGGGGTCGAGCGTCACCAGCTCACGCGCCACCTCCCAGGCATCGAGGAACCGGTGCTGCGCCATCAGGCTGCCGATCAGGATGCTGAGTGCATCGGCATTGCGTTTCCCGCGGGTATGAAAACTCTCCCGCGCCAGGGATTCGGCCCGGCGATAGTCGGTCTCCCCACCCTGGGCCCGGGCCCGCGCGAGGTACAGCGCGCCCAGCACGGCCCGGTCCCGGGCCCCATACCGATCATGGGCAACGCGCGCCTCATAGAAGGCGATGTCCTGGTCGCGCACCGCCGCGCGGGATGCGGCGGGCACGACCGGCGCCTCACTCCGACCGAGGGCACGCACCACCGGGATGCCGGCCCCGAGCAGCAGGGCCACGGCGGCAACCAGATATGCTGAGCGTCTCATAGGTCATCTCTCTGTCAGAGGAAGTGAGGTGTCCAATCCCGACGTGAGGGGGTCCCTCAGTTCGGGACGGCCAGATAGGGGAAGGTGGCGCTGAAGCTGTTCGGCTCCGGGCCACCGGCACAGTTGCCACAGGGGACATTGTCGGTCGTGAGGCTGGCGGTGACGTGCGTCGGATCGGCACCGAACGGATCGCCGAACACCGCGAGCAGTGCCAGGTCCACCACGTCGTCCTCCAGCTTCCGGCCGCCCCAGCCGTTCGCCAGCGGTGCCACGCCCACCCAGTTGAGCCAGCTGGCCGTGGCCGGGTCCTTGTCGGTCTGCACGATCAGCATGTCCGGCAGCAGCACGCTGGCCAGGATGTTGACGTACGCGGTGTCCCGGCCGGCAATCGTGGTCGGTGACCCGAGCACCAGGTGCCCGAACAGCTCGGGGCCGATGAGCGCCGCGTCCTGGTCGGGGCCAATGCTCCCGTGGGTCGGATGGGTGCGCTTGTCGAGCAACACTTCGCTCAGCAGCGGATTCCCGAGGCGCTGGACCTGATTGAAGGTCCGGGTGCCGTCCGGACCGGT
The DNA here is from genome assembly GCA_963793205.1 of uncultured Gemmatimonadales bacterium. GTDB lineage: Bacteria > Gemmatimonadota > Gemmatimonadetes > Gemmatimonadales > GWC2-71-9 > JADJOM01. The sequence goes on from CAWBZM010000001.1 coordinate 186,779, forward strand.
GCCGGAATCGTTGTTATCACTGCAGGCACCGGCGACAAGCGCCAGGCCGAACAGCAGCACGGGGGCGAGGCCCCGTGTCAGGGTACGTGCATGCATGGATCAGTTCTCCGTTAGTGGTGGTCAGCGGCTGATGGTGCCCCAGATCCCGATCTTGCCGGGCGCGCCATTTTCCAGCATGGCACTCGGCAGCTCCACCACGATCGAGAGGACATTGAATCCGGCGACATAGTTGACAGCGGCACCGGGGGCGCGGAAGGCGGCACCACCGGGCAGGGTGCAGGGCGCGGACAGCGCGCCGCTCGCCGGCCGGCGGTCGGGCAGTATGCAGAACGCCGCTTCGAGATCGAGGAAGAAGGAATCATCCCGCGGGCCCGCGAAGGCCTGGATCTTCGATGCGGAGCCGAAGGAGGCGTTGAAGTCGCCGGTGAGGGTCGAGCCGTTCTGGTCGATCACATTCATCATCGATCCCGTCACCGTCGGTGCGAACGGGCCGTGCACGACCACCTTCTGGCCGGGGCCCTGGCCGGTGAACGTGACCTGGATGACACGGTCTTCGATGGCATCGCCATCGTTGTCGATCTTGAACTGGTAGAGAATGTTCGGATCAAAGGCCGCCGACGGCGTCTGGGCTGGCGTGAGGAATCCACTGGTGTTCATGACCAGCACAATTCGGCCGGGCGCGGAGCCGGGGAAGGCATAGACATCTGTCAGGTCCATCCGCGGGTTCAACTCGACCAGCGGAGTGTCCTGGTGATCCGAGCTGGCGGCATACCTGGCACCACCGGCGAGGGCGCCGGTAATGAGAAGCAGGGCCGCGAGCCGCTGGATGCGCGGAAGGGCGCGCCAACGCTGCATGGGATTCTCCCGAATGAAAGGTCAGGAACCGGACCGCCCGGTCGCCTGTGCCCCTTCTACGCCGGCACGGTGAGATTGGATGGGTGATCGAAAATCGGGGCCCCACCCGGAGGCAATCCAACCAGGGCGGTCAGGACGTAGGAGAGTGAATCGCCTGAACGCTTTTTGCGGATCACTCCGGGGAGAAGTCATGCCGCTGTGTCGTCGGGTCCTCGTGCTCGTGGTGGGAATCAGTCTCAGCCCTCTCGTGCCGTATGCCGCTGGCCAGACCGGGACGGCTCCTGCGGGGAAGGACACCGTCCGGATTCGCGAACTCGATTCGCTTGTCGTGGTGGGACGTGCCGACGACCTGATCGGCGTTGCCCGTTCCGCGTCGGAGGGGAGGGTCGGTGCGGTGGATCTCCGCGCCCGGCCGCTCGCGCGCGAAGGGGAACTGCTGGAGTCGGTCCCGGGCATGATCGTGACCCAGCATTCGGGGGAGGGGAAGGCAAACCAGTATTTCGTGCGGGGGTTCAACCTCGATCACGGGACGGACTTTCAGACCCGGGTCGAGGGGATGCCGGTGAACATGCCCTCGCATGCGCATGGCCAGGGCTATACCGACCTGAACTTCCTGATCCCGGAACTGGTGGACCATCTCGACTATCGCCTCGGGGTCTATCACGCGGACGTGGGCGATTTCGGCAGCGCGGGGGCCGCCGAGTTTCACCTGGCCCGTCGAGTCCGCCCGTTCGCCGTCGCGAGCGCCGGGGGTAATGGCCTGGCGAGACTGGTGGCCGGCGGTACCGCCCGGGTGGGTGAAGGCGATCTGCTCGTGGGGGGCGAAGCGAAGGGCTACGATGGACCGTGGACGCGTGCCGAGGGACTGCGCAAATACAGCGGCATGGTGCGCTACTCGTGGGCCGGCGGAAATTCACGTTTCTCCGTGCTCGGACTCGCATACCGGAATCGGTGGAACGCCACCGATCAGATCCCCCTGCGCGCGGTGGAGCAAGGCACGCTCAGCCGGCTCGGCCAGATCGACAGTACGGACGGCGGCAACACCCAGCGTTACAGTCTCTCCGGCTCCTGGCGCCACAGCGGTACCGCCGCCGTGCAGGAGGTACAGCTATACGGTATTTACTCCGACCTCGACCTCTTCTCCAATTTCGGGTTCTTTCTGGATGACCCGGTCCGCGGGGATCAGTTTCGGCAGCACGAGGGGCGCATCGTGCTCGGACTGAACGCGCAGCAGGTGCAGCCGGTGCAGGCGCTGGGGGGCACGCATGTCCTGAAAGTCGGGGTGCAAACCCGGGCGGACCTCATCAACGGACTCAGGCTCGATCAGACGCAGGCGCGCCAGTCCTACGCGACGGTGCGGGCCGATGACGTCCGCCAATGGGGGACCGGTCTGTTTGTCGAAGGGGAGACGCGCTGGACCCGGTGGTTCCGCACCACCACTGGACTGCGTGGTGACCTCTACACCTTTGCGGTGACGAGCAACCTCGCTGCGAATTCCGGCCACCGGACTGCCGCCCTCCTCAGCCCGTCCGCCTCGATGGTTTTCGCCCCTGCCCGGGGCACGGAACTCTATGTGAGCGGTGGGTTCGGATTCCACAGCAACGATGCCCGTGGCACCACGATTCGGGTGGATCCGGCGAGTGGAGACCCGGCCTCGTCGGTAGATCCGCTGGTGCGGTCCCGAGGGGCGGAAGTGGGAGTACGCATCTCCCCACTTACGGGATGGCGGTCGACGGCAGCCGTCTGGCTGCTCCATCTTGACAGCGAGCTGCTGTTTATCGGGGACGGTGGAACCACCGAGGCATCGGCAGCGAGCCAGCGGGCGGGGATCACGCTGGCCAACTTCTATCGGCCACGGCCGGAACTGGCCTTCGATGTCGACCTCTCGCTCTCGCGCGCGCGGTTGTCAGGAATCAGCGAGGAGGCGAACCACATCCCCGGCGCGCTGGAGCATGTCCTCGCCGCGGGAGTCACCTGGCTGTCGACGGGGAGCGGGCCATTCGGTTCGCTACGCGTTCGCCATTTCGGCGGCTATCCGCTGGAGGAAACCAATCGGGTGCGCGCGTCCGCCACGACGCTGGTGAGCCTTCAGGCGGGGTATCGACTCGTCTCGGGGGTCCGGCTAGAGGCCAGCGTGCTCAACCTGCTCGACACCCGGGCCTACGATATTCAGTACTATTATGCCTCACGACTGCCGGGTGAACCTGACGGAGGTGTCGAGGGACGGCATGTCCATCCGGTCGAGCCGCGCCAAGTACGGCTCGCCCTGGCGTGGGGGTTGTGAGGAGGGCTGCTACCAGGACCAGAAGCGCTCCGGCCGCAACCGGGCCAGGTGTTCGACCTCGTTCTCGCCGGCGATGAGCCGGGTGATCATCGCGCCGGTGATGCCCGACAGCAGGATCCCATTGCGCCCATGGGCGGTGGCGTACCACAGGCCATTGAGCTTCGGCTCGCGCCCCACGATGGGGAGCCCGTCGGGCGAGACGGGGCGGAGACCCGCCCAGGTACGGAGCACTTCTCCCCTGGCGAGTTCGGGGCACAGCGCGCTCGCCGCGGTGAAGATCTCGGCCAGGCCGGCGGCGGTCACCTCTGGCGCGAAGCCGGCGTGCTCCATGGTGCTGCCGATCACCGCTTCACCGTCGCGGGCAGCGAGGTAGTGGTCCCGGCCGATCACGATCGCGGGTGGGATCTGCTCCGGCCAGGCCAGTGCCGCCATCTGGCCACGGATCGGTTCAACGGCGAGTGGGCGGGGCAGGCCGCCGATATTTCGGGCCCAGGCCCCGTTGGCGATCACGACATCCGCCGCGGCGTAGGACTCTCGTCCCTGCACCCCGGTCACCCGGTCGCCACGGCGCTCGACGGCGCGCACTTCGTCCTGCACGATTTCCGCCCCCAGCCGCGCGGCGTCCTTGAGCAGCGCCTCCACCAGCCGCTGCGGATGCAGCGCCCCGTCGCGGGGCGCCCAGAAAGCCCCCGCGCTCGGGCCCAGCCACGGCCAGCGGACCCGGACCTCGGAGGCATCGAACCAGTCGCAGACATGGCCCTGCTGACGCTGCCACGCGACGTGCGAACGGAGCTGGGTGGCATCTGCTTCGTCGGCCGCGAGGCGGGCGATGCCATCCTGCCAGAATCCCACATCGATGCCGGTATCCTGCTGAAGCTGGGGCGCCAGTTCGGCGTAGTATTCCCGGCCAGCCAGCCCGAGCTCGAACAGCGGGTCTTCGTTGGAGGAGCTCACCTGGGCGGCCAACATGCCGGCCGCGGCTCGCCATGCCTCGCCCTGACCCTCTCCCCGGTCGAGCAGCAGGACGCGCCGACCGGTGATGGCCAGTTCGCGGGCGCAGGCAGCGCCTACAGGGCCTCCGCCAACTACAATTACATCAAATGCTTGCGTCACGGTGTCCGGGAGGAAACTTTTTGAAACGTCGGGCGTATGGTTCGCCGAGGACGACTTTCCTGGGAGGAAAATAGCATGATCCGGAATCTTTTCGGCTTTGCCCTGTTGGCGGTGGTTGCCTTCTTCGCGTTGCAGCTCGTGTTCGGGCTGTTCGGCATCTTCCTCGGCCTGGCGGGCAAGCTCTTGTGGCTGGCCTTCCTCGGGTTCCTGGTCTACCTGGTGCTCCGGGTCTTTGCGCCGGCCACCGCGGACAAGGTCAAGGAAACCATCTCAGGGAAGGCAAGCAGCTTCTAGACCGCTGGGGAACAGGGGAACGGGAGAACGGGGAACGGGATATCCGCTCCCTCGTTCTACTTTCCCTGTTCCCTGTTCCCTGTTCCCCCTAAAGGACTCCCTCGCGCCTGGTCGCCCGTCCCCAATCCCCTCTACCGCTCGATCAGATCCGCCACCGCCCACACCAGCATTGGGATCATGATCTCGTGGTGCCCGGTCAGCATGATGCCGGTCCCGGAGCCGCGGGTGGGCCGTTCCACCACATTCAGTCGTGGGCGGTAGTGACGGATCATGTCGAAGTCGGCGGCGAGAAAGCCGGTCGGTCGGCCCTCACCGAGGTTCCGGGCGACCGTGAGCGCCTTGAGGAAGACTTCGGGCAGCACCACGGCGCTGCCGAGGTTCAGCACGACCCCCCCCTCGTGCAGGTCGGGCAGGGAGCCGGCCAGGCGGCGGAAGTCGCGGTGGGTGACATCGCCCAGGGCGGCGCCATCCGAGGTGGGGTGCTGGTGGATGATCTCGGCGCCGATCGCGGCGTGGACCGTGACGGGGACGCCAGCCTCATGGCAGGCCAGCAGCACCGAGGCCTCCCGGCCAGGCAGCTGGTCCATGGCGGCGAGGGCGAGACCCAATCCTTCCCCCAGGCCCCGACCGGCCGCGTGGGACTCGGCGATGGCGCGCGTTCATGCTGCGGCCGGTCTCCTCCGCCATGCCGAAGGTGCCATCCTTCAATCCGCTTTCGACGTCCTCGCTGGTACCTCCGAAGGCCGCCAGCTCGAAGTCATGAATGGCACTCGCACCGTTGAACGCGACGTGGGTGACGATGCCGGTCCGGACCCATTGGGCGAGCAGCGGGCCCAACCCCACCTTGATGACGTGCCCGCCGGCCATCAGCACCACGCCCCGGCCGGCGCGGTGGGCGGCGACGATACCCGAGGCGACCCGGCGCAACAGGTCCGCGGCGAGAATATGCGGGAGACTGTCGAGAAAACCGTGGAAGCTGGTGTCGGCGGACGGCACATGGGCCAGCAGGGTGGGATCCACCTTGCTGGCCCGGGCACCGATACTGACGGTGCGGATCTGCCCGAAATCAGGCTCGCGATACGGACTCATTCAGCCTCGGAGGTGGTGCCGATCTTCTCCAGCTTGAGGGTCACCTTGCCGAAGGGCAGGCGGGACTGGATCTGAACCGGGATGCGGTCCGCGTCATCGGTGATCCACAGCATCGCCTGGGCCTTGGGCCCGAACACCCCATCCTCACCGACCACCGGGTTCAGGATGAAGCACATGACCTCACGTCCGTCCGGCAGCTCCATCTTTTCCCGCTTGACGACCTTGATGGTGACCGGGTTGAGGTCCTTCTTGAAGTAGCGGTCGTAGCTGTACTTCTTGCCGACTTCCAGCGGGATGGTGCGCAGGAAGTAGAAGAACGCGGCGTCATCCAGCGGATTCTGCACCGTGGGCTTGGAGCCTTCGCGGTGCTCCTGGGTGTAGACCAGTGAGTCGGGATAGATCTCGAAATACTTGGGACGCTGCTTGCCGTTCTCGACCAGGTCCTGCCGGAACCGGCGTGAGATAAGGTCCTCGGTGCCGGTCCAGGAGCGCATCACGTTGGTGCTCTTGTAGAACGGGGCCGAAGCGTCGATTCCGAACTCGAAGATGAAGGATTCGTGGCCCCGCACCGAGTCCACTCCATTCACGGACATCCAGGCGGTGCCGAGCCGGAGGATGCCGAGCTTGGCGGAATACTGGAACCGTTCGCCGACCTTGAACGGATAGTCGGGGATGGGATGAGTGGCGGCCGGGGCCGGCGCCTGCAGCGCCAATCCAGCCAGCAGCAGCGTCATGGTTGCGATCATCGCGTTGCCTCCTCCAATTCCTGCTCATCGCCAGTGCGGGCCGCCTCGCCCGCCTTGGAGTCGGAGGGCCGGTACCCGCGAATTTTCAGTTGGCCACCCTCCCGCCACAGCTGACGGGCCAGCGGCCACGGATCGATGCGGCTCGGGCGCGGGCGCAGGTCATTGCGCTCCACGGTGGCTACGGTCTCGATGCGCCGCGCGTGCTGCGAGACGCGACCCAGCAATTCAGCCCGGGCGGCCCAGCCGTCGGTGGTCAGGAGCGGACCTTCCTGGGCCCGCAGCGCATTCTTCAGGCTGAAGAGCCGGAATGCTCCATATCCGGAGACAATGTCCTTCACACCGGACACCTGCACGCCCCGCAGCAGCCACCGAGCATACTTTCGCACGAGGCGTGCCGCCCGGCGCTCTTCGCCGGACAGTGTGGCCTCCGTCACCACGATGTCCGCGCCCGATTCCAGCCGTTTCACGATCTCGGGCAGATACTCGGGCCCGTGACTGAAATCGGCGTGCATCACTATCGCCGCATCGCGGCGGGGACGATCGGTCCGCTCGACCGCGAGGCGCAGCAATTCTTCCACGGACCGGGCATAGCCGCGCCGTTCCCCATGACGGATCACCGTGAGGGGGAGCGTCTTGGTGTACGGCTCGAGAATTTCGGAGGTGGCGTCGCTGGAGCCATCGTCCGCCACCAGCAGTTCATACTCGCGGGGGAAGGCCTGGAACGTCTTGCGGATCTTCCACAGCAAGGGCCCGATGGTGGGCGATTCGTCGTGGCTGGGAATACAGAGGTAGAGCATCGTTATTCACGGGTCGCAGTGGACCGAACCATACACGTCCATCATCTGATCCGCCATGCGGCGGGCGCCGTACTGGGCTACGCGTCCATGCGCGGTGCGCACCAGTGCCTCACGCAGGGTCGCATCCACCAGGGCACAGCGGATCGCGCCGGTCAGGGCCGCCGCGTGTCCCGTCGGCACCAGGAGGCCGGCCCCATCCTCCAGCAGCTCGACGAGGCCACCGGTGCGGCTCGCGACGACCGGCACACCGGCCGCCATCGCCGCGAGGACGGCGGTGCCGAGGCCCTCGCGCAGCGACGGTTGCACGAAGAGGTCCGCCTCGTGGAGCCGTGCGACCGGATGCTCCACGTCGCCGGCGAAGGAGACCCGCGTCGCGATCCCGAGTCGCTCTGCCTGCCGGCGCAGCGCCGGCTCCTCCGGGCCCGAGCCGAGGAGGACGAGTCGTGCGGCGGGCAGATCGAGCCCGGCCATCGCGGTGAGCAGGGTGGCATGGCCCTTTTCCGCCGTGAGGGCGCCGATGGCGATCACCAGGGGGGCAGGACCGGCGGGCGCCGCGGGGCGGGCCGGCTGCAGCTGATCGTCGGGCAGCGCCGACGGGACCACCGTGATGCGTCCGGCCGGGACGCCATCCTGCTGCAACCGGTCCGCCACCGCACCGGAGATGGCGACGACCTGATCGGCCTGGCGCCACAACGGTCCCGCCGGTGTCATGCTGCGACGGGTGGCGACGACCGGGATCCGCTGCAGGCGCCCCATGACAAGGGCCAGGCCCAGGGCATGACTGTCGTGTGCATGGAGCAGGCGGAGTCCGGCGGTGTCATGCAGCTGGCGGGAGAGGGCGACCAGGACCCGGGGGTCCCAGGCGGTGCCCCAGGCGACGGGGTGCACGGTGAGGCCGGCCGCGTGGGCCGCGGCGGCGAGCGGTGACTGCCGACGGGTGATCAGTCGCTGGGGCCGCTGGTGGGCGGACGCCAGGGTCGTCGCCAGCAGCAGGACCTGCCGTTCGCCGCCCCGCCATTCCCTGCCGCGGGACAGATGCACCACCGTCGGGATCACCGGGAGGCGTCTCGCAGGACGGCGCGCAGTTCCGCCAGGCTGAAGGGTTTCTGCAGGCAGGGCCGGCCCGAGGCTTCGAGGAAATCGAGGGTATCGCCCCGCACCGTATCGCCGGTGGAGAATGCCATGCGCCGGGCCGCGTGCGGGCGCCTGGGTCGCCAGGGTCTCGTAGAACTCGCGTCCCCCGAGCCGGGGCATGCGCAGGTCGGAGATAATCAGGTCGAATCGCTCCCCCAGGGCGCGGGCCAGGCCATCCTGGCCATCGGAGGCGGTGGAGACCGTATGGCCCCAGGCTTCGAGCGTCGCGCGAATGTAGTGCAGGATGTGCGGTTCATCGTCCACCACCAGGACGGACAACGGGGGGACGTGCTCCGTGGCCGGATCGGTCAGCGGGGTCCGCGGCGGACGCACCGGGGCCGGCAGCTCAATGGTGACCGTGCTGCCCGCGCCCGGCACGGTGCTGAGGGTGATGCGTCCTCCATGCTCCTTCACGATGCCCTGGCTGATGGACAGGCCGAGTCCGGTGCCCTCGCCTTCGGACTTGGTGGTGAAGAACGGCTCAAAGGCGCGGGCGGCATCTTCGGGCGGCATGCCCGGCCCATCGTCCACCACATCCACCGCCACGCCATCCATCCACCGCCGGCCGACAATCCGGATCACCCCTGGCTGGCCCCCGGCCGTAATGGCCTGGGCGGCGTTCTGGATCAGGTTGACGAAGACCTGCTGGATCTGGTTCGGGTTCAGGTCGAGCAGCGGGAGGTTGGGCTCGAGGTCGACTTCGAGCAGCACCCGGTCGGCGCCGAGCTGATTGCGGAACAGATCGAGGGTCGAGTGGATCAGCGGCGCCAGGTTCACGCTCTGGCGCGTATCCCGGCGGCGCGCAAAGCTCAGCAGATTCTTCACGATTTGCGAGGCGCGCTCCGCTTCCTGCTGGATCACCCGGAGCGGCTCCTTGATCCGGGGCGGCACATCCGGCCGCTCCGCCAGGAAATCGGCAAACCCGACCACACTGGTCAGCGGGTTGTTGAGATCATGCGCCACGCCGGCGATCAGCTGGCCGATGGCGGACAGCCGCTCCGACTGGATCAGCCGGTCCTGCAACTGACGCCGTTCGGTGTCGTCCTCGAGCAGCAGCACCACCCGTCCCGGCTCACTGGGCCCGCCCCGAAAGGCCGTCAGGACGATGGCGCGCTCCTGGAACCGGAGCTCCACCTGCTGGGGCTGTTCCGCGGTCAGCGCGTCGGCCACCTGGCCATGCCAGTCCGTCGGCACCAAATCGCGCCAGTGCTGGCCGATACTACCAGAGGCGGGCAGGCGCAGCAGCTCGCGAAAGCCGCTGTTGGCCCGTTCGACCCGCCCGGTGGGGTCGAGGAGGCAGATGGCCAGACTGAGGGTGTCGAGCGCTTCTTCCCAGCGGATGCGATTCTGGTCGGCGGCCGCCACCAGCCGGGCGCCTTCGAGGGCGAGCGCCGCCACCGCACACAGCGCCACAAAAGTGTTCTGCTCCGACGGTTGTGTCGGGCGTGCCAGGATGAGACCCACCGCACCGATCACCGAGCGGCGCGCCAGCAGGGGGGCCACCAGGGCCATGCCATTGCCTGCGGGGCGGCTGACCGCTTCCCCGCTTTGCAACACATCATCGAGCAGCTGGATCAGGCGGGGATGCTCGCTGTCACCGCTGGCACTCTCCCGCGAACCGTGCTGATCGAGCATGATCGTGGCACAGGCCTGTGGCCCGAATGATGCCCTGATTTCCATATCGAGGCGCTCAAGGACGACCGTTGGACGGGACGATCCCGACACGGCCCGTGCGAACGCCAGCACCCGGGCGAGTCCGTCGACCGACAGACCGTCCGCATTGAAGCGCAGGGACTCTGGACCAGGAGAAACGGCCATGATTCTCGCTAACGTTCGTGGACAACTTCGGGCGGCAGACCTGCAGCTCATGATCCTGCTGCTGAGCCGCGGATCTGCGGTGCGCCGGGCAAACCTGGAGCGCCAGCTGGACGCCGAAGGCCCCGATGCCTTGCTCGATACCCCGGAACTCGCGGAGGGGCTCCTCGCGACCCGGACGATCATGGTCCCGAGTGAAGCACTGTTCTTCTATGTAATCATGCGCCATGCCCTCCGGGAGGCCGGAGTGGACGACCGTGACCTGGCGGATTATCTGGCCGCGCTGCTGCTGGAATTCGGTCGGCGAGATCGGGCCCGGCGGGTCGACTGGCACGACGACCATTCACATCAGTATCTCATCGACATCCTGGCTGACCTGGAATCGGCCCATGGCGAACGGCGATTCCGGATCATGCTCCACCTCGGCAATTATTCCCTCTGGCTCGGCGGATTATTCCCCCAGTATATCGAGGCCCGCCGGGTTCGGCGGGGCGGGCCTGACCTGGGCTACTACGACGGCATGGGGCGGCGGGGATACAGTCTGGCGGCCGAGCATGTGCTGGCGGATCGATTCCAGCTGGACAGTGTGCTGCACACGGCGGCGGAGCAGTACCCGTTGGTCCGTGAAGCGCTCAACAGTGTGTCAACCAGGGTGCTCTTTCCGACGATGCTCCACTGAGTCCGGGCAGATCAGCGGTTGGCGGAGGCCAGCGGAGTGCCGGAGCGGATGGCGGTGAGGAAGGCGGCGAACAAGCCGTGGTCCGGTGCGGCCTCGTGATGGTGGAATTCTTCGGGATGCCATTGGACGGCGAGCAGCCAAGGCCCGTCGGGGGGACCCTCGACCGACTCGATTTCACCATCGGGCGCCACGCCGGTGATGCTCAGGCCCGGGGCCAGGTCCTTGATCGACTGGTGATGAAAGCTGTTGATCTCGATTCGGGTGGCCGCCAGTGCCTGCGCCGCCCGGGAACCGGGGACCAACTCAACCGGGTGAGCGCGCGCGTCCCGGGGCGTCCTGGCGGCATGGACCAGTCCGCCCGGCCGTTGCGACGGAATATCCTGCCATAGCGTCCCGCCCAGCGCGACGTTCACCACCTGAATCCCGCGGCAGATCGCCAGGACCGGCATGCTCCGGCGCTGCGCCTCCTGCAGGATCGCCAGTTCGAAACGGTCACGCTCGGGGTCGACGGTGCCCAGCTTCGGGTGCGGTGCCTCGCCGAAGCGCGCGGGGTCGATGTCTTCACCACCAGTCAGCAGCAGGCCATCCAGCGAGTCCACCACGTCGGAGACGTCGGCAGAACGAATCACTGGCGGCAGGATCAGCGGGATCCCCCCTGCCCGAAGGATGGCATTGACGTAGGCGGCGTTCACTCCGCTTCGCGGAGCGCCGTCGAACAGTCGGGTGGTCCCGGTGAGTCCGATGCGTGGGGCGCTCATTGGAGCAGGCTGTCGGGGAACAGGGGACAGGCGGGATCCTCGAACCGGGTGGGATCGAGCTGGATCCCGAGCAGCGGCATCATCAGGCTGTCGAGTGCGACCCGTCCGATCACCGGGGCGCCTTTGATCGGTTCCGATTCAAACAGCATCACGCCGCGAACAGCCTGGGCCTGGTCGATGATCAGCACGCCGAAACGGGGTTTGATCGGGGCCGGAACGGTGCCCTCGATGCCGACGATCCAGGTGCTGTCCTCCGCCCGGCCGACGACGGCGTCAAACGCGGGGCCGGCGGCGACCCGCGCGATCAGCCGGGCGGGGAGTTGCGCGGGCGGTTCCGCGAGGGTCTGCTCCGGGACCCCGAACTCCTGGAGCAGCATGGTGGCACCGGCGATCGCCGTGATGCCGCAGGCGCTGCCCGGCTTGGCCGGGCCGCACGCGGCAACGAGCAGGGGGAGCAGGAGGGGGGCGAAGCGTTGCATAGGATAACAGTAATGCGCCGCCTTCCTTGACGCCCCTCTGGACGGTCCGTACCATTGACCCACTCCGCAACCAGGGGCGTTTGCCACGGTGTTTGATGGGCTCAAGGCCCGGCTCGAGAAACTCCTCGCCGAACAGACTGCGCCGGGTGATCCCCGGCAACATGCCGCCATCCTCCACGGCGCCGTCGTGGAGGCCAAGGTGGCCGTTGGCACCATGCGCGATGCCCTGGTGGCCACCGAAGGCCAGTTGACGCGCGAGCGGCAACAGTTGGCCGACGCGGAACGCCGCGGCCAACTCGCCTCCCAGATTCCCGATCCGGAAACGATGCAGGTAGCCGAGCAATTCGCCCAGCGGCATCGGGAGCGGATCGGCGTCCTGGAACGCAAGGTTGGGGTGCAGCAGGAGGAATTGCGGCTCGCCGAAGCCGACCTGGCCCAGATGACTGCCGAATGGCGGCGCGCCCGGTCTGGTGGCGACGCGGCTGCTGCCACCCAGCAGGCGGCATGGCGGGACATCGAAGCAGCGGGCGGGACCCGTCCTGAGACCGACGTGGACGGTGAACTGCTCAAGCACGACCTGCACCGCAGCCAGCTGGATGCCGTGGTGAAAGCCCAGCTGGATCATCTCAAGAAGAAGATGGGGAAGGACTGATGGTGTTCGCATGGCCGCCCCGCCTGCTGTCGTGTACCGGTGCGGGCCGGAGATCCCCTACAAGGAGCGCACGTTTTGGCTTTCCCGACTGAGCACTCTGGGCCGGCTGATGCCGGTTCTGCGGCGGACACCGCCTTCTTCGGTCATCCGCGCGGGTTGTCCCCGCTCTTCTTTACCGAGATGTGGGAACGATTCAGCTATTACGGGATGCGGGCCATCCTGATCCTGTTCATGACGGCGGCGGTCGCCGAAGGGGGCCTGGGCTTCGAAACCGGCAAGGCGGGACTGATCCTCGGCACCTACGCGGCCATGGTGTATCTGCTCGCCGTCCCGGGCGGATGGCTGGCGGACAAATTCCTCGGGTTGCGTCGGGCCGTCCTCTATGGCGGCATCGTCATCATGACCGGTCATATCCTCCTGGCCCTGCCGTCGGTGTCCACGTTCTACCTGGGACTGGTCTGTGTCTGCATCGGCACCGGGCTGCTCAAACCGAATGTCAGCGCGATGGTCGGTGGACTCTACGGTCCGGAGGATCACCGGCGGGATGCCGGTTTCTCGATCTTCTACATGGGGATCAATCTGGGCGGCTTCATCGCCCCGCTGATTGTCGGCTGGCTGGCCCAGAGCCCCGCGTGGAAGGAGACGCTCGCCTCCTTCGGCCTGCGGCCGGAAAGCTCCTGGCACTGGGGGTTCGGCGCGGCGGCGGTGGGGATGTTCTTCGGGATCCTCTGGTACCTCGGCGGCTGGAAGCATCTCGGGACCGTCGGGATGGAACCGGCCCGGCCCAAGACCGAGGCGGAAGGGCGGTCCAACCGCCGGACCCTGCTGATCGTGCTGGGGGCCACCGTCAGCCTCATCGCCCTGGTCGCGGTGCTCTCGTCCACCGGACGACTCGTCGTCACGCCGGAGAAGGTCTCGAAGGTGTTCGGCACGGTGCTGGCGTTCACTCCGCTGGTGCTGTTTCCCTGGATGTACCTGACCGGCGGCTACGACGCGACGGAGAAGAAACAGTTGATTGTCATCATGGTGCTGTTCTTCGGCGCCACGGTGTTCTGGTCGGTGTTCGAGCAGGCGGCCTCCACCCTGACGCTGTTCGCCGACCGCAATACCGATCTCACCATCACGACCGGGTTCGCGCTGGCCGTGGGTGCCACGCTGCTGGTGCCGGCGCTGCTGGTGCTCCGCTGGTTCCTCGGCCTGGTCCGGCGCACCAACGCCCAGATCGCGTTCTTCGTGGGGGTCATCGCCCTGATGGCCGCGGGCATCTACTACCTCCTGTCGCACATCGGCCAGTCCTTCCAGTCGAGCCAGTACCAGTCGATGAACTCGATGTTCATCGTGGTGCTGGCCCCGGTCTTTGCGGCGCTCTGGATCGGCCTCGGCGATCGGGAGCCCTCCAGCCCGGCCAAATTCGCGATCGGCCTGCTGTTCGTGGCGGCGGGATTTGCCATCCTGATCATCGCCGCCAAGCTCGCCGCGAACGGCGTGAAGGTGAGTCCGCTCTGGCTGGTCGCCACCTATCTGCTGCACACCATCGGCGAATTGTGTCTCTCGCCAGTGGGACTCTCGGCCATGACCCGGCTCGCGCCGCAACGGATCGTCGGCATGATCCTGGGCATCTGGTTCCTGGCGACCTCGCTGGGCAACTATCTCGCCGGGTTCGCGGGCAGCCTGTATGAGACGATGTCCCTCCCGACGCTGTTCGCCGCCGTCACCGGTGTGGCGCTGGTCGCCACGCTGATGATGGCTGGCGTGACCGGCCCGATCCGGCGGATGCTCGGCTCGGCGGGTGAGGACGGCAGGTGAGAACAGCGGGTGAAATAGCGGGTGAGAACAGCGGGTGAGAACAGCGGGTGAGAACAGCAGGTGAGAACAGCGGGTGAGAACAGCGGGTGAGAACTGCAGGTGAGGATAGCAGGTGAAAAAAGCGGGTGAGGACAGCAGGTGAGGATAGCAGGTGAAAAAAGCGGGTGAGAACTGCAGGTGAGGCGTGCACTCTCACCAGCAGTTCTCACCCGCTTCTCTCACCCGCTTCTCTCACCTGTTTTCCACCTGTCGTTCTCACCTCTCGTTCTCACCCGCCTTGAAGATCCGGAACAGGTAGGCCAGAGAGGGCACCAGCACCACGCCGCCGATCAGGAGCGCCCAGCTTGTCAGCTGCAGGGTGATGTGAGGCGCGGCGGCATCGTCAATCGACAGGGAGGGGGGGAGCAGGTAGGGGTACTGCGCCAGCGCCCAGCCGCCGAGGATCCCGCACACCTGGGCGCCCGCAGCGATGCGTGCCATCCGGAAGCGGCGGGTCCACACCGCCCACAGCGCCACAGTCGCGGCGAATCCGGTGGCCAGGTGGAGCGGAATCGCGCGAGGTGCCACCACGAGACCATGCCACACCAGTGGTGCCTCCCGCCAGGCCAGCAGCAGGGTGAGCATCGCCGTCACGAAGACCGCGGCGCCACTGATCAGCGCGCGGCGCCGGAAGTCCTCCTGCAGTTCCTCGTCTTCTGCCGCCTCCATGGTCAGATAGACCGCCGCGAGGAAGGCGAACAGCGCCAGGGTGAACAATCCGACCATGGCGGTGAACGAGGAGGCCCAGGGCATCACGAAGTCGGCCAGGAAGCTTCGGCCCGTCACCGGTTGCACTCGCCCTGCCGCCACCGCGCCGATCGAGACCCCCAGCAGCACCGGCGTGACCAGGCTGGCGACGGCGAAGATCCGGCCCCAGCGGCGTTGCGACCCCCGCTCGTCCACCCCATAACTGCGAAAAGTGAATGCCGAGCCCCGGAGGACGATTCCCACCAGCATGAGCGTCAGGGGGATATGGAGGACGATCGACAGGCGACTGAATGCGCTGGGGAAACAGGTAAAGAGGAGCACCACGACGAGAATCAGCCAGACATGATTCGCTTCCCACACCGGCCCGATCGCGTGGGCGATCAGATCCCGTTGCCGGTCGCGGCGTGGACCCTGGGCAAAGAGATCCCACATCCCGCCGCCGAAATCGGCCCCCGCCAGCAGCACGTAGGCGATGAGGGCCACGACGATGACGCCGGCAAGGAGGTCCGCGAGATCCAACGCAAACACAGCGTCCGCCGTCAGCGCGTCAGGGGCCGCATGGGAGCGGCCGACGCGGTGGGGGTATGGAGTCGATGCCACTCCTGCGCCCGTGGACTGCGGATGATCTGGGAGTAGAGCAGCCAGGCCACTACCAGACCGAGGAAGATGTAGAGCAGGGTGAACCCGAGGAACGTCCACACCAGCCCCGGCATCGGGGTGACCGCCTCGCTGGTGCGCAGGACGCCGTGGATGATCCACGGCTGGCGGCCGACCTCGGTCACCACCCAGCCGGCCTCGATGGCGATGAATCCGAGCGGTGCAGACACCGCGATCGCACGGAGCAGCCACGGGTGATCGGCGGGATCGCGGCGCCGGAAGAGCACGACCAGACTCCACAGCCCGACCAGGGCCAGGTAGCTCCCCAGCCCGACCATCACCTGAAAGGCGAGGTGTACCACTGGCACATTCGGCCAGTCGGTCCGTGGCACCTGATCCAGGCCGATGACGACCGCCTGGGGGTCGCCGTGGGCGAGGATCGACAACCCGTAGGGGATCTCGATGCCCCAGCGGGTCGTGCGTGCCTCCATATCGGGCCAGCCGCCGAGGGTCATGGGGGCGGCTGGCCGGGTCTCGAAGAGCGCCTCCATGGCCGCCAGCTTGGCGGGCTGGTATTCGGTGACATTGCGGGCGCTGATATCGCCGGAGATCGGCTGCAGCAGCGCCGCCGGCGCCCCGACCAGCAGGCCGATCACGAGCGCGCGCCGGTGAAAGGCGTTCATCGGTTCGCGCAGCAGCAGCAGCGCATGGATTCCCGCCACGGCGAACCCGGTCGCGGTGAACGCCGCCAGGGTCATGTGAAGGGTCTGCTGCAGCGCCGCGGGATTGAAGACGGCAGCGACGGGATCGATGTTGTGGAACACCCCATCCACCAGCTCAAAGCCGGTCGGAGTGTTCATCCAGGCGTTGGCAATCACGACGAAGACGCCGGACAGTGTGCCACTCACGGCGACGATGATCCCGGCGAAGAGGTGGGCCCTCGGCGGGAGGCGTTCCCAGCCATAGAGGTAGATCCCCAGGAAGATGGCTTCGAGGAAGAAGGCAAACCCTTCCAGCGAAAACGGCATGCCGATGATCGGGCCGGCCTGCTCCATGAAGCCGGGCCAGAGCAGACCCAGCTCGAAGCTGAGCACCGTCCCGGAGACTGCACCCACGGCGAAGAGGATGGCCGTTCCCTTGGACCAGCGCTTGGCCAGCTCGAGGTCCAGCGGGTCGCCGCCCCGGATCCAGCGCCGCTCCGCCAGTACCATGAGGACCGGCATGCCAATCCCCACCACCGCGAAGATGATGTGGAATCCCAGGGACATCGCCATCTGGGAACGGGCGGCGAAGAGGTCGCTCATCTCAGGGGAGGCGGATCACGGCGCAGGCCACCCGGCCGCCACTCCCGCCGGTCGGATCCGTCTGCTCGTCATCGGGCCCCGCATGGATGACGACCGCGGTGCCGGGGGCGGCGATCGACTGCGGTCCCGGGGCCAGGGTGTACCCCGGCAGCTGCACCTGGGCCCGCCCGGTGCTGTCCGGAGTCACGACCAGGTTGGGCAGGTCCCCGGCATGCGCGCCCTCGGGGTTCTTCGACCCGTGCTGGCGTCCGGTCGGGTTGAAGTGCCCTCCCGCGGTGGAAAATCCGGGGGGCTCACAGGCCGGGCTCTGATGCAGGTGCATTCCGTGCCGACCCGGTGCCAGGTGGTAGGCCAGGATCTCGAACACGACGCTGCCACCCCCCTCGGTGGCGGTGATCTGTCCGGTGCGTTCCCCCGCGGTATCGATCAGGATGAACACCGCCCGCGGGCGGGGCGCGCCGCCACCGCTGGGTGACGGCGCCGGCGGCGCCGGATGGGAACAGCCCGCGAGCAGCAGGGCACATGCGAATAATCGAAGCGGCAAGCGAGGCACGTGAATCCCGAGTGGAATGATCGGCGCAAGCTAGCAGGGGCCGAGACCGGGGGCGAGTCTCGAAGGTGGGACAGCGCGGATTGCCGGGGAGTGGGCGGGCTGCCGTCGATTCTGGCGACGGAGCCCCGAAGGGACCGCGGCCCAGACCGCGGCTGTGTCCGTAAGTTGTTGTATTGCTGCGACTTACGATGTGGTGTCAGGGTGGAAAATCATCTCCTGCCCGGAGGCACCCGACTTGCCTGTACATGAGACGGATTGGAAACCTGCTCCAAGGAGGTCTTCGTGAAGTTTCTCGTGGTTGTCGCGTTGCTCATCGCCGGGGCCTGGTTCTATCTCAAACCGCTCCCGCCAGGGAAGGGCCCCGAGGCCGCTGCGGGCCGGCGCGCCTCGGTGGGTCTGATCAGCGCGATCGAGTCCTATCGCAATGCGCGGGGCCTGTATCCGGTGAGCCTCAACGACATGATCCCCGAGTTCCTCGCTGGTGTCCCGCGGTTCAAGAATGGCGCCACCTTCGAATACCGGCGACTCGGCAGCAACTACAAGCTCACCTTCAATTACACCAACCCGCTGCCGGTCCACTGCTCGCATGATTCCAACAGCAGCGAGCCCTGGGTGTGCGAGTGGATGTGAGCGGTCCTAGAAGCTGAATTCCATTCCCAGCCGGAACTGGCGCGGGGCACCGTAGTAAAACAGCGGCTGGCTGAAATCGCGGGCCGCGGCCAGGAACAGCGGTCGCAGCTCGCCCCCTTCGATGGTGCCATTGTCGTCCAGATCGGCCCAGCGCCGATAGCGGGGCGACTCGTATGGAATGGGCGACGGGTTGGCCGCCAGTGCCGCATCCGTGATCTGCTGAATCGACGCTTCGTCCAGCGTCACCTTCCCTGAGTCCCGCCGCACCGCAATGATGTTCCGCCGGTTGAGCACATTGCGCGCATCGAGATACACACTCCCGAGGAATCTGCCGAAGTGCACCGGCCGTCGCACCAGCAGATCCATCGCACTGGTGCCGGGAAGACGCTGATCGTTGGGCACGCCGACCAGCGAATCGCCGACATACCGCGAGAACGGCAGGCCCGAGGCGACCCGGAGGATCATGGTCCCCTCCAGGCCGGCCAGGGGCTGCGTGCCCAGCAGCGAGGGGCCGAAGCGCATCGGTACCGTGCCGGTCGCGATGGCGGTGAGCGAGTGGCGCCGGTCGTAGTCCAGAGGAAACTCCACCTTGGCGGGCGGCTCCAGCTGGCCGGTGACCGGATTCACCGACGCCGCGCGCTGGGTCAGGAAGGCGTTGGACGAGTGCGCCGTCGCCTCCTGCAGGTTGTAGCTCACCCGCACACCCCACACGCCCTTGAACTCCCGCTCGGCAATGATCTCGAATCCCTTGACGGAACCGGCATCGGCGTTGCCGAAGATGCTGGAATCGGGATTCACCCCCAATGGAACCGAGCCAATCAGCCCATCGAGCCGACGGACATAGAGATTCCCGCGCACACTGGTGAGGGGGGTCGGGCGCACCCGCAGGCTGAACTCATACTGGGTGGACGACTCAAACCCGAGATCGGGATTGCCGGTCCGTGACCGTCCGGTCCGCAGCGTGTCGTCAAAGGCAGCATCGACCAGGTACTGGTAGTCCGGTGCCTGCTGGAACTTGCCGAAGCTGGCCACCAGGGTCGCGCCTCGCAGCACGGTGCTGATAGAGGCACGTGGGCTCAGGCTCCGCTTGGTGCTGGCGGCCTTCCCCGGAAGGTCATTGCGGCCACTGAACTGGTCGTAGCGCACGCCGACGGTGACCGCGAGATCGTTGGATCGGGCCTGGGCCTCGGTATACAGGGCCCCGGCCCAGGGGGTGAAGTTCGCGGCGGTCGCGGCGGGAACGTCGCCGCCGACCGGCAGGTAGCCGAGGACCCGCTGAAAGGTCTGCACCTTCTGGCTGGAGTACTCGCCGCCGAAGTAGAAATCACTGTTCGAGCCCGCCGGCAGGCTGACATCCAGCCGGGTCCGGACTTCACGGAACCGATTCCAGGCGACGTCTCCCCGGGAAGCGCCACCGAGGAAGAAGGCCGGGACGCCCCAGGGCGTGTTGCTGCTGAAGTCCGGCGCAATGAATCCGGGCAGCGGCGTGCGGGCATAGGCGGTATCCTGCGCCCGGGCGATCGTCTCGCCTTCGATGTGGAGCGGGCGACCGGTGAAGCCGCCCAGCTTGTAGTCGGGGTCGGTGTTGGTCGATCCGCGCAGGAACTCCCGCCCGAAGTACCCGACGCGCAGATCGGCGGTGATGCCGGAACCGGGGAAGGTCCGCTGCAGGTGCCCGCTGAGGAGGTTGCCAGTGGTCTTCCGCGCCGGCGCGTACTGCTGATCGTACTTGTAGGCTGGATCGAACAGGTAGCGCTGGTCAACCGAGTGCAGCGCCAGGATCCGCAGCGTCTGCCGTTCGCCGAACGGGATCATCAGCTTGCCGGCCAGATCCAGCTGCTCACCGGAATTGTGTGGCAGCAGCCACGGGGCATCGCTGCGCGGATCCCGGCCATTGCTGGGTGCGGGGGCGTTCACCGGGTCCGCATCGACCTTGCCCGAGACGTCGGCGACGGTGAGGAGCCGGATGCCGAAGGGCAGGGGGCCATCCACGGTCACCACGGCCCGGTCGAGGCCGTAGTCGGCCCCATCTCCCAGCGGCCGGTCGGTCTCGTAGTTCACCTGCGCGCCCCAATGATCGCCACCATCGCGTGTCGCCAGGTTCACGAGGGCGGAGACGGCCTGGCCATAGCGGGCGGAAAAGCCGTTGGTGACCAGCGATGCTTCGGCCAGCAGGTTGGGTGGGACCCGGACGCCGAGGGAGCCGGTGGAGGCATCGAGCTGATTCTTGAGCCCCAGCCCGTCAATCACGAAGGCCTGCTGTCCCAGCCGGCCACCACGATAGCTCTCGCCGACCGCACCGGAGGAGAGCGCGATCGCTTCCTCCACGCTGCTCACCGGGAGCCGCCGGAGATCTTCGGCGGTGAACCGCTGCTGATCCTGTACGGCCAGCGGGTCCAGCACCGAATCGACCCGGTCGCCCAGCACTTCGAGGGGCGCGAGGCCGACCGGATCGGCCCGCAGGGTGAAGTCCAGTGGTGTCGTCTGGCCGGCGCGCACCAGGACGGAGTCCCGGAGTTGCGGCCGATGCCCAATCGACCCCACCGAGACCGCGTGCCATCCGGCCGGAACCTCACGGACCCGATAGGTGCCGCGGGCATCGGTGGTCGCCACATACCGGCCGCCATCCACGCTGACCTGGGCTCCGATCAGATGGGGAGCGGTCGAGTCGCCCGCTTCACGGACGGTGCCGGCGATGGCGCCAACCGACTGGCCGGCGAGGGGGACGGCGAAGAGCGACAGCAGCAGGACGGACAATGACCGTATGCGCACGCGTTACTCCTCCAGGAGCCAGAGATCGGCGGTATGACTGAGAGTGGTGTCGGCCCCGATGATGGAATCCGTTTCCATGAAGTAGATGATCCGGATCGCGTAGGGATATCCCTCCGCCACGATCCGATCCCCACCCGGCGAGAGGCGCGGCCGCTTGAACCAGAGATTGGCATTGAACACCGTATCGGCGACGCCGGTGTTCAGGTCCAGCAGGGTGAGGACACCGCCGCGGTCAATCTGGACACTGTCAAACGGCGGCAGGTCGCCAAAGGTGGGCTTGCCCCGGATCACCGCGACCATCCGGCTCCCGACGATGTCCGGATCGCGGATGATCTCCCCGGCGCCAAAGTCGTGGATGACGCTGACGGCGCCCGTGGCGAGCACCCGGCGATAGACCCTGCTGTCCCCGTACTGGGTGTAATAGATGGCGTTCCCGTCCGGATCGACTCCCAGGGCGCTGGCGCGGTAGGTATCCGGCACAAAGGTGCGAATGCCGGTATCGCCACTCACCTCGAGCAGGACGATCTGCTCGCCGAACCGCAGGGTGTCCTTGTTGCAGCAGCCGGCCTCGAACCCGATATAGGCGAGCATCCCGGGGCGGACCCAGCGCAGGTTGATCGGACCGTCATGCAGCTTGCCCGACGGGGCGACGTAGGGAAAGTGCATGACCCGGTGCGGCACGGCGCCGGGTGCGGTCGATGCCGTCCAGATATTGAAGCGATACTGCACATGTTCCGGCGGGAACGTTCCGAGATCCGCCACGGCATAGGCGACCTGCCCATCCAGGAGGGTCGCCTGCTGCAGCACCTCCGTGACGTTGTTCTGAATGCTGCCGGGGCACTGTTGCCGGACCAGGGTGCCGCCCGCTGCCGGGATCGCGACGAGGCAATGGTCCCGGTCCGGCGCGAGGGAGTCCTGGGCCGAGTACCAGATCATGCTGCCGTCCGGCGACCACAGCGGCCAGAGATCATTTCCCAAATTGAACGTCAACCTGACGGGAGCGGTCGTGCTGAACGGACCGTTGTGCGTCGGGGTGCCGCTGCCGAATGGCTCGGCATGGCTGCAGGCGGTGAGCGCCAGGGGCAGCAGCAGGAGTCGACGCAGGTTCATGGAGTGGGAATCATCCAGTGATCGGTGTGTTGGGGAATCGACCCGGTCCGCCCCACGGTGTGGTGGACACTAGGGCAACCGGAAGAGCCAGAGGTCGGGATTCGCCTGGACCGTGTCGAGCCCTTCGGCCACAATGCGCGTCCCGTCCGGTGACAGCACCCCGCGTCGGAAGTTCCGGCCCAGGACGGGAAGGGAATCTTCGGCCCCGGAAACCAGGTCGAGCAGGTGCAGCGTGCCGCCGCGATCGGGCTGCCAGAATCCCAGCGGAGGATACTCCTGGTAGGCCACCCGCCCACCGACAATGGCGGCGAGCCGAGTGCCCCGCCGGCTGACATCGCGTGCGATGCCCTGGGCGCCGAAGTCGTGGACCATCCCGGCGGGCCCGCCGGCGACCGGTTGGAGCCAGATCCGGCTGTCGCCGGCGATGGTGTAGTACAGACTCAAACTGTCAGGTGAGGGCCAGAGCGAGGTGGCCTCGGCCGTGCCGGGTACGGGAGACGGTGCGGTGCCGGCGGCCAGATCAAGGATCATGATCTCCTTTGGCAGCGGGATCGTGTCGAGTTTGCAGCCGTTGCATTGGCGCACATACCCCACGTCGGTCCCGATATAGGCGAGCCGGTCCCGGGAGAGCCACCGCAGATGGGTCGCGGTCGCATGAATGCTCCCGGTACTCGCGAGGTAGGGCAGCGACTGCACGACCCGGCTCGCGCCATGCCCGTCGAGCGTACCGACCACGATGGCACCCCGGTCAGGGGTGATTCGCTCACCCAGGCTGTGCGCTTCGACCCATGCGACCTGCCCGTCGGGACCAAAGGCGATCTCGGCGAGCGCATCGACCGAATCACCCGCGAGGTCATTGGTCGGGCAGCGCTCGATCCTGCGGTTACCTCCGTCTGGCGGCAGGACTCCGAGGCACCGGTCCCGGCCATGCAGCAACTCCACATAGCCGTACCCGATCCCGCCACCATCGAGTTGCCAGGCGGGCGCCAGGTCCTCCCGATCGCTATACGTCAGCTGGGTCGGTTCGGTGCTGGTTCGCGGGGTGGCGACTTCGGGATCGCCGGAGGCGATCGGGTCCCCATGCTGACAAGCGGCGACCAGCAGCGCGAGGAGTAGCGACCGGGTCGCAGATGCGTGCGGGACCCTTTGCAGTCGGAGGTCCATGCGGTTCGATCTTGAGGGTGTCTGGCGAGTGGCGAAGTACAGTCGGCCCAAGGTACTCCGGCACTGGAGACGCCGGAAGGACGCCGGCACACACGTCACAACCACGGGGTCGGTTCTCGTGTCTAAGTCCTGAATCCACTGTTCGGTCGTGGGACGGCAAATCCCGCAACCGGACGCCGAGCCAGAGTGCGGGTCTGAAACGTTTTTGCAATCGGTTACGTCGCAACAGGTTAGCAGGGGGGACCGGGGAGCGGTCGCGGCACAATTCTTACCTTGCAGAGGAGGAGAACTCCGTCCCACGCCCAGTACCAGCACTCCAGTGAGGATCAGGTGGACATAGCCCGCGAGAAGAAACCCAATCGCCGCCGCTTCCTCTATATAGGAGGTGCAGTGGTTGGACTCGTGGTCATGACCGTGGGTCTCTCCCGGCTCAAGCCGGCCGCCCCTTCAGTGGAGGGGGGAACGCTGTGGACGGATACGGTGACCCAGGGTCCGATGGTGCGGGAGGTCCGCGGCCCGGGAACCCTGGTCCCGGAACAGATCCGCTGGGTGACCGCGGTGTCGGCGGGGCGGGTGGACAAGAAGCTGGTGCTTCCCGGAGCGCGGGTCACGGCAGGGACGGTGCTGCTGGAATTGAGCAATCCTGACGTGCAGATCCAGCTGCTGCAGGCGGAGCGGCAGTTGACGGACGCCGAGGCACAGCTGGTCTCCCTCAAGACCACGCTGGAAACCCAGGTGCTCAACCAGGAGGGCGTGGTTGCGAACATGCGGGCCGAGTATCGCAACGCGGTCCGGACGGCGTCGGCCGATTCTTCGCTGGTGGCGCAGGACCTGATCTCCACCTCGCAGGCGGAACTCTCCCGCGACCGGGCGGTGGAATTCACCGCCCGGCTGTCGGCGGAGGAACAGCGGCTCAAGATCTACCGGGACAACATCGCGGGGCAGCTTCGGGTGCAGGCCGAGCAGGTCGAGCGGATGCGGGCGGTGGCGGAGTTCCAGCGCGGCCTGGTGAAGGCGATGGTGGTCCGGGCCGGGGCGGATGGTGTGCTGCAGGAGCTGCCGCTCGAAGTGGGACAGTGGGCGATCAGCGGTGCCACGCTGGCCAAGGTGGTCCAGCCCGAGCGGCTGAAGGCGGTGCTGCGGGTCCCCGAAACGCAGGCCCGGGATGTCACCATGGGGCAGCTGGCGTCGATCGACACCCGGAATGGCATCGTGAAGGGGCGGGTCACCCGGATCGACCCGGCCTCGCAGAACGGGACGGTCACGGTCGACGTGGCCCTGGGTGATTCCCTGCCCCGGGGGGCGCGGCCCGATCTCAGCGTCGATGGAACGATCGAGATCGAGCGGCTGGACAATGTGCTCCATATGGGCCGACCGGCCTATGGACAGGCCAACAGCACCGTCAGCCTGTTTCGGGTCCTGCCGGGTGGTGATGAGGCCGAGCGGGTGAGGGTGGAGCTGGGCCGGAGCTCGGTCAATACGATCGAAATTGTCCGCGGGCTCTCGGTGGGCGACATCGTGATCCTGTCGGACATGTCGCGGTGGGATGCAGTGGAGCGGGTGCGGCTGAAGTAGGCGGTCGGCCCCGCGAGGGCTGACCCGGATTGGCAAGAGCAGTGATCGAACACAGGTGCATTCACTTTCACGGAGCGCGCGCATGACCACCACCGGCCAGTCCCTGATCCGTCTCGAGGGAATCAAGAAGGTGTTCTACACCGACGAAGTGGAGACTCACGCGCTGGCCGAGGTGCATCTCGAGGTGCGGCGTGGTGAGTACGTGGCGATCTCCGGTCCGTCCGGCTGTGGCAAGACGACGCTGCTGTCGCTGCTGGGGCTGCTCGACACCCCCTCGGGTGGCCAGTACTGGCTCGATGGCAAGCCGGTGGCCCAGCTCTCCCCGTCCGAGCGGGCCCGGATCCGGAACCGCGAAATCGGCTTCATTTTCCAGGCGTTCAACCTGATCGGCGATCTGACCGTCTACGAAAACGTCGAGCTGCCGTTGACCTATCGGGGGATGCCGGCGGCGGACCGCAAGCAGCGGGTCATGGCGGCGCTGGAGAAGGTCGGCATGTCGCACCGGGTGAAGCACTATCCCTCCCAGTTGTCCGGCGGTCAGCAGCAGCGGGTGGCGGTCGCGCGGGCCGTGGCGGGTGAACCGCTCATCCTGCTCGCGGACGAGCCGACCGGTAACCTGGACAGCACCAACGGCGAGGCCGTGATGGAGCTGCTCCAGGCGCTGCACAAGGGTGGCGCCACGATCTGCATGGTGACCCACGATCCCGCGCTACGCCGCGCATGCGGACCGGGGCATCCATCTCTTCGACGGCCGCGTGGTCGAGGACCGGGTGGCCGAGGCGGCGGGACACTAGGGCGGAGTCGCGAGTCACGATGACGGACCCGTGACTCGCGACTGGTGACGCCCGACGCGACGACGTCAGAACCGTACGACCATCACAGCCGATTCCGAAAAATCCGCGCTCACGCGCGGGGGGTGGTGCACACCCTGTGGCGAACCCGGACCGAGGAGTTCCCATGTCGTTGACTCAGGATATCCGCTACGCCTTTCGAACGTTGCGGAACGCCCCGGGATTTGCCGCCGTTGCGATTCTGACGCTGGGCCTCGGGATCGGCGCCAACGCCGCGATCTTTTCGGTGATCAACGCCACCCTGCTGAAGCCGCTCCCCTACGCGGACCCGGACCGACTGGAGGTCGTCGAGCATCTCTATCCCTCGCTCGACAACATGCAGGCCCCGGTCTCGGTGATCGGATTTCGCAATTACCAGGGCCTGACCAACGTCTTCGAGTCGGCCGCGGTGGAAGTCGGCTGGGGACCCAGTGTCACCGGGCATGGCGACCCGGAGCGGATGCCTGGCCTGCGGGTCACCGGGGACTATTTCCGGACGTTCGGCGTCGCGCCGGCGATGGGGCGCGGGTTGCAGCCCGCCGACGTGACGGATGCGGCCAAGGTGGCCGTGATCAGCCATGGGGCCTGGCAGCGCCTGTTTGGCGGTTCCGCCTCGGTGCTGGGCCAGGGACTGATCCTCAATGGGGAGAGCTACCAGGTCATCGGGGTGATGCCGCCTGGTTTCTTCGGTTTCTCACTCCGTCAGGCTGATGTGTGGGTCCCGCTGGTCTTCACCCCGGCCCAGCTCAGCGCCGGCCCCACCAACGAGTTTCTCAACTTTACCGGCCGCCTGAAGGCGGGCGTGACGCCGGCCCAGGCACAATCGGAGCTGCAGGCCCTGGCCACCCGGCTGAAGGCCGACAGCCCCGACGACTATCCCCCCAACTGGACCCTGCTTGCGACCACCCTGCCCGATCGGGCCAGCGGCCGGCTGCGGCAGGCGCTGTTCGTGCTGCTCGGTGCGGTCGGGCTGGTTCTGCTGATCGCCTGCGCCAACGTGGCCAACCTGCAGCTGGCACGCGCGGCCAGCCGTTCGCGGGAGATGGCGGTGCGGGTTGCGCTGGGTGCGTCACCCACGGCGCTGGTGCGGCAGCTGTTGACCGAGAGCATGATGCTGGCCCTGGCCGGCGGCCTGCTGGGTCTCCTGTTCGCGGCCTGGGGCGTCCCGGCCCTGCTCGCGCTCGACAGCAACAGCCTGCCCGCGGCGACCGAGATCGGGCTCGACCGCCGGGTGTTGCTGTTCGCCCTCGGGGTCTCGCTGCTCACGGGGATCATCTTCGGCCTCGCGCCCGCGGTCCGGGTCGCCCGCACCAGCCTGCAGGAGACGCTGAAGGAAGGGGGACGGGGCGCCGCCGGGGATCGCGGCGGACTGGCGCTTCGGCGCGGGCTGGTGGTGGCAACTGTGGCCCTGGCGCTGACGCTCCTGGTGGGTGCGGGTCTGATGATCCGCAGTTTCAGCCGCC
This sequence comes from uncultured Gemmatimonadales bacterium, assembly GCA_963793205.1. GTDB lineage: Bacteria > Gemmatimonadota > Gemmatimonadetes > Gemmatimonadales > GWC2-71-9 > JADJOM01. The sequence continues at coordinate 214,025 of CAWBZM010000001.1, forward strand.
TGGTCGGCGTCGATCCCGGGTTCCGCCCCGAGGGCCTGCTGACGTTTAACCTGGCGCTGCCGACGGCCACCTATCCGAATGACACCGTCCGCGTCGCGCTGTACCACCGCTTCACGGACGAGGTGGCGGCCCTGCCGGGGGTGACCGGGGTCGGCAGCACCTCGGTGCTGCCGTTCGGCGGCAGCTGGTCCACCGGCAGCTTCACGGTGGAAGGGTACCAGACGCCGGCCAACACGCCGGGGCCGTGGGGAGACATCCGGATCGTGACGCCAGGTTTCCTGCCGGCGCTTGGCGTGACCCTCAAGGCGGGGCGGCAGCTGGCCTGGTCAGATGACCCGTCCACCACTCCGGTCGCGGTGGTGGACGAAGAGATGGTCCACCGGTACTGGCCCACCGAGGATCCGATCGGGAAGCGGGTCAGCTTCAACAACCTCACCGACTCGGTGGTGACCTGGATCCAGATCGTCGGGGTGGTGGAACACACCATGCATGAGGGGCTCGATGGAGACCGCCGGGTGCAGATGTATCTGCCGCTGGCGCAGGCCCCGCAGGGGTTCCAGGTCTTTGCCGTGCGGACCACCGGCGATCCCATGGCCCAGGCTGCCGCGATCCGGGCGACGCTCAAGCGACTGGATCCCGCGCTCCCGATTTCCGCAGTCACGACCATGGAACAACTGATCGAGCAGAGCACCGGCGGCCGGCGCTTCTCGATGGTGCTGCTGGGGATCTTCTCCAGCCTGGCAGGTCTCCTCGCAGCCATCGGCCTGTACGGTGTCATGTCCTTCACCGTAACGCAGCGCGCCAAGGAACTCGGGGTGCGCCTCGCCCTCGGGGCCAACACCGACGATGTGCTGCGTCTGGTCCTCCGTCAGGGGATGCGCCTGGTCTTCCTCGGGGTGGTCATCGGCCTCGGAGCGGCGCTGGCCCTGACCCGGGTGCTGCGAACCATGCTGTTCAATGTGAGTGCCACCGACCCGCTCACCTTCGGGGTGATTGCGGCGCTGCTGGTGCTGGTCACCCTGGTGGCCACCTGGTTGCCGGCCCGGCGCGCCACGCGGGTGGATCCGGTCGTCGTATTGCGGGACGAGTAGTCAGCCACTCCCTCGTCAGACTTCCCTGGAGATCCACGTGATCACCCTGGCTCAGGACCTTCGCCACGCATTCCGGATGCTCCGCAAGCATCCTGGAACGACGTTCCTCGCGGTGCTGTCGCTCGCACTCGGGATCGGGGCGAATACCGCGATCTTCAGTACGATCTACGCCCTGATTCTGCGGCCGTTGCCGTATCCCGCGGCGGACCAGATCTACCAGGTGTGGTCGGCCCAGCCGACCAAGGGATGGGACCGGATCTCGCTGTCGCTGCCCGACGCCGAGGACCTGGTGCACGCGGGGATCTTCCAGCAGGCGGCGACCCTTGATCTGCAGGCCGCGAGCCTGACGGGCGAGGGCGACGCCAGGCGCGTGGTCATGGTGAGTGCGGGGGCGGGATTCTTCGACATCCTGGGCCTCCCGGCGGACCTGGGCCGTACCCTGCGGTCCGACGAGGCGGGACCTGGTGCGCCCCGGGTGATGGTCCTGAGCCACGGCTTCTGGGTGCGGCAATTCGGCGCCGATCCCTCGGTGGTAGGACGCACGGTGCAGATCGACGGCGAGGCGACCGAGATCATCGGGGTCATGCCGGCGACCTTTGAGTATCCCACCCCCTCCATCCAGGCCTGGATTCCTTCGACGGCGATCGTCGATCCGACCCGGCGCGGCACCCGGGAGTACCGGATGGTGGCCCGTCTCGCGCCGGGGCTGACGGCCGCGGCCGCCTCCGAGCGCCTCACCGCTCTCGGCGGACGACTCGCCGAGAGCTATCCGGCCAGCAACCAGGGGATGGGTTTCGCGCTGCAGTCGTTGCATGATGGTCTCTACGGACCGCAGTTCCGGACCGTCTCCGCCATCCTGATGGTCGCCGTACTCGCCGTGCTGCTGGTAGCCTGTGCCAACGTGGCCAACCTGCTGCTGGCCCGGGCGGCGACCCGTTCGCGGGAGGCGGCGCTCCGCTCCGCCCTTGGGGCAACCCGGGGGCGGCTGATGCGCCAGTATCTGCTGGAAAGTGTGACGCTGGCGGTCGCGGGGGGCGCTGCCGGATTGCTGGTGGCGCTATGGGGGATGGATGCCCTCACTGCCATGCTGCCCCGCGGCGTGGCCCGGGCGAGCGAGATCGGGATGAACCTGCCGGTCTTCGGATTCGCCCTGATGCTGACGCTCGTGAGCGGCCTGCTCTTCGGGCTCGCGCCGGCGCTCCGGTCGGCGGAGACGAAGGCCTCGGAGGTCCTGAAGGATGGGGGACGGGGGCAGCCGGGGGGACGTCGGGCCGGACGGCTCCGCAGTACGTTGGTGGTGGTGGAGCTGGCGGTGGCGGTGACGCTGGTCATTTCCGCCGGGCTGATGCTCCGCAGCTTTGCCGCGCTCCGCCAGGTGGATCCCGGCTTCCAGCCCGAGCACCTGCTCACGGTCGGGGTCGCCCTGCCAGGACCGGCGTTCCGCAATGACTCACTGATCGAGGGATATGCCGAGCGGGCGCGTGCCGCGCTGGCCGCGCTGCCGGGGGTGACGCAGGTGGCGCTGGCGGATATCCTGCCCGGCGGTCCCAACAACAATGCCGGCGGTTTCACGATTGTGGGCCTGCCCGAGCCGCGGCCGGAGGACCGGCCCAACGGGAACCAGCGCGTGATCGGCCCGGACTATTTCGAGACCCTGCAGGTGCCCATCCGCCGCGGGCGCGCCTTCACCCGCGAGGATCGGAGCGGCAGCGAACCGGTCGCCATCATCAACGAAACGCTGGCCCGGCGCTTTTTCGGCGATCGCGACCCGGTCGGTGCGCGCATCAACCTCGGCAGTGTCGTGCTGACGGTGGTGGGGATCGTGGCCGATTTCCGGGAGCGCAAGGTTGAAGAGGAGCCGTGGCCCACCTTCTACCTGCCCTTCGCGCAGTTCCCCGATCGGAACATGGACTTCGCGCTACGTACCGCCGGAGATCCTGCGGCCCTCGGTGGTCCCGCCCGCGAAGCGCTGCGGGCCCTCGATCCGCTGGTGCCGGTGGGCGCCGTCAGCACGATGATCGCGCGCCAGGCCGAGAGCCGGAACGGCGACTGGATCCTCACCCGCCTGCTGGCCCTGCTCGGTGGACTCGCGCTGGTGCTGGCCTCGGCCGGCGTCTTCGGTGTCATGGCGTACACGGTCAGTCAGCGCACCAGCGAGTTTGGCGTGCGCATGGCCATCGGTGCCGGGACGCCGGATATCCTGCGCCTGGTCCTCCGACAGGGACTCACCCTGGGCGGGATCGGGATCGGGGCCGGGTTGGTGCTCGCCTTCGCGGGCACCCGGGTGCTGGGCAAGTTCCTCGCCGGCCTGAGCCCGCTCGACCCCTGGACCTATCTCGCGGTGACCGCCCTGCTGTTCGGCGCGGTCCTGCTGGCCTGTTATCTCCCCGCTCGCCGCGCCACGCGGGTTGATCCGATGCACACCCTTCGCGCCGAGTAGGACTGATGCTCGCCACCCTGCCACACGACATCCGTCACGCGGTCCGCGGTTTGCGGCGCCAACCCGGGTTCACGCTCATTGCCCTGCTGACGCTGGCCCTCGGGATTGGCGCAAACACCGCCGTGTTCAGCGTGCTCTACGGCGTGCTGCTGCGCCCGCTGCCCTATCCGGAGTCCGGGCAACTGGTCACCCTGACTGAGCCTGGCACCGACGGTCCGACCACGCTGGCGGTGAGCGCCCCGGAACTCGCGTTGGTCCAGCAGTACGCCGCGGGCTTCCAGGCGATCACCGCCACCACCCCCGTCGGGTTCAACATCAACAGCGGCAGTGCCACCGTGCGCGCCTCGGGGCTCCGGGTCACCCACGACTACTTCCGGGTCCTGGGCATTCAACCGTCACTGGGGCGTGGCTTCCTGCCGGAGGAGGACGTCGACGGCGGCCCCAATGCGGTGGTGCTGAGCCATGGATTCTGGCAGCGGCAGCTGGCGGGCCGCCCGGAGATCGTCGGGCAGTCCGTGGTGATCGACGGGGCGCCCTACGCCGTCATCGGGGTAATGCCGGCGGGGTTCCAGAGCCTGCCGGCGGTGGATGCCTGGTCCACGATGGGGCAGGTCCGTCGCACCATCGGCAGCGGCCAGAATCTCCAGATCATCGGCCGCCTCACCGATGGCGTGAGTCTGACGGATGCGGCCGCCCGGCAGGGACCGATGCTGGCGGCACTGAGTGACCAGGTCAAGCGCTTTCAGGATGGTCGCCCCGGCCCGTCGCTCGCGCCGTATCAGCGCATGGTGGTGGAGGACCTCAGTACTCCGCTGCAACTGGTCGGTGGCGCCATCGCGCTGGTCCTCCTGATCGCCTGTGCCAACGTCGCCAGCCTCATTCTCGGGCGGGGAGCGGTGCGGGGACGGGAACTCGCGGTGCGCACCGCGCTGGGTGCCTCGCGGTCTCACCTGGTCCGCCTGCTGCTGGTCGAAAGCCTGACGCTGGCACTGGCCGGTGGCGCCCTGGGGCTGCTGTGCTCGGTCTGGGGTCTGCAGGCGCTTCGGGCGGTCCTGCCGGCCGACCTGCCGCGGGCGGACAGCATTCAGCTCGATGGCTGGGCCCTGCTGTTCACCTTTGGGATCTCACTCGTGACCGGGGTGCTCGTGGGGCTGGTCCCGGCGTGGCAACTCAGTCGCACGGCCCTGCACGACGCCATCAAGCAGGGCGCCGGCCGAGTGACGGCACGGGACAGTCGTTGGCGCAGCGCGCTGGTCGCGGGAGAAATCGCGCTGGCGCTCATGTTGCTCACGGGGGCCGGGCTGCTCATCCAGACGTTTTCCCGCCTGATCCGCACCGACCCGGGGTTCGATCCGCAGGGGGTGGTATCGACCGAAATCTGGCTGACGGGGACACGGTATCAGACGGCCGATGCGATTGCCAACTTCTACGCCGACCTCGAGGGCCGGCTGCGGGCCCTGCCCGGCGTCACCGGAGCCGCGGTGGTGGAGGCGGGACAGCCGCTGGAGCGGGGCGGGAACATGCCGATGCGGCGGGCCGGCACCGATGAGATCGCCTCCGTCGGCTACCGGACCCTGACCCCGACCTACCCCGAGGTCCTTGGTGTACCGCTGCGCGAGGGGCGCCTGCTGGCCGAGAACGATCGGGAGGGGGGCGAGCCGGTGGTGCTGGTGAATGAGGCCTTCGCGCACCGCTTCTTCGCCGATGGGGGAGCCCTGGGTCAGCAGGTCACCGTCGGCGGTGATGGCGCGCCCGCCCGCCGCATCGTGGGGGTCATCGGGAATCTCAAGTCGTTCGTCGGATTTCCCGCCGAGCCGACGGTGTTCTTTCCCTCCCGCCAGACGCCGGCGCGACTGACAATGATCTTCAGTGGCTGGTTCCCGATTCATGTGGTGGTACGCACCACAGGCGATCCTGACGCGCTGCGGGACGCGATTGTGCGGGCGATTCAGCAGGCTGACCCGGCGGTGCCGGTCGGCCGGGTCCGGCTCCTCACCGAGGTGCTGCGCGAGTCGCTCGCCTTGCAGCAGTTCGTCATGCTGCTGCTGGGCATCTTTGCCACGCTCGCCGCGGTACTGGCCGCGGTCGGGATCTACGGAGTCATCTCCTATCTCGTGGTGCAGCGGACCCAGGAGATGGGCGTGCGCATGGCGCTCGGTGCCCGTCCGCGCGATGTCTTCGGCCTGGTCATCGGCCGCGGTCTGCGGCTGACGGTGGCCGGTGTGGTCCTCGGCCTGCTCGGCTCGCTGGCGCTGACCCGCGTCCTGCAGAGCCAGCTGTATCAGGTGAAGCCCAATGATCCCGCCACGCTGGTGGCCGTCACCCTGCTCTTTGGCGGCGTCGCCCTGCTGGCCTGCTGGATTCCGGCCCGGCGCGCCACCCGGGTCGATCCGCTGGTGGCGATGCGGAGTGAGTAGGGCGAGTGGAGTCACGAGTCGCGAGTCGCGAGTCACAAGTCACTAGTCACTAGTCTCGCGACCCTCGACCCTCGACAGTTCCAATACCTACAACCGAGGACCGCCTCATGGCCGGCTTCTTCAACGATCTGCGTCACGCACTGCGATCGCTCCGCCGCCAGCCTGGCTTCACGGTCGTGGCGCTGCTGACACTCGCGCTCGGGTTCGGGGCGACCTCCGCCATGTTCGTCGTGATCCGGAGTGTGCTGTTGCGGCCGCTGCCGTACCACGATCCCGCGTCGCTGGTCATGGTGTGGGAGCGGAATGTGCCCCGGCAGCAGGACCAGAACGTGGTGAGCCCGGCGAATTACCTGCGCTGGAAGGAGCAAGCCACCTCCTTTACGGACCTCGGCCTGTACACCTGGGCCTCGGCCATCTTCACCGGCGACTCGCCGGAACGCATCTCGGGCCGCTTCATCACTCCCAACGTCCTCCCCCTCCTCGGCGCCGCTCCGGCGCTGGGTCGCGGATTCACCGAGGCTGAAGGAGCCGAGGGTGCTCCGCGTGTCATTCTCCTCAGCGATGGTCTGTGGCAGCGCCGGTTCGGTGCCGATCGGGCCATCGTCGGGCGCACCGTCCCCCTCAGCGATGGGCCGGCGACCGTGGTCGGGATCATGCCGCCAACCTTTCGGCCCCTTGGCCGGGAGGAGTACTGGCAACCGATGATTCTCGGGGCTGCGGATCGTGAGCCGCGCGGGCGCTACACCATGGTGCTCGGCCGGCTCAAACCAGGGGTCACCCTGCGGCAGGCGCAGGCGGAGATGACCGGCATCTCGCAGGGACTGGAACGGGAACAGCCGGCCTTCAACACCGGCTGGAGTTCCAGTGTCGTCCCACTGACCGAGCAGGTGATCGGCAACGCCCGCCAGCCCCTGCTGATCCTGCTCGCCGCCGTGGGCCTGGTGCTGCTGATCGCCAGCGCCAATGTCGCCAATCTTACGCTGGTGCGGGCCGCCGGTCGGAGCCGGGAGGTCGCGGTGCGGGTGGCCCTGGGTGCCTCGCGTGGACAGCTGGCGTGGCAATGGCTGCTCGAGAGTTCACTCCTGGCCGCGCTCGGCGGTGGGTTCGGCCTGCTGCTCGCGATGTGGAGTATCGACTATCTGCGCTCGCTGAGCGCGAGCGGGGTGCCTCGGCTGGCGGAGATCTCACTCGATCCAGTGGTGCTCCTGGTCATCGGCGGGGTCGTGCTGCTGACGGGGGTGCTGGTCGGGCTCCCGTCCGCGTTGCGGATGGGGAAGGGCGACGCGCTGCGCGCGACGTCCGGGCGCGGTCACGTCGGGCCGGACGCGGTGCGCTGGCGGCAGGCGCTGGTGGTGTCGCAACTCGCCTTTGCGCTGGTCCTGCTGGCCAGTGCCGGGCTGCTGATTCGTTCGTTGCAGCATCTGCTGGCGGTGGACCCCGGATTCACCGCGCGCCATGTGCTCACCACCGACCTGAATCCGTCCGGGCCGGCCTATCCCGACGATGCGCAGCAACTGGCGTACTTCGATCGCGTCGGCAGCGAGATCGGCGCCCTGCCGGGTGTGGAAGCGGTGGGTACCGTGAGTGCCCTGCCGTTGACCGGGCTCGCCTCAGCGACCGGCTTCGAGGTCCTGGGTCGGCCCCAGCCGGTGCAGGGGCAGGAGCCGGTGGCCGATATCCGGGTCGCCGACAGCGGCTACTTCCGCGCCCTGCAGATTCCGCTCAAGGCCGGCCGGATGTTCGATCGCAGTGATCTGCCGACCGCCCCGCGTGTCGTCCTGATCAACGAGACCATGGCGCGGCAGCTCTGGGCCGATGCCGACCCGATCGGTGCGCGATTGCGGATCGCTTGGGGCCGCGATCCCAATGCGGTCGTCACGATCGCAGGCGTGGTGGGCGACGTACACCATCAGGGACTGGATAATGACGTCCGCCCGATGATCTACTACGCCCGGGGTCAGGTGCCATCCGGGTTCCTGGTGCTGGTGGTGCGGACCGGTGACCGCTTTACGGCACTGGTGCCGGAGATTCGCCGGGTGCTGCGAACGATCGATCCCTCGCTGCCACTCACCGACATCGCCACGATGCAATCGCGGGTCACCGACTCCGTGTCTGACCGGCGCTACCCGATGCTGCTGCTCGGCACCTTTGCAGCCCTCGCGGCGCTGCTGGCCCTGGTTGGCATCTACGGCGTCATCTCGCACCTGGTCCTGCAGCGTACCCGGGAGATGGGCGTGCGCCTGGCCCTCGGAGCGACGGCGGGGGATGTGCTCACCCTGGTCCTGGGTCACGGGTTGCGGCTGACGGGGGCCGGAGTCGCCCTGGGCCTCGCGGGCGCACTTGTGGCGACCCGGATGCTCCGCAGCCAGCTCTACGGTATCACCGCCACCGATCCGTTCACCCTCATCAGCGTCGCGCTCCTGTTCACCGCGGTCGCCCTGGTGGCGTGCTGGGTTCCAGCCCGACGCGCGACCAGGGTCGATCCGCTGGTGGCGATGCGGAGTGAGTAGGCGGGTGGAGTTACGAGTCGCGAGTCACGAGTTACGAGTCACGAGTCACGAGTCACAAGTCTCGTGACTCGTGACCCTCGACCGTTCCAATACCTACTACCGAGACGGCCTCATGACCGGCTTCTTCAACGACCTGCGGCAATCCTGGCGTTCCCTTCGGCGTACGCCGTCCTTCACCCTCGCGGCGGTGTTGACGCTCGCGCTGGGGATCGGCGCCATCGGGGCTGTCTACAGCGTGGGGAACGGCCTCCTGTGGCGGCCGCTGGCCGCACCCGGCGCGGATCGGCTGGCGGTGATTTATGCCCAGCGCGATCAGGTATACGATGATCTCTCCTGGCGCGACTATCTCGATCTGCGGGCCAGCACCGGGAAGACGTTCGACGATCTGATCGCCTATGGGGCCATGCCGGTGAGCCTGGGCCACGCCGGAGCGGCCGAGCGGGTCTGGGGCGAGATGGTGAGCGATAACTACTTCACGATGCTTGGCGGGCAGCCGGTGGCTGGCCGCCTGTTCCGGGACGGCGTCACGGATGGTCCCCCCGGAATCGTGATCAGTGAGGCGTTCTGGCAGGCGCGGTTCAATCGTGAGGCCTCGGTGATCGGCACGACGGTGAAGCTCAACGGCCAGCAGTTCACCGTACTCGGGGTGGTGAGCCAGGCGTTCCGCAGTCCATTCTATATCGGATTCTCCCCGGCGCTGTGGCTCCGCACGGCCGATTACGGGGTGCTGGAACCGGGTCGCGTCGATCGACTGATGCTTCGGGGAGAAGAGGAAGTCCGCATCATGGGGCGGATCCGGGAAGGGGTGTCGCTGGCTGCCGCGCAGGCAGCGCTCGCGAGTGCGGTGCAGCCGCTGGAGGCCCAGTACCCCGCCGGCCGGCGGCCGTTCACCGGCGCGCTGATTCCGGAACGCAATGCCCGGCCCGAACCGGAGATGGCGGGCAGCATGCAGCTGGCGTTCCTCCTCTTCCTGGCGGTGGCGGGCGGGGTCCTGATTATCGCGTGCGCCAATGTGGCCTCCCTGCTGCTGGCGCGGGCGATCGCCCGGCGGCGTGAGATCACCGTACGGCTGGCGCTCGGTGCGGGACGCGGACGACTGATTCGTCAGCTCGTGACGGAGAGCCTGGTCCTCGCGGCACTCGGCGGGGCGGCGGGCGGTCTGGTCGCGACCTGGATGACGGCTGGCGTCAGCGGGCTGCTGCGCTTCTCCACCGATATTCCCTTCATCTTTGATTTCAGCGCCGACCGCCGGGTCATTGGCTTCACGGTCGCCGTGACGGTCGTGACCACCTTCCTCTTCGGGCTGGTGCCGGCGCTGCAGGCCACATCGCCCTCCCTGCAACAGGCGTTGCGGGGAGACGCGCCGCGCGGCGCTGCCTCCACCCGGCTGTTCGCCACCCTGGTGGCTGCTCAGATCGCGGTGTCCTGTCTGCTCCTGGTCGGGGCCGGTCTCGTGGTGCGGACGCTCGGCGTGATGGCGGAGGTGAGCCCCGGGTTTACCGTCGACCAGCGGCTGCTGGTGTCGGTGGCGCCTGGGTTGCAGGGCTACGACGACACCCGCGCCCGCCAGCTCTACACCCGGCTGGCATCCGACCTCGCGGCGCTTCCCGGCGTGCGTGGGGTGACCATCGCCGATGATGTACCGCTCGACTTCACCTCCAACAGTGCCCAGGTACTCGCGGATGGCGTGGAAACCCAGGGGAAGGGCGGGGTGGCGGTCGGGCTGACCGTGGTGGGCTCCGAATACTTCGGCGTCATGGATACCCGGCTGCTCGAAGGAAGGGACTTCGCTCCAGGAGATACGGTCGGTGCACCCCGGGTGGCCATTGTGAGCCGAGCCATGGTCGAACAGCTCTGGGGATCGCAGCCGGCGCTGGGACGGGTGTTCCGGCTCGGGGGACCAGAGGGCGATCCCGTTACCGTGATCGGTGTCGCGGCCGATGCCAAGTACCGGGGGCTGGCGGAAGCGAATCAGCCGCACGCCTACTTCCCGTTGCAGCAGGACCCGCCGGGCTCCGCCACCATCGTGCTGGCCACGGGAGCGGATCCCTTTGCGCTCACCGCGTCGGTGCGGGCTGCAATCGCCGCCGCCGATCCCGATGTTCCGATTGCCAGCGTCCGGAGCTACCGCGACCTGCTGCTGGGACGCAGCCTCCTGATGCCATCCATTGCCGCGCGGGTCACGACAGCGATGGGCGGCCTGGCGCTGCTGCTCTCACTCATCGGCCTGTATGGCGTCATCAGCTACCGGGTTGCCCAGCGCCGACGGGAATTGGGGATTCGCATGGCGCTGGGGGCCACCAACGCGAGCGTCGTGCGGCTCATGCTGCGGGATGGCGTGCGGCTGGCGGCCTGGGGGATCGTGGCGGGAACCGTTAGCGCGATGATCGTGACCCGGTTTGCCCGCACCCTGCTGTTCGGCGTTTCCCCGACCGATCCGCTGGTCCTCTCGGTGGTGATCCTGACCTTGATCGGTGTGACGCTCCTGGCGAGCTGGCTCCCGGCTCGGCGTGCGGCACGAGTTGACCCGGTGCTGGCGATGCGGGGGGAGTAGTGGAGTCGCGAGTCACGAGACCTGTGACCCGTGACTTGTGACCCGTGACGTGTGACTTGTGACTCCAAAGCGAATGCATATCACCGTGAGGCAGGCCCTATGACCGGATTGATGTCGGACATTCGCCAGGCCGGCCGCTCGCTGGCCCGGACTCCGATTTTTACCATCGGTGCCGTCCTGACGCTGGCCCTGGGCATCGGCGCCACGACGACGCTGATCGGGGTGCTCGATACCCTGCTGTTCCGGCCACCGGCGGGCGTCACCGCGCCGGGAGAGATCGCCCGGCCCTGGTTTGTTTTCCAGGGATCGTGGGGGGGATGGAACGCCCTGAACGTCTCGTATCCCGATTTCACCGATCTGCGGGACAAAGCGAAATCCTTTGCTTCGGTCGCGGCCTACTACACCAAGTCGGGATCCTCACTCGGCCGCGGTGCGGAGGCGGAGGAGGTCCGTCTCACCGGCGTGACCGGGGGGTTCTTCGCGCTGCTGGGTACCCGGCCGGCACTCGGACGATTTGTGCAGGAGGCCGATGACCGGCTGGGAGCCCCGGCCGATGTCGTCGTCCTCAGTCACGCCTTCTGGCAGCACCGCTTTGGTGGCGATCCCGCCATCATCGGTCGCCAGCTCCCGCTGGCGGATCGCTCCTACACCGTGATCGGGGTAGCCCCCGAGGGGTTCACCGGTGGCGAACTGGAACCGACGCAGGCGTGGGTGCCACTCAGCGGCGTGGTCGGCCTGCTGGGCGACAGTGAGTTCGCCGAGGATCGCGGGTCGTACTTCCTGTATATCCTCACGCGCCTCAAGCCGGGCGTCTCGTTGGCTCAGGCGCAGGCCGAGGCCAGTACCGTCATTGATATCGCCCGCGCGGACACGACGATCCGGAACGGATACCAGCGGGTCGTGCTCGGCCCCGTTCAGCGGGCCCGGGGGCCGGAGACGTCGGGGAACACCCAGGTCGCCATCTGGCTGGTCGGCGTCTCCATTGCGGTCCTGCTGGTCGCCTGCGCCAATGTCGCCAATCTGCTGCTGGCACGTGGGCTGGCCCGGTCGCGGGAGCTGGCCATCCGGAAGGCGCTCGGGGCGGGGCGGGGTCGCATCCTCCGTCAGCTCACGGTGGAATCGGTGGTCCTCGGACTCATCGGTGGGGCAGGGGCACTGCTGCTGGCGGTCTGGGGCGGGGGGCTGGTGCGCACCTTCCTCCTGCCGGCGGGGATTGCCGGTGAGTTTCCGATCGACCTGCGCCTCTGCCTGGTCCTCAGCGCGGTGAGTCTGGTGTCCGGCGTCGCGGCTGGGACACTGCCCGCCCTGCGGGCGGCGAAGGGAGACCTGACCCCGGTGCTCAAGGAGGGGTCCGCCGCGAGCGGGTATCGACGGTCACGGCTTCGCAGCGGTCTGGTCGCGGTACAGGTCACCCTGAGCGTGATGCTGGTCGTCGGTGCGGGTCTCTTCGTCCGCAGTCTGCGCGCCGCCCTGGACCTCGACCTGGGGTATGACCTCGACCGGGTCGTACGCGTGAATGCCGATCTCTCCTCCTCCGGGTTCAAGCCGCCGGAATTGCTGGCGGCGTACACCGCCCTGGCGGAGACGGCCCGGCAGCAGCCGGGGGTAGAGTCGGTATCGTTGACCCACGGGGAACCATTCGGCTGGGCGTTCGGGGTCCAGGTGCGGATGCCGGGCGTGGACTCGCTGCCACGCTTCACCAGTGGCGGTCCGTACATCAACGGTGTCCAGGCCGATTTCTTCCGGACCATGGGGCTGTCGCTCACCCGTGGTCGTGGCTGGACCGAAGGCGAGGGCGCCGGGACCACCGAACGGGTCGCCGTGGTCGGTTCGTCGCTGGCGCAGCGCTACTGGCCGGACGGCAACGCCATCGGGCAGTGCCTCCTGATCGGGGCGGAGGCCAAGCAGTGCAGTCGCGTGGTCGGGGTGGTCGAGGACGCCCGCCGCAACAGCGTGGTGGAAGAGGTGCAGCCGCTGATCTACATCCCGCTGGCCCAGGTGGATGGTGTGCTCAGTCACCTGGCGATGTTCATCCGGACCCGGGGTCCGGCGGAGGATCAGGTGAACGCGCTGGGTCGGATCCTGCAGCAGTCGCGCCCGGATCTTCCCTATTTGCGAGTGGAGGTGCTGAAGCAGGTGGTGGCGCCGCAGTATGGGGCCTGGCGCCTGGGTGCCACCATGTTCACCCTGTTTGGAGTGCTGGCACTGACCCTCGCGTCGATCGGGATCTACAGCGTCCTGGCCTACGCGGTGCGCGGCCGGCGACAGGAGTTGGGGATCCGCCTCGCGCTCGGTGCCCCGCTCGAGTCGATCGTGTCGCTGGTGGTGCGCGACGGCGTTCGCATGGTGGTACCGGGACTGGTCCTGGGGCTGGTGGGGGCGCTCGCGGCCGGTCGGGCGCTGCGCGCTCTCCTCTATGGGGTGTCACCCACCGACCCGCTCGTGCTGGTAGTCACGTTGCTCGTCATGGCGCTCGCAGGTCTCGCCGCCAGCGCCATTCCGGCCCGGCGGGCGGCGAAGGTCAATCCGATGACAGCGCTGCGGTCGGACTAACGGGTCGCGGAGAGCAGGATGAAGGTGCCCCGGGCCTTGTCGGTCTTCTTGTGGCGACTGGCCCCCTCCAGTTCGAGGCGCACCGCGGTGCCCGGGCCGATTTCGCCACCCGACTGCAGGCTCATGCCACGGTCCCAGCGTTTCTTGCCATACGTGGAGGAGAGCAGGCTGGGATCAAAGGCGCCGTACGGATCGTGGACCACGAGGCGAAAGTCGGGGGCCGAGGCATTGGGCTGGTAACCTTCGTACCCCACGACCAGGATGATGTGGCCATCCACCTTGGCATGGCTCACGCTCACCAGGACCGGGAAACCCCGATCGATGAAATAGACCAGCTTCTCGATGGCCTGGTCGGGTGACTTCAGGTTCAGGTAGTGAAAGGTGAGGCTGGGAAAGTGCTCCTGCAGCCACCACTTCATGTTGGCGTGCGAGTTGGTGTACTTCTTGTCGGGGCGGCTGGCGCCGTGGTTGATGTCCTTGCGGATGTCGAGGATATCCCGATCGCCTGCCCCGGTGCTCTGCTGGACCACCGTCTGCTCCAGGTAGGTCGCGAACATCTTGAGGACCGTGGACTGGCAGGAGTTGCCGGTGGGTTGTGCAAAGTACGGCACACTCAAAAGCTTGCTCAGGCCACGCATCGGGGGACTCCGGTTCTCGGGTGACGGCCACCAGCGCCTTACTGGAGATACGCCCGGAGGCGGGAGTTGCTCTCACCGCGGGCCAGGGCTGGCGATCCGTCGTGCGCTCGGGGTGGGGCAGGGTAACATTATTGGAGGCGTACCATGACAGCGTGCCGCCCGGTGCGCTGACCTGTGACAAGGGAGTCAAGCCCGTGATTCGTCTGGTCGATGTCGAAAAGTCCTTTCCCACCAAACCGTCGCCCACCTTCGTGCTGCGCCGGATCAATCTCACCATCCAGCCGGGCGAGTTTGTCACGGTCATGGGTCCGTCCGGGGCAGGGAAGTCGAGCCTCCTGGCCATTCTGGGCATGCTGGATGGTGAATTCAACGGGGAGTACTGGATGGGCGATGCCGCCGTCCACGGACTCAAGCCCAAGGCCCGGAACGAACTGGCCCGGGCCAGCATCGGGTTTGTCTTTCAGCAGTACCACCTGCTGGACGACCTCACCGTGGCCGAGAATCTCGATGTGCCGCTGAGCTATCGGAACATGAAATCGAGCGAGCGGGCGGCGCTGGTCGCCGACACCCTGGACCGATTTCACATCGTGGGGAAGAAGGACCTCTATCCCCGGCAGCTCTCGGGCGGACAGCAACAGCTGGTGGCAGTCGCCCGGGCGATCATCTCCAAACCCAGGCTGCTCCTGGCGGACGAGCCGACCGGCAACCTGCACAGTGCCCAGGGCCAGGAGATCATGGAACTCTTTCGCCAACTCAACCAGGCTGGCACCACCATCGTCCAGGTGACCCACTCGCTGGAGAATGCGAAGTACGGGCACCGGGTGGTGGAGCTGAAGGACGGCTGGGTGGTCTGATCGTCCGATCTGGCAACGTATTCACGCGAAGGCCCGAAGCAGCCGGCACGTCCCCCAGGGCGCGCCATCATGCGGATTCTGTTGGTTTCTTCGCGACTTCGCGGTAGTCTTTTCCCATGGCATTGACTCCCCCACGCATCCTCGTCGCCGATGATCAGCTCGACATCCTCCAGGCACTCCGCCTCCTGCTCAAGGGGGAGGGGTTCGTGGTGGAGACGGTGTACTCGCCCGGCGGGGTGCTGGCCGCGCTGGAGCGGAGTGACTTCGACGTCCTGCTGATGGACCTCAACTACACCCGCGATACCACCTCGGGCCTCGAGGGGCTGGACATGCTCAGTCGCATCCAGCGGCTTGATGCCTCGCTCCCGGTGCTGGTCATGACCGCCTATGGCAGCGTCGAGGGCGCGGTGGAAGCGATGCGCCGCGGGGCCCGGGACTACCTCGAGAAGCCGTGGGACAACGCCCGGCTCGTGGCGCAGCTCCACACCCAGGTGGAACTGGGGCGCGCCCTCCGGCGCAGCACCCGGCTGGAAAATGAGAACCAGACCCTGCGGCGGGAGGGCCTGCCGGACCTGGTGGCGGAATCGCCGGCGATGCGCGCCGTGGCCCGCCTGATGGAGCGGGTGGCACCGGCCGATGCCAATGCGCTGATCCTGGGTGAGCATGGAGTGGGCAAGGAGGTGGCGGCGCGATGGATTCACGCGGCCAGCGCCCGGGCCTCGCGGCCGATGATCACGGTGAATGTCGGCGGCCTGTCCGAGGGGGTGTTCGAGAGTGAACTCTTCGGGCATCTCAAGGGATCGTTCACCGATGCCAAGAGCGACCGGATGGGCCGCTTCGAGCTGGCGGATGGGGGGACGCTGTTCCTGGATGAAATTGCCAATATCACCCACAGCCAGCAGGCCAAGCTGCTGCGGGTGCTCAATACCGGCGAATTCGAACGGGTGGGCTCCTCGAAGACCCGGACGGTGGATGTCCGGGTCCTCTCCGCCACCAACGTCGATCCCCGGGCCGAGGTCGTTGCCGGCCGGTTTCGGGAGGACCTGCTGTACCGACTGAACACCATCGAGATCCGGATCCCATCGCTGCGGGACCGGCGCGAGGATATTCCCCCGCTCGCCGCCCAGTTTCTGGACCGCTACGCCCAGCGCTATCGCAAGGCGCTCACCGGGTTCCGGCCCGAGGCGATGGATACCCTGCTGCGCTACGCCTGGCCGGGCAACGTGCGGGAACTCGATCACACCGTCGAACGTGCGGTCCTGCTGGCCGATGGCGACGCGATCGGCCCGGGCGACCTGGCGCTGGCGCCGCCGGGCGACGGGGCGACCAGCCTCGACCAGATGACCCTCGAGGAGGTCGAGAAAGTCCTGATCCAGAAAGCGCTGGCGCGCGCCGGAGGGAATGTCACCGAGGCGGCCCGTGGGCTCGGCCTGAGCCGCAGCGCGATGTATCGCCGGCTGGAGCGCTACGGGCTCTAGCCCGCGAGGCCCATGCCTTCTCACCCCAGGCGCGTCCTGCTTATCGCGGTCCTCACGGCCGCGCCCGCGGTCAGTATCGCCCTGCTGCTGCTCTGGCGGGGGGACTTCACCCCCAAGGTCCAGTGGACCGCGACGCTGTTCATCGCGCTGACGGGGTTGATCGGCCTCGTCTCGCTGTACGAACGGGTGGTCCGGCCGCTGCAGACCCTGTCCAACGTGCTGTCCGCCCTGCGGGAGGGCGACTACTCCCTCCGGGCCCGCGGTGCCGGCGCCGAGGATTCGCTGGGCCTGGTCTACCTCGAAGCCAACGCCCTGGCCGACACCCTGCGCGGTCAGCGCCTGGGCGCCCTCGAAGCGACCGGCCTGCTGCACACCGTGATGGCGGAGATCGACGCCGCGGTCTTCGCCTTCGATGACGATGAGACGCTGCGGCTGGTGAATCGCGGCGGAGAGCGCCTGCTGGGGCAGCCCGCTGAACCAATCCTTGGCCGGTCCGCCGCCGAGCTGGGGCTGACGGAGTGCCTGACCGGCGAGACGCCGCGGGTGCTGGACCGGGGCGGGGTGATCGGCCGGCGATGGGAGCTGCGCCGCACCACCTTCCGTCAGGATGGACGCTCCCACCACCTCGTGCTGCTGACGGATGTGAGCCGGACCCTGCAGGCCGAGGAACGGCAGGCGTGGCAACGGCTGATCCGGGTGCTGTCCCATGAGATCAACAACTCGCTGGCGCCGATCCGGTCGCTGGCCGGGAGCCTGCGGGACATCCTGACCCGCGGCTCGCCCGACGCGGGAGATGATCTCCGCCAGGGACTCGACATCATCGGGCATCGGGCCGACGCGCTGGGCCGGTTCATGGCGGCGTATGCCCGCCTGGCCCGGCTGCCTCGCCCCACCCGCCGCCCCATGGCGGTCGAACCATGGATCGCCCGGGTCGCGGCGCTGGAACAGCGGCTGGTGGTCCGGATCGAACCCGGTCCGCCAGCTTCAATTGTGGCTGACGCCGACCAGCTGGATCAGCTCCTCATCAACCTGGTGCACAACGCCGCCGATGCGGCGCTCTCGGTGGGGAACCACGGGGTGCAGGTGACCTGGCGGCTGGCGGGGACGGCCCTTGAGGTGATGGTCGAGGACGACGGTCCCGGGATCGGCGAGACCGCCAATCTCTTCGTGCCGTTCTACACCACCAAGCCGGGTGGCTCCGGCATCGGTCTCGCGCTGTCCCGCCAGATCGCCGAAGCCCATGGCGGTACCCTGCGACTGCAGAATCGGACCGACGCCACCGGCTGCCGGGCGGTGCTGTGGCTGCCTCCGTCATAGACCCGCCGCGGCCCGATACCACGTCACTGGGTGGCCCGTGACCGGTTTCCCTCCCGGATTTCGCTGATACAGGAAAGTGCTGCGCTGCCACAGCCACGTTGCGGAAAGGGCCGATGTTCGGCTCTTCTGCGGGGTGTTGTCTTTGACGCCGCGGCGGTGGAACCGTACCTTGGCCAGACCTCAACACCACGATCCTTCCCGTGACCCTTTCGACCCATCCGCGGCCGTTCCTGCGCGCATCCCTCAACCTCGCGGCGGCGATCCGGACGATGGTCGCCTGCCTGCTGTTGACTACCTGCGCCACCGACACTGGCCTGGCTCCCGGGGTCGACGTCGAGACGGTCCTCGATCTGGTGAGCCTGGTCCGTGCCCCGGGTGACCTGCCGATCCCGGTGGATGAAGTCACCGTGGAACTGCGGCGGACCAGCGACTCCTCCATCGCCTTTCTCCAATCCATTGCCATCGGCGCCAACCAGCCGGACACGGCGCTCCGGCTGCGCATTACCGTTCCTCTCAACAGCTCGCCGGAGGAGTTCTATCTCAAGGCCGAGGCCCGCGGCGCGGGTGTGCTGTATTACCAGGTCGAGAGTATCGTCACCGCCCGGCGGGGGCAGAGCACCCAGACCGCGCCGCTGCCACCGGTCTATGTGGGGCCGGGCGCTGCGGGGGACAGTCTCGAGGTGACGCCGGATGGCGCCACCGTCGCCGCGGGCGACAGTGTGCTGGTGCAGGGGACGGTTTTCGAGGGCGGCACGCCGGTGCCCGGCACGCCCGTGGGATTTCTGCCCGGTGCTACCGGGATTGCAGTGCGGCAGGCTGGCCTGAACCAGGCCTGGCTGGTGGTACCGGCGGGGGCTGCCAATGCACAGGTGAGCCTGACGGCCGTCGCACCCAATGGGCTGCTCCAGGGATTCACGCTCATCACCACCGACGGGGCCCCCACCAACCTCCGGCTGGTGGCGGTCAGCGCCGTCAACCAGAATGGCACGGTGAATCAGCCGGTGACCACCCCGCCCGCGGTCCGGGTGCTCGATGCGCAGGACAACCCGGTGCCGAATGTGACCGTCACCTTCGCCATCAGCGATGGCGGCGGCACGCTCACCGACTCGGTCAAGGTCACCGACGGCCAGGGCAACGCCGTCCTGGGCCAGTGGCGGCTGGGCCAGAACGCGGCCACCTATGTGGTGGATGCATCCATTGCCGGGGCGCCCTCGGTCACCTTCTTCGCCGAGGGGCTCCCGACGACCACCGGCGCACTGGTGAAGGTGTCGGGTGATGCCCAGACCGCCAACGCCGGAGTCGCGCTGCCGCAGCCGCTGGTGGTGGAGGTGCAGGACTCCTTTGGGAATATCCGCGCCACGGCCGGCGCGGTCAGCTGGACCGTGAGCGATGGCACCATCCCTGCGACCAGCACGGTGGATGCCCAGGGACTGGCCCAGGCGTCGTGGACCCTGGGCACGACCCAGGCGGCGCCGACCGCCACCGCGACCATCGATGGGGCGTCGGCGATCTTCTCTGCCACCACCACCTTCCCGAACCCGACGATCCAGCTGGCGTTCAGCGGGATCCCGGGCGTGGGCGTGGGACGCACCTCGATGGTTCGCGTGACCTTGACGACGCCGGCCCCCGCAGGCGGGACAGTGGTGACGCTGGTGAGTGGCGCCACCAACACCTTCACGGTGCCGGCCAGCGTCACGGTGCTGGCGGGACAGACCGTGGACAGTGTGCCGGTGACCGGTGTGGCCGTCGGCACCGCGCTGCTCACCGGCAGCGCCGGTGGCTACCTCGATGGGACGCTGTCGGTGAATGTGCAGGTCCGCAACCTGAACCTGCCGGTGACGATCAACGTGCCGTTCGGGCAGACCGCATCGTTGCCGATCAGTATTCCGAGCCCGGCGCCTGCCGGTGGCATCACCATCGCGGTGGCCAGCAGCAACCCCACCGCGGTGGGGATCGCGACGCCGACCGTGAGCATTGCAGCCGGCGCCACCAGCACCAGCGCCACGCTGCAGGGTCTGCTGCCGGGGGTGTCGACGGTCACCGTGACCAATGTGGCGTATGCCACCGGCACCACGACCGCGACCACGGCGGCCTCGCTCAACTTTGCGCCGACCACGCTGTCGATCAACGCCAGCTTTGGCAGTACGCTTGACCTCGATTTCGTCTCGAACAATGTCGCGGTACCGGCCCCGGCCCCCGGGATCACCGTCACATCGGTGGTCGCGAGCCCGACCTGCGTCGCGGTGACTCCGTCGCCGGCGACCATCGCCACTGGCCTGGTGTCCACCGCGCTGACCTTCACCTATGGCGGCAGCGCGGCGCTGCCCTGCAGTTCGAAGGTGGTGGTGAGCGCGCCGAACATTCAGCCGGACAGCGTGACGGTGACGGTGAATGTGCAGCCGGTCATCAACGTCTCGAACACGACGGTGGCATCAGGATTAATGGACAACTGGAACGGGTCGATGGGGGCCACCAACCACGGGGGCACCACGCTGACGCTGGTCAGCCTCACTCCCGGCGTGGCACAGCTGGCCCCGGATGCGACAACCCTTGCGGCGGATTCCATCGGGGTGTCGGTGCCGGTCAACACCAACTCGGTCGCGTTCTACCTCCACGGCATGGGACAGACCGGGGTTGCCACCCTGGTGGCACGGGCACCGGGATTCACCACCGATACCTTCACGGTGACGGTGGTGGCCCCCGCCTTCGATATCACCGGCCTCCCCGCAGCGCTCACCACGTTTTCGCCCAATGACCTGTTCCAGGTGCGGGTCGGGTACGCCAACGCGGGGAATACCGGGCTTGCCACGACCCAGCTGGTACGCTTCGGGCAGCCCGCCCTGACCGCCACGATCACTTCGGGGACGCCAGCGACGGGAGTGCTGGTCACATCCACCCAGACCGCGGCGACCACCGTGGCCGTTGCGATCCCGCCTGGGGCGGCCATCAGTGGCAACTCCATCGCCAATGGTGGCGTCGAGTTCGACCCGCTGACCAATGGCACGACCACCGTCAGCGCGGTGATCCCCGGCTTCACGGTGCTGCCCACCTCGTCGGTCGCCGTCACCATCACGGCGCCGACCATCACGGTCGGCAACACGACCGTCGCCGCCAACCTGATCAGCAATCAACTTTCGGGCTCGCTGTCGGCCAGTAACCATGGCGGGACCACGGTCTCGGTCCGCAGCCTGAATCCGGCGGTCATGCTGGTCTCGCCCAACTCCGTCACGGCCGGGGTCGATTCCGTCGGCATCAACCTGTTGAACGGCGCGAGTTCCTTCACCTATTACGTCCAGGGCACCGGTGGGCAGACCGGCACCGCCTTCCTGGTGGCGAGTGCCCCAGGATTCGTGGATGACACTGTCACCGTCACCGTGCCCCAGGCCTCGTATGATATCTCCGGCCTGACCACCTCCACGACCACGCTGTCGGCCGATGATCCGTTTACGGTCCGGGTCGGGTACGGCACCACCGCCGGGCTGAACGCCCTCCAGGTCATCCGCCCGGGCGGAATTCCGCTGGTCGCGACGCTGTTCAACAGCGCCGCGGCGGTGGCGGACCTGGTGACGACCGCGCTGATCGGAGACTCGGTCCAGGTCGTCATCCCGATTGGCGCCAGCACCAGCAACGGGAGTGTCGCCGGTGGCGGGGTGGCGTTTGATCCGGTGGCGGCCGGTGCGACCACGGTGACGGCCTCGATTGCCGGCCTGCTGGCCACCGCGGGAGCAACCCAGAATGTGACCGTGACCTCATCGGCGATCGCCGTGGGGGATATCACCGTCGGCTCGGGGCTGATGGTGGCCGACAACGGTACCCTGGGCGGCGGCGGGCAGCACGGCGGGGTGAGTGTGGTGGTGAAGAGCCTCAACCCGGCGGTGGCCCAGGTGGCGCTGAACAGCGCCACCGCCGCGGCGGATTCCATCAGCATCCCGCTGGCGAATGGCGTCGTCAGCTTCACCTACGTCGTGCACGGCATGGATGGGGTGGCCGACTCGACCCTCATTGTCGCCTCCGCGCCGGGCTTCACCCCCGATACCGGTCGGGCCATTGTGCCCCAGGCGGCGCTGGACATCAGCGGGCTCCTCGCCACCCAGAACAGCAACGCCGCGAATGATGCCTTTGCGGTCCGCGTGGGCCTGCCGGGGAGCAATAACGCCTTCCTGAACCAGGTCCAGGCTCGGCGCTTCGGTGGCGCGCCGCTCGCCGTCACGCTGGTGAACAGCACTACCGGGGTGGCGGACCTGGCGACGTTGGCCGATACCGCCGACCTGGTCAGTGCGACCATCGCCGCCGGCACCTCGGCCAGCGGGTCGCTGGCCAACGGCGGGGTGGAGTTCGACCCGGTGGCGCCCGGGACGACGACCGTGAGCGCCACCATTCCCGGGTACATCGCCACCACCGCGGCGACCCAGTCGGTGACGATCACGGCGCCGGCCATCAACATGGGCAGCGGCATTGTCGGAGCCGGCCTGATGACCGCGGTCAATGGTTCGCTGGCCACGGGGACCCACCCGTCCGACAGCCTCACGCTGACCAGTTCACAACCATCGGTGCTGCTGCTGTCGCCCAATACCGCGACGCCCGGGACGGCGTCCATCCGCATCGGGATCAATGCCGGCGCCACCAGCTTCTCCTTCCTGATCCATGGGGTCGATGGACAGACCGGCAGCGTCGCGGTGCTGGGACAGTTCCCCGGCTACACTGACGGTACCGGGACCGGAGAAGTGCGGCCGCTGGCGGTGGATGTCTCCAGTCTCCTGACCAGCACGACGGCGCTCTCGATCGATGATCCATTCTTCATCCGGTCGGGATACGCCACTGCCGGCAACACCGGCTTGGCGACTTCCCAGGCCCGTCGGGCGGGAGCCGCCCCCCTGACCATCACGGTGACCAGTTCGGCCCCCGCCGTGGGACCGGTGAAGACCACCACCGACAGCGGGGGCACCGCGACGGTGCTGATCGCCGCCGGCCAGCCGAATTCGCCTACCACGGTCGCAACCGGTGGGGTGGCCTTTGACGCCCAGACGGCCGGTGTCACCACCATTCAGGCGACGACCCCTGGTGCCGTGCCGGTCAACACCGCCTCGGCGGTGGTGACCGTTACCACGCCGGTCATCACCATCCCGACGCTGACCGTGGGTGGTGGACTGCAGGTGGCCATCAACGGCAGTCTCAACGCGGCGGTCCCGGCCGGGGGCGCGACCGTGACGCTGACCAGCGCCGATCCGGGAACGGTCCTCATTGCCCCCAATACCACCACGGCCGGGACCGGGCAGATCACGATTCCGCTCGCGGCCGGGGCCACCTCGTTCGCCTACGTCGTCTCGGCCCCCAGCGGGGTCACCGGGACCGCCAACCTGACGGCCTCGATCCCGGGGTACACCGATGACGTCAGGCTGATCACCGTGGTCGCACCCGTGCTCGACATCTCCAGTCTGGGAGCGGGCCAGGCAGTGGCGGCGGTCAATGACGAGTTCCTCGTCCGGGTCGGGATTCCCAATGCGCTGAACACGGCGCTCCAGGGCGCGCAACAGGTACGCGCCGGTGGCGCGACGTTGACGGCCACGATCACCAACAGCAACGCCACCGTGGGCCAGCTGGTCACGACCGCCGGCGCAGCCCAGAGTCGGACCGTGACCATCATTGCCGGGGCCTCGCAATCGCCCACCACGGTGGCCGCGGGTGGGGTGAGCTTCGATGGCCTGGTGCCGGGGTCGACCTCGGTCTCGGCGACGATTCCGGGAGTCGGGACACTCCCGACGTCGACGGTGGCGGTGACGGTGAATTAGGGGGGAACAGGGAACAGGGGAACAGGGAACGGGGAACAGGGGGGAACAGGGGAAGGGGGGAACGGGTGGTGGATGGACGGTCATTGCGAGGAGGCCGCCTGCGTGGCCGATCCCGAAGCAATCCCCCGTTAACCTCCCGACCCGTTCCCCGTTCCCCGTTCCCCGTTCCCCGTTCCCCGTTCCCCGTCACCAGTCTCCCGTTCCCAGCTTTACAGTGCAAAGTACTTGACGAAACCCCGGTCCAGTGGTATTCTCGACCCCATGCCCAGCCGCCCTGTCCTCCACCGTGATGCCCCGGAGTCCCGTGAGCTGCCGCTCCAGGACCGGGCACTCGAGAACCTGCGGTTCATTCGCGACACCATGGAACGCGCCGGCCAGTTCACCGGGGTTCCGGGGTGGGGTGGGGTCGGGATGGGGCTCACCGCGGTGGCGGCTGCCTGGATTGCGCATCACCAGCCCACCCCGGACCGCTGGCTCCTCGTCTGGGTGGGCGAGGGGTGGCTGGCCTTCGCCATCGGGGTGCTGGCCATGATGCGAAAGGCGCGTGGTGGTGAGACCCCGCTCACCTCGCGCCCCGGCCGCCGCTTCGTGCTGGCGTACACCCCGCCGATCCTGGCCGGTGCGGCCCTTACGGTCGCCCTGTACCATGCCGGTCTCTTCACCCTGCTCCCCGGCGTCTGGCTGCTGCTTTATGGCGCCGCGGTCATGACCGGCGGCGCCATGTCGATTCCCGTGGTCCCGGTCATGGGTGCCTGTTTCCTCCCACTGGGCGTGCTGGCACTCTTTGCGCCGGCGTCCTGGGGGGATCCGTTGCTGGCGGTGGGATTTGGCGGCTTGCACACCCTCTTCGGTTTCTACATCGCGAGGAAACACGGTGGCTAAGTCGCCCCTGCGCAAGCCGCGCCCGACCGAAGAACCCGCGGCGCCTGCCGCGCCCCGACTCCAGGGGGTGAAGGGCGGTCGTGCCGCCTTGACGCCCGATCTGGACAAGGTGATCCACGAACGGGTCCGGCTCGCGATCGTGAGTGCCCTGGCCGTGAACGCCTCGCTCGGCTTCACCGAACTCCGCGACCTGCTGCAGACCAGCGACGGCAACCTCAGCGTCCACGCCCGGAAGCTGGAGGATGCCGGCTACGTGCAGTGCCTCAAATCGTTCGAGGGCCGCACCCCGCGCACCGAGTTCCGGATCACGCCGGCTGGCCGGCGGGCGCTGGAGCACTATCTCGATCATATGGAAGCCCTCATCCGGATGACCCGTCGGTAACCGGCGCCTCTTTTCTTCTGTGAGTTAACTTTATGGCACAAAGCACTCCGCTGCACGTGGCAATCATCATGGATGGGAACGGCCGCTGGGCCGGTCGCCGATCGCTGCCGCGATCCGAGGGACACCGGGCCGGGGCGGAGAGTGTGCGGCGCGTCGTGCGGGCGGCACCGAGCCTGGGGATCGGGATCCTCACGCTCTATGCCTTCTCCTCGGACAACTGGCGGCGCCCGCCCCTGGAAGTGGCCGCACTGATGCGGCTCTTTGGTCAGTACCTGCGGGAGGAGGCGGATACCTGCCGGGCCGAGGGGATCCGCCTCACGGTGACGGGGCGGCGGGACCGGCTCAGTCGCCCGCTGCAGGCCGCAATTGAGCTGGCGGAGAAGGCCACGGCCGGGGGCCGCCGCCTGTGGCTCCGCATCGCCCTCGATTACTCGGCGCGGGATCAGCTGGTGCGGGCCGCGGCGCTGGTGCGTGGCCGGGAGGTGACCCGCGAGAGCCTGGCCCTGGCGCTGGGCGCGGCTGGACACGATCGGGGGCCGGTGCCGGATGTCGACCTGCTGATCCGCACCGGGGGCGAACGGCGCCTGAGCGACTTCCTGCTGTGGGAGGCGGCGTACGCCGAGCTGTCGTTTACCGACATTGCCTGGCCGGAGTACCAGGAGGGGGACCTGGCCGACGCGGTGGCTGAATTCCATGGCCGAGAGCGGCGCTATGGCGGCCTGATCCAGGGAGAGTCGGCATGAGGCCCGCGCTGACCACGGCCGCCGTCCTGCTTCCGGCCGCGATCCTCGGCCTCGCCGGTGATCTCCTGTTCCGTCAGGCCGATGCCGGGGTCAATCTCTCACTCTGGATCGTCGGCGTGGCCGGGGCGTGGGTCTGGCTGCGTCGCCGCGCCGAGGGGCAGCTCACCCGGGATGAACGGGTGCTGCTGGGTGCGGTCGCGGGATTGAGCCTGGCGTTGCTGTGGCGAGACAGCGAAATGCTCCGGCTGTTGAACTGTGCCGCGCTGCTGCTCTGCGCCGCCCTGCTTCCACTGGCGGCGAGCCGGACGGACGGGTCCATGGTGAACCGGCTGGCCCTGGTGGACCTGGTGCGGGCCGGCATCCGGTTTGTGGCCCGGCTCTGTGCCGGGTTGATGCCAGGCCTGGCCCAGGCCGCCCGCGACCGTCAGGAACGCGCCGGTGGTGCCCCGGTGGCCGCGCTCGTCCGGGGCGCCTTCTTCGCGGTGCCCCTCCTCGGCATCTTCGGGGTCCTGCTGGCGAGCGCCGATGCGGAGTTCGAGGCCTTCCTCACCGGACTGGTGCGAGTGGACCTGACTCCTCTGCGGCACCATGTCCTCCTGGTCGGCATCTTTTCGTGGCTGGCGGCGGCCATGATCGGTGGAGCGATCCGCTGGCCGCGCATCCGCCTGGTCGACGACCTGGCCCTGCCGGAGTTCCACCTCGGCGAGGTCGAGCTCGCGATGGCCCTGGGCGGCATGAACCTGCTGTTCACCGTCTTCGTCGTATTCCAGTTGCCCCACTTTTTCGGGGGTGATGCGGAGGTGGCGCGGCAGACGGGGCTGACCTACGCCACCTATGCCCGGGGCGGCTTCTTCCAGCTCGTGGTGGTCTCGCTGCTGGTGCTGCCAATCCTCCTGCTCGCGGAGGCGGGGAGCCGAGCTGGTACCCCGAGGACGGTGCGCTGCTTTCGTGCGCTGGCCGCGATCCAGATCCTCCTGGTCTTTGTCATCATGGCCAGTGCCATGCACCGGATGGCGCTGTACCAGCGCCAGTTCGGCCTGACTGAGGATCGGCTCTACGCCAGCGCCCTGATCGCGGGGCTGGCCGTGACCTTTGTCTGGTTCGCCGTGACGATCCTGCGCGGGGCCGGTCACCGCTTTCCTGGTGGGGCGCTGGTGGCCTGGGGTGCCTGGCTGGTGCTGCTCAACATCTCCAACCCGGACCGGATCATCGTGGAAACCACCCTGGCACGAGGCGCGCAAGGCCTGGAGATGGACCTGCACTATCTCTCCCGCCTCAGCGCCGACGCCGTTCCGGCGATACTGGCCGACCCGAAGGCGCTCAACGACGACCTGATCCAACGGCTGCAGCGGCGACCGGAGTTCATGCCGGCACGGCACGATTGGCGTGCATGGCATCTGGCGCGAAGCCGCGCCCGCAGGCTGTTGGCACCGGCAACGCACGCTCCCTCCTGAGGCGCTCCATGCCCGTCACCGGAATCTCCACGCAACTGGCCGCTCTGCTGTTCCTCGCGACCCTTTTCCTCAGCGGCGTCCTGCTGCTCGGGGCACTCCTCGCGCACGGGAACCGTCGACCGGTCTGGCGCCGCCGCCTGCTGCTGGGGGCTGGAGGGATCGCAGCGGTGTATGCCCTCGCGCTGCTGGGTGGTGGGCTGCTCAGCCGTCCCATCACCCTTCCGCCGGGGGCGGAGAAATACTTCTGCGAACTCGATTGTCACCTCGCCTATCGGGTCACCGGGCTGCATTCGCTGTCGCGCGCTGACACCGCGGGGCAGCCGCTGTGGGCCGTCACCCTGCAGGCCCGGTTCGATCCGGCCACGATGGGTCCCCGACGGAGCCCGACCGCACCGGTGTGGCCCGGACCCCGTCAGGCGCAACTGATGGATGCGGCGGGGCGGATGCACGACCTGGTCGCCGCCGGCAGCGACACCGCCGGCTTGATGCACTCCCTCCGTCCGGGGGAGCGTCGCAGCGCCACACTGCTTTTTGCGGTGCCCGCCGGCGTGGTCCCGACGGCGCTGGCCCTGACCGACGGCCTGTTCGTGGACCGGTTGCTCATCGGACACGAGCGCAGCCCGTTTCACGCGCTCGTCCTCCTGCCATTGCCGGCGCCGGCCTGATGGTACACGTCCTGACCGGCCTGGCGGCCGCGATGATGGGCGCCCTGCTCTGGTTTCTGGATGCCGGACCGGATGCGGAGTAGCGGCAGGCGGCGTTAGCTTTCATCCCGACAGGCATACCTTCGGGGGGGCACATGTGGACCAGACGTGAGTGGGGCAGGGCGCTGGCGGGAGTCATCGTGCTGACGGGATGTGGACATACCGGGCGACCCGACGCTGCCGGGGGCGGAGCGAGCGCGGGGACCGTCCAGGTGCGCGGGACAGTTCACAAGGCTGAGGTGGGGGTGAACTGCTGGCAGTTCGTCGTGGACGACAGTACCCGCTACGAACTCCGGGTGGACCAGGCCCCCGCCGACCTCCTGGTGGACCAGAAGCAGGCCACGCTCACCCTGAAGCCACGGCCGGACCTGATGAGTACCTGCATGGTGGGGCAGGGGGCGGATGTCGAACGGGTCCTCCCCTAGATCATCTGGGACCTAGGCCTCGGACGCCGCTGCCGGAGCCGGGTCGTGCAGTCCCGCCAGCTCTGGTGGCAGTGGTGGGGAGGGCAGGTGCAACCCGATCGACGCCAGCACTTCCTCCGTCGGCAGACTCCGCCCCGGTCCCCGCAAGAGCGCCCGGGCATAGGCGGTGGCGACCGGTTTCTCCTCCCGCACGAAACGCTGCTCCAGGTAGAACCACTTCTCGTCCCATCCCACGACCCGGGTGTACAGCTCGATCCGCTGCAGGAGGTGCAGCGGGCGATGGAACCGGATGACGACCCCGCCCAGCACCGGAAACCACTTGTTGCGGAAGGCGAGCCGCACCAGCCCGAGGCGATTCAGCAGGTCGAGTCGGCCGAGGTCCATGAACTGCAGGTAGCGGGCGTTGTTGACGTGACGATTGAAGTCGAGATCGTGCGGCATCACCCGAAACGGGGTGCATGCCGCCTCCAGCGGGGGATGGTCGCCGGGATAGCTGAATCCGCGCAGGAGGAGGAGCAGCAGGCGACCGATGAGATTCAATGCGACAGGCCTTCCTTGAGCTCCCGCAAGGCGCGCGCAGCATCCACGCCGGCCCGGGTTCCCTTCCAGCGTTCCGCGAAACGTGCCAGTTCGACCATCTGTCGATCCGTGCGTCCAGTAGCCCGATAGAGCTCGATCAGGTGGTTGGCCGCGAGCCGCTCCTCCTTCTCCGCAGGGTGTCCCTGCCGGACCGCGAGGTACAGCGCCTCGGCCGCCGCGGGGTTCTCCAGGCGCCGGACATAGAGGTCCGCCAGCTTCAGGCGCGCGGCATGGTCTCGAGGAAACTGTTCCAGATGGGTTCGCCAGGCGTCAGCCGCCTCGGGATAGAAGCCGCGAGCCACCAGCGATTCGATCCCCGAATGGGCCGGCTCCAGCGGGTGACCGCGACCGGCGTAGGCCATGGTGGCAAAGCCGACGGCGCTGCGGTCCATGCCCCAGAACAGTCCGCGCGCCAGCAGATACAGGAGTACGGGATCGAGCAGGATGAGGAGGAACAGCGCCCAGCCGTTGATCCAGCCCCGCCCGTAGGCCATCACGATCGCCAGCAGCAGCAGTGGCCCGCCAATGATCAACAACCGGATATACAGTTTGAGGAACTGGGCCCGGTCGGCGGCGTCGATCGAGACCAGCGTCCCGGGGGTCAGTCGAGCCCGGCGAGGTTGAAGATGGTAGGGAACGCGCAGAAGACCTCGCGGTGACCCACTGATTCCTTGACCACGACGCGGGCCACGCCCCGTCCCAGCAGTGCCAGACACTCAGCGGCCAGCGACTGATCGCCGCTCACCGGAGCGACCGGGACATCGAAGGAGCCGGCGAGTGCGGCGTTCAGTCCCAGTTCGCCGACGGCCACGCCGTTCAGGCGGGCGTCGAGGATGCGGTCGGTGCAGGTATGATCGAGCACGGCGTGCGCAGTTCCCGCCTTGGCATGGTAGCCGATGGAGGCGGCGAGATCGCAGTCCCGCTCGATCCCTTCCTTGTCGACTGAGAGGTCGAGGCGCATGGGAGGAATGGTAGTGCAAGGCCCCGGATTCGGAAGCGTATCGCTCCGGGACTGGCCTGCGACCGTTGGGCCGAGGGGGGCATCCAAGCGACAGAGCATTTTCTCCTGGAGACGCCATGCACCATCGAGTCATTCCTGTCGCCCTGCTGGCCGTTGCGCTGCTGGGTGCACGGACATCACTGCAGGCACAGTCAGCGCCGGATACCACCGCGATGCGGGCGGCGGTCGACGAATTTCTCGACCAGTGCCACGCCGGCGATGCGCTCTGGGGCCGGCCACTCTGTGGCCCGCTGGTGGTGATCGACCGCGCTTCACGATTCGCAGTGGCGACAGAGCAGCCGCCGGCGGGGGTCTTCAGCCGGGAGGGGAGCGTGTTCGTCGGCACGGTTCCGCCCGACCTGTCGCTGGCCAACACGGCGCAGGAGTGGGAAGGCCGGCGCTGGTCCCTGGTCCTCACGCCACTCCCGACCGACACCGCCACGCGTCGAACCCTGGTCTTCCACGAGGCCTTCCACCGGATCCAGCCCGATCTCGGTCTCAGCCGTCCGGATCGGCTGAACCCGCATCTGGACCAGCGGGATGGGCGCTACTGGCTGCGGCTCGAACTCCGGGCTTTGGCCACGGCGGTTCGGAGCAACGGAAAGGTGGCTCGCCGCGCGGCGGGGGACGCCCTGCTGTTCCGCCGCGCGCGGCAGGACGAATTTGCGGGTGCTGACTCGCTGGAATCGTCCCTGGAGCTGGCCGAAGGGCTGGCAGAGTTCACCGGCGCCTGGATGGCGCTCCGGACCGGCAGCACGACGCGACTGGCGGTGGCGGACCAGAGCGACCGGTTCCAGTCCCGAAAGAGTTATGCCCGGGCGCTGGGATATGGCACCGGTCCGCTCCTGGGACTGTTGCTTGATCGGTACCGCCCCCGCTGGCGGATGCACCTGGCGGAAGAAGGCTTTGCGCCGCAACTCGCGACCGCCCTCACCTGGCGCGCCCCGCGTGATCCCGTCGCCGCCGCTGCCCGCCGGGCGGCTGCCTACGGTGGTGTGATGATCGCGGAGGAAGAGGATGCCCGCTCGGCCGCGCAGGAGCTGGTGCGTGCGGAGTACCGCCGTCGGCTGGTGGCGGGGCGGGTGCTGGTGCTGCGACAGCAGGGGCTGAACCTCGGCTTTGATCCCAACACCCTGGTGCCGCTCGACACCCTCGGCACGGTCTATCCGACCGGGACGTTCAGTGCCGGCTGGGGGAAACTGCAGGTGAATGGTGGTGGGGTGCTGCTGAGCGGCGATTTCACGGTGCTGCGGGTACCACTCGAGGCGGGCATTTCACTCGAGGGTACGACGATCACCACCGAGGGCTGGCAGCTCTTGCTCAACCCCGGTTGGCGGATCGTTCCAGGGGAACGCGCGGGCGACATGACAGTCGCGGGACCCTAGACCCGCGCGAGGACCGCGTCCACTTCGATCTCAACCATCATGTCGGGGTCGATGAGTCGACGGACCTCCACCATGGTGGCGGCGGGCCGGATCTCGCGGAAGAACTCGCCATGGGCCCGGCCCACCTCTTCCCAGCGGCTGATGTCCGTCACGAAGCAACGGGTCCGCACCACATCCCGCATGCTTGCCCCCGCTTCCTGCAAGGCGGCCTCGATGATCCGCAGGATTTGCAGCGTCTGAGCATACGGGTCGTTCGGGCCCACGACACTGCCATCGGGGCCCACCGCGGTCGTGCCCGCCACGTGGACCTGGTTGCCCATCCGCACGGCGCGGGAATAGCCGACGATTGGCTCCCACGGCGCTCCACTCGAAATGTTCTGTCGCATGGAAAACGGTACACCGGCCGGGACTGGCGGAGCAAGCGGGCGGGGGTGACGCCTACCGCTGGCTGGGAAGCAGCTGCTGGACCTGGGCGGTGAGTTCGGCCAGGTCGTAGGGCTTGGGCAGGTAGGCGTCGGGCGCGGTGGCGCCCGGTGGGGCGCTGTCTTCCTGGGTATAGCCGCTGGTGAGGATGACCGGCAGCTGGGGCGCCCGGCGCTTCAATTCCTCCAGGACGGCCCAGCCGGACATGCCCGGCATCTTCACGTCGAGCACGACGAGATCGATGCCACCGGCCGCGGTCGCGTGGGCCTGTAGGCCCTCGGGACCATCCTTTCCTTCAAGCACAGTGAAGCCGCACAGCTCCAGCGCCTGCCGGATGGGGCGGCGCACCGCGGCTTCGTCGTCCACCAGGAGGATGGTGCCGCGTCCGGTGCCGGGCTCGAGCGCGAGCCGCTGCCGAGGGGCGAGCGGACGTTCCAGGGTGCGCGGCAGGTACACCTCGAAGAGTGTCCCTGCACCTTCCGCACTTTCCACGGTGATCCCCCCCGCGTGGTGCTGCAGCACGACATACGCATTCCCGAGGCCGAGTCCAGCGCCATGGCCCGCAGGCTTGGTGGTGAAGAACGGCTCGAAGATCCGGGGCAGATGCTCCGCGGGAATGCCGATCCCGGTATCCCGAACCTCAATCCGCACGAACTCCCGTCCGGCGACGCTGGCGGGTGCGCCGGCGAGGCCCGCCGCGTCGCAGCCAGTCTTGATGGTCAGGGTCCCGCCGGTCGGCATCGCCTCGATGGCGTTGTGCCCCAGGCTCACGAGCAGGTCGGTGAGCTGCTCCGGATCACCCAGCACGCGCCAGTCGGCGTGATCGCTCTGCAGCCGCAGCGTGATGGCGGGATCGAGATCGCGGCGGAGGACCTCGCCCACCTCGGCCAGCAACTGGCCCGGATCGAGCGGCCGCCGGATACCGGAGGAGGGGCGGGCAAAATTCAGCAGTCGGCGGACCAGCCGAGCGGCGCCACGGGTGGCCTCCTTCGCATCGAGCAACTCGCGTGGCGGTACCCGGTCCTGCGAGACGATGCGCAGGCGGGCGGCTTCAATGCTCCCGCTGATCGCGGCCAGCGCGTTGTTGAAATCGTTGGCAATGCCCTGCGCCAGGGTCGCCACCGCCGACATCTTCGCCGATTCCTGCCGCTGGGTGGCCTGAAAGTCCCGGACGCCGCTCTCGACGATCTGCAGCACCCACCGTCCGGGGAGGCCCGGCACCGGCGCCACCGTCACATCGCAGGGAAAATCATGGCCATCCACCGAGCGCCCCCGGCAGCCGAGGTATCGCTCGGCTGCCGGGACCTGGCCGGATCGCAGGAGCGCGGCCAGGCCCTCGCCCTCCGGCCCGGCGAGGAGGCGGTCGAGCAGGGCGGTCCGGAGCACCGCGGCGGGGCGACGGAAGAGCAGCTCGGCCGCTGGCGTGGCATCACAGACGAGGCCCAGCGTATCGACCACGAGGATCGCATCCGGCAGGGCCGCCAGCACCATGCGGTCCGCCACGGAGGAGGGCTGCTGCGGGTCCATCGATGGCATGGGAAAGGGTGCCAGCTTGGCGGCGGAGATAATCGCGGGGCGCATGGGGCGCCCGCTCAGGCGCTGGCCCGCTGCTCGACGGGGCCGTCGTGCGCGGTGCAGAGCGAGCGCAGGACCTGCACCAGCTCGGAGAGCTCGTACGGCTTCTGCAGGGCGGGGCAGCCGCTGCGCTTCAGGAACGCCCTGGTCGACTCGTCCGCCAGGTCACCACTGGTGAACATGATGTGGGCGGCCATCTGGGGGAAATCGGTGCAGATCTGGTCGTACATCTCTTCCCCGGAGAGGCCCGGCATGCGCAGGTCCGACACGATCGCATCGAACGCGGTGGTGCGCATCGCGGCGACCGCTTCCTGCCCGCCCCCCACATCGGTCACCTGGAATCCATACCGCCCGAGGAACCGGCCGACACTCCGGCGGATGCCGCTTTCGTCGTCCACCAGGAGTACGCGCCCGATGGCGGCGGGTGCGGTCGCCGGAGCCGGGGCGAGTGCCGCGACGGGCGTGGAGGCCGGGGCGGCGAGCGCGACCGGGGCGGTCGATGGCTGAGTCTGGCGCTCCATGGCGGCGAGCGAGGGCAGGGTCAGCCGGAAGATGGCGCCCCCGGCGGGATGGTCCTCCACCCGGATATCCCCGCCGTGGGCCCGAATGATCCCGGCGGAGATGGACAGGCCGAGTCCGGTGCCTTTGCCGGCCGGCTTGGTGGTGTAGAACGGCTGAAAGATCGTGTCCCGCATCCCGGCGGGAACCCCGGGGCCGTCATCCTCGACCGTCAGGACAACGCGATCGGGACCGTCCGGACCCATGGTGAGCCGGACCTGACCGTAGCCGCGGCTGTCACTGATCGACTGTTGCGCGTTGATGATCAGGTTGAGCAGGACCTGCTGCAGCTGATTGGCATCACCCCGCATCCGGGTCCAGAGGGGGTACCCCTCCTGCGCATCGAACCAGGGGGCCTGCAGCGAAATGTTGTGCAGCTTCAGGTGGTGGCGGCACAGGCCGACGGTACGCCGGATGACATCGGCCATGGAATAGATGCACCACTCGGGCGGATGATGCCGCGCCGAGGCCAGCAGGCCGTGCACCACATCGCCGGCCCGGCGCGCCTCCGCCAGGATCATTTCGAGGTCCTCGCGCAACTGGCGCAGCGGCACGCCCTGGGCGCTGAAGTCGCGCGGCGGGCCCCAGCCGTCCCGGCTGGTGCTGTCGGGGGCGCCCGGGGTGCCCGGTCGCGGCCAGAAACTGAGGATGGACTGGGTGGTGGCGACGATGGTCGCGAGCGGATTGCTCAGCTCGTGGGCGACCGACGACGCCATCTGTCCGATGAGCGCCAGTTTGTCGCGCTGGAAGTCCTCAGGCGGCGTGGGCGGCGCGCCGCGCCCCGGATCAGCGGGCGTCGGGGCTGGCTGGGGCACCATACCGAGCTCCCTGAAATGCCGCATCGATCATGTCCTGGTCGGCCCGGCTCCGGTGCATGGAGGCATCGGGATTGTAGGCCAGGTGGGCGGAGGATTCACTGCTGGCGGGCAACGACGGGAGGACGGACCCGGCCGCCAATACCCCGTGATCGAACAGCGCGGCCACGCTGGCCATGCGCGACTCGATTTCCAGCATCGCCTGCGCGACACCCTGCAGCTGTTGCGCGGTGATATCCTGGAACTGGAGGTGATTGTAGAGCGTGCTGACCTGGCCCCGCAGCTCGGTGAAGCCGCTGCCATCGGCCTGGCCAGTCGATTCGGTCTCCAGCGAGTTGATCAGTTCGATCGAGCGGTCCAGTCCGTTCATCAGCTCGAGCGTAGCGTTCTCGGTCGTGGCGCTCACATCATTGAGTCGATCCTTGGTGTCCCGGATCCGATCAACGGTGTGCGCTTCTATGGCCTGACGAGTCAGGCGGATGCCGTCGAGGATGTCATTGATCTCCCCGTGGGCCCGCAACATCAGATGTGGCAACTCGGACAGTGCCGGACGGGCGGCGAGCCGATCCGCCAGGGCGCTGATGGTGTCCGCCCGGGCGCCGTCCGGACCACCGGCCCGCACCGCGGCCACCAGTTCGGCCGTCAGTGCGAGGGTGCTCTCCAGTTCGGCGGTAAGGGCTTTGACCTGCGCGATGTCCATGACACGCTCCGCGAAGCAGTGAGTTCAGGTCGAGGTGACCGAGAGGATCTGGTCGATCTTGTCCTTGAGCACCTGCGGGGTGAACGGCTTCAGGATGTAGCTGGACACCCCGGCCTCCACCGCCTGCATGATGTCTTCCTTCACGCTGCGGGTCGTGACCATCAGGATTGGAGTTTTCGGATGCTGCGGCGTGGCACGCAGCGCCTTCACGAATTCCAGGCCGCCCATCACCGGCATGTTCCAGTCGGTGATGATCAGCTCGATCGACGCATCGCACTTGGTCAGGGCCTCGCTGCCATCGCCCGCCTCGACCACATTGTCATACCCAATGCTCTTCAGCGCATTGACCACGATCCGGCGCATGGTGGCCGAATCATCCACTACCAGGCATTTCATTTGGCTCGCTCCGTGAGCACTGTGGTCAGTTGCTTCCGTGGGTGTCCCACTCCTGCTGAATGCGCTGCGCGACCTGGCCCCGGACCTGGGGGCTGTCGTAGTACCCGCTGCTCAGGCGCTTCAGGATCTCCTGCAGCCGCTCGGCCGACAGGCCGCTCGCGCTCTCGCCCGTCTCACTCCGGGTGGCGGCCCGTGCTTCATCGGACAGCCGCACCTGATCCGCCGAGGCGCCCGTTTCCCGGCTGCTCTCGGGCACCTTCGGGGCCTGCCCGGTGTGACGAGCGGAGGGATTGGTCTGGGCCTGGTCTACACGCGCCCGGTCAAGCGGGCTGGCTCCAGTGGACTTCGTCGGGTCGATTGCCATGTTGGTCTCAGCGCTTCCTGTTCTGCTATTAAATGTCGGCGCATCCACCCCCAACTTGAGGGGGCGTGCGATTCTATTCGGGTGACTGCTCGCTGGATGCGGCGGCCTTCGCCACGGCCAGCATTTCGCGCAGCCTGTCCGGGGACAGCTGCAGTTCCACCTCGTCTGGAGCGGCCGCGAGTTGCCGGGCCTCCGCGGACAGCTTCACCTGGTCTTGTGGCTGGCCCGCTGAGCCAGACTGCCGACCCGCGACGACCGCCCCAGTCGGGGCATGGGGCTGCGCCGGTCGCGACGCGGATACCGCCCGGTCATTCGTACGTAACTGCATTGCCTCTATAGACATACACCCTCCGGAGAACGTGTATTAGTGGTATAGAGCATTATCGTCCGGGGGCGGCAGAACTTGAGGCGGAAAAATCAGCCGGTTACGTCCAGGGTGGCGGGAGGCACAAGGACGGCGCCCGGCCCGGCCGATGTGAGGGCACTCAGCTCCCGGAGCAGGGTGACCTTGCGGGCGGTGACCACCGCAGTGAGGTCCTGGATGGTGTGCCGAGCCTGGAGCGCCTGCTGCCGGATCTGCGCCAGCTGCTGACGGGCCACGGTAGCGCGAGGGCCACTCGCGTCGAGGAGCGCGCGGCGGATTTCAAGGGGGAAACGGGTCTGTCGTTCGACCGAGGCAAGCAGTTCCGCGCTTTCGTCGGCCAGGTGCGCGATCGTCGCGGTATCGTCGCCCCGCAGGGCGGCGCGCTGGGTGGTGAGCAGGTCCTGGTGGCGGGCGCATGCCTGCTCGCAGGCTTCCGTGGTGCGCGCGATGCGCGCCGCGAGCGCCTCCGGCAGGTCGCTCATCCGACGGCGATCGCCGGCGCGTCCGCCATCTGTGCCGCCGCCTGGTCCCAGGCGCTGTGCAGCTCGGCGACCAGTCCGATCAGGCGGGTGAGGCGGGCCGCATCACGGGTCGCGTCAATCTGGACCGTCTCATCCATGAACCAGGCGTAGAGGCCCGCGAGGTTGTTCGCGATGGGGCCGGCATCGAAATCGAGGGTGCAGAGCAACTCGCCCAGGATCTCGCGGGACTTGGTCAGGCTGCGGGTGCGGGCCGCAGCATCCGGCTGGGCGATGTGACGCGAGGCCTGCCGCAGGCTGGCAAGGACGTGGCCGTACAGGAAGACCACCTGGCGGGCCGGGGACATGTTGACCACGTCATTCTGCTGATACCGATTGACCGCGGCGGAATTCATTAGTTGGCTCCGGAAGAAAGGGCCCCAAGCATCGCAGTGACCGACTTCGCCTGATTCTGGAAGCTCGCGATGGCGACTTCCATGTTGGCAAACTGCTTCAGCAGCGAGTCGCGCCGGACCACCAGTCGGGCATCCATCCGATCAGCCCGATCGGTCAGGCGGAGGATCGTGCCGTCCATCGCCGTTTCCCGCTTGGATACGGTGCCGGTATTCGCCGTGAGCAGGCTATCGAGCATCCGTTCAAAATCGGACCCGGTGCCGAGGTTCACCGTGATATCGCCGGCAGCACCGAGGGACGTCCCGCTGTACCGCACCGACAGGCCTGCCACGTCAGTATCGGCCGTCCCGACCAGGACCTGACCCGACCCGTTGGCGGTGAGGCCGCCAATCGTGCCGGCCACATCGAGGCCGTTGGCGTAGGTGCCCGCCGCAATCGGTTCCCCGCCCGAGGCGCCACCGGCGGCGTATGAGACGGTGATCCCCGCGTTGCTGCCGTAGCCGGCCTGTTCGAGCATGACCTGACCACCCGACTCGGTTGCGGTCAGCCCGACGCCGTTCGCGGTGAACGCGGCCGACAGCGCGCTGGCGATATCGGTGGAGGTCATGCCATTCGTCAGGCTGATGCTGATGCTGGTGCCCAGGCGGGTATCCGTCACCGTCATGGTGTCCGGTGTCCCATCGTCGGCGAAGACCCCACCCGTGAGTCCGGCGCCGGTTACCGACGACCGGGTGGCCAGCTGGGTGATGTCGACCGCGCGGGTCCCCGCCTTGGTCTGGGTCGTGCTGGTGACGTAGCTGAGGCCGGTGCCGGTCGCCAGCCCGGTCTGCTGCAGGAGCTTGCGCAGGTCGGGGAGGCGAGTGGTGAAGGCGGTGGAGAACTTGGTCTCATCCAGGGTGAGGACCCCGGACTTGTCGAGGCTCAGGCCGGCGGCGCTGGGAATGGCGAGGTCGCCGGCGGTGCCGGGGACTGGCGTCAGCAGCATCCGGGGCAGGCTGGCCCGGACCGTTCGCAGGAGCGAGTCGTTATACAGCGGGGGCTGGGCGGTGCCTTCCGGCGCGGCCGTGCCCTGGGTCTTGATGAAGTCGACCAGCTTGTTGTACGCATCGACGAAGGTCTTCATCTGGGTCCGCGCCCCTTCCGCGAACCGCTCAACCGCAATCTGGGTGACGCTGGCCGGATCCTCACCGCTGAGGGTCAAGGTCACCCCCGCGATGGCATCGGTCACGACGTTGGTGTTCCGCACGAACGACACACCGTCGATGGTGAATGCGGCGTCGGTGCCCTGCTGCAGCACTGCGGCGGGCGCGGTCGTCGTGGCATCCGACAGGATACCGATGCTCTGCAGCACCGACCCACTGGTGTCGGCGAGCGCGATGCCATCGGCACCGAGGGTTTCACTGGTCAACACCAGACGGTGCGACGTGGCATTGATAGAGAGGATGCTGGCCGAGACATGGGTGGCGCCGCTCCCGGTATTGAGCGCGTTGATCTTGTCCCGAATGTCGAGCATCGAGTCGGTCGCGGCGATGGTGACCGTCTGACCGTTGATGGTGAAGTCGCCGGCCACACCGGCGGGTCCACTGGTGCTGGTCACCGCGGTCGCGCCCAGCTTCTGGGCCTTGGCCAGCGAGGAGACCGTGACCTGATAGGTGCCGGGGACTGCCGAGGCGGTGGCGCTGCCGGAGGCCAGCGGCTTGGCGCCGATGAGGGCCGAGGAGGAGGCACTCATGGCGTCGAACGCCGAGCCATCCCGCATGCCCTTCGCGGCGGTGCGCAGGCTGTCGAGCAGTCCGCGATAGGTCGCGATAGCGGCCTGTTGCTTCTTGATGGTGTCGACCTGGGACCGGGCCTGTGCGGCGGGCCGCCCTTCGGCGGTAATGATCTGGTCGATCAGGTCGCGATACTGAATACCGCTGACGATTCCGGAGACTGAACTGGAGGAGTCGGCCATGAGGGGAATCCGGAGTCGAGGGGGATCCCCGAGGCCCGCACCGTGCGGACCCCGGGGGTTGGAGCGTCAGCCCTGATTAACCACGGATCAGGGTGAGGATCGACTGCGGCGCCTGGTTCGCCTGCGCCAGCATCGCCGTACCCGCCTGCTGCAGAATCTGGTTCTTGGTGAAGACGGTCATTTCGTACGCCATATCGGCGTCACGGATGACCGACTCGGCCGCGGCCGTGTTCTGCACCAGGTTCGCCACGTTGGTCGAGGCGTAATCGATACGGGACTGCGCCGCACCGACGGTACCGATGGCGGTACCCACCTTGCCCAGCGCGGTATCGATCCGGCTCAGCGCACCCTGCGCGTTCGCCGCGGTGGTCAGTGCGGTGCTGAGCACAAACCCGCCGCTGCCGAGATCGAGGCCGGTGGCCTGGCTGGTCCGCAGGTCGATGCCGCTGACGCTGACCAGGTCCGAGCTGCCGTAGTTACCGCTCGAGCTCACCATGAACGACCCGCTGGTGCCCGCCGTGACTTCCACGGTGAGACCGTTCAGGCCCGCCGCGCCGGCCCAGTTCGAACCACCCTCGACAGTGATGCCGAAGTTCGAGAAGGACACGGTGCTCCGCGCCGTGGCGCTGATACCGGTGACGATCTGGGACACGCTGTCCGCCGACCGGGTCAGGGTCGCCGCAGCCGCACCCGACGCGAAGGTGTAGGTACCCACCGCCGTGCCGTTCAGCCCGATGTCCGCCACCTGAGACGCCGCCGTGGTGTAGGCGGTCGACGCGGTCTTGTCCAGCGAGGAACCGAACCCACCGTTCACCAGTGCAGTGCCGTTGTAGGTCGTGGTCGCAGAAATCCGGTCGATTTCCGATACCAGCGAGTCGAACTCGGCCTGCAGCTTGCCGGCTTCACCGCCGATGTTGGCGGAGTTGGCCTGCGACGCCAGTTCCTTCATACGGTCCAGAATGGTCGCAACGGTGTTCAGCGCGCCGTCAGCCACCTGGAGCATGGAGTTCGCCTGGCTCGCGTTCCGCTGCGCCTGCTGCAGCGAACGCACATCGCTCCGCAACTTGTTCGCGATGGCCAGACCCGCCGCGTCGTCCGCCGACCGGTTGATGCGGAAGCCGCTCGACAGCTTCGCGATCGACTTTTCCAGCATTCCGGAGGTGGCAGACAGGTTCTTGTAAGCGTTGTTCGCGGCGACGTTCGTGTTGATGCGTGACATGGTAATTCTCCACTAGCCAACTTCCTCGAAGCGTCCCTGCTTCGCCCTGCGATAGACGGCCCTCGGTGGCCGTTGAGGATGCTATCGGCGAGGGCCCGCCGAACTTGAATCATGAAGGCGGCGGGACCTGCCGGAATCCGGCAGGGGAAGACGGACAGAGTTGCCGGAACCGCGGCGGGTCGGCGGGGCCGGGCACTCCTGCGATCGGACGGTCGGGCGATTCCGCCGGCCAGGCGCAGAGCCGGTTCAGTGTCTCCAAACCCTTTCATGCCAATCACTTGAGGGCTGAGGTGAGGCCGGGGTTTCCACCCGCCCCTGTCTGCCTGACCGCCCGTCCGTCCGACCGTCCAGGATGGCCCCTCGCTTGCCTTTTGCCGGGGTGACCTATGCGTACTTCCCGGCCGGAGGATCCGATGCCGATTCTGGACCACCCCACAGTGGGCACCCAGGACGTTGCCACATTGTTGCGCACAGCCGTACAGCTCCACCAGGGCGGACGGATCGCCGAGGCGGAACCGCTGTATGCCGCTGTGCTGCGTCAGGCGCCCGATCATCCCGATGCGCTGCATCTCTCAGGGGTGCTGTCGCATCAACTCGGGCGCCACTATGAGGCGCTGGAGCGGATCGATCGCGCGCTGAGCGGATTCCCGAAGTTTGCCGATGCCCACAACAATCGGGGAAATGTGCTGCGGGCCCTCGGCCGCCCGGCCGAGGCGATGGCGTCGTATCGCGAAGCGATCACACTCGCCCCCAAGGGACCGCTGGCCTGGTCCAACCTGGGCAATGCCCTGCGCGACCTCGAGCGACCGGACGAAGCCCTGCTGGCGTACCGCGAGGCGATCGCTCGTCGCCCCGACTTCGCGGAGGCGCATCTCAACCTCGGGATTGTACTCCAGCAACTGGGACGGGCGGAGGAAGGACTCACCGCACTCCAGGCCGCGGTCCGCAGCCGACCCGATTTTGCCCCGGCCCAGGAGAGCCTGGGGAACGCCCTGCGGGATGCTGGCCGGCTGGAGGAAGCGATCGAATCCTACCGCCGCGCGGTGGCACTCGACCCTCGCTTCGACGCCGCCTACAGCAACCTCGGTGCGGCGCTGTGGGAAGCGGGTCTCTATCATGAAGCGGCCGATGCCCTGCAGGCGGCGCTGACCCTCAATCCCCGCCGGCCCGATGCCCACAATCATATGGGCAACGTGTGCAAGTCACTGGGTTACCTCGATCAGTCGTTGTCGGCCTACCGCCAGGCCCTCGCCGTCCAGCCGGACTATCCCGAGGCGCTCTATAACCTTGGCGTCCTGCTGGGGGAGTTGAACCAGCCATCCGAGGCGCTGGCGCAGTTTCGTGCTGCCCTGGGGTTTGCCCCCGAATTTGCCGATGCCCATTCGAACCTCGGCGCGACGCTCATGCGGCTGGATCGGCCGCAGGAAGCGATCACGGCGTACCGTCGGGCGCTGGAACTCAAGCCCGCCTTTGCCGGGGCGTGGTACAATCTGGGGAATGCCCTCGCGGAGGTGGGTCGTCCGCGGGAAGCGCTGGCGGCGTACGATCACGCGCTGGCGATCAATCCGGACTATCCCGACGCGCACTGGAACAAGGCGCTGGCCCTGCTGACGGCCGGCGACTACGCCGAGGGCTGGGCCGAGTACGACTGGCGCTGGAAGGTGCCGGATCTCAAGCTGACGGAACGGACGTTTTCGGTGCCGCGATGGGACGGCGCACCGCTCGGGGGCCAGACCATTCTGGTGCATGCCGAACAGGGGCTGGGGGATACCCTGCAGTTCGTCCGCTACCTGCCCCTGGTGGTAGCGCGCGGAGGGAAGGTGGTGCTGGAATGCCAGCCATCCCTGACTCGACTCCTCGAGGCGCTCCCCTGGGTGGCCCAGGTGGTCGGCCGGGGCGATCCCTTGCCGGCGGTCGACTGTCACATCCCTTTGCTCAGTCTGCCGCGCATCTTTGATACGAGGCTCAGCAACATTCCGTCCGACATGCCCTACCTCCCCACCACGACCTGGTCCAACCGGGTACCGGTGTTGCCGACGGGGAAAGGGCTCAAGGTGGGCATCGTCTGGGGTGGGTCGG
This sequence comes from uncultured Gemmatimonadales bacterium, assembly GCA_963793205.1. GTDB lineage: Bacteria > Gemmatimonadota > Gemmatimonadetes > Gemmatimonadales > GWC2-71-9 > JADJOM01. The sequence goes on from CAWBZM010000001.1 coordinate 256,539, forward strand.
CCAAGCCGAGCCCCAAGCGCAGCATCCCGCTGCAGACCCTGGCGCCGCTCTTTGCCATTCCGGGAATCGCCTGGTACAGCCTGCAGGTCGGTGAGCATGTGGCCCAGCTGGCGCAGGTCCCGGAGGCGGCGGTGGTGCAGAATCTCGGACCGCAGATCCGCGACTTTGCCGATACCGCCGCGTTCGCCGGCCAGCTCGATCTGGTGATTTCGATTGACACCTCCGTGGCCCACCTGGCCGGTGGCCTCGGCGTGAACCTGTGGGTGCTGCTGGTGGCGAATCCCGATTGGCGCTGGGTGGCGGAGGAGGTCGATTCCCCGTGGTATGCGACGGCCCAGCTGTTTCGTCAGCCGCGCCCCGGCGACTGGACCTCGGTGGTGGAACAGCTCCGCCTGGCCCTCCTCGCCGTGACAGAGGCCCCATGAACGACTCCCGACTTTCTCCGGCGCGCGGTCCAGCGCCTAGCCGCCGGCAGCGTGCCGGCAAAGGTCTCGCATGACCGCCGTTTCGCCGGTACCAACCATGGATCTCGATGCGCCCGCCGAGCGGGCCAGCTTCCACGTGAATGAGCGGGAGTATACGGTCACGTATCCGGCCGGCGACTTCATGCGCGCCATCGTGCGCGGCATCCTCGAGGGGCGGGAATATCCGGTCCTCCAGCTTCCCGACGGTCCGCCGACGGTGATCATCGACATCGGGGCGAATGTGGGTGCGACCGCGGTGTACTTCCGGGCGGCCTATCCGGAGGCCCGCATCATCTGTTATGAGCCCTCGCCCGAGAATTTCGTCTGGCTGGCGGCCAATACCCGCGGGTTGACCGGGGTGGAGGCCCATCCCTACGGCCTGCTGGATCGTGAGGCCGAGTGCCAGCTCTACAGCGGGGAGAGCCAGTGCGCGCAGCACTCCATCATTCCGAACCCCGGGACTACGTCGCGCCATGAGTCGGTGGAGTTGCGCCGCGCCGCGACCGAGCTGCGGGCGCGCGGGGTAACCGAGGTATCGCTGCTCAAGATCGACACCGAAGGGTGCGAACTCCCGATCCTGCGCGATCTGCTGCCGGCGCTCCGCCGCATCGACGCCATCGCGGTGGAGTATCACTCGGAGGAGGATCGCCGGGCGATCGATGACCTGCTGGCCGAGCGATTCCTGCTGCTGCACGCATCCGCCCAGGGGTTGCACCAGGGGCGGGTGACCTACCTGGCACGGGAGATCGTCCAGCGGCATCCCGGCCTGGAATCGACCCGCATTGCCCCGCTGGGCCTCGAGGGCAGCACCCCCGATCCGATGGAGAGCGTCACGCTGCGATTCGAAGCCGGTGGCGAGTCCCGGGCGGTGGAGCTGCTGCTGGATCGAACGAGCTACAGCCAGCGGATCATGCTCGCTTCACTCCAAGCGGGGCAGTTCTACGAGCCCGAGGTGTCGTACTTCTTCACCAATGTGCTGCAGCCCGGCGATACCGTGGTGGATGTCGGCGCCCACATCGGATACTTCAGTGTCCTTGCCGGCCGGATCGTCGGGCCGGAGGGCAAGGTCTACGCCTTCGAGCCGGAGCCGGGGAATTATCGTCGGCTCCGCGACCACCTGGGCCAGAATGGCCTGCGGCAGGTGCAGAGCTTCAATGTGGCGCTGGGAAGCACTCCCGGGACCGCGGAGATGTACTTCAATTCCGACAACGACGGCGGCCACGCCTTCTGGGATGTCGCGGAGCACCAGCTGTGCGAGCGGACCCGGTCGGAGGGGAAGCGGCTCTCCGCGGAGGTCGTTGTGCTGGATCACGTGCTGGCGGGACTGGCCCCGGGGCAGGGGCCTCGGCTGATCAAGATCGACGCCGAGGGCATGGAGTACGAGATCCTCAAGGGCGGGCTGCGGACCATCATCGGGCACGAAGTCCCGTTCATCATCTGCGAGATCAACCGGTTTGCGCTGGAGCGGATGGGGTCGAGCGAGTTCCAGCTGCGCCGCTTCATGCAGCTGATCGGGTACCAGGTGTCGCTCCTCAAGCCGGACGGCCAGGGGCTGCAGCCACTGGGCGATGAGGAAACCGTCGAATCCGACAATGTGTTCAACCTGCTGTTTCAGCGGAATGAGGGATGAGAACAGCAGGTGAGAACAGCGGGTGAGAACAGCGGGTGAGAACAGCGGGTGAGAACAGCGGGTGAGAACTGCAGGTGAGAACGGCGGGTGAGAACTGCAGGTGAGAACTGCAGGTGAGAACAGCGGGTGAGAACTGCAGGTGACAACGGCGGGTGAGAGGGGCGGGTGAAGTCCCGCCATTCTCACCTGCTTTTCTCACCCGTTTTTCTCACCCGCTTTTCTCACCCGCTTTTCTCACCCGCTTTTCTCACCCGCTTTTCTCACCCGCTTTTCTCACCCGCTTTTCTCACCCGCTTTTTTCACCCGCCGCCCTCACCCGCTTTTCTCACCCGCCGCCCTCACCCGCCGCCCTCACCCGCTTCACTCACCCGCCGACCTCACTCGCCGTTCCTGCCGGCAGGTATCAGTTCCGCCGTCAGCCGCCCCACCTGCCGCTCCCAGCTCCACTCGGTCTGCATGAACTGGGCGGCCCGCAGCCCTTTGGCCCGCGCCGCTTCGCGGTGGCGGTAGACCTGTTCCAGCAGTTCGACCATCTCCTCCACATCCGATTCACCCCACCCCTCATACCCGTTGAACAGGTCGCAGCCCACCACCGACTGCTGGCGCCGCAGGGGATAGCAGTGGTCGTCCCGGATCAGGTCGAGGTGCCCGGTGTTGGCGGAGAGAATGCACGGGACCCCGCTCGCCATCGCTTCCATGGCCACCAGGTTGGTGCCGCCCTCGCAGCGATTGGGGAAGAGGGCGACATCCGCGTCGCGATAGAGCGGCGCCATTGCCCAGTTAGGCAGCGGGCCGATCTCCACGAAGGTGCCGGGCAGCAGGCCATTGTGCACCAGCCATTCCCCCAGCTTCACCCGCCCCTGGTCCACCGCCGGCCGACCCATCACATGCCCCATCCGGTCGATGCCCGTCATCGTGTTGGGCCACTCGTTGTGCCACGCGGCGACGAGCAGGGCATCGGTGTGACGCATCTGAAAGCGCCGGAACGCCGCCACGACGAGGTCCTGACCTTTACGATACTCGAGCTTGCCACCGGAAAAGACCACAAACCGCTTCGTCAGCAGGCCGGAACGTGGGCCGGGGAGAAATACCGAAGGGTCGATCCCCTGCTGCACCAGCCTGACATTCGGCAGGCCATACTGCTGCAGCAGATCCCGATTCCAGGCCGATCCGGCGATGAGCAACTCGTACTGCTCGCCCCACCGGATTGCTTCCGGGGTCAGGCGGGTATCCTCGATGAAGGTCACACCGACATTCCGCGTGCCGCGCACTCGCGCGCTGGTGGCGTGCGGCTCGAGGTTGGCGCCGAGGCCCCGGAGGACCGGGAAGTCGCTGTCGATGGTCACCGAATGATCGCCGAGAAACTCCGCCAGCGTCTGCTGCTCCGCCACGGCATTGTGGAGCAGCGCCTGGGCGATGGGCGAGGCGTCGTGCAGTTCCGGTGTCATCAGCAGGGCGGGACTGATCCGACCCTGTCGCAGGAGCTGCAGCGTCAGGTTGAGCCCGAAGACGCCCCACCCGGTGCAGGTATTGAGGGGCCAGTCGATCAGAAGGCGCGAGGGCACGTGGGCGGGGACACGGGGGGGCGATTCCGTGGTCCGGCGCTCCGGAATCCTGCGGGCGGCGGAGCGCCCCGGGGATTCGGTGCGACGGCCACTCATCCCAGTTTGCTCCGCAGGTCCACCGGGTGCCGAGTGTGCCACCGGGGGTCGTCCTGGATCATCTGGCGGACCTGGCGGCGCTGAAAATCAACCACCAACGGACCCTGGAGATTCACCGAACAGCCATCGCCCCGGGTGCGGGGGAGGGTGACAATCGTCAGGACGGCAACCTCAGGGGTGCGCTCCTCGGGAATGTCCGGGGCCTCGACGCTGTACTCGGGGAAAAATTCGAATGGGTCAATCAGCAGGAACATCAGGGCGCCGTCGTCCACGTTCTGCAGCCAGAAGATGCCATCGGGCGCGGCGGGCAGCAGCACGAAACGCCGTTCGCCGGCGAACCCCAGCATGCCATCGGGCATGACGAGCAGGTCTGCCGCGGGCAGGTGCAGCGGTCCAAACAGCCGGGACGCCACGAACAGGGTGTCCCCGGTTGTGCTCCGCGAATCTACTGGTGCGGTCACCTGAGGTAATCCACCAGGTTGGTGTTCAGGATCTTCGAGGCGGAGAGCATCGCTGCCTGCAGCGTGGTCTGGAGCCCGACGAAGCGGGTGGTTGCCTCCTCGAAATCGATGCCCTGCAAGTCGTTGCGGCGCAGCTGAAGGTTCGTTTCCAGCGCATCGCCATTCTGCAGGGCGGAGTCGATCTGGCGGGACCGGGCACCGGTAGTGGCAAGCAGGGTCTGGACGTTGTTGAACGATCCATCCAGGCCGGTGGCCGTCAGGCCGACGGTGGCGGAGGTCCCGCTGCCCAACTCGGTGCTGAGTGCCTGGAGGCTGTCCACCACACCGCTGTCAACCAGGAGTTCCCGCCCGGTGTGATTGGTCGTGATGATATGGCCCTGACCGATCTCGGTCTGGCGCTGGCCGTCATCACCCTGGTAGACGCCGGCCCCGGTGAAGGGGCTGGTGCTGACCATGTGGCCGGCGAAGATGTACTCGTTGTTCACCTGGGTGTTGCCCAGCTGGACCACCTGCTCGATGATCCGGTCGACCTCGGCCTTGGCGGCGCTCCGAGTCTGGGTGGTGCTGGTGGCGGAGCCTTCCTGGAGCGCCAGTTCCTTGGCCCGGGCGAGCAGGTCAGTCACCTGGCTCAACACCGATTCTTCGGCATCAGTACGGGCGCTGGCGGCGGAGGAATTCCGGCGATACTGCTCGATCCCCCGCAGGCCGCGCTCGGCGGCCATGACCTGGGAACCGGCCAGCGGGGCCTCACTCAGGCGCTCAAAGCGTTTGCCTGTTGAGACTTGCTGCTGGGCCTGGGCCATGTCAGAGAGATTACTCTGCATGTCCCGAAGCAGTCGCTGCTGAAGGAGATTATTCGTGATCCGCATCAGGCGGGGCGCCCTTTCCTATTATAGGGCCACTCTCAGGGAGGGTGGCAATATTTTCCGTATCGGCTAGATTCGAGAATACTTTAGCGATCGCGTCGTCCCGAGGTTCCGGGGTTGTGGCGCGGGGTCCCCCCAACCCTGTCTGCCTGCTGCGACTTTCCTGCCTTGTGGTGTCACGATGCGCGACCCGTTTCTTGGGGGCGTCATGGCAACCATTCTCTGCGTCGACGACGAGCCGGCCACCGGCGTCGTCCTGGAACATCACCTCACGAAGATCGGGCATCGCCCGCTCCTCGCCGCCAGCGTGGAAGAGGCGATCAAGACCATCGCCCGGACCCCCATCGACCTGATCATCGCCGACTACCGGATGCCCAAGGCCACCGGCCTCGACCTGCTCAGCGTGCTGGAAAAGGAAGGCTACCAGGTCCCGGTCATCATCATGACCGGCTATTCCAGCATCGAGCACGCGGTCATCTCGATCAAGTCGGGCGCCATCGACTATCTCACCAAGCCGATCCGGCCGGAGACGCTCGAGATCGCGGTGACCCAGGCGCTCGAGGTGATGCGGCTCCGGCGGGAGAACGAGCAGTTCCGCCGCGAGATCACTCAAGTTCCGCTCCACCCGGGCGCTGATCGGCGAGAGTCCGCCTTCCGCCGGGTCATGGAGACCATCGCCACGGTGGCGCCCACCAAGGCGACGGTGCTGCTGGAGGGGAGTCGGGGACCGGCAAGGAGCTGTTCGCCCGGGCGATCCACGATCAGAGTCCGCGGCACGATGCGCCCGTTCATCAGCATGAACTGCGCCGCGATGCCCGAGGGACTGGTCGAGAGCGCCCTCTTCGGGCATGAGAAGGGCGCCTTCACCGGTGCCACCATGCGCACGGCCGGCGCCTTTGAGCGGGCCCACAACGGGACCCTCCTGCTGGACGAAATCTCCGAGATGCGGCTCGACCTCCAGTCCAAGCTGCTGCGGGTGATCCAGGAGCATGAGTTCGAGCGGGTCGGCGGCCATCAGGCGATCCGGGTGGATGTCCGGCTGATCGCGACCACCAACCGCGACCTCAAGGCGGAGGCCGACGCGGGGCGATTCCGCAGCGACCTGTTCTATCGGCTCAACGTCGTCCCGATCCGCACGCCGCCGCTCCGGGAACGGCACCGAGGACATCCCGCTGCTGGTGCAGCACTTCGCCCGGCGCGCGGCCGGAGGAGATCGGCGTGACGGTGACCGGGGTGGCGCCCGAGACCATCGACCTGCTGCTGCGGCACAGCTGGCCGGGGAATGTGCGCGAGCTGGCCAACGCGGTGGAGCGGGCTGTGATCCTGGCCCGTGGCGGCGTGCTCCGGCCGGAGGCATTCCAGGGGGTGCATGGAGTCGGTGGCGGCGCGGCCCGCTCGATGGCGGCCAACCCGCTGCTCGAGCTTCGCCCGCGCCAGCTGGCGTTACGTCGGGGCCGGCACCGCCGCGGCGCGGCCGAGCGGGCGACGCCGCGTTCAACCTCGATGAGCTCGGAGCGACCGCGATCAGCGTGCCTTGGCGGAGACCGGGGGCAACCGGACCCGTGCCGCCAAGCTGCTGGGCATCAGCGAGCGGACCCTTCGCAACAAGCTGAACACCCCCAAGGAGCGAGTCGCCGTGGCGGTAACTGAAAATGAAGCCCGGCAGCCGATGCACCGACGGTACGGAATATTCCGTCGGGCTATCTCTTCTTCCGCTTGGCCCTCCCCTCGGCGGGCCATTTTCGCATCATTTCCCCACCTCGGTTGCGTCACTGAAGTGCATTGCGCCCGACGGCTTATCCGACTGTCCCGGCGGAGCGGTCCTGAGGGCGGTACGCCGATTGCTTTGCCGCGGGAGGTACTCTCCCCTGCGCGAGGCCGCATGTTCATCTGGACTCTTCGGCGCAACCAGTCGCATCGGCAGCTTAGCTGGAGCCTGGACGACTCGAGCCGTACCCAAAGTCGAATCGCGGCACGGGTCGCGGGCGCACTCGACGCGAGCGGCAACACCGATTTCGACAGCCGCGCTGGCCGGGGCGGAAGGGCGCCCGGGAAAAGGTGGACATCGAGAAGGAAATGGTCGACCTGGCCAGCACCCAGCTGCGGTACGAAGCCAGCGCCAAGCTGCTGACAGCGGCGTACGCAGGGACTCCGTACCGCGATCGAGTCAATGGCTAGGATCTTCGGCGCCGGCGCCTGTCCGCCCGGCCGGTCAAGTCACTGCTCAAGCCGCTGGGCATCAGCGGCGCGGGCATGGGCGCGATGAGCCGGGCGCTCGACGTGATCTCCCAGAACATCGCGAATGCGGAGACCACCCGGACGCCGGAGGGGGACCGTACCAGCGCAAGGTCGTGGTCTTCCAGCGCGACGGGTCCGGCGGGGTCAACGCCAACGAAGTGGTGCAGGATACCCGGCCGGGCACTCGGAGTACGACCCGGGCCATCCCGATGCGGACGCGAACGGGTTCGTGCAGCGTCCCAACGTCGACATCAACACCGAAATCGTCGACCTCATGATCGCGCGACGGGTGCACGAGGCCAACGCCACCGTCTTCCAGGCGGCGAAGGCGATGTTCCGCCGCGCCATCGACATCTGACCGAGGACTCCATTCGATGTCCAGTGACAGGCTCACGAGCTCCGATCCCGGCGGCGCCGATCAATCGCCCGCGCCTCGCAGGCGTACGGGATTACGCCACGTCCGCGCTGCCCCAGGCCCACGGCAAAGGCGGCGGCGGCGGCCGGCGCCCGCGGCGGGTGACGCGCTGCGCGGGGTGCTCAATGATGAGGAAGAGCGCGCCTACTTCGACCAGATCGCCCAGATGGGACCGATCACCTACGGCCTCGGCCGGAAGAGCCAGCATGGCGCCCGAGGCTCCGCGCGGGCTCCGGCTCGACGTGACGGGCTGATCCGATGGGCTCCTCGATCCGTCCGGATGGACCCGCGTTTCACACCCTGGAGCGGGCGCTGGAGCGGTTCGCGCCCGGGCACCGTGCGGGGCCGTCCTTCGCGGACGCGCTCTACCCGGGTGGTGGGCGACACCCAGCAGATGCAGGAGGATGCCGACCTCGCTGATCGGGCGCTTCGTCCGGGGGGAGCCGGTCGAGATGCACCAGGTCATGGCGGCGAGCGAGGAGGCCGGCATCTCCCTCGAGTTCCTGGTGGAGATGCGCAATAAGATGACCGAGGCGTATCGCTCGGTGATGAATACGCAGATCTGATGTCCGTCCCCATGACTGATCGGTCCACCGCATGACCAAAGCCATCCCTCCCGCCATGCTCGACGGCGTGCGACGCATGAACGGCACCCGCCGCTTCCTGTCCCTTGGTGGCCTGGTCGTGGCCATCGGCGGTGATCTGGGCGGTGGCGAAGTACGGTACCACCGCCGACATGGCGCCGCTCTACCGCGGGCTGGAGCTGCGGGAGTCGGTCGAACATGACCGATGCACTGATCAAGGCGGGGGTCCACTTCGAGCTGGGCAGCGGCGGCACCGAGATCATGGTCGCGGTGCGGATATGGCACGGGCCCGGGTGCTGCTGGCCAAGGAGGGCTGCCGGCGCAGGGCGGGGAGGCGGGCAACGAGATTCTGGACAAGCCGAGTGGGGCGTGCGCCGAGGGCCAAATGCGGACCCGGGAGCGGCTGGGCCTCGAGGGGGAACTCTCCCGGAGCATGGGGGAGCCTGGCCGGCGTGGAGCGGGCGATGGTTCATCTGGCCTCCGCCAGAGTAGTCCGCTGCGACGAGCTGGAACGTCCGGCCAAGGCCTCGGTGGTGATCACCCTCCAGCCCGGGCCGCAGGCTGAGCGATGAGACGGTGCAGGGCATCACCTATATCGTCTCCAACGCGGTCGCCCAGTTGCCCAGCGACCAGGTCGCGGTACTCGACAGTGAGGTCGCGGCTGCTCTCCGCGCCCAACGACGGCTCGGTCCGCGGTCTGACCAGCCGGCAGCTCGAAATGCAGCGGTCGGTGGAGGAGTACCTGGCGCATAATGCCGAACGGTTCCTCGCCACCGCGCTCGGCATGGGTGAGGCCCGGGTCCAGGTCGCCGCCAAGCTCAATTTCGAACAGGTCGACAAGACGGTCGAGACCTACAATCCCGACGGGGCGGTGCTGCAGAACGAGCAGCGCAGCGAGGTGACCGGTGCCGACAGCCTCGACGGCGGCAACTCGACCGTGGTGAATAACACCTACCTGAACTCCCGCGTGGTCGAGAAGATCGCCGGCTCGGTCGGCGGCATTCAACGGCTGACGGTGGCGGTCCTGGTGAACCAGAAGGCGATCGAAAAGATTGGCGGCCCGGGCGGTCAAACCGCCGCCGAGCTGGCGCGCTATGAACAGGTCGTGCGGGACGCGATTGGCATCGACAGTGCACGGGGCGACCGGGTGACGGTCAGCGCCATGCCATTCGAGCCGATTCCCGTGACGGTGGATTCCTCCAGCAGCTCCAGCGGTGGCACCACGACGGTCCTGGTGGTGGCGGAGCGGTTCAGCCGGCCGCTGATCGCCGTGATTGGCATTATCGCCGCGCTGATCCTCGCGCTGCGGGTGCTCAAGCCGGCCGGCCCTTCGGGCGGCGGGGGTGGTGGATCGCTGCCGGCCCAGTCGGGCGACCGCATGAGCTTCGAGACCCGATCGGACCCGGAACTCCCGCCCGTTCCGGTTACCGCCATCAGCGCCACGACCACTCGGCTCAAGACTGAGGTCCAGGCGGAGTCGACGGCCCGAGCCGGAGACCGCCGCCGCAGGTCGTGAAGACCTGGCTGGCGGAAACCTGATGGCTGCCGCCGACGACGAAGGACCCGCTCTCCGGACCCCAGAAGGCCGCCGTCTCTGGCATGTCGCTGGGCAACGAGGTCGCCTCCAAGGTCATGCAGCTGCTCTCGGCGGAGCAGGTGGAAATGGTCTCCCGCGAAATCGCGGCGATGCCGGTCGCCAACACCGAGACGGTCGAGGGGGTGCTGACCGAGTACCGCCAGGTGGCCCGCGCGGTCCAGTCAGTTTCGGAAGGCGGGCTCAATCGGGCCAGTGAAATCCTGGAGAGTTCCTTCGGGCCGGCCAAGGCGAAGGTGATCCTGGATCGGATCCGCGAGCAGCTGGCGGATAACGGCCTCAAGAAGCTCAAGAAAGCGGCGCCGGAGGTGCTGCTCTCGGTGCTCCGCGGAGAACACCCGCAAACCCTGGCACTGATCCTGGCCCATCTCGACGTCAAGCAGGCCTCCAACGTCGTGGAAGTCATGGGGCCGGACCTGGCCAGTGACGTGCTGTACCGGGTGGCCAAGATGGAGAAGGTGGCGCCGGATCTGATCGCCGTGGTGGAGCAGGGGCTGGCCAGCAAGACCGATCTGACCATGTCGCAGGAGATGACCCTCTCCGGTGGCCCCTCGGCCGTGGCCAAGGTACTCACCCTCGCGAGTGGAGCCCTCGAGAAGGCGGTGATCGAATCGATCACCCAGCGGAACCACGAGCTGGCCCAGCAGATCTCCAACCTGATGTTCGCCTTCGAGGACCTGACCACGCTGGACGGCAAGTCGATGCAGCGGATCCTGCGCGATGTCGACAGTAAGGAGCTGGCGCTGGCCCTCAAGGCCGCCAGCGACGAAGTGCGGCAGCACATCCTCAAGAACATGTCGGAACGCGCGGCGGCCGCGCTCACCGAAGAGATGGAGTACCTCGGCCCGGTTCGGGTGCGCGACGTCGAAGCCGCGCAGACCCGGATCATCCAGGCGGTCCGTACGCTGGAGGAAACCGGCGAAATCGTACTGGGCGGGCGTGGAGGCGATGATGAAGTCATCCAGTAGCGAGGCGCTTCGGGCGGCCCCCACGGCGCCGGCCATTTCCCGGTTCTCGCTCTGGCCACTGCCCGAGCTGTCCCAGACATCGCCGGTGGTCGTCGCGACGGCTGCGGTGCCGGCCGGTCCCGATCTGGAGCAGCTGGCGCATGCCCGCGGCTTCGAAGCCGGGCGGGCGGCGGCGATGGAAGAAGCCAATCGCACCCTCAAGCGGGCGGCCGGGCTGCTGGTCTCGACGGCCGAGGCCCTGGATGCCGCGCGTCTCGGCGTGGTCCGCGAACTGGAAGACAGCGTCTATCTGCTGGGTCTCGCGGTGGCGGGCCATCTGATCCAGCGCGAAGTGGCCGCCGACCCCTCGATCGTGCGTGACCTGGTCCACCGCGGCCTGGAGGCGTTCCCCGTCGGATCCCGGGTGGAAATTCACCTGCATCCGGAAGACCTGGCCGCCCTGCGCAGCCAGTTCGAGCTGCCGGGCAGCGATGGTCGCGCGTCCGAGATTCTCTGGACCGGTGATCCCGCGGTGGAGCGGGGTGGCTGCACCCTGGAAACGCCGCATCGCGTGGTGGATGGTCGGATCGACCTCGCCTTGAGCGAGCTCTATCAGCGGATGCGCGATGATTGATACCCGTCTGTACGCACCGGACGCCGGCCTGATCCCCGGTGGCGCAGGGCTCGCCGCCCAGGTCGCCGCCGCCATCGGACGGGTGCACGACGCGCCCCGGTTTGCCATCCACGGCCGGGTGACCCGCGTCATCGGCCAGGTGGTCGAGGCGTCCTCGCTCGACGTGGCACTGGGCGAACTCTGCCGGATCGAAAGTCACAGTCGGCCCCGCGTCACGGCCCAGGTGGTCGGGTTCCACGAGCGTGGCATCCTGCTGATGCCGCTGGGCGACCTGGAAGGGATTCACCCCGGTGCGGCGGTGCGCCCGCTCCGGCGTCAGCTCGATGTCCGGGTTGGTGACGGTCTGATCGGCCGGGTGGTGGATGGTTTGGGACGACCCATCGACGGGCTCGGCCCGATCGGGGTGTCGACCCGCTACGCCCTGTCCGCCGAACCGCCGCATCCCCTCGAGCGCAGCCGGATCGAGCGTCCCCTGGGGACGGGGGTGCGCGCAATCGATGGCCTGGTGTCGCTTGGCCGCGGGCAGCGGATCGGGATCATGGCCGGCAGCGGTGTCGGCAAGAGCGTCCTGCTGGGCATGATTGCCCGCCGAACGACCGCCGACATCAACGTCATCGCCCTGCTGGGCGAGCGCGGCCGGGAAGTCCGGGAGTTCATCGAACGGGATCTGGGCCCGGAAGGGCTCAGCCGGTCCGTGGTCATTGTCGCCACCTCCGATCAGCCGGCCGTCATCCGCGCCACCGGCGCCTTTGTGGCCACCGCCATCGCGGAATACTTCCGCGACGCCGGCAAGGACGTCCTGCTCATGATGGACTCCGTGACCCGTGTGTGCATGGCCTGGCGCGAAATGGGCCTTTCGGTCGGCGAGCCACCGACCACCAAGGGCTACCCGCCTTCCGTCTTTGCCCAGTTGCCCCGGTTGCTGGAACGCGCTGGTGCCGGACGTCGCGGCACTATTACCGGGCTGTATACCGTCCTGGTCGAGGGCGACGATTTCAACGAGCCGGTTGCCGACGCCGCCCGCTCCATTCTCGACGGCCATATCGTGCTGAGCCGCAAGCTCGCGGCGATGAAGCACTTCCCGGCCATCGATGTGCTGGAAAGCGTCAGCCGGGTGCGCGATGCGGTGATCACCCCGGAACACCTCCAGTGGTCCAACACGTTCCTGCGACTTGAATCGGCCTATCGCAACAGCGAGGACCTGATCGCGGTCGGGGCGTACAAGAGCGGAGCCGATAAGCTGGCGGACGCCGCCATCGCGCTGCGCGAAGAGATGACGCAGTACCTGCGGCAGGCGCCGTCCGAAGGACAGGCGTTCGAAGAGTCCCGTGACCGGCTCGCCATCCTGGCGAAGAAGGCCGGATGAAGCGCTTCGTCTTCCGGCTGGAACGGCTGCTGCAGATCCGTCAGACGGCGGAAGAGGAATGTGCCCGCGCCCTGGGGCTGGCCCTGCAGGACGAAGAAACCTGTCGCCTGACGGCGCTCGAAGGTCAGGCACGATTCGAGGACGCCCAGGGGCAGGTGCTGGCCAGTCGTAGCGGCCCGTCGCCCGCCGGATCGATCCGAAACCTGGAACTCACGGTCGAACAATTGGGGAACGAGGTCGCCACACTGGAGGAAGCCCACCGGAAGAGTGTGGAACGGGTGGACCGGGCGCGGGAACAGTTCGAGGAAGCACGCATGGCGAAGCGGGTCATCGAGCGGCTGCGGGAAGAGCGCTATGAGGCCTGGACCCAGGAACTGGTCCGGTACGAGCAGGCGCTGAGCGATGAAACCGCGGGCTTCCTTGCGCGCGAGCGCAATGCGAGGTCCGAATGAAGAAGGCGATCATCATGGGCCTCGTGGGCTTCCTGATCGGGCTCGCCGGGTCGACCGCGTATGGGGTCAAGCAGGGCAAGGAAGCTGCCGCTGCCGCGGCCATCGTGGCTGCCGCGCATGCCGACTCCGTCCTGGCCAAACACGTGGCCGACTCGGTCGCACAACACGACAGTACAACGCAGGCAGCGCATGGTGATTCCACCGCGATGGCAGCCGCGCCCCATGATTCCATTCCTGCTGGCGGCACGCCGGTCGCGCACGCGACGGCCACTCCATCGGAGCCCACCCCCACGGGGAGCCCGGTCGCGAAGGTGGATCCTGCCGCGAAAGCCGACGCCTACAAGCAGGTCGCCCGCGTCCTCTCCGCGATGAAAGCGGTGGAAGCGGCCAAAGTGCTCGGCTTCCTCTCTGATGCCGAGGTGGAAGGAATCCTGCGGGCCGTCGGTCCTCGGCAAGCCGCCGATTTCATGACCAATCTTCCGAAGGAACGGGCGGCTGGCCTGAGCCGGCGCCTGTTGGTTCCCAAGCCGAAGGAGCAGGGAAAGTGATCAACGGTCTCGGAATGCTCGCCTCACTGGCGGGTGCCGAACCGGCACCGCCAGCCACACCGGCGGACGATCCGGCGCAGTTCGCCGCGTTGCTGGCGACGGCGCTCGGTCTGACCCAGGCGCCGCTTCCGGCGCTGCAGGTCACGCCGACCATTGGCGTCGCCGCTGAGGTACCGGTCGAGGAGGATGAGGCGGCGGCGCAGTCCGAGCCGGAGCTGACGGGTCAGGGTGGCGGCGTGGAGGGTGAGACCGCGCCGGTCCATACCGCTATGGCTGTGGAAGTTCCAGAGGAATCCCCGACCGATGCTGCCAGCCCGCCGGCTGCTGCTGCCTCGAAAGAGACGGCCACTCCGGCGGTAGACCGCCCCTCTGCGAAGATGCCGGCGGGCGATACCGGCGGACGCCTGGTGGAAACCGCGACCCCGAGGCCGACGGTCGTGAACGATCTGCCGCTGCCTGTGACGGTGGCACCATCGGTGAACACTGAGGCGAAGGGTGCTGTCGCCGGGCCCACACCGGTCGTGCCCTCGGTGACTACCGAAGGCACCAGGAGTGCCGACGCCCTACCGGGTGATCGCCCAGCGCTGCACAGTCGTGCCGGGGGGAGCGATACCGCATCCGCCACCCCGGAGCGCGAGGTGCGGCCGAACGTCTCGGAACGCAGTGCGCCGCTGGCTGTCCCATCGTCGTCCGCGCCGCTGTCCGCGCCACCGCTGGGACCCGTGCAATGGCGCGCCCCTGCCGAGATGCGTGGGCCGGTGCAGGGTGACGGCCCACGAGTGGATCTGTCGGACGCTGTGGCGGCATCCAGCAGTTCGCCGAACGAGACGTCCTCTCGGGATCGGACCTCGCATGCATCGAGTGAGGAGGGGGACCGGGCGAATCCCCCGGCCGCCAGCCTCGCGCCACCACCCGCTTCGGTCCCGTCCGTGATCATGGCCGCGGACGCTGCGCGGACCGCGATGCCCCAGGGTGCGGCACCGACCGGGGCTGTGAACCAGGACAGCGTAGTGGTGGACCACCCATCGGAACGGGCGACCGTCTATCCCACCGGTCGGCCGGCCAGTCGCTGGGCCGCGGCCGCGAACGGAACGACCGTTCCCGCCCCGGAGGGTGGTGCTAGCCCCGGGACCGACGGCACTGCCGGGGCAATCGAAAGAGGAGCAGGCTGGCCGTGCGATGGCGGAAAACACCCGGCTGGGGCGGCAACTCGCCGATCTCCTGGGTGATGCGGCGGTCACCAATGTTCGGGTGCAGCTGGGGAGTCGAAGTGACCCAGCCGCCGCCAGTCGCGCGCCGACGGATTTCGCGTTGTTGCGCGCCCACTCGCCATCGTCCGCCGCAATGACCGGGGCCCCGCCGCTGGCCGACGCGGCGTTGCTGGCCGAGGCCGCAACAGCGCTGGGTGCGCCGATGGCGTCCCCGAGCCGCCGTCCGGTGACGCCGTCGAAGACTGAGACATCTGTGATCGGCCCGGAAGCGGAGGGGACAGCTCCCGCACCGGAGGGTCGGTCCGCGCCGGCCTCAGCGCCGGTACGTCCGCCAGTTACGCCACTCAGCAGTGCGCCGGTACTCCCGGATACGCCACTGCCGGAGCGCACCCTGCATGCGTCGATGGCGCCATCTCTTCCGGCCGACCGGCAGGAGCTTCCTGCGGAGGAGCGGCTAACAACTGCGACAGGCGCCCCGGTGCCGGAGACACGCCGGGCTCGGGTCGCCGAGGCAAGTAATGCGGTACCAGCGAGTTCCGCGCTTGATGCGAGTGGAATGCCGGTCGTGGGGCGGTCCGAGCGACCGGAGGAAGTGACCGGATCGCGCGAGGCACGCAACCTGCCTTCTGATGGGTCGACCGATGCGAAGGCGGCAGGCTCTGCCGATCGCGTGACGCTGCAGGTGTCGGATGAGGACGGGCGACAGACGCGGATTCGCGTGACGGTGACGGGCAACCAGGTCCGGGCGGTGATCACCCCGCCGGACGACATCAGCGCCCGGCAGCTCGAACAGCGTATGGATCAGTTGACGGAAACGCTCGTGCGGCAGGGATACGCCGACCCGAAGGTGATGGTCCGGACCGCGACCGATGCAATGAATGAAGCCCGTGCTGCGGTCCAGGCGGGCACGGGTGCCCAGGATGGGCGCACGGCAGGACCTGCCAGCAGGGAACAGCCGGCAGGCGACAACCGCCAGGGACGAGGCCAACGGGAGCAGCATCGTTCCGGTGATGGACATCGCCATCCACAGGGACAACCCCGCGACCGCGATCCGCGAGATCGCCGCAGATAGGAATTCATCATGGCCGTCACCGTCGGACCACGTATGCCCGCCGTCCCCACCGCGCTTCCGCCAGCGACGACGGGGAAGGGGAAGAGCGAGCTGGGGAAGGATGACTTCCTCCTGCTCCTCATGGCGCAGCTCAAACATCAGGATCCGATGAGTCCGGCGGACCCGTCGCAGTTTTCATCCCAGCTGGCACAGTTCAGCAGCCTCGAGTCGATGCAGAACATCGAAAAGGTGCTGCAGGGCCAGGTGAATCAGAGCCAGTACGACACCATGGCGCAGAAGGCGGCGCTGGGTGCCTCGTTCATTGGCAAGGAAGTGCTCGCGGCCGGCAATGCGTTCGAAGTGACCGCGGACGGTTCTCAGCAGATCAAGGTCGACATCGGCACCGGCGGCGGTGAGGCGGTCCTGACAGTGTTCGACAAGGACGGCAAGAAGGTCGATACCCAGGAACTCGGTTGGCAGAGTTCGGGTCGCCAGTCGTTCACTACCGGGGAACTGCCGCCAGGGGAGTACACCTACGCGGTGACCGTGACCGGCGCCAGCGGCGCGGACATCCCGGTGCAGACCTATACCAGGGGCGTCATTGACGGCCTGAGCTTCAGCAACGGGGCTGTGACCCTGCGATCCGGCAAACTGACCTTCCCGCTCGATTACGTCATCGAAGTCGAGCGGCCCACGTCAGGTGCGGCCGCCCTCGCGGCCCTCACCAGCGCACGCATTCTTCCTTCCACCACGGAGTCGGTTCTCCCATGATGCGGTCTCTCTTTGCCGGCGTCTCCGGTCTGCGGAATCACCAGACCCGGATGGACGTGATCGGCAACAACATCGCGAACGTGAATACCGTCGGCTTCAAGGCCTCGCGCGGTGACCTTTGCGGAGGCCTTCGCCCAGCTGCTGCAGGGCGCCTCGCGCCCGCCGGGCGACCTGGGCGGCATCAACCCGATCCAGATCGGGCTGGGCTCCAAGATCGGCAGCATCGACATGAACTTCTCCCAGGGCAACCTGGAGTCGACCGGTCGAGCACCGACCTCGCGATCCAGGGCGATGGCCTGTTCGTGGTCAGCGATGGGCAGCGGAACTACTACACCCGCGCGGGCAACTTCCAGCTCGACGCCAACGGGCGGCTGGTGTCGCCGGCCAACGGCTTCAAGGTCCAGGGCATCAACGCCGACTCCAATGGCGTGCTCTCGGCCGGCAACGCGATCAGGGAAATCGCGCTGCCGTTCGGCCAGAAGTCGCCGGCGCGGGCGACCTCGAGCGTCACGCTGACCGGTAACCTCGATGCGCGGGAAAAGCCGCAAGGGCACCATCCTCGCCACCCAGGGCCGGGTGTATGCCGTCGAGCAGAGCGGCAGCAATGGCGGCGCTCGGCTCCGATATGAAGCGGGCTGTACGCCTAAGGAGCGGCCAACGGCCCGATCGTCGGCATGGTGCCGGACAGCACCACCGTGACGCTGACCGATGGGACCAATACCCGGACCTACACCTACGTGGCGCAGGACACCGGCGTCGGCACCTTCGACTTCCACAGTTTGTCCGACCTGGTGGCCGAGATCAACAATGACTTCGGCGCCGGCGGGTTCAACACGGTGAGCGCGGCTCAGAACAACGCCACCGGTGCCATCGGCTTCACCGCGCTGGCCAATATCGACGCTCAAGATCACCAGCTCCAACCCGGGCCTGCTCAACTCGCTCGGCTCGGCCAACGGCGACCTGGCGGCAGCGGCCACCTCGTCCACCGACCAGTTCAGCCATATCGCGGTCGAGACGGACCTCGTGACGGACCTCCGGAACGGCAGTGGCCAGAGCCTGGGCCTGGCCGCGGGCAACAGCATTGCCATCGACGGCAACAAGGGCGGCACGGCGGTGCACCAGCGGCGCCATCGTCGTCGGCGCCGGCACGCACCTACGGCCAGCTGCTCTCGACCATCAACACGACCCTCGGCCTGACCAACATCGACGGGGCCGAGATCGACGGCGCCAGCGGCGCGATGCTGGTCAACGGCGACGGCGGCCTGGTGAACGAGCTGACCGGGCTCAACATCCGGAGTGCGGCGCGCGGGCGCGACCAACTTCAATGCCCTCTTTGATAGCCGCGCCGGCAACTTCGTCGAGCGGCAGGCCGCCACCGATGTGACCCATCCGGCGTCGATCACGGTGTACGACTCGATCGGTACCCCGATCAGCATGAGCATGACCTTCACCAAGGATCCGACCGCGCCGAATCGCTGGCTGTGGAAGGCGGATCGTGCCCGACTCCGGCGGCGGTCACCGGCGGCGGGACCGGCTACGTCACCTTCGACACCGACGGCCGGCTGGAAACCTTCGCCTACAACGGTGGGGCCAACAGCCCTGCAGTTCGATCCCGGCAGCGGGGCCACGGCGCCGGTCACCATCAAGCTCGATTCCGGTCAGCTGGGCGATATCAACGGCCTGTCCCAGTTCGCGAGCGCCAGTCCAACGCGGTGGCCAGCGCCCAGGACGGGTACCCGATGGGCAACCTGCAGGATATCAGCGTGGATTCGGCCGCGGCGTCATCACCGGTTACTTCACCAACGGGATGAACCAGACGCTGGCGCAGATCTCCCTGGCGTCCTTCAACAACCCGACCGGCCTGCTCCGCGCACGGCGACAACATGTACGCGGAATCGGCCAACTCGGGCGGCGCGATCATCGGGTTCTCGGGGACGAGCAACCAGTCGACGATCACCCCGGGCGCGCTGGAGAGCTCCAACGTCGACCTGTCCGAGGAGTTCACCAACATGATCATCGCGCAGCGCGGCTTCCAGGCCAACGCCCGGGTGATCACCACGGCGGACGAGATGCTGCAGGAGCTGGTGAATCTGAAGCGGTAGGGAGTACGCGGGTACGTGGTACGCAGTGCGGTAGGCGGGTAGGGTAAGACACCTACCCGCCTGCCCGCGTACCTACGTTACGCTAGCGTACCCGCGTACCCACGTACCCACGTACGCCGAACGCTGACCACGTACCCACGTACCCACGTACACGCTCACGTACCTACGTACTCCCCCCCCGGCAACTCCTCCCTCGCGCCTCGGCACTTCTTTCCTCTTTGGCCCTCGTTCCGCCAGCACGATTCTCGTAACTGCTTTAGCCACAACGGTCTGGCCCTCCGGCCCACCGGGATGGTACGCCGGTTGCCTTTCCACCGTCGAAGGGCAGGAGACCCGGCGAAGTAGTCCACCCCGGATGGAGCAGCTCGAATGGCGGACGCAGCGGCAGCAACGGAGGCGGCTCACCGCCGGCAAGAAGAGCGGTCTGGTGATGGGTCTGTTGGTGGGCGGCGGTGCTGGGCGGGGCGGCGGGGACCTTCGTGGTCGCGCCGAGCCTCGCCCCAAGGCGGCTGTCGCGGCGGACAGCGCCGGCGAGCAGGGCGAGGCGGACGGTGAAGCCGGCGCCAAGGGCGAGCATGAGGGCAAGGAAGGCGCGTCCAAACTGATCAAGCTGGAAAACATCATCGTCAATCCCGCGGGGTCGCAGGGCAGCCGGTTCCTGATGGCCAGCGTGGTCCTGGCGGTCGGGACGAGCGAACTCGAGACTGACCTGCAGGCCCGCGAGGTGGAGCTGCGGGACAAGGTGACCTCGGTGCTCGAAGTCATGAATATGGCGCAGCTCACCGCCCCCGGGGCCCGCGACACCGTCAAGGCGCGGGTCTCGACGATGGTGACCGAGATGGTCGGCGGCAAGCCCCGATTCCAGGTGTATCTCCCGCAGTTCGTCATTCAGTGAGCTGACCCGACCATGGCCGACATGTTTTCGCAGAAAGACGTCGATTCAGCTCCTGAAGGGCTCGGCTCCCGCCGCGTCCGGAGGGCAGGCGATCGAGATCATTCCCTACAACTTCCTCCGGCCGCCACGGATCGCGAAGGACCGGCAGGCGCTGCTGAACGGGATCTATCAGCGGGTGACGGCGTCGCTGCAGGCGGTGCTTCGTCCCGGCTGCGGACCGCGGTGGACGTGACCCTGAGCAGCGTGGAGCAGGCGACCTTCGCCGAATTCATCTTCTCGCTCGGCACGCCGTGCGCGGCCTACCTGCACACCTGGGCGAGCAAGCTCGGCGGGCAGGGCGTCCTCGATCTTGGCATCGACTTCTCCTACTACCTGATCGACCGGCTGTTTGGCGGCCCGGGCGATCCGCAGGACTTGAAGCGGCCCCTGACCCCGCTCGAACGGGGCGTGGTCCGCGGCGTGGCGGACCGGATCTGGAGCATGACCCAGGAGGCCTGGGCCGAACACCTCGACCTTCCAGCCCGAGTACGTCGGGTTCGAGTCGTCGCCCGACGTGCTGCAGGTGGCCAACCGGGAAGACAACGTCCTGGTGGTCAACATCGAGGTGCGGGCCGGGGCTTCTCCGGGCCTGATCACGATGTGTGTGCCGCTCCTCGCGCTTGGAGAGCTTCCTGCAGGAGAAGCCGACCCGGCATGTGCATCTGCGTTCGGACCGCCACCGGCCGAACGGGAGACCGCGCGGAAGGTCATCGAGCACGTCGCTCCGCGGCGCCCAGCCTCGAGCTCCGGGCGCGGTTCCCCCTCTTCCAGCTCAAGGCGCGCGATGTCGGCCGCCTCGAGGTGGGCCAGGTGATCCATACCGGCCATCCCTTCCGACGTCCCGGTCGAACTCTATGTCCGCGGCCAGCGCCGGTTCCTCGGCACGCTCGGTCAGAGCCGGCGCTACGTCGGTCTGCGGATGACGCAGCAGGTCTCTCACGCCGCGGCCGGAGTCGTCCTCCCGGTCCTCCCGTGGAAGGTTGGTCTAGCACATGGATCAGAAGCGAAATCGACCGGTTGACCAAGGGCGGTGGCGCGGCGGCCGCTCCGGCGGCGCAGGCGGCCGGCGTACCCGACCTCTCCGAACTCGGTGCTGGCGCAGCGCGGGCGGGCGCGGGCCGGTTCGCTCGACACCCTGCTCGACGTCTCCCTGCCGGTGGCCATCGAGTTCGGCCGCACCCACATGACGGTGCAGGAAGTCCTCGAGCTCGGCAGCGGCTCGGTCATCCAGCTGGACCGGATGGTCGGCGAGCCGATCGACATCTACGTCTCCGACCGCAAGCTGGCGGAAGGCGAAGTGGTGGTCATCGGTGAGCACTTCGGCGTCCGCATCACCCGGATTGTCAGCGGCAACGAACCGGCAGCGGCGCGGCGCGAGACCCAACTGATGCTCGGCGCCTTTGCTTCTCTCCTCGTCACCCTCGGCGCGCTCGGTCTGGCCCTGTACCTGCTGCGCCGCTGGGTCCCCGGCGCGCGGGCCACCACCTGCGCCGTCCCGATGGAGCTGCTGCGCCGGGTCTGCACCGGCCCCAAGCAGGGTGTCGGCCTGCTGCGGGTGGGCGAGCGGGTGCTGGTGTTGTCGCTGGGCGACGACGGCGCCCGGCTGCTGACCGAGCTGGATGGCGCCGACCGGGACGCGGTGATCGGGGCTGAGCCCCGACGTGCCACCGCTCCGATGCGTTGATGGGACGGCCCCTGATCGGCCCGCGCACCTTCCGCTCGGCCCTCAAGGCGGCGCTTCCCTTTGTGTTCGCCCTGATGCTGGCGAGCCCCGGCACCGCCCACGCGGCGGTGCCGCTGGCCACCGTTGCCGCGGTCCAGGGCCCCGCCGGACCGGTCGCCCCCAAGGTCACCGTGACGATCGGGCAGGGGAGCGAGCAGCTGCAGCTCTCCGGCGCCGTCGGCATCGTGGTGTTCATGGGCGCGATGACGCTGCTGCCGGCCATGTTCCTGCTGATGACCAGCTTCACCCGGATCCTGATCGTGCTGCACTTCGTGCGCACCGCCATCGGGACCCAGACGGCGCCGCCGGGGCAGCTGCTGGTGGCGCTCGCGGTGCTGCTCACCGGCGTGGTGATGCAGCCGGTGATCAAGCAGGCCAATACCGAAGCGCTGCAGCCCTATCTGAACGGCCAGATCGACGCAGGTGGATGGCCTACGAGAAGGCGCATCACGCCGCTCGCGCAGTTCATGCTGGCCAACACCCGGGAGAAGGACCTCGGCGTGTTCGCCGAGCTGACCGGGAACGAGCAGGTGCCGACAGCCTCGAGGCGCTGCCGACCCTGACGATCACCGCCGCCTTCGTCACCAGTGAACTGCGGACCGCGTTCCAGATGGGCTTCGTGATCTTCCTGCCCTTCGTCGTGGTCGACCTGATCGTCGCCTCGGTGCTGATGAGCATGGGCATGTTCATGCTCCCGCCGGTGATGATCTCGCTGCCGTTCAAGCTGATGCTCTTCGTGCTGGCCGACGGCTGGACCCTGGTGGTCCAGAAGCTCGTCACCGGGTTCCGGATGACGATGACCCCCGGTCTCGCGATCGAGCTGATGAACCGCGCCGTGATGCTGGCGCTGATGGTGGCCGGCGCCGCTGCTGATCACCGCCCTGGTCGTCGGTGTGATCGTCAGCCTGGTCCAGGCGCTGACCCAGATCCAGGAACAGACGCTGACCTTCATCCCCAAGCTGGTCGCGGTGGCGGTGGTGCTGCTGCTGACCCTGCCGTGGATGGTCCGCCAGCTGGTGGAATACATCATCGGCATCTTCGATCTGCTGCCGGGGCTGGTCGGATGATCGCGCCCGGCCTGTTATCGCTGCTCGGCGTCCGGGACACGCCCGCCTTCGTGCTGGTCAGCGCCCGGGTCTCGGGCCTCTTCCTCGCGGCGCCGCTCTGGTCCATGGCCGGCGATGCCCGAAGAGCGATCCGGGGCGCGGCCGTGGTGCTGCTCAGCGCTGGTCCTGTTGCCGGCGGTCATGCCGGTCGCGGCCCTGCCGGACGACATGATCGTGATGGCCACCGTGATCGGTGGCGAAGACCCTGCTCGGCATCGCGATCGGCCTGACGGGCGCGATGCTGGTGCACGGGCATCACGCTGGCCGGTGAAGTCGCATCACTGCAGATGGGGCTGTCGCTGGGCCCGGCCATCGGGCGCGCTGCCGGAAGGCGCCACCGTCGGCGTCGGCCAGCTCAAGAGCTACTTCGCGCATGATGCATCTACCTGACCCTGGGTGGGCACCTGACCCTGTATCAGGGCCTCGCCGCCAGCTTCGCGGCGATCCCGCCGGGCCAGGCCATTCTCGGCGTCGGCGACGGCGCCGCTGTTCGTCGCCGATCTCGCCGGGACGGTCTTCTCGACCGCGGTCCGCGCGGCGGCCCCGATCATCGTGGCGCTGCTGCTGGCCAACCTCGCCCTGGCGATCCTGGGCAAGGCGGTGCCGCAGCTCAACGTCATGATGCTGTCGTTCCCGATCACCATTTCGCATCGGCCTGATGATCCTGGGCGCGTCGCTGCCCTTCCTGGCCTCGTTCCTGGGTGGCCAGATCGAGGCGCTGCCCGGCACCATCGGCCAGACCATCAATGCCTTCACCCCGGCGGTACGGTAGGCATGGCCGAGCGAAGACGGCCAGGAAAAGACCGAATCGGCCACCCCCAAGCGGCGCGACGAAGCGCGCCGTGAAGGCAGGGTCCCCGAAGAGCCAGGAGCTCTCCGGCGCGACCCTGCTGCTCGCGGGGACCGCTTCGCTGGCGCTGGTCGGCGGAGCCGCCCTCGCCCGGCATGCGAGCCTGACTGCTGGTGGGCGACATCGGCGGCATGTCCGCCGACCCGCTCTCGGCCAGTTCCGCCGTGCACCTGCTGCATCACATCGGTTTTGCCACCCTGATCGCCATGGCGCCATTCCTCCTCGGCGTGGTCGGTATCACCCTGCTGGTCAACGTGGTCCAGGCCCGGGGCGTGATCTCGACCGAAGCGCTCGGTCCCAAGCTGGAGCACATCTCGCCGCTCGCTGGCTTCAAGCGCCTGTTCAGTCTCGACGCTGTGTTCAACGTGCTCAAGGCGCTGGTCAAGGTGCTGGTGATCGGCTGGGTGGCCTGGCTGGTCCTCCAGCGGGCCTGGCCGGAGATCCTGTCGACCAGTGGCGCCGAACGTGCCGCAGGTGCTCGTGGCTGACCCGCGGGCTGGCCTCCGGATGGCGTTCATGGTCGGGATGGTCTTCCTGATCGTCGCGGCCCTCGACTACGGCTGGCAGATCTGGCAGTACGAGAAGAGCCTCAAGATGACGAAGCAGGAACTGGTGCAGGAGCACAGGGAGTCGGAAGGCGACCCGCAGGTGAAGGGGCGGATCCGCCAGCTGCAGCGCAGCATGGCGCGCAAGCGGATGATGAGCTACGGTGGCCACCGCCGACGTCGTGGTCACCAACCCGACCCACATCGCCGTGGCGCTCAAGTACGACCCGCTCGTGGCCGCCGCCCCGATCGTGGTGGCGATGGGCGAGCGCCTGCTGGCGCAGCGGATCAAGGAGATCGCCTACAAGGCCGGGGTGCCCGTGATCGAGAACAAGCCGCTGGCCCGTGCGCTGCTCGCCGGCGCCAGCCGTGGGCCAGCCGATCCCGCCGGCACTGTACGTCGCCGTCGCGGAGATCATCGCCTTCGTCTTCGGACGTAAGAACGCGGCCGCTGCCCGGTCGGGTCGGACCCGGTGACCGCTCGCCTCTGCGGTCGGCGCGGTTGGCTCCGCCAGTTCGGGCACCGTGAGCACCGGCGCCCGTCCCCAGCGCCGCTGCGGCCCCTCGCGGTGCGCCGGCGATCGAAGCGAAACGCTGCTCGGCCGGCTGACCGGCAGCGCCGAGATCTGGCTGGCGCTGGCGGTGGTGATCATCGTCGCCCTGCTGGTGGTGCCGCTGCCGCCGGTCATGCTCGACGCCTTGCTGGTCGCTGAGCCTCGCGCATCTCGATCCTGGTCCTGCTGGTCACGCTGTCGATCTCGCGATCCGCTCGAGTTCAGCATCTTCCCCAGCCTGCTGCTGCTGGTCACGCTGCTCCGGCTCGGCCTCAACGTCAGCAGCACCCGGCTCATCCTGAGCACGGGCCATGCCGGGCGAGGTCATCGCCGCCTTCGGCAACTGCGTGATCGGCGGCAACTTCGTCGTCGGGCCTGGTGATCTTCCTGATCCTGATGGTGATCAACTTCATGGTGATCACCAAGGGCGCCGGCCGCATCGCGGAAGTGGCCGCCCGATTCACCCTCGACGCCATGCCCGGCCGGCAGATGAGCATCGACGCCGACCTCGGCGCCGGCCTGATCGACGAGACCGAGGCCCGCCGCCGCCGGGAGGAGATCCAGCCGCTACGCCGACTTCTACGGCGCCATGGACGGCGCCGCCAAGTTCGTCCGCGGCGACGCCATCGCCGGCCTGCTCATCACCGCCATCAACCTGGTCGGCGGCTTCGTCATCGGGATGCACCCAGCAGGGCATGACGCGCCGGCGAGGCGCTGGCGACCTACACCACGCCTGTCGGTCGGCGACGGCCTGGTGACCCAGATCCCGGCGCTGATCGTCAGCACCGCCGCCGGCATCATCGTCACCTACGGCGCCAAGAGCCCCCGGGTCGGCGACGCCATCGCCACCCAGCTCACCCGGCACCCCGAACGCGCTGTGGATGGCGGCGGCGATCATCCTGCTGCTGGGCCTGGTGCCCGGCTTCCCGCTGCTGCCGTTCCCGCGCTGGCCATCATCGCCGGCGGCATGGCCTACATGGTGCGGGGCCGCGACCGCCACGGGCGCCCGACGGCGAGGCCACGGTGCCAGACTCAGCCCGAGCCGCGGCGCCGAGAGCCGCCGCCGATCCGGGATCTGCTGGCGGTCGAGCCGCTCGAGGTCGAGGTCGGGCTACGCCCTGGTGCCGCTGGTGGACGAGGCCCAGCAGGGCGACCTGCTGCAGCGGATCGGCCTCATGCGGAAGCAGCTGGCCGTCGAGCTGGGCATCATCGTGCCCGCCGGCCCGGATCCGCGACAACATCCAGCTGCCGGCCACCGAGTACGCCATCAAGCTGCGCGGCGTCCGGGTGGCCTGCGGCGAAGTGATGCCCGCGCTACCTGCTGGCGCTCGACACCACCGGCGCGGCCGCGCCGATCGACGGGATCCAGCACCATCGACCCGAGCTTCGGGCTGCCGGCGGTCTGGATCACGCCCGACCGGCGGCTCGAGGCGGAGGCCAGCGGCTACAGCGTGGTCGAACCGCAGACCGTGCTCTCGACCCACCTGATGGAAACGATCCAGCAGCACGCCGCCGACCTGCTGTCGCCGCCAGAACGTGCGCGAGCTGCTGGATGGCGCTGAAGGAGACTCATCCGGCGCTGGTGGACGACACCATTCCGGGCAAGCTCTCGCTGGGCACGGTGCATCGGGTGCTGCAGCGGCTGCTGCGCGAAGGGATCCCGATCCGCGACCTGGCACTCATTCTCGAGACGCTCTCCGACGCCGCCGAGATGACCAAGGACCCCGAGGCGCTCACCGAGCAGGTGCGGCGGGCCCTCAGCACCGTCCTGGTCCAGCTGTTCGACGATGGCGACGGCACGATCCGCGGCATCACCATGGGCCCGCGGCTCGAGGCGGCCCTGATGGGGCTCTTCAGCCCGCGACCGGTCCGGGAGAACGGCCGGGGGCTGGAGCCGGAAGAGCTGACCGCCGCACTCCGCCAGCTCAATGACCTGATGACCTCCACAAGCGGGACGGTCAGTTCCGTCCGCTGATCACCCCGCCCGCCCTCCGGGTCGGCGTTCGCCGGCTGGTGGAGCCGGTGCTGCCCAACCTGCCCGTCCTCTCGCTGGGCGAACTGCCGGCCCAGACGCCGATTCACAGTCTCGCCACCTGGGAGTTGCCCCGTGCCGCTTGAATCCTTTATCGGACCTACCGTGGACGCGCTCCTCGCGCGGGCCCAGCGACCCTCGGCGCGGACGCCGAAATCCTCGCCGTCCGCACGCTGCGGAGCGAAGCCGGCGCAGTCCAGTACCAGGTCCTCGCCGGGTGCGCCGATGCGGCCCGCGATGAGCGCAGCCGGATGGGCCCCGATGGCGGCAGTCATCCGCTGCTCAAGTGCTCGCCCTCCGTGTATGACCTGGCCCGCCAGCCGGCGCACGACCGGGGTCCGCGGATCATCGCCTTTGTCGGGCCGACCGGCGTGGGAAAGACCACCACGATCGCCAAGCTGGCGACCCATCCCGAGTACTTCCGGGGACAGAGGATCGGCTTCCTCTGTCTCGATACCTACCGGGTCGGCGCCATCGAACAGCTGCGCACGTACGCCGAGATCGCCGGTGTGCCGCTGCAGGTGATCTACGAGGCCTCGGACCTGCCCAACGCGCTGAAGCGGCTGAGCGATCGCGACCTCATCCTGGTCGATACGCCCGGCCGGGGACCGCGACTGCAGGCCGACGCGGCCCAGGTCCGGCAGTGGCTGTCGCAGATCGGGACGCATGAGACCCACCTGGTGGTGCCGGCCGGCCTGCAGCAGGTGGTGGTGAAGCGGGCCATCGAGGCGTATCGGGCCCACGGGATCACCCACGTGCTGGCCACCAAGATGGACGAAGCGCCGGACGACTGGACCCTGTTCGATGCCGCCGCGGAGCATCGCATTCCGATGCGGTGGCTGTCGGATGGCCAGGAAGTGCCCAATGACCTCCGCGCCGCGGCGCCGCGCCTGCTGGCGTCGGTCGCTGCGTTGCGGGTGCGCCGGGCGGAAGCGGCCGAGGTGCTGGCATGAACGACCAGGCCGCACATCTGCGCGCCATGATGGCGGAACGCCGGCCCGTGCGGGTCGAGGCCGCCGGCCCGCCCACCATTGTAGTGGGCAGCGGCAAGGGTGGCGTGGGCAAGTCGGTGATCAGCGTGCTGCTGGCCCAGCGACTGGCGCGGGAAGAGCGCCGGGTGCTGCTGGTCGATGGCAGCCAGAACATGGGCAATCTGCACGTGCTCTTCGGGGTGCAGCGGGGCGCGCGACTGGAACAGGTGCTCGCCGATGCGGCGAGTCCGTCGGAGCTGCTGGTGCCGGTCGGCGACTACCTGTCGCTGCTCCCGGCGGACAGTGGTGCCGAGAGCCTGCATGCCCTGGGCGCGGTGGACCGGGCCCGGCTGCATCATCGGCTCAGTGCGCTCTATCAGGATTTCGATGTGGTGATCGTCGATGCCGGTCCCGGGATCGAGAGCGTGGTGCGGGTGTCGACCATGGGCGCCACCCGGCTGCTGATGGTCACCGTCCCCGAGCCGGCTGCCCTGACTGACGCCTATGCCACGATGAAGATCGTGCAGGCCCAGGTGCGGGACCTCCCGATCGATGTCCTGGTCAACCGGGTGGAGGATGGACGGGAGGGCCCGCAGGCCTTTGAGCGGTTGTCCACCGCGGCCGAACGGTTCCTGCAGCGCGGGCTGCGGTACCTCGGTGCCCTGTGGGAAGATGAGGAAATCCGGCGGGCGGTGCGCGTCCCCGGACGGCTGGCCTCGGGCCTCGGCCCGGGACCGAATACGGATGTGCTGACTGCGGTACTGGAGCGGCTGGAGCTGCCGGTACCGGTGCGGGCGGGTTCATGACTCATAGCAATGAAGGATCTCCCATGGCTGTTACCACTGCGTCCCCGGCCCCCTCGGCTGCGTCCCTGACCGATGCCCTGTGGCTGCGGTACCGCGCGACCGGCGATCCGGCCGCCCGATCCCAGCTGCTCGATCGCTACCTCGGCCTGGTGCATCATGTCGCCCGTCAGGTCGCGGCCCGGGTCTCGGACATGGTCGAAGTCGATGACCTGGTCAGCGCCGGGACCCTCGGACTGGTCCAGGCACTGGAAGCGTTTGATCTCTCGCGCGGTCTCGCCTTCAGCACCTACGCCATGCGGCGCATTCGGGGCGCGATCCTCGATGAACTCCGCAGCCGCGACTGGGTGCCCCGGTCGGTCCGCGCCAAGGGCCGCCAGATGGCGGGCGCCGTGTCGCAGCTTGAGAGCCAGCTGGGGCGCGCGCCCGAGCCGTCGGAAGTGGCGAAGCTGCTGCAGATCGACCTGGCGACCTACTGGCGCTGGCGGGAGGAGATCGATGGCGCCGTGCTGGTCTCGCTCGATGGCGCGGCCAGTGGTGAATACACCGAGTCGGCCTCCCTCGAGGAGACGCTGCACGATCCCAACGCCGCGATGCCGGGCGAATCGGTGCTGGCGGAGGAGACGGTCGACAGCCTCCGGCACGCCATCGGCATGCTGCCCCCGAAGGAGCGGACCGTGCTCGCCCTGTACTACTACGAAGAGCTGAACCTCCGGCAGATCGCCGAAGTGCTGCACGTCACCGAGTCGCGGGTTTCCCAGATCCGGACCCAGGCACTCAAGCGCCTGCGCCAGCGCATGGCGCCCACCCAGGAGGACGCATGACCCCGAAGACCATTCGCCTGATCGTCGGCTTTCTGGCCGGGTTCGTCCTGATCTCCCTGGCCCCGACGCTACCGGACCTGCTGACGCAGCTCGGCGCGGCCCCGACCATTGAGCTGCCGGTCATTTCGGACACCATGCTGCTCGTCATCGGCGGCGGCGTTGTCCTGCTCGGTCTGCTGGTCCTCCGCCGTCAGCAGCGGGCCCGCGCGCCGCGCCCCGCTGCCGCGTCCGCCAGTCGTGCGGTCGCCCGGCCCGCGGTGACCCGGCCCGCGCCCCGGGTCCGTCCCGAGCGGAGCAGCCCGCAGCCGAGCATTGCCTCGCCGCTCCAGATCCGGCTCCGCACTGCCGCCGGCAAAGGCGAGCGGATTGCAGCCCTCGCCCGGCGGAACGGGCTGTCGGTGGATGCGGTTCGTGCCGCCCTCGGAACTTCCCACGCCCCCGCTCCTGCCGCCCGAAGTGGCAGTTCTTTCCGGTCGACCCCTCCATCGCTTCCGGCCAAGCCCAGGTCCCGCCCGGTGAGCTCCGGTCGAAATCGTTATGTGACAGCAGGTTAGCTCGCCAGCTCCGGTCGGCATACCGATTGCCTTCCTACGGGGGAACTGGAGGAGTTTCCCATGGGGTTGAACGCAATCAAGAGTACCGCGCAGACGCTGGCCTACTACACCAGGCTGCAGGCCCTCACGGCCAACAACCTCGCGAACAGCGACACCGAGGGGTTCAAGGCGGATTTCATGTCGGCCCGGCTGATCGGCGACGCGACCTTCCCGGTGCCGGTCACCAAGATCGACCTGTCGCAGGGAATGATGACCCAGACCGGCCGACGCGCTGGACCTGGCCCTCGACGGTCCCGGATTCATGGTGGTCGCCACCGACAACGGCGAGCGACTCACCCGCGGCGGCGCCCTCGCGCTGGATGCCGGCAACCGGCTCTCCGATCGGCACGGCAATCTGCTGCTGGGCCAGGATGGACCGATTGCGATTCCCCTGCGCTACGACACGCTCGAAGTCCAGGCCGACGGCAGTGTGGTGGTCGACGGCACCCGGATCGACCGGCTGCGGCTGGAGACGGTGGCCGACGGCAACACGCTGATGAAGGAAGGGGCCGGCCGCTACCTGCCGACCACCGCGACGACCGAAGTGGATACCACGACGACCCAGCTACGCCAGGGCGTGGTGGAGGACAGCAATCAGGACTCGCTGAAGGGTGTGGTGGACCTGGTGTCGATCCAGCGCGCCTACGCCGCCAACATCGATTCGCTGAAGGCGCTCGACAGTGTGCTGGGGACGGTGGTGAATGAGGTAGGGCGGGTGGGGTAGGTGGGTAGGCGTGCAGGTGGGTAGGCGGTCGAGCATCTCGACTCGTGACTCGCGACCCGTGACTCGTAACGCAGTACTCGACTTCAACTGACAGCAGGCAGCCATGAATCCAGGACTTCGGGCATCCGCCAGCGGCATGCGGGCGCAGCAGACGCGGATCGACACCATCGCCAACAATCTGGCGAACGTCAACACCACCGCCTTCAAGCGGAGCCGCGCCAATTTCGAAGACATGCTCTACGAGACCCTGCAGGGTTCGCAGCTGGTCCGCTATGAGGGCACCGAGACGCTGGCGCCGGTGCAGATCGGGCGCGGCGTGCGGCTGGCGGACATCCAGCGGGTCCACACCCAGGGCGCCTTTGAGCGGACCGACAACCCGTTCGACGTGGCCATCGAGGGTGATGGCTTCTTCCAGCTTGGCATGCCCAACGGCAATACCGCGTATACCCGGGACGGCACCTTCACCCGCGCCGCCGATACCGGCATGCTGGTGACCCACGCCGGGTACACCCTGCAGCCGGAAATCAGCGTCCCGGCCGAAGCCACCCAGGTCACGATCTCCCCGACGGGCATCGTGAGCGCCATCCTCGGCAATTCGGGGGAGCAGGTGGAACTCGGCCAGATCGAACTGGCACGGTTCGCCAATCCCAGTGGGCTGCTCAGTCTCGGCGGGAATAACTATGCCTCCACCCCCGCCTCGGGCGAGGCCATGACCGGCATTCCGACCGAAGACGGCTTCGGCCAGGTGGTGCAGGGCGCCCTCGAAACCTCGAACGTGGAAATCGTGCAGGAGATGGTCGACATGATCACCGCCCAGCGCGCCTATGAGGTCAACTCCAAGGCGATCAAGACGGCCGAAGAGATGATCCAGACCGCCACCACCGAACTCATCCGGTAAGGTGTTTACCATGGCCTCTCTCGCCGCTCTGCTCGCCTTCACCGCCGCGCCATACGTCGCGCTGCGGGCCCAGGCGACTTCGACCCGCCTTTCCGTCGCCAGCGACAGCGTTCCGGCCAGCTTCACCAACCGGGTGGCGGCCGCCGTCGCGCACGATTGGGGAGTGGAACCCGGTGAGCTGGTGCTCTCCTGGGGCCGCGGCCCGCTGGACCAGATCCGACCCGGTTCCGCCTTCAAGCTGCTCGGTCTCGGGGAAGGGGGATGGCTCGCCGTGGTGCTGGAGCCGGACAGCCAGCGCCCCGCCGCGTTGCGGCTTCGGGTGGGCTTCACCGAGCAACGGCTGGTCGCCGCCCGCACCCTGCGCACCGGTACGGTCCTGACGGACGAGGACCTGCGCACGGAGCCGCATGTGCACTGGGGTCCGCCGGAACTCGATCAGCAGCCGTTGCCGTCCGCGGGTTGGGTCGCCAAGCGGATGATTCCCGCGGGCGAAGTCCTGGAACCGGGACGCGTCGTCCCGCCATCGGTGATCGCCAGCGGCGATCCGGTGCGACTGCACTGGCAGAGCGGCAATGTTTCGGTGGCGCTGGATGGCGTCGCCCTCAATGATGCGGCGGCCGGCCAGTCGGTCCGGGTCCGCACCGGTCGGAAGACCGGCGTGGTGACCGGTGTCGCCACCGCCCCAGGCGAAGCAAAGGTCAACTAGTCATGTCGCACTCCCCGATCACCCGTCCATTCGTTGGCGCCGCGCTTCTGGCGCTGTGCAGTCTTGCCGGTGGCCGCCCTCGCGGCCCAGGCACCGGCCGCACCGACGACCACCGCCGCCGCACCGGCCCCCACGCCGACGGTGGCCGTGGCGCCCCCGGTGAGCCGGGCCGGATGGTTCAGCGACAAGCGGCCGCTCCGGGTGGGCGACATCGTCACGATTGTGGTGGATGAAGCGGTGAACTCGCGTGAACGCAACACCGACAATGCGACCAGGAAGCGGAACCAGGACATGGGCCTCAACCTGACGGTAGGGTCGGCGGTCAAGGTCGGGCCCCAGAAGGGGTTCAACAGCGGGATGGGCAATACCTCCCAGGCCACCGGGGTCGCCGATCGGAGCGGAGGTCTGAGCGCCGTGATCAGCGTGCGGGTGGTCAGCATTGAGCCGACGGGCATCGCCCGGATCAAGGGCGAGAAGACCGTCGGGGTCGATGGCCGGAACCAGCTGATCGGCATCGAAGGGGTGATCCGCCCCGAGGATGTGTTGTCGGACAACACCGTCCTGTCAAGCCGCATCGCCGAATCGGTCATCAGCTACAAGGGCAAGCGGATCGGCCCGTCCAAGGGCATCCTCGGCAGCATCCTCTCGATTTTCTGGCCCTGATCATGACTCTGACGCGCCTGTACCGGGTGTTCGCGCCCGTTGTCCTCCTGCTGGTCCCGGCCCTGCTCACCGGTCAGGCCACCGAACGGGTCGGCGACCTGGTCACCCAGGCGGGCAGCGCTCCGCGCCGGATGATCGGCTACGGACTGGTGATCGGGCTCGACGGCACCGGCGACAAATCCTTCGGCGGCAGCAGCGGTGGCACCCAGACGGTGCGATCGATCGCCAACGCCCTGCGCCGCTTTGGGCTCGAGGTACCGGCCGAACGGCTGCGCCCGCGCAACGTCGCCGCGGTCATCGTCACGGCGGAAGCGTCGCCCTACCTGCGCGCCGGCGGCCGATTCGAAGTGCAGGTCAGCTCCATTGGCGACGCCAGTTCCCTTCGGGGCGGCGTCCTGTGGATGACCCCGCTGCAGACCGACGTGGATCAGCCACCGGTCGGCACCGCCCAGGGTTCCATCCTGGTGAGTGAGGACGATTCGCGCTCGGCCGGTCGGCGGGGGAACGCTGCCCGGATTCCGGAGGGTGGTGTCCTCGAGGTCGAACCCCAGACCATCATCGCGCTCACCCCGAAACTGTTGCTCCGCCGCCCCAGCCTGATCACGGCCCAGCGGGTCGCGATGGCGATCAATGCCGGCCTCGGCGATACCGCGGCGGCCCGGGTGGACGATCCTGGGTCCATCACCCTCAACCCCGGAGCCCGGGGTGCCGATAATCTTGCTGGGTTCCTTGCATCGGTGGACACCCTTCCTGTCCTCATGGCACCGGATGCCCGGGTCGTGATCGATGCGAGGAGCGGGACGGTGGTCAGTGGGGGAACGGTGCGGGTGGCTGCCGCTACGGTCAGTCATCGTGGCATGACCCTCCGGATCGGCGGTCCCGCTGACACGACGAGCGTGACGCCGGACACCATCGGGCCGCGGAGTCGGCGCGGGGTGCCGGAAAACACTGTCCTGTCCGTCAGCGACGGCGCGACGGTGCAGGAGGTCGCGGCAGGATTGCAGGCGGCTGGCGCGCGACCGCAGGAGATTGCGGCGATGTTTTCGGCGCTTCGCGAGGTGGGCGCCATCGGCGCCCAGGTGGTGGTGCGATGAGCGACCCGATCGGACGGGTGGCCGCGAACGCGGTCAGCCAGGCCGCGGACACCCACAGTCGCCGGGTGGGCGATGTGAATTCCGTGGCGGGCAGCGGCAAGACGCCGCGCGAGAAGTTGCGGCAGGCCTCGCATGATCTTGAGGGGCTGTTTGTGAACGAGCTGTTCAAGGCGATGCGGGCCACCCTGCCGCAGGATGGCATTCTGAGCTCGGCGCCGGGGCAGGACATGTTTCAGGGCATGATGGACGAGAAGCTGGCGGATATGTACGCCACCAAGTCGGTCCATGGGTTGGGCGAGTCGTTGTACCGGCAGTTGGGTCGACGGTTGCAGGACGGCAGTCAGCCATAGGAGTCAGGCGCATGGCGCATGGGCAGCAGGAGTTCATTGTCGCCGACGCGGGGTCCTCCGAACGTATGGATGACCTGGTCGAGGCGCTGACGCGCGAGGCGTCCATCATCGAGGAACTGCGACAGGCGCTGCTGCGGCAGCGGGCCGGCGTGGCCACCGACGACCAGGATCTGGTCGAGACCAGCATTCACGCGGTGGGGCGCACCCTGCTGACGCTGGACGAAGCCCGGCGGTCCCGGGCATCGCTCACCGCCCTGATGGCGGGCGAGAATACCTCCATCGACCGGCTCGAGTCCCTGTTCGGGGGCGTGCTGTCTCCGGAACTGGAGCAGGCGCGGTCCCGAGGTGAAACGGGCGGCACTCCAGACCTCGCAGGAGATCGCGATCAACCAGCATATCCTCCGCCGTGCGCTTGAAGCCGGCGATCAGTTCTTGCAGCGTCTCTTTTCCATGGCGGGCGACCCGGCACCCGGGTACCAGCGGGCCGAAGGGACGGTGGAGGCAACTCCCCGCAGCGGCCTCATCCTCAACCGGACCGCCTGATGAGTCTCACCAGTCTCCTCAGCATCGCCCGTTCCGCGCTGCTCACCCAGCAGCGCGCCATCGATACCACCGGGCACAACATCGCCAACGCCCAGACCCCGGGGTACACCCGGCAGCGGCTGGCCCTCCAGGCCGAAACCCCGCTGGCCACCGGCTACGGCCAGGTGGGACGTGGGGTCACCGCGGCCGGGATCGAGCGGCTGCGCGACGGCTTTCTCGATGCGAGCTATCGCCGTGAGAATGGCGACCTGGGCAAGTTTTCGACCAGTCGCGACCTGCTGAACCAGATCGACACCCTCTTCACCGAGCCCTCCGACACCGGCATTGCCGCGGGCATGGACCAGCTCTTCTCCGCGTTCGGCGATCTCGCCAACGATCCGACGGGACAGACGCCCCGGATCCTGGCGCGCCAGGCGGCAGAGAATCTGACGCAGCGGTTCAGCGAGGCCGATGCCCGCTTGAGTTCTGTGGCGGGGGAGGTCCGGGTCCGGCTCGATACCGCGGTGTCATCCATCAACGACATCACCCGGCAGATTGCCGACATCAACACCCGGATCCGGAGTGCGGGCGCAGGCCTGCGGGAATCCTCCGACCTCAAGGACACCCGCGACAAGCTGGTGGATCAACTGTCGGGCATGGTGGGCGTCCGGGTCATCGAACGGGATGACGGGACCGTCGGGGTGCTGGCGGGCGACGCGCTGGTGGTGGATGGCGGGCAGCAGACCGATCTGGAAGTGCGCGATCTCCCCAACGGGAAGATCCAGGTCGGCGCGAAAAACGTCCCGACCAGCATCAACCTGTCGAGCGGCTCCCTGGGGGCGCTGGCGGAGCTGGCGACCAGGACCGTGCCGGCCCTGCGGGCCCAGCTCAACACCCTGGTCACCGGGATTGTCACCGAATTCAACGCGATCCATCGCGCCGGCTCCACCACGACAGGTGGGACCGGGTTCGATTTCTTCGCCGCCGATGGGCTCACCGCGAACACCATGCGGGTGTCGGATGCGGTGAAGCAGTCGATCAACAATATCGCCGCAGGAGTGAGTGGTGCTCCGGGCGACAATGCCACCGCGCTCCGCCTGGCGGGGTTGCGGACCACCGGGGTCGCCAGCTTCAGCGGTGACAGCATTGGCGCCGCCTACCAGAAACTGGTGTCGGCGCTGGCGGTGACGGTCCAGGATGCGAACAATCAGGCCGACGCCCAGGATACCCTGGTGGCCCACGCCGAGACCCAGCGCCAGAGCGTGGCAGGGGTGTCCATCGACGAGGAACTGACCGGTTTGATCTCCCAGCAGAGCGCGTATTCCGCGGCGGCCCGTCTGGTGAATGTGGCTGACGAAATGATTCGGGAAGTGCTGAACATGGTCGGTCGATGACCCTGGGCAGCGTGCAGAGGGACTCGTGCTGATTCTTAATCGCCGGCAGGGCGAAGCGATCCTGCTGGATGGCGGTATTCGCATCGTGGTACTGTCGAGCGATCGCCGCGGCGCGCGGATCGGCATCGAGGCGCCCGAAACGGTCAATATCCAGCGGGAGGAGCTGGTCTCCCGGATCGCGGAGGAGAATCGCCGCGCCAACGCCCGGGGCACCGGCGCCGAGTGGCTGGAACAGCTGCCGTTGCGCAGTCCGAACGGCGCGGAGAAGTAACCCGCCGGCCCTGCGTCAGCCGCCCAGGCGGCGCCAGGCGGCCAGGGCGATGGTGGCCCGCAACCCGCCCCGTTCCGAGGTGCCCAGCTCCAACCCGCCCCCCTGCCGTTCCGCCTGCCAGCGCGCCACCGTCAGCCCGATGCCGAGGTGCCCGTCCCGGGCCGACCGAAACGGCTCGAAGGCTCGCGCCCGGTCACCCTCGGGAATCCCGGGACCGTTGTCCTCCACGCTCAGGAGCACCAGGCCGTCGCGCACCATGGCGCCGAGGGTGATGATGCCATCGGTCCGGTCGCCCAGAGCTTCTTTTGCGTTCAGGATGAGGGAGAGCAGCATGTGGCGCAGGGGAATCTCGAGGCCGCGTACCGGCGGCAGCCCACCGGGGAGCCGCAGCTCCATTTCGGCAGCCGCCGCGCCTCGCTGGTACTGCTGCAGTTCCATGACATAATTCAGCAGGTCGTCGACGATGATCGGCGAGACGTCGGTGTCCGGCGGGGCGTAGACCTGGCTGAACCGACCGATCGTGTCGGACAGGTTCTGGACCGCACCGCTCACCGCGGCCCGCACCCGATTGCCTTCCGGTCCGCTCAGCAGGTCCGCGTGGGGATCGACGATCAGGGTCAGGGTCTGCAGAGGGCCGCGCAGGTCGTGCGCCATGCCACGCGCCAGGGAGGCCACGATGGCCGAGCGGTCGGCGCGGATCAGGAGTTCCTGGTAGTGCGGACCGGATGCGAGGGCAGGATGCGCGGGCGCGGTGGCAGTCACGGACCATCTCTGACGGGGGTCACGGATTTTAATGCGTGGCCGCGCCGGCAGTAAGTGGGTGGGGCCTTACGCCTTCTTCACCCAGACGCCGTCGATGATCGGATCCGAGAGGTGACGCCGATGGATCACGTCCAGCATACTCTGCGAGATCCGGGTATCCCGCGCCAGCAGCTTGACCCCGGAGCTGGTGCTCAGGTCGGCCGCGAGCACCATGCCGACCCGTAACTGGTCCACCATGAGGACGGTGCGGGTGCTCTGCCACTCCTCCTTGGGGCGATCCAGCGCAATCGACTCGAGATGCACCAGCGCCAGCGGATCGTACCAGGTTCCTTGAAAGCCGCGCAGCGCCTCGATGGCATCGGCCTGACTCATGCCAGGCACGCCGTCGTGGCCCTGCACCAGCCGGATGAAATCGAGGACCACCCGGAGGATGCGCGCCCGGAGCGGGATCTGGCCGGAGACCAGATGGTCAGGCATCCCGGTGCCGTCCCAGTGCTCGCCAATCCCGTGCAGCAGTGTGGCCGCCCCCGCCATGGACTCAACCTGCTCCAGCAGTGAGGCGGAGACGACCGCCGCGCGCCAGTCGTGCAGGTTTTCCTCGCCGGTGACATGATGGGCACCCTCCACCACCAGCCCGATCTCATGCAGCCGAGCCGCCAGGTCGAGGTCGGTACGCAGTTCGGCCGGGACATCAAACCGATCCGCCAGCCGCCCCGCCAGTTCCGCCACCTGGTTGCCGCGGTCGGTCGCTCCGGGGCGCCCCAGGTCAACCAGATGGATCAGCAGCTGGAGCAGCTGGTCGAAACTCCGGCCCAGCTCGCCGTGCAGGCGCAGCATTTCGAGCCGGTCACTGCGCAGCTGGTCCTGCAGCCGCTTGAGACGCAGGCTGGAGCGGACCCGGGCGATGAGTTCCGGGATCTCGATGGGCTTGGTGAGGTAGTCATCCACGCCCAGGTTGAGGCCGCGGACCTTGAGGGCCGTATCGGTGAACCCGCTCAGGACCACGAACATGCATCCGGTGAGGTTGGGATCCGCCTTCACCGCCTTGCAGAAGTCGAACCCGTTCATCTCCGGCATGTGGTAGTCGGAGATGATCAGGTCCGGCACCATGGCCCGGGCCTTGGCGAGACCTTCGACGCCGTTCCCTGCCGTGATGATGCGCAGAGCGGATTCGTGCTCGAGGACCCGCTGGAAATGCAGCAGGGTCGTGCGATCGTCATCGACCAGCAGCACCAGACTGGCGGCGGGCGTCATGGGGCCATTGCCGCCCGCGCCGCGGCGCTATCCGGAATCACGATCGAATCGATCGGAAAACCGGTGGTGTCAGTGGAGTCGGTGGCGGGCGGCAGGAGCACCGTCACCGTCACCCGGCGATTGGACGCTGCGTGCGGGTCATCCGGGAGCCGGAGGTGCCGGTCGGCCCAGCCCCGGACCTGCTGCACCTGGGCATCGTTGAGTCCCCCGGCCAGCAGGATGCGGCGCGAGGCGTTGGCCCGGTCTACGCTTAACTCCCAGTTGGAGTACCCGTCCTTGCGGGTGTAGGGCGTGGCGTCGGTGAACCCCTCGATCACGATCGCGTTCGGGAGGCCGCCGAGCTTCTTGCCCAGAAACTGGAGCAGCG
The DNA here is from genome assembly GCA_963793205.1 of uncultured Gemmatimonadales bacterium. Classification (GTDB taxonomy): domain Bacteria; phylum Gemmatimonadota; class Gemmatimonadetes; order Gemmatimonadales; family GWC2-71-9; genus JADJOM01. The sequence continues at coordinate 295,474 of CAWBZM010000001.1, forward strand.
CCGCGCCGGCCGGCTTGGGGATCGCGCCGCCCGATTCGAAGAAGACGCCGGTGGAGTCCTCCAGCAGCTGGACCCGCAGCCCCTCTTCCGTGATTTCCACTTCAATGTGCTCGGCCAGTTCGGCCAGGGCCGGGACTTCGCGGATCTGCTGCTCGATCTGATCGGCCACCTGGCGCAGCCGGTCCCGGCGCAGGTCGATCACCTGCTTCGCCGTCATGATGCGCGGGCTCTGAGTCTGGGCGCCTTCGCCCGGCATGATGGAGCTGCCGAATTCGTCGGCCCGGCCCAGCGGGTCCTGGAAATAGCCGGCGATCGCCGACTTGACGTCGCTCGACTGGTTCACCAGCCAGAGCACCAGGAACATGGCGAACATCGCCGTCATGAAGTCGGCGAACGCGACCTTCCACGCCCCACCATGGTGGCCATGGCCGTAGACTTTCTTGCGGACGATGATGATCGGTTGTTCGCGGGCCTTGTTCATGAGCTTACTTCCCGGCCTTTACAGCCTGCTTGCAGGCGGTTTCCATGGCCTGGAAGGTGGGGCGGGCACCGCTGTAGATGGCGCGCCGGGCGAACTCGACCGCGACGATCGGGGCGAAGCCCTTGGCGAAGGCGACGACGCTGGCCTTGAGGAAGGCGTAGAAGCGGGTCTCTTCGGCGTTCACATTCTCGATGGCGGACGACAGCGGGCTGAAGAAGCCGTAGGCCAGGAGTACGCCCAGGAAGGTACCGGTCAGGGCGGCGCCGACCTTCTCGCCGATCTCCTCGACCGGGCCCGAGATCGCGGCCATGGTGACGACGATGCCGAGCACCGCGGCCACGATGCCGATACCGGGCAGGGCGTCGCCGACCTTGGAGAGGGCGGTCGCCGGCTTGCCGTCCTGCTCATGGTGCACATCCATCTCCCCGTCCATCAGCGCCTCGAGGTCGTGCGGGGGCACGCTGCCGACCAGCACCAGCCGCAGCGAGTCGCAGAGGAATTCCATCGCGTGGTGCTCATGCAGGATCTTGGGGTACTTCTTGAAGATGGCGCTCTTCTCGGGATCCTCGATATGGGCTCTCGATGGCCACCAGGCCGTCCTTGCGGGCGATCTGGAACAACTCGTAGAGCATCTTCAGGGCGTCGAGGTACAGGTCCTGGGTGAAGCGGTTCCCCTTGAAGACCACACCCAGCTTGACGCCCACATGCTTGAGCACCGCCCCGGGGGTGGAAATGAGGACCGTCCCCAGGGCGATGCCGCCGATGGTGACAATTTCGGAGATATGGAAGAGTGCCCCGAGGTGACCGCCGGCGATCGAAAACCCGCCAGCAACCGCCCCGAGCACCACCAGAATGCCGATGAGCGCGATCACAAGAACCGTGTCCTGATCATGGCTGAAGTATCGGTGCGATTTGCCGATACCTTGAATCATCCGGGAGCATGGGGTTCCCCCGACTCAGGCAGGTAATGCCGTACATCATTAATGGAATGCGGGACCTGCTGGAGCGGGGGGACAACCTCCCCACACTGCCTACGGTCGTGTTTCAGCTCCACCGGGTCCTGGACGATGAGCGGGCAGGTGCCGCGGATGTGGCGGGCATCATTGAGAAGGATCCCGCCTTGACCGCCCGCCTCCTGCGGGCGGCCAATTCGGCTGCCTACTCGCGCGGCGGGGACCGGCTGGGGTCGGTCTCGGCCGCGGTGGCGCGCATGGGGGTGAACCAGGTGCGCACCGTCTGTATCGTGCTCGCCGTGGTGAAGGCATTCGCGCACCGCGAAGGGGGGCTCGATCACGAGGCCTTCTGGATTCACTCCGCCGCCGTCGGCGTCACCGCCAGGCGCCTCTGGGGCCAGTATGGCGACAATCCGTCCATCACCGTGGAAGATGCCTACGTGGCCGGGCTGCTCCACGACACCGGGCTCCTGGTGCTGGAACAGCACTTTTTCAAGGATTTTGCCGAGGTGCTGGCCAACCGGAAGGAGTCTGGCGGCCGACTGTGGCAGCGGGAGGAGCAGCAGCTGGGGCTCGATCATGGCGCGGTGGGGGGACTCCTCATGGGGCGCTGGTCGCTCCCCGCCTTCATCGGTGAGGCGGTGACCAATCACCACCATCCGCACATGGCCGAAGAAGCCCACCTTGGCCTGTGCCGGGTGATCCAGGCGGCGGAAGTCCTCTGCTCGGTTGGCGGGGCGGGACTGGAAGAGGAGGGCGAGGTCGACTGCTCACCCGCCGATGTGCTGGGCGAGCTGGGCGCCACCGACGAGGACGTCGATGCCTTTGTGGCGGAAGTGCCGGTGACGGCGGAGCGGGCGCGGCAGTTCCTCAGCTGAACGACGGCGACGGTGAGGGACAAAAACGTGCGGGGCGGCCGGAATTGGCCGCCCCGCAGGTCGTCACGGACTGCGCCTGCTATCAGGCATGTCGTCGGTCGAACCGGGCCAGGAGTCGGGCCGCATGTTCATTGCTGAGGACGATCATCACGAACAACGCTTTGAGCATCGGGCACCTCCATTGGTGCGCAAATGGTACTGTCTACACTCCACTTAGACATGGCTGCAAGAACGACGCCACGGCCCCACTGTCAACCCTGTTTCGAGCAAGTTCCATAACCGCTTGTGCCGAAACAGTTTATCGATTCATATTCGAGTGAGTCGTCTCACGGCAGAGTGTCACATGCACGCGCCTGCGCTGCAGGGAGGACACGACCAGGAACAACTTTCCCCCGACCTCTCGTGCGCCTGAGTCATTCCCGCATCATCACCCGGCTGCTTCACCTGGCCTGGGGCCTCCTCCTCCCCGTCAGCCTCGCGGCCCAGGCGGACCGTCCCGCCACGGAGGACAACTCGATTCTCATCGAGGAGGCCTACAACCAGGAATTCGGCGTGGTGCAGCACATCACCACCCTGGCGTTCGACGGTCCCCGGCGCCGCGATCTCGCCGTCGAGCTGACCCAGGAGTGGCCCTTCGCCACCCAGCGGGACCAGTTCAGCTATACCGTGTCTCTCCTCCGTCCCGACGCCGGCAGCGCCGGACCCGGCGATGTCCAGTTGCACTACCGCCGCCAGTTCGGCATGGGCGGGCGCCCCTGGGCGCTGGCGCCCTCGGTCAGCCTCATCCTGCCCTCCGGCAGCGTCGCGCAGGGCCGCGGGGACGGATCCGCCGGAGTCGAACTCGGCCTGCCTCTCAGTGTGACGCTAAGCCGAGACGTGGTCACACATTGGAATGCCAGCGTCTCGATCCTGCCGTGGGCCCGTACCGCCGCGGCAACAGACCGTCACCGTACCCTCACCGGCGCGTCCCTCGGAGCGAGCGTGATCGCTCCGATGCGCCGGCCGGTGCAGCTGATGGTGGAGAGTCTCGTCGCATTCGAGGACGAGTTTACCGGTCCCGGCCGGGTGGGTTCTGTCACCGCCTGGACCCTCAGTCCAGCGGTCCGGGTGGCCATCAACCTGGGGGGCCTGCAGCTGGTTCCGGCGGTGGCGCTGCCGATCACCACCAGCGATGGGACCCGTCAGACCAATGTGATCCTCTACCTCTCGGCCGAGCACGCCTTTCGCCCGCTGCGCGCCGAGGACTGACCCCTCCAGTCGCCCCTCCTCCCGGCCGATACTCTGAACTCGAACTGTCGTCTCGATTCTGGTACCCGCGCCTCTGGAGGTTCCCCCGATGTCTGCTGCCCGCACCCCAGGTCGTCAGACGCTTGAAGGCCGGCTGGTTCACCTCGCCCGGCTGGCGGGTGTGGGACCGGTGGTCGTCCTCCTCGCGCTGACCCTGCTGCTGGCCTGGCGACTCGATCGCCGGCTCACCGCCAACCTGGACCGGGACGTCCGGGAGCGGATGGCGGGCGTGACCAGTGGGGTAACCAACCTGTTGACCGGCCAGCACGAGTCGCTGCAGCAGATCCTGCTGGCCAACCTCAGTGTGGCGGAAGATCTGGTCCGGCGTCGCGGGGGGGTCCGTGTGGGTGGCGGCCAGGTGCGGTGGGATGCACGGGACCAGGTGAGTGGAAAGGTGCATCCGGTCGCGCTTCCCCAGATGCAGGTGGGCGGCGTCTGGCTCGGGCAGGTCCGGGACAGCAGCACCCGCGCCCTGATCGTCGATGAGGTGGCCGGTCTGGTCGGCGGAACGGTGACGGTATTCCAGCGGATGGGACCGGAGGGCGACATGCTCCGGGTGGCGACCAACGTGATCACCAGGGATGGCCATCGGGCGATCGGGACCTTTATTCCCGCGCGAAACACTGACGGCAGCGCCAACCCGGTCATCGCCCGGGTCCTCGCTGGTGAGCGCTATGAAGGACGCGCGTTTGTGGTGAATGCCTGGTATCAGACGGTGTATGCCCCGATCCGCGAGGGCGGACGGGTGATCGGCATGCTGTATGCCGGGGTCCGGCAGGAAAACGTCCCCAGTCTCCGCGGGTCCATTCTTGCCGCGCGCGTGGGCGAGACTGGCCACCTCGTGGTGCTGAACGGGAGCGGATCTCAGCGGGGGACCATCGCCGTTGGCGCCGCCGGCCTGCCCGACGGGTCGGACGCGCTGCAACAGCTCGATGCCAGCGGCCATCCGATCTTCGCGGCGATGATCGACTCCGCCCTGGCCGGCGCGCCCGGGAGTATCACCATTCACCACTATCGCACCGCCGATTCCACCGGCAGCCAGCGTCGCATCAGCGGCGTGAGCTACTTCGCGCCGTGGGACTGGGTGGTCGTCGCCGACGCACCGGAATCGGAGTTCACCGGCGCCCTCGACGCGACCCGGAGTACCATCCTGACCCTGATTCTTTCGCTGTTGGTGACCGGCGGGCTCGTGGCCTGGGGCACGGTGGTCTATGTCCGCCGCTCGGCGCTGCAGGTGACCGGCCCGGTGCGGGCGGTGGCCGAGGCGGCCGAACAGCTGGCGCATGGTGACCTCACGGTCGAGCTGACGGTTGGGGGCGACGAGGAAATCGCCAGCCTGGGCCAGTCCATGCGCCGCATTGTTGCGGCCGAGCGTGAACTGGCCGCGGCGGCGCAGTCGCTCGCGCGGGGTGATCTCTCGGTGGAGATCGCCTCCCGCGGTCCCCGCGACACCTTGGCCCAGGCGATCACCGGCATCCGGAATGCCGAGCGGGAAGCGGTGGATGCCGCGGCGCGGATCGCCGCCGGTGACCTCTCACGCGAAGTTCCGCTGCGGAGCCCCGATGACCGTTTGAGCGGCTCCATGAATGCCATCGTCCAGGCGGAACGCAGCCTGTCCCAGGCAGCGGAACGCATCGCCGCCGGCGACGTCTCGGTCGCCGTCACGCCGCGCGGCCCCCAGGATACCCTGGGCCAGGCCTTCGTCCGGCTGCAGGACACCATTCACGCGCTCTCGGCAGAGACCCAGCGGCTCATTGCCGCGGCGGCGGCGGGAGCGCTGGGAATTCGCGGAGATGCCGACCGGTTCGCGGGCGACTTCCACGCCCTGGTCGAGGGTATCAATCAGCTGCTCGACGCGACCAGTGGTCCACTGCAGGAGGCCGCCGGTGTGCTGGGTGCCGTCGCCAGCAACGATCTGACTCGCCGCATGGTGGGGGTGTACCAGGGCGACCACGGAGTCTTCGCCGCGGATGTCAACCGGATGACCGAGGATCTCTCCGGCAGTATGCGCAGCATCGCCGATACCGCCTCCCGACTGTCGCATGCCGCACTGGAGCTGCGGGCCGCGGGGGAGAGTGTCCGCACCAATGCGGGTCTGGCGTCTGAGGAGGCGGGGGAAGTCGCCCGGAACGGGGAAGAGGTCTCCGCTACGGTGACGGCGGTCGCCGCCGGTGCGGAGGAGATGTCGGCCTCCATCCGCGAGATCGCACAGAGCGCCACCGCGGCTGCCCAGGTGGCGCACCGCGCGGTGGACCTGGCGGGGCAGGCCGACTCGACGGTGGGACGGTTGAGCGCCTCGAGCACCCAGATCGGGGAAATTGTCCGGACCATCACCACGATCGCCGAGCAGACCAACCTGCTGGCCCTGAACGCGACCATCGAGGCGGCCCGGGCGGGCGATGCCGGCAAGGGGTTCGCCGTCGTGGCCCATGAGGTGAAGGAACTGGCCAAGAGCACCTCGAAGGCCACCGATGAGATTGGTCGCCGGGTCGATGCGATCCAGGGGGATGCCAGCGCCGCGGTCAAGGCGCTGCAGCAGATCAGCAGCATCATCGGCGAAATCAGCCAGTTGCAGACCTCGATCGCCGGCGCGGTGGAGGAGCAGACCGCCACCACCAGTGAGATGACCCGCGGGATCGCGGGCGCGTCCAGGGGAGTGGAACAAATGGCCCGGAAGATCGACTCCGTGGCAGGTGCCACCGAACAGTCCAGCGCGGCGATCCACCAGAGCCAGGCGGCGATCGAAGCCCTCGCCGCCATTGATGCCGAACTGCGGGCACTGGTCGGGCGGTTCCGCTACCAGGAGGCCCCGGGGACCCCCGCGGTGCGGGAGCCGGCGGCGCCGCCCCGGCGCATGCTGATCCCGAAGTAGCGACGGCGCTGCATCAGTCCCATCCATGGTTGATACTGCGACGGAGATCAATTGCCATCACTGTTCAGGCACGAGCCATGCCGACCCCGAAGGCGAATCCCCATTCGGCCGTGCCTTGGTTCTCGCCCCGCGACTCTCCGCCGTCCTCTTCTCCTATTCGTCGTTCGAGTATCCATTCAGCTCCACTGCCAAGACGGGCGGGGCCGCCTGAGAAATCTTTGCCACTCATCCCGCGGTATCGTCTGTGCGATACCGCGAAAAACTGACATCGAACGCCGGGGCACAATTTCCTCAAGGTGAGGGGCATGAAGAGCTTTGGAGATTGGACAGTCGAAGCCAACCTGACGCTCCTCGCGACGGGCAGTGTACTTGGCCTCGTGCTGCTCACGGCGATCGGTACCATTTCGATCAATCGCGTGAAAGTGCACGGCCCGCTCTATCAACAGATTGTGCAGGAGAAGGATCTGCTGGCCGACATCCTGCCGCCGCCGGCCTATATCATTGAAGCGTACCTGACAGCCCAGCGAATCATCGCGGATGCCGATCCGAGCCATCGGCAGGGGTACATCGACCAGCTGGCGCCACTGGAGCGGGATCTGCGAGATCGCGAAGCCTTCTGGCGGGAACACCTGCCCCAGGGACGGGCGCGGGAACTATTCGAGCAACAGGTGGCCCCCAACGCGGACGCCTTCTTCACCACCGTGGATTCCAGTTACGTCCCCGCGGTGAAGGCCGGCCAGCTCGCCCAACGGCCACCACTGAAGCGCGGTGATGCAGCCACCCGCCGTCATCCCGCGATGACGGCGTTTGTGCTAGGTGCCAATGGGGGGCAATGGGCGCCGGAATAAAGGCGTCTTCACCGACTTCTTGACTGTCCAGTGTTGCGGCACTGTGGCCACCCCACAAACCGTTCCGATAGTCAGAGGTGAATGCCTGGACCGGGTCGGAATCCCGGTCGCCGATCACGGATGACCTGGTGATCACAGGGCTGAGAATCCCTCTTCTCCGGAGTGGCAGATGCGATGGCTCTTTTTGGTACGCCCATACCTCCGGTGCGCGGCGCTGTTTGGCCTGCTTGTTACCTTCGCCGCCGGTCTCCTGCAGGCCCAGACCCTGGCCAGTGCCGCGGCATTCCATGGCAGCGCTGATTCCGCACCCGTCATGGACCGGGCTACCGATTCCCTCGAGGCCTCCGCCACGGCAGCCCCGGATGGCTGGTCTCGCCTGCATGGCGGCCTGGCGACCGTCGGGCTGACGCTCTGGGGCAACTACGTGGTCGACGGTTCCGCCAACCTGCGCGGCGGGATGCACCGGGGTACGGCGGGGCGGGCCCTGCTGACCACCGGCGTCACCGCCGACCTGGACCGGTTGATCGGCCTTGGTGGTGGTTCCCTGGAGGCTGGCTTCTTCCTCCATGACGGCGCGGATGGCTCGGCCCTGACGGGCGACATCCAGGCCTTCTCCAACATCGACGCGCCGGCGTTCGGCCGCGTGGCGGAGCTGTTCTACGCCCAGGAACTGGGCGGTGGGCGGGTCCTGGTCCGGCTGGGCCGCATGGATGCGAACAGTGAGTTCGCCACCGTGGCCCCGGCGGGGGAGTTCATCAACGCCTCTGCCGGGTTCAGTCCGACGATCTACGGTCTGCCGACGTATCCCGATCCCCAGGCCGGCGTCACCCTCAGTGTCCAGCCGTTCGCCTGGCTTTCCATTGGCGCCGGCGCCTACCGTGGGCCGCTCCAGCGCTCGACCACGACGGCGGCGACCGGAGCAGTCTTCGGCATCGGTGAAGTGCGCACCACCTGGGCCGGTGACGCTGGTCGCGCGGTGCTGGGCTATTGGCGGCATGATGGCTACGCCCCGACGCTGTCCGGTGACTGGCAGCACCGGCCGCAGGGGTGGTATGCCTCACTGGAGCAGCGGGTCAGCGGCACCGCCGGGAACGACAGCACCGACGCTCGTGGTCTGACGCTCTTCGCCAAGGTGGGAAGCGCGGATGAGCGGATCAGCCCGTTCACCCGGCACCTGATGCTGGGGGCGGAATTCGAAGCTCCCTTCGGCTGGACGGGTCACGGCACCGGCGTGCTGCTGAGTCAGGCCGGGCTGAGCCGGGACCCGGCGGCAGGAACCCCGGTGGATGAAACCACGGTGGAGCTGTTCTACCGGCTGCCGGTGACCTCGGGTTTCACCCTCCGGCCCGACCTGCAATACATCGTGACCCCAGGGGGGATCTCGGGTATGGGCGATGCCGTGGCGGCAACGCTGCGGCTGGAACTCGGTTTCTGACATAGCCTTCGCCAACCCCCAGTGGAGTGCGGTGACGCGAGCCGGTCCGCCCGGTGCGCCGGTGCCTTTGCGGGGGACCGGCGCTTCATCGTTCAGGCCCCCAGCCGATAAGAAGGAGGAGTGAACACGGCCGGTGCCCCTCCGGTGGCCGGCCCAAGGCTTCCATTTCGATTCCGACAGGTCCACCCATGATTCGCTGGACTATCCGCCGCACACTCATCGCCCTGACGGCGATGGGCACTCTGGTCGCCGTCGTGGTGGGTGGGGTCGGGTTCTACAGCTTCCGCCGCGCGGTGGAGAACCAGCACCGGTTGCGGTTTGAGGCGGTCGGGCTGCGCAAAGCAATGCTGGCCGACATGATGCACGACGCCCTCCGGGCCGACGTGCTTCGCGCCATCTTCAACGCCCGCTCGGTCCCGGACCAGCGGGCCGACGTCCTGGCCGATGTGGCGGAACATGAAGCGCTGTTCCGCGGGGCGCTGTCCGACAGCGCCGTCGTCGGGGCCGGTCCGGCAGTGCAGGCCGCCCTCGACGAGATCGAGCCCGCCCTCAACGCCTACCTCAGTGCCGCCTCCGAGCTCACCGCCCTCGCCTTTGAGAACCGGACCCGCGCCGAGCGGCGGTATCCGGAATTCCAGGCGGCCTTTGAGCGGCTGGAGGGGGGCATGGAGAAACTGGGTGACACCTTCGAGAAAGACAGCGAGGCCCGACTGGCGGCGGCGCGGGCCAGCGAGGAGCGATCCCGTCAGCTCATTATCGGGGTGGTGCTCTTCGGGGCGGCGCTGTCCCTGGTGGCTGGCTGGCTGGTGGCCCGCCGGATCGGGCGGGAGGTGGCCGAGATCCATCGCGTCACCACCGGCCTGGGGGCCGGCGATTTCCGGCAGGAAGCCTCGGTCTTCAGCGACAGCGAACTGGGCGATACCGCGCTCGCGCTCAACCAGGCGATCCAGGGGGTCCGGGCCGCGTTGGCCGCCGACCAGGTGGACTGGAACGAAGTGGGTCGCCAGCGGAGCGAGGTCAACCAGATCCGGCAACTGGTGGAGAACGCGCCGATCAACCTGATGTACTGCAATCGCGACCTGGTGCTGGAGTACATGAACCCGGCGGCGGCCGCCACCTTCCGTCAGCTGCAGGCACACCTGCCGATCCCGGTCGACACCATGGTGGGCCAGCCGATCGCGCTGTTCCACGGCCCGGCCAGCCGCAGCCGGCAGGTGCTGTCCGATCCGGCCAACCTGCCGCACCGGGCCCAGTTCCCGCTCGGACCGGAAACCCTCGACCTCATGGCCTGTGCGATTCGTGACCAGCAGGGCGAATACCAGGGCGTCATGGTGACCTGGGATCTGATTACCGAGAAGCTGGCCACCGAGCGGCGCATCAAGGAGGCGCAGCAGAGCGAGCAGGCCGAGCTGGCCCGGCGCCAGCAGGAGGAGGCCGAGCGGGCCGAGGCGGAGCGCCGCGTGACCACCGAGCTGCGGGGCAAGGTCGACCAGATCCTCGCGGTGGTGGAAGCCGCCGGCCATGGGGATCTCACCCGGGACATTCCCGTCCGTGGCGACGATGCCATCGGCCGGCTGGGCGAGGGGCTGGGCCGGTTCTTCCAGAACCTGCGCGGCAGCATTGCCAATATCAGCCGCACCGCCCAGACCGTCGCCGCGTCCGCCTCCCAGATGAAGTCGGTTGGGAGCCAGCTGGGCGATACCGCTGGCGAGACGGCGGCCCAGGCTACCGTGGTCTCCAGCGCCGCGGATGAGGTGTCCCGCAACGTCCAGACGGTCGCGGCCGGCACCGAGGAGATGAGTGCGTCCATTCGTGAAATCGCCAAGAGTGCCTCGGAAGCGGCCAAGGTCGCGAACCAGGCGGTGCTGGTGGCGGAGGAGACCAACACCACGGTGGGCAAGCTGGGTGAATCCAGCGCCGAAATTGGCAAAGTGATCAAGACCATCACTTCGATTGCCGAGCAGACCAACCTGCTGGCACTCAATGCCACCATCGAGGCGGCGCGGGCCGGGGAGGCGGGCCGCGGCTTCGCGGTCGTCGCCAACGAAGTGAAGGAACTCGCGAAGGAGACCGCCCGGGCCACCGAGGAAATCGGCCGGAAGATCGAGGCGATCCAGGCCGATACCGGGAATGCGGTCGGCGCCATTCAGGCCATCAGCGAGATCATCGGGCAGATCAACGGCATTCAGACCACGATCGCCGGGGCGGTGGAGGAGCAGACCGCGACCACCAACGAGATGAGCCGCAACGTCTCCGAGGCGGCCCGGGGGGCGCAGGAGATTGCCCAGAACATCCTCGGGGTCGCCGGGACCGCCCAGCGGACGACCGATGGGGCCGAGCAGAGTCAGGGGGTGTCGACCGAACTGGCGCAGGCCGCGGAGGAGCTGCAGCGCCTGGTGTCCCAGTTCCAGATCGAGGTGGCGGCCGATCGGGCGGTGGCGCCGGCCCCGACCGCCGGCACCCGACCCCCGGCCCGGGCCGGTCGGTCCCCGGTGGGGCGGTAAAGGCAGGCCGGGGGGCGTCCGACCCCGCACTGTGGTATCCACTCAGCGAATCGCCGTTGCCGGCCGATACTTGCTGAATCGTGCGAAGGTTTCTCGAAGTGAGCCGGACAGCCGGCCGCGGAGCGCAGCATGAGTGACATGGACGACATCGTCAAGGAATTCCTGGTTGAAAGCAACGAAGGCCTGGATCAGCTGGACCGGAATCTGGTGGCCCTGGAACAGAGCCCCGGCAACAAGGACCTGCTGGCGGGGATCTTCCGCTGCATTCACACCATCAAGGGGACCAGCGGCTTCCTCGGCTTCGGACGGCTGGAATCGGTGACCCATGTCGGGGAGAGCCTGCTGTCGGACCTGCGGGACGGCAAGAAGGCGCTGACCCCCGAAATCACCAGTGCCCTGCTCAAGCTGGTGGACGCGCTGCGGGCCATCATGGCCGCCATCGAAGAGGGCGGGACCGATGGCACCGACGATTTCGCCGGACTGGTGGACCTGCTGACCCGTTTACAGAAGGGTGAGACGGCCGCGCCGGGAAAAGCTGAGGGGGCGGGGTCGGGCAGGAAGGCCCGCAAGAGCGGCCCGGTCGGCTGCGCCGGTCCGCGCCCCCGGAGGCCGAAGCGGTGGTGCCCGGAGGCGCCCCAGCCCGAAGTGGCGGTGGAAGCGGCCCGCGCGTCCCACACCTCGGACAGCAACATCCGCGTCGACGTCGGGCTGCTCGACAAGCTGATGAACCTGGTCGGCGAGCTGGTGCTGGCCCGCAACCAGATCCTGCAGTTCACCGCCGCCGCAGACGGATGCCGCGCTTCGTCGCCACGACGCAGCGGCTCAACCTGATCACCACCGAGCTGCAGGAGGGCGTCATGAAGACCCGCATGCAGCCGATCGGCAACGTCTGGAGCCAAGTTCCCGCGCGTCGTCCGCGACCTCGCGCTGGCCTGCGGCAAGCAGGTCCGCATCGAGATGGAGGGCAAGGAGACCGAGCTCGACAAGACCATCATCGAGGCGATCAAGGACCCGCTCACCCACATCGTCCGCAACTCCGTCGACCACGGCATCGAGACCGCCGGCAGACCGGGTCGCGCGCGGGCAAGCCCGCCGAGGGGCGGCTGCTCCTGCGCGCCTTCCACGAGGGCGGCCAGGTCAACATCGAGATCTCCGACGACGGCGCCGGCATCGACCCCGAGCGGGTCAAGGCCAAGGCGATCGCAGACGCGGGCTGATCGACGCCGGAGCAGGCCGGCGCGGATGGCCGACCGCGAGCTGGTCAACCTGATCTTCCTGCCCGGCTTCTCGACCGCCGAGACAGGTCACCAACATCTCCGGCCGCGGCGTCGGCATGGACGTGGTGAAGACCAACATCGAGAAGATCGGCGGCACCGTCGACATCCACAGCCGGCTCGGCGCAGGGCACGACCCTCAAGATCAAGATCCCGCTGACGCTGGCGATCATCCCGGCGCTGATCGTCACCAGCGGCGGCGAGCGCTACGCGATTCCGCAGGTGAGCCTGCTCGAGCTGGTGCGGCTCGAGGGCGAGCAGGCGCGCAAGCGGCATCGAGACGATCCACGGCGCGCCGGTCTACCGGCTGCGCGGCAGCCTGCTGCCGCTCGTGTACCTGAGCCACGAGCTCGGGCTGACAGCCGGCGTCAGCCGGGCGACCGCTCGGACGACGACGCGGTCAACATCGTCGTGCTGCAGGCCGACGACCGGCAGTTCGGCCTGGTGGTCGACGAGATCAACGACACCGAGGAGATCGTCGTCAAGCCGCTGGGCAAGCAGCTCAAGGGCATCGCCGCCTTCGCCGGCGCGACCATCATGGGCGACGGCCGGGTGGCGCTGATCCTCGACGTGCTCGGCATCGGCGCAGCGCGCCAGCGTGGTGTCCGCAGGCGCAGGCCGCCCGCGCGCGAAGGCGACACGACAGCGCCGGTCAGCGGCCCGCCGAGGCGGACCGCAGACGCTGCTGCTGTTCCGGCCTGGGCGCCGACCGCCGGATGGCGATTCCGCTCTCCATGGTGGCCCGGCTCGAGGAGTTCCCGCCGGCGCGGCATCGAGCGGGCCGGCGAGCAGGAGGTCGTGCAGTACCGCGGCCAGATCCTGCCGCTGCATCCGCCTGACCGAGCTGCTCGGGCGAGCGCGGCCGCGCAGCGACGAGCGCGAGCTCGCTGCAGGTCGTCGTCTACACCGCACGAGGGCCGCAGCGTCGGCCTGGTCGTCGACCACATCCTCGACATCGTCGAGGAGGCGCTCGACGTCCAGCGCCGCGCCGGCGCGGCGCGGTGCTCGGCTCGGCCGTCATCCAGGGGCAGGTCACCGACCTGCTCGACGTCCACGCCATCATCGAGCAATGCCGATGTCCTGCTGCTTCGAGGGCGCGGACGCTGAACCCGTCACCGCAGGAGTCGTGATGCCCATGGCCAGCAACCGTCAGTTCTGCACCTTCCACCTCGGGCGACCTCTTCTTCGGGGTCGAGGTCCTGAAGGTCCAGGAGGTCATCCGCTACCAGGAGATGACCCGGGTGCCGCTGGCGCCGCCCGTCGTCCGGGGCCTGATCAACCTGCGCGGCCAGATCGTCACCGCGATCGACCTGCGCCAGCGGCTCGGTCTGCCGCCGCGGCCGACGGCGAGCCGGCCGATGAACGTCGTGGTGCGCACCGACGACGGCGCGGTCAGCCTGCTGGTCGACGAGATCGGCGACGTGCTCGAGGTCGAGGACGGACCTTCGAACCGCCGCCCGAGACGCATCCGACGGCGTCGCCCGCGAGCTCATCCGGGGCGTCTACAAGCTGCCGGATCGGTTGCTCATGATCCTGAACATGGACCGGGCGCTCCGGGTGGAGCCGGTCCTGGCGGTCCGCTGAGTCCGGGTTGGCGCGAGTCCGAGTGGCGGGGGAGCGCGCGGCATGAGGCCGTGTGGCAGTACCCGGGACGAGGGTCCCCCCGGGTCGTCGTAGGTTTTCCCATGGAGAGTGCTCCGATGATCGACCGAATGCGCAACCGCATGCTGCCGCGGAGCGCCCCGAGCAGTGACCCGCTGTCGTCCAGCCGGTTACTGGACGGCGTCATGCAGGTCCGCGCGATTCTCGTGTTTGCCGATGGCAATCAGCGGGTGGTGGCGGCCAGTCAGGCGGCGACCGACGCGGTGCGGTCCCTGGGATTCGTCGAGGGCTCCCTGGAGGGCCGGGAACTCGCGGAGCTCCACGGCAATCCCCCCGGGTTTCGCGCCGGTGCCGAAGGCGCCGCGGCCACGCAGCCATACGAGCACAAGATCCGGACCGACACGAGTGCCTTCAAGTGCCTGGTGACCCGACTGGTGGATGCCGACGGGGTGACCACCGGCTACGTCGCGGCCTGGGAAGACCAGACTAAACGGCAGCGGGTGGAGGTCGAACTGGGCCGGGTGCTCTCCATGATTGAGAGCTGCCCGACCAACATCATCTGTGGCGATCCCGACCTCACCATGCAGTACATCAATCCCGCCGGGCGCCGGTCGCTCGAGGCGCTGGGGAAGGTGATGCCGCTGCAGCCGGACCAGGTAGCCGGCCAGCCGATGACGGCCTTTCTCGCCCCCTCGGCCGACACCGGGCGGCGACTGCTGGACCCGAAGAATCTCCCCTACCGGGAGCGGGTCACCTTCGGCCCCGAGACGGTGGATCTGCAGATCTCGGCGACCTACGATCACCAGCAGCGCTACATCGGTCCGATGCTCACCTGGGAGGTCATCACCGCGACCCTCACGGCGGAGCGGACGATTGCCACGGCGCATGAACGGGAACATCGCGAATCGCTGGAGCTGCGGGCCAAGGTGGATGGCATCCTGTCCGCCGTCCGCGCCGCGGCCGCCGGCGACCTGACCGCCACCGTGTCGGTGAGCGGCAATGATGCCATCGGCCAGTTGGGCGATGGACTCGCCACCTTCCTCGAGAACCAGCGGAAGAGTGTCGCCGAAATCGCGGGTCACGCCCGCACCCTGGCCACCGCGGCGGAAGAGCTGTCGTCGGTAAACCGTACCGTGACCGACGGGGCGGCCGAGACCACCACCCGCGCCCAGGTCGTCGCCTCCGCCTCGGACGAAGTGGCGCGCAACATCCAGACGGTGGCGGCGGGGACCGAGGAGATGGGGGCCAGCATCCGCGAGATCGCGAAGAACGCGAGCGATGCCGCCAAGGTCGCGGTGGACGCCGTCGGGCTGGCGGACCGGACCAATACCATGATGGCCAAGCTGGGCGACTCGAGCCAGGAGATCGGCAAGGTCGTCAAGCTGATCACCTCGATCGCGCAGCAGACCAATCTGCTGGCGCTGAACGCCACCATCGAAGCGGCCCGCGCCGGGGAAGCGGGCAAGGGCTTCGCCGTGGTGGCCAAGGAAGTGAAGGAACTGGCCAAGGAAACCGCCCGCGCCACCGAGGAAATCGGTCAGCGGATCGACGCGATCCAGGGCGACACCGGTCGCGCGGTGACCGCGATCCGGGAAATCGGGGGCATCATCACCAAGGTCAGCGACATTCAGACGGTGATCGCGGGGGCGGTGGAGGAGCAGACGGCCACCACCAGCGAGATGGCCCGCAATATCTCAGACGCGGCGAAAGGGGCGGGCGAGATCACCCACACGATTGGTTCCGTCGCCCAGTCCGCCGAATCCACCAGCGCCATCACCGGGAACAGCCAACGGGCCACCCAGGAACTTGCCGCCATGGCTGCGGACCTGCAGCGGCTCGTCGGTCGCTTCACAATCTAGGAGGCGTCCGTGATCGCACTGCGTGAAGCGGCGAGCACGCGGGTCGCCCCGCCCGGCACGTCCGTCGGCCACGAGACCGGATCGGGCGCCGCCCTCATCCTGCAGGTCATCGACGGGGTGGCCAGGGCGGCCACGGTCAAAGGCGCCATCGCCAGCACCCTTCAGGCGGTGCGCACCGCCCAGGGCTGGGCCTATGCCGCCTACCTGCGCCGCGACCCGCTGGACGACCTCCTCAAGTGTGCCATGGATTCGGGCGAGATCGCGGCGCCGTTCCGCGACAAGACCCGCCATGCCCAGTTCAGCGAGGGCGAAGCCCTTTCCGGCCGGGCCTGGCGCAGTGGGGACCTGGTCTTCGTGGAAGATTTCGGCGCCGTGCCCGAGTTTGCCCGGGCCGCACTGGCCCGGGAGACCGGCGTACGGTCCGCGGTCTGCCTCCCGCTGTTTGTCAACGGCGAGATCGTCGGCACCCTGGAGTTCTACGCCACCGCGATCCGCGCCCTCTCCGCCACCGAGGCTGACCTGCTGCGCAAGGTGGCGCAGCAGATCGCGGGCGGGATCGCGCGGGTGGAACTGGCCCGCAGCACGTCGATGCTGCGCAATTCGCCGGTCCACACGGTGTCCGCCGACCGGGAGCTGGTCATCCAGTACCTCAATCCCGCAGCGCTGGCCTGCCTGACACAGCTGCAGGCGCACCTGGGTGCCCGGGCTGACAAGCTGCTCGGACAGCCGCTCGAGGTGCTCCATCCCGAGTTGCGGGCACTCCGGGCGCGGATGCAGGACCCGGCGCAGTTGCCGCTCACCTTGCAGGTGCAGCTGGGCCCCGAAACCCTGGATCTGCGCGTCAGCCCCACCTTCGACGCGATGCAGCAGTACCTCGGCCCGATGGTGACCTGGGAACTGATCACCCGCCGGCTGGAGAGCGACCGGGTGATGCAGGAATCGCACGCCCGGGAACAGCGGCAGGCGGCTGACCTGCAGGGCAAAGTGGACCAGATTCTCGCGGTGGTACGGGACGCCACCCGGGGGGATCTCACCCAGCCGGTTCCGGTGCGCGGGTCGGATGCCATCGGCCAGCTGGGCGAGGGCCTGGCGGCGCTGCTGGAAGGGTTCCGGACGGACGTGAGCCGGATCGGGCAGCATGCCCGGACCCTGGCCGCGGCGTCGGAAGAACTCACGGCCGTCAACCGGTCGGCCGCCAGCGTGATCGAGCTGACGGTGACCGATGCCGCCCGGGTGGCCGCGGCCGCCGGCGAGGTCTCACGTCACGTCCAGACGGTGGCGGCGGGGACCCAGCAGATGAACGCCTCCATCGGCGACATCGCCCGCAGCGCCACCGATGCGGCGCGGGTCGCGGGCGACGGCGTGCGGTCCGCGCGCGGCGCCCAGGACACGATGGGGCGTCTCGGTCGCTCGAGTCAGGAGATTGGTCAGGTGCTCAAGCTGATCAACTCCATCGCGCAGCAGACCAACCTGCTGGCGCTGAACGCCACGATTGAAGCCGCCCGGGCGGGCGACGCGGGACGCGGGTTTGCGGTGGTGGCCAACGAGGTGAAGGAACTGGCCAAGGCATCCGCCCGGGCCACCGAAGAGATCGGCCACAAGATTGTGGCGATCCAGGAGCATACGACGGATGCGGCCGCGGCCCTGTCCGGGATTGCCGATACCATCACCCAGATCAGCGCCATCCAGACGACCATCGCGGGCGCGGTGGAAGAGCAGACGGTCACTACCACCGACATGGGCCGCACGCTGGGGGAGACGGCGGGTGGCGCCGGCGCTATCGCCGAGGGCGTGGCCGGCCTCGAGGCGGCGGCCCGCGGCATCCGTGGCGGGGTGACGGACAGTCAGCGTGCGACGGAGGATCTGGCGCGTTTGGCCGAGGAACTGCACGGCATGGTGGGGAAGTTCCAGTGTTGAGCCCCCGGTGACCCCCCCCATTCGGGTCATGGTGGTGGACGATGCGGTCATTGTCCGGCGGCTGATCGCGCTGACCCTGGCCCAGGACTCCGCCTTCGAAGTGGTGGCGACGCCGTCGGATGGTGATCTCGCGCTGGCCGCACTCGCCCGGACCCCCGTCGATATCGTCACGCTCGACATCGACATGCCGGGGATGGACGGGCTGACGGCGCTGCGGCAGATCCGGGCGCGCTGGCCCGGGGTCCATGTCGTCATGTTCAGCGGGATGACCCAACCGGGCGCCTCCGAACTCGAGGCCATTGCGCTCGGGGCCAGTGACTGCATTCCCAAGTTGCCGCACGAGGGCAACATGCGAAATGCCACCGGGTGGGTCGCCGAGCGGCTGATCCCCCGCCTCAAGGAGATCATGGCGCGCGCATCGCTGTCGACCGCGCCGTTGCCGACCGTACCGCACAGCAGGACATCGGCCCCGGCGCCGGTGGCGTCCATGGTCACCCCAATAGCATTGGCGCCACCCCGGACGGCTACGGCCCCGGCCATCCTGGTCATCGGTGCGTCCACTGGCGGCCCCAATGCACTCGAACACTTCCTGTGCGGTCTGGGTGCCGATTTTCCCCTCCCGATCCTGATTGTCCAGCACATGCCGGAGGGATTTACCCGGCTGCTGGCCGACCGGCTGGCGGCGTCCTCCGGGCTCCGCGTCAGCGAGGCGGTTGCCGACGTAGTGCCGGTCCCCGGGGAGGCCTGGATTGCGCCAGGGGGCCATCACCTCGTGGTGTCGCCGGAGGGTCGCCAGGTCAGGCTAAAAATAACGGGTGACCGTCCCGAGAATTCCTGCAGGCCCTCGGTCGATGTGTTATTCCGGTCGGTCGCTCGCCGGTACGGGGCGGGGACACTGGCCATCGTGCTGACCGGTATGGGGCAGGATGGCCTCAAGGGCGCCGAGGCGATCGTACAGGCGGGTGGAGAGGTGATGGTCCAGGACGAGTCCTCCAGTGTGGTCTGGGGCATGCCAGGAGCCATCGCCCGGGCGGGGCTGGCGAGCCGGGTGGTATCGCTCGCCCAGCTCGCCTCGGAAGCAAGACAGCGTACCAGGCCTGGCCGCGTTCTGGCCACGCCGGCATGACGACGGAGTCTCTGGGATGGCCTTGAATTCAGTGGATTTCCAGTATGTGAGCCAGCTCGTGCGGCAGCGTTCCGCGATCGTGCTGGAGGCGGAGAAGAGCTACCTGCTCGACTCCCGGCTCACGCCACTGGCCAAGGCGGAGGGATTCGCGTCCCTGGACGCGATGGTGGCCCGGATGCGGAGTGCGCCGCCCAACGGGCTGCACCGCAAGGTGGTCGAAGCGATGACCACCAACGAGACCAGCTTTTACCGCGACCTGCACCCCTTT
Source organism: uncultured Gemmatimonadales bacterium (assembly GCA_963793205.1). Taxonomy (GTDB): domain Bacteria; phylum Gemmatimonadota; class Gemmatimonadetes; order Gemmatimonadales; family GWC2-71-9; genus JADJOM01. The sequence goes on from CAWBZM010000001.1 coordinate 314,778, forward strand.
GATGCCCTGCGGACCGTCGTGCTGCCGGAAGCGATCAGGCACCGGGCCGCGGAGCGCAGGCTGAATATCTGGTGTGCCGCCTGTTCCAGTGGCCAGGAACCCTACACCATCGCCATGACGGTGATGGAGCACTTTCCGCAGCTGGCCAGCTGGTCGGTGAACATCCTGGCGACCGACCTCTCGGGCGAGATGGTCGCCCGCTCCCGCGGCGGTCGCTACGGTCAGATCGAGATCAATCGGGGCCTGCCCGCCTCGCTGCTGGTGAAGTATTTCGAGAAAAAGGGGATGGAGTGGCAGGTGAAACCCGAGGTCCAGCGGCTGTGCGAGTTCCGTGAGCTCAACCTGATCGAGCCGTGGGGCCTGCTGCCGGCCATGGATGTGGTGTTTCTTCGGAATGTGCTGATCTATTTCGATGTCGAGACCAAGCGGACCATCCTCGGCAATGTGCGGAAGGTGATGCGCCCGTGGGGGCATCTCTTCCTCGGTGGGGCCGAGACCACCATCAGTCTGGGCGATACGTTCGAGCGGGTGCAGTTCGACCGGGCCGGGTGTTACCGGCTCAAAGCGGGTTAGGAGGAAGCATGCAGTTTCTCGAGGAGGAAATCCGACAGGTGACGGAGACGGTCTGGGAATCGGTCCTGGGCCTCACCGTGGTGCACGATGGCCACGCCCCCCGCCGCGACGGGCCGGACGGTGTCCGGGTGTGTCCAGTTCAGCGGCGCCTGGGAGGGGGCCGTGACCATCGAGTGCTCGGCGGAGTTTGCCCGCCAGGCCGCGGCCACCATGTTCGGCATTGCGCCGGACCAGACGTCGGTCGCCGATACCAAGGACGCCATGGGCGAACTGGTCAACATGACCGGTGGCAACGTGAAGGCGCTGCTGCCCGAGCCCTGCCGCCTCTCCCTGCCGACCGTGACGGAGGGTGGCGATTACAGCACCCACGTCCACGGGGGTGAGTTGATGACCACGGTCATCTTCGACTGCCAGGGATCGCCCTTGGTCGTTCGGTTGCACAAGAAGCGTGACCCACAGCACTAGGAGGTCTCATGTCCGAGGTTCCCTTCCCGCATCGGCGGGAATTCAGCCGGGTCAACGTGCATCTGCGGGCCGAGATCACGGCGGGCGGCGTGGCATACATGCATGGGACCATCGAGAGCCTCAGCCTCAAGGGGGGCTTCTTCCGGGCGACGGTGGTCCCGCCGCAGGGTGCGGCGTGCGAGGTCCGATCTGCACCTGGATGGTACCGAGATCGAGGTGCACGCCACCGGCACGGTGGTGCGGTCCGCGCCGGACGGCTGCGCCCTCCAGTTCAACGAGATCATCGGCATCGACTGCCTGGAGCACCTCCGCAACCTGATCCTGTTCAACGCCGCCGACACAGCGCAGGTGGAGCGGGAATTTCACGAGCATCTGGGCCTGCGGCAGGACCCGTAGTCGCACTGCCGGCCGGACGCGCCGGATCGATCAAGCCACACCCCCCAAGTGCCGATACTTCCGGGAGACGCCGGGGGAACTCCCCCGGCCGGAATCCCGGGTCATGGCCCGGGCCCCGCCCGGGGACTGGCAGGCTGGCAGCCGCGGGGGTGGGAATGCGACGCCGGGACGAGGGGACGACAAACGCATGCGCATCCTGATTGCGGAAGATGATCCGACCAGCCGCCTGGTCCTGCTCAAGACCCTGGAAAAACTCGGGTATGAGACCTTTGCCGCGAAGGATGGCGCGGAGGCCTGGACCATGTTCCAGCAGCAGCGGCCGCAGGTGGTCATCACCGACTGGATGATGCCGCGGATGGACGGGCTGGAGCTCTGCAGCCGGATCCGCTCCGACCCCCGCAACGACCGCTATTGCTATCTCATCGTGCTGACGGCGCTCGGTGGCAAGAAGAATTACCTCGCCGCGATGAATGCCGGCACCGACGACTTCCTGACCAAGCCCTTCGATCCCGATGAACTGGTCACCCGGTTGCGGGTAGCGGAGCGGATCGTCCGGATGGAAGCCACCCTGCAGTACCTGGCGGCCATCCATGGATGCTGCCCCGATTGCGATCGGATCGAGGCGGTCGATGGCCGATGGACCCGTTTGCACGACGCCGCCATGGCCGCCGAGGTGGTCCGGCCCGCGCCGCGCTGCCCCGATTGCGTCAGGAAGGAACAGGCTGTCCCCGCCCGGACGGTCCCGGCGGGCGCCGTATCCACTTCGAGGTAAGGAGGCAGAGTGCGTGCGTTGATCGTGGATGACTCGCGGGCGATCCGCAGCATCATCGGCAAGGCCGTTCGTGAACTGGGATTCGAGGTCCTCGAGGCGGGGCACGGGGTTGAGGCGCTGGCCCGGCTGGAGGAGCACGGCAAGGTTGACCTGATGCTGGTCGACTGGAACATGCCCGAAATGAACGGCTTCGATTTTCTCGTCGCCGCCCGGGCCAGGCCCGAGTGGAAGGACAGCGTCATCATGATGGTGACCACCGAGACCGAGATGAGCCAGATGCAGCGGGCGCTGGAGGCCGGTGCCAACGAGTACGTCATGAAGCCGTTCACGGTCGACATCCTCCGGGCCAAGCTGCAGCTCGTCGGTCTGGTCCCGGCCTGACGATGCCGATTCGCGTGCTGGTGGTCGACGACGCCGTCGTGGTCCGGCGGCTCGTGACCGACGTGCTCGACGCGGATCCCGACATCGAGGTGGTGGGCAGCGGCGACGAACGGCCGTCTGGCCCTGGCCAAGATCGCGCAGTTGACGCCGGACCTTGTGACCCTCGATATCGAGATGCCCGAGCTCGACGGGCTGGAGACGCTGGTGGAGCTGCGCAAGCTCCACCCCCGCCTGCCGGTGATCATGTTCAGCACCCTGACGGAACGGGGTGGCGCGGCAACGCTCGAGGCCCTGGCCCGCGGGGCCATCCGATTACGTCACCAAGCCGGCCAATGTCGGCAGCGTCACCCAGGCGCAGGCCCAGGTGCGGTCCGAACTCATTCCCCGCATCAAGGCGCTGGCCGGTCGCGGCCGCATCGCCCGCCCGGCCGCGCCGCCGGCGCCAGCGGCGCGCCCGGCGCCCCCGCCGCTCCGCGGAAGGACCGGCCGCTCCTGCCGGTGCGGCTGGACGTTCTTGCGATCGGTGTCTCCACCGGGGGACCCAACGCGCTGGCCGCGATCCTGCCGCTGCTCCCCGCCGATTTTCCGCTGCCGATCGTGATCGTGCAGCACATGCCGCCCGTCTTTACCCGGCTGCTGGCCGACCGGCTCTCCGCCTCCTCTAAACTGCAGGTCTGTGAGGCGACGGAGGGTGGCCGCCTCGAGCCGGGCGTCGTCTGGATCGCGCCGGGCAATCAGCACATGCTCGTACAGCGCACCGACGACCACGTCCGGGTGGTGCTCAACAGCGACCCGCCGGAGAACTCCTGCCGTCCTGCGGTCGATCCCCTGTTCCGGAGCGTGGCGGCCACCTACCACAACCGGACCCTGGCCCTGGTGCTGACGGGCATGGGCAACGATGGGCTGCGTGGGGCCGATCAGATCGTGGCCGAGGGCAGGTCGCCTGCTGGCGCAGGATGAGGCAAGCTCGGTCGTCTGGGGCATGCCGGGCGCCGTGAGTGCTGCCGGGCTGGTCGACAAACTGGTCCCGCTCGACCAGATCGCCGCCGAGCTGATCCAGTGCGCCGCGGTCGGGCGGTTGCCCGGTCTGCCCCGCGCCCCCCTCTCGACCCGCTGAGCGCGCCCCCCGCGATGCTTGGCCAGGCCGAATTTGACTCCCTCCGGGCCCTGATCCGGGACCGCTCGGCCATCGTGCTCGAGCCCGGGAAGGAATATCTGGTGGAGAGCCGCCTGCTGCCGGTGTTGCGGCTGCATGGGATCGCCTCGCCGGCGGACCTGGTCGTGGCCCTGCAACGGCAGCCCCGCGGCCCGCTGGAGCAGGCGGTGATCGAGGCGATGACCACCAACGAGACCAGCTTCTTCCGGGATATCCACCCGTTCGAAATCCTGCGCACCCGGCTGCTGCCGGAACTCATCGCGGCGCGGCAGCGCGAGCGGCGCCTGCGGTTCTGGAGCAACGCCTGCTCCAGTGGACAGGAGGCCTACAGCCTCACCATGCTGCTGGCGGAACACTTCCCGCAGCTGCGGGATTGGGATATCCGGATCGTGGCCACCGACTTGTCCTCGCTCATGGTGCGCCGCACCCGGGATGGCAGCTACAGCCAGCTTGAGGTCAATCGGGGACTGCCCGCGCCCCTGCTGCTCAAGTATTTCGAGCGCCAGGGGGCCCAGTGGCAGATCCGGCCCGAGTTGCGCACCCTGATCGAGGCACGGGAGATGAACCTGATCGCCCCGTGGCCGCCCGGACCAAAGTTCGACGTGGTCCTGATCCGGAATGTGCTGATCTACTTCGATCTCGCCACCAAGCGGAACATCCTCCGTCAGGTCCGGCAGTCGCTCCGACCTGACGGGGTCCTGTTCCTGGGCAGTGCGGAAACGACCCACATGGTGGACGATCAGTGGGAGCGGATCCCCGGCGGCAGTTCGGTGGTCTATCGCCCGTTGCAGGCAACCGCCGCCGGGCTCAGGAGCGGCGCATGAAGCGCCCCGTCGACCCACGCGGCCACGCACGATTTCATCGGAGGGATCCATGATTGCGAGCGGACATCTCGCCCCACCCGGGGCCGCCGTGACCGCTTTCGACCGGATCGGCGGCTTTGACCTGCTGGCTCGCGCCGTCGGCCGCTTTATCGGCCGTCTGGCCGAAGTGCCGGGATTGGTCCGCTTCGCGGCGACGGCCGGCCGCGAGGAGAATCGCTGGCGGCTGCAGCTGCTCGTGACGGATCTGATGGGCGGGCCCATGGCCTATGACGGCCCGGATCCGGCCGTGCTGCGGCACACCCTGGCCCTGGATGCCGCGACCTTTGAGGCCGCCGTCGCCCTGCTGGCTGCCTGTTGTGTTGAGGTGGGTGCGCCTTCCGTGGCCGTGACGGAGCTGAGCAGCACCCTCCGTGGGTTCGGCGCCAAATTGGGGCTGACAGAGACCGGCGGATCGGCCGGCGCCGGTGCCGGCCTCATTCCGCGCGCCGTCGCGCTGGTCGACGCCCGGCAGCTGGACAGCTGGAACCTGTTTGTGCTCGATCCCCAGTTCACCGTGGTGCACCTGAGCCCGGAGGCGGCCCGTGCGGCCCAGGCGGTGGATCCCGACCTGCGCCGGGTCTTTGGCCTGCGCGCGGCGGACCTGCCCGGCACCTCCCTGCTGCGTTTTCACCCCGCCCCCACCCAGTTGCAGGGGATGCTGGCGGACCGGGAGCGGCTGCCGCGGGAGACCACCTGGTCCTTCGGTCGCGCGACCTGGAAGGCCCACCTGCTCGCCGTCGAGGATTCGGCGGGTGCCCTGCTGGGATATGCCATCGCCTGGCGGGATGAGAGTGACGCCCATCGCGCCGAGGAAATCTTCCGACGGCTTCGGGCGGAAGCGGAGGACCTGCCGGTCCCGCTGATGTATCCCGACCCCACCGGTGAAGTGTGGCATGGGAACGCCGCGTGCGAGGTCGCCCTGGCGCGGCTGGCGCCGCATCTCCCCCATCCCGTGAATCCGCTGGAGGGTGTGCCCGCCAGCCTCTTCTTCCCGGATGCTGCAGAGCGCCGGGCGTTGTTCCGCGATCCCGAGCGGCTCCCCCATAAGCGTCAGATCCGCATGGGCCCCGAGACGGTCTCGATCCTGGTCTCCCCCGTGCGCGATCAGGATCAGCGATTCGTCGGCCCGCAGATCACCTGGGAAATTGTCTACTTCACCCCGCCGTCCGAGCCGTCGCTCGCGGCTGAGGCGACGCCACCGGTGGAGTTGGCCGTGCCGGTCCCGACCCTGTCGCCGCCGGAATCGTCCGCACCGATGAGCCTGCCCATCGATCCGGTGCCAGGTGCGGCCCCGGTCGAGGCGGTTCCACCGACCCAGGTCGTGTGGCTGCAGCAGCAGGCGCGAGCCATCGAGAGCGCGGGGCGAAACCTGCAGCAGCTGGCGGGTCTCCTCGATGCCGTGGCGCTGCTGACGGCGCAGGGAATCGACGATGCCACTGCGGCGGGGGACGGCCCGCGCGTGGACACCGATATTGTTGCGCGCGAAGTCGACGCAGCCCGGGAAGCGCTGACGCTGGCGCGCCAGGCGGGTGGCGGCCAGCAGCCAGGGGTGGGGGAGGCGCTCGATGCGCTCGACCGGCTGGCGCGCGAAACTAACCTGCTGGCCGTCCAGGCGGCCGCCGATGTACTGCGCGAGGATGCCGAGGCGGCCACGGTGGCGCTGGCGAACGCGGTGGACGCGTTGAACCGGGGCCTCGCAGACCAGATCGCCGGAGTGACGTCGGTCGCGCAGGGTGCCGCCAATACGTTGCATGCTGCCGGGATCCGCACCAGTCGGGTACGGGCGCTGCGCGCCGTCCTGCACGAAAGGGAAAGCCTCGGGGCCTCGTTGACCGCGCCCGCCGCGGAATGACGATCAGTACGGCAGACTTCCAGTACCTCAGCCAGCTGGTGCGGAAGCGCAGTGCCATCGTCCTGGAACCGGAAAAGGCGTACCTGCTGGACGCCCGGTTGACCCCGCTCGCCTACGCCGAAGGCCACGCCTCGCTGGCGGAACTGGTGGGGGTCCTGCGCTCCGGCTCGGATCCCGGGCTGCAGCATCGGGTGGTCGAGGCCATGACCACCAACGAGACCAGCTTCTTTCGCGACCACTATCCCTTCGAGGCGTTGCGGACCCACGTCCTCCCCGATCTGCTCGCGCGCCGCGCCGCACAGCGGGACCTTCGCATCTGGTGCGGGGCCAGCTCCAGCGGACAGGAGCCCTATTCCATCGCCCTGACGATGCGGGAACATTTCCCCGAACTGGCGCGCTGGAACGTGCGGCTCCTCGGCACGGACCTGTCCCGCGAAATGGTCCGTCGCTGCCAGGCGGGTCGGTACAGCCATGTCGAGGTTCGTCGTGGCCTCCCCCCCGAGCTGCTGCGGAAGTATTTCGATCCGGCAGGGACGGAATGGCAGGCCAAGCCAGCCCTCCAGGCAGGCTGTGAATTCCGTGAGCTCAACCTGATTGAGTCCTGGGCGTCGATCCCGTCGATGGACATCGTCTTCCTGCGGAACGTCCTCATCTATTTCGACCTGCCTACCAAACGTGCCATTCTGGACAAGGTCCGCAGCGTGCTCCAGCCCTGGGGCTACCTCTTTCTTGGCGGCGCCGAGACGGTGATCAACCTGGGGGACACCTTCGAGCGGGTCCCGGTCGACCGGGCGGGTTGCTACCGCCTGCGGGGGGCCTGACCGGGGCACCGGCACCGCCGCCCGGAAATCGGCCCCCATCGGCCTGAACGTCAAGCTGGACCGGCTTTCGGCCGATACCGGAAGGAGAAGCCGGTGCTGCGTCCCGGCACCGCTGTGTCGCAGGATCGCCCCCTCGGAGGTTGTGTGAACGTTCGCCCCTCAGACCAGGTTTTCTGCCCCGGGCCTCGCCCGGGGCCAGGCACCGGCGCTTCCCGCCAGCGGGACGTGCCAGGGTCTGGTGCGGCATGAGGGTACTCGCCGTGGAGGACGATCCGGTCTCGCGCCGCATCCTCACCGTCGTGCTTGAGCGACTGGGGCACGAGGTGCTGGGCGCCAACAACGGTCGGGAGGGGTGGGACCGGTTCGTGACCGAGCCGGTCGACGCCGTGATTACCGACTGGATGATGCCCGAAATGGACGGACTGGAACTCACCCGCCGGATCCGGGCCCACGGCAAGGACCGCTATACCTACGTCCTCCTCCTGACCGCGCTGACCGGACGGGACCGCTACCTCGATGGCATGATGGCAGGGGCGGACGACTTCGTGTCCAAGCCGGTGGACCGCGAGGAATTGCACGCCCGCCTGCGCGTGGCGGAGCGGATCCTCGGCCTGCAGCGCGAAGTCCGTCAGCTCGAAGGGCTGCTGCCAATCTGCTCCTACTGCAAGAAGATCCGGGACGAATCCGAACAGTGGTCCCAGGTGGAGGAGTACGTGAGCCGCCGGACCGAAGCCCAGTTTTCCCATGGGGTCTGTCCCGACTGCTACGACCAGGTGCTCAAGCCGCAGCTCGAAGCGGTGCAGCAGCACGGGATGCGACCCCTCCCGGAGGGATTGCTGTGAGCGGCGGCGCGACCGGGACGCGCCACAGCGGAATGGTCAGCGTGGACGATCTCGAAGCCGGCATGCTGCTGGCCGAGGACGTCCGCGATCAGCAGGGCCGCCTCCTGATGCCGGCCGCCACCGAATTGACCGACCGCCATCTCCGGGCGTTCCAGCTCTGGGGGATCCTCGGGGTGAAGATCCGCCAGCCGGGCGAGCCGGACGCCGACGCCCCGTTGCCGGTTGCGCCGGAGCTCCAGGCGGCGGCCGATGCCGCGGTCCGGGTCCGCATGCGTCACAACGACCTGGCCGATCCCGTGATTGCCGAACTGTTCCGGCTGTGCGTCGAGCGCGAAGGCCAGCGGCTCGCCCGGAGTCCCCGTGGCTAGGGCCTCCGATCTCCTCAAAGGCCTGGTGAGCGTCTCCTCGCTCCCCGGGATCTATCTGCGTCTCTCCGAGGTCGTGGCCGACCCCCGGGCGTCCGCCGCCGATGTGGGACGCGTGATCGCGGAGGATCCCGGGCTCACCGCCCGCCTGCTCAAGCTGGTGAACAGCGCCATGTACGGCTTCCCGACCCCGATCGAGACCGTCAGCCACGCGATCAGCATCGTCGGTACCGCGCAGTTGCAGGACCTCGCGCTGGCCACCTCGGTCATCCGGCTCTTCGCCAACCTGCCGCCCGGGCTGGTGACGATGGATTCGTTCTGGCGCCATAGTGTGGCCTGTGGGGTCGTGGCGCGCGCACTCGCCACCCGGCGGCGTGAGCCCAACGTCGAGCGGTTCTTCGTCGCGGGGCTGTTGCACGATATCGGACGGCCGGTGCTCTTCACCCAGGTCCCGGACCAGTCGCGCAAGGCAATGGCGCGGAGCGCCGAGACCGGTGTGCCACTCTTCGCCGCGGAACAGGAGCTCCTGGGGTTCGATCACACCCATGTGGGATCAGCGCTGCTGGATCTCTGGAAACTGCCGCCCAGTCTCCGCGAAGCGGTGGCGTATCACCACTATCCCGATCGGGCCAAGCGCTTCCCGGTGGAAGCCGCCACCGTGCATCTCGCCGACCTCATCGCCAATGCCCTGCAACTGGGGACCAGCGGCGAATCGGCCCTGCCGCCGTTTGCCGCCCACGCCTGGAGCCTGATCGGACTCCCCGCGGCGGTGCTGGCCGACCTGGTGGAAGAGTCGGAGCGGCACTATGAAGCGGCGGTGCAGGTCATCGCGCTGGAGGCCCATTGAGCCGCCCTGCCAGCGACAGCCTCGTCGCCGACGCGCTCGATATGGTCGCCTCGCTCGGCACCTTCAACGGGGACGAACCCCGTGAGGTGACCCCGGCGGTGATCATCCGCGCCGCCCGGCCGGTGCTGCGTCGCCTGATCGAGTTCGACCAGACCGCGTTCCTGCTGCTGGAGGCGGACGGGCTGGCGTTCACGCTGGTGGATGCCGAGCCGGTGCTGGCCAGCCCGGAGATCCAGGCGGAGGTGGATGCCCAGATCGCCAACGGCATCTTCGCCTGGGCCATTCAGCGAAACTCGGCGGTGCAGGTGCCATCGGCCTGTACCCCCGGGGCCACCGTCCTGCTGCGCCCGCTGGCCACCCGGTCCCGGGTGGTGGGCATGTTCCTGGGTGTCGCGACCCGGCCCCTCGCAGAGGTGGTCGAAACCACCCACAAGCTGTTGTCCCTCCTGCTGGGCAATGTGGCCAGCGCGCTGGAGAGCAGTCAGCTGTACCACGAGCTGGCGGCCTACAGCGAAGGGCTGGAGCGATTGGTGGATGAGCGGACCGCGGCCCTGCTGGAATCGAAGGACCAGGCCCAGGCCGCGAACCGGGCCAAGAGCGAGTTCCTGGCCAACATGAGCCACGAGCTCCGCACCCCGATGAACGGCGTGATCGGCATGGCGCAGCTGCTGCTGGACACCGAGCTGACGGTCGAGCAGCGGGATTTTGCTGACACGCTGCACACCTCCGCCACGGCGCTGCTGACGCTGCTGAACGACATCCTCGATCTCTCCAAGATCGAAGCGGGGAAACTCACCCTGGAGCCGATTCCGTTCGCCCCCCGCGACGTGGTGGAGGACGTGGTGGCGCTGCTCGCCGGTCGGGCCTTCGAAAAGGGGCTCGCGTGTGTCGCACGCGTGGACCCGCGCCTGCCGGTGCAGCTGGTGGGCGACCGGGTACGGCTGGCGCAGGTCGTCACCAATCTGCTGGGGAACGCGATCAAGTTCACGGCGACCGGCGCCGTGTCGGTGGATCTGGCCCTGGTCGAGGTGCGCGGGCCGGAGTTCCTGGTCCGGCTCGAAGTGCACGACAGCGGCATCGGGATCAACCCGGCCCAGCGCGACACCATCTTCGAGAAGTTCACCCAGGCAGACGCCTCGACCACCCGTCGCTATGGCGGCACCGGACTGGGCCTGGCCATCTGTCGGCAGCTGGCGGAAATGATGGGTGGGGCAATCGGCGTCGACAGTGTCGAGGGCGAAGGCAGCACCTTCTGGTGCACCTTTGCCTTCGCCGGGGCACCCGGGGTGCCGGCGCGCGTACCCGGACTGTCAGGGAAACGTGTGGTGCTGGTCATTCCGTCGTCGCAGGAGCGCCGGGTGCTGGGCGAATTGCTGGAGGCCGAGGGGGCGGATGTACGCGCCGCCGCCCGGTTCGAAGCGTTCCCTCCGCAGGTGCTCGACGGCGCGGCGGCGATCATTGCGGACGTCGACGCCACGGCAGCGGTGCTCCCGGCGGCCCTTGGCAACGGCGTGCGCGCGCTCTTCCTCGCCGTGCCGGGGAAAAAGGTGGAAGGGGGCCTGCCCATCCTGACCCGGCCGTTCCGGCGCACGGACCTGCTGGCCCGTCTGGGTGTTCCCATGGAGGGACGGTGCGAGTCGGCTTCGGCCTCGGTGCCTGTGCCTGTCCCCGTGCCGGGGCCTGGTGCGCCGGCGGGGGCCAGCCCGCGCCGGATTCTCATCGTGGAAGATGCGCCCGTGAACCAGAAGGTGGCGATCGCCATGCTCCGGCGTCTGGGCTACGCCCCGGACCTGGTCAGCAACGGCCGCGATGCGATTGTCGAGACGGCAAACCATCCCTACGACCTGGTGCTCATGGATTGCCAGATGCCGGAGATGGACGGCTTCGAGGCCACGACCGCGATCCGGAACCGCGAGGCGACCACCGGCGGGCGGCTCCCGATCATCGCCATGACCGCGCACGTCATGCAGGGCGACCGCGAGCGCTGTCTGGCCGCAGGCATGGACGACTACCTCTCCAAGCCGATCCGGCGTGATGCCCTGGAGCAGATGCTGACCCGGTGGCTCAGCCGGTTGCCCAGTACCGCCGAGAAGGCGACCTGGCCGGTGCTCGATGCCGACGTGCTCCAGCAACTGGTCGAACTCGAGGTCGAAGGACAGTTGGGCCTCGTCACTGAAGTGGTCCGGCTCTTCTCGGAACAGGCCCCCCAGGTCCTGAGCACGATCGCACGCGCCCTCGACAGCGGCGATATCCAGGCGCTCCAGGCCAGGCTGCACGCGCTGCGGGGGACGGCCGGCTCGATCGGGGCCAGGGCGCTGGCGGAGGCCTGCCGGGAATGGGAGGACCATCCGGCAGCCCTGACGGTCGCCGAGTCGCGCGAATCGCTGAACCGGCTCCACGCCGCCTATCACGAAGTGTGGACCAGGCTGCAGGAGTGGGAAGGGGCGCGGACCACCCGTGTGGGCTGATGCGTGCCCGTCGGGGCCTGAGGCGGAGACCGTGGTGGAGCCAGCGCGCCTGCACGGCATCCGCACGCGCGTGCTGCTGGTGGACGACAATGGTGTCAACCGGCTGCTCGCGGCTCGGCTGCTCGAAAAGCTTGGCTGCGACGTCACCGTGGCGGCCTCCGGCCTGGACGCGCTCGAGCAGGCTCGCCGCCTGATGTTCGATCTCATCATCATGGACTGCCAGATGCCGGAGGTCGATGGCTATCAGGCCACTCAGCGCATCCGGAGCCAGGAGGGGAATAGCAGCCGCACCCCGATTGTCGCCGTCACGGCGCACGCCATGCCGGGCGACCGCGAGCGGTGCCTGCAGGCGGGCATGGACGACTATTTCAGCAAGCCCGTCACCGGGGCGAGCTTCGTCGCCATGCTGGAGCGCTGGGGACCCGCACGGGCCTAGCGGCGCACCCCTCAGGGCGCGGGCCGGGCCGCGATCAGCGCCATCGCCGGCCGACTCACGAAGAGCGGCTCCACGAACCGCTCGCCCCAGGTCACTGGGGTGACGTCGCGATATTCCCGCTCGCGCTGGTCTCCCCATTCCACCCGATGCCGCAGGGAGACCCGCACCCCGGGGTCCGCCCCATGGGCCAGCAGCAGCTCGGCCATCGGCGCCACCTGCGGCCGGTCCTGGTAGTTCATCCAGAAGTTGGGATACGAGACCACGGTGCCGAAGAGCGCGGTGTGCCCGCCGAACCCGTCAGGGTGCCGCACGGCGGGCGCATCGATGTCCATTCCGTTCGCCAGCAGCCACCGGACGATTGCGAACTCATCGTACTCGACCGCCAGGTGCAGCAGGGTGACGCCATCGAGCGGCGTGCCATGGGTCCGGAACGGCGTGGCGGGGTCGCAGCCGAGGGCTGGCGGAAAGATCTCGTCGAAGGTGAACGTGCGGCGGAGCAGCGCAGGGTCGGCGGCGAGGTGCCGCTCCAGCAGGTCGATCCGGCCACGGTGGAGGGCCATCACGGGGGTGTCCGGCAGCTCGAATCCATACTCGGCATAGAGTGCGAGTATCCGGTGCTTGGCCTCCGGCTTCCGGCTATCGGTGCCCAGGACCACATCTACCGGGGCCAGCCGCAGGCCCTCAGCGGTCCGCACCGGGGCGCCAGCGGCGAGCAGGAACTCGGTGCCGCTCGCGCTGAGCGTGTAGGCTGGTCCTCCCAGTACATCCGCCCCCGGCACAGCATGATCCAGCAGGCGATGCAGCAGGCGCGCGGTGGGCACCTGGCTCTGCAGCGCGGCTCGGCCCAGCGCATGGGCATGATCCGTCGCCCCGCGTCCATGCAGGAACTCGATGATGCGGTCGCGACCCAGGTTGGCGGCGTACGACATCGGCGGGCCCCAGTTGCTCGGTCGGACGAGGGCACTTTCGTGCAGCAGGGCGGGGTGCTCGGTCACCAGGCGGCGCACCGTGTCCAGGTCATCCTGCCAGATGGCGTCGGTCAGCCGGCAGGCAAGTATCAGGCGGGGCCAGCTGCCAGCGCCGTAGCTCCGGGCCAGGACCAGCTGGGCATCCGCCAGCTTCACGGAGGCGGCGTCCCCCGGAGCCGGATGGAGCCGCGCCAGATCCTCCACCGCCTCGGCGGAACCCGCGCGGATCGCACGCAGGAGGTCGCGGGCCTGGTGCTTCAGTTGGTCGATGTTGGGACGGACGGGGAGATGACGATCGGACATGACGAGCCTCCTTGCACAGGGCCCGGGGTCCGCTGGCGTCGGGCGAAGGAGGTTCGTGAAGAACCGGAGTTTGTACGACGGTACCACTCAGGTGGACTCGGTCCTGCCCGCGGACGGGAGGCGCCCTGTGCGCCTGCCGAAACGATACGCCCACGGGGAGACCGCGTCAACGCTCAGTCCGGCGACCCGATGGCCGGCTCCGAAGGTGGCTGGTCGGCGTAGTGGCAGGCCGTCATCCCATCGCCGATGGGCCGCAGGAGCGGCTCCTCGCTGGCGCACCGCGCATCCTTGCGCGGGTGAAAACACCGCGGATGAAACCGGCACCCGCTCGGGGGATGGGTTGGGCTCGGTGGCTCGCCGGGGAGGATGATGCGCTGGCTTCCACGTTCGGAGTCGGCCCGGGGCACTGCCGAGAGGAGCGCCTGGGTGTAGGGGTGACGCGGCGCCGACAGCACCGATTCGGTCGGCCCCATCTCGACGATGCGACCGAGGTACATCACCGCCACCCGGTGGGCGATCTGGCGCACCACCGCCAGGTCGTGGGCGATGAACAGGTACGCCAGGCCGCGCCTCGCCTGCAGATCCATCAGCAGGTTGATCACCTGCGCCTGAATGGAGACGTCGAGCGAGGACACCGGCTCATCGCACACGATGAAGGCGGGCTCGACCGCCAGGGCCCGTGCGATGCCGATCCGCTGGCGCTGCCCACCGGAGAATTCGCGGGGATAGCGGCCGGCCGCGGCGGGATCCAGCCCCACCTCCGTCAGCAGCGCCGCGACTCGGTCCGCGATCCCACTGGGCGGGACCAGCTGGTGAATCCGCAGCCCCTCCGCCACGGCATCGCCGATACGCATCCGGGGATTCAGCGACCCATACGGATCCTGGAAGATGATCTGCATCCGGCGACGCAGAAGCTGCAGCGGCTGCCGTGCCAGGGAGAACACCGGCTCACCATCGAACAGGACGGTGCCGGCGGTCGGTTCATGTAAACGCAGGATCGTGTGGCCAGTGGTGCTCTTGCCGCAGCCCGATTCACCCACCAGCGCCAGCGTCTCGCCCGCCGCCAGCTCGAAGGACACACCGTCCACCGCGCGGACCGTGGCGCGCGTGGTGCCCCAGCCATGCCCCGGATAGTGCTTCACCAGGTCGCGTACCTGCAGCAGGGGGGAACTCATCCCGGCAACCAGCACCGGCTGGTGTGGCCCGGCGCCACCGTCCGCACCGGCGGTTCATCGTTGCACGTCGGCATCACTGCCGGGCAGCGGTTGCGGAAGCGACAGCCGCTGGGAATCGCATCGGGGGATGGTACCGTGCCGGGAATCGGTCGAAGGCGAACGCGAGGCCCCGCCAACTGGGGGACCGATCCGAACAGCCCGCGGGTGTAGGGATGGGCCGGCGCCGCGAAGAGCCGCGCGGTGGGAGCCTGCTCGACGATCTGTCCAGCGTACATCACCGCCACCTGATCGGCGCGGCCGGCGACCACCCCGAGATCGTGCGTGATCAGCAGGACCGCCATCCCCCGCCTGGTGCGGAGCCGGTCCAGCAGTTCGAGGATCTGCGCCTGTACCGTGACGTCCAGGGCGGTGGTAGGCTCGTCGGCAATCAGCAGTTCCGGTTCGGCCGCCAGCGCGATGGCGATCATCACCCGCTGCCCCATGCCACCACTCAGCTGATGCGGGTAGCTGCCATACCGCCGTACCGGGTCGGCGATGCCCACTTCCGCCAGCAGCGCCTCGGCCCGGGCCCGGGCCTCACGTGCCGGGATCGGAAAGTGGGCCCGGATCGTCTCGGCCACCTGGTCACCAATCGTCAGGACCGGATTGAGGCTGCTCAGTGGATCCTGGAAGATCATCGCGACCCGACGACCACGGACCTGCCGCAACGCTTCCCCCCGCAGCGCCAGCAGGTCGGTGCCGGCCAGGGTGATCCGGCTGCCAGGGTCGATGGCGCCGGGGCGTGGCACCAGCTGCAGCAGGGCGAGACCCGTCAGGCTCTTGCCACTGCCTGATTCGCCCACCAGGGCAAGCAGCGCGCCCCGCTCCAGCGAGAAGCTGACGCCATCCACTGGACAGACCGGACCGGTCGGACCGGGAAAGGTGATGCGCAGATCCGCGACCTCGAGGAGGACGGTCATCGGAGCGACGGCGCGAAGGTGCGGTGCAGCGCTTCGCCAATCAGGTTGACCGCGAGGACCGCGGCGATGATCGCGAGACCCGGCGCAACACTGGCCCAGGGCGCGCGGGTCACGTAGGCGCTGGCGTCGAGGATCATGCCGCCGAGGGATGGCCACGGCGGCTGGACGCCCAGGCCCAGGTAGGAGAGACCGGACTCGAGCAGGATGACATCCCCCACCGCCAGGGTGGTGGCGGCGGCCAGCGGCCCGATCACATTCGGCAGCAGGTGGCGCCAGACAATCCGCCGGCGGCGGGCGCCGAGGGCCTCCGCGGCGCGCACGAAATCCTGGGTGCGGAGTCGCAGCACTTCCGCCCGCACCAGCCGGCTGGTGCCGAGCCAGCCGGTCAGGCCCAGCACCAGGATCAGGGTGGGCAGCGGAATGTGATCCATGATGGCGACCATGATGAGGAGCAGAAACAGGCGCGGGATGGCCAGTCCCGCATCGACCAGCCGCATCAGCGCCGTGTCCACCGCACCGCCGAGGTAGCCGGCGATCATACCCACCAGCGCACCGATGGTCACCGACAGCGCGACGGCGCCCGCCGCCACCGCGAGTGAAATGCGTGCGCCATGAAAGAGCCGGGAGAGGACATCACGGTTCAGCCGGTCGGTACCGAGCCAGTGCCCCGGGCCCGGGGGGAGCAGGCCGCCGCCGCCGAGGTCGGGCTGGAGCCGCGGGTCGGGCAGGACCAGGGGGGCGAACAGGCTGAGCAGCACGAAGACGCCCAGCAGGATCATCCCTGCCCGCCCACCCCGGTCGCGCCAGATGGCCCGCCAGCTCGAAACCGGGATCATGAGGTCCGGAGCCGCGGGTCCACCGCCCGCTGCAGCAGGTCGGCCAGCAGGTTTCCCAGCACCACCAGCGCGGCGACCAGGACCGTAGTACCCATGATGACGGGATAATCCCGGCTGCCGATCGCTTCAAATGCGAGCGAACCCATGCCGGGCCACGAGAAGATCGACTCCACGAAGACGGTGCCGCCCACCAGCAGCGGCAGCCACAGCCCCAGCAGGGTGATCACCGGTCCCAGCGCGTTACGCCAGGCATGGCGCCAGGTCACCCGCCGCTCCGGGAGGCCCTTCATCCGGGCGGTGCGGATGCAGTCCAGGCCGAGCGCTTCGATCATCGCGGCCCGCTGGTAGCGGGCCGTCGCTCCGAGGGTCACCAGCGACAGCGTCAGCGAGGGCAGGATCAGGTGCCGGAGCAGATCAAGCTGGCGGGTGGCCCAGCCGGCGGTTGGCGAGAGGGTGACATCGTGCATGAATCCGGTCGGCAGCCATCGCAGCTCGACGCTGATGAGCCACTGCAGGACCAGGCCGAGCCAGAAGACCGGAATGGCATAGCTGGCGAGGGAGGTCCACGAGAGCAGCTGGTCGGCGACCCCATCACGGTGCCGCGCCTGCCACACCCCCAGGCCGATGCCGATGGAAAAGTTCAGGAACAGCACTGTGCACCCGAGCAACAGCGTGGCCGGCAGCCGCTCGGCGATAAGCCGGTTCACCGGCAGGCCGTTGTGTTCGATGGAGGCGCCGAGCCGACCCTGCAGGACGCCGCTCACGAAGCGGCTGAACTGGGTGACCAGGGGCTGGTCCAGCCCATAGCGGGCCTTGAGGTCCGCGATCGCCGCGGGCGGCATCGGTCGATCTTCCGAGAGCCGGGCGAGGGGATCGCCCGGTGTCAGCCGCATCAGGAAGAAGACCAGCGAGGTGGCCAGCAGGAAGGTGATGAGTGCCTGGACCACCCGCCCGAGAAGCCAGCTCATCTCACTGGCGGTCCCGCGCGAGCTCCGCTCCCGGCTTCACCCGCCACAGCCACACCTGGGACCAGACCGATTCTGGTCGCAGCACCACATGCTCGAACCGGCGATGAATGGCGGTGGTGCCGACCACCGCGGCGATGAAGATCGCGGGTGCGTCATCGGCAAGACGGCGGGCCGTCTCCCGCCACAGCCGCGGGGCATCCTTGCGGCTGATGACGGCGCGCGCCATCAGGCTGTCCGTGCCGGGGTTGCAATAGTGGAGCTTGTTCGAGCCGCCGATGCCAGCGCAGCTCCAGCTCTGGGCCAGGCCATCCGGCGCCGGGTCCTGCAGGGAGGTATGGATGTCCATGTCGAACCGGCCCCCATCGCGGCGGGCGGTGAAGACGCTGCGCTCGACCAGTTCGACCTGCAGGTCGATGCCAAGCTGGCGATACGCCTCCTGCATCTGGGTCGCGACCCGCACCCGGGTAGGGACGGAGCTGGGGACGATCATGTGCAGCACGAACGGCGCGCCATCCTTGTCGAGGATGCCGTCCCCGTTGTGGTCGACCCAGCCACGGGAGGCCAGGAGGCGCCGGGCGCCGGCGGTGTCCCACGGCAGCGGGGGCGGGGCATCGATCTGACGGCCCACGATCGCCGAGAGCGGGGCGCTCGGCGCCTGAGAGAAGCGGCCATAGGTGGACGCGCCCAGCTTCTGCCGGTCGATGGCGATGGTCAGGGCCCGTCGCACCACCCGGTCGCTCAGGATCGGGTTGGCCCGTGAGGTGTCGACACCGTCCCGCTGGTTGAACCCGGCCCAGACCAGCGCCAGCCCCGGGGCGGGGTAGAACTGGAAGTCCGGCAGACTGGTGATCCGGGCCGGGTCGGGCAGGCCATCGACCTGGTCCAGGGCGTCGGCCTCACCCGAGAGCAGCAGATTGGCCCGGGCCTCACCGCTGGTCGCCACCCGCAGGATGATCCGCTGGATGCCGGGGCGGCCGAGGAAGAAGGCGGGCCACGCCGTCAGCTCGATCAGCTGGCCCGGCACCCGCCGGCTCCAGCGATACGGCCCGTTGCCCACCGGGGCCGCGACGAAAGCGGAGGTGGCCAGCGAATCCGGCGGGATCGCGGTCAGCAGGTGGGCTGGCAGCGGCGGCGTGTGGTACACCGCATCATAGAACTGGTGGGCGTACACCTCGCGGAAGCGCACCACGACCTTATTGCTTCCTTCCGCGGTCACGCTGGCGATCCGGGTCAGCAGGGTCGCAATCTGGGGTGAGAGTCGGGGATCCCGTCCCCGCTCCAGGGCATAGATCACGTCCGCCGGTGTGACCGGCGTGTTGTCCTGCCACCGCGCCCGGGGATCCAGTTCGAACACCAGCGTCAGGGAATCGCGCCGCTCCCACTTCCGCGCCAGGCGGGGGAGATAATGCCTCTCGTCAGTGGTGGAGAGATCGGCGCCGATATCGGCGAGCCGCAGGAACATCAGGTCAGAGAGCTCGCGATTGGCCTGGTCATTGTTCCACAGAAGCGGGACCGGCTGCCTGGCCTCGGACGCGACCGCAATCACCAGGGTGCCAGGCGCGGCCCCCCCGCCCTGGGCGGCGGCAGGAGCGGTGGCAAGAGCAGCGGCGAGCAGGACGGCTGGAAGGAGGGGTCGGAAGCTCATTCGTACTATAGTAGCAACGCCGTGGCTCGGCGGCTACGCGGGTCCGGCGGGCCGAAGATATCGCTTCAGCGATCGTCCGTTGGCCGAGAGGGGGCTTCAGCCCCCGGCAAGCGAGGCGGCTCGGCGAAGGTCAGGGTAAGCGACCATTTTGGCAGCGAGGTGAACTACCAGCCGCGGTGCCGCCGAGCCGCCTACCGACTCCACGTCCAGGCGGGATCCTGGAAGCGCCTCATCAGCGGGTGATCGGCACCCAGGTCGGGGGCGGCGATCGGTCGCCAGTCGGCGCCCCACCGCCGCGTCGCGTTCACCACCGCGCTGGCCGCCTCCACGAAGCCGATCGTCCGCCCGGCAACCTGCTGCAGCGTGACGCCACCCGCGGGACTGCTGCCGCCCACCGTCACCGCCGCGACCAGCGACTGGTCGTCTTCCAGCAGCAGGCTGCCATGCTGCAGGAAGGCGCTTCCCTGCCGCAGCTGGGCACTGCCCAGCAGCTTCGCGCCGTCGACCACGATTTCACCGCCGGCCGGCACCGCGAAGCAGGCGCCGGCGCCCACGGGAACCGCCGCCGCCGGGTGTGGCCATCTGGGCCGCCGTTGCTCCCAGGCGCCGGACCGCGTGCAGCAGCGCGGTATGGATGGCGGAATAGGCTGCACCGCTGACGGGGCGGTCGGCGTCGTCCCCGAAGGCGGTGACCGGCGCGGCGACGGCATAGGTCAGCTCGCGCGCATGCCATACGGCGCGGCCCCCGGTGGGGCGGCGCACGGTGCTGATGCCCCGCGCCTCGAGCAGCGCGCGATCATAGCGGCGGGCAGCCGGCTCGTGCCGGCCGAACGAGAGGCAGAACGGTTCCCAGCAATACAGCCGCACAAAGCCCTCGCCGGTGCGCTCCGCTTCCGTCAGGAGCCACTGGTCGAGGGCCATGTTGTGCCACCCTGGCCGACCGATCGGGTCGACCAGCAGCGACCAGCGGATCACCCCGGCGGGAGCCCGCTGGTCACCGGCGACGGGATTACTCGCTGTAGTCGGCAACCGGGGGACAGGTGCAGACCAGGTTGCGATCGCCGTACGCGCCGTCGACCCGGCTCACCGTGGGCCAGGTCTTGTGCTCCCGCAGGCCCGGGGCGGGGAAGGCGGCCTGGTTCCGCGAGTAGGGGCGGTCCCACTCTTCGGCGATCACGTCGACCAGGGTGTGTGGCGCGTTGGTCAGGACGTTGTTCTCCCGCGGGGAGCGCCCCTCCTCGATATCGCGAATCTCACCCCGGATGGCGATCATGGCATCGATGAAGCGGTCGATCTCCTCTTTCGGCTCGCTCTCGGTCGGCTCGATCATCAGGGTGCCCGGAACCGGGAAGGAGACGGTCGGCGGATGAAAGCCGAAGTCGATGATCCGCTTGGCGATATCCTCCACCTCGATGCCGGCCGACTGCTTGAAGGGGCGCATGTCGAGGATGCACTCGTGGGCCACCAGGTCGTGGGCCCCGCTGTAGAGCACCGGGAAATGCTCCTTGAGCCGGCGCGCGATGTAGTTCGCATTCAGGATCGCCACCTTGGTCGCCTCGGCCAGCCCGTCGGTGCCCATCAGCGCGATATAGGCGTAGGAGATCGGCAGGATCGCGGCGCTGCCCCACGGGGCGGCCGACACCGTGCCGCAGCTCTGCGCGTGCCCCATCGGGACCACCGGATGGTCGGGCAGGAACGGACTCAGGTGGGTGGCCACCCCGATCGGCCCCATGCCCGGCCCGCCACCGCCGTGGGGGATGCAGAACGTCTTGTGCAGGTTCAGGTGGCAGACATCGGCGCCGAAATCGCCGGGGCGGCACAAGCCGACCTGGGCGTTCATGTTGGCGCCGTCCATGTAGACCTGGCCCCCATGATCGTGCACGATCCGGCAGATCTCGCGGATCGACGATTCGAACACACCGTGGGTGGACGGATAGGTCACCATCAGGCAGGACAGCGTGTCGGCGTGCTTCGCCGCCTTGGCCCGCAGGTCCGCCAGGTCGACGTTGCCGTGGACGTCCGTCGCGACCGGAACCACGGTGAGCCCTGCCATCACCGCGCTGGCCGGGTTGGTGCCATGGGCCGACATCGGGATCAGGCAGGTGGTCCGGTGCTTCTCCTGCCGTGACTTGTGATAGGCCTGGATCACCAGCAGCCCGGCGAACTCGCCCTGGGAACCGGCATTGGGCTGCAGCGAGACCCGGGCGAAGCCGGTGATTTCGGCACAGCCACGCTTCCAGCTGATCGAACAGGATCTGGTAGCCCTGGGTCTGGGCCAGTGGGGCGAAGGGATGGATGCGGTTGAACTCGCGCCAGCTCACCGGCATCATCTCCGTGGTGGCGTTGAACTTCATGGTGCAGGACCCGAGCGGGATCATCGCCGCAGGTGAGCGAGAGATCCTTCGCCTCCAGCCGCTTGATGTAGCGCAGCATCTCGGTCTCGCTGTGGCAGCGGTGGAAGACCGGATGGGTCATGAAGGTGGAGGTGCGCCGCATGGACGGCGGGATCGCCGGTTCGGTGTGCTCCCCGGTATCGCCCAGCATGTGGGGCAGGGCGACATCCAGCGAAAAGACGGAAATCAGGTCCGACAGGTCCGCCACGGAGACCGTCTCGTCCAGCGCGATGCAGAGATGGTGGTTGTCCAGGACCCGCAGGTTGATCTGCCGCGCGCGCGCGGCATCGAGGATCCGCGGCAGGTTGGCCGACTTCGACCTCCACGCAGATCGTGTCGAAGAAGTGCTGGTGGGCGATCCGGTAGCGGAGCCGGCGAAGCGCCGCGGCCAGCAGCGTGGCCTGGGTGTGCACCCGTTCCGCGATCCGGCGCAGCCCGTCCGGGCCGTGATAGACGGCGTACATGCTCGGCCATGACCGCCAGCAGCACCTGGGCGGTGCAGACGTTACTGGTCGCCTTGTCGCGCCGGATGTGCTGCTCCCGGGTCTGCAGCGCCATGCGGAGCGCCGGCCGGCCGGTGCGTGTCCTTCGACACGCCGATGATGCGCCCCGGCATGTGCCGCTTGTAGGCGTCGCTGGTGGCGAAGAACGCAGCGTGCGGCCCGCCGTATCCCATCGGCACGCCGAAGCGCTGGGAACTCCCCACCGCCATATCGGCTCCCCATTCGCCCGGCGGGACTCAGCAGGGTGAGGGCGCAGGAGGTCGGTGGCCGCGGTGACCAGCGCGCCGGCGGCATGGGCCTTGGCGGTAAGCGCCCGGTGGTCGTGCGACCCCACCGTCGCTCGCCGGATACTGCAGCAGGGCAGCCGATGACGTCCGCGCCAAAGTCGAAGGCCGAGGGCTCCGCCACCACGATGCTGATCCCGCGCGCCTCGGCCCGGGTGCGCACCACCGCGATCGTCTGCGGATGGCAGCCGGCGTCGATCAGGTAGACCGGCGTCCCCTTGGTCTTCTTGAGCGCGAAGGTCAGGTTCATCGCCTCGGCCGCCGCGGTGGACTCGTCCAGCAGCGAGGCGTTGGCCACCTCGAATCCGGTGAGGTCGGACACCATCGTCTGGAAGTTGAGCAGCGCCTCCAGCCGGCCCTGCGCGATCTCCGCCTGGTAGGGCGTGTAGGCGGTATACCAGCCGGGATTCTCCAGGATGTTGCGCTGGATCACCTGGGGCGTGAAGCGTGCCGTAGTACCCCATCCCGATATACGCCCGCGTCAGCCGGTTCTGCCCCGCCAGTCCGCGCAGCGCCTGCAGCACCTCCCGCTCCGAACGATTGGGGGGCAGGTCGAGCGGACGCCGCAGGCGGATGTCCTCCGGCACGACGGCGTCGATAAACTGATCGAGGGTGTCGTATCCCAGGGTCGTGAGCATCGCCCGCATCTCTTCCCGCCGGGGGCCAATGTGCCGGGAAATGAATCGGTCGGTGCGCAGCAGCGTGTAGCTGGCGTCGGAACGGGGAGCTGCGGTGGTGTCAGTCATGGAACGAGTGCCGGGAGTGCAGGAGAAGAGTGCGGGATCCGTGTAGGGTCCGGAAATAACAACGCCCCGCAATACGACCGCGGGGCGTCTGAAGAATTCATGTCACCGCGGTACTGCGAAGGGACGTCATCCGCCAATCAGCGCTTCGTAGGCCGAGGCGGAGAGCAGGCCGTCGAGTTCGGCGGGCGCCGACAGTCGCACCCGGATCATCCACCCTTCGCCATAGGCGTCCCGGTTGATGATGGCCGGGTCGGCGTCCAGCGCGGCGTTGCTCTCGACGATGGTACCGCTCACCGGGCAGAAGAGCTCGGAGACCGCCTTCACCGCCTCAACGGTGCCGAATACCCCCATCCGGTCGTACGTGGCGCCCTGCTTCGGCAGCTCGACGAACACGATGTCCCCCAGTTCGCCCTGGGCGAAATCGGTGATCCCGACCTCCACGATCGCGGGGTCCGCGGTGCGGCGGACGTATTCATGCTCGGGGGTATACAGCAGGTCGGCGGGGATGGCGGCCACGTCAGGCTCCGGTGAATTGCGTGGGGCCAACAATAGAAACGGGAGGGAGCGAGAGCAAGGGCAGGGCGGGACGTTGCATGAATATGTAAGACCCCGTCACCCCGTCCGGCCGGCATCGGCGCGGGCCTGGAGCTGATCCCAGACGGCCCGCGCCTGCCGCTCCAGCGCCGGCAGGTCGGCATCGTTTTCAACAATATAGGGTGCCGGGTGCCCGGGGGCGGAGCCGCGCCAGCGGCGCTTCTCGCCGGTGGGGAGTTGGGCGCGAATCATCGATTCCGCCGCCTCACGCGTCAGCCCCCGGTCCCGCATCAGTCGGGCGAGGCGCTCGGATTCCGGGGCGTCGACCAGCACGACCGCGTCGAAGGCGTCGGGATCCATCGATTCGAACAGCAACGGAATGTCGGACACCACGATGGCGTCCCCGCGCTCCCGCGCGGCGGCCAGCAGCGCGCCCCGCCGCGACTGGACGGCGGGATGCACCAGGCTTTCGAGTGACGCGCGCGCCACCGGGTCCTCGAAAATGATCTGACGGAGGACGGCGCGGTCGAGCCGACCATCGGAGCCGACGACCTCGGGCCCGAACCGCGCCGCGATCGAATGGAAGACCGGTGTGCCCGGCTCCTGCAGCTCGCGCACCAGGGCGTCGGCATCGATCAGGGTGGCCCCCCACGCGCGAAACAACGCCGCGACCCGACTCTTGCCGGCGGCGATGTTTCCGGTCAGGGCGACGTTCAGCATGGGCGAGGGGGCGTCAGCGCAGCAGGAGGAATGCAGGGAGGGAGGGCCGCCAGTCGCGAGTCCTCCACCGGTATCATCACAGCAGGGCGGTCTGATCCTCATCCTTGCGGGGGACCCGATGACAGTGGCGGCACCGCGCCTCGTACGATTCGCGCCCGCCCACCAGGATGGTCGGGGAGTCGTACCGCGCCGGTTTGCCATCGACCAGCCGCTGGTTCCGGGTGGCGAGATCACCGCAGATCACGCAGATCGCCTGCAGCTTCTCCACCGACTCCGCAATGGCCAGCAGCTGGCCCATCGGCCCGAACGCCTCCCCCCGGAAGTCGGTCTCGGTGCCGGCCAGGATCACCTGGACGCCGCGTGCCGCGAGAGCCGAAGCGACTGCCACGATCTCGTCATCCAGGAACTGGGACTCGTCGATCGCGACCAGTTCGGTGTCGGAGCGCACCTGGCGGAAGATTTCCGCCGCGGTATCGATCGGGGTGGCCTCGATTTCCCGGCCATCGTGGGTCGAGATGCTGAAGACACCGGCATAGCGGGAATCGAGGTGGGACTTGAACACCTGGACTTTCCGGCGGGCGATGGTCGCCCGGCGCACGCGGCGGAGGAGTTCCTCGCTCTTGCCGCTGAACATCACGCCAGCGATGACTTCAATCCATCCGGGTCGCGAGCCGTGATACATCCGCCTGCCTCGATCGTCGAGAAGAGTGGGTGAGGATACGGCGCCCAGCGGACAGGGTCAAGCGAGCGCGCGGCGCGGCTTGCGGTCCATCGGAAGCTCTGACCATATTCAGCGCCCCCGCCTTCACCTCAGCCAGTCCGGAGTCACCGCGTGAACAAACAGCAGCTGGTGCATGCGCTGGCGGCTCGCCTCGGGCAATCCAAGGCCGAGACCAGCCGGGCCGTCGACGCCCTCTTCGGCGCAGAAGGATTGATTGCTGCGGAACTCAAGCGAGGGCGAAAGATCCAGCTCTCCGGATTCGGCAGCTTCGAGTCCCGCCGCCGGAACGCCCGCACCGGCCGCAATCCGCGCACCGGACGCGCGATGACCATCAAGGCGTCCATGGTGCCGGTCTTCCGCGCCGCCAAAGGCCTCAAGGACGGGATCAACCGCCGCTAGCGCCGGACCTAGCGCCGTTCGGCCCGCTCGCCGCGCGGCGGCCCCGCCGGCGCCCGGTCCACCTTCGCCACCAGCTTCCGACGCCGCACCGATTTGCCGGTCAGCTTGCGGGCGATATCCTCCGCATCCGCCGAGGGGACCTCCACCAGGCAGAACACTTCGCGAATGTCGATCCGCCCGATCTGCGCGGCCGGCATCCCCACTTCGCGATTGAGCACCGCCACGATGTCCGCCGCGGTCGCCCCATCCTTCTTACCCGCCCCGATCCAGACCCGGGAGATCGTGCTGACGCCGGGGCGCTGCTCCTCGACCACCGGGGCGGGTGCCTCGGCCGCGCGCTGCCACAGCTGGTACAGGGCCGCCGCCACGGCGGTCGGGTCGTACCGCTCGAACAGCGGGGCGAGTGCCAGCACCGCGCCATCCAGACCCCCCTGCTCGAGTTCCACCGCGATCGCGCCGCGCCGGCGCCCCGCCTCATGCCGTACCGTTTCCAGCAGGCCCGGGACCCGCACCGGCGACTGCCGCTGGGTCACCAGGTGGAGGTACCGCCCGGCATGGGCCGGGGCCAGCAGAACCAGGTCGCCCAGCGCACGGAGGGTATTAAGGCGTTCGGGTGTCGGCAGGTCCCACGCCACCACCAGCGCCGCCTTGGCTGGTTCGGCGCTGGCCACCGTGATCGAGCTGTCCCCCAGCGGCAGGGCGCCCCGGACCTCGGCCACACCCGCGGCATCCGCGCACCAGAGCGAGACGCTCGCCGGGTCTTCCGTTGCGAGGAGTCCGGCGAGCGCATCGGCCCGGTGTTCCCAACTGGCGGTAACGACCCGAACGGACGGTCGCGCCGGAGCGACGGCGTCCTGCGCCAGGACCAATGGGCCAGTCACCATCGCGCGTCGGGCGTAACGCTCGACCAGGGGATGCGCCCCACTCGGCGCGGCCATCACGATGATGCGTTGGGCTTCGGCAGGCAGGTCCTGCATCAGGACGGTGAGGGCCTCTTCGCCTTCGAAGAACTCCGGCCACGCCAGCACCACATGTCCGACCGTATCCATCTTGAGGGCGCTGCGTTCCTGCAGCGCCAGGGCGGTTGTCGGGGTGGTGATGAGCAGGTCGAGGGTGCCTTCCCGGAGGCGGCGGGTCGCGCGGGCAGGGGTGTCGGCGACCAGCGTGGCCAGACCGGCGGCCGCGGCGAGGGGCAGAACCGCGGCAGCCCATTCGGCAAGTGATCCGGGGGGAGCCAGGAGCACCGCGCGGGTGGTGCCGCCCAGCTGGGCGCTCACCAGCCCGGCGAGGGCGGGGACCGAGTAGCATGCGGCGGGGGGCCAGGCGAGCGCGAGGTTGTGCCCCCGTGCGGCGGTGGCAGCCTGTTCGCGTACCGCGGCGTCCTGCGCGGTATAGCCCATGGATTCCAGTACCCCCGCCACGGCGGGGGTCAGATGCAGCTCCGTCAGTCCCGACATACGCTCCCTCGGTTGTCAAACAGCCAACGCTTCAACAGGCGCGCAAGCTAATGGCCAGCGCCGGTGAAGGCCAGTTGACTTCCATGGGCGCCGGGCAAACCTTTCGGCGTCAACCACTGTCGGTCGCGCATGGAGCCGCACCCCCGGGGCGGCTCCATTGCTGCGTGCCCCTCACATCCTGCCGTGGGACCGATCATGTCCGAGCCGCTGTCGTCCAACATCGCCTACCTGAAGCCCTCCGAAACGGTCGCGATCAGCAGTGAAACCAAGCGGCGGCGGGCCGCCGGCGAGGACGTGATCGATCTGAGCGTGGGCGAGCCGGATTTCGATACGCCCAAAGCGGTGGCGGACGCCGGCATCCAGGCCATCCAGAAGGGCCACACCCGATACCCGCCCAATATCGGCATCCCCGATCTCCGGGCCGCGATTGCCCATGACCTGTCGCTCATGTCCAATGGGCGTCCGGTGAATGCCGACAACATCGTGGTGAGCAGCGGGTCGAAGCAGGCCATCTTCAACGCCTGTTTTGTGCTGTTTGGTCCGAAGGACAAGGTGCTGATTCCGTCGCCGGCCTGGGTCTCCTATCCCCAGATCGTGTCGCTCTGCCGGGCCGAACCGGTGCTGGTCCCGGGCGATCCCGAATGGGGGCTCAAGGTCAGCGTGAAGGACCTGGAGAAGAAGACTGACAAGCTGGTCAAGGGATTGATCCTCTGCTCGCCCAGCAACCCGACCGGCGCCACCTATTCGGCCACCGAGATCAAGGCGATCGCGGAATGGGCCCGGGCCAACCAGGTGTGGATCATCGCGGACGAGATCTACCGCCGGATCTACTATGGCAACAGCGGCCCGGCGCCGTCATTCCTCGACCTCCCGGATGAATTGCTCGAGCGGGTGGTGCTGATCTACGGTGCCTCCAAGGCCTACGCCATGACCGGCTGGCGGATTGGGGCGGCCTACGCTCCCGCCCGCATCGCCAAGTCGATGGCGGCGCTGCAGACCCATACCACCACCGGCGCCAACCACCCGGCGCAGTGGGCCGCCGCCGCCGCCTTCAGCGACGATCGGGTCCAGACCGAAGTCGGCAAGATGGTCGCCGCCTTCCGTCGCCGGCGGGACCACGTGGTGGAACGGTTTCGGGCCTCCGCCCCGGGGGTGGAGTTCGTTGAGCCGACGGGAGCGTTCTATTTCTTCTTCCGGGTGGACGGCGTGACGCCCAGCCACGACTACACCGGCACCGCCTTCTGTGAGGCGGCCATGACCGCCGGCGTCGCCCTGGTCCCCGGCGCGGCGTTTGGCGATGATCGCTGGGTGCGGATGAGTTATGCGGCCAGCGACAAGGAACTGGAGACCGCATTGGATCGGCTGCTGGGGCTCATCGCCCGGCTGGGTCGGGCGGAACCGGCGGCCGTGAAGGGGTGACGGGGGACGGGGAACGAGGCTTCCTTCCGCCGGGTCGCGCGGCGCGCTCCCAGAGGGGCTCGATCGCCTGTTCCCTGTTCCCCGTTCCCCGTTCCCTGTTCCCTGTTCCCCGTTCTCCCTGAAGGGACTCCCTCGCGCCGGGTCGCGCTGCGCGCTCCCAGAGGCGCTCGGTCGCCCGTTCCCCGTTCCCTGGTCACCATGCCCACCCCCACCTACACCCGATTGCGCCGCGCCGTGTCAGCCCGCGGCTTCACACCGGCGACCTGGATTCCGGCGGCGAGTGAGGGCCGGGCGGAAGAGGCGACCATCCGCGTCGCCCGGCTGGTCGAGGACCGGGCGGTGACGGGATGCCCTGTCGGACCGGCAACGGCGTGGGACGAGCCGGTCGCGTTCCTGGACGGGATTCAGCGCTACGAGGTCATGGCGTATGCCGGCGCCAGTCCGGTGGTGGTCGCCGAAGTGGCGGCGGCGGTGCTGGAGCGGCGCAACCGTCAGCTGCATGTTGCCGCGGTGGCGCGTCGCCGGCTGGTCATCGCCCGCCCGGCGGTGCTGGGTGCGCTCGAGGGGATGCTCGACGGGTTCGAGACGGTGGCCCTGCCGGACGACGGGCCACCCCATCCGGTGATGGATTTCCAGCTGGCGCGCCGGGAGATCGACCGGGCCCGGGGCCACACCGAGGTCGGGCTGGGCCTCGAGTTTCGTGCCCGGTCGGCGAGCTGGCTGGTGGTGGACGGCACCCTGTCGGAGAGCCCGCAATGGGCCGCCGATCCCCGCATGCTCGGGATCTGCAAGAGCCACGCGACGCTGCCATTCGACGGCGCGGACCTCGAAGCCTACCTGCGCATCCCGGTGGGGCAACGCTCGCCGGTGTTTGCGCCGGCGGGACACCAGGTGGCGCCGGTCTACTCGTGGGCCCTGCGCCTCTGGCCCTGGGAGGGGAAGGATTTACTGCACGGCCTCGTTCGGGTCGAAGCCGCGCCCACCGGGGACACCCTGGAAGCCGTCGATCGAATCTCCTGCTGGCTGCTGGCGGAACGCGCCCCGGTCAGCACGCCGGATCCCCGCTGGGATCGGCTGCTCTACGGCATTCGTGCCGTCGAGCAATACCTGAGGGCCTGACTGTGAGCAGTGCGGCATCGGATGCATCGGGAGTGGTGATCGGTCGGGTAGTGGCGACGGAACAGAAACCGTCCACTCCCCATCAATTTCATTTCTGGACCGCCCGCGAGTCGCCCGTGGGGATCGGCGCCATCATTCGCGTTGAAGCCCCGGGGCGCATCGTGCTGGGCATCGTCACGGACGGCTTCGCCTACAGCGACCTGCTGACTCCCATCCACGATGTCATCGGCGCCGATGGCGATCCCGGCCTATGCCGGTCAGGCGCCGACCGAGCGGACCGAAATCCGGCTCTACACCGCCGCCGTCCTGCGCCAGATCCCCGAGGAACCGCTGCAGCCGGTGCCGCTGGGGGCCGTGTCGCTCGCGGGCGATGCTGACGTGGTGGCGGCGCTCCGGATGGATGCCTTCACCACCGGCCCCACCCCGACCGGCGTCCCGCTCGGGGTCTACGCCGCCGGTGGTCTCGAGGCCCCCGTCTATCTCGATGCCGATTTCCTCCTCGGTCCCGAAGCGGCGCACCTGAACATCACCGGCGTCTCGGGGCTCGCGACCAAGACCAGCGCGGTCGAATTCCTGCTGACCAGCATCTTCCAGAAATTTCCGACCCAGAAGGGGTCGGTGGCCGCGGTCTGCTTCAATGTGAAGGGCCCCGACCTCTGCTTCCTCGACCAGCCGGCCGACCTGAACGATGAGGACCGCCGGCTCTACGCCCGGCTGGGGCTGGTGGCGGAGCCGTTCCAGGATGTGCACTACTACGCCCCCTACAAGCCCGACGGCGTGAACCTCAACACCCTCCGCACCAATCCGGCCCTCGCGGCCAACACCGTGCCGCTCGTGTGGGGTCTGCGGGAGGTGCTGGACTACGCCGAGGTGCTGCTCAACAAGGATGACGTGGATGCCAAGGCGGATGCCTTCATCAGCTTCCTGGCGGAGCGGGTGGTGGGCAAGCGGTACGAGGATCCCACCTTCGAGCGCCCGATCGAGGTTCGCAGTTTCGCCGACCTCGAGCAGTTCTTCCGCCAGATCTTTGCCTTCATGGAAGCCCGCGCCAGCAACAGCGAGATCTGGAAGAATCATCACCTCGCCACCATCCGGAAGGTCCGCAACCGGCTGGGCAACATCAGCGTGCGGGCCAAGGGGCTGGTCACCGACGACGGACTCCCCAGCGACCTGCCCTGGGGTCGGATCGCGGACCGCAGCGTGCATGTGGTGGACGTGGCGGGACTCGAACCGATGGCGCAGGACCTGGTCTTCGCCCGCCTGGTTTCCCGCCTCCGGGAGCATCTCGAACGGCGCGACCTCGGGGTGGACCATGTGGTGGTCTTCGTCGACGAGCTCAACAAGTACGCCGCCACCGACGGGCCGGAGAGTTACGTCCGCCGCATGCTCCTCGACCTCTCCGAGCGTGGTCGCTACCTCGGCCTGGTCCTCTTCTCCGCCCAGCAGTTCCGCTCCCAGGTCCTCCGGCGCGTGGTCGGCAACGCCGGGACGTCATTGTACGGCCGCATGGACATGGATGAGCTCGCCACGCCGGGCTACAGCACCCTGTCCCCGGCCACCAAGGCGAAGCTGGCGGCGCTGCCCAAGGGGGAGCTGATGGTGCGGCATCCCCATTTCACCCAGCCGCTCTTTGTGCGCTTCCCCCGGCCGGCGGTGCTCCAGGGCCGAGTCGGCGTGGAACGCTTTCCACCCGCGCCGGAGCTGCCCTTTGCGGGCGCGGTGGCCCGTCAGCTGCGCGCGCTCGATGCCGGGATTCTCCCGGCGGCGGTGGAATCGCTGATTGATGGGAGACGGGAAGAGGATGTGCGGCGGGCGCTGCATGCGACCCGGCGAACCCAGCCGGCCAATGTGCTCGCCTACTTCACCGCCCAGTTGGGGCGACGGGTCGATCGTGAGCTGTCGGCGGAGCGTGGGGTCCCGGCGCTCAAGAAGGCCGACGACCCCTACGGGTAAGGCCGGCCCGCTGCCGGCTACTTGAGCTCGACGATCAGCCCGGTGGTCAGCGTTCGATCGGTTTTGTAGGCCACTCCGGGCGCCGGGGTCGCATCATAGGAGAACTGGTAGCTGGTCTGGAAGGCGAGCCCACCCGTCAGCAGGATCCGCAGCGACGTGCGCGAGGAAAACAGATAGTTGCTGAAGTCACTCGCGACCGGCTCGAACTGGGTCGTGTGCTCCGCCTTGATACCCTTTCGGATTGTGGGGTTCGCCACCAGCCGGAGGTTGACCCGGGTGCTGCGGATGATGTGGGGGTCCTCGCTGTCCAGCGGCAGGATCCGGCGCTCGTAATCCTGCAGCACGGCCAGGCCGAGGGACACCCGCTGGTTGTCCTGGGGGACGAGGTTCAGGTCCACCCCCGCCGCGGCGGACACCCGCAGGTCAATCTTGGTGATCAGGTCGCGGGAGCCACGCGCATAGAAGAATGGCGACACCCAGGACCGGGGCCGGAACCGGGCGTTGACCTCGGTCAGATAGCTCTCCGCCGCGACGTCGCCATCCTGTTTCCCGTAGCGCAACCCTGCCACAAAACTCAGCTCCGAGCCCCGGGAGATCCGCTTCCCTCCCAGTCGGCTGCTGAGCTGGGCGATGGAGGTGTTGCCGCTGGCGTCAGAGTACGCCAGCTCCGCGGTGGCGCTGAGATGCGCCGTCGAATCGCCGGTATCGACGGCGGCCCGGGCGGTGGCCGGCACGAGATACAAGGCGAGCAGGAGCAGCACGCGGCGGTACTGCATGACGACATTCATGGGGTAGGATCGGGATGGTTGACGCGAAGGATGACTCGGTGGCCGCCGGGCCAGCAGCTCATGCCGGTGCGTCGATCGTGAAAGATTTGTGGCAGTTCCGGCAGTTGAGGTTCCGCGGCATCTTGTACGCGGCACCCGTGAGGCCGAACGTCTGCTCCGTGCCGCAGAAGGGGCAGGGCCCGTGCGCAGCGGTGATGATCTCGTGGGTCGCCCCCCGCATGACACCGAAGACCACGCCGCCAATCAAGGCGAGCGGCGGTACGATGATGTGGACGATCGGGATCGGGAGGACTATCACCGCGATCCCGAGGCCGACCACCGGCCCCATCGCGGCGCGCTTGAGCCGCTCACCGGCGGTGAGGCGACCGATCGTGACCTGGGCCTCGCTGGAGGTGGTGCCGAACCCGGAGAGGGGGTGTTGCTGTTCGCGGGTGATCACCGGGACGCGTCCGGGGTACCGCTGGCTGACCTGCGAGGGTGGCTCATCGTCCTGCCTGTGGTGGGTCCGGAACTCAGACTGTATTGATGTCAACATATCGCATGCCGGGAGGCCGAATCAAGCCCGGTCGCGTTGCCCGGGGCCCTTACCCAAGCCCTGTTCCCCCTTAGAATTACCCCCGTGAAAGTCGCCCACCTCGCCGATCTGCACCTCGGCTTCCGCCAGTACCACCGCCAGACCTCCAGCGGACACAATCAGCGCGAGGTTGACGTCGGCCAGGTGTTCCACCGGGCGGTGGACCAGGTGATTGCCGCCAAACCGGATATCGTCCTGGTCGCCGGCGACCTGTTCCACTCCGTGCGGCCGACCAATCCCGCCATTCTGTTCGCGTACCAGGAATTCCACCGGCTCCGGACCGCCCTCCCCGGGACGCCGGTGGTGCTGATCGCCGGGAACCACGATACGCCGCGGACCGCTGAAACGGGATGGATCCTGTCGCTGTTCGAATCGCTTGGACTCGATGTGGCGACCGATAGTGCCCGGCGCTTCGCCTACCCGCAGCTCGACCTCAGCGTCCTCGCGGTCCCCTATGCCGCGCTGCTGCCCGCCGACCGGATCCATCCCCGGCCGGAAGGCGGGGAACGGTATCAGGTGCTCCTGATCCACGGCGAGGTGGAAGGATTGATTCCGGAAGAGCGGCGCCGCGTCGAATTCGGGCCGTTGCTGTCGCCCAGTGAGCTGGGCGACAGCGGCTGGACCTACGTCGCTCTGGGACACTACCACGTGCAGCAGGAGATCCGTCCCCGGGTCTGGTACAGCGGGGCGCTGGACTACGTGAGCCCGAATCCGTGGGGCGAGCTGGCGGAGGAGCGGGACCTGCGGATCAAGGGAAAGGGATGGCTGCTGGTCGATCTCGATAGCGGCAAGGTGACCCGGAAGCTGGTCGAACCCGCCCGCCGGGTGATCGATCTCCTGCCGCTCGATGGGGTGGGGCGCACCGCCGCCGAACTCGACAAGCTGCTGGCCTCTGCGGTGGCCGGGATCAAGGGCGGTCATCGTGATCAGGTCCTCCGCCAGCTCATCTGGAACGTGCCGCGTCATACCGAGCGGGAAATGAATCACGCCGCCATCCGCGCCATTCAGGCCGAGGCGCTGCATTTCCGGCTGGACCTGCGCCGCCCCGAACTGCGCCGTGAGACCGGTATCGGTGCGCCGGGACAGCGACTGACGCTCCCGGAGCGGGTGGAGAAGTATCTCGCGGCTCGCGATCTCCCCGCGGACGTCGACCGGCCCCGTCTGGTGCGGACCGGAACCGAGCTGATGCTCGGCGTTGAACGCGACCTGGTCGAGGGCTGATGCGCATCGAACGCCTGCACCTCGTCAACTTCCGGCAGCACGAGGATACCGATCTCGCGTTCGGGTACGGGGTCACCTGCATCCTCGGGCCCAACGGCGTCGGGAAGACCACGCTGATCGAGGCCCTGGCCTGGGCCATCTACGGGGCGGACGCGGCGCGCGGCAAGCGCGATTCCATCCGTCGCCGGGGCGCCGGTCCGCGGGCTCCCGTCCGGGTGGAACTGGAGATCGTGCTGGGGGCGCACCGCTACCGGATCGTCCGGACGCTCAACAGCGCCGAGTTGTACCAGGACGCCAACCCCGCCCCGATCGCCAACAGCCTCGCCGGCGTCACCGGGAAGCTGGAGCGGTTGCTGGGAATGAGTCGCGAGGAGTTTGCCAACACCTACTTCACCGGCCAGAAGGAGCTGGCGGTGATGTCCGCGATGAAACCGGTCGAGCGGGCCCAGTTTCTGTCGCGGGTCCTGGGGTATGACAAGCTGCGGGTGGCGCAGGAGCGTCTGCGTGAGACCCGGACCACGCTGCGCGCCCGATTACAGGGCCTCGAGTCGGCGCTGGAGGATCTGCAGGAGCTGGAACTGGCCGATACCCGTG
Source organism: uncultured Gemmatimonadales bacterium (assembly GCA_963793205.1). Taxonomy (GTDB): domain Bacteria; phylum Gemmatimonadota; class Gemmatimonadetes; order Gemmatimonadales; family GWC2-71-9; genus JADJOM01. The sequence continues at coordinate 349,294 of CAWBZM010000001.1, forward strand.
CCCGCGAACGCCTGACCGGGGCGGAGACCGCAGTGGCCACCGCCCGAACGGCATTGCAGCGGGCCGAGGCCCAGGCCGCCGAAGCGGGTCCCCGGTGGACCACGCTGCAGCAGCAGCGTGAAAAGGTGGCCTCGCTGGAGTCGGACCTGCGGCTCGCCGAACACCGGGTCACGGCGGCGCGGGACACCTTCGCCCAGCTCGATCGCCAGCTGCTCGAGGCTAACGGTGCCCGTCAGCTGCTGGAGGGTCTCCGGGAGCAACTCGAGCCGCTGGCCGCACTCCGGGAGGAACGTCATCGGCTCGACGAGCTGGCGACCGCCCACTCCAACCGGCAGGTGGCCATCGCCCAGCTGGAGGAAACCCGTACCACGCTCCAGACCGTGCGGACCCGCGCCTCCCGGCTGCCGCCGGCCGATGTGGTGGAAGAGGCACGTGTGCGCATGGCCACGATGCAGCAGCGGCTGGAATCCATTGATGAGAATTATCGTGAGCGCCGCTCCGCCTGGGACCGCGACCTGCAGGATGCCCAGACCAAACGCGCCACCCTGCGCGATCAGTACAAGGACCTGAAGGAACAGCTCGACCGGATCACCGCCGCTGGTGCCGGCGGTGCCTGTCCCACCTGCGCCCGCCCACTGGGCAAGGAGTTCGACAACGTCGTCGGGGTGCTGGATCGGCAGATGCAGGACGTGCTGTTCAACGGCAACTACTTCAAGCAGCGGGTGGAGCAGCTCACTCCCGAGCCGGCGGAGCTCGCCGACCTCGACCGCCAACGGGTGCAGGGGGAGAAGGAGCTGAACGCCGCCACCACCGAACTCGCCCGCCTGCAGGCCCAGGCGCAGGAAGGGCCGGCGCTGCGGCAGGAGCAGGCGCGGCTGGAACAGCGGATGGCGGAACTGGAGAAGAACGGCCTCACCGGTCCGTCCGAATACGACCCGTCGCGTCACGCCGAAGTCCGCCGACTGTTGACCCAGTTGGACCCGCTGGCACTGCAGGCGGAACGCCTGCGGGTCGCCGCCGATCGCGCCAGTGCGCTGGTGCTGGAAGCCGAAACCGCCGATCGGGCGCTGAGCGAACGGGAAGCGGAGGTGAAGGCGGTGCAGGCGCGGCTGGCGGAGGTGGGCTACAGCGAGGCAGTGTACCTCGCCGCCAAGGCGGCCTGGGAAGCGGCGGAACAGGACCGCCGCACCAGCGAGATGCGGATCGTCCAGGCGGACGCCGAGCGGAACGCCGCCACCGAGGCGGTGACCGAGGTGGCGCGCCGGCGGCAGGAACGCAGCAAGCGGGAGGAGGAGCGCCGGCAGGCGGCGCAGGATGTCGCGCTGTACAACGAGCTCGATCGGGCCTTCACCGATCTGCGGACCGACCTGAACCTCGACCTGCGCCCGGTACTGTCCGAGATCGCCAGCCGGCTGGTGAGCGACCTCACCGGCGGGCGCTACGGTGAGATCGAGCTGGACGAGGATTACGTCGCCACCCTGGTGGAAGCGGGCGACCCCCGTCCTGTCATTTCCGGTGGTGAGGAGGACATCGCAAATCTGGCCCTCCGGCTCGCCATCAGCCAGATGATCGCCGATTCTGCCAACCAGCCCTTCACCCTGCTGGTGCTCGATGAAATCTTCGGCGCTCTGGACCAGCAGCGGCGGGAGGCGGTGGTGAACCTGTTGCGCGGCCTGGGCGACCGCTTTCCCCAGGTCATCCTGATCACCCACGTCGAAGCCGTGGGCGCCGATGCCGACCGCGTCATCTGGGTCGAATACGATCCGGTGAGCGGCGCCGCGCATACCCGTGAAGAGACGGCCGGAGTGAGCGATGGCCTGGCTGCCTGATCGCAGCGTCTACGGCCCGGAACGGCCGACGCCGCGCGACATCGATCCGCTCAACCGGATCTTTGCCGAGTCGTTCACCGACCGCTACCGGCGGGACGGGATGGCGGGGGTGCGGGTGCCCTTCCTCAACCCGCTCATCTGGCGGTACGCCCTGGAAGACGCGGGCGACGGGGCAATGGTCTGGCGTGATGCTGACGGCGAGCTGTGCGGCTTCAATATGGTCCACCTCTCGGGCCGGGAGGGGTGGATGGGGCCGCTCGCGGTGCGGCCCGACCGGCAGGGCACCGGGCTTGGCAAGACGCTGATTCAAGCCGGGGTGAGTTGGCTGGAGCAGCGGGGCGCGCGGACCATCGGCCTCGAAACCATGCCGCGGACCATCGAGAACATCGGCTTCTACAGCGGGCTCGGCTTTGTCCCCGGTCACCTCACCGTGACCCTGACGCACGACCTCGGCCGCCGTCCGGCGCTCCACCCGGAGGTGTTGTCGGGCATGGGCCCCGCACGCGGGGAATGGCTGCTCGCCTGTCGGGCCCTCACCGACGAGTTGCTCCCCGGGACCGACTTCACCCGGGAGCTGCAGGCCACCAGCGACCTGCGGATCGGCGACACCCTGCTGCTCCGTGACGCCACCGGTGCCCTGCTCGGCTTCGCACTGTATCACACCTCGCCCCTCGCGGCCGGCCGCCCGCAGGACGAGCTACGGATTCTCAAGCTGGTGGCCCGGGACATGAACGCCTTCGAGCGGGTGGTCGCCGCCGCCGAAGCGGCCGCCCTCGCCACCGAGATCCGGCGGATCAGCCTGCGCTGCCAGACGATCCAATCCGCCGCTTACCTGCGGCTGATGAGCCTCGGCTTCCGCACCCACTGGACCGACCTGCGCATGACCCTCGCGACCCACCCCGAACTGTCCCTGCCGCCCGGCGCGGTGGTCTTCTCCAATTGGGAGATCTGACCTCCGCCCGCGATCCTCCGCCCGACCGCCCCGACCGCCCGACCGCCCTACGCCGCCCCTCCGCTGTAAATCGCCGATTCCCGATAACGCGCCATCACTCGAGTGCCCATCATCCGCACCAGCACCGCCAGCGGGACGGCGAGCAGCAACCCGGTGAAGCCCAGCATCGCTCCGCCCAGTGCGAGCGCCAGCATGATCACCACCGGGTGCAGCCCGGCAGACTCACCCACGATCCGCGGCCCGGTCACCGAACCATCGATGAACTGTACCACCCCAAATACCGTCACGACCCGCAGCAGGCCCGAGAGCGGTTCACCCATCGTCAGGGCCACCACCAGGGCGGGCACCACCGAAATGGCGAGGCCGACGTAGGGGACCAGGTTGAACACGCCGGCGATCGCGCCGAGCAGCAGCGCGCTGGGGACCCCCAGCACCGCCAGCCCCACCGTAGTCAGCACACCGACCAGGGCTGCCTCAAGGAACTGCCCGCGGAAAAACCGACCCAGGGACTGATCGTACTCCTCGATGAACCCGACCACGGCCCGTCGGCGGTGGATGGGAATCACCCCCTCGAGCCAGGCCAGCAGCGGCCCCCAGTCCCGCAACAGGTAGAACGCGACCACCGGGGTCACCACCAGGTACCCGAGGAAGCCGACAATCGTGCCGAGCTGCCGCAGGAAGGCCAGGCCCCAGCCGGAGAGCTCCGACAGGATGGCGTCGGCGTTCTCCTGCAGGATGGTCGTCAGCTGCTGGGCGTCGAGATCGTGGACCCACACCCGCTGGGCATCGGTCAGGAAGGGGAGCGACTCGATGTGGGAGCGGATCGTCGCGATCCAGCCCAGCAGGGTATTGGCCAGGCGGGGCAGGGTATTGACCACCTGAACCGCCTGGTCCCAGAGCTGAGGCCCCGCGATCGCTGCCGTCGCCAGCACGAGAAGGAGGGGCGGCAGCACCACCAGCACGATCGCGACGCCGCGGCCGATCCGGGGCCCCTCGACCCGGGCCACCAGCGGGGCGAGGAGGTACGCCACCGCCATGGCGACGATAAACGGCCCCAGCAGGCTGCCGTAGAGCTTGAGCCCCCAGAAACCCGTCAGCACAACGGCAATGGCCATGGCTTCGGTGATGGCGGGCCGGCTGCGCAGCGGCCAGAGGGCCAGCAGGACGAGGGGCAGGACGATGGGCGGCGCGAGAATCTCGCGCAGCGAGACCAGGAGCAGGAGATAGAGCAGTCCGCCGAGGATCGCCGGCAGGAGGTCTCGGCTGGTCGTGTCGGTCATGGAGTCTCGGGCTGAGGGCCAGCGGGTGGCGCGGGAGACTGAGGTCCGGCGTCGATCGGTGTCGCCTCAGGCTGGTCGCAGCGCCCACCACCGGACGAAGAGGGCACCAGCCAGCCCGAGCAGCAGGTGGATCGCCGCGCCCGCCGGCCCAAGCGGGAAGAGGAGACCGAATACTACCCACAGCAGCAGCGCGCCAGCGGCACCAATCAGGGACAACGGCATGCGAACCCCTCGGCAGATTGCGTTGACGGTCGGAGCAGAGCATCCTATCTTTGAACTGCAGGCAGCGTCGAGGAACTACGTTATTGAGCCATACTGTCCGGTGAAGGGCCCATATACGTCGGCTGATGTCACGCCCCTCGGGGGTAGGCAGATGCTGAGGTGAGGGCGCCACATTTCTTCGTCGGGCTTCAATAAACCTCTTCGGCGTTGCCCTGCACCCCATCTCTCCTGCTCAGGGGCACCCGCCATCGCGCCGGTGCCCCTTCTTTGTTCAATCTTCACCGGTTGAACCATGGCAGACAGGGGGGCATCTTCCACAGGTCTCTTTCCTGATCCCGGACCTCCAGATGCCGACCTGCAGTGTGACGCGTCGGGTACATTTTAATGCCGCCCACCGTCTGTATATCCCAACCCGTTCCGATGAATGGAACACCAGGGTGTTCGGCGTGTGTGCCAACCCGAACTACCATGGCCACAATTACGAACTCGATGTCACGGTCGAAGGCGACATCGACCCGGAAACCGGGTACGTGATCGATATCAACGTACTGAAGCGCCTGGTCGAGGAGAAGTTGCTGAGCCAGCTCGATCACCGGAATCTCAATCTTGACGTTCCCCATTTCAAGGACGTCAACCCGACTGCCGAAAACCTGGTGGCGTATTGCTGGCAGACCCTGGCCCCGCTGATTCCAACCGGGACCCTGCGCCGCCTCCGACTCTGGGAAACCCCCCGCATCTATGTCGACTACGAAGGTCGGTAACGCCCTCCCGCTCGAATCGCCCGCCTTCCAGCAGGCGGTGCGGCACATGCTCGAGGCCCTGGGCGAGGATCCCTCGCGTGAGGGCCTCCTCAAGACCCCGGAGCGGGTCGAGAAGTCGCTCAAGTGGATGACCCGCGGCTATAGCCTCAGCGTGGCAGATGCCGTGGGCGACGCGGTGTTCGAGGAACCGCACAACAGCATGATCCTGGTGCGCGACATCGACTTCTATTCGCTGTGCGAGCACCACATGCTGCCCTTCTTCGGACGGGCGCACGTGGCCTACATCCCCGACGGCCGTATCGTCGGGCTGTCGAAGCTGCCCCGGATCGTGGATATCTTCGCCCGCCGGTTGCAGGTGCAGGAACGCCTCACGGACCAGATCGCCGACGCGGTGCAGGAGGTACTCAATCCGCACGGGGTCGGCGTCCTCGTGGAGGCGACCCACCTCTGCCTGGCCATGCGCGGCGTGGAGAAGCAGAACTCGAAAACCGTGACCAGCGCCGTGCGCGGCATCTTCCGGAGCGACATGCGCAGCCGCGATGAGTTCCTCCGGCTGGTCCTGAACCGGAGAGACGATTGACCCCGCCCCTGACCGGGCAGGTCGCCGTCATCACCGGGGCATCGCGCGGGATCGGGCTGGCGACCGCCGAGCGGCTGGCGGGAGCCGGGGCCACGGTGATCCGGATCGCCCGATCCCTGGTGCCGGGTCAGGAACCCCGCTTCATCGATCTGCCCGGTGATCTCGCCGATCCCGCCGATGTGGCCCGCCTCGCGGCGGCCATCCTGGCCCGCGGCGTCCCTGACATCCTGATCAACAATGCCGGCGTCTTCGAACGGATCCCGCTGGAGCAGGCCACCAGCGCGGAGCTGCTCCGCCAGCTGCAGGTCAATCTTATCGGTGCCTTCGGCATGCTGCAGGCCATCGTCCCGGCCATGCGTACCGCCGGACGGGGGCAGGTAATCACCGTGGGCAGCGTGGCGGATGCCACCGGATTCCCGCAGAACAGTATTTACAGTGCCACCAAGTACGGACTCCGGGGCCTGCATGAATCGCTCGCGGCGGAGTATCGCGAGTCGGTCCGGTTCACCCTCGTCGCCCCCGGGCCGACGGATACTCCCATCTGGGATCTGCCGGAGCGGGAGGGGGTGGCGCCGGTACGGGCGCGCGATACCATGCTGCGGGCTGGCGACGTGGCTGACGCGATCCTCTGGGTGGCGACCCGTCCCGCCTCGGTGCTGATCGAGGTGCTCCGCCTGATGCCGTCCCCTGTTCGCTGAGAGGTGCATGTGACTGCTGCTGGATGGGCCCGACCGGGTCTGGTCGCGCTGACACTGCTGCTGCCACCGATGGTCACCGCCGGGGCGCAGGCCTTACCGGCGCTCCCCGATTCCAGTGGCTGGGGCGTGCATGTGCTCGCCGCCGCCCGCGACCCGCGCGGTGATGTCTGGCTGGGGACCTACGGGAAGGGGATCTACCGGCTCCGGAAAGGCAGCACCACCTGGACTCGCCTGCAGCACGACAGCACGGACACGAGCATCTCCTGGGACTTCGTGCATGCGCTGGCGTTCGGGCCCCGCGGTCAGATCTGGTACGGGACGGTGGGCAATGGCTGGGGCCTCTCCACCGACGGTGGCACCACCTGGCGGAACTGGACCTTTCAGCAGCTGGGCCCGGAGTGGCAGTACGTGACGCCCGACGGCATCGTGACTCGGGGGGACACCACCTGGGTCGGCACCGCCGATGGGGTCCAGTTGACCACCAACGATGGTGCGACATGGACGGCATTGGTCGACACCATTGGTCCACCGGCCCGTGGCCCGGCCGACACCGCGTTCGCGATCCTGGGGAATGAATATGTACGTCGGCTCGGGCTCAACCGCCGCGGGTTGCTCCTGACGTCGCTCAAAGGCAACAACCTGATCGTCGGCTCGCCCAGCGGATGGACAGTGGAGCCGGTCAACTACCCGGCGTTCCTGCCGCGCAACCGGCTGCTCATTGAGGGCCGGGTCTGGCGTGGGACCACCTGCGGTCTGCGTCCGGCCAGTGATACGATGCCCTGCTTCCGGCGGGCCCCGCTGGCCGGGGCCGAGCCCGCAGCGCCCCGGACCATCTGGTTCCGCCGGCCGATCGACCGGGGCGACAACCCCTACATCGATCAGACCTACCGTTACGGGTCGACGATGGGCGGCAACTTCCAGCAGCATCAGGGCGTGGAATTCAACAACCCCGACGGCACCCCGGTCCATGCCATAGGCGCGGGCAAGGTGGTGTATGCCGGCCCGGCGGAGCAGGGCGCCCTGACGGTGGCGATCCGCCACGACTCGACGGTGGCCGGGCCGCACGGGCCGCTGCACGTCTTCAGCGTCTACTATCACAACTCCTCCCTGATCGCCCAGGTGGGTCAGCGGGTGGAGGAGGGGGACGTCATTTCGCGGGTGGGGAATTCCGGTCGGGCGACCAACGACCACCTCCATCTCGAGGTCCACGCTGCGCCCGGGGAGGACGTGGCCGCGATCGTCGACTCGCTGCAACGCTTCCCCGCCTATACCACCAATCCCGAACTCTGGATCGAGCCGATGCCGGGCACCGGCATCGTGGCCGGGCAGGTGTTCAATGCCGCCGGCGAGCCGATCCCCCAGGCCAGGGTGTATGGCATCGTGAAACTGGAGCCGGTGGAGACCCCCTTCTCGTTCGCGGAGACCTACGGTGACAAGGCGCACCCGCACCCGCTGTACGGCGAACACTTCGCCGTGAGTGATGTGCTGCCGGGCACCTACGTGGTCGGCGTCTCGATCGGGGGGAAACGGGTGTTGCGGCGGGTCACCGTGGAGGCGGGGAAGCTCACCTGGGTGGTGTTCAAGCCGTGAACCGGTCCCCTGTGGCCCCGATATGTTCATCGAGCTGACGGATCACCTCCGCTGCCCGGCCGAGCACCCCGAGTCGTTCCTGGTGCTGATTCCCGACCGGGTGGAGGGCCGCGAGGTGCACGCTGGCCTGCTGGGCTGTCCGCTGTGCCACCGCGAGTACCGCATCGAGCGCGGGGTGGTGCAGTTCGGCGACCGGGGGCTGCCCTCCCCATCGTCGCCAGATACCGCGTTGGCCGAGGCACTGGTCACCTTCCTGGGGCTGGAAGGTCCGGGAGGCTATGTCGGATTGATTGGCGATGTGGGTGGGCTGGCAGAGCTGCTGGGTCTGCAGTTGCCGGGGGTCCACCTCGGCGTGGTGAATCCTCCTGCCAATCTGCGGCCTGGACCCGGTCGGAGCCTGCTGGAGAGCCCCCGCTCGCCGTTCAAGGCCCGGGCCCTCCGGGGTGTGATCCTGGGACGGCCGTCGGCCGGCGATGCCCAGTGGCAGCGGGAGGCGGTAGCGGCGGTGCTGCCGGGCCTGCGAGCGGTCGGGGCCGGTCAGGCGCCGGTGCTGGACGACCTCGAGTTGCTGGCCGAGGCCGGAGGCTGGTGGGTCGGACGTCGGCGCTGAGGTCGGGTCAGTAGTCGGTTTTCATCGACGTGTCGCCGTACGCCGATTCAATCATGCCGCTGTAATTTTTCTCCACCACCCGGCGTTTCACCTTCAGGGTCGGGGTCAACTCGCCGCCCTCGATCGTAAAGTCCCGCGCAATCAGCAGGACCTTTTTCGGCATCTCGAAGTGCGCCAGGTCCCGCAGACTCTTCTTGACTTCCCGCTCGATCTTCTCGGCGGCCTCCGGCAGGGCCATCAATTCGGCATCGGTCGACGCGGCGAGCGACTTCGTCTGGGCCCAGGTGCGGAGATTCTCGAGGTTCGGGACGACCAGCATCAGTGGGAACTTCCGGCGATCGCCCACCATCACGGCGTTGAGGATGAACCGGTTGGATTTCACCCGGTTCTCGATCGGCTGGGGCGCGATGTTCTTGCCCCCCGCCGTCACGATGATGTCCTTCTTGCGGTCGGTGATCCGGAGGAAGCCGTCGGCATCAATTTCGCCGATGTCGCCACTGTGGAACCACCCATGCTGGTCGATCACTTCGCGGGTCGCTTCCGGTTTCTTGAAATACCCCGCCATCACGTGCGGGCCCCGGGTCAGAATCTCCCCGTCCGGCGCGATCATCACCTCAACACCGGGGATGGCCCGCCCCACCGTGCCGATCCGGATGCCGCCGTTGGTGTTCACCGTGATCACCGGCGAGGTCTCGGTGAGCCCGTAGCCTTCGTAAATCGGCAGGCCGGCGGCGAAGAAGAATCGGGCGATCTCCCCGGACAATGGAGCACCGCCTGACACGAAGAACCGCAGCCGGCCGCCGGTCCGCGCCCGCAGTTTGCGGAACACCAGCTTGTCGGCAATCGCCTTCTTGAACCCCACCCCACCCGGCACCGCTTTGCCCGCGATCACGTAATCGGCCCAGGCCTCCCCGGCGGCGCGGCTCCACCCGAAGATGCGGCGCTTGAGTCCCGACCCCGAGGCATTCTCCAGCACCCGGGCGTAAATCTTCTCATACAGCCGCGGCACCGAGAGGACCACGGTGGGGCGCACCTCCAGCAGGTCGGCGGACACGCTCTCCACGCTCTGGGCATAGCTGATCACCACGCCTGCATGCCACATGCAGTAGTGGCCCGCCATCCGTTCGAAGACATGGGACAGCGGCAGGAAGGACAGGCAGGTATCGTCGTCCCGCAGCCCCAGCAGCTTGAGCCCGTTCACGACGTTGGAGGTCAGGTTGCCATGCGTCAGCATGACGCCCTTGGGATCACCGGTGGTACCGGAGGTGTAGATCAGGGTGGCGAGATCGCCCGGCTTGACCTGCAACGCCTCCTCCCGCCAGCGGGGATATTTGGTCAACGCTGTCTGGCCGCTGGTGATCACCTCGCGCAGCGCCAGCACCCCGCCGCCGGCCGCATCCTGGTCCATCGCAATGATGTGCTTGAGTGCCGGTGGTGCCTCGGCCGCGGGGATGGCCCGGATCTTTTCGAGCTGGGCCCGGTTGGACACCACCAGGGCGACCGCGCCGGAATCCCGCAGGATGTAGCCGATCTGTCCGGGGGGCAGGGTGGGGTAGATCGGGACGTCCGCACACCGCGCGGTGAGGCAGGCGAAATCGACCAGCGCCCACTCGGGGCGATTCTCCGATAGCAGCGCGACGCGGTCTCCCGGCTGGACGCCGAGTTCCCGCAATCCGGCGGCGAGCGCTTCGACCTGCGTCCGAACCGTGCTGTATGAGTGGTCCTGCCAGCGTCCGCCCGCCTTGTGGCGCAGGGCCACGGGACGGTCCCCGAACCGGTCGAGGGCGCCGAAGAACAGCTCGGTCAGGGTCTGGGGTTCCGTCATCGCGCCTCCCTGGATGTGGTGCCAGGTCGCTGCGTGGGACCGGCCGGTCCGGGCGCCCTGGACGGCGCACGGTGGTCGCGACGCGCGACTATTCGAAGCTGAGGCTGAAGATCTGACCGGAGCCGGGGACCACCGCGCCACTGGGGCGGGCGGCGCGGACCAGCACCTGCACGGTGGCCGGGAAGGTCGCCCCGGGTACCCGGCGCAGGGTCACCGGGATCGCCGGAGATCCGGTGGTCGTGGTGGTGGCCCGGAGACTCAGCGTGTTCCCGGCAAACCTGACGATACCCCGCCACGCCGCCGAGTCAACTACTTCATAAACCAGGGTAGCGCCGCTGACGCCAGCGGTGTCCGGGGCGAGCGAGAGGAGGGTCGCGATCAGGGGCGCGCTGGCGGAGTCCTCCTGGAACACCATCAGATCCAGCGGTGGCGTCAGGCTCACACTGTCGCTGGTGCGCTGAATGGTGAGCGTCAGCAGGTTCGAAAGCAGCGTCCCGACCCGCGCCTGGACTCGGCCGGTGCCGCTGGAGAGGGAGGTGGTCACCCGGCCGGAGCTGTCGACCATGAGCGTGCTGTCCGGGCTCAGCCAGACGATCGTGGCCTCCACGCTGTCTCCCGCCAGGTTGAGGGCGCGGGCCCGCAACTGCACCGTGTCCCCGGCCTCCACGGTGGCGGGACTGGGGAGGGAGACCTGCAGGGCGACCACCCCGTCAGCGCCGCTGCCGAGGTCGCTGCACCCGACCAGCACCGCGAGTCCGGCCAGCCACCGGCGGGGTCGGATCATGGAGTGTCCGGCGTGGGGTTGGATTCCAGGTCGTGGAGGGCGGATTCGGCGTGTCGGACCCAGCGCTCCGCGTCGGGGCCGCGCGGGGGTCGCGCCAGGAAGGCTTTCAGATGATGCGCGGCATCGGCCAGCTCACCCTTGTCCTTGAGCCGGAACGCCAGCCCGTAATGGGCGCCAACCAGGGTGTCGTCGATCGCCAGCGCCTTCCGGTAGTGGCGGATGGCCTCGTCGATCTGCCCGGTCTTCGTGAAGGCGATCGCCATGTTCTGCAGGATGCGCGGATCGCTGCCGTTATCGCGCAGCGCGAGGCGATACGAGGTCAGTGCCGACTCGTAGTCCCCCTGACGTTCCAGCGCCAGTGCTTCGTTGAGATAGTCCAGTCGTTGCGGCTTCAGGTTCCGAGCTGTGTCGCCGCCGAACAACCGCCGCCAGAAACTCATGCGCGACAAGTCCTTGCGCGTCGGGAGGGAAGTCAGCCCTAAGATAGTCCGGGCCTGAGACCGCCGCAACGCGTTTTCGCGCACGACGGTTGTAGCGTCCCTCGTGGCGGGATAGGTTACGCCCATCTTCTGCTGAAGGCCGTCATGAAACGCGCTGCGACGACACCTCCCCCCCGTGGGGTCCTTGAAATCGACTGGCCGTTCTTCGGCGAGCTCTGCCGCGCGCTGGCGCTCAAGGTGGCGCGGGAGTTCCAGCCCGAGGTGGTGTTGGGCATCGCCAAGGCTGGCGTGATCCCCGGCGTCGTCGTGGCCTCGATTCTCCAGGTCGAATTCGCCTCCATGGCGGTCACTCGGAAGGATGCCGGCGGCGAACCGATTCTGGTCACCGGGCCGCCGCCCTCGATTCGCGGTCGGCGGGTCCTGCTGGTGGACGAGACCTGCGATACCGGCTCGACGATGAAGCTGGCGCTCAATGAGGTGCGGATCCTCAAGCCTGGCGATGTCCGGACCGCCGTCTCCTTCCGGACCGGCCCCTATGCGCCCGATTTTCATGCCTTTGAGACCGACCACCTGATCATTCTTCCCTGGGATCGCGAGACGATCCAGGGCGAGGAGCTGGTGGCCAATCCCGAGTATGCCCAGTGGCTCAAGGCCAGGAGTTGATCGCCCGCTCTCCATGAAAAATCAGCTGCAGGACGCGCTCCGCGACTCCCGGGCCGACTACACCGAGATCCGCCTGGAACGCATCTGGGCGACGGCGATCGGCTTTCGCGGCAGTCGGCTGGAGGCGGCCACCACCGCCTTCGAGACCGGTGGCATGGTGCGCTGCCTGAACAAGGGATGCGGCTGGGGCCGGGCCAGCTTCACGGGCACGGCGCCACTCCGTTCGACCGTATCACTGGCCCATGAGCTCTCGCTCGCCACCCCGCTCGACAGTCCGATTCGCCTGGCCGATATCCCGCTGCGGTACGCCGACACCCCGAACGACCTCGATGGCGACGTCCGTGACGTGGCCCTCGGGGAAAAACGTCAGCTGCTCGAACGGTTGAACCAGGAGATGCTGGTCACCGACCGCCGCATCGTGGATTCCCACGCGCGGTACCAGGATCGGGTGACCGAGCGCTGGGTGGCCACCTCCGACGGCATTCTCCTGTACGACCTGCGGCCCGAAGTCCGGCTGGCCGCCGGTGCGGTGGCGCAGGAGGAGAGTGTGCTGGAGCGGGCCTTTGAATCGTGGGGTGCGCGTGGCGGTTGGAAGTCGGTCCAGGAGACCGGACAGCTGTTCCGCCAGGCCGCACGACGGGCGGTGGCGCAGCTCTCCGCCCCGCGGGTGCGGGCGGGGACCTATCCGGTGGTCCTCGATCCGCGGCTCGCGGGGGCCCTGATCCACCAGACCGTGGGACACCTCAGCGAGGCGGATACCCTGGCCGGTCGTCCCGACCTGGATGCCCTGATGCGGCCTGGCCGCCAGATCGGGTCGGAGCTGCTGACCATCGGCGATGACGGCAGCGCCGCCAGCCTCATGGGCTCGCAGACCTTCGATGACGAGGGGGCCCCGACCCACAATACGCTGCTGGTCCAGCATGGCGTGCTGGTCGGCCGGCTCCACACCCGTGAGACCGCAGGCCGGGTGGGCGCACCGCCCACCGGCAACGCCCGGGCGAGTTCCTTCCGCCACGTTCCCGAGGCGCGCCTCACCAATCTCTACCTCGCCAATGGGCGTGGCACCCTCGACGACCTGCTCCGGGGTATCAGTTTCGGGATCTATTGCTGCGATGCGCTCGGCGGCCAGACCCACCTGGGGCGCTTCTCAATCACTGCTGCCTCGGGCCAGGTGATCCGCGATGGCAAGCTGGCCGAGGCGGTCAAGCCGATGGTGCTGGCCGGGGATATGGTGGAGACCCTGAAGCGGGTGGATGCCGTGGCGGGTGACTTCCGCTGGAATCACCTCGCGAGCGGCTGTAGCCGGGCGGGCAGCGGCCCCCTGCCGGTCGCGGAAGGGGCACCCCACATCCGGATCGACGGCGCCTGGGTGAGCGGAGAGCCGGCGTGATCGGTCCACTCCTGGAGCTGGCCGCCCGCCGCACCGACCTCGCGGACGCCGTCCTCAAGAACGATGAGACCACCACCCTGACCTTCCTTCAGGGGCGGTTGACCAGCGCGGAATCCAGCCGCAGCCAGGGGGTCAATCTCCGGGTGGTGGCCGAGGGGCGGCTGGGGATCGCGGGGACCACCGCCGAGGATCCCGCGGCCCTGCTTGAGGCCGCGCTCCACTCGGCGCGGGGCGGTGATCCTGCCACCCTGGCGCTGCCCCGGCCGGGGCCACTGCCGCAGGTCCACACCCACACGCCCCGCGCCGCCTCGGCGACGCTGGCCGATCTCATTGCCCTCGGCACCCTGGTGCGCGATCGGCTGGCGGGGGCCGGGGCCGAGCTGCAGCTGACGGTGGAGCGCAGTCTGGGCTCGGTCCGGGTCGCCAACAACCACGGACTCGATGCCAGCTACGATGTCTCCCAGGTGACGGTGGCGCTCGAGCTCAGTCGTTGGGTCGGCGACCGGCGCCTGACCTTGCGGGCCCACCTGGCGGGCGCGGACCTCCCCGCCCTGAGCGCCCTGGAAGAGCTGGTCAGTGGGCTGCGGGAGCGCCTGCGCTGGTCCGACCAGGAGGTCGCCGCGCCGACCGGTTCCCAGCCCGTCCTCATGCTCCCTGCGGTGCTGCCGATCCTGCTGCAGCCGCTGGAGCACGCCGTCCTCGGCAAGACCGCGATGCACGGCCATTCCCCCATCGCCAGCCGGCGGGGGGCCAAGCTCTTCAGCGATTTGATCACCATCGCCGACAACCCACTGGCCGATGGTCGGCCCGGCTCCCGACCGCTCGATGACGAAGGCGTGACCAGCCGCCGGACCGTCCTGGTGCGTGCCGGGGTGCTGGAGAACCTGCTGTACGATCTCGAAACCGCGACCCGCACCGGCACGGGCGCCACCGGACATGGACGGCGCTCCATCTTCGGCAAACCCCAACCGGCCTGCACCAACATTGTCGTGGAGCCGGGGACCCGCTCCTGGCCCGAGCTGCTCGCCGCGCTCGGTGAGGGGCTGGTGCTCGAGCGGGTGCGCGGGTGGCCCACCGGTCATGTCATCGGTGGGACCTTCGCCCAGCCGGCGGCGGTCGCCTGGCGGGTAAGTCGTGGTGCCATCGTGGGGATTGTGCCGGAGGTGACGGTCGCGGGAAACGCCTATGACCTGCTCACCCGGGTGGTCGAGGTCGGAGCCGATGTGCGCTGGGTGGGCAGCCGGTGCGCGCCGCCACTGCTGGTCGAGGGGCTGTCGGTGTTCTAGCCTGCGGCCGGAATGGGCGCCGACTCCGGGGTGGTCGGGGCCCGCTGGGGCAGCGAGAGAAAGAACGTCGCCCCCTGGCCCAGTTTCGATTCCGCCCAGACCTGTCCG
The DNA here is from genome assembly GCA_963793205.1 of uncultured Gemmatimonadales bacterium. Classification (GTDB taxonomy): domain Bacteria; phylum Gemmatimonadota; class Gemmatimonadetes; order Gemmatimonadales; family GWC2-71-9; genus JADJOM01. The sequence goes on from CAWBZM010000001.1 coordinate 364,312, forward strand.
CCGTGCTTGTGCACGATGCGCTGGACGGTGGCGAGGCCGGCGCCGGTTCCCTCAAACTCTTCCGGCCGATGCAGCCGCTGGAAGATCCCGAAGAGGCGACCGGCATACTCCTGCTCGAACCCGGCGCCGTTGTCCCGCACGAAGATCACCGCCCGCCCGCCCTGGGTCATCGTTCCCACTTCAATGATTGCGGGCTCCCGTCCCCGGGTGAACTTGAGCGCGTTGGCCAGCAGATTGGCGAACACCGACTCCATCAGGTCGGGATCGCAGTTCAGTTCCGGCAGGGGGCCGATCCGCCACTCGACCGGCCGGCCCCGGCTCTGGCCTTCCAGTTCGGCCACGGCCATGTCGACCAGAGGGCGGAGTGGCGTGACCCGGGAACGCAGCTCGCGCCGCCCCACCCGGCCGAGATTGAGCAGTTCGTGCACCATCCGCTCCATCTGCTGGACCGCCTGCCGGACCCGCAGGATGTAGCCCTGACCGACTTCGTCCAGCGCGGTGCCGTACTCCTCCTGCAGCAGCTTGGAGAAGCCGTCGGCATGCCGCAGCGGGGCGCGCAGATCGTGGGAGATCGCGTACGTAAACGCTTCCAGCTCCCGGTTGGTGGCCTCCAGCACCTCCTCCCTCCGGCGCAGATGACCGTTCTGGCTGACGGCATCCTCGAAGGTGCTCACCAGCAGGTCGAGCATCTGCTCCCGCTCGGAACTGATCGTGAATTCCCGGCCCATGAACACCACTTTGACCCCCATGCTCACCTTGGCGCGGCCGCGCGTTTCGCGGGTGGCGAGCAGCGCCCTCAGGCGGCGCAGGAGGTCATCCGGCTCGTAGGGCTTGGTCAGGAAATGTGCTGCGCCGCATTCGAGGCCGCGGATGATATCCAGAGGGTCGGCCAGGCTGGTCAGGAGGACCACGGGCGTGTCGGCGTACCGGCTGGCCTTGATCCGGCGGCAGAGCTCGTAGCCGTCGATCGTCCCCGGCATCACGGTGTCGCTGATCACCACGCTCCAGCGTTCTGCTTCAAAGGCGACCAGCGCCTCGTCGCCGCTGGCGGCTACCCCGACGTCGTAGCCGGCGTTCTCCAACAGCGCCAGGAGGGCGGTGGCCTGCGTGGGACTGTCTTCGACGATGAGCAGACGGGTGGGTGCGCTCATGGAGCCTTTCCGAGTAGGTACACCAGCCGCAGGGCGAGGTCGTCGAGCGGGAGCGTGCCGTGAATCACCCCGCCGCGACCGGCTCCTGCGGCATGCCATGACCCCCGTGGCGGCGCACTCGAACAACAGCCGGGCGACCGGAGGGGATGCGCGGTCGGTCGTTAGCCCCGGAAGGTTAGTCCAACCTAACGTGGCGCAATCAATTGGCAACGGCGGGGCGCGGGGCTGACGGACCGAAGCGCTGAGACTGCACGCGGGGGGAGGGCTACAGCAGGAAGCGGCGGGTGAGCCAGTAGACGACGGAGAGGACCCCGATCCCAAGGGCCCATGCACCAATTTCGAGCACCATGTTGCGTTGGCGCTTGATTCCCGTCGCAGGTTCGTGATTAACCGATCGAGTGCGGCGGATATTGTAGGCCATCGACGTGCGGTTAGTCCTCGATGCCGAGTCCCTGGAGGTACGTGGCGCCTTCCGCCATCCGGGAATACAGAATCTGCAGTGTTTCCGGTGCCCCGGCCAGGAAGCGGCAGCGGGAGGCGCCGGTGGATCGGCACTCGACTTCCATGACCCCCAGGGAGGTGCCCGAGACCCGCGTCAGAAATTCTGCCATCAGGCCGGACGAGAGATGACAACTCGGATAGGCGGCCCCCAGGGCCGGCTCGGCTTCCCACCAGTCGACCGAATCGAGCGCGATCACGGCGGGCGTGATGGGCGAGACCTGCGTGGTGCCCCAGCCATACTCCTTGAAGAACGCCGAGAGCGTCTCACCGAGGTGCCGAACGTCGAGCAACGAGGGACGCTCCACCGAATATCGGTCAGCCAGCCACTCGCGATACGCCTCATACACCGCTTCGCCCCCGGCGAAGCCTGCTTCCTGGAGCCAGGTAGCCGCCTGCATGCCGGCGTCACGCTCCAGCACCTGTCGCAGGTGATGGATGCTGCGCCAGCTCAGGAGTAGCGTGTGCGGCGGGGCGATGGTGCTGGTGTTCTGCATGGACGCGCGCTCGGAAAGGACGGTGGAAGGTTAGGGGGCGACGGGGTGGCAGGCAAGCACCCCGTGGTGCGCCGCCGGATGTGGGTACCTCAGGCTGCTCCGCTCGCCCGGCGGACCAGCTCCGCTTCATCGATAATCTCGACCTTCAGTTCCCGCGCTTTCTCCAATTTGCTCCCCGCTTCCTCGCCAGCCACCAGGGCGGTGGTCTTCTTGCTTACGCTTCCGACCACCTTGCCTCCCGCGCGCTCGATCAGGGCGGTGGCGTCGGCCCGGCTGAGGGAAGGAAGGGTCCCGGTCAGGACGTAACTGCCACCGGTCAGCGGGCCGGAAGATGGGGCCGCCACCGGCTCGGTCAACGTCACCCCCGCTCCGCGCAGCCGTTCGATCAGGTCGCGATTCGCCGTCGCCAGAAAGAATTCATGGACCGCCTCGGCGATGGTCGGCCCCACCTGGGGAACCGCCTCGATTTCGTCCTGCGAGGCAGCGGCCAGAGCGTCCACCGTCACGAAATGCCGCGCCAGCACCTGGGCCACCGTCTTGCCGACGTGGCGGATGCCCAGCCCGAACAGCAGGACCGAGAGTGGCTGCGCCCGGGAGGTGGCGATCGCCGCCACCAGCTGGCCGGCCGACTGGGCGGCGAACCGATCCAGCGTGAGCAGTTGTTCGGCCGTGAGATGGTACAGGTCGGCGACGTTGACGATCAGGCCAGCGTCCAGCAGCTGCCGGACCCGCTCATACCCCAGTCCCCGGATATCCATGGCGTCCCGGGAGGCGAAGTGGACCAGCGCCTCGAGAATGCGGCCGGGGCACGAGGTGTTGGGACAGAAGCGCATGGCCTCGTCGGCATGGCGCATCACCGGGGTGCCGCAGGCAGGACAGGCGTCCGGCATCACGAAGCGGGTGAGCCGCCGGCCCGGCTCGTCCCGCGCGGCCAGCACCGGGCCGACGACCTGGGGAATCACCTCGCCGGCCCGCATGACCTGCACCCGGTCGCCGATCTGGATGCCCTTCGCCTCGATCACATCCTCGTTGTGCAGGGTCGCATTGGAGACCGTGACCCCACCCACCTCCACCGGCGCCAGGATCGCATACGGGTTCAGCGCGCCGGTCCGTCCCACATTGATCCGGATCTCGAGCAGGTCGGTTATCGACGATCTCGGGCGCGAATTTCCGGGCGATCGCCCAGCGCGGCTCCCGGCCGCCCACAATGCCCAGCTCCTCGTGCAGCGCCAGACTGATCGATCTTCACCACGATTCCATCCGCGTCGAACGGGAGTTCGGCGCAGCAGCGCCTCGTACTCCACAATCTTGTTCTGCACCGAGGCCAGGTCGGGGTGCCGCGCGCGGTGCGGTTCGATCGGAAAGCCCCAGGCGCTGAGCTGGTCCAGGATGTCCCACTGGGTGCGCGCGGCCAGGTTCGCCCTCGATCACCTCGATATGGAAGGCGAACATCCGCAGCCGTCGGCGCCGGGTGGCTCGCGGGTCGAGCTGCCGGAGACCGCCCGCCGCCGTGTTCCGCGGGTTGGCGAAGCGTGGTTCCCCCGCCTCGTCCCGTTCCCGGTTGAGCGGGCATTGAAGGCGGTGTGGGTCAGGTAGACCTCACCCCTCACCTCCAGCAGGGCGGGGTGCCCGGTGCCTCGCAGCGTCACCGGAATATCGGCGACCGTTTTCAGGTTCTCCGTGATGACTTCGCCGACGGTGCCATTCCCGCGGGTGGCCCCGGTCTCGAGGTGGCCATTCCGATAGGTGAGGCTGACGGCGGCGCCATCAATCTTGACCTCGGTGGTGTAACCCGCAGTGGTCACCGCCTCGTTCAGCCGGGCGTTCCGCGCTTCCCACGCGGCCAGCTCGTCCGGATCAAAGGCATTGGCCAGCGACACCATCGGCCGGAGATGGACATGTTTCGTGAGGCTGGAGGCCGCACGCGCCCCGACCCGCTGGGTCGGGCTGTCCGGGACCAGCAGGTCGGGATGCGCCGCTTCGAGCGCCTGGAGTCGGCGGAAGAGGAGGTCGAACTCCGCATCCGGCATGACCGGCGCGTCGAGGAGGTAATAGGCGTGGTTCGCCTCCTCGATCCGGCGGCGCAGCTCGGTGATTTCCTGGGTGGGTGAGGCCATGGACCGGGGAGGAATCTCGACGGGTCAGGAGTCTCGGAAGGGAGGGTCGAGGATCGCGTGATGCTCGACCCTCGATCGTTAGCGTGCCGCGGCTTCCTGCTGCAGGACCGTGAGCGCGACTCCCACCAGGCGCTCGATTTCCTCCGCGCTCGCCTTGGCCAGGACCCCCTCACTCCAGGGCCCTTCGCGGTTGGCGAAATCATCGAGCAGCCGCCGCAGGAAGCCGATCAGCGCGACCCGCTCCCGCTCCACCGCCCGGGAGCCGGTGGGGTCGCCCACCCGCTGCTGCAGCTTCTCGAAGCGATGCGCGTTGCGGAGGGCCTTCGCCGTCAGGCTGGCCACCACCTCACAGAACCGGACATCGGCCTCGGAGAACGCCGGTCCGTCCCGGAAGGTGCGCAGCAGCACGGCGCCGATCGAGACACTGCGCCAGGTGATCGGGACCACCGTAATCGAACGGACGCGGCGGCTGTCGAACGTCCCCTTCAGGTGGGCCATGGAGGCATCCTGTTCGACGTCGGGGATGTACACCGTCTTGCCGGTGGCCAGGGCCCGGGCCAGCTCGGGGTACCGCTCCAGGTCCACGACGTAGTTGCGGATGCTCGGATCCTCGAAGCTCGCCACCAGCCGCGCCGTCTTGCCGTCCCGCTCCGCCAGGAAGATGGACGACCGGTCCAGTCCGAACGCTTCACCCAGCCGGCGGGCGATCGACTGCATGATGTCGACAAAATGCAGGGAGCCGGCGATTTCCTGGAGGATCTCGAGGATGGCAAGGAGGTGCTTCCGCTCCTGTTCCAATTCCCGGATCCGGGCGTGCATCCGGTCGAGCTCGTCCTGCGCAACGGGGGTGGTCATGGCCGGCCTGGAGTGAGGTGACGAAGTTTCGTGGCGCGACGGAGCAGAATCAAGGTACCTTACGACCCTCTGCCGACACAGGAGGAACCAATGGCGGATACCACGCGCTCGGGCCGGCAAGCCGAGCTGGAGGACCAGGACGACGATGAAGGCATGGAGGAGGGGCGCTGGGCGACCGGCAGCCTCCTCGCCGGCCTTCTGCTGGGTGCGGTGATCGGGGCCGGGGCGGCATTGCTGCTGGCGCCCCAGTCGGGGGTGAAGACCCGGCGCGAGATTGGCCGGCGGGGCCGGACCTTCCGGCGTGATGCCGAGCGAAAGCTGCTGGCCGCGAAGAAGGATGCCCGCCGGATCGTGCGGGAGCGGAAGGAAGCGCTCCTGGAGCGGGTGAGCGATGGGATCGAGCGGCTGGAGGAACGGCTGGAGAAGTAGCCGCTCAGTCCTTGTCCTTCTTGCCCTCGATGCGGGTCAGGAGATACGCCGCCCGGCGCTGGTGGGCCGGGTCCATCACGTCAAAGATCGGCAGGCTCTCCGCCTGCCGCAGATGGATGCGCGCCTCGCTGTAGCGATGCCGGTCAATCAGCATCTCGGCCAGATCGAGATGGTGATAAATGTTCTCCGGCGCGATCGCCAGGGCCCGGTCCATGTAGACGAAGGCACTGTCCCACGACGCGGCGTTGAAGATGCCCCCGCCCAGGAAGTTCTTCGCGAAGAACCGCTCGAGCCCGGAGAGCCGCATGATCTCGGCGTTCCACCGCCCCATCACGTGCATCGCCTTCTGATGCTGCGGATCGATCGCGATCGCCCGCAGTGCCTCCGCCCGGATTTCCCCGGCGCGGCGGACCCGTTCCTTCTTGCCCTTGGTGAGGGAGGCGCGCCCGATGGCACTTGCCAGCACATAGTGCCCGTCGGCGCCGTCCGGGTCCCGCTCTACGGCGCGCCTGGCCAGATGCTCCGCCCGGGCGTACACCGAATCCCGCTCCGGACTCTTGACCGAGTCGGGGGTCTGCTTGCCGATGTCCAGCAGGACTTCCGCCGCCCGCCAGTTGGCTTCGTAGTTGGTCGAATCGATCTCCAGCGCGTTCTCGAGGTACGCCAGCGCCGTCATCGGCTCGCGGGCGCGCTGGGCCTCGATGCCCTTGGCGATCGATTCGTCCACCGCCTGTCCCCGCAGCATCGCGGGGATCAGCAGCAGCAGGAGGGTGGTGCGAGGTGCGTACACGGCAGACTCCCCAGGTTGAGCTCATCGCGGAGCAGAGCAGAAAGGTTTGCTCCTCCTCGCGCCGGGGCAAGGCCGGGCCCAATTTCAGGATGTTCATGCTTTTTGCCCCGCTGATCGAACGCAAGCGCGATGGTGGTACGCTGCGGCCCGAGGAATGGGAGGCGGTGATCGCCGCCTACCTCCGGGAGGAGATTCCGGACTACCAGATGTCGGCCATGCTCATGGCGATTACCTGGCAGGGACTCGACCCCGTGGAACTGGCCGCGCTGACCGCCGCGATGCTCGTCTCGGGCCGCCAGCTGGACTTCGGCACCTGGGCCACGCCCCGGGTCGACAAGCACTCCACTGGCGGGGTGGGCGACAAGGTGTCGCTGGTACTCGCACCGCTGGTCGCCAGTTGCGGCGTCGCCGTTCCGATGATGTCCGGCCGCGGCCTGGGCCACACCGGCGGCACCACCGACAAGCTCGAGGCCATCCCGGGATTTCGGACCGACCTGACCCCCGATGAGGCGATCGCCCAGATCCAGCGACTCGGCGTGGCCTGTTTCGGCCAGAGCCCCGAGATCGCGCCGGCGGATCGTCGGCTCTATGCCTTGCGGGATGTCACGGGGACCGTGCCCTCGATTCCGCTCATTGCCGCCAGCATCATGTCCAAGAAACTGGCCGAAGGACTCACCGGCCTCGTGCTCGACGTGAAGGCCGGGAGCGGGGCCTTCCTGCCGGAGCCGGCCCAGGCGCTCGAACTGGCCGAGACCATGGTGAGTCTGGGTGAGGCGCGCGGCTGCCGCACCACCGCCCTGGTGACGGCGATGGACCGTCCGCTGGGCCGCGCGATCGGGAATGCGCTGGAAGTGGAGGAGGCGCTGGTCGCGCTGGACGGGAAGGGGCCCGAGGATCTGCAGGCGGTGGTGCGGGCGCTCGCCGTGGAAATGCTACTGCTCGCAGGCGTCGCGTCGAGCCCTGCGGCGGCTGGCCGGACGGTGCACGAGGCACTGCGTAGTGGCAAGGCACTCGACAAATTGCGCCAGTTGATCGAGGCCCAGGGCGGCAATCCCGCCATCGTCGACGATCCTGGTGGTCTGCCACAGGCCGAGGTGGTGGAATTGTTCGAGTCGCCCATGGCCGGGACGATCACCGCGGTGGAGCCGGTCCCACTCGGACGCGCCGTCGTCGCAATGGGGGGCGGGCGCGCCCGGCTCGGCGACTCGATCGATCACAGCGTCGGGTTCGTGGTGTCGGCTCGACCGGGTATGACCGTCGCCCGGGGGGAACCGGTTGCCTCGGTCTTCGCCCGCGATGAGGCCGGTGCCCGGCTGGGGCTCCAGGCGCTGCAGCGCGCCATCCGGTTCGAGGGGGCCGCGGACCCGCTGCCGCTGCTGTCCCACCGGATCACCGTCCAGGGGGTGGAGGAGCTGTGATGGTGGAGATCCTGGGCGTGGCCGCTCTGGTGGCGATGGTGGTCTGGCTGCTGCGGCCGGGCGCGCGCCGGGCCGGCGCGGCGGAACCGCGTGAGCCTGTCGATACGGAAGAACTGGAAGCGGCCGAGCGGGAGGTGCAGGACCTGGACCTGCACCAGCGGCCGGAGGATGGCTTTACCGGCGATGACTGGGGACCGGGTGCGTCGCCGCACCGGCCCCCGTAAGACGGGTCAACCGCCTCAGACGTCGAGGTGGGTCACGTACTTCGCGTGCTTCTCGATGAAGATCCGGCGTGGCTCCACCGCATCCCCCATCAGTTCATCGAACATCTTCGACGCTTCCACTGCATCGTCGATGTTCACCCGCAGCACCGTGCGCCGGGCCGGATCCATGGTGGTCTTCCACAGCTGATCCGGGTTCATCTCGCCCAGGCCCTTGTACCGCTGGATGTTGATCGTGCCCCGGCCCTCGCCATTGGAGAACCGCTTCACATATTCGTCCCGTTCCTTCTCCTCGTAGGCATAGAACTCCTCCTTCGCCTTGGCCACCCGGTAGAGCGGCGGCTGGGCGATGTACACGTAGCCCGCTTCGATCAGCTCGTGCATCTGCCGGAAGAAGAAGGTCAGCAGCAGCGTGCGGATGTGCGCCCCGTCGACATCGGCGTCGGTCATGATGATGATCTTGTGATAGCGCACTTCGTCCAGCTTGAAGTCGTCCTTCACCCCGGCCCCGATGGCCGTGATCATCGAGCGGATCTCTTCGTTGGACAGGATCTTGTCGATCCGGGCCTTCTCCACGTTCAGGATCTTGCCCCGGAGCGGCAGGATCGCCTGGAACTGACGATCCCGTCCCTGCTTGGCGCTGCCGCCGGCGGAATCGCCCTCGACCAGATACAGCTCGCACAGCGCCGGGTCGTCGAGCGAACAGTCAGCCAGTTTGCCGGGAAGGACCGCCCCCTCGAGGCCCGACTTCTTGCGGACCAGGTCGCGCGCCTTGCGGGCCGCTTCGCGGGCCCGGGCCGCACTCACCGCCTTCTCGATGACCGCCCGGCCCACAGCCGGTTTCTCGTCGAGAAAGGTGCGCAGCTGCTCGTACACGACCTGCTTCACAATGCCTTCGACCTCGCCGTTGCCCAGCTTGGTCTTGGTCTGCCCCTCGAACTGCGGCTCGCGCACCTTGCAGTGCAGCACGCAGGTCAGCCCCTCGCGGATATCTTCGCCGGTGAGGGAGAAATCTTCCTTCTTCAGGGAGCCCTGCTGCTTGGCGAATTCGTTGATCGCCCGGGTCAGCGCGGCGCGGAATCCGGTGAGGTGGGTCCCGCCCTCATGGGTGTTGATGTTGTTGACGAAGGTGAAGATGTTCTCGTTGTAGCCATCCTCGTACTGGATGGCCACGTCGACTTCGACCTCATCCTTGGTGATGGTGAAGGCGATCGGCTTGGGATGCAGCGCCTTCTTGTTCCGGTTGAGCCACTCCACGAACTGGATCAGACCGCCCTTCGCGAAGAAGGTTTCCTCCTTCGCCTCATCAGGCCGATCGTCCTTGAGGATGATCGTCACACCCTTGTTCAGATACGCCAGCTGCCGCAGCCGGTCGGACAGGGTGGTCCAGCTGTACTCCAGCACGTTGAAGATCTCGGGGTCCGGCTTGAACCGCACCAGGGTGCCGGTCTCCTTGGTCTTGTCCAGCTTTTCCAGCTTCTTGACCGTCTGGCCCCGGACGAACGACATCCGGTACTTGGCGCCGTCGCGCTTGACGATGACCTCAAGCTTTTCGGAGAGGGCGTTCACCACCGAGACGCCGACGCCGTGCAGGCCGCCGGAGACCTTGTAGTTGGACTTGTCGAACTTGCCGCCGGCATGGAGCACCGTCAGCGCCAGTTCGACCCCCGGGATCTTCTCGGTCGGGTGGATGTCGACCGGGATGCCCCGGCCGTTGTCCTCGACCGAAATCGAGTTGTCCTTGTGGATGGTGACCTTGATCTCGTCACAGTAGCCCGCCAGCGCCTCGTCGATCGAGTTGTCCACCACTTCGTAGACCAGGTGGTGCAACCCGTTTTCGCCGGTGGAGCCGATATACATGCCCGGCCGCTTGCGCACCGCCTCCAGTCCCTTCAGGACCTGGATAGAGCCCGCGCTGTACTGCGGATCGCTGTTGCCGTCGCCTGCCGGTTCCTTCGCCATGTCGTTCCTGGTGTTTCGAGTATGCGTGATCGATCGAACCCCTCACCCGCCGCCCTCACCCGCGGTTCTCACCCGCCGTCCTCACCCGCCGCCCTCACCCGCGGTTCTCACCCGCCGGTTCTCACCCGCCGTCCTCACCCGCCGTTCTCACCCGCCGTTCTCACCCGCCGTTCTCACCCGCCGTCCTCACCCGCCGCCCTCACCCGCGGTTCTCACCCGCCGTTCTCACCCGCCGTTCTCACCCGCGGTTCTCACCCGCCGTTCTCACCCGCGGTTCTCACCCGCCGCCCTCACCCGCCGTCCTCACCCGCCGTCCTCACCCGCAGCCCGGCCACCCAACGGATCCCGGTAATCCGGCCCGATCGATTGGTATTCAACCGCGCCAGGATCTGCGGCGTCATCAGTTGCAGTTCGGCCGCCCAGCCGGCCGTGGCCACCCGCACCCGGAGCTGCCCGTCGGCCGTCACCGCTTCCGGCTGGGTGACTCGCGCGATCTGCTCGCCGACGAGGTCCGCCCACTCTTCCAGCACGCCCGCCTGTCCGACTCGGCGGGTCAACCCCGCCTGCCGCAGGTACGAATGCAGGGCGTCGGAGAGAGGCGTCAGCTGCGACACCGAACGGGGCTTCTTCATGCGACGCCAGCCTCCGTGCCGTCCGCCCGCGATGCCACCAGCCGCGGTGTGATCCGCCCCGACTCGAGTCCCCACACCGGCAAGCGGAGGCCGGCCGGCAGCTCATCGCCTCGCGGCGCGCTGAGGAACACCTGGGCCGGTGCGCCACCGAATAAGCGCTGCGCCAGTCGCTCCTGGCGCGGCCGATCCAGTTCAGCAAAGACATCGTCCAGCAGCAGCGCTGGCGTGCGTCCGGTGGCGCGGGCAATCGTGTCCCGCTCCAGCAGCTTGAGCGCAATGGCCGCGCTGCGATGCTGCCCGGTGGAGCCGAATTCCCGCAACGGCCGGCTCCCGAGCCGCAGCAGCAACTCGTCCCGATGCGGACCGATGGTCGTCATCCGGAGGGCCGAGTCCCGGGGCGCCACCCGCTGCAGCCGCTCCGGCCAGGCGCCTGCATCGGCCAGATCCGCCGAACCCTGATATTCAAGAGTCCCCTCGCCGGTGGTCTCTCCCAACTCGATCAGCAGCCGGGTGAACGGTTCCCGCGCCTGCTCAACCCACGCCAGCCGCCGGGCGACCACGGCGGAGCCTGTGGCGGCGAGGGGCAGGTCGAACACGGCCGCGAGATCAGCCCGTCCCTGCTTGAGTGCCGCATTCCGTTGCGCCAGTGCCTGACGGTAGCGACTCAGGCAGCGCAGGTACTCCCGGTCGGACAGTGCGAGCGTGCGGTCAAGGTAGAGCCGACGCGAGCTGGCGGGCCCCGACGCCAGTCGGACATCCTCGGGGGCGAACACCACCGCGAGCCATTGCCCCGCGATATCCGTGAGTCGCGGCACCGGCGCGCCATCGAGTTCCTGGCGCCGTTTGCGCCCCGCGACTCGATATTCGGCTCGCACCGTCCGCGCCCGGCCACCCTGCTGAAAGTCGAGCGTGACCTGAAACCCCACCTCGCCGAACCGCACCACCTCTGCCTCAAGACTGGTGCGAAACGAGCGGAACAGTACGGGATACGCGATCGCTTCCAGCAGGCTCGTTTTCCCCTGCCCATTCGCCCCCAGCAGCACCGCCCCTTCGGCTGGAACGACGAGGTCGAGATCGGCCAGATTGCGGAAGCCGCGGGCTGCGATCCGGGTCAGCCGCACTACTGGACCGTGACCAGACGCACGGCGGTGTCACCCCGGTTCCCGTCCCGGTCGGTGGCAAAGACCCGCACCGTGATCGTGACTCCCGACAGTCCGTTGGTCGTCAGTGGCAGCCCGAAACGCAGGGACTTGCCTCCACCAATGGAAGGGGGAAAGGTCGACAGGCCTCCCTCGGTGCGGAAATACACCGTGTCGAGGCCGGTGGGATCCTCGACCAGCCCGGTCACGAAAAAACTGGGGCCGGCCTGGACGGTAGTGTCACCGCCCGGCACATCGATCGTGGTCACCGGGCCAACACCGCCCGGACCGCCGGGGTCGCCGGGAAAGGTGAGGCGGTCTCGGGTTGCACACCCCGCAACCGTGGCGCCCACAACACCGAGGACCCATCCGGCCGTCCCCCACCGCACCCACGATCCTCCGGTCAACTGCATGCGGAAAAATAGCCGACCGCGAAGATGATTTGCAGTCGCGCGCGGGGTACTTCGCCCACCGTCACCGTCCGGTAAACTGCGCCGGGCGCTTGGCCAGAAAGGCCGCCATCCCCTCCCGCATGTCGGTGGTGCCGGACAGCAGCCCGAAGTGATTGGCTTCCAGCAGCAGGGCCTCGGCGGCCGGCATCGAACCGCCGGCATCCACCAGCTCGAGTACTGACGCCACGGCCAGCGGGCCCTGAGCCAGAATCGCCCGCAGCAGCGCCTCGGCCTCCGTCAGCAGGCGATCGGCGGGAACCACGCGATTGACCAGCCCGATCCGGTGGGCCTCCGGCGCATCGATCACCGCTCCGGTCAGGAGCAACTCCAGGGCGCGACCCGCCCCCACCAGACGGGGCAGGCGGACCGTCCCGCCGTAACCGGGACCGATGCCCAGCTTCACCTCCGGCTGGCCGAACTTGGCCGATTCGCTCGCAACGCGCAGGTGACACGCCATCGCCAGTTCGCAGCCACCTCCCAGGCAGAACCCATTGATCGCCGCGATCACCGGCTTGCGCAGCGCCTCGAACCGGCGGAAGACGGCCTGCCCTGCGAGGGAGCGAGCCTTCCCCTGCTGGGGATCCTGGCTCGACAACTGACTGATATCCGCCCCGGCCACGAATGCCTTCGGGCCGGCGCCGGTCAGGAGGACGGCGCGCACCGCGGCATCGCCGGCCACGGCGTCGATGGCCTGCCCCAGCTCGCTGATGACCAGATCATCCAGCGCGTTGAGCTTGTCGGGCCGGTTCACCGTGATCCGGGCGATCCCGTCCTGCACAGCATAGAGGATGGTTGAGTACGTCACGCGGGGGCTTCCAGTGAAGGGTGGGGCGAAGATAGCGACGGGAGGTCGCTGGTGGTGCCGATCCGCTGCGGTGGGGGTGCCACGGGTGGGGGGTCAGTGTCCACCTCCTCCCAGCCGGATTTGTGATATCGATCACCAATTCGGCCCAAACGGCCGGTAGAACTGTTGATATTGTAAACAATTTCACTTCAGATTTCTCTATAGTAAAAATATATTATGCATGAGTTTACGTGTCGTTTGCGACGTGCAAGTGTCGCATTAATTTACACATTTGCCGTTTGCATGGCATCGCTGTTGCCCTACCTCCAACCGAGCCCGAGCCTCGTTCCGCCACCTGGGAGATCCGAATGCTGCGCGTACCCCGTTTCCTGAAGCCGACCGCTGCACTGCTGCTGGCGGCAACCATCCTGACCAGCTGTACCGGCGGCGACGCCCCCACCGCGCCGACCTCGAACCAGACGGTGGCGGTGTCGGATTCGACCGCCAACAACCTCTGGCTCCCGATCGTGACCCCGCTGGTCCGGGGCCTCGTCGCCTGTCCCATGCAGGAGTACGACCGCACCGAGCAGTGGGTCGGCCCGAGCGGCGGCACGGTCCACGTCGGTCCTCACAAGCTGGTGATTCCGCGCGGGGCGCTCTCGGCTCCGGTGTTGATCACGGCGGAAGTTCCGGCCGACCGGGTGGTTTCGGTCAAGTTCCAGCCGGAAGGCCTCCGGTTTGCCCGGGATGCCAAGCTGACGCTCGACTACTCGAGCTGCCCGCTGGCCCGGCTGGACCTCTTCAAGCATGTCGCATACACCACCAACCTCCTGTCGATCCTGGATCTCCTCGATTCGCAGGACAACATCTTCACGGCGAAGATCTCCACCGACCTCGAGCACTTCTCGCGGTACGCGGTGGCCTGGTAGCCCTGGTGTCCTTCTCCCGGCGGAGCGGCAGGGTAGCCATCAGTGGGCGGGGGGCGCAGCAGCAGGCGCCCTCCGCCGCTGACGTGCTGGCCGAGGCCCGTGGGTTCGAGCGGTCCGGTCGGACGGCGGAGGCGTACGACGGGTACGAGCGCGCGATTGCTGGCGCCGAACGCTCAGGGGAGCAGCTCGTGCTGGCGGAGGCGCTCCGCCGCCTCAGCGTGCTGTCGCACCAGCGCAATGAACCGGACCGTGCCCGCCTGCTGTGCCAGCGTAGTCACTCGATTGCCTTTGCGCTGGGCGAACGGGTGGTGGCGGCTGAAGCGCTGAATACCCTGGGCGGGATTGAATTCGAGCGGGGGCAGATGCAGGAAGCGCGCGGCCTGCTGGGCCAGGCGCTCGAGCTGGGAGGCACTCGCTCCGACCTGCGCAGCCGTATCGAGCAGAATCTCGGCATCATCGCCACCATCCAGGGCGATCATGACGCCGCCCTGCGGCACTACACCAGTTCACTGGAAGCGTGCCGCGCCGGCGGCGACGACAAGGGCTGCGCCCTGGCGTACCACAATCTCGGGATGATCAGTGCCGACCGCGGGGAGTGGGGCGCGGCGGATGGTTATTACGACGAAAGTCGCCGGATCGCGGAGCGGATCGGTGAGGTGCATCTGCAGGGGCTCTGCCGGCTGAACCACGCCGAGGTACACCTGGCGCGGCAGAGTTACGAGCTGGCCCGGGAAAATGCCGAGGCCGCCCTGGCCATTTTTGATCAGCTTGGCTCGCGGATGGACAAGTCGGATGCCTACCGGGTGCTGGGCATGGTCTACCGGGAAACCGGCCGGCACGCGCTGGCCGAGGCGCGTTTGCGCGCTGCCATCGATGTGGCCGTCAGTACCAGCGCGGTGCTCAGTGAGGCGGAAGCCTCCCGGGAGCTCGGGCGCCTCTACCAGGGCATGGGGCGCAATCAGGAGGCGCTGACCCTGCTCAACGCCAGCTGGCGCCTCTTCCGCCGGCTGGACGCGCACCTGGATCTGGTCGATGTCCAGGCCAAGGTGGCCGACCTCGAAGGCACCTTCCTCGCGGTGGTCCGGGACTGGGGTCAGTCGATCGAATCCGCCGACAGCTACACCCATGGTCATTGTGAGCGGGTCGCGGAATACGCCCAGCAGGTGGCCTTCCAGTTGGGGCTGTCCGAGGAGGAGATGACCACCATCCGGCTCGGCGCCTATCTGCATGACGTGGGCAAGGTGAAGGTCCCACACGAAATACTGAACAAGCCCGGCAAGCTGACCGACGAGGAATTTGCGATCATCGAGCAGCACCCCTCGTGGGGCGTCGAGCTACTCGCTGGGATCGAATTCCCCTGGGATCTGAAGCCGATCATCCAGTGGCACCACGAGAAATACGATGGCACCGGCTATCCGCATCGGCTCAAGGGCGATGCGATTCCGATCTCGGCCCAGATCATCGGCATCGTGGACGTCTATGACGCCCTCACCACCACCCGCAGCTACCGCCCCGCCATGACGCATGAGCGCGCGCTCGAGATCCTGCGTGAGAAGCCGCAGTGGTGGCGGCCGGACGTGTTCGAGGCGTTCATGGTGTCGGTCGGCGCCGCGGCACCGCGGGTGAACGCATGAGTATCGAAGCCGCCCTGGCGGCGGCCCGTCGGGGCGAGCTGGAAGGGGCATCCCGCCTGGCCCGGTCCGCCCTGGTCCCCGCGCTGGGTCCGCTCGAGCGCAAGGCGCTGCTGAACCTCCTGGGAGGCATTGCGTTCCAGTTGGGACGCCTGGAGGAGGCCGAAGAGTGGTTCGAGCAGACCATCCGAATCGCCAATGAGCAGCAGGACCTCCTGCACGCCGCCAAGGCCACCAACAATCTCGGGACCATCGCGCACCTGCAGGGCAAGATCGAGCTGGCGCTGACCCTCTTCCGGAGCGCCCTGCTCGCCTACCGGATCTCGCGCGACGCATTGGGTGAGGCCCAGACCGAACACAATCTCGGCATTCTGCAGCGGGAGCGGGGCGACTTGAACGCGGCCGACGGCCACTCCGCCCGTGCCACCTCGGCAGCGACGCTCGCGGGCGACACCGGGCTCCTGGGGATCGTGCTCGCCGGTGCGGCCGAGATTGCGTTGGCGCGTGGAAGGTTCAAGGAGGCGACCGCGCTGCTGGTACGTTCGACCGCCCTCGCGACCGAGGCGGGGGACCAGCTCGGATTGCTTGAGGCGCGCCGGATCAAGGCGGCCGTGGCACTCCGGCGCGGGCGCGTGACCGTGGCGCTCCGCGATGCCGGGCGCGTCTATCTGGCGGCCCAGCGGCTCGGCTCGGTCCAACTCACCGGGGAATCCGCCATGGTCGCTGCCCAGGCGGCTCTGCAATTGGATCGCCCCAGCCTGGCCGATCGCTTCGGTCGCCGAGCCCAGGACTGCTACCACGCACTGGGAAGTCCCGTCCGCGCCAGCCTGGTCGCCGAGCTGCTCAACGCCTGACCCCGCGGTGCGCCGCGGACGCGGTATCATTCGCCGCATGTTCCCCACTCCCATCGCCTGGGCCACCGGGCACCGTGTCCGCCTCCTCGACCAGACGCTGCTGCCGGGCGAGGAGCGCTACCTCGACCTGGAGACGGTCGCGGCCATGGCCGAGGCCATTCGATTGCTACGGGTCCGGGGTGCGCCGCTGATCGGGATTGCCGCGGCAATGGGTGTCACTCTCGCGGCCCGGATGCCGTCTGCCGCAGCCAGCGCTCGGGTGCGTGAGGCGTGCGACCAGCTGCAGGCGACCCGGCCAACCGCCGTTAACCTCGCGTGGGCGCTCGAACGCATGCGCCGGGTGGTCAACGCGGCGCCTTCCAATCTTCACCTGGCGCTGGTGGCCGAAGCGAATGCGATCTGGGAGGAGGATCGCCGGATGTGTCAGCGGATCGGCGAGGCGGGTCTACCGCTGCTCCCGGACGGAGCGGTGGTCATGACGCACTGCAATGCCGGCGCACTCGCCACCGGCGGGATCGGGACCGCCCTGGCGCCCCTGTATCTGGCACACCAGCGGGGCCTCCGGATCGAGGTTGTCGCGGGCGAGACACGTCCGCTGCTGCAGGGGAGCCGACTCACGGCGTGGGAACTGGGCGTCGCCGGCATCCCAGTAACCGTGATCGCCGATGGTATGGCTGCCAGTCGGCTCCGGCGGGGCGATATCCGCTGCGTGATCGTTGGCGCGGATCGTATCGCGGCGAATGGGGATGTTGCCAACAAGATTGGAACCTACGGTCTCGCGCTGGCGGCCCGGGCCCACGGCGTACCGTTCTATGTGGCGGCGCCGCGTTCCACTTTCGACGCCGCCACCCCAACCGGCCCGGCAATCCCCATTGAGGAACGCGATGCCGCCGAGGTTCGTCGGTTCGGCAGCGCGGAAGTGGCGGCCTCGTCGGCGGCGATCTGGAATCCGGCATTCGATGTCACACCGGCCGCCTTGGTGACCGGCTACCTGACCGACCTGGGAATGTTGGCACCGGAGGAACTGGGGCGGCTGGCGTCAGGGTGATGCGGCTCGACCGACCCGCATGGCGATGGGCCACCGCACCTCGTGACGCCGCTCCGATTCACCCCACGGTTTCCGGAGCATGTCCCCCAGCGGCAGGAGCGGATCGCGCTGCTCGTTGGCCCGGTATCGCTGGACTGCCGACCAGGTCCCGATGTAGGACAGCAGGCCGGACAGCGTGAGCCGGCTCAGCATCGTGAATGCTGGCGTCGCGATCTCCTCGAAGGGGAAGCGAATATCCCGGTAGCCCGCTTCCACCAACCGCCGTTCCGGCGGCCAGTACGGTCCGATCGTCTCGGAGTAGAACTGGTCCACCATCGCGTCGATGTCGGGCTGGATCCGGGGTTGGCCATAACACCACGCAGCCACCACCCCGCCTGGGCGCAGCACTCGGCGGCACTCCTGAAAAAACGTCCCGCGATCAAACCAGTGCAGCGCCTGCGCGGCGGTGACCAGGTCGACGGTGCCCGGGTCCAGTCGGGAATCATCTTCGCGCCGGACCTCCCAGCGGATGACGCGGTGGGTACTGACCTGGGCGATCTGCGCGGCGCTGGCATCGGTTGCCAGGACGGCGGCATAGAATCCCGCGACGCCCTTGGCGGCCTGGCCATTGCCGGTGCCGCAGTCCCAGGCAAGGTCATGCCGCTCCGTGAGGCTGGCGAGCCAGCTGAACAGGGCGGCAGGGTAGGTGGGCCGGGCTCGCGCGTACGCGGCGGCCTGGGCGGAGAAATGGTCCTGAAACACCATGCCGTGGAGTGTGACGACGCAACGACCAGCCGTCAACTCGGCACGCCCGGCGCGCTTAGTGTTGGGTCGCCTCGGCGTGCTGGACGGGCGCGGCGTGTGCCTCTTCCGACGGAGCGCCGGTCGGCGTCCGGGCGACTGCACCGTAGCCATCCGCGAAGCTGGTGTTCACATGGACCACCGCATCGTTGAGGGCCCGGAACGGATACTCGGGAGTGATGAGGGGCAGCTTGTCGGCGGTCGCCTGATCGGCCACCACCGCGCCGGTGGGGACATAGCGGCCAGGACCGATGGTCACTCCGACGATCTTCGCCCCAGGTTCTACCACCGTCCCGCCACCGATCCATGATTTGAACACCAGCGCCTGCATCCCGATGAAGACCCCGTCGTCGATCCGGGCCGGTCCATGGACCTGGGACTGATGGGCCAGGGAGACGCGTTGCCCGATATACACCGCGTACTCCTTGCCATTGACCAGGTAGGTGCGGTTGGGCACCGGCGTCCCATGGTCGGTCGTCTCCAGGGCGTGAATCACGACCCCGTCCTGCACATTGGATTCATCGCCCAGGCTGATGGGCTGGCCTTCATCGCCACGGATCGATGCGAAGGGGGCGACATAGATATGGCGGCCCAGGATGACGTCCCCGAGGACGCTGGCCATGGGATCGACGAAGCTCTCGGGGTTGAGTACCGGAGCGTTCACGTCGGCATTGAAGGCGGTCAGGACGTTGGGTCGGCCGGTGCCCTCACCGGTGTGCCCGGCAGCCGCCGTCAGCGTGATCTGGATCGCTGCGACCTGGGTCCGCATTTCATGGACCTCGCTCGCCAGTCGGCGAGACGCTCCGAACAGCGCGACGACGACTCCGATCAGCAGCGCCCCGGCGAAGCCGCCGAGTCCGATTAATGCCATCATTGCCTTGTTCATGAACTGGCCTCCATAGCCTGGTGCTGAGATGGTCTGAGTATCGGCCACCGGCGGGCGACCTGAAGCGTGGCACCCCTCCCATGGACTGGGTTCACACACTGGCCAGGGCTTCGGCCGCGCCCGAATGGTGATCCGCGTCATGGAATGGTGGGCCGCTGGCAGGTAGGTATCACACGGATTCTGTCACACCACCCTGACGATCAACCCCTCGACGATCGTGTTCTCACGCCCGACCCTGCGATTGCTCCACAGTCTGCCCAAGCCGGTGCTGGTTGGCGCGCTCCTGACCGGCGCCGCGGTGCTTGCCAACTATGAGTTTCCTGCCATGCGGGTGCTCCGGGAACCGGCAGAGGTGCTTTTCACCGGCCTCACGGGGTTTCTCGCAGCCACCTGGTCCCGCCTCTCGGCCTGGCGCCTGGAACTGGTGGCGGGAATGATCGGGGCGCTGCTGGTCGCCGGGTTCTACCTTGCCGTGACGATTCTGCTGCAGATGCCGCTCGACCACGCACTGGGGCCGGCGCTGCTCCGGGCCATCCTGCTCGGGGGGATCGGCGCCGGTCTGGCACGGCTGCTTCGTCAGCGGGCGGTGCTCTAGCCACGGACGGTGGGGATGCTGCCTTGCCCGGGTACGCGGGTCGGCGCACCTTCTCCCCATGCCTTCCATCCTCGCCCTGGATCAGGGGACCACGGGCTCCACCGCCCTGGTCCTGCATCAGGATGGCCGCGTCCTTGGTCGCGGCTACCACGAGTTCACCCAGTATTTCCCGGAACCGGGATGGGTAGAACATGATCCTGACGAAATCTTTCGGGTAACGATCGCCTCGGCCCGCGAAGCCATCGCCGCCGCGGGAGAGGTTCCCGACGCGATCGGCATCACCAATCAGCGCGAAACCGTGGTGCTCTGGGAGCGCGCGACGCTGCACCCGGTTGGTCGGGCGATCGTCTGGCAGGACCGTCGCACCAGTCAGCGCTGCCGGGAACTCACCCAGGAGGGGCTGGCTGGTCGGCTGCAGGCCAGCACCGGCCTGGTGATTGATCCCTACTTCTCTGCCACCAAGATCGAATGGCTCCTGCGGGATCCCGGGGTCCGACACCGCGCGGCGCGTGGTGAGCTGGCGGTGGGCACCATCGATAGCTGGCTGATCGCTCGGCTGACCGGCGGGCGGGTGCACGCCACGGATCACACCAACGCGTCACGCACCCAACTCTATCGGCTGGATCAGCGCCGATGGGATCCGGGACTGCTGGACATCTTCGGCATTCCCCCGGACCTGCTGCCAGCCATCGTGCCGTCCTCGGGTGTGGTGGCCGAGTCCGACGCCGCCCATTTGGGACGCAGCCTCCCCATCGCCGGCATTGCGGGCGACCAGCAGGCGGCGCTCTTCGGGCAGGGGTGCATCGAGGTGGGGCTCGCCAAGAACACCTACGGCACCGGTGCATTCCTGCTGGCGTTCACCGGCCAGACCCGTCCGCACCCGACCTCCGGGCTTCTCGTGACGGCGGCATGTGGCCCGCAGGGCGAGCCGGCATACGCCATGGAAGGCGGCGTGTTCGTCGCGGGAGCAGCGGTGCAGTGGCTGCGCGACGGACTGGGGATCGTCGCCCATGCCAGCGAGACGGAAGCCATGGCCCGCAGCGTACCGGACACGGCGGGGGTCTCCTTCGTGCCCGCCTTCGTCGGTCTGGGCGCACCGCAGTGGGAACCCGAGGCACGAGGGACCATCGTGGGGCTGACACGCGGCACCACCCGGGCGCACCTGGTCCGAGCCGCACTGGAGAGCATCGCCTTCTCCAGCGCCGACCTGCTGGCCGCTATCACCGCCGAAGGCGGGCTCGCCGTGGAGGCGCTGCGGGTGGATGGCGGTGCGACGGCCAACGATTGGCTGATGCAGTTCCAGGCGGACATTCTCGGCATTGCCGTCGAGCGTCCTGATAACGTGGAGACCACGGCCCTGGGGGCCGCCGCGCTGGCTGGCCTCGCCGTCGGGACCTGGCCCTCGCTCCCTGCCTTCCTCGCCGGTCGCACCTTCCGGCGGTTCGAGCCATCGATGGGCGCCGTCGAGCGGGAAGCGCGGTGGCGGGACTGGCGCCGGGCGGTAGGGGCCACCCTGGACTGGGCCCGCGCGGGCGGAGCACCAGACACCTTATATTGAATGGTCGGTCGATTCGGCCGCGAACCAGGGGGCGATGTATGAAAGCCGGGCACAAATTCCTGATTGGCGCTGGGGTGATTGTCGGGAGCATGGCGCTGCTCATGGCCCAGGGGGTGAAGCAGTTCGGGCAGTACTCGATGACGCCGGCGGAACTGGCGTCGGCCGCCTCCAAGGATCCGCGGATCTTTGATACCGGTCTCAAGATGGAAGCGAAGGTGGTGCCAGGGACCATCCGGCGGAACACTGCCGCGCAGACGATCGACTTCCAGGTGTCGGATGGCAAACAGATGTATCCCGTGACCTACCGCGGACTGGCCCCCGATACCTTCACCGACAAGCAGGAAATCGAGGTAGTCGTGGAAGGCCGGTTGGGCCGCGATGGTGTGTTCCGGGCGACCACGCTGCTCGCCAAGTGCGGCTCCCGCTATGAGGCCCAATACAAAACCGCGGCCGTCCAGACCTGAAGGAGTAGCAGATGACCTTGCTGGGGCAGTTCGCCCTCTGGACCGCCTTGTTGATCGGCGTCTGGGCGGCGGCGATAGGATTCTCCGGCCGATGGCACGGCCGGCCGGAGCTGGCCCAGACAGTGACGCGCGCCGTATACGCCCAATGGGGTGTATTGCTGGTGGCAGCGGCGTCGCTGTGGCAGGGGCTGATCTCCCACGACTTCAACATCCAGTACGTCGCCAGCTACACCTCCCGTAACCTCCCCGGCTATTACATCGTCTCCGCCTTCTGGGCCGGACAGAAGGGGTCGCTGCTGTTCTGGGCGGTGGTGCTGTCCACCTTCGCCTCCCTGGCACAGTGGCTGACCTCGGCCCGGTACCGGGCGCTGTTGCCCTATGTGGGCGCGGTCACCTGCAGCGTGGTGGTGTTTTTCGTCTCGGTGATGGTCTTCGCCGCCAATCCGTTTGAACGGCTGCCCTTCACCCCCGCCGACGGGAACGGGCTGAATCCGCAGCTGCAGAATATCGGCATGGTGATTCACCCGCCGATGCTGTACCTCGGATACATCAGCATCACGATTCCCTTTGCCTTCGGGATCGCCGCGCTGCTGGCCCGGCGGCTCGATGCCGGCTGGGTGGTGGCCATCCGGAAGTGGACCCTGATGAGCTGGCTGTTTCTGTCCATCGGGATCACCCTCGGCATGTGGTGGGCCTACGTCGAACTGGGCTGGGGCGGCTATTGGGCCTGGGACCCGGTGGAAAACGCCAGCCTGCTCCCCTGGCTCACGATGTCCGCCTTCCTGCATTCGGTCATGATCCAGGAAAAGCGGGGCATGCTCAAGCGGTGGAACATTTCGCTGGTCATCGCCTCGTTCCTGCTCAGCATTTTCGGCACCTTCATCACCCGCAGTGGCATCATCGCGAGTGTCCACAGCTTCACCCAGTCGAATGTGGGGTACTTCTTCCTCGCATTCCTCATCGGGGTCGCCGTGCTGTCGTTCACGCTGCTGTACACCCGGTGGGACCGGCTCGAGGCGGATACCCCGCTCGAGAGCATGGTCAGTCGCGAGGCGGCGTTCCTGTTCAACAACCTGCTGTTCGTCGGGATTGCGTTCTCGGTGCTGTGGGGCACCCTCTTCCCGATTCTCTCCGAAGCAGTTCGCGGCACCAAGATTTCGGTGGGCCCACCGTTCTTCAACAAGGTGAACGTGCCGCTGGGCCTGCTGCTGCTGGCGCTGACCGGCATCGGCCCGCTGATCGCCTGGCGTAAGGCCTCGACCGCCAACCTGAAGCGCCAGTTCACCTGGCCGGTGGCCACCGGGCTGGCGGTACTCGCGATCGCGCTGCTCGCGGGCATGCGGGACCTCTACCCGGTCATGGCGCTCTCCCTCGGCGGGTTCGTGCTGGGCACGCTGAGCCAGGAGTTTATTCGCGGGACCCGGGCGCGGCACGCGATGTACAACGAGAACTACCTCTGGGCCTTCCTGAGGCTGATCAGTCGGAACCGCCGGCGCTATGGCGGGTACATTGTGCATCTCGGCATCGTGGTCTATGGCGTGGCCTTCGCGGGCATGGCGTTCAAGGTGGAGAAGGAAGCCACCCTCCGTCCCGGGGAAAGCACCACCCTGCGCAGCGCGTTCGGCCATGAATACACCTTCACTCACATGGGCATTTCCCAGTTCGAGCAGCTCAACCGGGTGGTCTCCCAGGCGTCGGTGCAGGTGACCCGGGACGGCAAGCCGATCGGCGTGATCAACTCGGAAAAGCGGCAGCACTTCTCCGAGCCGGCGCCCGGCGTGCGGCAGAAGTCATTCGAACCCTCCACGGAAGTGGGGATTCGCAGCACCTGGCAGGAAGACCTGTATATCGTCTTCGCCGGTTCGGTGAACGGCTCGGAGGAAGCGGTGTACCGCTTCACGCTGAACCCGCTGGTCATCTGGGTCTGGATGGGCGGAGTCATTCTGGTCATCGGGGGATTGATCACCATGTGGCCGGGCGGTGGTGGCGGGCCGTCAACGGGGCCTCGGCGGACCCAGGCTGGCTACGAAGTACAGCTGGCGGGGGCGGGCCGGGAATGATGACCGACCGCCGCCGCTTCCTCGGCGCCCTTGGCGCCTGGGCGCTGGTTCCCGCCCTGACCCGCCCGGCTGGGAGTTCTGTGCAGGATCCGGCACAGGATGAAACAGGCGCGCTGCGTGATCCGGCCTCTGCCGGCCGATCACGCGAACGCGTGACCGACAAGGACAACGACGGCTTCATCATGGCCGTGGAGAAACGGCTGCAGTGCACCTGTGGCTGCACGCTCGACATCTACACCTGCCGCACCACCGATTTCACCTGCACCTACTCGCCCGAGCTCCACAAGGAGGTCGTGGCGCTGCACGATGGCGGGATGACCGCCGACCAGATCGTGGCGGCGTTCGTGGACAAGTACGGCGAAAAAGTCCTGATGGCACCGAAGCCTGAAGGATTCAATTACGCCGGCTATCTGGTGCCTGGCGCCTTGCTGGTGCTGGTCGGTGGGGGGCTGTTCGCCGTTCTCCGCCGCCGGGCAATCGTCCAGGCTGCCGCCCCGGTGGCGGCGCCGGGCACCGCGGGGGGCCCGGTCGCCCCCTCGACCGAAGAGTTGGCGCGGCTGGAACAGGCGCTCAGGGAGTCCGAGCAATGAACCTGCTGGAAGCGATCGCAGCGGGAGTCGTGGGACTGGCAGTCGTCGCCTTTCTGATCGGTCCGCTCACCCGGCCCGGGTCGGCGCCACCACTCGGCTCCGACGATCCCGAGGATCCGGAGGACACCCCACGGGGGGTGGCGCTGGGTGCCTTGCGGGAGATCGAGTTCGACCGCGCCACGGGGAAGCTGTCCGATGAGGACTACGCGGCGCTCAAGCAGCAGTACACGGTCGCCGCGCTGGATGTGCTGCGGGCCGAGGACGCCGGGGAACCGGCGGCGCCAGCCGACACCGTAGCGAATGCCGACCCGCTGGAAGCCAGGATTGCCGAGCGGGTGCGGCAGATGCAGGGCGGCGACGTGCGCTGTCCCGGCTGTGGGCCGCGCCCCGAAGGCGATGCGCTGTTCTGCAGTCAGTGCGGCCGGTCGCTCACGACCGGCGGATGTGGCGAATGCGGTGCGCCGCTGGTCGCTGGCAGTCGCTTCTGCGAAAATTGCGGCGTCGGGGTCGGGCGCTAACGAACCACGACCGCGCCTGCTCGGACCCGTCGATACACCATCAGCTGCGGGAGGGGATTGCTGGACAGGGTATACAGGTACGGCCCGGATACCGCGGCATACTCCACCCGCTCGGGTAGCCGAAGCGATCCGAAGTAGTTGCCACTCCCCCAGCCGTAGAGATCCAGCACCTGCCGTCGAAGTTCCTTCCCACCAAAGAGTACGAAGAGTGTATCCCCCACCAGCGAAAGATCGATGCCACTCTGCTCACTGCGGACCAGCTTGGTGCCGATCGACTGCCCCCCGTTGCGCACTTCCTTGATCACCGGCGGGAACCGGGTCGGCTCGACATAGTACCGTCGACCCGACCCCTGGTTGGTGTCGAGCGCGAACCAGCCATTGCCGTACTCGAAGCCCAGGGCCCAGCGCCCGCTCACTGGATCAACCGCCGTGCGATGCCCCCGGCTCAACACCTCCAGTGCATGGTACCCATCCCAGCGCAGGGTGTCGCGATGCACGACCACCCCGGTGCTGTCGACATGCAGGATGTCGGCGTCCGCATAGGATGGCAGCAGGGAGGCTCCGCCATCCCTTCCCGGAACCATTGTCTCCGAATGCCCGACGGATTGCAGTTGAATCAAGCCGGCGACGGCGCCGAGCGTATCCAGCCGGGTGATGCGGGCGCTGACCGGATCGTGGATCCAGAGATGATGATCCGGCCCGAATTTCAGGTCGCGAATATTGCGGTACTCGCCCGGACCACCGCCGGAGGTGCCCTGGACCCAGCGACGGTGCCCCGTCGCATCGTAGGCGAGAATCCGCTGGTCCGATTCCACCAGGTAGACCCGATCGTTCCACGCCGTGATCAGGTACGGCTCGAGCAACGTGGTATCACGCTCGGACTGTCCCCCGACCACCGCCACCAGCTCGAGTGAGTCGGTCAGGAATCGCCGGGGCGTACGCCCGGTGGAGTCGAGCGCGAACCCATCCGGCGGCAGGACGATATGGCTTCGGTCCGCGGTGCAGCCGGAGAGGAGAAACACGGTCGCAAGGAGCGCCGCGCGGATGGATCGGGACATACGGTCTCCACGGTTATCTGTCGGCGAGGCTGCCGCCAGATGCGGCAGGGTGATGAATCCGGATGAGCTGTGCCAACAGCGCGGGGAGCTCCCGCTGAGCCAGCGCATTGCTCGCGTGTACGACCCGGCCAGTCCCATCCAGCACCACCAGGAGCGGCCCGTCGCCGTAGCCCAGGGGATGCAGCGCCAGCCGGGCCAGCAGCGGGTGGAGCCGTGTGACGGGAAACCGGATTCCCTCCGCGCGGGCCAGGTCACGCCACGCGGGGAAACGATACTCTTCGACCGTCAACGCACCGACAACACGCCCCTCAGAGGCAGCGATGTCGTTGAGTGTCTCGATGATGGACATGAGGCGGGGACATTCCGCCGGGCGAAACAGGAAGACAAAGGTCAGGTCCGTCGCCCCGGGCGCCGGTACGGGGGTCGGGAGGAACTGCAGTATCCCGGCTGGGCGCAGGAAGGGGGCGGCGGCGCGGCCGGCGCGCCATCCCCCCACAGCGAATCCGATGCCGCAGGCGAGGGCGAGAAGGGTACTGCCGGTGGGCAGGAAGCGTCGCATGGTGGGGGCTCCAGCGGTGGCGCGAGTCACAGCCGCCTGGGGGCGGACCGTGACTCGCGGACCGGTGTCAGAACTTCCAGTAGGAACGTGAAACGGTGTAGTTCCACTTGCAGGTGCCGTTGGCCTCGAACCCATGCGGGACGCAGGTCTCGACCATTCGGCAGACGCTGTCATTGGCACTCAGGCAGTCGTCCACATGCTGTTTCTCGGCGGCGCCGGGGCGGCTGACCAGGGTCAGCAACAGCAGGGCGCCGACACATCCCAGTGCGAACGCGGCGGTGCGGCGGCGGGTAAAGGAAAGGGTGCGCATGGTGTGGTCTCCTATGGGTTGGGGGATCAGGGTGTCGTGGTGGTGCCGTAGTACCAGTACCAGTACTCGGTGGTGCGCTCGACGCACTGGTGGGCATCCCAGCGCGAGCAGGTGCGCTGCTCGAAGCAGGACGTCCGGCGGCCGGAGCAGTCGACCGGCAGCTTTTCCGCGGCCGCAGTGGCCGGTGCGAACAGGGCGAGGGCCGAGGTCAGCACCCCGGCCACGACCGGGAGCAGGGCGAGGTGACGAACACGCATGTGGGCCTCCTTGGAAAGGAGAGGGGGGCCGCAGGGTGGCCACCACTCTCGGTGGGGCCGCCGGACATTCGTCCGGCGGCACACCCAAGGTGTCAGTGGGCCAACGCTGGAGGGGCGGCGAAAAAGTGCGAGGCGGTACCGATTGTTGCGGAGGGGGACCAGCTCAGAATTCCATCGACTCCATCTTCCGGAGGCCGAGGCGCAGCGGGATGAAGGTCGCGGCGAGGCACACCACCACGACCAGGGCGAGCGAGGCGATCAGCCAGGCGTCGATGATGGCCGGCCGACCCGTCAGTTGCGCCCGCAGGTATTGCATCACGGGGCGGCTCTCGATCATCAGCACCAGCACGAGCAGCATCACAGCGGACATCATGAACATCAGGCCGCCGAAGCTGGTGGGGATCTGGGCGGCGTTCTCGGTATCGAACCGGGGATAGAGCGCCCCGAAGCCGAGGGCCAGGGCGCTGATCGCGAAGGTCAGCAGCAGCATCGTGCCGATGCTGATCACCATCATGAACGGGAGGCCTGCAGCAGCACGTTGGTGCTGAAGGTGATGAGCACCGCGAGGACCAGTAGCGGGACCGTCCCCGTCCAGTACTTGCTCCACAGCAGCGCTCGCAGGTCGAGAGGGCTCGAGCGGAGCAGCCACATCTGGCGCCCTTCCAGCGAGACCGCCGGGAAGATGAAGCGCGCCGCGACGGCGGCCAGCACGAACCCGGCGAGCCCCAGGTTGAGGAACACGACCAGCGATACCATGAAGACGGGGACCTTTTCCCCGGAGAAGAGCGGCAGCGACTGGATGTTGAAGACGTAGACGACCAGCAGCACCGCCAGCAGGATCAGCTGGCTCCACTGGGTGGTGTCGCGGAAGAAGAGTCGCAGGTCCTTGAGCACGAACTCCCGCCGCGCGGCGGGCATGCGGCGGAAGACCCGCGAGAGCACGCTGCTCCAGCCCCGGCCATGCACGAACCGCTCCGCCCCCTCCTGCGCCTTGGAGAACCCTACGGCGTACAGTCGGCTGTGCAGCAGTGGCGCCCACCGACCACGAACGCGGCGGCGGTGGTCCAGAGCAGCAGGATCGGCAGCGGATCACTGATCCGGTTCAGCCAGTTCATGATCATCGCGGTGGCCCACTCGCTCGGCAGGAAGGGGCTCGTCGGCGTCGCGAGGCGCGGCGAGATAGTCGAGCAGGTTGCGCAACCCCTCCGGCCGCGCGCAGCTGCTCGGGCCGGATCAGCCGGAACAGCAGGACCAGCCCCCCGAAGGCGCCGATGGCGACCAGGCTGAGCAGGTCGCGGGTGCGCCGGGCCGGAAAGATGTTCACCAGGATCAGGGTGATGGCCGAGCCGATCACGGCCGGCAGGATGAAATAGGGCAGGAGGGCACCGACCACGACAAACGGGAACAGCGGCCCGCCGTCGAAGACCACCCCGTAGGCGGTGAAGATCGGCACCGCCATCAGCACTACCATCCAGGAGGAGTGCAACAGCGTCTCCCCCAGCTTGGCGAGATAGATCCGGAGCCAGTCCACCGGGGCCGAGACCAGCAGGTCGAGGTCCTTGGCCAGGAAGAAGGTCGACAGCGCCGTGATCAGGTTCGAGAGCAGCAGCAGCGAGGCGAACGCCAGCAGCACGATGCCCAGCAGCTTGGCGGCCAGCGGCCCGCCGACCTCCGGGGTGGAGCGCAGGAAGAGGAGTACCCGGTAGAACAGCCCGAAAAAGGCGCCCCAGAAGCCCAGGCCCACGATCGCGAGCAGCAGGAACTTGCCGCTGCCCCCGGACCGCTCCTGGTCGGAACCGATTGAGGGCGGATCCGCCACTTGGGGGTCAGGATCGTTCGCAGCGAGGGTTGCGGCGGTGGCTCCACCAGCGGCACGGATTCAGTCAAGGATCAGATCCAGTTCGCGGTCGATGATCCCGCCGGTCATCTTGAGGAAGAGCTCCTCCAGCCGGAGGTCGCCGGCGTTGGTCTGCTGCCGCACCTCCTGCCACCGTGCCACAGGCCAGAATCTTCCCGCCACTGATGATCCCGATCCGGTCGCACATCTCCTCGACCATATCCAGCGTGTGGGTGCTCATCAGCACCGTCCCGCCGCGTCCCACGAAGGCCCGGAACAGGTCCTTGAGGAACTTCTGGCCCTTGGGGTCGAGCCCCACCATCGGTTCATCCACCACGATCACCTCCGGCCGGTGCAGCAGCGCGCTTGAGATGATCAGCTTCTGCCGCATGCCGTGGCTGTAGCTCTCGACCAGTTCGTCCTTCCACGGGGTCAGCTCGAAGAGCTCCAGCAGTTCCTCCATCCGCCGTTCGATCGGCTCCCCGCTCTGGCCGTACAGGGCGGCCACAAACCGGAGGAACTCGCCACCCGTCAGCTTGTCGTAGACGAAGGGCCGGTCGGGGATGAAGCCGAGTCGGCTCTTGGCGACCAGGGGATCGCGGATGACATCGTGCCCTGCGATCGTGATACGGCCCGCCGTCGGCTGCAGGATGCCGGCGATCATCCGCATCGTAGTCGTCTTGCCGGCGCCATTCGGTCCCAGGAAGCCGAACAATTCCCCGCGGGGAATCGACAGGGTGATGTCGTCCACCGCGGTGAACTTGCCATACCGCTTGGTCAGATTCGTCAGCTCGATCATGGTTGCTCCTCGATCACGCGAGCCCGCAGCCGCCCGGCCCGGAGGGCGAGTGTCAGGAATCGACTATTGCCACCAGTCCCGAGACGCAGTCGGCCGGCATCGCTGGCCATCAGGGCTACATCATAAGGGGTCCAGTCTCCGGTCCAGATTTCCGTCCACGGACCCAGCTCCCACCTCCCCTGCTGCCAGATCAGTCCCCAGACGACCCGCGCCTGGAGACCGGCCGCGCGCGCCAGGCTGACGAGCAGGTAGGCCCGTTCCTGGGCATTGCCGGATCCACTCGCCAGGATATGGGGGGCCGAACGCAGGATCGCGTTCGGCCGCAGCCTGATCCGTTGGCGCACCGCCGCAGTCAGCAGGATGGCCATGGCGGCAGGCCGCTGCTCGCGGCCCACAATTTTGGCAGCGGCCACCTCGATCGTGGAATCGGGAGATGCCAGCGACCAGAGCAGCCGCGGCGGGGCCGGTATCGTGGAGGAATCCTGGATCTCCGGTGCGGCGTGCGGACCCACGTCGATGGTGTCGCCTACCTGCACCTGCCACCCGCCCGTCAGGCCGGTGCTGTCGGCTGGCAGCGATGCGTCCGGGGCGAGGTGCGCCAGCACCTGCATCGAGCGCCGGACCGGGGGCACCCCGGTGCCCACCAGGTAGCGCGGTGCGCTGGCGCTGCTGTCCCACACCGGCGGGGGGCGGTTGCGGTAGTTGGTCTGGATGATTTCAAAGGCGGACCGCTCGAACACCGCGCCCATCCGATTCACGACCCGTACCGGCATCCCGGCATCGTCGACCCAGAAGGAGACCGGAAGCCCCTGCTCGGTGTGATCGAAGCGCCAGGCCCGGAGCGTGTCCCCGTGCACCACGTCCCAGCGCTGCAGGTTCTCGTTGAACTCTGCGCTGTCCGGCACCACGACGGTGGACTCGGCCGTAATCGTCAACCGTTCGACCCGCAGTTCCTGGTCCAGCGGATCGTAGACCTCGACGTTGAGCCGGCTGCCGGGACTCCCCAGGCCACGCGACGCGGCCACGAGCGGGACGGCCGAGGCCAGGACGATCGGACGCCGGAGGTGGACCACCTCGGTATCCGCCGTTCCGCCTGGTGCATTCGCGATGAGGGTGAGCAGCGAATCGCCGGTCACCAGCCCTTCGGTCCGGCTCCGGCCATGTTCCGACAGCAGGTCGACCTGGAATCGCAGCAGCTGCAGTCGGCGGGAATACATCGCCTCCGTGCGATAGCTGGTCCGGCGTGGTGTGCCGGGGGCGACTCTGGGCAGGTCAATCGTCACCAGCTCGGTGACCCGGAGTCCTTCTGGCAGGGTGTCGACCGACAAGGTCGCCAGGCCAACCTGCCGTCCGGCGAGCGCGACCGACATGAACGCAGATCCGGGGGGCACGGGCCAGCGGGGGCTCGCACCCGGCGCCAGACGGCCACCACTCAGGTAGTGACGGTCCACCAGCCAGGTGAGCGAACCGATCCAGGCCAGGAAAATCAGGGTGGCGATGGTACGACGATTCCACAGCGTGCCACGGGAGCCACGCGCGGTCATGCGAACTCCGGGAGGTAGGGAGTGACCGCGCCTCGTTCGGCCACGGTGCGCACCACGATCTGGAGTTCCGCCGGAACGCCTGTGGTGCCGGGACGGTCGCGAAAACTCTCCACCAGCAGTCGGGCGGTGGTCTCGGGCGCGACGTGCGGTCCACCGAGTCCGTCCACCGACGCGGCCACGAGGTTGAGCTGCCACGCCTCGGCGCGATGCCAGGCGCTGGCCAGCGCCCGGCGGATGGTATCGGGCGAGGCGGTCCGCTCCTCACTCTGGATCACCAGGTGCAGGACAAATTCGGCCGCCAGCGATCCCCCGCCAGTGATGACGGCCGACCCGACCTCCAGCGGCGCCTGGACCCGACGGAGCTCGGCCAGTCGCGCGCCACCCTGGGCGTCGAGTCGGGCCGCCGTCGCTCCCATCGGTTCGAGATGCTCGTCCGCCGGACGCACGACCGCCGTCACTGGCAGCGCGGCGATATCACCCTCGACGATCCGGATCACGCCTCGCCCGCTTCGCGGGCCCGCTGATACATGTCGCGGGCATCCTCCGGCTTGCCCAGCCGGTCCAGCACCCGGCCCAGCAGCCGGAAGGTCCGCGCATCGGGGATCAGGTCCCCGGCCCGCTCCAGCGCGACTCGGGCCCCGGGGAGGTCCCCGGACTGGTTCAGCGCTTCACCGAGGTAGTAGAAGGCGATCGGGTGCTCCGGCTCGAGTGCGATCGCCTTGCGCAGCGCCTCGGCCGCGGGACCGGGCATGCCTTTCCGCCACAGCACCAGGCCGAGCGTGATGTGGGCCTGGGTGTGTTGGGGATCCAGTCGGAGCGCCTTGCGGAGGTCGGCTTCAGCCTCCGTGTATTGCTTCAGCCGCCCCTGGATCGCGCCCCGGGACACCAGCAGGTTGACATCCTCGGGCGTGACCCGCAGCGCCGCCGACAACTGCTCCAGGGCCTCGACCGGATCGCCCGTGGTCTCCAGCAGCGCCGAGAGATTGTTGCGTGCGGCGATGTGGCGTGGCTCCAGCGCCAGCAGTTCCCGGTATCGGCCGATCGCCTCGCTCACCCGTCCCCGGCTGGAAGCTTCGACGGCCCGGCGGTACAATCTATCGGCGGGCGTCTCGTCCGTCCGCGCCTCGGTGGAGACCAGATCGTCCTGGGTGACCAGACCGGCGAACGGGCGCAGCGGATACCCGGCATCCGGCTCTTCTGGCGGGAGGTCACCCTCCAGCCCGGAAGTTCCGAACAGGTCGTCGCCCAGCGACTCGAGTCCAGTGGCTCTGGAATTTCTGGCGTATGGCATGTGGAAATGAAATCTGGCCGACCGCGGGGTGCGGGGGTAGTGTGGCGTGGGAGAACCGGCGGCCCTTCCTCGACGTTACAGCGCTGAGGAACCGCAGATAGCCTGGAAGCGACCGACTTTCGACAGGGCAGGGCAACCGATGAACGATGTGGCCACGGCGGGCGACCTTTCGGAAACGGCGACGGTGGAGCGCCGACCGCTGGTCCGACGCCACCACTGGATCGTGCGGCTGACGCACTGGCTCAATGCCGTGCTGCTGGTCGGCATGATTGCCAGCGGGCTCCAGATCTACGGCGCGTACCCGCATTTCGGGCCCAGGGGCGCGGTGTACCCTATCCCCAACCCCTTCGACAGCTCGCGCTACAGCGGGTTTCCCGAGTCGGTCCGCCTGGGTGGGTGGCTCGCCGGTGGCCTCAACTGGCACTTCGCACTCGCCTGGCCCTTCGTGATCACCGGCCTGGTCTACCTCCTCTACCTGCTGATCTCCGGCGAGTGGCGCTCCCTCCTGTTCCGGCCGCGCGATGCCCGGCCCGCCCTGCAGATGCAGCTCTATTACCTCGGGTTGCGGAAGGAGCATCCGCCGCAAGGCAAGCACAATCCGCTCCAGAAGGGTGCCTACACCTTCATCACAGCCCTCGGCGTGATTTCCGTGCTGTCCGGATTTGCCATCTATCGGCCGGTACAGCTCTGGTGGCTGGAGTCGCTGTTCGGGGGATATGATCTCGCGCGGCTCTGGCACTTCGTGGCGGTCTGGCTGTTCGTGGGCTTCACGTTGCTGCACATCATCCTGGTTCTGGTGGTGGATCCTGCTTCACTGCGTGCCATGCTGACCGGCTGGTATCGTGGAAGGTTTCCGAGTCATGACTGACCTTCGCCTCAAGCGCCGTGATTTTTTCCGCCTCGGCCTCGCCGCAGGACCGGCGTCACTCCTCGCTGCGTGTGGCTGGGATGGGGGCGACCGACTGCGGCCCACCCTGAGCCGCTTCTCCCTCGTGAACGACTGGGTGGGGGAGCATCTGCTGTTTTCACCCACCAGGCTGTCGCGGGAATACCCGGTCAGTGAGCGCACCGGAAGTGCCTTCCCGTCCTACTACATCAGCAAGACGGTGCCGACGCTGGAGGATCCCACCGGGTGGGCGCTCGAGGTCGGTGGGGCGGTACGACAGCCGATGCGGCTGACCCTGCCAATGCTCCAGGCCCTGCCCAGTGTCACCTACACGGTGAAGCACCACTGCGTGGAGGGATGGACCGCGATCGCCACCTGGACCGGGGTCCCCCTCTCCGCCGTCATCGCGATGGTCGAACCGACCCCGACGGCGCGGTATCTCCGGTTCGACAGCTTCGACAAGGACTATTACAACGGGTGGGATCTGGCCAGCGCGATGCATCCGCAGACCATCCTGGCCTATGGGTACAACGACCAGCCCCTCATGCCGGACCATGGGGCCCCCGTCCGGCTCTACTCACCGATCAAGCTGGGCTACAAGCTGACGAAGTACCTGCGGGCGCTCACCTTCACGGCGGACCGGCCGGGCGGCTACTGGGAAGACCAGGGGTATCCCTGGTTCGGGGGGGTGTGACGGGAGCGGGTTCGGCCGACAATAATGTAGGTCGATTCAGGTCAATGGCGTCCGAGAACCATTCC
Source organism: uncultured Gemmatimonadales bacterium (assembly GCA_963793205.1). Classification (GTDB taxonomy): domain Bacteria; phylum Gemmatimonadota; class Gemmatimonadetes; order Gemmatimonadales; family GWC2-71-9; genus JADJOM01. The sequence goes on from CAWBZM010000001.1 coordinate 398,470, forward strand.
CGACTAGATTAGAACTGCAGCCCGACACCACACACCGAGGATGGCATGGCCTCTGACGCGCCCGTGTCCGCTCCCGCGACTGACACGCTGGACAAGCACGACTGGAACCGCATGCTCGCTCCGTATCGCGAGCCTGACCAATGGAGCAGCACCTGGCAGCTGGCCTCCACCTCGGTCCTGCTGGTGGTGTTCTGGATCGCCGCATTCTGGGCCCTGGAAGTGAGCTACTTCCTCACCCTCCTGCTGGCCATCCCTGCGGCGCTGATGGTAATCCGGCTGTTCATGCTGCAGCACGACTGCGGGCATGGGTCGTTCTATCGCTCGCAGCGGGTCAACAGCATCATCGGGTCGGTGCTCAGCGTCGTCACCCTGGTGCCGTATACCTACTGGCGAAAGACCCACGCTCTCCATCACGCCACTTCCGGTGACCTCGACGGGCGGGATCTCGGTGACATCGATACCCTGACTGTCCGGGAGTACCTCAGCCGGCCACGCCACAAGCGCCTGATGTACCGGCTGTACCGCAACCCGATTGTGCTGCTCCTCATCGGCCCGGCCTGGCAGTTCATCCTCAAGCATCGCCTGCCGCTGGACATCCCCCGCAGCTGGAAGCGGGAGTGGAATAGCGTGCACCTGTGTAACGCCGGCCTCGCCCTGGTGGTGGCGCTGATGTGGTGGCTGGTCGGGCTCGACCGTTTCCTCCTGGTGCAGCTGCCGATCACCCTGATTGCCGGAGCGGTCGGGGTCTATCTCTTCTACGTGCAGCATCAGTACGAGGACACCTATTGGCGCTATCGGGAGGCGTGGAACTACTACGCCGCCGGCCTGGAAGGCGCCTCGCACCTGGTGATGCCCCGGCTGCTGCAGTGGTGCACCGCGAATATCGGTCTCCACCACATCCACCATGTCTCCAGCCGGATTCCCAACTACCGGCTGCAGCGGGCCTTTGACGAAAATCCGCCCCTGCAGCGGGTGACCCGCCTGACCCTGCCGGCGAGTGTCCGGACCCTGTGGCTGACGCTGTGGGATGAGGACGAGCGCAAGTTGGTCGGATTCCGTGAGTTACGGCGGATCCGTGCCCGGATCGGTCGGGAGATCGAAGCGGGTGCCGCCATCCTCGCCACCAAGCCGGAGGCGCTTCCGCGCACCTGGCGCTAGGTCGCTGAGGGGTAGAAACGACGGGGGGCCTCAGGTACGCGGGCAGCACGATGCGCGCGTGCCTGAGGCCCCCCGATTGAATCCAGCCCTGCCCTCCGGTACGTTCCCGAGCTTATGGCTCAAGAGTACCTCGTCGTTCGCGGCGCCCGAGAACACAACCTCAAGAACATTTCGGTCCGGATTCCCAGGGACCAGCTGACGGTCATCACTGGGCTGTCCGGCTCGGGGAAGTCGTCGCTGGCCTTCGACACGATCTACGCCGAGGGGCAGCGGCGCTACGTCGAGTCGCTCTCGGCCTACGCCCGGCAGTTCCTCGGCTTGATGGAAAAGCCCGATGTCGACGCCATCGAGGGGCTCTCCCCGGCGATTGCCATCGAGCAGAAGACGGCCGGCCACAATCCCCGCTCTACCGTCGGCACCGTCACCGAGATCTACGATTATCTCCGCCTCCTCTGGGCGCGGGTCGGGATTCCGCATTGCCCCAACGATGGGTCGCCCATCGCCCGCTCCTCCGCCACCCAGATCACCGAGACCATCCTCGGCTGGCCGGAGGAGACCCGCATCGAGGTCCTCGCGCCGCTGATTCGCGGCCGCAAGGGTGAGTTCCGGGAGCTGTTCGAGGATATCGCCAAGCGTGGCTTCGTGCGGGTCCGGGTGGATGGGGAGACGTACGATCTGAACGAAGTCCCGACCCTCAACCGCCGGCAGAACCACGATGTGGCGGTGATCGTCGACCGGATGACCGTACGCGCCTCCGATCGCCGCCGACTGGCCGATTCCATTGAGACCGCGTTGAAGGCGGCCGACGGGGTGGTGGAAGTCGTGCGCTACCCCTCGGGCTCGGTCCGGGGCACCGGCGAGTCGACCGTCTTCTCCGAGCGCTTCTCCTGCCCCAAGTGCGGGCTCTCGCTGCCGGAGCTCGAGCCGCGGCAGTTCTCGTTCAACTCTCCCTTTGGCGCCTGTCCCGAGTGCCATGGCGTGGGCCTGAGCCGTGAGGTCAACGCCGACCTGATCCTGGCCGATCCCAGCATCTCGATCCTCGAGGGAGTCGTGCTCCCATGGGGCGAACCGACCGGCTACCTCCGGAAGGTGGTGCTGCCGACCCTGGCCAAGACCTTCAAGTTCGAGCTCAACGCGCCCTGGAAGGAACACAGCGAGGCCGCCCGGCACGCCCTCCTCTATGGGGCGCCGGGGAAGAAGCTGAAGTACCCGGTCGAGGGTCGCTCCCGCGGTGACTTCGAAAGCGAGTGGGAAGGGATCGTCGCCAACGTGTCGCGCCGCTACCGCGAGAGTGCCAGCGACGCGGTGCGGGTGTCGCTGGAACAGTTCATGGTCGAGGAGCCGTGCCGGGCCTGCCATGGCCGGCGGCTCAAGCCGGAAAGCCTCGCGGTCACCGTCGGGGGGAAGAGCATCGGCGAGATCGTCGACCTGGCGGTCGATCTGGCGTACGACTTCTTCACCGCGCTGCCGATCCGCAGCGAGACCCGGCCCGACGGCCTCGATGCCGATGTAGCGGGACCAATCCTCAAGGAGGTGGGCGACCGCCTCCGGTTCCTGCGCGATGTCGGGCTGGAGTACCTCACCCTGGGACGTTCCGCCGGGACCCTCTCGGGCGGTGAGGCACAGCGGATCCGGCTGGCGACCCAGATCGGCTCGCGGCTGACCGGCGTGCTGTACGTGCTCGATGAACCGAGCATCGGCCTGCACCAGCGGGACAACGATCGGCTGTTGTCGACCCTGCGGGATCTGCGGGACCTCGGTAACACGGTGCTGGTGGTGGAGCACGACGACGAAACGATTCGCGCGGCGGACTATGTCGTCGATCTCGGGCCGCGGGCCGGCCGGTTTGGCGGCGAGGTCGTGGCGGAAGGGACGGTGGCGGAACTCCTCACCCACCCGACCTCGCTGACGGCGCGTTATCTCCGGAACGAGCTGCGCGTGCCGATCCCCAGGGGTCGGCGGGCGGCGCATCCGGATCGGAAGCTCCGGGTGGTGGGGGCCCGGGCCAACAACCTGCAGAATCTCACGGTGGAATTTCCACTGGGGATGTTTGTCACGGTGACCGGGGTGTCCGGGTCGGGCAAGTCGTCGTTGGTGACGGATATCCTGTATCAGTCGCTGGCGCGGCACTTTTACCGCGCCAAGGTCATTCCCGGCGCCCACAGCCGGATCGAAGGGCTGGGCCTGATCGATAAGGTCATTGATATCGACCAGAGTCCCATTGGGCGGACGCCGCGCAGCAATCCGGCGACCTACTCGGGCCTCTTCACCCCCATCCGCGAGTTGTTCACTCAGCTGCCTGAAGCAAAGCTCCGGGGCTACGGCCCCGGGCGCTTCTCCTTCAATGTGAAGGGGGGACGCTGTGAGGCCTGCGAGGGCGACGGCCTGGTCAAGATCGAAATGCATTTCCTGCCGGACGTCTATGTCCCCTGTGAGGTCTGCAAGGGACGGCGCTACAACCGGGAAACGCTCGAGGTCCGGTACAAGGGGCGCAGCATCGCCGACGTCCTCGACCTGACCGTGGCCGACGGGCTCGACTTCTTCGAGGCCCAGCGGCGCATCGCGGACAAGCTCGACCTGCTCAACGATGTCGGCCTGGGCTACATCCACCTGGGACAGGCGGCGACCACCCTGTCCGGCGGCGAGGCCCAGCGGGTCAAGCTGGCCACCGAACTGGCCAAGCGGGACACCGGACGCACCCTGTATATCCTCGACGAGCCAACCACCGGGCTGCACTTCGAGGATGTCCGCCTGCTGCTCGAGGTGCTGCACCGCCTGGTCGACAAGGGCAACAGCGTGATCGTCATCGAGCACAACCTCGACGTCATCAAGACGGCGGACTGGATCATCGACCTCGGTCCGGACGGCGGCAACAAGGGCGGTCAGATCGTGGCCCAGGGTACGCCGGAAGAGGTGGCGCAGGTGGCCGACAGCTACACGGGGGCCTATCTCAAGCGGGTGCTGGCCGCCGGGTAACAGCGGCGTCATCCATCTGGCCGTTCCCCGGGATCATCCTATCTTCCCGAATGACCAGCCCCGATCACAACCTTGAACAGCTCGCGCGCATCGCGCCGCACTACCAGATCGGGCGGGAACTGGGACGCGGCGGGATGGGGATCGTCTATCTCGCCCGTGAGCTGCAGCTCGATCGCCCGGTGGCGCTGAAGGTCCTTCCGCCCCATCTGGCGTCCAACCCCACCATTCGGGAGCGGTTCCTGCGCGAGGCGCGGACCGCGGCCCAGCTGTCACATCCGAACATTGTACCGATCTACCGGGCCGAAGAGGTCGACGGCTTCGCCTACTTCGCGATGGCCTACATCGAAGGCGAGAACCTCGCGGAGCGGGTCCGGGATCGCGGGCCGCTGCCTGCGGCGGAGGTCGTGCGCATCATGCGTGAGTCCGCCTGGGCCCTCGCATACGCCCATGCCCGCGGGGTGATCCATCGCGATATCAAGGCCGCGAATATCATGATCGAGCGCGCCTCGGGTCGTGCGATCGTCACCGACTTCGGCATAGCACGCGACAGCCGGGCCGCCGCCCTCACTGCTGACGGCGAAGTGCTCGGGACTGTCCACTACATGGCGCCGGAGCAGGCGAATGGTGAGCCGGTCGATGGCCGCAGCGATCTCTATTCGCTGGGCATCGCGGGATATCATGCCCTCAGCGGACGCCTCCCGTTCGAAGGGGACAACCCGGCAGCGGTGCTGGTGGCGGTGGCCAGTCGACCCGCGCCGTCACTGGCGCTGGTGGCCCCCGCGGTCCCGGAGCGACTGGTCGCCGTGGTGGATCGCTGCCTGCGACGCGATCCGGCGGATCGTTTCGCCACGGGGGAGCAACTCGCCGAAGCGCTGGAGCGATCCTCCGGCGACCCGGCCGTCTCACTTCCGGGCGCGAAGCCGGATCGCATGATCCCCGAGGCAGAGGCCCGGGCCCTCTGGTTGCGTGCCGCCCAGCTCCAGGCGGAGGCGGCGACGCGCCTGGAACTGCGCTCCCGCGAAGGCTCCGGATTCTCCGCCGTAAGCCCGGCAGATCCAACGACCGGGTATCGGTTGCGCGATGTGGAGCTGGCCGCGCGGGAGGTGGGCATCGGTGCCGAGTTCGTCGCCCTCGCCCTCGCCGAGCAGCCGACCGGGGCGGGGGCGCGGCTGGCCGCGGCCGGTCTTCCCGAAGAGCGGGTGACGACCGCCCTCCTCGGGACGAGTCAGCGCAGTCTGTCCGTGTCCCGGGTGTTGCGAGCCAGCCCCAAGCTGGTCCTGGATGCCATCGGCCAGCTCTTTCCCGCCCGACCGTACCTCATGGCATTTCAGGACGCAGTGGGTGGACACCCACTGGACGGTGGGGTCATGAGCTTCGCCGTCCCCAACATGATGCAGGCCGCAGGCGCCAGCGTGCTCTCCACCTACACCTCGTTCACCTACCGCATGTACCAGCTGGAATTGTTCCAGCTCAATGTCACGTTACGTCCGGTCCAGGCACAGTCCGCAGCCTGCGAAGTCACGATCTACGGCGACCTGCGGTCCGGCATGCACAAGAACCTGAAGGCGGACGGCTGGATCGCCGCCGCGCTCGGCGCCATCGGGGGAGGGCTCGGTGCGGTGGGCGGATTCGCCGCGGGCATCGGTGCGCTCAGCGCGCTCCCCGCTCTCGGAGCCGCCGCCGTGGTGGGTGGCGTCAGCCTGATTGGCTATCGGGCCTCCTATCGGCACGCCTTACGAAAAGCGACCACGGAACTTGAGGGTCTTCTCGCCGCGCTGGAGGCTCAGCTTCGCTCCGGACAGCTGTTTGGGACCAGGCCGATCCTGCCCTGATCCCGGCCGGTTGGAGTCCCCTGTTTTCTTCCGGCGGACCCGGACCTACATTGGGACATACCTCCGCTGGAGCCCGTCCATGACGTATGAGGAGATTGTCGCGACCCTCGGGTACGCCGGGAGCCATGAACGCAAGGTGCGGATCGTCACCGAGGGGCGCCAGGAAGTCATCGGCATTCCCACCAGTGTCGATACCCACATCACGGCCTACGAGGTCTACCTCCATCCCGAGGGCGATGCCTCCACCGAGATCGCCATGAGCCTCGGCGCCATCCGGGACGTCGAGCTGCTCTGACTGGCGGCTGATCCGAGGCCCTGAACCTGGGCCGCCCTTTCCCGGCACAGCTTTCGCCGTACCTTCCAGCATGATTTCCCTGCTCGATATCATCGGCCCCGTCATGGTTGGGCCCTCGTCTTCGCATACGGCCGGCGCATGTCGGATCGGCTTGTTCGCCCGCGGCCTCCTGGGGGGACAGCCGGACGCCGCCAAGGTCGAACTCCACGGCTCCTTCGCCCGCACCGGGGTGGGCCACGGGACCGATCGCGCCATTGTCGGCGGCCTGATGGGGTACTATCCCGACGACGAGCGGCTGCGCGAAAGTCTCGACCTCGCCGCCGCCGCCGGGGTGACCATCACCTTCCAGAATACGACCCTGCGGGGGGAGCACCATCCGAACACCACCCGCATCACCCTGAAGCGGGACACCCAGGAAGCGGTCGTGGTCGGCTCGTCGCTGGGGGCCGGGCGAGTCATGATCACCAGCGTCGACGGCTTCGACGTCGAGGTGAACGGCGCCCTGCCGACCCTGGTGTTCGTCGCCCAGGACGTTCCGGGCATCGTCGCGGCGGTCTCGACCATCCTGGCCCGCGTCGGCGACAACATCGCCAGCATGAAGGTGTCGCGTCGCCAGAAGGGTGGCGAGGCGATTCATATCTATGAACTCGATGGTCCGGCCAGTCCCGAGACCATCTCCGCCGTGCGTGCTATTCCCGCCATTCGCATGATCCGCTCCATTCCGAGGATTTCCTGATGTTCGATTCCCTGGTGGAGGCGGTCGAAGCGGCGGAAGCGCAACAGATCTCACTCGGCGAGCTGGCGCTGCGGACGGAGACCGCTGGTGGCCTGAAGACGCGCGAGGAGGTCGAGGCGGCGCTGCTCCGCGCCCTGCAGGTGATGCGGGGAGCGGTGGAGCGCGGCCTGGCCGGAGACCTGCGCAGCGTCAGTGGGCTGGTCGGAGGAGATGCCGAGCGGCTGAGTCGCGCGGTTGGTCCACTCGCCGGCACCATCTTCACCGACGTCCTGGCCGCCGCGCTGGCGGTGCAGGAGGTCAATGCCGCCATGGGTGTCATCGTCGCCGCCCCGACGGCCGGCGGGGCGGGCGTGCTCCCGGGGGTATTGCTGGGCATCGCCCGCCGTCGTCCGGTGACTGATGAAGCGCTGGTGCGGGCCCTGGCGACCGCCGGCCTGGTGGGCGCCGTGGTCGCCGTTCGTGCCTCGCTGAGCGGAGCCGAGGGTGGTTGCCAGGCGGAAACCGGTGCCGCTGCCGCCATGGCTGCTGCGGCCGGTGTTGAACTCCTGGGTGGTACGCCGACGGAGGCAGGGCACGCCGCCGCGCTGACCATGCAGGGGACCCTTGGCCTGGTCTGCGATCCGCTGGGTGGGCTTGTTGAGGTTCCGTGCGTCTACCGTAATGCCACCGGGGGCGCGATGGCGCTCGCCGGGATTGAAATGGCACTCGCCGGAGTGCGCTTCCCCATCCCGGTGGATGAGGTGATCGATACCATGGGGGAGATCGGGCGCACCATGGACGTCCGGTACCGGGAAACAGCCGGCGGTGGGCTGGCTGCCACCCCGACAGGGCGAAAGTTGGCCAAGGAACGCCTCGTCCAGCTCAAGCCCCGGAAAGAGAAACGTCAGTAGGCATTGGCGTTGGGTCGCATGAAACATTGTGAAACGTCGTCCCGTAAGTGGCTCACTCTCGCGGGAGATCCGGCATGCAAGGTCCTGAGGTTCTGATCCCGATCACCTTCTTCCTGACGATCGGGGGTGTCTTCCTCGCGCGGGGGGAAATCGGACGTGCCATCGCGCATCGGATTCGGGGTGGGTCGGTCGACGAGGATCTGCGCGGGGAGGTGGGGGAGCTGCGTCGCGAACTCGATCAGGTCCGGCTCGAACTGGCCGAAACGCACGAGCGTCTGGATTTCACCGAGCGGTTGCTGGCCAACCAGCGGCCCGTCGAGGGATTGGGGCGGGGGGTCGGGTCGTAATGGGTGACTGGAATGGATTGATCCCGATTTTTGGGATGATTACCGGAATCCTGACCACGGGGCTCTTCTTCTGGGGGATCGTCCAGGTCGCCCGCAGCCCCATCGGTCAGGCGCTGGGCCGGCGGCTCCAGGGTCGGCATGGCCAGGCCGATGCCGACGTGACGGCCGATGTGGCGGCGCTGCGGGATCATGTCGAGGTGCTCCAGCAACAGCTGGGGGAAGTTCACGAGCGGCTGGATTTCACCGAACGGTTGCTGATGCAGGCTCGGCCGGATCAGCGGGAGATCGAACGGTCATGAACGAAGATATTCTCGCCATGATCCTGATTTTTGGTGGTGGGACGGCGGTGGCGATTTCGTTCAGCGCGATCGGGCGGGCCATCGCCGACCGGATTCGTGGGACTCGCCTCGCCGAGCCCGAGACCGACCCCCGCATCCTGGAAGAGCTGGATCGGCTGCGGGTCGAGATGGGTGAAGTCCATGAGCGCCTCGAATTTGCGGAGCGCATGTTAAGCGCGCAGCGGGAACAGCCGCGCTTGGGGGAGTGAGCTGATATGGAAGGGGTACTGTTCATCGTAATCGTGTTTGGTGGGGGCATGCTGTTCGCGCTCTCCAAGACGGAGATCGGACGGGCGCTCGCGGATCGCATTCGTCACGGGTCGCAGGGAGCTGCCCCCGACCAGATGCTCCTGGAGGAGATGGACCGGTTGCGTCACGATGTGGTGGAGCTTCAGGAGCGGGTCGAGTTCACCGAGCGGCTCCTGGCGTCGTCGCGCGAGGCGGGTCAGCTTGACCGCGGGCCAGCGGGCTCATGAGCGGCGTCTTCTGGCTGGCCAGTGCCGGGATTGCGATCGCCTTCCTGGTCGGGCCAATCGGAGCGGCATTCGCGCGCTGGATTGATTCCCGGTCCGCCAGGGGCCGACCACAGGCCGACGACGAGGTTCTCGACGCGCAGCGGGAGCAGATGGAGGTACTGGCTGGTCGGGTGAACGAATTGGAGGAGCGGCTCGATTTTGCCGAGCGGATGCTGGCCCAGCAGCGGGATGTAGACCGGATCGGGAAGGGGGCACCAGATGCAGGTCGCTGAGATTCCGCCGGTGCCGCCGCTGCCCGCGCCACCATCGCCGGACGGGAACTTTCCGGTCATCGTACAGCAACCGTACTTTCCGTCGCCACCGCCGTGGGTCACCCTGCCGGCCCCGGTGACCCTGCTGATCGTGCTGGGATTTTTCGCGGCGTGCACTGTCGTGCTTTACCCGCTGATGCGGGCGCTGGGGCGGCGGTTGGAGGGGAAGACTGGTGTCACCTCACCCGCGCTGCAGGAGGAAGTGGACCAGCTGCGGCAGCGGGTGGCCGAGGTCGAAGGCATGCAGCACCGGGTGCTGGAACTGGAAGAACGGGTGGACTTCACCGAACGGATGCTGGCCCAGCGGCGGGAGCCGGAACGGCTCGAACGAGGTAACGGCTGATGGATCCTATGCAGGGGCTCCAGGCGGTCGTCATCCTGATCGGCACTGGAGTCGCAAGTTACGCGGCCATCGCGCTGATCCAGGCCATCACCCGGCGCATCGGTGGCGGCTCAACCCCGGTCATCTCCTCGGAGCTCCACGCCGAACTCCAGGACCTGCGGGCCCGGATCGAGGACGGTGAACAGGCCCGCGGTCGAATCGCGGAGCTGGAAGAGCGGCTCGACTTTGCCGAGCGATTGCTGACCCAACAGCGGGAATCGTCCCAGCTGATGAAGGGTGAGGGCGGATGATCAAGAAATACCTGGGCATCGATTTCATCGATCTGCTGATTCAGCTTGGCATCACGTTCGGAGTAGCGGTCGCCCTGAGTGCAGTCGCCCGGCCGGACGATGAGATTGCCGTCTCTCTGGTCATGGTGACCTCCCTGGTGGTGCTCGGGCTGCGCCGGGCCCGTGCCATGAAGCGGCAGGATCAGGGCGCCATGACAACCGGTGAGGCGCAGCTCGACAGGCTGAACTATCTGGAAGAACGGATGGTCGAACTGGAGCAGGCGCAGGGGCGGATGCTGGAACTGGAGGAGCGGCTGGACTTCACCGAGCGGCTGCTGGCCCAGCAGCGGGATCCCGCCCGGATCGGACCAGCGCAGTAGGCGGCATTACATTTCCGAAGTATCAATTGCGTCCCGTTCCCTGGGAGAGCCGATGGCTGGCAAGGAAGACATCGAAGGATTTCTGAACCGGCTGGACGGAACCGCGGAAACCGAGGAACTGGAGCCGGGGGTCTGGCTGGTTCGCACCGGTGAAGGCGGCGAGGTGCTGGTGCATTACGCGCCGCCGGTGGCCATTCTCCGGATCGTCGTGATGTCGCTCCCCAAGGATGAGGGGCGCCAGGCCACGCTGTGCCGGATGCTGCTGGAGTTCAACGCCCGCGAGCTGGTCCATGGCGCCTATGGCCTGGAGGGCGAGCGGGTGGTCCTGGTGGATACGCTGGAACTGGAAAATCTTGACTTCACCGACTTCGAGGCGAGCTTCGATTCGCTCACGCTCGCGCTGGCCACGCACCTGGGCGCATTCGCGCCGTACCGGGAGTAAGTCCGCATGGGACTCTTTGACCGTCTGTCCACGATGATCCGGTCGAACATCAACGACCTGATTACCCGGGCCGAAAACCCCGAGAAGATGCTGAACCAGCTCATCGGGGACATGAAAGGCCAGCTGGCCAAGGCGAAGCAGCAGGTCGCCTCGTCCATCGCGGACGAGAAAAAGCTGCAGGCCGACGCCGAGACCATGAAGAAGCAGGCCGACGACTGGGAGCGCCGGGCGATGCTGGCGGTGCAGGAAAATCGCGACGACCTCGCCAAGCAGGCGCTGATGCGGTACAACGAGGCGATGCAGGGCGCCCAGACGCTGCACGAAACCTGGGTCCGCCACAAGGCCGAGACCGAGAACCTCAAGGGCTCCCTGCGCCAGCTGAACGAAAAGATCGAGGAAGCCAAGCGCAAGAAGAACATCCTGGTGGCGCGCGCGCGCCGCGCCGAGGCCCAGCAGCGGATCCAGGAGACCATGTCCGGCATGTCCGACAAGTCCGCCTTCGAGTCGTTCGAGCGGATGACGGAGAAGATCGAGCAGAACGAGCGCAAGGCGATCGCCGCGGCGGAGTTGCAGAACGAGTTCGAGGGCGATCAGCTCGCGCAGCAGTTCCAGGCGCTGGAGTACAAGGGCGCATCCGACCAGCAGCTGCTGGAACTCAAGAACCGCATGGGCATGCTCGGCTCCGGCGGCGGTGGGGCTCGGCAGATCGGCAAGGGTGGGGAGACGCTCGACGCCGAAGTGGTGGACGACGACGATCACAAGAGCTAGTCCCGGATCGGGGCCGGTGTCGGAAGGCATGCCGGCGGGGGCCTCAGGGTCCCCGTTTCGCATGCTGGAACGTACCGTCCGCGGGCAGCCGTGAGTACCTTACGCCCCGTTCCCGGTCCCTGACATCACCCGGTTCTTGCGCTGCCATGCACTCGTCCCGCTATCTCATCCTGGCCGATGGCGAATTCGGCCCGCTCACCTCCAAGACCGCCAACTCAATCATCCGCTACCTCCCCGATCGGATTGTGGCGGTGGTGGACCGGGTGCACGCCGGCAAGACAGTCCAGGATGTCCTCGGGTTCGGCGGGGCCGTCCCGGTGGTGGCCAGCATGCAGGAAGGGCTGGCGCGGAAGCCGACGCGGTCCTGATCGGTATCGCGCCGGTGGGCGGGCGACTGCCCGACGAGTGGCGCCAGTGGCTGCTCGAAGCCCTCGACGCGGGCTGCGAAATCTGGAGTGGATTGCACACCTTCCTCGCGGACGACCCGGTGCTGGCGGAGCGGGCCCGGCAACGGAAGGTCGCCCTGCACGACCTGCGCCGGCCCCCGGCCGACCTGCCGGTCGCGTCCGGCAAGGCCAAGGCGGTCGATCCGTACGTGATCCTGACGGTAGGTACCGATTGCAACGTCGGCAAGATGACCAGCCAGCTGCAGATCACCCGGCTGCTCAATGATCAGGGGGTGCGCACCCGCTTCGTGCCGACCGGGCAGACCGGGATCATGATCGAAGGGTGGGGCATCGCAGTGGACGCGGTCGTGGCTGACTTCATCGCTGGCGCGGCCGAGCGGCTGGTACTGGAGGGCAGCAAGGATGCCGACATCGTCCTGGTGGAGGGGCAGGGCAGCCTGAACCACCCCGGGTATTCGGGGGTGACCTGCGGCCTGCTCCATGGGGCATGCCCCGATGGGCTCATCCTCTGCCACCAGGCGAGCCGGGAATACATCGGCGACTATCGGAAGGCGTCCTGGCTCCGTATCCCGCCGCTGCAGGAGTATATCCGGTTGTATGAGTCGGTCGCGGGCTTCGTGCATCCGACCACCACGATCGCCATAGCCATGAATACCTACGACCTCACTGAGGAGGAGGCGCGGGCCGTCTGTGAGGCGGCGACGCGCGACACCGGCCTGCCGTGCACCGACCCCGTCCGATTTGATCCGGCCCCCCTGGTGAACGCCGTGCTGAAAGCCCGTAAGGCCTACCTCGCTACGCGACTGAGCGCCACGCTTCCTGGCTGATGTGGCTGGCAGGGCCGATCCGACCGGCGGTGATCCCGGCCCTGACCGCAAGGAATCGCATGCCTGTTGCGCTTGATCTGGTCGAGCTCTCCAAGGAATACGCAGCCCCCACCCCGATTCGTGCGCTTGCCGGCGTCACCCTGCAGGTGGCCACTGGCGAGATCTTTGGCCTGCTCGGCCCGAACGGAGCCGGGAAGACCACCACGGTGGGGATCTGTACCACCCGGGTGCGTGCCACGGGCGGTCGCGCGGTCATCCAGGGGATTGATGTACGGCGCGACCCGGCACAGGTGAAGCGCCACATCGGGGTCGTCACCCAGCAGAACACCCTCGACCGCTCCTGCACCATCCGGGAGAACCTGGTCTACCACTGCCGCTACTTCGGCTTCAGCGGGCGGGCGGCCGCGCAGCGGGCCGACCAGCTGCTGGACCGTTTCCACCTCGGTGATCGCGCCGGGGCGATGCCCATGACGCTGTCCGGCGGGCTGGCCCAGCGCGTGCAGATCGCCCGCGCCATCGCGCACCGTCCCGCCATCCTGTTCCTCGACGAGCCCACGGCTGGCCTGGACCCGCAGAGCCGGCTGGCCCTGTGGGAGCTCGTGGCCGACCTGCGCCGCGATGGGCTGACGGTGCTCCTCACCACCCACTACATGGAGGAGGCGGACCGGCTGAGTGACCGGATCGCCATTCTCGATCATGGACGACTGCTCGTCACCGGGACGGCGGCGGAACTGAAGCAGTCGATCGGCGCCGGCACCGTGGTGCAGCTCCAGCTGGCGGAGCCGGAGGCGGCGCTTGCCCGCCTGCGCCAGCTGCCCGAGGTGCTCGAGGCTGAGCAGTCTGCGCACGGGCTTCAGCTGCTGATGCGGGACCGGGCGGGCTTTCTGCCCGGCCTGGTCACCGCCGCGTCGCCGTTCGGGCTGCGGGATCTCTCGGTCACCGAGCCGACCCTGGAGACGGTGTTCATCAAGCTGACGGGGAGGGAATTGCGTGACTGACCCGCCACCCGTCGGTCGCCTGGCCGGCTATGCCGCCGGCTTCTGGGGGCTCATCCTCCGGGACCTCACGGTCCTCCGGCGGAACCTGCCGCCGTTCATCACCCGCACCGTGATGAATCCGCTGCTGTTCGTCTTTGTCTTCACCTACGTGCTGCCCCACATCGGCCAGGGGGTACAGACGGGCGCGGCCGGAGTCACGTATGCCACGATTCTCGTCCCCGGCCTGGTGGCGGTCGGCATGGTGTTTCAGGGCATCTCCGCCGTCGCCCTCCCGCTCTCCATGGAACTTGGCGCCACCCGGGAGATCGAGGACCGGGTGCTGGCCCCCCTGCCGGTCTCACTGGTCGCGATTGAGAAGCTGGTCTTTGGTGCCGCCCAGGGCGTCCTGGCCGGTGTGGTGGTGTTCCCACTCGTGTACCTCGTCCCCGCCACCGACGTCTCAATCCACGTCGCCAGCTGGCCGCTGCTGGTGGCGGTGATTCTCCTCGCCAGCCTCACCTCCGGGGCGCTGGGGCTGGCCCTCGGAACGATCGTCCGACCACAGCAGATCGGCCTCATGTTCGCCCTGGTGGTCATGCCGATCACCTTTCTGGGCTGTGTGTACTATCCCTGGGGCATGCTGCAGAGTCTCCCCTGGCTGCAGCACCTGGTCCTGGTGAATCCGCTGGTCTACATGAGTGAGGGACTTCGGGCCGCTCTCACCCCGCAACTCCCCCATATGCCCGTCTGGGCGTTCCTCAGTGCCCTGACCGTGGCCACCCTCCTCCTGGGCACCATCGGGGTGCGGGCATTTCTTCGGCGCACTGTCGGTTAGCCAACCACCCGCGGCTCGGTGTAGTGCCGGCCGATCCTGCCTTATGCGCTTCATGAACGGGGATTAAAGGCCGGATTTCCGAACCAGCTCAACGCCTTGAACTCCTGGGCCCGGCGAGCCACCTTCACAGTGAACGACTGACGCGGCCCCCCTCCGTTTTGGTCACAGGTATTGAGCCGTTTGTCCCCGGGATCGGTCCCGCCGGTGCGGGCCGGGCGGGTGTCCCACTCAATCCGTGTGCCCATGCCCAGAATGCCATCCGGCGGTCCCGTCCCGTTCGCCGTCCTCCGGGTATACCCTTATGGTGGCCCCGCGGCGGACGGACGGCGAACCCGGAACGTCTCCCCCCCGTTGGCCAGTGCGCACACCCCACGCTCGACCGATCCCGTACGCCGGTGACGCCGCGTGACCGACTCCGTCAGCTCAGTTCCTGACCTGGCCTCCCTCTCGGACCGGGAAATGCGGGTCCTCATCATCGAGGACTCCGACGCTGATCTTGCGTTGGTGCAGGGCGAGCTGCATCGCGCGCGCCTGCGCTTTACGGCGCGCCAGGCGACCACCCGCGCGGACATTCAGAGCGCACTCACCGAGTTCGGGCCCGACCTCGTCATTTCCGACTTTACCATGCCCGGGTTTGACGGGATGTCGGCGCTGCGCCTGGTCCGGGAGCAGGCGCCGCACCTCCCGTTCATCTTCGTGTCCGGCACGATCGGTGAGGAGCGTGCCGCGGAAGCCCTGAAGCAGGGCGCCACCGACTACGTGCTCAAGAGCCATCTGCCCCGACTGGTCGGGGTGGTGCGTCGGGCGCTGCACGAAGTGGATGAACGACGGGAGCGGGTCCGGGTCGAGGAAGCCCTCCGAATCAGCGAGGAACGCTACCGGATGGTGGCGCTGGCGACCAACGACCTGATCTGGGACTGGGACCTGGTCGCGGACGCGCTGACGCTCAGCGAAGCGATTGTGACGGTGTTCGGGTACGTCGATGCGGGCCGGGTCAGCCGCAACTGGTGGATGGCCCGGGTGCACCCCCAGGACCGACCGCTGGTGGATGCCAGTCTCAGCGCGGCGGTGCAGGGCGGCCAGGACGGGTGGACCGCCGAATACCGCTTCCGTCGGGTGGATGGCAGCTTCGCGTCCATCGTCGATCGTGGCCGGATTCTGCGGGATGCCACGGGCGCCCCGGTGCGAATCATTGGTGCGGTGGTGGACCTGAGCGAGCGCAAACTGCTGGAGGAACAGTTGCTCCATTCCCAGCGCCTCGAGGCCGTGGGCCACCTGGCGGGTGGAGTGGCGCACGACTTCAATAATCTGCTCGGTGTGATCCTCGGGCATGTGGACCTGGCGCAGGATCTGATTCCCGAGGGATCGGGGGCGCTCGAGGATCTGCACGAGATTCGGCAGGCGTGTCGCCGGGCGACCAGCCTGACCCGCCAGCTGCTGGCCTTTGCGCGGCGGCAGATCGTGGAGCCCAGGGCCTTCGACGTCAATGACCTGATCAAGGACATGGGGCGGATGATCCATCGGATCATCGGTGAGGATGTGGCCCTCGACACGGTCCTCAGTCCGGTGCCGGCGGTGGTGAAAGCCGATCCGGGACAGATCGAGCAGGTGCTCCTCAACCTGGTGGTCAATGCGCGCGATGCGATGCCCGAAGGGGGACAGCTGCGCATCGAGACCCGTCGAGTGACCCGTCAGGACATCGGGGACCCGATCAAGGAAGTGCCGCTGGGGGACTGGTGGGTGCTCTCGGTGCGCGACAGTGGGACGGGGATTCCCGCAGCGGTGCGTCAGCGACTGTTCGAACCGTTCTTTACCACCAAACCCGTCGGCCGTGGCACCGGGCTTGGCCTCGCGACCTGTCACGGCATTGTCCGGCAGAGCGGTGGGCACATCCGCCTCGAGAGTACGCTGGGGGAGGGTGCCTTGTTCGAGGTCTTCCTTCCGGCGGTCGATGACCCGGTGGAGGTTCGGTGGGAGGCCGCACCCGGCTCGCCGCCCCATCAGGGCACCGGCACGGTGCTGCTGGTCGAGGACGAAGAGCGGCTACGGCAGGTGGAGCAGGGACTGCTGACCCGGATGGGCTTCACCGTGCTCGCGGCCGCGAACGGCCCCGAGGCGCTGGCGCTCCTCGCCTCACACGGTCCCCTGATTCAGCTCCTGGTCACCGACGTGGTGCTGCCCGGCCAGCGGGGAACCGAGATCGCCCGCCTGGCGCGGGAGGCGAACCCGGCGCTGAAGGTCCTCTACGTTTCGGGCTATGCCGACGTCCCCCTCCCCGAAGGAGAGAAGGCCGCCTACCTCCAGAAGCCGTTCAGTGCCGCCGCGCTGGCGGATAAGGTGCGGGTCATCCTGGAAGGGCAGGCCTAGCGCAGGTCGCTCTCCTCCACCGGACGGATCGACAGATCGAAGGCGAGGAACAGCGTCCGGGCGAAGGGCCACACCAGGAGGGGAAACACAATCGCTTCAATCGGCGCCAGCCATTGCAGGGTATCCCACGGCGGCGTTGGCCAGGTCCGCACCAGCGTCGCCACCAGCAGGCTCACCGTAATGGTCTCCGCCAGCAGCAGGTTGAACCAGAGCGCGCCGAGCGTGTACCCGTCCTCACCCCGCTGGGTCCGGATCCCGCAATGGGGGCAGCGGGGGGTCATGTACAGCCACCGGCGGAAGAGCGGACCCCCTCCGCAGACCGGGCAGCGTCGCCGGAGGGCACGGAGCAGCATGACGCGGCGGGCGGGGGTGGCAGGGACGACAGGGGGACGCAGGTGCAACTCAGGCTCAGGCATCGCCCAATATACCGGAAGATGGAGCGGAGGGTCCTAGTGCAGGTCGGTGTGGATGGGGTCGGGGCGGATGACCGGGGCATCGTCGGCTCGCGGTTCCCGGAGACAGAACCCGACGCCTCGAACCGTCTGAATAAGATTGAGGCCGGCGGCCCGCAGCAACTTGCGGCGGACATTCCCGACATGGACATCGACCACGTTGCTCTCCGGATCGAAGTGCATGTCCCACACCTTTTCCAGCAGGGTGGTCCGGCGCACCACCTGCTCGGCGTGGAGCAGGAAGAACTCGACCAGCTGGAATTCCTTGGGCGTCAGGTCGATGACTTTGCCGTTGACCTGGACCATGTGTCGCAACCGGTCCAGCGTGAGCGGCCCGTACCGAAGCCCCTCCTGACGTTCAGCCCCGCCACGGCGGCTGAGGGCTCGCACCCGGGCGAGGAGTTCCTCCAGCCGAAAGGGCTTGGGCAGGTAATCATCGGCCCCCGCGTCCAGCCCGCGGACCACATCCTCCACCTCGCCGCGTCCCGTGAGCATCATGATGGGAGTCTTCCGCCCCTCCCGCCGCAACTCCATCGTGAGCTGGAACCCGTTTTTTTTGGGGAGGACCACATCCATCAGGATGACGTCGTACTCGTAGATATGCGCCAGCGATCCCGCTTCCTCCCCATCCGCCGCAACATCCACGACGTAGCCCTCTTCCTTCAGGCCCTGGGCGATGAAACCGGCGACCTTGCGGTCATCCTCGACGACGAGAATCTTCATACTCGTGAAGGTACCGTCAGCGCGTGAGTTTCGCTCAAGGGTATTATGAAGAAACCTTCATACTTACCGCTGCCGGCAGGCTCACCCGGTAGCCTGACAATACTCCCTCACTGAACTGCGGTTCGATCCGGGCTCCGATCACCTCCCCCAGCCGCGTCCAGAGTGGCAGGCCCCGATCGGGATGGCCTTCGGCATCCTCCCGTTGCCAGGCGGACAACGGCGCGCTCCCCGACCGGATAACCTCCACCTGAAAGGTCGCAGTCTCGTCGCCCACCATGCACGCCACCCGGACCTCCCCCCCCGACCAGGCGCTGCGCACTGCAGCCCCGAGCAGATGTACCAGGAGCTGCTCCAGCCGGCGGCGGTCCGTCACCACCTCTGCCGCAGGGTCGGGCGAGGCGACCACCATGGTGACCCCGTGGGTCCGGGCGGCGGCCTCGCACCGGCTCACCACATTGATCAATACCTCGGCGGCATTGGCCGCGGCTTTCGCCGGGATCAGTTCGTCGCGTTCCAGACGGGTAAGGTCGACCATGTCGTGGACCAGGCCGATGGCACCTTCGGTCGCTTCGAGCATCTCATACGCCGGCAGGGGAACACCGGCCGGATCCCGGCGGCGGATCAATAATTCGCCCCAGCCGTAGATCGCCGTCAGGGCATTGCCCAGATCATGCCCGAGAGCATCGAGGAGACGATCATGCGACGCGAGCAGCTGGCGTCGCTCGGCCTCCCACGTCAGGCGGTCGAGGGTGTGGCTGGCCCATCCCGTCAGGACGATGGCACCTTCTTTCTCCTCCGGTGTCCAGGGCGTCCGGGTGCCTCGGGTCAGGGTGAGGGTGCCGTGGAGAACGCCGCGGGCGGGCAACGCGATCTCGAGGCGCGGACCGTCCACCACGGCGGGAGGTCCCGGAGGGCGTGGCGATGCATATCGCTCGGTGTGTCCGGCGCCGTCATCCACGGCGACCTCGGCGATCCCGGCCCCCAGGACTTGAACCGCCAGGACGACGGTATGCTGGAGGACCGCCGCACGGGTCGGTGCCTCGGTGATGGAGGGGAGCCCGGCGACCAGGCGGGACAGGAGCGAGGCGTCCGCAGTGCGCAGGGACGATGACTTGTGGCGTGGGGCCATGAGACTCCTGCTGAAAGTCGTCAGGCAGTCGTGGCGAGCGGCGGCAGCACGGGCACCCGATGCCGCCAGCCGTATCATGGCGCGGGATCTGGCCGAGCGGAAGGGCATGTGCCTCGGCGGGCGCGTCGTATGGTGGGACCATCGTCCCGCTACCTTAGACACGGTGGCCGCGTCGGAACCTGGGGCGCGCGGACTCCTTCAACGGTGATGGACGCTTTCGATGCCAGACTCGCTGGACAGCCAACTGCAACGCTGGCGTGAAGCTGGGCTGATCGAACCGGCCCTGGCCGCGCGGATTCAGGAGTTTGAATCGCGCCGCCCGTCCGCGCGGTCCCAGTGGCCGGTAACCGTCGCGCTCACCCTCGGCGGCGTCATGAGCGCGGCAGGAATCCTCCTGTTTGTCGCCGCCAACTGGCAGGAGTTCTCGCCGGCGATCCGCATGTTGCTCCTCGTCGGTGTGCTGGCGGTGCTGCATCTCAGCGCCGCCCTGATCGCGGATCGCTTCGCAGGGCTCGCCACCACCCTCCACGCTCTCGGGACGGTCACCCTTGGTGCCGCGGTCTTCCTGGTCGGTCAGGCCTATCATCTCGATACCGCATGGCCATGGGGATTTCTGCTGTGGGCACTCGGGGCGTGGGCGGGATGGTTCCTGATCGGCGGGTGGCCGCAGCACATGCTGGCGGCGGTCCTGACGCCGGTCTGGTTGGCGGCCCAATGGCTCGGCGCTGCGGGGACTGGGTCGGGGAGTGTGGCGGTGCCCGTCGTAGGAGGCCTGTTGCTCGCGCTCGTCTACCTGCTGGCCGATGGACGCGGGCATCGCAGCATCGGCCGGACCACACTCGCCATCGTCGGGATGCTTGCCGTGCTACCCCTGAGTGTCGTCGTCGCCTTTGGGGGCGCCAATTTCCGATGGCGCTGGGACCTTGGTCCGACGTCCGTGTACAGCGTCCTCGGGTGGATCACGGCGCTGCTCGGGCCACTGGTGCTCGGCCTACGGCTCCGGCGGGACCTCCGCTGGCAGTTCGTGGTGGCCCTCCTGTGGGTGCTGGGTGGACTGGCCCTGGGCTCCAACGCCGGGGTCGCTGGGTTCTTCTGGGCCGCCGTGGGGGCGGCGGGCCTCATGTTTTCAGGAGCGGTGGATGCCAGTCGACGTCGGATCAACGTGGGTATGACCGGCTTTGCCCTGACGGTGGTCATCTTCTACTTCTCCTCCGTCCTGGATCGTCTTGGTCGGGCCACCAGCCTGCTGGCAGGTGGCGCCCTCTTTCTGCTGTCGGGCTGGGCGCTGGAGCGGGTTCGCCGGCGCCTGATCGCGCGGGCCACAACGGAGGTGAGGCCATGACACCGCGGCAGCGGGGGGTGACCCTGGCGGCGCTCCAGGTCCTCCTGGTCCTGGGGGTGATCGCCCGGCTGGCCTGGGACCGGATGACGCTCCCCCGCGTCTGGGCCCGCACGCTCCCGGTGGACCCGAGCGATCCGCTGCGGGGCCGGTACGTGAGCCTCCGGCTGGAAGCGGAGGACCGCCGACCCGGTGGTGACGTGGACGGCATCTATGCGGTAGAGGCGAATCGGCTCGTGCTGCGGGGCCGAGACCGCGATCTGGAGCGCGGGCCCGACGTGTCGACCAGCAGTGACACGGTCAGAACCGTCCAGTCCGAGCCGGTGGCCTTTTTTATTCCCGAGAATATCCCGGACCCCTCGCGACTCGGGCCGGGCCAGGAACTCTGGGTTGAAGTCACCGTGCCGGCGGACGGACTGCCTCGACCCATCCGGCTCGAGGTCCGGGACCGGTCGGCGGCGGTCCCCACGCATCGCTGAGCCGCCCCGACCCAGTATACTTTTCGTTCGGTTTTCCCTTCGGAGTCCGCATGTGGTTGAAGGCAGGCAGCCTGGTGCTCGCGCTGGCTGGGGCGTTCGCGCCGCCAGTTGTGGCCCAATGGCGCGGTTTTCTCAGTTCGTCCGCCGGCATTGCGGTCAGCACAAGCAATGACACCCCCGGGGGTAATGGGGCCGGCTTCGCCGTGCAGGCGCAGGGCGGCCTCTGGCTGTCCCGGGTGGCGATAGGTGGGGAAGTGGGGCAGCACGCCACTGGTCGCGATCGCAAGATCAAGATGTTCGGCGCCTTTCTCCGGGTACCGGCCATGACGCCGGGACCGGTGCGTCCCTATCTGGTCACCGGGTTGGGCGCCTACCGCTATGGCCCGGACAGCGGCAACCGGCGAACCTCCATTGGCGGAAGCGTCGGCCCCGGCGCCCTGTTCCGCCTCGGCGGGCCGCTCAGCCTGCTGCTCGAGGCCAGATTTCACGCCACGTTTGATCGACAGCCCGGCTTGAATACCCAGCAGTTCTTTTCTGTGCTTGGCGGCGCCGAACTGCGGCTCTAATGGCGTTGGCCCACCCATGCACCATGTTCTGATCGCGCCCCTGATTGTCGAGGATGTGACTGTGTCGCACATTGTTGCCCTGCCGGATGCTGTCCGACAGCTGCTCGCGCTGCTCCAGGTGGATGCGGGGGAGGTCGTCCGCGGAGCACTCAAGATCGCGTTGATCTGGGCGCTGATTTCGGTGGGCAATCGCCTGGTCCGGCTGATCGCCCATCGCATTGAGCTGGCCGTAGACGACGGGGACGACTCGACGCTCACGGAAACCGAACAGCGGGGCCAGACGATTGCCCAGCTGCTGCGGAGCGTGGGCCGGGTCATGCTGGTGATCCTGGGGCTCCTGCTCACCCTCAACGTCTTCATGGACATCGGGCCGATCCTGGCCGGTGCCGGGATCCTGGGCCTGGCGGTTTCCTTCGGCGCGCAGAGCCTGGTCAAGGACATCATCGCCGGGTTCTTTTTCCTGATCGAGAGCCAGTTCGCCGTGGGTGACATCATCGAGGTGGCCGGGAAGTCCGGGGCGGTGGAGCGGATGACGCTGCGGGTCGTGATGCTGCGGGATGTGCGTGGCACACTCCACATGATGCCCAACGGCCAGATTACCACGGTCAGCAACAAGACCCGCAAGTGGTCCCGGGCGGTAGTCGATGTCGGGATCGCCTACGGCGCCGAAGTGGACCGGGCCCTGGAGGTGTTTCGCGACGAGGCCGCCGGTTTGCGGCGATCCCGCCTGGTCAGGGCTGTTCGATGGGGTGCCCGAAATCGTGGCGTCCAGACCTGGCGGACAGCCGGTGACCATCCGGACCCTGCTCAAGACGGTCCCCGGCGCGCAGTGGTCGGCGGGTCGGGAGTTCCGCCGCCGGATCAAGAACCGGCTGGACCCCGAAGGAATCGAGATTCCGTTTCCGCAGCGAACCGTGCACGTCCGGGTATCCGCCGATGGCGCCGCTCCGGACGAGGTCGCCCGCGCCCTCCCGGGCGGGGTCCAGTCCACCTAAGTCTGAGGGCGCCGTCCTCGGCGCCCCGCCTTCAACCGAGGTCGATGCCGCTTCGCTGTACAACACCCTGACCCGATCGCTGGAGCCGCTCGACCCCCTGGTGCCGGGCCGGGTGTCGCTGTACACCTGCGGTCCCACGATCTACAACTACGCCCATATCGGGAATTTCCGGACCTTTCTCTTCGAGGATCTGCTGCGGCGGTGGCTGGAGGCGAGCGGGCTCGACGTCTTCCACATCATGAATCTGACCGATGTGGACGACAAGACCATCGCGGCGCGCTCACTGCGCGGGACCTCGCTGCGGCAGCACGTCGATCCGTACGCGTGGCCTTCTTCGAGGACCGGGACTATCTCCGGATGCGGCCGGCGCACGTCTATCCCCGGGCGACCGAATTCATCGCGCCATGATCCGCCTGGTCCAGGGCCTGCTGGACCAAGGGCATCGCCTACGAGGGGGAGGACGGCTCGGTCTATTTCGCGATCGGCCGGTTCCCGGCCTACGGCCGGCTGTCGCAGCTGGATCAGCGGGAATTGCGTGACGGGGGCCAGCGGCCGGGTCAGCAGCCGACGAGTACGCGAAGGAGAACGCCCAGGACTTCGTCCTGTGGAAGGCGGCGAAGGCGGAGGATGAACGGGTGGGCGCGGCCTGGGATGCGCCCTTCGGCCGGGGCCGGCCCGGCTGGCACCTCGAGTGCTCCGCGATGGCGCTGGAACTGATACTCGGCGGTTGGGCGCCAGGTGCTGGACATCCATGCCGGCGGGGTCGACCTGATCTTCCCGCACCACGAGGACGAGATCGCCCAGAGCTGCGCCTATACCGGCGAGCCGGAATTCGCCCGGATCTGGGTGCACGGGGAGTTCCTCAATATCCGCGGGCAGCAAGATGTCCAAGCGGTTCGGCAACATCACCACGCCGCGGGACATGCGGGAGGACGGGGTCGATCGCCGGGGCCATCCGCCTGCTGATGTCGCAGACCCACTATCGGCAGCGAGCTCGACCTGACCGACGAGGGATTGGCTGCGGCCCGTGAGGCCAGTGTGCGCCTGGGCGAGTTCGCGGCCCGCCTGCGGAAAGCGGCCCCCACCGGCGACCCCGTCGTCGTGGGGGAGTGACCTGCGCGGGGCGATTCAGGCGGCCATGGACGACGATCTCAATGCCCCGCGGGCGCTGGCAGCCATCTTCGACGCCGTCCGGTCCGGAAACCGGCTCCTGGATGAAGGTCAGGCCCCCTCTCCCCGGGCGCTGGCGGCCTGGGACTGGGCCATGGGGTTGTTCGACCTGCTCCCGGGGGCGTGGGATCGGTCACGATCCCTGCGGCTGGGTGGCGGCCGGGGCCGCCGGGGTACAGACCGAGCAGGTCCCGGCGGACCCGGAGGCGGCCCAGGCCTGGGCCGCCGCATGGGCCAGCGAGCGAGTCGGGGCAAAAAGCCGGCGGGACTATAAGGAAGCGGACCGGATCCGTGACCTCCTCAAAGGGGCGGGGTGGGAGATCCGTGACAACAAGGACGGCACGGTCGAGGTGCGGCGGGTGGGCTGAGAATCGGACCCCACTGGACAGGGTCCCTAGATTCTGTTCGAGCCGCACCGCCGGGGGCTGAAGCCCCATTCGCGCCGGGGGCTGAAGCCCCCTCTCGGCCCACAGCGCAATCGCCGAGGCGATACCTTCGGCCCGCCGGGCCCCGTTGACTCCCGCTAAGTCACCTGCTATCATCACGTTCTGTCCGTTTTTGCTGCCCGCTGACGTAGCTCAACTGGCAGAGCACCGGTTTTGTAAACCGGCGGTTGAGGGTTCGATTCCCTCCGTCAGCTCTACTGGTTGGGCAGAAGGCGCGGGTTCGAGCACGGGCCAGCGGTGGGGTGGCCGAGTGGCTAATGGCAGCAGACTGTAAATCTGCCGCGCTTTGCGCTACGTAGGTTCGAATCCTACCCCCACCATGTTGGTGTGGGTTGGTGAGCAGGTGCAGGGCGGGCCGGCGCGGTCGGAGCGTGCAGTTCCGGCGGGAGCCGTAGACCGCCATCCGGCCGGCGCGTATGCGCGGGTGTAGCTCAGTTGGTAGAGCGTCAGCCTTCCAAGCTGAATGTCGCGGGTTCGAGCCCCGTCGCCCGCTTGGCAGTGACGGCCAGGCCAGAGTACTGGCTCGCGTAGCTCAGTTGGTAGAGCGCATCCTTGGTAAGGATGAGGTCAGCGGTTCAATCCGCAGCTCGTCGGTAGAGCGCATCCTTGTATGGGTCAGCGGTTCGACCCGGCGCGAGTTGCGGGGTCTTCAGGAAGCGAAGAGGGTGGGCAATGCCACGAGAAAAAATCATCATGGAGTGCACCGAGTGTCGCGAGCGGAACTATTTCGGCGACAAGAACCGGCGCAAGCATCCCGAGCGGGTGGAGTGGAAGAAGTACTGCCCCCGCTGTGACCAGCACCGGCTGCACAAGGAGTCCAAGTGAGCACCGAGGTCGCGCACCTCGCCGCCATCGGGCGCCGTCCCGCTGGGTCCGGGGGACCATGGAGTTTCTGCGCGCAGTGCGCACCGAACTGGGCAAGGTGACCTGGCCCACCCGGGACGAACTGGTCAACGCGACCCGCATGATCGTGGTGCTGTCCATCGCGCTGGGTCTGGCGATCGGCTGGATGGACTGGATCCTGAACCTCGTGCTGGTCAACGGGGTTGCGGCGCTGGTGCGGTGAGCGATCCCCTCGAGTACCGCTGGTTTGCGATCCAGACGACCGCCGGCCACGAGAACAAGGTCCGGAGTCTGATCGCCCAGCGGATCGTGCAGGATCCCCGGCCCGAGCCCCAGCGCCTGATCCGTCAGGCACTGGTGCCGGTGCAGGAGGTCGTGGAGATCAAGAACGGCAAGAAGGTCACGGTGGAGCGGAAGCTCTATCCCGGTTACGTCCTGGTCGAAATGCTGATGAACCAGGAGTCGCTGCACGTGATCAACAGCATTCAGGGCGTGATCAAGTTCGTCGGCGCGGGGAAGTTTCCCCAGCCGCTGCGGCAGGACGAAGTCAAGCGGCTGCTCGGCATCGCCGAGGAAGTCGCCGATACCGAACCGAAGGAGGAGATTCCGTTCCTCGTCGGCCAGGTGGTGGAGATCACCGAAGGGCCGTTCTCCGACTTCAGCGGCACGGTCGAAGAGGTCTTGTCGGACAAGGGGAAGGTGAAGGTGTCGGTCAGCCTGTTCGGGCGGCCGACCAGCGTGGAGCTGGATTACCTGCAGCTTCGCGGGCACTAGGTCGTCGGGAGCTCCGGGCTCCCACCGCTACCGCGCGGATCTCGCGGGAGCCAGTGGTGCTTCGGCAGCAGCGGCGCAGATAAAGGAGTGGTATGGCAAAGAAGGTCACCGCAGTCATCAAGCTGCAGTGCCCGGCTGGCGCCGCGAATCCCGCGCCGCCCGTCGGTACGGCGCTGGGGCCGCATGGCGTGAACATCATGGAGTTCTGCAAGCAGTTCAATGCCCGGACCCAGAGCCAGTCCGGGATGGTCATCCCGGTCGTGGTCACGGTCTTATCAGGACCGGACGTTCACGTTCATCACCAAGACGCCGCCGGCGCCGAATCTCCTGCATGAAGGAAGCGGGTGTCGACAAGGGCAGCGCATCGCCCAACCGGAACAAGGTCGGGAAGGTCACCCGCGCTCAGCTCAAGAAGATCGCGGAGATCAAGATGGCCGATCTCAATGCCGCGGATCTGGACGGCGCCATGCGGATGATTGCCGGCACCGCCCGCTCCATGGGGCTGGAGGTTGCGGACTGATGCGCAGCCACGGAAAGAAGTTCGCGCGCCGCCGTCGACGAAGGTTGACCGGCGCCGGCGAGTACCCGTTCGCGGACGCCGGTCAGCTGGTGCAAGTCAGGCGTCGTTCGCCAAGTTCAACGAGACGGTCGATGTGGCCGTCCGGCTCGGGCGTCGATCCGCGGCACGCCGACCAGGTGGTGCGCGGCACGGTGGTTCTGCCGCACGGCACCGGCAAGACGGTCCGGGTGCTGGTCATCACCCAGGGCGACAAGGTGCAAGGACGCGCAGGATGCCGGCGCCGATTTCGCCGGCATCGAGTACGTCCAGAAGCTCAAGGACGGCTGGCTCGAGTGCGACGTGATCGTCGCCACGCCGGACGTCATGGGCCAGCTGGGCGCAGCTGGGCCGGATCCTCGGTCCCCGCGGCCTGATGCCGAACCCGAAGGCGGGCACGGTGACGATGGATGTGGCGTCGGGCGGTCCGGGAGATCAAGGCCGGCAAGATCGAGTTCCGGGTGGACAAGACCGGGAACGTCCATGCGCCGGTGGGCAAGGTGAATTTCAGGCCGAGACCCAGCTGGCGGAGAACCTCCAGGCCTTCATGGACACGATCCTCCGGGCCAAGCCGGCGGCAGCGAAGGGTCAGTACATCCGGAGTGCGACGGTGTCCAGCACGATGGGCCCCGGGCGTCCGGCTCGACACGGCGGTGTATCGATGAGCAAGGCTGAACGTCAGGCCGAGGTCGCGGCGATCACCGCCGCACTGGCAGGCCGCACCGCATATCTACGTCACCGACTTCTCCGGCCTGAACGTGGCCAAGATGACGGAGTTCCGTCGTCGGCTGCGTGGCGCCGGGGCCCGGTACATGGTGGTGAAGAACACGCTGGCCGAGCGGGCGCTCGGCACCCAGGGGATCACGGCGCTGAACCCGCACCTGACCGGACCGATCGGGCTGGTGCTCAGCAACGAGCCGCTGGCCGCGGCGAAGGTGCTGACCGAGTTCGCCAAGGAGATACCAGAAGCCGGGCATCAAGGCCGGGCTGGTCGACGGCGCGGAGGTGAGCACCGACCATATCAAGCGGCTGGGGAGCATCCCGGACCGGCAGACCCTGCTCGGCATGGTGGCGGGAACGATCGAGCAACATTCTGGCTCGTTTGCTGGCTGCCTCGAGGCGCTCCGCGATCAGCGCGCCGCAGCCTCTAACGTTTGAGGGAGAGAACCGACATGACCACGACCGCGCTGAGCAAGGACGAGATTCTCGAGGCGATCGGCAAGATGAGCGTCCTCGATCTGGCAGACCTGATCGAGGCGTTCAAGTCCAAGTTCAACGTCACCGTGATGCGCGGCTGCGGCCGCGCCGGCGGGCGGGTGGGGCGGCCGCCGCGGCCGAGGAGCAGACGGAGTTCGCCGTCGTCCTCAAGAGCGGCGGCGAGAAGAAGATCCAGGTCATCAAGGTGGTGCGCGAGCTCACCAGCCTGGGCCTGAAGGAAGCGAAGGAGCTGGTGGACAACGGTGGGAACGTCAAGGAAGGTGTGACGAAGGCCGAGGCCACCGAGATGAAGAAGAAGCTGGAGGATCAGGGCGCGACCGTCGAGCTGAAGTAGGTGGTAGGCGGTGCCGCACGCCTGGCGGGCGCCGACCCGGGATCCCTGGCCCTTCCCCTACTTCAGTGCGACGACATGACGGTTGGACGGCTTCGATAACAGGCTAGGACTTTCGAGCCCCGCGTGGTTTCCCGGCACCCGGCCGGGAGGCCCGCGACGGGGCCATTTGTGTTGCGCGAGTGTACCGATGACGGCAATCGACCCCAGATCGTATTTTCCAAGCGGCGAGTGGGCATGCCCATGCCCAACCTGCTCGACATCCAGACCCGGGCGTTCCAGAGCCTGCTGGTCCCGGACGACGTGCATGGCGAGCGACAGGACGTCTCGCTGGAGCGGGTCTTCCGCGACCTCTTCCCGATCAGCGACGTCAACGGGAAGTACAGCCTGGAATTCATCTCGCTACAGCCTCGGCGAGCCGAAGTATTCGGTCGAAGAGTGCATCGAACGGGACATGACCTATGCCGCGCCGCTCAAGGCGACGCTGCGCCTCGACGTCTTCGAGGAGGTCGATGGCCAGCGGCGGCTGAAGAACGCGATCGAGAAGGAGGTCTACCTCGGCGAACTGCCGATCATGACTCCGCTCGGCACGTTCGTGATCAACGGCGCGGAGCGGGTGGTGGTGAGCCAGCTGCACCGGTCCCCGGGCGTGGTCTTCGAGGAGGATACCCACCCGAACGGCCAGCGGCTGTTCTCGGCCCGGATCATTCCGTTCCGCGGCTCGTGGGTCGAATTCACGATCGACATTCACGACGTGATCTACGTCCACATCGACAAGAAGAAGAAGTTCCCGGCGACGGCGCTGCTGCGCGCCTTCGGCTACGGCAGAACGCCGACATCCTGAAGCTGTTCTTCGCCACCAAGGAGCTGGACATCACCGGCAAGCTGGAAGGGCGGCAGGAGCGCCGCGAGGTGATCGGCGCCCTGGTGGCGGCCGACATGCCGAACCCCGAGGACAAGGCCGGCGCCGCCGCTGGCGGTCGTGGGCGAGGAACTGACCCCCGAGCGGTGAACCACCTGCGCCATGTCGGCGTGAAGACGGTGATCGTCTTTGCGGGGTATACCACGCATCGACCTGCGGGACGATGAGCAGCCGACCACCACCCGCGAACGCGCCAAGCAGGTGCTGGCGTTCGACGTGGCGGATCCGGAGACCGGTGAAGTCGTCGCCGAGGCCGGGGCCGAGCTGAGCGACGCCCTGCGCAAGAAGCTGATCAAGACCAGCGTCACCAAGGTCGAGGTGCTGCTGCCGGCCGGTCGGCGGCGAGTCGGCCCTGGTCAAGAACACCCTGGCCAAGGACCCGACCCACAGTGAGGCCGAGGCCCTGGAGCAGATCTACGCCCTGCTGCGGCCCGGCGAGGCGCCCAACCTGGAGACCGCCCGCGAGGCGCTCAAGCGGCTGTTCTTCAACCCGAAGCGGTACGACCTCGGGCGGGTGGGCCGGTACAAGATCAACCAGCGGCTCAAGACCAAGACCCCGTCGAACCACACGGTGCTGACGGAAGAAGACTTCATCGCGATCATCCGCTACCTGATCGACCTGGCGGACGGCCGCGGCTTCACCGATGACATCGACCATCTGGGCAACCGCCGCATCCGCAGCGTCGGCGAGCTGATCGCCAACCAGTTCTCGGTCGGCCTGTCGCGCATGGCGCGGCTGGTGAAGGAGCGGATGAGCATCAACTCCGATCCGGAGAAGATCTCGCTGGACGACCTGGTCAACGCCCGTACGGTCTCGGCCGTGATCCAGGCGTTCTTCGGCTCCAGCCAGTTGTCGCAGTTCATGGACCAGACCAACCCGCTGGCGGAGCTGACCAACAAGCGCCGGCTGTCGGCCCTCGGTCCTGGCGGTCTGACCCGCGAGCGCGCCGGCTTCGAAGTGCGCGACGTGCATTATTCGCAGTATGGCCGCATGTGCCCGATCGAGACGCCGGAAGGTCCGAACATCGGCCTGATCACCAGCCTCGCGACCTACGGCATGATCAACGACCTCGGCTTTATCGAGACCCCCTACCGGGTGGTCAAGAACAGCCGGGTGACGGATGAAATCCGGTGGCTGTCGGCCTCGGAAGAGGAAGACTTCGCGGTGGCCCAGGCCAACGCCCTGCTGGATGACAACGGCAAGTTCGCGGAGGACCTGGTCCTCTGCCGCAAGCAGGACGACTACCCGCTGCTGCCGCCGGAGCGGATCGACTTCATGGACGTGGCGCCGGAGCAGCTGGTCTCCATCGCAGCGGCGCTGATCCCGTTCCTGGAGCACGACGACGCCAACCGCGCACTGATGGGCAGCAACATGCAGCGCCAGGCGGTGCCGCTCCTCTTCCCCGAGTCGCCGATTGTGGGCACCGGGCTCGAGGCGAAGGTCGCGGCGGACTCCGGGGCGGTCATTGTCGCCAAGCGGGGGGGCACCATCACCCGCGTGACGGCGGATGAGATCATCATCGACAGCGGCGAGGCGGGGAAGGTCGACCCGACCGTGCCGCTGGCGCGGCTGAGCCAGCACGATCGGTACCGGGTGCGGAAGTTCTGGCGCACCAACCAGGACACCGCCATCAATCAGCGGCCCCTGGTCCAGGTCGGGCAGAAGGTGGCCCAGGGCGAAGTAATCGCGGACGGTGCAGCCACGGAGGCCGGCGAGCTGGCCCTCGGCAGCAACGTGCTGGTCGCCTTCATGCCGTGGTGGGGCTACAACTTCGAGGACGCCATCGTCCTGTCGGAGCGGCTGGTGAAGGACGACGTCTACTCGTCGATCCATATCCAGGAGCTCGAACTCCACGTCCGCGATACCAAGCGCGGCCAGGAGGAAATCACCCGGGAAATCCCCAACGTCTCGGACGAGGCGCTGGTGGACCTGGACGAGCGCGGCATTGTCCGGATCGGCGCCCATGTGAAGCCGGGCGACATCCTGGTGGGCAAGATCACGCCGAAGGGCGAGACCGAGCTGTCGCCGGAAGAGAAGCTGCTCACCGCCATCTTCGGTGAGAAGGCGAAGGACGTGAAGGACAGCTCGCTCAAGGTGCCGCCGGGCATGAAGGGCGTCGTCATCGATGTGAAGATCTTCAGCCGGGTCGAGGACCAGGTCGTCGAGAAGGATCGCGGCGAGCGGATCGGCGAAGTCCGCCGGGTCGAGACCGACGAGAAGGCGCGCATCAGCTCGGTCATGCTGGAGGAAGTGGCGTTCCTGCTCGAAGGGCAGGAAGTCGCCCTGATGCTCAAGGCCGGCACGGTCGAGGAGGCGGTGCCTGCCGGGACCAAGCTGACCAAGGCGGCGCTGGCCGACATGGACCTCGGTGAGATCGACCTCAAGACCCTCCGGGTCGCAGGGAAGGCCTCCAACGAGCGGATCCGGCTGGCCATCGATACCGCGGCGCGGGAACGCGCCAAGGTGGAGGAGAAGGCGGAAGACCAGATCGACAAGATCCTGCAGCCGGATGAACTGCCCCCGGGCGTCATCCAGCTGGTGAAGGTGTATTGCGCCGAGAAGCGGAAGGTCTCGGTCGGCGACAAGATGGCCGGTCGCCACGGCAACAAGGGTATCGTGGCGCGCATCGTCCCGGAGGAGGATATGCCGTTCCTCCCGGATGGCAGCCCGGTCGACATCGTCCTCAATCCGCTCGGCGTGCCGAGCCGGATGAACGTGGGGCAGATTCTCGAAACGCACCTCGGGTGGTGCGCCTCGATCCTCGGGTTCAAGGCGAAGACGCCGGTGTTCCGTGGCGCGGACGAAGCGGAGATCGGGGTGCTGCTGCGGCTGGCGGGTCTCCGCTGGGCCAGCCAGGGCCTCGCGCTCAAGCATCAGGCCCCGGAGCCGGATGCGAAGCTGATCGACACCATTGTCCAGGACCTGCACGGGGCCGCGGCCTCGACCCATCTGCTGGGTGATGCGGGCATTGCGGACCTGGCGCAGAAGGGGGTGTCGGCTCCCACGAAGGAGCTGTACAACGGGATCAAGAGCTTCCTGACGGCTGCGGCGAAGGAACTGGCCGCGCGGGAACTCACCCAGAAGAAGCAGGAGCTGTCGTATCACCAGTTCCGGCTGGCCACGGTCGAAGGTGCGGAGCAGAAGGCCACCCAGAAGATCGTGAAGGATCTGGAGAAGGCGGTCGAGCAGTCCCCCGCCGACCTGCTGGTCGGCTGCGGCCGTCCAATGCTGGCGGTGCTGGTCAACGGCAAGGGCGAGTCTGACGAAGTGGCGCGGGCGGCCGAAGAGCTGATCCGGGCCGCCGGACTCACCCCGTCCGGCAAGGCGCGGCTCCGGGATGGTCGCAGCGGGCAGGAGTTCGAAGGGGATGTGACGGTGGGCGAGATCTACATGCTCAAGCTGTCGCACCTGGTGGATGACAAGATCCACGCCCGGTCGATCGGCCCGTACTCGCTGGTGACGCAGCAGCCGCTCGCCGGCAAGGCGCAGTTCGGCGGTCAGCGGTTCGGTGAAATGGAAGTCTGGGCCCTCGAGGCCTATGGCGCGGCGCACGTGCTGCAGGAAATGCTGACGGTCAAGTCGGACGACGTCAACGGCCGCAGCAAGGTGTACGAGGCCATCGTGAAGGGGCAGAACCTCCCGGAGCCGGGTATCCCCGAGTCGTTCAACGTACTCGTGAAGGAACTCCAGGCCCTGGGTCTCAAGGTCACTCTCGGCGCAAGCGCCGAGGGCGACGAATAGGAGGACATCGTGATCGACTTCCGCAGCGGACGCGAGCCCAAGAGCTCAAGCTTCGACTACATCAGCATCCGGATCGCCTCCCCCGAGGAGATCCGTGGCCCCCGCGACCAGAAGGAACGGGAGCGGCTCGAGCTGCAGGGGCAGCGCTACTGGTGGTCCTGGGGCGAGGTGACCAAGCCCGAGACCATCAACTACCGCTCGTTCAAGCCCGAGAAGGACGGCCTGTTCTGCGAACGCATTTTCGGTCCGGTGAAGGACTGGGAGTGTCATTGCGGCAAGTACAAGCGGATCCGGTACCGGGGCGTCATCTGCGACCGCTGCGGCGTGGAAGTCACGCTCAGCAAGGTGCGGCGCGAACGGATGGGCCATATCGAGCTGTCCGTGCCGGTGGCGCACATCTGGTTCTTCAAGACGCTGCCGTCGCCCATGGGCAACCTGCTCAACGTCACCCTGCGTGACCTCGAGCGGGTGATCTACTACTCGAGCTACATCGTCATCGAGCCGGGCGACCAGGAGGTGGACGCCAACCAGCTGCTGGACGAAGACGAGTACCTCACCCTCCGGGCCAAGGCTCGCGAGGAGGGCGACAGCGCGTTCAAGGCCGATATCGGTGCGCCGGCGGTGCGAGAGCTGCTGAATCGCATCGACGTCAAGAAGCTGGCGGAGGAGCTGCGGGTCTCGGTGGCCAGTGAGACCAGCCAGCACCGCAAGAAGCAGATGCTCAAGCGGCTCAAGATCGTCGACGCCTTCCTTACCTCGGGTGAGAACGGCGATGTGCCGAACAATCCGGCCTGGATGATCCTGGACGTGATCCCGGTGATTCCGCCCGACCTGCGGCCGCTGGTGCCGCTGGATGGCGGCCGCTTCGCCACGTCCGACCTGAACGACCTGTACCGCCGGGTGATCAACCGCAACAACCGGCTGCAGAAGCTGATTCAGCACAAGGCGCCGGAAGTCATCCTGCGCAACGAGAAGCGCATGCTGCAGGAGGCGGTCGACGCGCTGTTCGACAACGGCCGGCGGTCCAAGGCGATCCGCGGCCGCGGCAAGCGCCCGCTCAAGTCCCTCAGCGACATGCTGAAGGGCAAGCAGGGCCGGTTCCGTCAGAACCTGCTCGGCAAGCGGGTGGACTACTCCGGCCGGTCGGTCATCGTGGTCGGTCCCGAACTGCGCCTGCACCAGTGCGGCCTGCCGAAGGCGATGGCGGTCGAACTGTTCAAGCCGTTCATCATCCACAAGCTGGTGGAGAAGGGCATCGCGGAGACGGTCAAGCGGGCCAAGAAGATCGTCGAGAAGGAGAGCCCGGAGGTCTATGAGATCCTGGAAGAGATCATCCAGGACCATCCGGTGCTGCTCAACCGCGCTCCGACGCTGCACCGGCTTGGCATCCAGGCCTTTGAGCCGGTGCTGGTGGAGGGCAAGGCCATCCGGATCCATCCGCTGGTCTGCGCTGCCTTCAACGCCGACTTCGACGGCGACCAGATGGCGGTCCACGTGCCGCTGTCCTTCGAGGCGCAGCTGGAAGCGCGCCTGCTGATGATTTCGTCGAACAACATCCTGAAGCCGTCCGATGGCCGGCCGGTGGCGGAGCCGTCGCAGGACATGGTGCTGGGCAGCTATTTCCTCACCAAGCTGCCGCGTGGTGCCGAGGAGCTGAAGGAAGGCAAGCCGGCCGTAGGCTGGGACAAGGCACGGCACTTCGGTTCGCTGGCCGAAATCGAGATGGCGCTGCTGCACCAGAGCATCCAGTTCCATTCGGCGATCGAGTTCTGGTATCAGCCGCCCCGGGACGCCATTGATCCCAAGCCGCGCTGGGTCAAGACCACCGCCGGCCGGGTGCTGTTCAACAGCATCATGCCGCGCCAGGTCGTGGCCAACCACGGCTTCAAGAACGACCTGATGCGGAAGAAGGCGCTGTCCGAACTGGTACTGCTGAGCTATCGCGAGGCGGGACTGGCCGACACCGTGATCTTCCTCGACCGGCTCAAGGAGTTCGGGTTCCGCTATGCGACGATGGGCGGTATCTCCATCGGCATCGAGGATCTCGAGATTCCGGCCGACAAGATCCGGCTGCTGAGCGAGGCGGATGCCCGGGTGACCCGCTTCCAGCGGGCGTACAACACCGGACAGATCACCTTCGGCGAGCGCTACAACAAGGTGATCGACGCCTGGACCCACGCCAATAACGACGTGGCCGAGGCGATGGTCAGTCACATGCGGGCGAGCCGGGGCGGCTTCAACCCGGTGTTCATGATGTTCGATTCCGGCTCGCGCGGTTCGCGCGACCAGATCCGTCAGCTGGCTGGTATGCGCGGCCTGATGGCGAAGCCGCAGAAGAAGCTGACCGGCGGCATCGGCGAAATCATCGAAAGCCCGATCAAGTCGAACTTCCGCGAGGGCCTGACCGGCCTCGAGTACTTCATCTCGACCCACGGCGCCCGGAAGGGCCTGGCCGACACGGCGCTCAAGACGGCCGACGCCGGCTACCTGACCCGCCGACTGGTCGACGTGGCGCAGGATGTCACCGTCACCGAAGAGGATTGCGGCACCATCCAGGGGCTTGAAATCTCCGCGCTGAAGGAAGGCGAGGACGTGATCGAGCAGCTGAAGGAGCGGATTCTCGGCAGCGTGGCGTCCGAGGATGTCTTCGATCCGCATGAACTGGACGAGCACGGCGATCCCAAGCTGCTGGTGCAGTCCGGCAAGCTGATCGACGAGGAGATCTCGATCCAGATCGACGAAGCCGGGATCGAGAAGGTCAAGATCCGCTCGGTGCTGACCTGCGAGTCGCGCCGCGGCTGCTGCCGGATGTGCTACGGCCGCAACCTGGCGACGATGGACATGGTGGACATGGGCGAGGCGATCGGCATTCTCGCCGCCCAGTCGATCGGTGAGCCGGGCACGCAGCTGACGCTGCGGACCTTCCACATCGGTGGTGCCTCCTCACGCATCGCCGAGGAAGCGGAGCGCCGGGCCCGTGCGAGCGGCCTGGTCAAGTACACCGATGGGCTCGAGTACGCCGACGTCGCGGTCGAATACGAGGACGGGTCCAAGGCCGTGGTCCGCATCGCGCTGACCCGCGATGATGAGAACGCGGATGAGGAGAGCAAGGAAGGCATCCTGGTGGTGGATCCGACGGATCCGAAGCGGGTGCTGAACCGCTACCCGGTGCCGGAAGGCGCGCTCATCCAGGTCAAGGAGGGCGACACCGTCAGCGGCAAGATGTCGATTCTCTATACCTGGGACCCGTACAACGATCCCAGCATCCTGAAGCTGGACGGCGAACTGCGCTGGAAGGACCTGGTGCCGGGTTCCACCTTGCGCGAGGAACTGGACGAGTCCACCGGCCTGCGGTCGCTGGTGGTGATGGCCGACCCGGACCGGGAGCTGCATCCCTCGGTGCTGGTCTATGCGCCGAACCGCAAGGATCCGCAGGAGTACATCCTGGCGGAAGGGTCGCGCATCATCCTGGGCTCCGACACCGACCAGGTGACCCGGGCCATGAACCTGCCGGACGAGTCGAACCCGTGGTCCAGCAAGTTCAAGCTCGAGGAGTACCCGATCAACGTGGCCTGGCCGAGCAAGAGCAAGAAGGAGAGCAAGGACAAGACGGTCATCCTGTCTCCGCCGGTCAAGGTGGTCAAGGGCGTGACCGTGGTGAAGATGCCGCGGCAGGCCTACAAGACCCGCGACATCACCGGCGGTCTGCCGCGGATCGCGGAGCTGTTCGAGGCCCGGCGGCCGAAGGATCCGGCCACCATCTCGGAGATCGACGGCATTGTGAAGTTCGGCGAGATCAAGCGCGGCAAGCGCGAGATCTACGTCTACCCGGTGGTGGAGCAGGGCAAGAAGGGCGAGCCTGAGCCGCCGCAGCTGTATGAGGTCGGCGCCGGCAAGCACCTCCGGGTGCATGAGGGCGACCGGGTCCGTGCCGGTGACCGCCTGACCGAGGGACCGGTCAATCCGCACGACATCCTGCGGATCAAGGGCCCGCGCGCGGTACAGGAGTACCTGCTGAACGAGGTGCAGGAGGTGTACCGCCTGCAGGGTGTGCGCATCAGCGACAAGCACATCGGAACCATCGTGCGGCAGATGCTCCAGAAGACCCGCGTGACCGACCCGGGCGATACCGACTTCCTCGAAGGGGAGACGGTGGACAAGGTCGTGTTCCGGGACGAGAACGAGCGGGCTGTGAAGAAGAAGACCAAGCCGGCGCAGTCCGAGCCGGTGCTGCTGGGCATCACCAAGGCCTCGCTCACGACCCAGTCGTTCATCTCCGCGGCCTCCTTCCAGGAGACCACCCGGGTGCTGACCGACGCGGCCATTCGCGGCGCCAAGGACGACCTGCTCGGC
Organism: uncultured Gemmatimonadales bacterium; assembly: GCA_963793205.1. GTDB lineage: Bacteria > Gemmatimonadota > Gemmatimonadetes > Gemmatimonadales > GWC2-71-9 > JADJOM01. The sequence continues at coordinate 435,482 of CAWBZM010000001.1, forward strand.
CTGAAGGAGAACATCATCATCGGACACCTGATTCCGGCGGGTTCGGGTATTTACCGCTACGCCGAAATCGATATCGATCCGCCGGCCGGGTACGAACCCGCGCCGCCGGTCGAGGTGGTGCCCGAGGCTGCGGCGCCCGCGCCGCTGGCCGCGGTGCTCGCCGAAGACGAGGAGTAGAAGGCAAGTTGATGATCGCAGAAAAGCGGGGGACTCGACTCGAGTCCCCCGCTTTTTCGTTGGCGGCAGTCCGCGGTGATGCCTGGTTGAGCGCTACAGAGACGCCGCAGCAAAGGTGTCGCACTGCTGCAGGTCACCCGCGCGATACCCGTTGTTGAACCACCGCTGGCGCTGGGCGGAGGTTCCGTGGGTGAAGCCGTCAGGATTGACCCGCCCCCCTCCCATCCGCTGAATCCGGTCGTCGCCCACCGCGGCGGCGGCGCCCATCCCCTCTTCGATGTCACCCCCGTCCAGGCCACCCTTCTGGTTGTAGTCGTGGGCCCAGACCCCGGCGAAGCAATCCGCCTGCAGCTCCATCCGGACCGAGAGGGCATTGGCCTGATCGGGGCGGCGACGCTGTGCCTCGCGCATCTTCTGCTCGATCCCGAGCAGGTTCTGCACATGATGGCCGATCTCGTGGGCCAGCACGTACGCCTGCGCGAAATCCCCGGGGGCGCCAAACCGCTGTTTGAGTTCGCTGTAGAAGCCGAGGTCGATATAGACCTTTTGGTCGCCGGGGCAGTAGAAGGGGCCGGTGGCTGATTCGGCATTCCCGCAGGCGGATTGAATGGCGTCGCGAAACAGGACCAGGTCTGCGTTCTGGTAGCGGGCGCCCTGCCGGGGGAGTTCCCGGGCCCAGAACTGCTGGGTGCTGTCGAGGACGGCCGAAACGAAGTCGACCTGCTCCTCCTCTTCCGGGGTGCTCTGGACCGGGCCGGTGGCCTGGCCCTGCGAGGGAGCGCCGCCACCGGCTCCGACCAGTGAGAAGAAGTCCTTTTTGAAGACCAGGCTCAGGAGGAGGAGGACGACGAGGCCGCCCAGGCCGATCCGGGAGCCGCCACCCCCAAAGCCGCGACCGCCGGTGGACCCCCGCAGGTCCTCGAGATTGTCGCTTCGCGGCCCACGGTTCCACTTCATAGCTCCCCCAGGGTGAGGATTGGTGCCCATCGAGCCGGCCATCCGGCCAGCCCTGGGGAATATCCCGCCCTCGGGCCCGGTCGGCCAGTGGGGCGGGGTTGACGCAACATGGCCCCGCCGCTAGTCTTCGGGTCTATGCCGACTATTAATCAGCTCGTAGCCAAGGGTCGCAAGCGCCCGGTCTACAAGGACAAGTCGCCTGCGCTCCGGAAGAATCCGTTCCGCCGCGGCGTCTGCACCCGCGTCTACACCACCACCCCGAAGAAGCCGAACTCGGCGCTGCGGAAGGTGGCAAAGGTCCGCCTCACCAATGGTTTTGAAATCATCGCCTACATCCCGGGTGAAGGACACAACCTGCAGGAGCACTCGATTGTGCTCGTGCGGGGCGGTCGTGTGAAGGACCTGCCCGGTGTGCGGTACCATATCGTCCGCGGGGCGCTGGACGCCGCGGGTGTCAACGATCGTCGGCGCAGCCGGTCCAAGTACGGTGCGAAGCGCCCGAAGGCCGCTGCCGGAGGTAAGAAGTGAGCCGTCGCACCAAGTCGGTCCGCCGTCCGGTCCCCCCCGACCCGCGGTATGACAGCCAGACTGTCTCGAAGTTCATCAACAGCCTGATGTATGAGGGGAAGAAGAGCACCGCTGAGCGGATCTTCTACTCCGCGATGGACATGATCGAAGAGCGGACCGGCCAGCCGGGCGTGACGGTCTTCAAGCAGGCGGTGAACAACGTGAAGCCGGCGCTCGAGGTCAAGAGCCGCCGCGTGGGTGGCGCCTCGCTGCAGGTCCCGGTGGAGGTGCGGCCGGAGCGGCGTGCGGCGCTGGCCATGCGCTGGATCATCGAGTTCTCCCGCTCCCGGTCCGAGAAGACCATGCAGGAGCGCCTGGCCGCCGAGCTGATCCTGGCGTCCAAGGGCGAGGGGAACACGATCAAGAAGAAGGACGATACCCACCGGATGGCCGAGGCCAACCGCGCGTTCGCTCATTACCGCTGGTAATCAGCGGGTTGGTGGATACGAAGGGCCGGAAACTCAACGAGTTTCCGGCCCTTCATCGTTTGCGGGTCCCACCTGTCGGCCGCCTCAGGGCAGCAACAGCAGGGTCCCGGTTCCGGAGCGCTCGATCGCGCCAAAGAGCTTGTCGTCGTCAGTGGCAATGAGCGCCAGCAGACGAGTCCCCCCACCCATGAGCACGGTGCTTTCGGTCCAGTTCGCGGCGGTGGTACAGGTTGTCGTGCAGGAGGCGTAGCGCAGGTTGTCGGTATTCCGGTCGGCGTACAGCGCGTGCACTCGACCCTGCCGGCTGATGGTCAGGGCGACCTGTGGTCCGAAGGACCCCGGCGGTTCCACCGCCGCCCGCAGCCATGATCCGCTGGAAAGACATGTGGCCGGGCACCGGGCGTAACTCAGGCTGCCGGTTTCATCGGTGGAGATGGTGTGCAGCGTACCATCGGCTGTCCGCAGTAGCGCCGGCCGGGCCTGCACCTCCGCATCCCCGACATCCCCGCTTTGCCAGTTCCCCGGGCTCAGGCAGGAGCCGGCGCAGCTGTGCAGCGCGAGGTTGCCTCCCGCTCCAGCCCGGATCAGGAGGGAGACTTCCCCGGTCGGGCTGACGGCGAGGGAAGGATAGGGCGTCCCGGTAATGCTGGAGTCGAGGACTACCGCATCCCAGTTGGCGGCCGTCAGGCAGGTGGCGGCACAGGTGGCATAGGCGACACCGTAGGAGGCGGACAGGCTTACTCCCGTTGCCAGGTGCAGGCGCCCGGTCGCATCAACCTGCAGCGTCACGGTGGCGTAGCCCTCACTGGCCGCGAGATCCAGCTTGGCCGAGAACGACCAGTTGGTGGGCACCGCGCATCCGCTGGAGCACCGGGCATAGATGATGTCCGCGCTCGACGCATCCTGGTAGGCGAGGTGTACCGTACCGGTGGCATCCACGGCGAGGGCGACGGGCCCGCCGGTGTTGGTCACCAGCAGGTTGGTATGGGACCAGCTCGCGGGCGTATCACAAGCGGTGCTGCACTCGGAATAGCGCAGCGAATCGCCGGTCGCGGCCGGCGACCAGGAGGCGAGGTGCAGCATGCCACCTGCTCCGCGCTGCAGTGCAAGCCCCCGACTCACGGCGGAACTCCCCAGCGAGGGGAAGGTCCAGGTCGCGGTGGTGAAATCCCACTGGAACGGTTCGAACAGCGTTTCGCCGCCACTGCCGGCAAGGGTGGCGTTCACAGTGACATGATACGCCATTCCCGGCTGCAAGGGGGCCCGGACGGTCAGCGTGGGGCTGGCGGGGATGTACCCCCGGCTGGTTTCCGTCGACGCGCCACCCGCACTGGCCATGACCGTAGTCCCGGTCAGGGTACCGGGGTCCAGGGCATGGTTAAAGGTGAGGGCAAGCGGAGTCAGGGGGTCCACCCCTGTGCTGCCATCCACCGGTGCCACTGACAGCACCAGCAGACTGTCGGTGGCGGCCGGCTCCTCGGGCGTCTCCGACCCTGAGCCGCAGGCGAGGACCAGGACCGCCAGTGCGAGCGGCGAGAGTGGCCCGACCCGGTGCCAGATCACGGCCCGGCTACTCACAGACCCTCCTCACCCACTTCACCGGGCGTCGAACGCCGCTCGCCAGATTGGCGTACCCCGCGATGGTGCCGCAGGTGTTGACCGCCGCGGCCGCCGAGATCACAAATCCGCTCTGGGACAGGGTGCCCCAGCTGCCGTCTTTCCACGTCACCGCCGAGGAGAGCGTGGTTCCCACCAGCCGCTCCTTGCTGCTGACATCCACCACCACGGTCGTATCCGGCGCGGGCACGGGGGTAAACAGCGATACGGGGTTCCAGCGGAAGGGAGGCAGCCACCGCCCATTGATGTGGTTGCCCACGATCAGGGCATTGTCGCTGATGGCACGGGCTTCGTAATCGGCGGGACTGACGGTGAAGCTGGTGCCATCCGGATTCCAGGCATAGGCGAAGGCCCCGCTGCTGTTTCGCACCCGACCGACGATGATGCCCGAGGCGCTGATATCGTACGCGATGCTCTCCAGCGCCCCAGGGGGATGGAGGTCGATCAGCTGCCCTGCGGCGGTCCATTTGACGGCATGGGTGATATTGGCCACGACTGAATGCCCCACGGCCACACCGGCGTCATTGATCGACAGCGCGCCCGCGGACTGGCTGCTCAGCCGGGGCAGGGCGATCATGCCAGTACCCGAGGCGTACTTGAACGGGCGGCAGTTGCCTCCACCGGTGCAGCTGGTGCCGACCACCACCGCATATTGGTTCACCCCAGTGGCGGTGCTCCAGTTGTCTCCGGGTAACACCCCGAGGTTGAGCACGGCAGTTGAGGTCCACAGGGTCGCGCGGCGTGGTTTCTGAGATGCGACGAGCGCCTCGCTTTCGCCGACGATATATCCATTCGCACTGATGTCCCTTGCTTCCCCGGCTGCCCCACTGAACAGCGTGCCGAGGTCAACCGGCACCGAATAGCCGGGGGCCAGCGACGTGGCCTGAGTAGCCACCATCCGGATTCCGGGGTCGGTACCCACTTCACATCCGAGGCAGCAGGCACCCATAAGGGCCAGCGCGGCAATACGGTGGGGGGATGGTCTCATCTCAGGCTCCCGGAAGGGTGGTTACCCAAGGGAACGGAAGCCGGCCCGAATGGGGGCCATGGCGGGGTTCCGGCACACGTTGCCGGGGTGCTGAGCCCGCGGTAGGTTCGAAACGCAAACCTCAAAGCGAATCGCCGTGTCCGACGACGACCAGATCACCGGTCTCCTTACCAGTATGGGAGCGGGGGACCGGACTGCATTCGACCGGCTACTGCCGCTGGTCTACGCGGACCTGCGCCGGCGGGCCCACGCACAGCTGTCACACCGCCGCCCTGGCGATACCCTTTCCACCACCGCGCTGGTCCACGAGGCCTTTCTGAAGCTGGCCGCGAGCCGGCAGCAGGATTTCAAGGATCGGGTGCACTTCTTCTCGGTCGCGTCCCGGGCGATGCGCCAGATCCTGGTGGACTATGCTCGCGCCGCTGCCGCCGCGAAGCGCGGCGGGGGTCAACGGGCGGTTGCCCTCGACGTCGATCGGGTGGCCGATATCGACCGGGCCGAGGAACTCGTGGCGCTGGATGAGGCGCTGGAGCAGCTCGAGGCACTCGATCCGCGGCTGGCGAAGATCGTCGAGCTGCGGTTTTTCGGCGGACTTTCTGTGGAGGAGGCGGGGGAGGCCCTGGCGCTTTCGCCCCGCACGGTGAAACGGGACTGGCGCAAGGCGCGGGCACTGCTGTACCAGATGATCCAGGGCTCGGCCGCCGGAGGGTAGTGGCCCGCGCGCGGCGCCGATCCCGTTTCTTCCAGCTGATGGCAGCGACCCCGCGACTCTCGCCCGGGCTTTGGGCCCGCATTACCCCCATCCTCGATGAGGCGCTCGACCTCGAGCCGGGGGACCGCACGGCGTTTGTCCGGGCCGCCTGTGCCGACGATGCGGAATTGCGCGATGCGGTGGACCGGCTGCTTGCGGCGGACCGCGACTCGGGCGGATTTCTGGAAGAAGCGGTCGATGCCTATCTGATGGTACCGGTCGGGGAGCCCGATGGACTGGCGTCGGGGACAGTGGTCGGCCCCTACCGGGTCGTGCGGGAGATCGGGCATGGAGGGATGGGACTGGTCTACCTCGCCGAACGGGCGGATGGTCAATTCGACCAGCAGGTCGCGCTGAAGCTGGTTCGCGCCGGCCTGGGTGGCCATGACGTGCAGCGGCGCTTCCTGGCGGAACGACGAATCCTGGCAGGGCTGGATCATCCCCACATCGCGCACCTGGTTGATGGCGGCCTGACCAGCGATGGCCGGCCCTGGTTCGCCATGGAATTCATCGATGGAGCGCCACTGATCGACTGGTGCGACCAGCGTCGGCTGGGACTCGATGAACGCCTGCGGCTGTTCGGGCATGTGTGTGAGGCGGTCCGGCATGCGCACCAGAAGCTGCTGGTTCATCGCGATATCAAGCCTTCCAATATTCTGGTGACCGCGGAAGGGCGGGTGAAACTGCTCGACTTCGGGATCGCCAAGCTGCTCGACGATTCCGGGGCCGATGAGGGTGCCACCCGGACGGGCCTGCGGTTGTTGACCCCGGAGTACGCCGCGCCCGAACAGGTGCGCGGAGAACCGGTGACGACCGCGACCGATGTCTATGCGCTCGGGGCGGTGCTGTACGAACTGCTGGTGGGTCAGCGGGTGCACCAGTTCAGTCGGTTGACCCCGGCCGAGATCGAACGGGTGATCTGCGGCGGCGAGCCGACGCCGCCCAGTGTGGCGATCACGCGCGATCCGAGCCAGGCGATGCGCCGGAGCGCCGAAGCGGGACGGTTGCGGCGGCAACTGCGGGGGGACCTCGATACCGTCGTCATGCGTGCCCTGCACAAGGAGTCGGCCAGGCGCTATCCCTCCGCGGAAGCGCTGCTCGCCGATCTGCGCCGTTACCGTGAGGGGCTTCCGGTGGAGGCCCGGCCAGACTCGACCTGGTACCGCACGACTCGGTTTGTCCGACGCCACTGGATCGGGGTCAGCGCCACGACCGCGGTGGTTCTGGCCCTGGCCACCGGCCTCGGCGCCACGACCTGGCAGGCACGGGTTGCGGCACGCGAGGCGAAGCGCGCGACTGCGGTGAAGGAGTTCCTGCTAGGGATCTTCCGTACGGCGGACCCGGCCGAATCGCGGGGCCAGGAGATTACCGCTCGGGAGCTGCTGTCGCGGGGTGTGGCGCAGGTGGACAGCGCCCTTGCGGACCAACCTGACCTGCAGGAGGAACTGCTCTCCGACCTGGGACGCATTCACCAGAGCCTGGGGTTGTATCCCCAGGCCGACACGCTGTTCGCCAGGTCCGTGGCCGCCGCCCGGGCTGCCCACGGCGAACAATCCGTGGAGTTCGCTGCTCGGCTCACCGACTACGGCGCCGGACTCCGGCTCGCGGGCCGGCTGGCCGCAGCGGAAAGTGTCCTGACCACCGCGCTGACGGCGCGCACTGCCCGATACGGCCCGCGACATCCTGAGGTCGCGTCCACCATCATCGAGCTCGCCCTCGTGGCCGATGATCAGGGCAACTCGCCCCGGGCCAATGACCTGGCACGGCAGGCCATGCAGATCGACCGCCAGCATTACGGGCCAGAGGACCTCCGCGTCGCTCGCGACCTGGAGCTGGTGGCCCGGCTGCATGGCGAGATCGGCGGGGAGCAGGCCATGGCGGATTCGGCGTACCGGGCGGCGCTCACCATCCTTCGTCATCATCACGACGCCGGTCACCCTGACGTCCTGCGGGTGCAGAACGGGCTGGCGGCGATTCTGCGGGCAGAACGGCGGTTCGCCGAGGCGGAATCGCTCCAGGTCGCTACCCTGGCCGAACTGGAGCGGGTTCACCCCGATGGTCACCCCGATGTGGCAACCGCACTGACCAACCTGGGAATCGTCTACAGTCGGCAACGGCGGTGGGCAGCGGCGGAATCGGCCCAGCGTCGGGCGCTGGAGATGCGCGAGCGGTTGCTGGGTCCCACCAGCCGCGGCACACTCGAGACGCTGAACGACCTTGGGGTACTGCTGGCCAGCAGTCAGCAGTTTGATCGGGCCGAGCCTCTGCTCCGGGACGCCTTCCTCCGCAGCGAGGCAGTCCTGGGCATCGACCATCCCGCGACCACCAGCGCGATGGGCAATTTCGCGGTCGTGCTGACCACCAACCAGCACTATGCCGAGGCTGAGTCAGTCCTCACCCGATTGATGATGGTTCAACGGGCGCAGCCGCTGGGGCGCTCAGGCGTGGCCAGAACCCTGGTCCGGCTGGGCCACGTGCAACGGCACCAGGGTCGATTCGACGCGGCCGCCGCCAGCTTCCGGGAAGCGATCAACGTCGCGCGGGAGGATACGGCCTCGCGCACCACCGCCTTGATCGGGGGGCTAACCGGCCTCGGTGGCGTCCTCTTCCTCAGCAACCGACTGCGGGAGGCGGAACTGGTTCTCGGCGAGGGCGTCGAGTTGCGGCGGCTGCGGTCTGACTCGGCCGATCTCAATCGCCTGATGGATGAGCGACTGTATGGAGTCGTTCTGGCCCGGCGAGGAAAGCTGGCCGCCGCCGAGTCGACCCTGGTGGCCGCCTATCGGGCCAGTGCCGCGAACCCGCAGGCGAGCGCGGTCCGGGGAGACCTGGGGCGAGCGCTGGCAGAGCTGTATGGCCGCTGGGGGAAGCTGGAATCGGCCCGGGAGTTCCGGGTTTGGGTGCGGGATTCGGCGAACGGCGGCGTCCGGTGAGTCTTACGGCTGTAGAAGGCGCGCAGGCGGGGCGGGTGGGGGCAATTCTGCCGCCCCGATCGCGGGTATCTCACGGCGGGGTGTTGACATAGCGCCTTGGTGGGTTACCTTTTCCGGGCTTGGGAATTTTGCCTGTCCCGAAATGGGATGGCGGTAGAGCTACATCGGGGTTGCGTGACACGGCCGGAAGTTTGTTTCCGGAGCCACCTCCAACCCTTTTGAAGGAGACCGGCCCCTCGCACGTGAGGCCCCGGTTTCCAAAGAAAGCCAAGGACCTGCAACGGTCCTCGTCCCGGGTCGTCTGACCGGACGGGCGCGGAGCGATACCACCGGGTTTCCCGGGTCGGTCGCCCCGTTTTTTCGCTGCTAGGAATTCGGTTCGGTCGGCCCGGCGTCGGGCGGACCACGCACTCAGATAGAAGACGACAGCATGGCTCGCGAAACTCCGCTCGATCGCTACCGGAACATCGGCATCATGGCCCACATCGATGCCGGGAAAACCACGACGACCGAGCGCATCCTCTACTACACCGGCAAGAACTACAAGATCGGTGAAGTGCACGAGGGCGCGGCGACGATGGACTGGATGGAGCAGGAGCAGGAGCGGGGCATCACGATTACCTCCGCGGCCACCACCTGTTTCTGGATGCGGAACGACATCCAGTACCGCATCAACATCATTGACACTCCCGGCCACGTCGATTTTACGGCCGAAGTGGAGCGGTCCCTGCGGGTGCTGGACGGTGCCGTCACGCTGCTGGACGCGGTGGCCGGTGTCGAGCCCCAGACCGAGACGGTGTGGCGCCAGGCGGACCGGTACCATGTCCCGCGGCTGATTTTTGCCAACAAGATGGACCGTATCGGGGCCAACTTCTACCGTTGCCTGGACATGGTCCGGGATCGGCTGACGAAGCGGGCGTATCCCCTGCAGCTGCCGGTCGGCTCGTCGGATACCTTCACCGGCCACCTCGACCTGATCAAGATGGTCGAAGTGGTCTTCGATGACTCCACCATGGGCAAGACGTTCACCGAACGTCCGATCCCGGCGGAGATGCTGGAGTCGGCGACCAAGTTCCGCCACGAGTTGCTGGAAGCGGCGATCGAAAAAGAGGATGCCCTGCTGGAGAAGTACCTCGGCGGGGAAGATCTGACCGAAGATGAAATCCGGGGCGCGATCCGGCGGGCGACACTGTCGCACGGGTTCGTGCCGGTGCTGTGCGGCGCTTCGTTCAAGAACAAGGGCGTGCAGGCGCTGCTGGACTCGGTTATTGACTTCCTGCCGTGCCCGACCGATGTGAAGCTGATCGAAGGGCATGCGCAGGGGAACGAGGACGAACACCTGACCCGCGAGCCGCGGGACGACGCGCCGTTTGCGGCGCTGGCGTTCAAGATCGCGACCGACCCGTTCGTCGGCCGACTGACGTTCTTCCGGGTGTACTCGGGCAAGCTCGACGCCGGCAGCTACGTGTACAACGCGACGAAGGACAAGAAGGAGCGGGTCGCGCGGCTGCTGCAGATGCACGCGAACAAGCGGGAAGAAATCCAGGAAGTGCTGGCGGGCGATATTGGCGCCGCCATCGGCCTGAAGGACACTCGCACCGGGGACACCCTGTGCGATGACAATGATCCGATCATCCTGGAAGCGATGAAGTTCCCGAACCCGGTCATCGACGTCGCCATCGAGCCGAAGACCAAGGCGGACCAGGACAAGCTGGCGATTGCGCTGCAGAAGCTGCAGGAAGAGGACCCGACCTTCCGGGTGCGGACCGATCCCGAGACCTCGCAGACGATCATCGCGGGCATGGGCGAACTGCACCTGGAGATCCTGGTCGACCGCATGAAGCGGGAGTTCAAGGTCGAGGCGAATGTCGGCCAGCCGCAGGTGGCCTTCCGCGAGACGATCACGAAGCGGGTGACGGACGTCGAGGGCAAGTTCGTGCGGCAGTCGGGCGGCAAGGGCCAGTACGGCCACGTCGTCATCCACCTCGAGCCGAGCAAGCCGGGCGAAGGGTTCATCTTCGAGGACAAGATCGTGGGTGGTGTGATCCCGCGTGAGTTCATCAAACCGGTGGAAGCGGGCATCCGTGAAGCGCTGGATAACGGCATCCAGGCCGGCTATCCGATCGTGGATGTGAAGGCGACGCTGGTGTACGGCAGCTACCACGACGTCGACAGCTCGGAAATGGCGTTCAAGATCGCCGGGTCGATGGCGTTCAAGTCGGCGGCGGCGCAGGCCAAGCCGATCATCCTCGAGCCGATCATGAAAGTCGAAGTGGTCACCCCGTCCGACTTCCTCGGCAACGTGGTGGGTGACCTCTCGGGCCGGCGCGGCAAGGTCGGCGGGATGAACCAGCGGGGCGAGGCGCAGGTGGTCGACTGCGACGTGCCGCTCAAGGAAATGTTTGGCTACTCCACCCAGCTGCGCAGCATGACGCAGGGCCGGGCGGTGTACACGATGGAGTTCGACCACTACGAGGAAGTGCCGAAGTCGGTGGCCGAAGCGATCATCGCCAAGAAGAAGTCGTAGGCGCAGCAACCGGATTCACCGCCGCGCAGTGGGCGCGGACAGCAACCCAGTCAGTAACGTCGAGGATCCTATGGCGAAGGCCAAATTCGAGCGCAATAAGCCCCACGTGAACGTCGGCACCATCGGCCACGTGGACCATGGCAAGACCACCACCACGGCCGCGCTCACCAAGGTGACGGCGGACAAGGGCCTGTCGTCGTACGTGCCATACGACACGGTTGCCAAGGCGTCGGAGTCGCAGGGCCGCCGGGATCCGACCAAGATCCTGACGATCGCGACCAGTCACGTCGAATACAGCACCGAGAAGCGGCACTATGCCCACGTCGACTGCCCGGGCCACGCCGACTACGTGAAGAACATGATCACCGGTGCGGCGCAGATGGACGGCGCCATCCTGGTGGTGAGCGCGGTCGACGGCCCGATGCCGCAGACCCGCGAGCACATCCTCCTGGCCCGCCAGGTGAACGTGCCGTACGTCGTGGTGTTCCTGAACAAGTGCGACCTGGTGGACGACGCCGAACTGCTCGACCTGGTCGAGCTGGAAGTGCGCGAGCTGCTGAGCAAGTACGAGTTCCCCGGCGATGACCTCCCGGTGATCCGTGGCTCCGCGACCGGCGCCATCAAGGGCGAAGCCCAGTGGGTGGAGAAGATGTGGGAGCTGCTGGGTGCGCTGGACACGGCGATCCCGGAGCCCAAGCGCGACGTGGACAAGCCGTTCCTGATGCCGGTCGAGGACGTCTTCTCGATCACCGGTCGTGGCACGGTGGCCACCGGTCGTATCGACCGCGGCCGCATCAAGGTGGGTGAGGAAGTGGCGCTGATCGGCTTCAACTCCGAGAAGAAGACCACGGTCACCGGCGTCGAGATGTTCCGCAAGCTGCTGGACGATGGCCAGGCGGGCGACAACGTCGGCCTGCTGCTCCGCGGCGTGGAAAAGAACGATATGGAGCGGGGCATGGTGCTGGCCAAGGCCGGGACCATCAAGCCGCACACCGAGTTCATGTCCGAGGTGTACGTCCTGACCAAGGAAGAGGGCGGCCGGCACACCCCGTTCTTCAAGGGCTACCGTCCCCAGTTCTACTTCCGCACCACCGACGTGACGGGCTCGGTGGAGCTGCCCGAGGGCGTCGAGATGGTGATGCCGGGCGACAACATCCAGATGCACATCACGCTGATCACGCCGATCGCCATGGAGGAAGGTCTCCGGTTCGCGATCCGTGAGGGCGGCCGGACGGTCGGCGCCGGCGTGGTGACGAAGATCATCAAGTAGCGGCGACCCCGGCGGGTCGCCCGTACTTGATGATCTTCGGATCCTGGTAGCGGGCGGCCCCTCGGAGCAGTTCTCACGAAGAGGCGATTAATGGCTCAGAGAATTCGCATTCGGCTCAAGGCGTTCGACCACGGCGTGCTGGACCAGGCCGCGGCGGACATCGTGCGCACGGCCGAGAAGACCGGCGCGCAGGTGTCCGGCCCCATTCCGCTCCCGGTGAAGATCGAGCGGTGGACGGTGCTCCGCAGTCCGCACGTCGACAAGAAGAGCCGGGAGCAGTTCGAGCTCCGGACCCACAAGCGACTGCTGGATATCAACGACTCCCGGCCGCAGACCATGGATGCGCTGACCAAGCTGGATCTGCCAGCCGGCGTGGACGTGGAGATCAAGGTCGAATAGCCATGGCCAACGGATTGATCGGCAAGAAGCTCGGCATGACCCGGGTGTTCGTGGAGGATGGCAGCTCGGTCCCGGTGACGGTGATCGAAGCGGGCCCCTGCCGCGTGCTCCAGGTCAAGACCGACGCGGTGCAGCTTGGGTTCGGCCGCAAGGTCCCCCAGCGCACCACCAAGGCAGAAGCGGGACATGCGGCGGCCGCGACGGTGGATGGCGCGCCGCGGGTGCTGAAGGAGTTCGCGCTGGGCGCGGCGAGCTATAAGCCGGGTGACACCGTCACCGTTGGCATCTTCGCCGCGGGTGAGCTGGTCAAGGTGACCGGCACCACCAAGGGGCGCGGGTTCCAGGGCATCGTCCACCGGTATGGTGCGGGCGGTGGTCCGGGCAGCCACGGCAACACCCGTCACCGGAAGCCGGGCTCGATCGGCGCTGGCACGGACCCGTCGCGGGTGCTCAAGGGCAAGCGGATGCCGGGCCACATGGGTGCCGAGCGGCACACCGAACTCGGCCTGCGGGTCGTGAAGATCGATACCGAGCGGAACCTGCTGTTCGTCCGGGGCGCGGTGCCCGGGGCGCGGAACGGCATCCTGCTCGTGAACAAGCAGAGTGGCAGGAGCCGCCATGATTGAGGCCCCGCATTTCTCGCCGGCCGGCGCCAGGAAGAGCGCGGCCTTCGGACTGCCGGAGGAATACTTCGACGGGACCGTCAACCGCCCGGTGATTCACGAGGCGGTGAAGGCATACCTCGCGAATCAGCGCCAGGGCACGGCGGCCACCAAGACCCGCGCGTTCGTGTCGGGTGGCAACCAGAAGCCGTGGAAGCAGAAGGGAACCGGCCGAGCGCGTCAGGGCTCGATCCGCGCCCCCAACTGGCCGGGCGGCGGCAAGGTGTTCGGCCCCCAGCCGCGCGACTATCGGCTGGAGCTGCCGAAGAAGGTGCGTCAGCTGGCGCGCCGGAGCGCCCTGAACGCCCGGGCCGCCGAGGGCAGCCTGTTCGTGGTGGAGCAGTTCGAACAGCAGAGCCCGCGGACCCGTGAACTGGTCGGACTGCTGGAGAAGCTGGGTGTGGCCGATCGCAAGGTGCTGGTGCTGACCCACGGAGTGAGCCAGGCGCTGTACCTGAGCGCCCGGAATCTCCCGAAGGTCGATGTGCTGGCTTATCACGAGGCCTCGGCCTACGACGTGATCTGGTCGGACGTGGTGGTGGTGGAAGAGGGCGCGCTGAGCGGGACGTCGGCGGATCAGCCGGTGCGGGAGTTCGTGGCGGCGCCGCGGACTGAAGCGCGGGCCGACCGGGCTCCGATCAAGACCCAGGCGAAGAAGGCCAAGGCGGCGCCCAAGCCGAAGGCGGAGAAGAAGGTGAAGCCGGCCAAGGCGGCGAAGGCGGCCAAGCCGAAGGCGGAGAAGAAGGCGGCCAAGCCGAAGGCGACGAAGGCCGCGCCCAAGGCGAAGGCGGCCAAGAAGCCGGCGGCGAAGAAGTCGGCTCCCAAGAAGAAGGGGGGCAAGTAAATGTCCGCGCTGCACGAGACGATCGTCCGGCCGGTGGTGACCGAAAAGAGTTCGGCGGCCTACCAGCTGAAGAAGGAATACGCCTTTGAGGTGCATCCCGAGGCGACCAAGCACGAGATCCGGGAAGCGCTGCTGCAGCTGTTCGGCGTGAATGCGACCCGGGTGCGCACCATGCAGATGCGCCGGAACACGGTGGTGCGGGGGCGGACCAAGGGCCTCACCGCGCGCTGGAAGAAGGCCATCGTGACCCTGAAGGACGGGGAGACTCTCCCTGTGTTCGAGGGCTAAAATGGGAATTCGTCAGTTCAAGCCGGTTACGCCCGGCACGCGGTTCCGCTCGGTCTCGGATTTTGCCGAGATCACCCGGTCGACCCCGGAGAAGTCGCTGCTGGAGCACATCAAGCGCAGCGGCGGGCGGAACAACAAGGGCCACGTCACGATGCGGTATATCAGTGGCGGCCACAAGAAGATGTACCGCAAGATCGACTGGAAGCGGAACAAGCACGGCGTGCCTGGTCGGATCGATTCGATCGAGTACGATCCGAACCGCAGCGCCCGGATTGCGCTGGTGGTGTACGCCGATGGTGAGAAGCGCTACATCATCCACCCCAAGGGCCTGAACGTCGGGGATACCATCCTGTCGGGCCCGGGCGTCGATCCGCGGCTGGGCAATGCGATCCCGCTGGGCGAAGTGCCGCTGGGCGAGACGGTGCACTGCGTGGAGCTGAAGATCGGCAAGGGCGCCCAGATGATCCGCTCGGCGGGGACCAGCGCCCAGGTGGTGGCCAAGGAAGGCGATTACGTCACGCTGCGGTTGCGCTCGACCGAAACCCGCCGGGTGCACATGAAGTGCATCGCGACGATCGGTGAGGTGGGCAACTCGGATCACGAGCTGCTCTCCCGGGGCAAGGCCGGCAAGACCCGGTGGCTGGGCAAGAAGGGCCGGGTCCGGGGTGTGGCGAAGAACCCGGTCGACCACCCGCTGGGTGGCGGCGAGGGCAAGACCTCCGGCGGGCGTCCGCCGGTCAGCCCGTGGGGCAAGCCGGAAGGCCGGAAGACGCGCCATCCGAAGAAGGCCTCGAGTCAGTACGTCGTGCGCGCGCGCAAGCGCGGCAAGGCCACGCAGTAGCCGCGCACACCGCAACGGACAGGATAGAACATGTCGCGCAGCATCAAGAAGGGACCGTTCGTGCAGGCTGCCCTGCTGGACAAGGTGCAGATCCTGAACAGCAAGAGCGAAAAGAAGGTCGTCAAGACCTGGAGTCGCGCCAGCACGATCATCCCCGAATTCGTGGGGCACACCTTCGCGGTGCACAACGGGAACAAGTTCATCCCGGTGTACGTGACGGAGAACATGGTGGGACACAAGCTCGGCGAATTCGCGCCGACCCGACTGTTCCGCGGGCACAGCGGCAAGCTCGTGGCGGACAAGAAGGCCAAGGCGGAGTAATCCTATGGAAGCCCATGCGATCCAGCGGTGGGTTCGCCAGTCGCCGCGCAAGATGCGGCTGGTGATCGACCTGATCCGCGGTAAGAACGTGAACGATGCGTACGCCATCTTGAAGTTCAGCAAGAAGCTGGCGGCCAAGCAGATTGAGAAGACGCTGCGGTCGGCGGTGGCGAACGCGGAGCAGGCGGCGCTGCGGAACAATGAGTCCCTGGACGTCGACGAGCTGGTGGTGACCAAGGCCACCATCGACATGGGCAAGCCGCTCAAGCGGTTCCATGCGGCGGCGCAGGGCCGGGGCGTGCCGGTGCACAAGCCTACCAGTCACGTGGCGATTCACGTGGCGCGCAAGGAGAGCGAGTAATGGGTCAGAAGACACATCCGATCGGCTTCCGCCTCGGCGTCGTCAAGCCGTGGAGTTCGCGCTGGTATGCGCGCAAGGAAATGCCGGCGCTGCTCAAGGAAGACGAGCTGATCCGGAAGTACCTGAAGGCGCGCCTGGGTCACGCGGCCATCGCGCAGATCGACATCGAACGGCGTCCGGGCAAGGTCACAGTGACCGTGCACACCGGCCGGCCGGGCGTGGTGATCGGCAAGCGGGGCGCCGAGGTGGACAAGCTGCGGGACGAGCTGGCGCAGCTGACCAGCAAGGAAGCGGCGATCAACGTCGAAGAGATCAAGCGGCCGGAAGTGTCGGCCAAGCTGGTGGCGGACAACATCGCCCATCAGCTGGAGCAGCGGATTTCGTTCCGGCGGGCGATGAAGCGGGCGGTGCAGAGCGCCATGCGGATGGGGGCGCTGGGGATCAAGGTGCGCGCGGGTGGCCGGCTGGGTGGCGCGGAGATCGCGCGTACCGAGAGCTACCGCGAGGGTCGGGTGCCGCTGCACACGCTGCGGGCGGATATCGACTACGCCCATGGCACCGCCAAGACGACGTACGGCACGATCGGGATCAAGGTCTGGATCTTCAAGGGCGAAGTCGTCGAAGATCACTCAGGCCGCACCTACAGCACTGGAAACTGAGCGATGCTGTCACCAAAGCGCGTCAAGTTCCGGAAGACGTTCAAGGGCCGGACCAAGGGAATCGCCACTCGCGGCAACACCGTCGCGTTCGGGGAGTATGGCCTGATGTCGCTCGAGCCGGGCTGGGTCACCAACCGGCAGATCGAAGCGGCGCGTGTCGCCCTGACCCGCGAGATGAAGCGCGGCGGCAAGGTCTGGATCCGGATCTTCCCGGACAAGCCGATCACCAAGAAGCCGGCCGAAACCCGCATGGGTAAGGGCAAGGGCAACCCTGAGGGCTGGGTGGCCGTGGTCAAGCCGGGTCGGATGATTTTCGAAGTCGAAGGTATTCCGCTGGATCTGGCCAAGGCGGCCCTGGCGCTGGCGTCGGCCAAGCTGCCGGTGCTGACCCGCCTCGTGAAGCGGCAGGAGGACTGAGCGATGACTGGGACTGAACTGCGGGAGCTGTCGGTTGACGACCTGAAGGCGAAGCTGGCCGAACTGTCGGAAGAGCGGTTCCGGCTGCGGTTCCGGTCCGCCACCGAGGCGATCGAGAATCCGATCCGGTTTCGCCACCTGCGGCGGGACATTGCGCGGATCCACACGGTGCTGCGGGCCAAGGAACTCGGCAAGTAGCCGACAGCGAGCGAGAGCATATGACTGAACAGGCGACCAAGACCCGTACTGCGCGGAAGACCCGCCAGGGCGTGGTGACCAGCGACAAGATGACCAAAACGGTGGTCGTGACGCTGACCCGGCAGTTCGCACATCCGACCTACGGCAAGCGGATCACCCGCAGCAAGGGGGTCAAGGCCCGCGACGACCATGGCGCCAAGATCGGCGACACCGTCCGGATCATGGAGACCCGGCCGCTGGCGAAGACGGTCAGCTGGCGGGTCATCGAGATCGTGGAGCGGGCCAAGTAGGCGCGCACGGCTGTGCGCGCCAACGTGGCCCGCATCAGACTCAAGGTACGGTAAGGTGAGGATCAGATGATCCAGCAAGAATCGATCGTGAAGGTGGCGGATAACTCGGGCGCGCGGAAAGCCCTGGTGATCCGGGTCCTGGGCGGCAGCAAGCGCCGCTACGCGGGCGTAGGCGACAAGGTCGTCGTCGCGATCAAGGACGCCATCCCGACCGGGCAGGTGAAGAAGGGTGACGTGGCCAAGGCGGTCATCGTCCGCACCGTGAAGGAGACCCGCCGCAAGGATGGGTCGTACATCCGGTTCGACGAGAACGCGGTGGTCCTGATCAACGACCAGGGGGAGCCGCGGGCGACCCGTATCTTCGGACCGGTTGCGCGCGAGCTGCGCGAGAAGCGGTACATGAAGATCGTGTCGCTGGCGCCGGAGGTACTCTGACATGAAGCCGCTCGTCTACAAGAAGGCCAAGCGGGACCGGACCAAGCCGGTGGTGCGTCACGTCATGCACGTGACGACCGGCGACACGGTCCAGGTGATTTCGGGCGATGACAAGGGGAAGCGCGGCAAGGTGCTGCGGGTGTTCCCCAAGACCGGCCGGGTGACGGTGCAGGGCGTGGGGATGATCAAGAAGCATCAGCGCCCGACCCAGAACACCCCGGGCCAGATCATCGAGCGGGAAGCGCCGATCCATCATTCGAAGATGATGCTGATCGATCCCAAGAGCGGCGAGCCCACCCGGATCCGGCGGCAGAAGGATGCCGACGGAACGCTGGAGCGGATCGCGGTGAAGTCGGGGCAGTCCATTGTGAGGAGTCGCTGATCATGGCCGAGACCAAGGAACCGACGGCGCCGAAGGCGCCCAAGGGCGGGGAGAAGGCAACCACCGCGAAGCCGCGTCGGGGTGAAAAGACCTCCAGCGCGCTGGCGCTGGACGCCAACCCCAAGGCGCAGGACGGGGTGCCGCGCCTCAAGACGTACTACGACACCGTGATCCGGGGCAATCTGACCAAGCAGTTCGGTCTGACCAACCCGCACCAGGTGCCGGCGATCTCGAAGATCGTGCTGAATGTCGGCATGGGCGAGGGCGCCAAGAATCCGAAGTTGATCGAAATCGTCGCCGAGGAACTGGCGATCATCACCGGGCAGAAGCCGGTGATCCGGCGGGCCCGGAAGGCGATCGCGAACTTCGGGCTGCGCGAGGGGCTGCCGATCGGTGTGTCGGTCACGCTGCGCAGCGCGCGGATGTACGAGTTCCTGGACCGGTTCATCAGTGTGGCCGTGCCGCGGTGGCGGGACTTCCGCGGACTGCCCAGCAAGAGCTTTGACGGCCGGGGCAATTACACCCTGGGTATCAAGGAGCAGATGATCTTCCCGGAGATCGACTTCGACAAGGTCGAGCAGATCCACGGGATGGATATCACGGTGGTGACCACGGCGGGTCGGGATGACCTGGCCATGGCGCTGCTGCGGGAGTTCGGCTGGCCGTTCCGGGGCGAGACCCCGCTGGCCGTAGCGTAGGCACTGAGGAGAAACGATGGCAAAGACTTGCTGGATCGAGCGGGCCAAGCGCACGCCGAAGTTCAAAGTCCGCACGGTACGCCGCTGTCAGCGCTGCGGTCGCAGCCGGGCGGTGCTGCGCAAGTTCGGGCTGTGCCGTCTCTGCTTCCGCGAGATGGCGCTCAGGGGCGAAATTCCGGGTGTCCGCAAGGCCAGCTGGTAGGGGACTGACACTATGAGCATGACAGATCCAGTCGCGGATATGCTGACGCGCATCCGCAATGCGTGCGCCGCCGGCCACAAGCGGGTCGACATCCCGGTGAGCAAGCTGAAGAGCGAACTCGCCCGGCTGCTGCGCGACAATCACTACATCGCGGATTTCAAGATCCTCGATGACGGCGCCCGCGGGGTGCTCCGGCTGTACTTGAAGTATCACAACGACCAGCCGGTCATCCGCGAACTCAAGCGCGTCTCCAGCCCGGGCCTGCGACAGTACGTGAAGTCGCGCGAGATCCCCCGGGTGAAGAACGGGCTCGGGATGGCGATCGTCTCCACGCCGAAGGGCCTCATGTCCGATCGCGATGCGCGCTCGGCCAACCTGGGCGGCGAGTTGCTCGCCGTGGTGTGGTAAGCCATGTCGCGAATCGGTAGGCGTGCGGTGGTGGTGCCGAAGGGCGTCACGGTGACCATTCAGGGACACGATGTGTCCGTGAAGGGACCCAAGGGCGAACTGAAGCGCACCTTCCACCCGGAGATGAGCATCGCCCAGAGCGGAGACCAGGTGACGGTCACCCGTCCAAGCGACGAGCCCAAGCACAAGGCGCTGCACGGCCTGACCCGGACCCTGGTGAACAACATGGTCGAGGGTGTGGCCAAGGGGTTTGTCCGGGTGCTCGAGATCCAGGGCGTCGGCTACAAGGCCGAAAGCAAGGGCAACGGGCTGCACCTGGCGCTCGGGTTCTCGCATCCGGTGGTGTATCCCACCCCGGCGGGGATCAAGTTTACGGTGGACAACAACACCATCGTGAAGATCGAAGGGGCGGACAAGGAACTGGTGGGCCAGGTGGCGTCGGAGATCCGCAGTCTGCGGAAGCCGGAGCCGTACAAGGGCAAGGGCGTGCGTTACCAGGGTGAAGCGGTGCGGCGCAAGGCCGGCAAGACAGGAGCCAAGTAACCATGCGTGCGATCAAGTCGCCGTCCTCGCGGCAGGAACTGCGCTACCGGCGGCATCTGCGGGTCCGGAAGAAGATGGGTGGGACGCCCGAGCGTCCGCGCCTGGTGGTCTTCCGCTCCCTGAAGCACATCTACGCGCAGCTGGTGGACGACACCCGTGGCGTGACTCTGCTCGGCGTCGGCGACACCTCGGAAGGGGTGGCGGTGGACGGGGCGGGGAAGATCGGGAAAGCCAAGGGCGTCGGCAAGGCGCTCGCGGCGAAGGCCAAGGCCGCCGGATTCAGCAGCGTGGTGTTCGACCGCGCGGGCTACCGGTATCATGGGCGCGTGAAGGCCGTCGCTGACGGCGCACGCGAAGGCGGACTGGAGTTCTGATCATGGCAGACGAACAGGCAGGCACCCCCGGCGGCGAGAACGCGGGCGGTCAGGGTGGCGGACGCGGTCGCGGCGGGCAGGGTGGCCGTGGCGGTCAGGGCGGCGGACGCGGGGGCCAGGGTCGGGGCCGCGGCCGGGGTCGGGACCAGGAGCGCGAGAAGAGCGAGTTCATCGAGAACGTCGTCGCCATCAATCGCGTCGCCAAGGTGGTGAAGGGCGGCCGGCGCTTCTCGTTCAATGCCCTGGTGGCGATCGGCGACGGCAAGGGCCGGGTCGGTATCGCGACGGGCAAGGCGAACGAAGTGTCGGAGGCGGTTCGCAAGGCGGTGGATGCGGCCAAGCGCGCGATGGTCGAGCTTCCCCGGGTGGGCGCCACGATTCCCCACGAAGTGCTGGGGCATCACGGCGCCGGGCCGGGTACTGCTCAAGCCGGCGGCGATCGGTACCGGCGTCATCGCCGGTGGCCCGGTGCGCGCCGTGCTCGAGTGCGCCGGTATCACCGACATTCTGACCAAGAGCCTGGGATCCAACAACCCGCACAACATGGTGCGGGCGACGCTGGACGGGCTGCAGCAGCTGGTGACGGCGCGGCAGATCGCGCGTGAGCGCGGGGTCGAACTCGACCAGATCGCCTACCGCACCCCGCAGGAGGTCTGAGCCATGGGTCGCAATCCCGTCGTCGGTCGGCAGGGCCCCGCATATCACGCGGCCGCCATCCTGACCGAGGCAGAAGCCAAGCAGATCAAGGTCACCCAGATCCGTTCCGGGATCGGACACTCCGATACCATGCGGAAGACGCTGGCCGCCCTGGGACTGCAGGAAGCACCAGTCGTCCTCGGTGCTGCCGAACAACGCCAGCGTGCGCGGCATGGTGTTCAAGGTGCGCCACCTCGTTGAGGTGACGCCGGCGAAGGAGAAGTAAATGGCGGACAAGAACGCTCCGGTCACGCTGTCGACGCTGCGCCCTGCGCGCGGGTCGAACAAGCGGAAGATGCGGGTGGGTCGCGGTCCCGGCTCCGGCAAGGGCAAGACCTCGGGCCGGGGACACAAGGGTCACAAGGCCCGGCAGGCCGGTGAGACCAATCCCGGGTTCGAAGGCGGCCAGATGCCGATGTACCGGCGGCTGCCCAAGCGGGGCTTCACCAATCCGTTCAAGGTGACCGCCCAGCCGGTGAACCTGAAGGACCTGGCCCGGCTCCCGGCCAATGAAGTGACGCCGGAGACGCTGTTTGCCGCGGGGATCATCTCCAAGCGCGATGTCCCGGTGAAGCTGCTGGGCACGGGCGCGGCCGACCGGGCCTACGCCGTGCACGGTGTCACCTTCTCCGCGTCAGCCCGCGACAAGATCGAGCAGGCGGGCGGGAAGATCGCCGGCGAATGACCGCTCCTGCCCGTCCGGCCATGGGGATGGATCCCGAGCTTCAGCGGAAGGTCGGGTTTACCATCCTGGCGCTGGTCATCTACCGGGTGGGTGCGCACATCTTCGCCCCCGGCGTCAATGTCCAGGCCGTCACAGATTTCATCCGGAACTCGGCGGCCGCCGGGTTCTTCGGTTTGTATGACACCCTCGGTGGCGGTCTGTCGCGTGCGACGGTCTTCGCCCTCGGGATCATGCCGTACATCTCGGCGTCCATCATCTTCCAGCTGGCGGGTGGCATCGTGCCGTCGGTCGGCAAGATGCAGAAGGACGAAGAGGGCAAGAAGAAGCTGACCCAGTGGACCCGCTACGCCACGGTGCTGATCTCCCTGGCGCAGGCGTATACCTTCGCGATCTTCACCGAGAGCATTCCCAACGCCGTCCCGGTGCCGACCTTCTGGACCCGGCTGACCATGGTGGTGGTGCTCACCACCGGTGCGGTGTTCGTGATGTGGCTGGGCGAGCAGATCACCGAACGTGGGATCGGCAACGGCATGAGCCTGCTGATCACCTTTTCCATCCTGGACCGGCTGTGGCCCGGGATGGTGAACATGTTCAGCTTCTGGAAGGATGGCGCCCTGTCCATCGGCCAGATTGTGATCTTCATGCTGATCCTGCTCGCCGTCATGGCCGGGGTGACCGCCATGCACCTCGCCGCTCGACGCATTCCGGTCCAGATACCACGCAAGGTCATGGGGCGCGGCCGGATGACGCAGGGTCAGAAGACGTTCATCCCGATCCGGCTGATCACCGCCGGCGTGATGCCGATCGTCTTTGCCCAGACGATCATCATCGTCCCGGGTACGGTGGCCAGCTTCACCCAGAGCCCCGCCCTGCGCGGGTTCGCCGATTTCTTCACCCCGGGCGAGCTGCCGTACGACATCTCGTTCGGCATCCTGATCCTGCTGTTCAGCTACTTCTACACCTCGATCATCTTCAATTCGGTCGACCTGGCCGAGAACCTGAAGAAGCAGGGCGGATTCATCCCGGGCGTGAAGCCAGGGCGCGAGCACCGCCGACTATATCGATAACGTGCTGGCGCGGGTCACGCTTGCCAGGTGCGCTGTTCCTCGCCCTGATCGCCATCATTCCGGTGACCATGACGAAACAGCTGGGCTTCCAGCAGCAGTTCGGCGGGACCTCGGTGCTGATCGTGGTGGGCGTGCTGCTCGACACCATCGCCCAGATCCAGCAGCACCTGACGCTGCGGAAGTACGACGGCTTCATGAAGACCGGCAAGATCAAGTTCCGGGGGCGGCAGCAGCGATTCATGTGATCAACATGGGCGCGCATTGCGGTGCGCGCCCGCAGATCACTTCAACCGCAGCTGCTGGCCTCGCATCGAAGGGACCCCAATGAACATTCTCCTCCTCGGTCCGCCTGGCGCCGGCAAAGGCACTCAGGGCGCGTTGCTGGCCGAACGGCTCGGCATTCCCAAGTTCGCGACCGGCGACCTCCTCCGGGACGCGGTCAAGCGGGGCACGCCGATCGGCCTGCAGGCCAAGGCCGTGATGGAAGCAGGGCAGCTGGTCAGTGACGAAATCATCATGGGCGTGGTCCGGGACGAACTGGCCAAGCCGGAAGCCGCTCAGGGCGTGATTTTCGACGGGGTCGTGCGGACGATCCCGCAGGCCGAAGGGGTCACCGCGCTGCTGGCGGAGCGGGGGCGGAGCATGAACAGCGTCCTGTTCTTCGATGTGCCCGACTCCGAGATCCTGTCACGGCATCGAGCGTCGGCGGGGCATCGAGCACCGGGCGGACGACGATGCCGCGGCGCTCGCGACCCGGCTCAAGGCCTACCGGGAGCAGACCGCGCCGGTCCTCGACTGGTTCCGCACCAAGGGTACGGTGCACGTGATCCCGGCCGTCGGCGATATCACGGCGATCGCCGACCGGGTGAAGGGATTGCTCGGCCGCTGAGCGGGCCCACCCATGATCACCATCAAGTCGCCCCGTGAAATCGAAACGATGGCCCGCGCCGGGCGCATCGTGGCGGACACGCTGGCACTGATGCGGGCCACCGTCAAACCGGGGATGAGCACCCTGGACCTGGATGACGTGGCCGAGGAGTTCATCCGGAGCCATCCGGGAGCGACGCCCTCGTTCAAGGGACTCTATAACTACCCCAAGAGTCTCTGCACCTCCATCAACGAAGAAATCGTCCACGGTATTCCCAACGCCCGACGGGTGCTGCGGGAAGGCAACGTGGTGAGCATCGACGTCGGTGTGCGGCTGGAGAATCTCCACGCCGACTCCGCGATCACAGTGCCCGTCGGGGAGATTTCCCCCGAGGCGATTCGACTGCTCGAGGTAACCCAGGAATCGCTGGTGGCGGGGATCGCCCAGGCCACGATCGGTAATCATGTGGGTGATATCGGCCACGCGGTGCAGCAGGTGGCGGAAGCGGCGGGTTTCGGCGTGGTGCGGGAACTGGTGGGCCACGGCATCGGGACCCAGTTCCATGAGGAGCCGCAGGTGCCGAATCACGGTCACCCGAAGCGGGGTCCGCGGCTGCTGGAAGGGATGACGATCGCGATCGAACCGATGATCACGGCAGGGCACTACGCGACCAAGACGCTACCGGACAAATGGACCGTGGTCACCTCCGATGGCAGCCTCGCGGCCCATTTCGAACACACGGTCGCTATCACGAAAGACGGGCCACGGATCCTGACCCGCTCCACACCCGCCTGATCAGATCGCCGACGCCGGCGCCAGCCGTTGTTCGACCAGCTGCCGGGTTTCCATCGCCGCCCGTTGGGCTTCCCGCAGTATCACTGTCATGTCGTCCTCCAGCAGTCGCAGGTCCACCGGGCGCCCGGCGGCCTGGACGTTGAGCCGGAGGTTGACCATTGCTCCCGCCGCCGCGGCCGCCGCCAGAAGCGTGGCCATCAGCGCGTCGCCGACGGTACTGGGTGGACCTTCCTTCGCCGCCCGCCGTCCCAACTGCGCCACCTCGCGGGAAAGCCGGATCACCTCGGCCGGGGCGTGCGCCGCTCGGCGCCAGGCCTGGCTGATCCGTGCGTCCCGCTCCGCTTCGCCGCCCGCATGATTGCGCCGGGCCTCGATGACCGCGAGGTAGGCGTCGGCGTCCTCGTAGCCCAGGGCGAGCAAGCGGGCTGACAACCGCTCGGACTGCTCCACCATCTGGCTGAACGAGGCCGGATTCACCGCCATTCCCTTCGCCAGCCCGATGCGTCCGATCATCGCGGGGAGCGCCGCCGCGAGGCCGGCGGTAATCGCCGCCACGGATCCGCCCGCCGGGACCGGTGTGGGTCCCGCGACCCGTTGGGCGAATTGTTCGATCGATTCGGTCATGCCGCACCCTCCTGCAAAGTCTGAAGCAGCCAGGGATGGATTGCGGCATTCCCGGCGACCACACTCCCGTGCTCGATGCCCAGGTCCCGGCCACGGTCGTCCGTGACCACGCCCGCCGGCCTCGGTGACCAGCAGGATGCCGGCCGCGATGTCCCAGGCGGACAGTCGCTGCTCCCAGAAGCCGTCGAAGCGACCGGCCGCCACGTCCGCCAGGTCAATGGCGGCCGATCCCGGACGCCGGATGCCTGTCACCGATCGGGTGACACGCCCCAACTGGTCCAGGTACCGCTCCATCCGGGTGAAGTCGTTATAGGGCACACCCGTCCCAATCAAAGCATGAGCAGGATCCTCGATAGCGGATACCCGGGTCTGCCGACCATCCTCCCAGGTCCCACCGCCGCGCGTCGCTGTCGTCAGCCGGTTGAGCGGGACATGCAGCACCACCGCGGCCTCCAGGCGCCCGTG
This sequence comes from uncultured Gemmatimonadales bacterium, assembly GCA_963793205.1. Classification (GTDB taxonomy): domain Bacteria; phylum Gemmatimonadota; class Gemmatimonadetes; order Gemmatimonadales; family GWC2-71-9; genus JADJOM01. Next base: position 461,219 of record CAWBZM010000001.1, read on the forward strand.
AATCGCCGCCGCAATCGAAACCGCAAAACAGGGATAGCTGTGCAGGAAATTGGTGGTTCCGTCCAACGGATCCACGATCCATACCAGGTCGCCAGTGACCAGCTCCGGGCTCAGCTCCTCCCCAATGATCTGGCTGCCGGGCGCGCTTGCCAGGAGGACATCACGGATCAGGCCTTCGGCTGTCCGGTCGACCTCCGTGACCCAATCGGCGCGGCCCTTGGCGGTCCAGCCGGCGGGGTCGCGCTGGCTCGGGGCGGTGCGGAGATAGGCCCCAGCCCGCTCAGCTGCCCGTTGGGCGATATCCAGTAAGTCGTTGGCCGATGGCATCTTGCGTCGCTCCGGTAGGCTCGATAGCTTGCCCCGATGCCCCGAATCTTTTCCGGGATCCAACCCTCCGGCGAGCTGCATATTGGCAACTGGCTGGGGGCGGTGCAGAACTGGGTCCAACTGCAGCAGTCCTACGAGTGCCTCTTCTGCATCGTCGACCTTCACGCGATCACCGGCAAGTACGACGCGGGAACGCTTGCGGCCCGGACGTCAGAGATGGCGTTTGGTCTGCTGGCCGCCGGGATCGATCCCGAACGGGCCACGCTGTTCGTCCAGTCTCACGTGCAGGAGCACGCGGAGCTGATGTGGCTGCTCAATGCCGTCACTCCGATCGGCGAACTCGAGCGGATGACGCAGTTCAAAGATAAGTCTACCCGGTTCGAGAGCGTTCCGGCGGGGCTGTTGAATTACCCGGTGTTGATGGCGGCGGATATTCTTTTATACCGCGCGGACATGGTACCGGTAGGGGAGGACCAGGTGCAGCACCTCGAGCTGACCCGCGAGATCTGCCGGAAATGGAACGCTGAGTTTGCCGGAGGCGAGGAATTCTTCCCCGAGCCCAAGCCGCATGCTGACCGCGGCCAAGCGGATCATGGGGCTGGACGGGCAGGCCAAGATGTCGAAGAGCCTGGGGAATACGATCGGCATGCTGGAATCGCCCGAGGCGATCTGGCTCAAGCTGCGGCCGGCCATGACCGATCCGGCCCGCAAGACCAAGAAGGATCCTGGTACCCCCGAGGTCTGCAACATCTATGCGTTGCACCGGCACTTCTCGCCCCCCGAAACCGTCGAAGTCGTGGCGCAGAACTGCCGCACGGCGGGCTGGGGTTGCCTCGACTGCAAGCGGGTACTCGCCGATACTATGAGTGCGGCGCTGGCCCCGATCCGTGCGCGGGCCGAGGCGCTGCAGGCAGAGCCGGAGCGGGTGACGACGCTGCTGGCGGCCGGGGCCGATCGCGCCCGGAGCCTGGCGGAATCCACGATGCATGGGGTGCGGGAGCGGATGGGCTTCCTTCCGCGAGGAGGATAGATGGAAAAGATCATCAAGGCGGCGGTGGAGCGGGGCGCCTCGGACCTGCATATCAAGGCCGGGCGACGTGTTCCGTGCGCGGATCAACGGCAAGCTGGTGCCGCTGACCAAGCAGCGGCTCACGCCCGATCAGACGCGCGCCATCGCGCTCAAGCTGCTGCCCAATGAGGACGATCGTGCGCCGGCTGGACCAGCTCAAGGACTTCGACTGCTCCTGGGGCATGCCCGGCGTGGGTCGCTTCCGGGTCAACGTGCTCCGACAGCGCTCGTCGTTCATGATCGTAATGCGGGTGATCCCCTTCGCCGTGCCCACCATCGCCGACCTGAAGCTGCCGATCATCGTCGGACAGATGGCGGAATTCGACCAGGGGCTGCTGCTGGTCGCTGGCGTCTCGGGGAGCGGCAAGAGCTCGACGGTAGCGGCGATGCTCAACCACATCAACCAGACCTTGCACCGTCACGTGGTGACGGTAGAAAATCCCATCGAGTTCCTGCACCGGGACGTGCACTGCTCGGTGACCCAGCGCGAGGTCGGGGTGGATACCGACAGCTTCGCCATCGGGCTGCAGGCCGCGTTGCGGCAGGATCCCGATGTCATCGTGATCGGGGAGCTGGCGGATAGCGAAACGCTCGACACCGCCATGAAGGCGGCGGAGCGGGGGCACCTGGTGATCTCCACGCTGCCGACGCCGGATGTGATCAGCACCATCCAGCGGCTCCACTCGATGTTCCCCGCGGTCGAGCGCGAAGTGGGTCAGCTGCGCCTCTCTGAGGTGCTGCGCGGCGTCGTCGCGCAGCGACTGGTCGCCACCCGGGACGGGGACGGTCGAGTCCCGCTCGTCGAGGTGCTCACGACCCCGGCACCGGCGCGTGCGATCCTGCGCGACCCGGAGCGGCTCGGTGCCCTCCGCGTCCTGATGACGGAGGGCGAGGACGATGGCATGCAGACCTTTGAGCAGCATGCCGAGTTGCTGATCAAGCAGAAGGCGATCGCGGCGGACTCGGTCGCCGCTGTCACCGCCGGCAAGGACGAGGGCTGACCGCTCACGAGCTGTACCTGGCGCTGACCAGCTCGCATCGCGAGGCCGGAACCCCCGCGGCGGCCGCGGCCCGGCGCCAGATCCAACAGTTCCTCGAGGCCCTCGGCTATGTGGTCGAGGAACAGCCGTTCCGATTTCTCCCCGGTGCCCTGAACGCCTTCCCTCTCCTGGGTGCCGGCCTCGTCTGGCTCACCCTGCTGCAACTCCCCCTCCTGCTGTTGCCCGGCGTTCCCGCGTATGGCGCTCTGCTGGTCTGGTCGGTGAGTGCGGCGGCGGTGACGCTGCTCGCCTGGCGGATCGGGAGCGGACTCCCGCTGCCGGGAGCGGAGGAGCGCGACGACGCCAATCTGGTGGCCCGGCGTCCCGGGACCGAGGTGCGACGCTGGCTGGTGGCCCACGTGGATACCAAGGCCCAGGGCCACTCCATGGCAGGCCGATTGGTGGCCGTCTGGCTGCTCCTGCTCGCCGTGGTCGGTTTGACTGCGCTCGCCTCTGGACGGTGGGCCTCCGGGGTCCCTGTCCCTGCATCACTGGTAGCCGCCGTCGCAGGCCTCGCCGTCGCGGCTGGGGGGCTCACCAGCCGGGGAAAACTGCGGGGGACGACCGCAGGGGCCCGGGACAACGGCACCGGGCTGCTGGCGGCGCTGACGGCGGCAGAGGTGTCCCGGGATCCCGGGATGGGGTTGCTCTTCACGGGTGCCGAGGAGTTCGGACTGGTCGGGGCACGGATGCTGGTGCAGGGGGGGCACCCCACGCGGGGGCATGAGTTCATCAACCTCGATACGATTGCCGACCGCGGGACGCTTTCGCTGGTGGTCCATAACGCCGCCGGCCGCCAACTGGCTGCTCGGGGCGCGGCCGCATTGAGCGCGCTCGGCGTGCCGGTACGGGTGCGCCATCTGCCGCTTGGCATTCTGGTCGACAGCGTCCCCCTGGCACGGGCCGGCGGGTCGGCTCTGACGATCGGTCGGCTGGATTGGGAGGTGCTCCGGACCATCCACACCCCGATGGACGAGCCTGAAGGGCTGGACACCTCGCTGGCCGAGGCGATCGGACGTCGGTTGGCGACCCTCGGGGCTCCCGCCGATTCCGGTTGACTTTGCTCCGGCGGTCTGTAGCTTTCACCTGAGGATGCACATCGGGCCCCCCAGGGGGGCCTTTTTTGTTGCCCTGCCACCAGTACTGGACACTCAAGTGAGGAGCCGATCCCCTGGACGCTTCGTCCGCGGGAGCGCTACGCCATGTTCGGACCGAAGACGCATTGTGTGGTGGTCGTGGGCGCCCAATGGGGCGACGAAGGCAAGGGGAAGCTGGTCGATGTCCTGGCTGAGCGGGCTGATTATGTCGTCCGCTACCAGGGGGGCGCGAACGCTGGACACACCGTGTGCATCGGCGATGCCCAGTTCATTCTGCAGCAGATTCCGAGCGGCATCCTGCAGGACCGCGCCATCTGCATTGTCGGGAACGGGGTGGTACTCGATCCCGAGACCTTCTTCCAGGAACTCGATGGCCTGGCGACCCAGTCGATCGTCACCGCGGGTCGCCTGCTGGTCTCGGACCGGGCCCATCTGGTCATGCCGTACCACAAGCTGCTCGACAAAGCGCTGGAGCAGAGCCAGAAGATCGGGACGACGGGGCGGGGCATCGGCCCGACCTACGAGGACAAGTACGGTCGTCGGGGGGTGCGGGTCGGGGACCTGCGGCACCTGGAGACGGCACGTGCCACGCTGACGCAGCGCGTCGCCCGGGCCAACCAGCTGTTGACGATGCTGGGCGCCACGCGATCTCGCGTCCGAGGCGCAGCACCATGAACTGATCGAGCGGCTGGCCCCACGACTGCTGCCGCTGGCCACGGATACCGGCCGGGTGGTGTACCGGGCGCTGCAAGAAGGGAAGCGGGTGCTGCTCGAAGGAGCCCAGGGGGCGCTGCTGGACGTCGATCACGGCACCTATCCCTTCGTCACCTCGTCCAACACGACAGCCGGTGGTGCCGCCACGGGGGCCGGCATCGGACCCACCGCCATCGATGAGGTGCTCGGGGTGGTCAAGGCCTACACCACCCGGGTGGGGAACGGCCCGCTGCCGACGCAGGGTGCACCGGACGTGGAAGAGCTGCTGCGCAAGCTGGGAGGCGAGTTCGGCGCCGTGACCGGTCGGCCACGACGGTGCGGGTGGTTCGACGCGACCGTGGTGCGCTATTCCGTCCGGGTCAACGGCCTGACCGGACTCGCGGTGACCAAGCTGGATGTGCTCGATACCTTCGCCGAAGTCCCGGTGGGAACCGACTACCTGCTGGATGGGGAGCCGTGCGACGACCTGCCGGCTGACGTCCGTTCCCTGGAGCGGGTCGAGCCCCGGTACGAGATCCTGCCGGGCTGGCGCAAGCCGACGACCGGCGCCCGCCGGCTGGCCGATCTTCCCCCCGAGGCACGGGCCTATCTCGATCGGCTCGAGGATCTGTCAGGCGCTCCCATCCGGTATGTCAGCGTCGGGACTCGCCGGGATCAGATCATTGAAGTCTAGGCACGGGTCACGTGTCTCGAGTCGCGAGACTTGAGACTGAAGACGCGTGATCCGTGACCCGAGACCTCTTTCCCATGCCAACCATCGATCTCCTCGTCATCGGCGCCGGCCCCTGCGGCCTGGCGGTCGGCGTGGCCGCGAGCCAGGTGGGCCTCAGCTGCGTCCTGCTGGATCGGCGGACGGTGGTGTCCACGATCGAGCGGTACCCCCTCAACATGACCTTCTTCTCCACCCCGGAGAAGATTGAAATTGGCGGTATTCCCTTTCTCGCCAGCAGCGAAAAGCCGACTCGGCGCGACGGCCTGCTGTACTACCGGCGGGTGGCCGAGCACTACCGGCTGGATGCCCGCCCCGGCGAGGAGGTCATCGCAGTCCGGCGCGATCGCGAAGGGGGATTCACCGTCGATGTCCGGCGCCGCCACGATAACGTGCGCTATCAGGCGCGCAATGTGGTCTTCGCCACCGGCTACTACGACTGGCCCAATCTGTTGCGGGTGCCGGGCGAGGAACTCCCCCACGTCTCGCACTATTTCTTCGAGGGCCACCGGCACTGGCACCAGGATGTCGTCGTGATCGGCGCGGGGAACAGTGCGGTCGACGCGGCGCTTGAGTGCTGGCGTGCCGGGGCGCGTGTCGCTCTGGTGCACCTGGGCGAGGGGTTCGACAAGGTGGTGAAGCCCTGGGTGCTGCCCGATGTCAACAACCGGGTCAAGGAGGGGAGTATCGTCGCGTGGTGGAAGCATCGGATCACCGAGATCACACCGGCAACGGTCACCGTCGAGTCGGTGGACACCGGTGCCCGCGCGTTGCTGCCGGCCGATGCGGTCCTGGCGATGACCGGCTACCATGCCCACACGGATCTGCTCGAGCGCCTCGGCGTGCCGGTCGATCCGGCCACCGGAGTGCCGGCCCACGACGAGACAACCATGGGCACCTCCGTACCGGGGTGTTATCTGGCCGGGGTGATTGCGAGCGGCAACGATGCCAACCGACTGTTCATTGAAAACGCGCGGGGGCACGGCGAGCTGATCGTGCGGGACGTGCTGCGACGGTAGGGGGCAGCAGCAGGGGTCACGCCCCTACTGGTTGGCGGCGAACCAGGCGACCGGGTTGAAGCCGACGGGATCGATTTCGTAGTAGCGATACGGGCTGAACTGCCCGGTGGTGGGGTAGTAGGGCGGAGGGCTCACGCTGCCACACTGATCATAGGTGTCCTGGTCCCGCCAGCCGGTGCTGCCGTTCCAGCTCAGATTGTTGTTCCCCTGCGCAATCCCACCCACCAGAAAACGACATCCGCGGCTCGTGGTCCCGATGCCGCCGCAGTCCTCCGGGCCGGCTGGAGATTCGCCCGCCCCCAGATTCTCACCGCCAACGACGTTCAGTCCCAGCATGAAGGCGTTGATGAACTCGTCCGGTGTGTCATCGAACATGGTGGTCCAGTTTCCATCGACCCGGAACGGGCTGTTCACGCTGTTGTCCTCCAGCAGGATGCTCTCCCGTGAGACCAGCCCAAGGATGTCGGCGCAGGTCGTGTTCGGTGCCTGGGCATAGTTCAGGTCGTCCGCCAGCATGATATTCCCCTGGGCTGCCAGGGTCACCTGGCCGCGCAGGCGACCGCTGACCGCCACGCTCCCTGTCACGAAGACGACGCCGCGCGCCCCGGTATTCTGGACCCGGCTGAGGGGCCAGAACGTCAGGGCCACGGCGGTCGGATCGGTCGCGGGGACCACCCCCTGGGCCGCCAGGGCCGCGACCAGCTCTGCCGGAGGCCCGCCGGCCCACCCCGGCCAGCTGTCGAAGCTGCCGTAGGGCGTGGTGGTGACCCAGAGATTCCCGAAGAGACGGCGGTCCCCGCCGAGATAGCAGCGGCGCTGGGGCGAACTGAGTGCCTGACGGACGTCGTTGCGGGCGGCCACGGAGTCGGGCAGGTTGCGCGTGAGGATGGAGTCCGCGGTGAGCCAGGTGGGCACGCCGGCCACGGAGATTTGTCCGCCGCAGTTGGCCGACCGCAGGTTGGGGTCGCCGGAGAAGGTGACACCGGGCCAGAAACCGCTGTTGCCCCACCGCCGGCCGGTCACGTAATTCCGGTCGTCGTTCCCACCGCCGGCCCGCATCCGGAAGACCCGGAAGTAGCCCTCATCCTCGTCCGATGTGTCACCGTCGCCATTCAGGTCGATCGCCACGAAGTCGATTCGCACTTCGGGGTCGGTGGCGGTGGTGCGACTGTCCCCCACGACGACCAGGCCACCGCCGGCGGCGAGTGGCTGGAGGCTGTTGACCGTGGAGGAGGTCGGGAAGGGGATGGCCGAGACCCCGGTCTGCACGCCGCCGTAGAAATGGCCGGTCGACTGGTTGGTGATGCTGTTCACCGCGGTGACACGGCTCCAGAAGCTGGTGCCGGGCGCCCCGAATGAACTCAGGGTGATGCCCCGGTTGGAATGCACCGGGCCGTAGACCTTGTCCTGCGAGTTCCACGACCCGGATGACCAGTTGTTGTAGAACCGCTCGTAGGCCGCGAACGACTGCTGCCGGAAGTCGGCCCGCCGGATGACGGTGTTCCCGGCCGAGTTCCGGATCACGGAGAGCACCGAGGCGTAGAGCCCCGCCTGGCCGATCGCGCTCCCGGTGAGGCCCACATAGGTCGACCGGGTGAGCCCCGGAATGATGGTGTTGCTGGCGTCCCGCAGGGGCACGTTGAATTCGAGCGTGTCGTGGCCGGTGGGGCGCGGGACCAGGGTGGGCGTTCCGTTCAGGGTGTCGCGCGCCTGCTCGAGGCCGCCGGCCGCGAGGTTGTTCATGCCCGCTTCCGCCAAGTGAAAGCGGGTGATCAGGGTGGTGTTGCTCATCATGAGCAGCACGCCGATCGCGAGGCTGACGACCAGCAGCGCCAGCAGCAGGGTCATGAGCAAGGCGATCCCGCGCCGATTCAGTCGGCGACCCGGCGTGGTCATGGTGCCACCGTCACCGTAAAGGTGAGGATGCCCGATTCCTTGGGGGTGCAGTCCTGCGCGGTGATGCCGAAGACGTAGGTCTGCCCCGGCGTGAACCCGCCGCCGATGAGCGAATAGCCGCTATAGCCGGCCGACTGGTTGACCCAGGTGGTCCACTTCGGCTGGGAGGTGAGCCGATACGAGAGGTTGTATCCCGTCACGTCCCGTTCCCCCGCCAGGTCGTCACCCGACGGGCTCCAGTTCACGGTCACCCGCCCTCCGCCGGCGGCGGAGGCGGAGAAGCCGGCCGGCATCGACGGGGTATTGCCGCAAATGCGGTAGGTCTGGAGCCCATTGTTCGGCAGCTGCACCGTGGAGGAAAAGGCCCGGCTCGCGGTGTCGAGAATCGCCGTGCCATTGGTCGCCACGAAGCTGACCCGGACCATCCGCACGCTGTCGGTCAGGGCCGAGGTGCCGACGTCGGCCTGGGACCCGTGTTGGGCGGCCAGATGCCGCAGCGGGAGCCGACTATTGTCGACCTGACGGAGAAAGGACTGCCCCGAGGGGCCGGTGCTGTCATACCAGAAGTCGAAGAAGGGCCGGCCAGTGTAGGGCCGCAGGGTCCGCGCGATCAGCTCCCCGGCCCCATCGTTCACCTGCTGCATGAGCACGTAGTCCGACGGGTCGGCGGTGCTCGAGTCGGGCCGGAAGGCGAGGATGATCGTTTCGGCCCGGCTGGGCAGACCGGACACCCAGACGTAATTGCGGGTCGGATAGGTGATGGCGGTGCCCGGGATGGTGATCGGCGTGGCCGTCGTCACCGCATTGTTCTGATTGGTCGGGAGGTCCGGGTTGAGATAGACCGCGGTCCCATCACTCGAATCCGACGCGTAGTTGGCGTTGAAGACGATCGTGTTGTGATCGGCATAGACCAGCATCGGCTGATCCTCCGCCGTCCCCGCGCCCAGGGTCCGCAGCGTCCGGTCCACGGTGGTGAGCGCGAACCGGGCGTTCTGGTTCAGATCCATCCGCGCCCCGCCCTTGAGGAAGCTCTGGCTCTGGGACCGGAGAATCGAAATGGCCGATCCCATGATCACGCTCAGGACCACGAGCGAAATGATCATTTCCAGCAGCGAAAATCCGGCGCGCCGGTCCGGCGAATGGTCCGTCATGGCTGCGCCACCGCGCTCGTAAGGCTGACTGGTGTCCCCATCGTGGGCTCGGTCACCGTCACGGTGACGACCGTGTAGTCCTTGCGGGGAGAGCTGCCGGTACGCCGGGTCACCAGGGTGGTGCGCATCATGCCGGGATATCCTGGGAATCCGGTCGTGGTCGTCCCGTTGAAGAGGGTGACCAGAGTGGGGTACACCGTCGGTGTGGCCGCGGCCACCACGGAGTCCACCTGCTCCTGCGCCACCGCGACCGCCACGGTGCGGACGGTGCTGGTGCTCACCGCGTGGGTGAAATTCGCCACGAACCGTCCGAGGCTCAGGGCAACAATCGTCAGAATGACGATCGAGACGATCACCTCGATCAAGGTGAATCCCCGGCGGTGCACTGCTACTGCTCCTGCTTCCACGTCCCGGAGGCATAGCTGTACCAGAGGACTCGGCCCGTCGAACGGATGACCTCCGCGGCCCGACTCCAGGTCGTCGCTGTGGTGCCGACCGCTTTCGCTGTGGTCAGATAGAATCCGCCATTCTCGCTCGCCGACCCATCCCGCCGGAAGATGATCGCGGGATAGCCGGTGGAGGTCCGCGTCAAGTTGAACGTTGACGTCCCGACCGACCCGGTAGTAAACGTGAGGGCCGGGGCCGCCCCACGGCCGAACAGGACCCCCTCACCAAGCGGGGTACTGGTGACTCGTTCGTTGGGGTCGATGATCCCGTTGTTGTTGGCATCCTGGTGGGTCCGGATCCGGCTGCTCGCCGAGTCGAAGGCGACGATCACATTGTATTGCTGGCTCACCGCCAGCCGCTGCGCCAGGCTGAGGGTGGCGGTCAGGCTGCGGATGGTGGCGTTGACCCGGGCCCCCTCCAGGTTGACGCGTGGCAGTGCCATGCCGAGCACAAGGCCCATCAGCACGATGACGATCAGCAGCTCGAGGAGGGACATGCCGGCGCGCGCCTGACGCGAAGAGGGCAACGGCTGGGGACCCGCATGGTACATGTGCAGCACACTCCAGACCCGCCATCCGTGGCGAGCGGCGGGCGAAACGGACTTCCAGGGAGACGCCCTTCACACCGAGGTCTCATATATACCCCATCCCCCTATGTGCGGCGTTGCCTGGACTGATGACCGAAGCTGGGGCAGGGCTGGTTGATAGTACGCGCCGAAGGAGGGCGGGGCAACCACATGGATTCCCACACGCAACGGGGGGAGAGAGCCGTCGGCCCTCTCCCCCTGTGCCGCAGGCCGACCTGCGTAATACTGGCGGCCGCTAGAATCGGTTCCGTTCGTAAATCAGGTTCCGGGGAGCGACGAACCATTCATAGGGACGGGTCAGGAGCGCGCCGCCGTTGACCCGGGCATCGGTGGTCTCCGACTGCATCACGGCGCGGACGCGGATCGCAGCGATCTGATCGTAGTTGTTGGTCAGATCGGCGTCGGTGCCGTTCGCCTCGGTGAGTTCGTCTCCGTCCGTGAAGATCAGGGAGGCCTCGAAGCTCTGCACACCCTCTGCGACCACCACCCCCGGCCAGGTGCCATCGCTGTTCACGCTCTGGGCGCGCAGCAGTTGGGTCCCGTTCCGCCAGTACATGACCGGCGTCAGCTTCTGCACGAAGGCCGAGGAGTAGTTGGCGGTGGTCGGCACGACGCCGACCAGGCCGGCGTCGTGATGGATCAGCCGGGTCGCCGCCGTGAAGCTCACCCGGTAGACCGAGCCGACCTGGCGGACCGCGGTGATGCGGATGAGTCGCCGGGAGGTGTTGAGCTGGTAGCGGGCGATGTCGCCCGCCGCGAGGCGGGGCACCACTCCGCCCGTGACGATATCGAGGTCGGTCGGCGTCCCCGTGGGATTGGTCACCCCCTGGGTCAGGCCGCCGGCATTGCTGAGATTGTACTGGGGAAAGGCGCTGGTATCGAACGCGACCCGCAGGATCGCGATCGAATCGTTCCAGACGGCCAGGGTGCCGAAATTCGTCTGGGACTCGATCAGCACGCCGGTCTCGGTCAGGTCGCGCTGCAGGCTGATACCGACATAGCGGGCATTGCGGTCGATCCCGTCGTGGAGCTGGACCCCGGCCAGGCTGCGGAACGTGGTCACGGCCAGCGACATGGCGGAGGACAGCACGACCACGCCCACCACACAGGCAATGAGCAGTTCGATGATGGTATAACCGGCCCGGCCGGCGGAACGCGCAGTGGGGCGCATGGTCAGCTGCTCCGATAGATCAGGGTGGTGATCGTGAGCGGCGTGGCGGCCCGCGGGTAATTCACCTGGACCAGCACGCTGAGCAGGTTGGGTGCGAGAATCGCCACGGTGGTGGTCCGGGTGTACTTCCCGTTCACGTCGGCCACCCCGAAGGCATTGACGGTGGCTGCCCCTTCACTCACCAGGGTCCAGGCGTCCCGCGAGCGGAGCACCTCGGTGTACCCTCGGGCGATATCCAGCGCCGTGCTGCGGTTGGCGGTGTTTGTCTGGGTGGCAACCAGCAACGCCTGGGCGCGGGCCAGCGCCAGCAGACCAGTCGACAGGATGACGATGGCCACGATGACGGAGATGAGCGTGAAGCCCCCCGTATTCCGCCGTGGCGTTGGAGTAGCGGTCATTGCCACGTGCCTCCCCGATAGACCCACCGGCGGATGCTGCCGCCGGCGGTGACCGTCACCGCGGAGATCGCGGCGGGGTCGGCTGAACTCGTCAGGTATACCACACCGCTGCTGCCGAACGGCGTGGTCATCCCACGCGTGTCAAAATTGAGCTGGGACCCGGTGAATGTGATGTTGCCGGTGCCCGGAATCGTCGGGACGTCCCCGGCGCTGCCCCGCCCGTACACCACACCGGAGGACAGCGTCCGGGTGCCGAACGCGCGCAGGGAATCACGCTCGCCGTTGGACAGGGCGAACACTGTATCCCGATTGAAGTCGAGATACCCGGTATAGGTGCCGGATCCGGAGGTGAAAATGATCCGGGCGCGGGCCCGGGTGGTGAGGGCCCGGGTCCGGGCCTGCTCCAGGTCCCGGACCATCTGGTCCGCGACCTGGCGCACCCGGGTCGCGGGACTCACCCGGATCCGGGGCACCACGATGGCCGCCATCAGCCCGATCATCGTGATGACGATCAGCATTTCGATCAGGGTAACGCCCCGGGTCCCGCGCGTCATGGGCATGGTCTCAATATACCGGGCGGTACGCGATCTGATTCACCGTGCCCGCTGTGGGGGTGCCGGGGGGCAGGTTGTTCGGGTCGCGGAACCGCAGGTCGAACTCCCAGTCACGGGTGGGGGCACCGTAGTAGGTGCGCCAGCCCCAGCGGTACCGGTTGGCGTACTGGCTCTGGAACAGGGAGACCAGGGAACCCCGGTAATGCATCTGCACGCCGCCCCACTGTTCGAGGAAACGGGGGAAGTTCTCGAGACCACCACCGTAGTTCGGATACGAGCCACCGGTGTTGGGCGGTGAAGTCGGGATGACGCAGCCGACCGCCAGGTAATCGCACGGGGTGGCGGAGTGACCGGCGGCGATCGCGGCGTACACCCAGGTTTCCGCCGCGGTGTTCAGCGGGGTGTAGGCGGTGGGCCGATCGGCCCAGACGCTGCTCTGGAAGGTGATGGCGTCACCCAGGATCGAGGTCGGGCGCCAGCCAATGTCGTTGTAGTTGCCCCGGACGTACACCGGCCGATCGGTGGCCACGGTCCAGGGGAAGCTCAGGGTCCGACCGTTGTACAACCGGAGGGCCGGGTAGTCCTTGTTGACGTTGGTGGTGTCGACGTTGGTAAAGGTGATGTACATGATGCTGTTGGCCCGACCCGACGAGCCGGCGATCCAGGTATGCAGCAGGCCGACGTTCACGTCCAGTGCATCCACCCCGCGGTCTTCGCGCCCTTCCAGGAACGCGTTGCGGCGGTACTGGAAGATGGTCGGGCAGGTGACAGCATCCGGCACCGGTCGCCCGGCGGGGAGGACGGTCATCGCACCGGCGACGCTGCACACCGACGAGGGGGTGGCGGTCACCAGGTTCATGTTGATGGTGATGTAGTAATCCGCCTTCCACGACATCTTGACGTTCTGGACTTCCGGCGAGTCGCCGGCCACACGGGGCCGGACCAGTTCGGCCGGGTCCATCCCGGTGGGGAGCGGCAGCCGCAGCGGGGTCACACCCATGGCGCTGGTCATGAGCCGGCCATTGAACCGGGTCTGACTGGCGTTGGTGAAGCCGGCATTGGTCGGCTGGCTGCGGCTGTCGAAGTTCAGCTGCGTCGCCACCGCGGCGGCGTTGTTGATGAAGACGTTGTTGCAGGTGGCCGAGACTGGCTTGCGGTTCCGGAACACGCTGCGCGGTGTGGTGACGATATCCTCGAAATAGGTGCCGGTGCCGCCATCGCACAGGTAGAGGTTGCCGTTGGTGTGCACCCAGCCGGCGAAGTCCATCCGCGGGCCGTTGTGGATCTCGAGGTCTTCCTCGTAGAACACACCGAACTGGAACAGCGGGATCGACTGGGCGTTCACGCCGACGACGGCATCGGCCCGGTTCCGGGTCGCGTCCACGGCGCTGACCGAGATGTCGATCTGCTGGTTGAGCCCGATCAGGCCGGCGTAGGGCGGGTCGGTAATGGTCCGCGGCACCGCACCACCGTTGCGCGCCGCGTTGGCGGTGATGGTGAATCCGCTGATCGTCGGGGGGGTGATGGCCGCCAGCTCGGCGTCGGAAATGATGCCGTCCGCCATGGCATTCTCGAGTTGGGCCATGACGTTGTCCGCCCCGGCCTCGGCGGCGTACGTCACCCGCGCGCCTCGATAGTCCACACCGGCGGTCCGGGTGACCATGGCCGCGCCCATGACAGCGGCGGCGGCGAGGGCCGCCATCAGCACCATCAGGATCAGGGTGGCTTCCAGCGCGAAGCCGCGCCGGTCGTTCCGCACTCGTGGCATACCGTCTCCCATCAAGAAACTGTCGCCGTCCCACCTGGCGGGGTGCCGGGGGGTGACGTATCGACTCTTACCCAGAGCGATGATTGTGCCTTGGTGAGCCGGGGTCAATCCACCGCATACCTGACTGTCAATTTTCGAGTCACCCGTCGGGTGACGAGTCGTGAGGGGGGTATCGGCTAAGGTATTGCATTGATTCAGCTTTGGAAAGAGTTCGGGACCCGCACGGGTGCCCGGAAGCGGCCCGGCCGCGCTTGCCCGGAAGGGGGGGCAGGCGTACAATTCCTCCCTCGCAAATCCTCGCACTTTACCCCATTCCTGTCGCTCGCCCGCCATGGCCGATACCACGTTGATGGACAAGCTCGTGTCGCTGTGCAAGCGGCGGGGGTTCATTTTCCAGTCCTCCGAGATCTACGGCGGGCTCGGGTCGGTCTGGGACTACGGGCCGCTGGGGGTGGAACTCAAGAAGAATGTGAAAGATCGCTGGTGGCGGGCGATGGTCCATGCCCGGGACGATATCGAGGGGCTGGATGCGGCCATCCTGATGCATCCGCGGGTCTGGGAGGCTTCGGGCCACGTCTCAGGGTTCACCGATCCCCTGATCGACTGCAAACAGTGCAAGAACCGCTTCCGGGCGGACGACAAGCGGATCAAGGGGACGCCGGGCCAGCCGGACGGGCAGTGCCCCATCTGCGGGACCAAGGGCAGCCTGACCGAGCCCCGACTGTTCAACCTCATGTTCAAGACCTTCATGGGGCCGGTCGAGGAGCAGGCGGCGGTGGTCTACCTGCGACCGGAGACCGCCCAGGGCATCTACGTCAACTATCAGAACGTCCTCAACTCCTCCCGCCAGCGCATCCCGTTCGGGATCGCCCAGATCGGGAAGGCGTTCCGGAACGAGATCACGCCCGGCAACTTCATCTTCCGGACCCGGGAATTCGAACAGATGGAAATGCAGTTCTTCGTCAAGCCAGGGAGTGACGAGGAGTGGTTCGAACGGTGGAAGGCATGGCGGATGGAATGGCACCTGGCGCTGGGGCTGACGCCGGCCAAACTCCGGTTCCACGCCCACGGGCCGGGCGAACTGGCCCATTACGCCAAGGCGGCGTTTGACATCGAGTACGAATTCCCGTTTGGCTGGAATGAAATCGAGGGGATTCACAACCGCAGCGACTTCGACCTCGGGCGTCACCAGGAGTTCAGCGGGAAGAAGCTGGAATACTTCGACCAGGCGGCGAACGAGCGCTATCTGCCCTTCGTGGTGGAGACCTCCGCCGGCGCGGACCGGGTGACGCTGACCACGCTGGTCGATGCCTACCGGGAGGAAGAGGTCGAAGGCGAAGCCCGGGTGGTCCTGGCGTTCCACCCCGCGATTGCCCCGATCAAGGCGGCCGTGCTGCCACTGGTCAAGAAGGACGGGATGCCCGAACTGGCGGACCGGATCTTCCACGATCTCAAGAAGCACTTTCCCTGTTTCTATGATGACAGCGGCGCCATTGGCCGGCGCTATCGCCGGATGGACGAGGCGGGGACGCCGTTCTGCTGCACCATCGATGGGGAGACCGCGAAAGATGGGACGGTCACCGTGCGCGACCGTGATGCCATGACCCAGGTGCGGGTCCATCAGGATCAGCTGGTCGGGTTCATTCGGGAGAAGATTGGGTGAACGGGGGTCACGAGTCACGGGTCACGGGGGTCTCGCGGTGGTCGAACGGGTACTCGACGTCACCTCGAACCCGTGACTCGTGGCTCGTGACTCGTGACCCTCGACTATCTTCCACCCATCTGCCGCATCGCCGCGTTCTGTAACCGGAGTCTCGCGTGAAAGCTCTCCTCTCCCTGGTCGCCCTGGCCCTGCCCACCGCCGTCGCTGCCCAGGCGGATCCTGGCTATCGGGTCGGGGTGGTCAGTGAATCGGGCGACATCGTCACCTGGATCCGGCCCGGCGCGGGGACGCTGACGCTCGATCGGGTGGTCCCGGTGGGGATCATGCCGGCGGATATCGATGGACCCCACAACATCACGGTCTCGCCGGACAACCGCTTCTACTACATCAGCATCGCGCACGGGACGCCCTATGGCAGCCTGTGGAAGCTGGACGCGCTGAACGACACGCTCGTTGGCCGGGCTCCGCTGGAGATGTTTCCGACCACCATCGGCCTGACTCCGGATGGCGAGCTGGCCTTTGTGGCCAACTCGGATTTTCACGGGGACCATCCGCGACAGAACGTCGTGACCGTGGTGCACACGCCCTCGATGAGCACCATCACCCACCTGCCGCTCTGTGACATGCCTCACGGGGCCAAGTCCAACCATGCAGGGACTACCGTCTACATCAGCTGCATGAACAGCGATGAACTGGTGGAGATCGACGTCGCGACCTTGCGGGTCCTCCGGCGAGTGGCGACCGGCACCGGACACGACATGAACGCCATGGCCGGGATGGACCACGGCACCCCGGGGATGAACCACGCCCCGCCGCCCGCCAGCGCCCCGGCGCCGGCAGCGATCGACGGCAGCTGCGCTCCGACTTTTGTCTCCGTCTCTCCTGACGACCGTACCCTCTACGCCGCCTGCAATCACACCGGGACCCTGCAGGTGTGGGACGCGGCCACCCTGACCAAGACCCGGGAGATTCCGCTGGGCGCGGGCGCGTACAACGTCGAGCCATCGCCTGACGGCAAGTGGATCGTCGTCACCAACAAGAAGGCCCAGAGCTTCAGCCTGGTGGATGCTGCCACCCTGACGGAGGTGGTGCGGGTCCCGACGACCAAGAAAATTGTGCATGGGGTGGCCTATGCCCCGGATGGCCGCTACGCCTTCATCTCTCAGGAGTCGATCGGCGCGGACCCCGGCGCGGTGGACATGTTTGATCTCACGACCCGCAAAACGGTCGCGACCTTCCCTCTCCCGGCGCAGCCCACCGGGATCACGATCTGGCGCGGCACTCGGCCGTAGACCCCGTTCTCGCGAAGCCTACATGACGCACGAAACCCTGACTTCTCTCACCGGAGCCGACGTCCTGGCCCGGGCGAAGCACTTCTTCCAGGACCGGGTGCCCGGCAATGCCGCCTTTCCGGAGCGCGAAGGGCCGAGCTTCCTCTCGCTGCGCGGTCAGGGTGGGGAAGAGGTCGCCCTCTCCGTGACGGAGACCGGGGGCCAGACCCGGGTTCGCGCCGGCACTCTCTTTTTCGATCAGGCGGTCGGGCGATTCTTCTCGACGTTACCGCCTGTCGTGGAGGTATCCGCATGAGCGGCTTGCCAGTGCGCGTCATGGTCGCGGACGCCTGGGACCAGGTGACGCTCGACCTCCCGTCGACGACCAGTATCGCCGACCTCAAGGCGCGCGCGTTGACCCTGACGCATCGCACCCGGGCTGCCGAGGGGTATGTCGTGAAGTTTCGCGGCGCGGAGCTGTCGGACGAGACCCGGTCACTTGCCGAAGCCGGAGTGGTGGCGAATGCCTCGCTGATTGTCCTGCCCCGCCGCCGTCGTCCGGTGCACTAGGGCGCGGGGATGAGCCGTCCGGTCCGGGGACGAGCGGCCACCTGGGTCGCGGTGGGGTTTCTCCTGCTGGACGGTGTGCTCCTGCTGGCGGCCGCCGTGGCCGGGCACAGTCGCGGGCTCGCCATAGGCGGGATGATCTGCCTGCTCGGCGCGGTGGCCGTTTTGCTGCTCTGGCAGCGCCACCGGCGCCTCGTGGCAGAGGTGCAGGCGGCCCGAGCCGAGATGGCGGAGGAGGCGCGCTCTCTGCGGGCGCTCATTCACTCCGACTCCGACCCGGTGTAACGCCCCGTGCCCGTCGCCGTCTTCACGCATCCCGATTGCATCCGCCACGACCCCGGCGCCGATCACCCCGAGAGCCCCGCCAGGCTGGCGATCACACTGGCGCGCCTCGCGCGGGACCCGCGCGCGAGTCTGCACCAGGCTACCGCGGGGTCGCCTGAGGACCTGCTGCTGGTGCACCCCGAAGGGCACCTGGTCCAGCTTGAGGCAATGAGTGAAGCAGGTGGCGGCGCGATCTCGCTTGATACCGTGGTGAACGAGGCCAGTTGGCGCGCCGTGCTCGGAGCCACGGGAGCGGTGTCTGCCGCGCTGGCCTACGCCCATCAGGGTCAGGGGCACGCCTTCGCCGCGGTGCGTCCTCCGGGGCATCATGCGCTGGCCGCCCGGGCCATGGGCTTCTGTCTGGTCAACAACGTGATGGTCGCCGCGCGGGCGGCGCAGCAGCTCGGTCGGGCCCGGGTGCTGATCATCGATTGGGATGTGCACCACGGCAACGGCACCCAGGCCTTGATGGAGGGGGACGAAACGGTGCGATACGTCTCCCTGCACCAGTATCCCTGGTATCCCGGAACCGGTGCAGCTGAAGAGCGGGGCGTCGGTAACGTCTTCAACGTACCGCGCGGCCCTGGGGCGCCCGCCGAACGCTACGTTACCGATCTGTGGAATGGCATTGTCGCCGCCACAGACCAGTGGACCCCGGACCTGGTCCTGCTTTCGGCCGGCTATGACGCCATGCTGGGCGATCCGCTGGGCGGCTTCACACTCGAGCCCGCCGACTTCGCGACCTGGACGTCCCGGCTCCGCACTCGGCTGCCAGCAGTCCCGATGGTCGGATTGCTCGAAGGCGGCTACGCCCCGGAGCGGCTGGCCGAGGGGGTGGCGGAAACGGTGGGAGCGCTGGGGTGAGGGTGGAGGTGGGGGCCGCGAGTCACGAGTCACGAGTCATAAGTCACGAGTCACGAGCTGCATGTCGCAGGTCACGAATTACGCGTCTTCCACTTATCCTGAGCCCTACTGTGCCACTTCGTCTCGAAGTTGAAATCCTGCAGCTCCGCACCCGGCACCCGTTCATCATCGCCCGCGGCGGCCAGAGTGACTACCGCACCATCATGGTTCGGCTGATCGACGCGGATGGTGTTGAGGGGTGGGGCGAGGCGGCACCAGCCCGGATCTATGGTGAGACGACTGATGGGGTCGTGGCCCAGCTCAAAGCGTACGCCGAGCACCTGCCGGAGCATGCACTCGATCTCGAGGACGCGGAGCGAACCTGGGAAAAGACGGTGCGCATGAACCCGTCCGCCCGATGCGCTCTCTCGGCTGCGATGCATGATCTCGCGGGCAAGAAGCTGGGGGTTCCGGTCTATCAGCTCTGGGGGCTCAATCCCGCCCGGGCACCCCGCTCGACGTTCACCATCGGCATCGACACGGTGGAGAAGCTGCGGGTGAAGGTGAAGGAGGCGGAGCAATATCCGATTCTCAAGATCAAGCTGGGGACCGACCGGGACGTCGAAATTCTGACGACGATCCGGGACCTGACCAGCAAGGAGCTGCGGGTCGACGCCAACACCGGCTGGACGACCAAGCGGGCGATCGGCATGCTCCCGATCCTGAAGGAGTTCGGGGTCACGGTGCTGGAACAGCCGCTGCCGGCGGAGGATCTCGAAGGATTGGCCACGGTCACGCGTGCCGCGGAGATCCCGGTGATCGCGGATGAGAGCTGCCTCAATGCCGCGGATATCCCCCGGCTGGTGGGCAAGGTGGATGGCATCAACATCAAGTTGGCGAAGTGCGGCAGCCTGCGGGAAGCACTGCGGATGATTGCGATCGCCCGGGCGCACCACATGATGGTCATGGTCGGGTGCATGATCGAGAGCTCGATCGCGATCACCGCCGCGGCGCACTTCACCCCGCTGGTGGACATCGTGGATCTCGACGGCGCCGCCCTGCTCGCGACCGACCCCTTCGTCGGGGCCACCATCGACGGGGGTCAGGTGCGGCTGCCGACCGGACCGGGCCTGGGGCTTCAGCGGCGATGACGCCCGGCTGCGCGCTGGTGGCGCTGCCCCTGCCACTGGCCGAGCCCTATACCTACCGGATCCCCGACAGCCTGGCCGATCGGGTGGTACCCGGTGCCCGGGTGGTGGTCCCGGTGCGCAACCGTGAGATGATCGGCATCGTCACGGAGCTGACGGATGCCGACCAGCCCACCGACCGGCTGCGCGATATTCTCGCCGCGCCGGACGACGAACCTGCCCTCACGATCCCATTGCTCGAAACGGCCCGTTGGATGGCGGGCTACTACGGCGCTCCCCTGGGACTGTCGCTGCGCGCGATGCTGCCTGCGGCGTTGTGGGGTGAGTCCCGGGTGTTTGCGCGTTTGCAGGGGCACGGGGTGCCGGGTGGCCTGGCTGGCGACGTCTGCCGTTACCTCGAGCGGAAAGGGGGTCGGGCTGCGGTCCCCCTCATTGCCCGGGCGCTGAAGCGGCCCGTCTGGGAAGCGATCAATCGCCTCGTCCGGGTTGGCGCGGTGATGCTGGACGTCGAGGCGGCGGAAACTGATGGTGCCGCCCAGGCCGAACGGGTCGTGCGACTGGTGGCCGAGGTGCCCCCGTTGGCGGAACGGGAGGGACTCTTCAAGCGGAGTCCGGCGCAGCGCGCGGTGCTGGAAGCGCTGGAGGACCTCCGGGGTGCGGCCTCGCTCCGGCATCTCGCCCAGCGGCTGGGACTGTCCCGCAGCGCCATCGCCGGGTTGGTCAAGCGCGGATTGGCCGTGATGGATGAAGTGCAGGTCCACCGCGATCCGTTCGCCGACCTTCCCTCGACGCCCCCACCTCCCGTGCCCACCGCAGCGCAGACGGCAGCGCTCACGGCCATCGCGGCCATGGCACCGGGCGACGGTACCGTGCTCTTCGGGGTGACGGGGAGCGGTAAGACCCTGGTCTACCTCGAGGCGGTTCGCCAGGAGCTGGCCGCCGGGCGTGGCGCCATCATCCTGGTGCCTGAGATCGCCCTGACTCCGCAAACGGTGGCGCGTGTGCGCGGAGTGTTCGGAGACGAGGTGGCCGTGCTGCACAGCGGCCTCTCGGATGGCGAGCGGGCCGATGCCTGGCGGGCACTGCGGCGGGGGGAGCGGCGGGTCGCGGTCGGCGCGCGGTCCGCGATCTTCGCACCCGTCGTCCGTCCTGGAGTCATCGTGGTGGACGAAGAGCATGAATCCACCTACAAGAATGGCGAGGCGCCGCGCTATCATGCGCGGGATGTCGCCAATGTCCGGGCTCGGCTCGAAGGTGCCCGACTCATCCTGGGGAGCGCCACGCCCTCCATCGAAACCATGCACCGGGTCGGGCCCCGCCTGTCGGTCATCCGGCTCCCCCACCGGGCGGAAGCCCAACCGATGCCACCCGTTGAGCTGGTGGACCTCCGCACGGCGCCGCGGGTGAAGGAAGCGGGGCCGCTCCCCTGGAGCGAACGGCTCGATGCGGAAATGGTCCGCGCCCTGGCGCGCGAGGAGCAGGTGCTCCTCCTCCTCAACCGGCGGGGCTTCGCGACCATCCTGCAATGCCCGAGTTGTGGGGTGGTGCGACCCTGCCCGCGCTGCAGCATTTCGCTGACGGTGCACCAGGCGCCGCCCGGCTTGCGCTGTCACTACTGCGATCACGACGAACCGATCCCGCGGCAATGCCCCGAGTGCGGCCATGCCACCCAGAAAATGTCCGGGGTTGGGACCCAGCAGCTGGAGCAATTTCTCGCCTCGCGGTTTCCCAAGGCGAGGCTCGCTCGCATGGATCTCGATACCACCAGCGCGAAGTGGTCGCACCAGGCGATCCTCGACCGGGTGGGGCGGGGCGAGGTGGACGTACTGCTCGGGACCCAGATGATCGCGAAGGGTCTCGACTTTCCGAATGTCACGCTGGTTGGCGTGGTCGACGCCGATACCGGTCTGTACCTCCCCGATTTCCGCGCTGCAGAGCGCACTTTTCAATTGCTGGCGCAGGTGGCAGGTCGGGCGGGGCGGGGACCACGCGGCGGTCGGGTGGTGATCCAGACCCGCCAGCCGACCCATTACGCCCTGACCGCTGCCGCGCAGCACGATACCGAGACCTTTCTCGCGCGGGAACTGCTGCAGCGTCAGGAGCCGCCCTACCCGCCGGTCCGCTCACTCCTCAACCTGCTGGTGACCGGTGAGGATCAGCTGGAGGTTGCGGAGGTGGCCGGGGAAGTGGCGGCATGGTGTACCGCGCTGATCGCCGCGCAGCAACTGCCGGTGCAGGTCCTCGGCCCCGCCCCGGCGATGCTGACCCGACTCAAATCGCGCTGGCGGTGGAACGTCCTGTTGCGGGGCGAGGGTGAGGCGCTGGGGCGGATAGTGCGCTATGCCGCGACTCGGCTGCCTCGCCGGCGGATGGTCCGGGTGGCGATGGATCGGGACCCGGTGAGTTTGCTGTAGCGTCGGGCGGCCGGGGCGGATGTCGGGCGGACGGATGTTTGTTGGCGCGACCAGGGCTAGATTCGAATTCTGCCTGACCGCCTGACCGCCTGACCGCCTGACCGCCTGACCGCCTGACCGCCTGACCGCCGAGATCCCATGACTGACTCCCTCGCCACACTCTACCTTCGCGACGCCATCGAGCGATTCCGGGCTCACAAGAAGCTGGGTGAGAAAGCCATTGCCCAGGTGTACGACAGCGGCCTCGCCACGCCACTCGACGCGGAGTCCAACAGCATCGCGATCCTGGTGAAGCACATGGCGGGGAATATGCGATCCCGCTGGATCGGGTTTCTGACCAGCGACGGCGAGAAGCCGGATCGGGACCGCGACAGTGAGTTTCGGCTCGATGGCCCGGTGTCCCGGGAACAGCTGCTCGACTGGTGGGATGACGGGTGGGCCCGCCTGTTCGAGGCGCTCGAACAGCTCCGCCCGGATGATCTGACCCGTACGGTGACGATCCGCGGGCAACCGCATACGGTGGTCGAGGCAATCAATATCCAGTTGGCCCACTACGCCTACCATGTGGGGCAGCTGGTCCAGCTCGCCCGGCACCTGGCCGGACCGAGCTGGAAGTCGCTGAGTATCCCCAAACCGAGGCCGTCCTAGAAGACGATCTGGAGGCCCGACGTCAGGTAGCGATCGGTACGCTTGAAGCCCGGCTCGGGGTCGTGATCGAAATGCACCACGTAGCCGACCTTGAAGGCCACGCTGCGGGAGAGCGGTGCGACCAGCGCGGTCTCGGTGTTGATCAGATAATCTTCACTGGTCTTCAGATTGGGCAGGATTTCCGCCATCTGCTGGAAGTACGCCGCCGTGGCAAAGAGCTGCTTGAAGAGCACCGCCCCGCGGCCCGCAGCGTAGTTGTCGGTGACTCCTTCGGTGGACCGCTGCTGGTTGGCCGAGAGGCCGGCCTCGAGCGCCAGCGTGGTGCGCTTCTCGTCGATCGCCTTGAAGGTGAGACCGCCGCCCTCCTCGAACCGTCGGGTAATGCCGGCAAATTCATTGCGATTCCAGGCGCCAAGACTGTACACCCCGAACCGTGAGGACAGGGCATAGTCCCCCCGGAGACTGGCGGTGTAGTTCTCCGCCGATTTGACCCCTTCCGTGCGGCCGTACACCACGGCGAACTGCTGCCCGAAGGTCCAGCGGCCGGTCGCGTAGCTGGCGGCTTCGCCGGCATTGAGCGTGGTCGTGGAGGTGTTTCCGGCGGTATTCACCAGGCCGAAATCAGTCTGCAGCTTCCAGGGCCGAGGTACGGAGTCCTGGGCCGCGAGGGCCGGTGCGGCGGCGGCGGTGAGCAGCAGGGCGGCGGTGAACGCGCGGGCGGTGATGACCATCGAAGTCTCCCATCTGGTGGAGCGAGTTCAAGACAAAGCAGGACCAGCGCCACGGCTGGTCCTGCTTGACGGAGGCCCCGGTGCGCGGGACTTCCGCAACATCGCCCCGGCAGGCGGGGCGAGGCAACCGTCAGGAATCGCTCAGGGCGCCAGCGCGGACCAGCCGATCTCCCCACCGATGAACCAGTTCCGGCCCGGCGCCGGCTCGAACACCCGGTTGAAGGTGGCGTTGAGGGTGAGCGAACCGACGTAGGTCCGATCCCACAGGTTGTTGACGCCGATGAAGGGCTTCAGCCAGGCGCCGCCGGCCCGGCCCTGCCAGCTGATACGGGCGTTGGTCACCCCGAGGCCGATGCCGTTGATCACGCCTTCGCCACCCTCACCCCACCCGTTGACGTACTGGGTGTTGGCGTCGTTGGCAAAGACGCTGGAGGACATGGTGTGATCGACATCCAGCGAGACGCCGTCCACCGGGCCGGCCCGAACGCCGAATCGTACGAAGGCCTTCGGGACGCCCGGCAGCTGCTTGCCATCGAAGTTGTCGACCACGATCGTCCCGGCATTGTTCCGCTCGATCCGGTAGCGGTCATAGCGGAAATTCGAGTAGGTGTAATTGGTGAAGAGCTGCAGCCGGTCGAGGACCTGGGCGTTCACGCCCAGCTCGATCCCGTCATTCTTCAGCCGGCCGGCGTTGGTGAAGTAGGCTCGGCCGCCGACCTCCTGGTACTGCACGATGGCATCACGGACCCGCCCGAGGTACCCGGCCACGCTGTAGCTCAGCCGACCCACCACGCCGCGCGCTCCGAGTTCGTAGTTCACCGCCCGCGATGGATCGAGGTCGCGGTTGAAGCCGCCGGTCGAGCCCGGCTGATTCGCGAGTTCGGTCGTGGTGGGCGTCTCGAAGTTGGTTGAGACGTTCGCGTACGGGCTGAAGGCCGGCACCTTCACGTAGCTGACCCCGATATTCCCCGAGACCGAGGACATCGTGCGGTTGCCGCTGTTGTCGGTGCCATCCGAGAGGTGCGCGTCCGCCACGTCAAAGGTCACGGCATCGAACCGGCCACCGGCGCTGAAGAGCAGGTCCGGTGTCGCGGCATAGTGGAACTGGGCGAAAGGGCCGACCTCGGTCACCGTCTCCCGCTGGTCGACGGTGGTGCTGTCCCGCACCCCGAGAATGGTGAGATACGTGGTGCGGTCATCCCGCATCCGCTGCAGATCGACGCCGGTGGTCACCCGGAAACGGGCGTTGCCATCGAGGGCCTGGTCGGCACTGAGCCGGAGGCCGTACGCCTTCCGGTCCAGGGACTGCCAGATCCCCTGATTGGCAGGGGCTCCGCCGCGGGGTGGCGCCGCCAGCGGATTCTCGAGGCTGCGGGTCACACCGAAGACGGTCGCATTGAGCTCGCCACGGCTGTTGTAGTGTTTCAGCGTGACGCCGACCTGACCCTGACTCACATCCTTGCCGGCCTTCTTGATGATGTTGGCGGCTGCGGCCGAATCGGGGTTGGCCGCCACCTCGGCAGGCGTCAGGGCGCCGGGGTTGTCGGCCTTCGGGGCATCAGTGTACCCGAGACGCACCCCGACGCTGTTGCTCCCAAACACATAGTCGCCGCCCAGGTTGGCCTGAGTGAATTCGGTGGCGCTGTTCTGCCGGAAGCCGTCGACCTGGGTGCGGGACACGGAGAGGACGCCGCTCGCGGCGCCTTGCCGCGCGGTAGTCCGGCTCTGGATCTTGAACAGCCCGAAAGAGCCGCCCTCGGCCCGGACCGACTGGCTGAACGGGCCCGCAGCGGCGCGTTCCGATTCGAGTGAGACGACGCCGCCAGCGGCATTTCCATACAGGGACGAACTCGCGCCACGCAGGACCTCGATGGAGCGGAGATTGCCGAAGTCCACATTGCTGAGCTGGCCCTGGCCATCGGGCAGCGTCTGGGGGATGCCGTCGAGCACGACTTTGACCCCGCGAATCCCGAAGTTCGACCGGGCTCCGAATCCACGGATGGTCAGGCGCTGGTCCACCGAGTAGTTGTAGCGGTTCGCCACGTAGACGCCTGGAATGTTGTTCAGCGATTCGTCGAGACCCAGCGTGGCGTTGGCGCCCTGAATGTCGCGCCGGTCGACAATGCCGACGGCGGCGGGGACCTTCACCACTTTTTCCGGGGACCGGGTGACCGTGACGATCAGGTCGGGCAGGACTTTGACGCTGTCGGCTCGCACGCTGTCGCGCCCGATGGGGACCTGCGCGGCGAGGGGAGCAGCAGTAATGGCAAAGGCGAACAACAGGCTGAGACGCATGCGGATCCTCGAGGGGGAGTACAGCGGGTAGAAACGGTTACCCTTCCCAAGGCACGGCCTGTGCCGACACCATCAGACCCTCATTCTGTCATGCATCTCCATACAGGACAACAGGTTGCCATGGCTTGGCCGGTCGAGCCCATCGTTGAGAATCAGATCGGGTAGCGTCATAACTACCAGCGGGTGCGGGAAAAGCCCCAACTTGACCCAGTGCTTGAATCACCGGCAGCCGCCTTCTACATTGCCGCCCGGTCGGGATGGAGTAAGACTATCTTCCATCAGGCCTTACGCCGCCGTGCCGGGCGCCACCGTCCCCCTCGACTTCCGCCAGTGAGATCATGACCGTACACCCGCGCCTCAGCCAGATCGTATCCGGGGAGGGCCTTGAATGATTCTCAACCAGCCCGGATCGGGATGGGGTCGTCTGGCCGAGTATGTCGCCGGGGCCATGCCGGTCCCCGACATCGACGCGATCTGGCAGTTTCGCACCATCAAGCGGGACGGGCGCGAGTGGGGCACGGCGCTGCTGTCCTGCGTGGATGGGGAACAGCAGGAGCGGCGGCGGATTTACACCGCCAGGTTCATGCATGTCCTGAAGGGGAAGGAACGGGGCAAGTTCGAGGCGGTCCTGGAGGAGGTCGGCCAGGGACCGGTGGAGACGCTCGGCGACCTCCTCGCCGGGGTGCGCAAGCGCATCGAGGACGAGGATCCCCGGCCCATCCCACTGCAGGACTGGTTCCCCCCGGTTGATGGCACGCCTCGCCTCGGGTGAGGGCGCCGCCCTCGTCGAGCGCTTTCGGCGCTACCTGCGAGATCACCACCAGCCGGTGACCCGTCAGCGCGATCGGGTCGCCGAGATCGTGCTCACCTCGGATGATCACCTGTCGGTCGAGCAGATCCGCCGCCGGCTGGCGGACGGTGGTAGTCGCGTCGGGCTGGCCACCATCTATCGGACCGTCGATCTGCTGGTACGGAGCGGCCTGGTGCGGGGACACGATTTCGGCCAGGGATTCCGCCGGTTCGAGCCCATGCCCGCACAGGCAACCCACGAACATCTGATCTGCGTCCGCTGCGGGTCCGTCACCGAGTTCGCCCACGAACGGCTGGAGCGCATGCTGCCGATCATTGCCGATGAATACGGATTCCAGCCGGACAGGCACCGGGTTGAGATCTACGGAGTCTGCCGTGATTGCCAGCGCCGGGGACTCGGATGAACGACTCCACCGCCCTCGGCATACTCGTCGCCTTTTTCGCCGGCCTGCTCAGCTTTCTTTCGCCCTGCGTTCTTCCCCTGGTGCCGTCGTACATCGGCTTCCTGACCGGGATGTCGCTGGACGAGATGAAGCAGGACCGTCGGCGCACCGCCCTGCTGCACGGGGCGCTGTTCGTCCTGGGCTTTACGATCGTCTTCCTCCTGCTGGGCGCCACGGCGACCGCGTTGGGGCGGGTGCTCAATCACTACGAGATCTGGCTGCAGCGGGTGGGCGGGGTCCTGATCATCCTCTTCGGCCTGGTCTGCCTGGGCGTGTTCACCCCGTCGTTCATGCAGCAGGACAAGCGGGTGCATCTGCAGGACAAGCCGATCGGGTATCTCGGATCGGTGCTGGTGGGCATGGCCTTCGCCGCAGGGTGGACCCCGTGCATCGGCCCGATTCTCGGGGGGATCCTGGGACTGGCGTCGGCTTCGGATACGGTGGGGCGGGGCATGGCACTGCTGGGGGCCTATTCCCTCGGGCTGGCGGTGCCCTTCCTGCTGGCGGCCTGGGCGGTGGATGGGTTCCTGGAGTGGTTCCAGCGCTTCCGCCGGTACCTCCCGTGGGTCATGCGGGTCAGCGGCATCCTCCTGATTTTCGTCGGGGTGCTGCTTGTCAGCGGGCAGTTTACCCGGCTCGCGGCCTGGCTGCAGAGTGTGACGCCCGATTGGCTGGTGCGCATGTTGTAGACGGGATGGTGCCGGATCACCGTTCCTCGAGTTCGTCCTCCACCCGCTGCCGCCTGAGCAGCTCCCAATAGCGACCCCGGGTGCGCATCAGCGCCTCGTCGGTCCCCCGCTCCACCACCCGTCCCGCTTCCAGCACCAGGATCTGGTCGGCGTCGCGGATGGCGGAGAGTCGGTGGGAGATGATGATCCTGGTCCGCGACGCCAGCGCCCCTTCCAGCCCCCGCAGGATCCGGATCTCGGTCTGGGCATCGACCGCACTCAGGGCATCATCGAGCACGAACACGGGTGGATCCTGCGCGAGCGCACGGGCGATCGCCGCCCGCTGCCGCTGCCCGCCCGACAGGTTGATGCCGCGTTCGCCCAGCATGGTATCCCAGCCATCGGGCAGGTCGGGCAATGCGGAGGCCAGCTGGGAGACCAGACCGACGCGGTCCAGCCGGCCATCGTCGGGAGCGCCGAGCAGGACGTTGGCCCGGACGGTGTCGCTGAAGAGAAAGGTTTCCTGCGGGACAATTCCGATGGCCGCATGCAGCTCGAGCACATCGATGTCCCGCAGGTCGACCCCGTCGAGCAGGATCCGGCCCCGGTCCGGGTCATAGGTGCGGACCAGCAGGTCGGTCAGCGTGGACTTGCCCGAGCCGGTGGGGCCAGTCACCCCGAGGAGACCACCGGCGGGAAGGTGGAAGGAGACGTCTTCCAGGACCCAGCCCCGATCGTGCGCCGCAGGATACCGGAACCAGACTCCCTCGAACGTCACACCGCGGGCAGTGGCGGACGGTGGCAGCGGTCGCGGAGTCGGCGGGGCGATGATGGTGGGGGATTCATCCAGCACCGCATTGATCCGGCCCATGGAGGCTTCTCCCCGCTGGACCAGATTCACCACCCATCCGATCGAGATCATGGGCCAGATCAGGTACACCAGCCAGGTGCTGAAGGCGACGAAGGCCCCAACCGAAATTGTGCGCTGGATCACCAACCTTCCCCCCAGCCAGATCACGGCCACCGCGCCGAGCCCCCCGAGGAGGGCCAGAAGGGGGTGAAAGGCGGACGAGACCCGGGCCAGCGCGAGATTGCGACGTGCGTAGTCCGCGTTTATCGTCTGGAAGCGCTCTGTTTCGGCTCGTTCCTGACGGTAGGCGCGCACAATGCGGGCACCGGCTAGATTCTCGTGCACCGCGCTGGACAGGTCCGCGTAGGCATTCTGGATCTGCAGGGTGCGTTGGTGGATGGCACGGCCAAAGAAGACCATGCCGACCGGGAGCAGGACGAGCGGCAGCAGAGCGACGCTGGCCAGGTGCCCGTTGATGTGCCACAGGTACGGCAGCACCATCGCGGCGCGGGTGACGGTGTCGGAGAGGTACATGATCGCCGGACCGGCGACCATACGGACGGCGAGCATGTCGTTGGTGCTGCGCGCCATCAGGTCGCCGGTGGTGTATCGGTCGTAGGTTTCGGCCGACAGCTGCTGGAGGTGTCCGTAGAAGCGATCTCGCAGGTCGGTTTCGATGTGACGGCTGACGCCATTCAGCGCCCGGCGCATGAAGAAGCGGGTAATGCCCCCGGCCAGGGCGACGCTGAGCAACAGCAGCAGGATGTGGCGCAGGTCCGCCATCGTCCCACTCCGCGTGAGCGTATCGATGCCACGCTGGAGGTAGGTGGGTCCGAGGGTAGTGAAATAGTTGGAAATAACTACGCAGGCGAAGCCTGCGGCGAAGATATGCCAGTAGGGCCGGGCAAGAGGCAGCAGGCGGCGAAGCTGTCGCATGAGCATGCAATGTCGCCCGGCGCTCGTGGCACGGGCAAGTCACTCTGAGGAGGAAATGATGCGGAAACAGATGTTGGGCCTCGTCGCGCTGGGCCTGCTGGCGGCCTGCGGTGGGAAAACCGATCAGCAGCAGGCCGCGGCGGACAGCCTCAGTCGCGATCTGCAGCTGGCACCGGCCGAGTCGACTACGGCCATGAACGACCAGCCGGCGCCCTCTACCGAGGCGCCGTCCTCCCCGGCTCCGGCCAAGCCGAAGCCGACATCCCCCAGGCCGACGGCACCGAAGCCCGCTCCGGTCGCGGCGGTGAAGACCGGTACGCTGGCCGCGGGTGAGGAAGTTCGCGCCACGGCGTCGGACTCCCTGCACTCCCGGCATAACAAGGTTGGCGAGTCGTTCCACGCGACGATCGCCGAGGATGTCGCGGACTCCAAGGGCTTCGTGGTGCTGCCGGCCGGCTCGACGGTGACCTTCACCGTGACGGCGCTCGAACCGGCCAAGAACAAGGGCGACGCCGATGGCAAGCTCAAGCTGACGGCGACCAGTGTTGAGATCGATGGTACGTCCTACGCCATCGGCGGCACCGCGAGCCAGGCCACCGTGGAGCACAAGCTGCTTGGTCAGGGCGTCACGGCGGGCGGTGCGGCGCGGGTGGGTGGTGGCGCGGCGGCGGGCGGTATCGCGGGCAAGGTGATCGGCGGCAAGACCGGCGCGATCATCGGCGGCATCGCGGGCGCCGCGGGTGGTGCGGTGGTCGCCAACAAGACCGCGGACCGTGACGTCGTCGTCCGGCCCGGAATGCTGGTGACCTTTACCCTGAGCTCTGATTTCACGGTTACCCGCTCGTAACAAGCGTCGGGTACAGCAGAGGGGGCCGTCCGCAAGGACGGCCCCCTCGTGTATTCCAGACGCTGGAGCGCTGACGCGGGCCTAGTATCCCGCGCCGTCGCCGCCCAGCCGCGGATCGGAGACCCCCTCCCACCCAGTTGGGGTGCGGATGATCGCCTCCACATCACCCCAGCGGCCGCCAACCGACACCTTGTGGCCCAGGCGTTCCAGCGCGGTCACCGTCTGGGGCAGGAAGCCCTCCCGCTCCATCCGGATCTGGTCCGGGAGTGCCTGGTGGTGCATGCGCGGTGCCGCGACGGCATCGGGCAGTGGCATCCGGTGGTCGATCACGTTCGAGATCACATGGTAAACCTGGGTGATAATCGTCGGCCCGCCCGGGGTGCCGACCACCATCAGCAGCTGACCGGCGGGATCCAGGACGATGCTGGGCGTCATGGCCGAAAGCATGCGCTTGCCGGGCTGAATGGCATTCGCTTCGCCCTGGACCAGGCCATAGCCGTTGGGCCGGCCCGGGGCGACCGTGAAGTCGTCCATTTCATCGTTGAGCAGGAAGCCCGCCCCGCTGACCGCGACGCTGCTGCCATAGCTGTCGTTCAGGGTGGTCGTGCAGCTGACGGCGTTCCCGTCGGCGTCCACCACGGAGTAGTGGGTGGTGGAGCTGCCATCACGGAGGGTGGGATCAAATGGCGGCGTCGGGGTGGCATGGGCCAGGTCGATCTGGCCGCGCAGCGTCGCCGCGTACTCCTTGGACAGGAGGCGGTCGAGCGGCATCTTCACGAAGGCCGGGTCGCCCAGGTAGATGTTGCGGTCGGTGAATGCGCGGCGCATCGCCTCGGCTTCGCGATGAAGCAGCGCGGGCGACGCGAAGGGGGGCAGCGGGCCGAACCCTTCCATGATGTTGAGGATCAGCGCCAGGGTGACGCCGCCCGAGCTGGCCGGCGGCATGGAGTAGATGGTGTGGTCGCGGTACTTGATGGCGATCGGGACCCGCCACTCGGCCTTGTAGTTGGCCAGGTCTGCCAGCGAAATCAGTCCGCCCCCACGCTGCATCTCGGCGACCAGTGAATCGGCGACCCAGCCCCGGTAGAAGCCGTCGTGCCCCCGGTCCCGGATCGTCACGAGCGTCCGGGCCAGGTCGGCCTGGATCCAACGGCTGCCGGCCGGGGGCGCATGGCCGTTGTCGGGGAGGAAGTAGCGGCGCGAGGCCGGGAAGAGGAAGAGACCACCACGATTGTCCTCAATGGAGTTGTGGCGATACTCATCTACAATGAACCCGTCACCCGCGAGCGCAATCGCCGGGGCCATCACCTGGGCCAGCGACAGGCGGCCATACTTGCGGTGGGCCTCGAGCATTCCGGCCACCGAGCCGGGCACGCCGGAGGCCAGTGCCCCCATGTCTGAGAGCATCCCGGTA
The DNA here is from genome assembly GCA_963793205.1 of uncultured Gemmatimonadales bacterium. GTDB lineage: Bacteria > Gemmatimonadota > Gemmatimonadetes > Gemmatimonadales > GWC2-71-9 > JADJOM01. The sequence continues at coordinate 493,037 of CAWBZM010000001.1, forward strand.
GGATTCTTCCGGGTGTCGAGGTACATGTCAGGTGTCGCCTTGCCTGGTGCCATCTCCCGGTAATCGAGCGCCGCCGTCGACCCATCCTTCATGCGGAACACCATGAAGCCGCCGCCGCCGAGATTGCCAGCTTGCGGGTGGGTGACCGCGAGGGCGAAACCAACGGCGACGGCTGCATCCACCGCATTCCCGCCGGCCTGCAGGATCTCGCGCCCGGCCTGGCTGGCCAGTGGACTGCCCGAGACCACCATGGCCTGTCGACCCTCGGTGACCCGCGCCTTGCCCTGCAGGGGCCAGGCGGGATTGACGAAGCTGGTCGTGCCGGCGGGAAGCGGCTGGGGAGCAGGAGTGGTATAGCAGCCGGTGCTGAGGGCCAGGGCGGCCAGCAGGGTGCTGTAGGTACGGGAAGACAAGACGACCTCGTGGTAGAGTCGGGGTCCGTTGCTGTGGGGTAGGGAGCTACCTAATTTAGGTCGTGAGTGCCCGCCAACCAATGACTGATTCCTTTCTCGATCCCCGGCCGACCGAACGGCGCAATCCCCGCACGGCCGAGATCGACCGCGCCACCGCGCTGGAGATCGTCGATCTGCTCGGGGCTGAGGATGCCACGGTCCCCACGGCCGTGGCTGCCTCCCGGGAGGAGATCGCCCGTACCATCGATCTGATCGAGGCGGCATTTCGTGCGGGTGGCCGCCTGCTGTACATCGGTGCCGGGACCAGTGGCCGGCTGGGCGTGCTCGACGCGGCTGAGTGCCCGCCAACGTTCGGGACCGATCCTGCCATGGTGGTGGGGATCATCGCGGGCGGGTTCAAGGCGATGCTGCGGTCGGTGGAAGGTGCCGAGGACGACATCAACGCCGGGATCGCGGAGATGGATGGCCAGCGGGTCTCCTCGACGGATGTGGTGGTGGGCATCGCCGCCTCGGGCACGACGCCGTATGTTCGTGCCGCCCTCGGCCGGGCCCAGGCACTTGGCGCCCGTACGGTCATGCTGTCCTGTGCCGAGCCACCCGCAATCCTGCGTCAGACCTGCGACGTGTGCATCGTGGTGCTGGTCGGCCCGGAGGTCGTGACCGGCTCCACCCGGATGAAGGCCGGGACCGCCACCAAGCTGGTGCTGAACGCGCTGACCACCGGCGCCATGATCCGGATCGGCAAGACCTATGGCAACCTGATGGTGGACCTGCGGGCCCTCAACGATAAACTGGGCGATCGGAGTGAACGCATCGTGATGGAAACGACAGGTATCGCCCGCGAACCGGCCCGTGGTGCCCTCGCGGCCGCCGACGGCCGGGTGAAGCCCGCGATCGTTATGGTCCGCCGGGGGGTGAATCTCGCCGCCGCCGAGGCACTGCTCGCGGCGCACGGTGGCCGGCTACGCGACATCATTGGGGACCCACCCGCCGTGAGCCAGGGATGACCGAACGTCCCATCCTCGCCATCGGCATCATGTCGGGCACCTCGCTCGATGGGGTCGATGCCGCCCTGGTCCGCTGCACTGGACCGACCCACCTGCAGCTGGTCCATTTTCACACCCGGCCCTACACACCCGCCGAACGGGACGAGATCATCCGCGCGCTCGAGAGCGGTGGGGTGCAGGCACTGGCACGTCTGCACGTGCGGCTGTCAGAATGGGCGGCTCAGGCGGTCGAGCACCTGCTGGAAGCGAGTCACACCCGCGCATCCGACCTGGCGTTCATCGCCATGCACGGGCAGACCGTCTGGCACGAGCCGCCGGAAGTGTCGTGGCAAATCGGCGAGCCTGCCATCCTTGCGGAGCGGTTCGGGGTACGGGTGGTCAGCGGATTCCGGGCCCGCGATGTCGCGGCGGGGGGGCAGGGCGCGCCCGCTGGTCCCGATGGCCGACCTGCTCCTCTTCAGTCATGCGGAGCATCCGCGAGTGCTGCTCAATCTCGGCGGCATGGCCAACTTCACCTACGTACCGCGCCGCGCTGCGGAATCGGGTACGTTCGCCTCCGATACCGGACCGGGGACGGCGGTGATCGACGCCCTGGCCCGCCGGATGGATCCTGCGCTGCCCTTCGACCGCGACGGTGCGCTCGCCCGACGGGGGACTGTTCGGGAGCCCGTCCTCGCAGCGCCTGCTCAGCGATCCCTTCTTTGCCGCCGCGCCACCGAAGAGCACCGGTCGGGAGCGCTTCGGTGAACAGTATGCGGCGGCGCTCGCCGCCGATGTTCCCGGCCCCGATGGGGTCGCCACCGCGGTCGAGCTGACGGCCCGGACCATCGTGGATGCGATTGCCGCCTGGGTCCCGGGGACCCCGGAAGTGGTGGGTTCTGGTGGGGGCATGCGCCATCCCGCGCTGGTCGAACGGCTGCAGGCCCTCCTGGCCGGACGCGGGATGACGCTGCTGAGCTTTGACGATCTCTTTTTCAATGGCGACGCGAAGGAAGCGGTCGCCTTCGCCCTCCTCGGCTACCTCACCATCCACGGCCAGCCCGGCAACCTGCCCGGCGCGACCGGCGCCAGCGCCGCACGGGTCCTGGGACAGATCACGCCGGCATGACCCCGGCACGGCTCGTCTTTCCGGCATTGCGCTGGCGGCCGACGACCGGGTTCACCCACGAGGCACCGGCCATCGAGGAGGCACTCCGCCTCGGCGTCGGCGGCTTCATCGTCTTTGGCGGGGCGGTGCGCGCGCGGACGAGGTTGAGGCCCTGATCACCGGCGTCCGGCGTCGCGCCGGGCGCCCCCTGCTCATCGGGTCGGATCTCGAGCGTGGCGCGGGTCAGCAGGCGCGGCGCCTCACGGAGTGTCCTCCGCCAGGGGCGCTGGCCGCACTGGACGATCGAGGCGGTGATCCGCTGGGCGGGCGCGACCACCGGTCGTGAGGCCCGCGCCCTGGGGATCAACTGGGTGTTCGGCCCGGTGGCCGATCTCGATCTCGAACCCGACAATCCCATCGTCCAGACCCGTTCGTTCGGCGCCGATCCCGAGCGGGTCGGGGCCGACGTTGCCGCCTGGGTGCAGGCCTGTCAGTCACAGGGCGTGCTCGCATGCGCCAAGCACTATCCCGGCCACGGACGCACCGTTCACGATTCCCACAATCGTCTACCGACCGTCTCCGCCACCCTCGCGGATCTGGAGCTGACCGATCTGCGGCCCTTCGCGGCCGCGGTGCACGCCGGCGTCAGCTCGGTCATGACATCGCATGTGGCGTTCCCCGCCTGGGATGACACTGGTGCGCCGGCCACCCGTTCGCCGGTCATGCTGGGCCACCTGCGGACCCATCTCGGATTCAGCGGGCTGATCGTCACCGATGCCCTCATCATGGAAGGGGCACGGGCCGGGAAGACCGAGGCCGATGCTGCCGTGGGGTCACTGGCCGCCGGGTGCGACGTGCTCCTCTATCCCGGCGATCTGCCGGGAACAATCGCGGCCATCGAAGCGGCGGTCGTGTCGGGCGTGCTGCCCCGGAGTCAGGTCGAGGCGTCGTTGGCGCGCTACGACGCCGCGTTAGCATGGGTCGCAGCAGCGGAACCGACGCAGGACGATGACCACCTCACCGCGGCCATGGTCGCGCAACGGTTGCTGGAGCACGGATTGCGGCGCGGCGTGGCCCCGGCCCTGGGCGGTCAGCATTCGCCTGACAATGGTCGACGATGACGTCGGGGGCTGGTATGCACCGGGTCCGAGCGACCTGGTGCTGCGCACGCTGGCGGCCCGCGGTGTCTTCGAACAGCAGGACGGACAACGGGTGGTGCTCGCCTTTGCCGAGCCGCGGGCCTCGAAGGGCCGTGCCGGGTTCGGGCCGGAAAGCCTGGCCCTGCTGTCGGCGGTGGTGCCCGGAGCGGCGCTGGTGGTGCTGTTCGGCCACCCACGCCTCGCCGACAGGTGCCGGGGAACTGTCCCGGTCCTGATTGCGTGGCACCGGCAGCGGCTGATGCAGGAAGCGGTCGCGACCTGGCTCGAACGGCAGCTGACGGCCCGACCTCTCGTCACCCCGCGAGGGTAATCCTGGCATTCCTCGACTGGTGTGTGCTCGCCCTCTACCTCGGCGCCTCCCTGGCCCTGGGCCTGTGGGTGGCCCGCCGGGGCGCGAAGAATCTCGCCGAGTTCTTCGTCGGCGGGCGCGCCGATCCCCTGGTGGCTCGCCGCCACGTCGATGGCGGCCACCACCTTCAACGTGGACACCCCGCTCTACGTGGCGGGGCGGGTGGCGCAGGCCGGGGTGGCCGGAAACTGGGAGTGGTGGTGCTTCGCCTTCGCGCACGTGCTGCTGGCCGTGGTGCTGGCCAAGCTGTGGCGCCGGGCCAAGGTGGTCACCGACATGGAGCTGACGGAGATGCGCTACGGCGGCCGCCCGGCGGCGGGCTCCGGGCCAGCCGGGCCTTCCTCTTTGCGGTGCCACTCAACTGCATCAGCATCGGGTACGGCATGCTCGCCATGCGCAAGGTCTTCGGTGGCCTCGGCGTGCTGGACGAGCTGCCAGGCACTTCCCGGTGATGACCGGCTCTGGGCCTCATGCCGATCATCGTCATCGTCATGGTCTACACCGCGGTCTCGGGGCTCTGGGGCGTGGTGGCGACCGACTTCCTCCAGTATGTCCTGGCCATGGTCGGTGCGCTGCTCGTGATGGGCTACGCGCTGCACGAGGTCGGGCGGGCTGCGGAGCGCTGACTCGCCAGCTCCGGGCCAGCCGGGCCAGGGCGACGGCTCCACCTGGTGCCCACCGGCGCGGACGCCATGGTGCCGCTCTCACCTTCGTTTCGGCTACCTCGCCGTCCAGTGGTGGGCGTTCCGCAACAGCGACGGCGGCGGGATGTTCGTCCAGCGGCTGTCCTCCACCGCCAACGAGCGCGAGGCGACCAAGGCGGCCCATCTCTTCAACATGCTCAACTACGTGGTGCGCACCTGGCCCTGGGTGCTGGTGGGACTCGCGGCGCTGGTGATCCTGCCGGGCCTTGACGGACCCCGAGCTGGCCTACCCGATCATGATGGTGCGCTACCTGCCGCACCGGCCTGCTCGGCCTGGTCTTCGCGAGCCTGGTCGCCGCCTTCATGTCCACCGTCTCCACCCAGGTCAACTGGGGCGCCAGCTACCTCGTCAACGATCTCTACGCCCGCTTCGGCGGGGTGACCGACGATCGCGAGCTGATGCGGGCGGCGCGGTGGGCGTCCGTCCTGCTGACGCTGCTGGCGGCGGGGGTCTCGTTCTTCATGGACAGCGTGGGGGCGGTGTTCCGGTTCCTGATCCTGATCGGCACCGGGCCGGGGCTGGTGCTGCTGCTGCGGTGGTTCTGGTGGCGGGTGAACGCCTGGGCGGAAATCGCCGCGATGGGGGCGGCGCTTGCGCTCGCCGGGATGAGCTATCTGCCCCTCCTGCATGGCATCGGCTACGGCCCGAAACTGATGGTCACCGCATTTGGGGCCCTGGCTATCTGGCTGCCGGTGATGCTGCTGACGCCAGCGGAGCGGCCGGAGGTGCTAGAGGCGTTTTACCGGCGGGTGCGTCCTGGCGGGTGGTGGGGTCCGCAGCAGGCGGCCACCGGTCTGGCGCCGCTCGACGACCTCCGCCGGGATCTCAGACACTGGCTCGTTTGGTGCGTGGTTCTCCTTGGGGCAATGTTGCTCGTGGGCGCTCTGCTGCTCGGGGGTTGGTGAGCGCGAGGGTGATCATCTCCTCCAGCGGCCGCGGCTCCGCAATCGCATACCCCTGGGCGTAGTCGACCCCGATTTTCCGCAGGGTTTCCAGCGTGTCCAGGCTTTCGACCCCTTCCGCCACCGTCTTGAGCCGCATCACGTGGCCCACCCGGTTGATCGCTTCCACCATCGCATATTCGACCGGGTCGGTTTCGATGTGGCGCAGGAAGGCGCCGGCGATCTTCAACGAGTCGACCGGCAGGCTCTGCAGGTAGGCAAAGGAGGACATCCCGCTGCCGAAATCGTCCAGCGCGAACCAGCATCCCATCGCCTTGAGCTCGCGGATGAAGTGCCCCGCCAGCTCAAGGTTGGCGATCGCCGCGGTCTCGGTGATCTCGAAGCAGAGCGCCTCGGACGGGATATTGTGCCGAGCCAGCTGGTCCCGCAGGAACGCCAGCATGCTCGGGTCGCCCAGCGAGGCGCCGGAGAGGTTGATGGAGGCGATCGGGGTCCAGCCGTTATCGCGATGGGCGGCGTAGAGCGACACCACCTCCCGCACCACCCAGCGGTCCACCGCCCCCATCAGATTGTACCGTTCGGCGGCCGGGATGAACGCGCCCGGAGCGATCAGGGTCCCATCGCGTTCGACCATGCGCAGGAGCACCTCGATCCGGACCCGCTCGCTCTGGCGCGGCACCAGGGGCACGATCGGCTGGCCATAGAGGCGGAAGCGACCTTCCTCCAGCGCGCTGGTGATCCGACTGACCCACTGCATTTCGCCCTGCCGCAACGCCATCGCGGCATCGTTGGGCTCGTAGAAATGGACCCGGTTGCGGCCGTGCTCCTTGGCGGCGTAACAGGCGGCGTCGGCATCGCGCAGCAGCGTGGCCAGGCTCTCGCTTTCGGCGCTGATCGGCACCACGCCGATGCTCACGCCCAGCGCGAACGGTTTGCCCTCCCAGACGAAGCGGAATTCCTGGACCACCTCGAGCAGCTCGTGCGCCACCCGGGTGGCCTGACCGGCGGGGCAATGCTCGAGGAGTACCCCGAACTCGTCGCCGCCCGAGCCGGGCCAGGGTGTCCCGCCGACGGACCTTCTTGCCGAGGGCGGCAGCGAGCTGGCGCAGCAACTCGTCGCCCGCGCCATGGCCGCAGGTGTCGTTCACCACCTTGAACTGGTCCAGGTCCAGGTAGCACAGTGCGTGGGTAATATTTTCTTCCTGCGACCGGGTCAGGGCCCGCGCTACCCGGCGTTCAAACTCATGCCGGTTGACCAGCCCGGTCAGGAAGTCGTGACTCGCCTGGTGCGCGAGCTGACGGGCGAGGGTGCGGGCCCGACTCACGTCGTGGAATACCAGCACCGCGCCCATCAACTCCCCTTCGGCGTTCTGGACCGGGGACGCACTGTCGTCAATGGCGAACTCCCGCCCATCGGGACGCACCAGCAGTGAGAAGTTGGAGCGTCCGACGACCCGGCCTTCCCGCAGGCAGATGTCGATCGGGTTCTCCAGCGCCTCCCGGGTGGATTCGTGCACCAGGGTGAGGACCGTGGCGATGTGCCGGCCCGCCACTTCCGCGGTCGGGACCCCGAGCAGGGTTTCGGCAACCGGGTTCAGGAACTCGATGATGCCGGCCGCATCAGTCCGCAGGACGGCGTCGCCAATCGAGCCGAGCGTGACTTCGGCCCGCTCTTTTTCGTCCCGCAGCCGGCGCTCCAGCCGCTTCCGTTCGGAGATGTCCCGGGCAATCGTGGAGAAGAAGTCCACGGTACCATCGCGGCCGCGGTGACACAGCATCACCTGGCTGAGGGTGACTTCCCGGCCCGAGGCGGTGAGGATGGTGCTCTCACCGCTCCAGGTACCGTCCCGGGCCGCGACCGTCAGCGCCTCGGGCCGGAGCAGCAGCTGGGCCCACTGGGGCGGTTGCGCCGCCACGCCCGGCCGCCGCGGGGCGATGCCGAACAGGGTGTGCGCCGCTTCGTTGACGTAGATCGCCTCTCCCGCCGCATTGGCGAAGGTGACCGGGTCAGTGGTGGACTCGAGGACCGCCGCCAGCCGGCGCTGGAGGGCGGAGAGGGCTTCCGCGCGCCGCCGGGATTGGAGCACACTCAGCAGCGCCGCCACGAACAGGGCCAGGGTGATGATCAGGCCCGCGAGGATGGCGCCCCGGGCCGTTTCGCTGACCCGGTAGGCCTCCGAGGCGTCGGTCTCCACTGCGAGCCCGAGGCCGAGGTCGTCGTCCCACTCCCACGCGCCGACCACCTCGATGCCGCGATAGTCGATATAGCCGTCGAGGTCCTCACCGGTCTCACCCCGAACCGCGGCTTCCGCCATCCGGGTCAGGCGGCGCCCGCCAGGCTCACGCAGCACCCGGTCCGGACGCACCCCGCGCCGGACGGTGCTGCTGCCGAGAATCTGCCCGCTGCGATCGAAGAAGTAGGTCTGGCCCAGGGAACGGTTGTGGCTCTGCTCCGCCACAATGGCCAGTTCCCGCTGGGCGGGCAGCATGAGGGCCAGGACCGCGATGGATTCGCCCTTGCTGTCCCGGATGGGGGCGAGCGCCAGCAGGCCGACGATGCCGAGCGAGTCGGCGGCGTAGGGACTCAGGGCAGGCACCCCATCCATGGCCCGGTCGACGACCGGGCCAATCGAGTTGGGCAGTTTCAGGGACAGGGTGTCAGGCGAGCGAAGCAGGACCGATCCGTCACCCGCGATGAGCCAGAATCCGCTCAATCCGTTGGTGCGCATTGCCGAACTCAGGTAGTCCCGGGTGGCGCTCAGGGCGGTCGCCCGGTCCTCACTCCGCGCGGAGCGGATGCTCTCCTCCAGCAGTCGGCCCAGCTCGCGGCTGCCGCTGATCGAGGCGGTGAGAATCAGCTGGCGGGTGCCCCAGTGCTTGGCGGCTTCGTGGGCAGTCGCCAGCACGGTGGTCAGGGTCCGATGGGCCCCGGCGCGGACCGTGGTGTCAATGCGGTCGAGCGTCCAGAAGGCCCCCGCCACCACCCCGATCACAAATAAAAGCACCCCTCCAACGGCAAAGCCGGAGAGAAGCCGATCGGACATGGCTCGGGAGACGGTCACTCTGGAGGAAAGCAGGTTCATGACGCCCTAAGTTTGTGGGCCGCAGCATCTTGGGGCGGTGACTCGGCGCACAGGAGGGTAGGATTCGGTTAATTGCCGGTCAGCACCTCATGTACGAAGCGGACAGGCACCGCGTACAGGATCCGGCCATTCGAGCCCCGCTGCCCGCCGTACACCACGCCCAGCACCTTGCCGTTGCGATCGAATACCGGACTGCCGCTGGAGCCCTGGGCGCCGTAGCTGTCCAGCTGCAGCAGGTCCGGAAGCACCCGGGACACCGTCCCCAGCGTCAGGGTCGCGGCCGCCCCGACCGTAGGCCACTCCTTGCCCTTGGCCAGATCAAGGCCCAGGGGGAAGCCCATCACGGCCACCGGCTCTCCCATTCCCCCCGCCCGGCCCGTGTCGGCCAGTGCCCGCACGGTCGGAAATCCCCGATGCACTGTCACACGCAGCAGGGCGAGGTCGGCATCCGGATGGACCCGGACGACGTCGGCCTTGAAGTTCTGCGGGGTGCCATTGAACACGACGCCGATACGGGTCGCGATCTGGCCATTCAGGGAATCGACCACGACGTGCTTGTTGGTGACCAGCAGGCCCCCCGTGGGATCCGATTGCACTGCAAAGGCCGTTCCGGTGAAGACCGATCCGTCGGCAAACTCCACGAAGATCAGGGCGATGGCATCCCGGTTATCGGCTGCGAGCCGGGTGGCGTCCAGAGTGGCGGCGCCCGCCAGGTTCCGCTGCTGGCGCACCGCGGCATCGAGCCGTCGGCGGAGGTCGGCGATGACGCCGGCGTCGGCGGGCGCCGCCTGCAGCTGCTCCTTCAGTTCCTGCGCGGTGGCTTGCGCGCTATCCAGCGCCGCCTGCAACGCCGCCCCACCGGCCGACAGGGTGCTGATCCGCGCCATCAGGCTGTCGGTCTGACCCAGCAGTTGGCGCCGCTGGTCATTCAACCGCCGGTTGGTGGTCGCCGCCTGCCACAGGTAGGCCCCGCTCATGATCACCAGCAGCCCGAACAGAATCAGGGTGGTCCGCCGCAGGGCGTGGGTTTCCCGGCGTACCGCCAGCTTCACGCGAGTCGTGGTGCCCGGACCAGGTGTGCGACGCGGCTGCTTGAGCTGTTCAGGGGTCAGCGCCGGAGGTGGGGGAGCGGGTTCTGGCTCCGCGATGCCGAAGACCACCGTCCCGGAGGCGCCCACCGGGCCGGCCGTGGGCAGTGGCGACTGGCGCGCCTCCATGATCGCGGCGAACTCGACCTCCGGTCCCTTGATCCCGAAACGGATGACATCCCGGGTCGCCAGCACGTGCTCACCGTCGAGCCGCTTGCCATTGACGAAGGTCCCGTTGGTACTGCCAAGGTCGCGCAGCACGTAGATGCTGCCGTTCTGCAGCACCTGGGCGTGGCGACTGGAGACGTCGAGATCTTTCTCCGCATCGAACTGCAGCTCACATTGCGGATGGCGGCCGATCCCGATGTGCGCCTGGCTGAAGATGCTGGTCTGTCCCGCGCGTGCGCCCGAGAGAAAGGTGAACTTGGCTTTCATGCCGAGTCGCCCGGGCGGGAAATCACTGGGTGGCGAAGAGCAGGAAGATCGCCAGGGCGAGACCGACCAGCGCCAGGACGCCAATGGCGACCCAGCGCGTCTGTCGCTGCTCGGCCAGGGGGACCGGGGCCGGACTCCCGGTGTAGACCGGGACAGGGGCGGTGGTCGCTTCACCACCGTCGAGGAGGGGGTAGACCTGGTGCCCGACCAGGGCCGCACTGTCCGGCTCGGGCAATCCATCCCCGCTGAACCGGGCCGCCACCGCCGTGATGTTGTCGGGTCCACCGCGCTCATTCGCCAACTGGATCAGCTGGGCGCAGACCTCGACCAGGTCCGGCGCGTGCTGCACCACCTGGGCGATCTCCTCCTTCTTCACCTGGCCGGAGAGCCCATCGGAGCAGAGGACCAGGACGTCGCCGCGCCGGAGGGGCTGGATCGTCAGGTCCACCTTCACGCGTGGATCGGGGCCGAGCGCCTGCAGAATGATGTTCCTGCGCTCACTCTGCTCGGCCTCCTCCTCGGTGATCTCGCCGGCTTCCACCAGGCGCTGCATCAGCGATTGGTCCTTGGTGATCTGGACGGCGACGCCCTGGCGGACCAGGTAGGCCCGGCTGTCGCCCACCTGGGCAAGGTACAGATCGGTGCCGTAGACGCCCGCGACCGTCGCGGTGGTGCCCATGCCCCGCACCTCGGGATGCTCCCGGGCGTGCAGGTGGATCCGGCTGTTCGCCAGCTCGACCGCTTCCTTCATGCGATAGGCGAAGCGATTGGCACTGATCTCCGGGTCATCGGGCCAGACGGTCGTCATGTGACCGAAGACCAGGTCGGCCGCCATGCGGCTCGCGACCTCGCCTGCTGCTGCCCCGCCCATGCCGTCCGCGACCATGAAGAGCGACCCGCGCTCCCCCACCGGGTGCTCGCGGACGTCGGGTTGCAGACTGGCGACCCGGCGCGAAAGATCCGCCACGAGGAAGGTGTCCTCGTTGTGATCGCGGGTGCGACCGACGTCGGTCTTCCCGAATACGGAGATCTGGACCTTGGTCACGGATTGCAGCTCATGTCGTCAACCGGTTTTACCCGCTCGCCGTATTTGGCAGTATTCAGCGAAACCAGACTGTCGGCCCAGCGCTTGGCGTTCCCCTTGATGGCCGACCAGCGACTCATCTCCCGCGCGTCACAGGCGACCTTGGCATCATTCACATAGGCGGTGAAGACAACATAGCCCGCCCGCCCCCGAAGTTCTGCAGAATTGGCCCGGTTGCCGAAGATCCCCTGGGCTCGCACCCGGAGGGCGGACCGATGATCAGGGTGCTCGAACAGCGAGTCCTCCAGCGCATCCATGTCCAGCTTGGTGACCACCGCTCGATCCTCGGCGGTGCCTCGAGGGGTGGTGACGCTGTCCCGCGACCCCGGCGGCGTGGTGGTGGTTCCCCCGGGTACTCGTCCGCCGTTACTCCCAGACGTTGTATCCCGCAGAACATTCTCAGGGTGACGCAACGGGTCGACCGGCGGCTTGGTGCCGGGATCCGGGGTGATCGGGGTGGTCCCCTTGGTGGCGGTGTCGCCCGTCACCAGGGTGGGTGTCGTCGTCGTGTCCGCCTTGGCCCCACCGAAGAGCGCGTCCTTGAAGGCCAGGGTGCCCCCCAGCGCAGCGATCAGGACCACGCCCACCGCGACGGGCACGACCGGGAACGACTTCTGGCGCGGGGCGGGGCGGGGCGACTCGTCGGCCGCGGGCGCCTTGGGCTTGACCCGCGCCGGGTCGATGCGGGTCTGGGGCACGGTGCCGGCACCGCGGGCGCCCCCCGACTGCACGACCTGGGTGCCGGCCTCGATGTCCACCGCACCGGTGAGCGATCCGCTCAGGGCCCGGACATCACGCCCGAAATCGGCGGACGAAGCGTACCGATCGGTCGGCGTGCGGGCCAGCGCGCGGTCCATCACCCGCTGCAGCGACTCGGGGAAGCGCACGTCGGGCCGGGCGGTCGCGAGCGGCACCGGGTCATCGGTGAGCCGCTTGATCATGGTCTCCTGCTGACTATCCGCCGGGAAGGGGGAACTGCCGGTCAGCATGCGGTAGAACACCAGTGCCAGCGAATAGAGATCGCTGCGGCCGTCGATGGAGTCCCCGGCCAGCTGCTCCGGGCTCATGTACTCCGGGGTGCCCACCACAAACCCGGTCTTGGTCACCTTCTGGGAGCCGCTGTCGGCCCCCACCGCCTTGGCGATCCCGAAGTCCACCACCTTCACGATGTCCTTCCCGCCGGCGGTGGTGACCATGATGTTGTCGGGCTTGAGATCCCGATGGACGATGCCGAGGTCGTGGGCGACCTGCAGCGCGTCGGCGCACTGGGTGATCATCGCGGCGGCCCGCGGGAACGGCAGGACCTTGGACTCCTCGAGGATGCCGCTCAGGCTCTTGCCCTCGATGAACTCCATGGCGAGGTAGATGAGCCCCTCGGGCGTTTCACCGAAATCGTAGATGGCACAGACATTGGTATGTCCGATCCGGCTGGCATTGGCTGCTTCGCGGTTGAAGCGACTGATGGCGTCTGCGTCGTTGACCAGCCCCTGGTTCATGATCTTGATGGCGCACCGTCGCCCCATCTTCACATGCTCGGCCAGGTAGACCTGCCCCATCCCGCCTTCGCCCAGCTTTTTCTGGATGTGGTACCGGTCGGCGATCACCTGGCCGACGAGGTCCGCCGTCGCTCCGGAGGGTCGGAGCGGCGTCCCGTCCCGCTGACAGAACAGGACTTCGTCGCCATACTCGATCCCACAGGCGGTGCAGACCTTCATCCGATTTCCGCCCGCAACATCTGGTCACCCAGCAGCAGCCGCGCGTTGGCCACGACCCGCCGCTCGCCCCGGACCTGGACGGCGATGCCGTTCCGGCTGCCGGCGTCGAGCAGGACGAAATCGGCGTCCTCGCTCCGGATGAGCGCATGCAGCGCGCTCATCGAGGAATCAAATGGGAACTGCCAGTCGCCCTGTTCGCGGCCAATCCGGATCGAACGGCCCGGCGAGAGGTGCATGATGTCGCGGGCACTGCCGTCAGCCCGGACCTGGGCGATGTTGGCGATGTCCGCCGCGGGGGCGAGACTGCCGAGCCGCCGGGTCTGGTCCTGTTCCGGTGGTCGTGGCCCGGGATACCCGAGTCGGCGGTAGCGGAGGATCTGACTGCCGAGCAGGATGCAGTCACCGTCGGTCAGCCGGTGCGGCTCCTCGAGATACAGCCAGGTGCCGTTCTTGCTGCCGAGGTCGCGTACCGTGAGGATCCCGTCCACATACAGGAACTGCGCATGCAGCGGCGAGAGGTACTCGTCGTCGGCGAAGTTGATATCAGCGCCCGCCCGGCCGACCGTGGTGACGGCATTGAGAATCGGGAACCGATGGGCGATCCCCCCGGAGCGATCCAGCAGGGAGAGGTGGGGGGCAGTGGCTGGAGCCTTGACGGGTGCAGGGACTGCGGCCTGGGGGCCGGTATCACCGAACGGCGCGCCGCAGGCGGGACAGAACTTCGAGCCGGTTTCATTGAGGCGCCCACAGCGGATACAGGCGTGGGCCGCCCGCACCTGGGTGACCCGGGTGCCACACTGGCCGCAGAAGGGAAGGTCGGCGGCCACCGAGGTATTGCACGATGGACACCGGGTGGCGCGTGCGCCGTCCGAGGCGGGCCGCTTGGCCTCGGGCAACGTCACGCGTCCCCCTGCAGCGAAGAGGAGGGTGTCGGGTGCCGACCCGCATGCGCCAGGGTCATGCGATCAGGAATCCTTGATCTATGGCTTGGAAAGGAAGGACGTTACTGGAATGTAGGAATGGGCGGCGGGAGCGTCAACGGATAACTTGGCGTAAGTTCAGATGCCCGTGTACCTTGCACCCCATGCCCCGCTCTGTTACCTGCCGCCGGGTCCTGCCGGTGCTGGTGGTCCTCCCCCTCATGCTCAGTGCCTGTACCGGTGGCTCCGCTCCGGGAACTCCTGCGCCGGCGACGTCACCTCCGTCAGGCACATACCTGCCTTCGCCTCTGTTGCCGCCGATTCCCCGGCTGGAGGGGCCGCTCCGGCTCAAGGTGGTCTACCCCGGCGCGACGGATCTCATCGATGTTCGGGATTCCACCTTTCTGTTCGGGTCGACCGGGACAGGGGACGCCTTGCTATGGATCAATGGCACGTCCATCCCGGTCGCGCCCAATGGCGCCTGGCTCGCGTGGCTGCCGATCCCACCCGATTCCATTCTCCAGTTTGCGCTCGTGGCGCGGACCGCCACCGATTCCGCGGCCCTGACCTATCCGGTCCGGCGCACGCGTCGCTTCCGTCCCCCTGCCGCGCCGGTCTGGATCGACTCGACCTCGTTCTCCCCGGGGAGCCGGGTCTGGTGGCCCCGGGATGAGTTTCTCCCGATCACCCTCCGCGCGGTGGAAGGCGCGGTGGTCCGATTGCAGCTGAGTGACGGTACCATCATTCCACTCACGGCGGACGCCGCCCCGGGGGAGGTGCCGGCGGCCATTCGCGCCTTTGATCGCGACTCCGCCAACCTCACGGTTCCGGTCCGGGCGGAGCGGTACGTTGGAATGCTGCGCGGCCGCGCACTGGGTCGGGACCCCGGGGCATTTCTGGGACCGGCCGGGCCACCGCGCATGGACAGCGTTCCGCCGGTGGCCGTCATGGTCGAGGCCATCATCGGGACCGACACGGCCCGGGTAAGCTGGCCGCTCCGGCTGGCCCTGCTTGATTCCGCCCCGCAGGTCATTGACTTCAACGACGATTTGCCCGGGACCGGCACCACCGACAGCCTGACCATCGGGCGGGCGCGGCCCGGCGCGACCTATCACTGGTTCTTCCCCACCGGTACCCGCACCGTGGCCTCGGCCCGGCTCGGCGACGATTTGCGGGTCCGGGTGTCCCGCGGTCAGGAGGCGTGGGTGCCCGCGGCCGATGCGGTGCCGCTGGCGCCGGAATACCCCGCCCTCCGCGGGACGGTCGGCTCGGTCACCCTGACGCCGACGACGGACCGGCTGACCCTGCGGGTGCCGCTGTCGCAACGGGTGCCCTTCCGGGTGGAGGAGGAGCCGGGGCAGCTGACCCTGCGCCTCTATAACACCGTGGCGGATATCAACTGGTCCCGGCTGGGGCCTGCCGACCCGTATCTGCGTGATCTGCGCTGGCTGCAGGCGACCAGCGACGAGGTGACGCTGACCGTTGAGCTGGCGGGGTCGGTCTGGGGGTACCGCACCCGGTGGAGCGGCAATGACCTCCTGCTCGAGGTCCGGCGCCCACCGACGATCGATCCCGCCCATCCGCTCGCCGGCCGGTTGATCGTGGTGGACCCGGGGCATCCCCCGCTGGGGGCCACGGGCCCCACCGGTCTCACGGAGGCCACCGCCAACCTGGCCATCGCGCTCCAGTTACGGGATCTGCTGGTGGCCGAGGGTGCCCGGGTCATACTGACGCGGAGCACCGCGGCGCCGCTCGACCTCGCCGCCCGGCCCCGGCTCGCGGAGGCGCTCGATGCGGAGGTGCTGGTCTCGATTCACAACAACGCCCTGCCGGATGGCGTGAACCCGTTCACCAACAACGGGACCAGCGTCTTCTTCAACCACCCGCGCAGTCTGCCGCTGGCGCGGGCGGTCGATCGCGAGCTGGTCCGTCAGCTCGGTGTGCGTGATCTCGGCGCGGGGCGGGGCGACCTGGCCCTGGTGCGCCCCACCTGGATGCCCGCCATTCTGACGGAAGGCCTCTTCATGATGCTGCCCGACCAGGAAGCGGCGTTGGCGAATCCCGAGGGCCAGCGTCGCTATGCCGTCGCGGTGCGGGACGGCCTCGCCGCCTTCCTTCGCAGTGTGGCTCGGTCGGCGCCAGACGTCCCCTAGCCAGAGAACGGAACCCGCCGGCGCGTTCGCGGTACCAACACCGGCTCCCGACATTCCCGTCCCAAATTCAGACAGGTGAGGCACGGCTCGCAATGAAACTTCCGTTCGGCGCCCAGTGGATCATTCCGGCGATGCTGGCGTCGCCGCTGATGGCACAGGCGCCTGCGGACCGCCACGCCCTCGAGCAGTTCCGGGACTCGATCGGGGCCGTCACGGACTCCGTGCCGTTGGCCACCCTGGAGCGCAGCCTGATTGCCGAGGCCAAGGTTGATCGGAACAACGCCTTGCTGCACCTGCGCCTCGGATTTCTGGCCATGCGGATCGGCGACCTGGGGAACCGTCGCCGTTTTGATGACGGTGCCGGCGAGTTTGAATGGGCGACCGAGCTGCAGCCGGACTGGCCCTGGGCCTGGTACGGCCTCGGGGTCGCCGAGGATCGAGTGGGCGACTCGGAGATCTCGGTGGTGCAGGGGCTGCAGGCGATGTTCGGGAAGGATCACCTCTCCCGGGCCGCGAATGCCTACGCCCGCTCGGTCCAGGCCGATCCCTCGTTTGATCGCGGGCTGATCGAGCTCGCCTCGACCGCGCTGCGCCAGCGGGTCAATGTGAAGACCGCCCTGGCGCGTCAGGCCCTCCGTCAGGCCGCCGTCACCTCGGCTGGCACCAACCCCACGGTGCTGTTGTGGCGGGGACGGGTGGAGCGGGAAGTGGGCGATATCGATTCCGCATTGGTGGCCTTCCGAGGCTACCTCGCCAGCGGTGCGAATACCGGCCTGGGCCAGCTGGAACTCGCCCGGACCCAGTTCCTGCATGGCAGCCTCGATGGGCAGACGATGTACTACGCCGGGGCACGCTCGGATGATCCGGTGTCGGTGGATGGGTACCGGGGTGATCTGGCGCTGATGGCGAACGACAGCGCGATGGCCGAGTTCAACCTCGCCACCGGCGAGCGCCGGGTGGAGTTCCTCAAGCGGTTCTGGGGGCAGCGCGACCGGGCCTCGCTGGTCCGGGACGGCGATCGGCTGCGCGAGCATTATCGCCGGCTCTACTACGCCCGCAAGAATTTCCAGCTGGTCTCAGCCAATCGCCACTACGATATCGTCGAGCGCTACCGCTCCGGCAGCCCCGATTACGACGACCGTGGCATCATTTATATCCGGCATGGTGAGCCGACCCAGCGTGCCCGCTCCACGATGCCCGGCATGCAGCAGAACGAATCGTGGCTCTACAGCCGCGCCAGCGGCGACCTGATCTTCCATTTTGTCGCGCGGGAGGACGTGCAGGACTACAAACTGGTCGAGAGCCTCTTTGATGTGCTCGGGTTCAGTAACGCGGTGGCGCTCCGCGGCGACCAGAGCAACGCCGTCACCAACTCCATGGCCACCGACCTGCTGCTCACCCGGGAGAAGTTCTCGCCAGTCTATTCGCGTTTGCTCGGCGCCGGAAACGCCGGGTCCCAGAAGTACCTCACGGAGGAGCGGCTGGTGGGCCGCCGGAGCATCTTCGTCGGGACTCGAACCGACAGTTACGAGTTGTCGTTCGCCAATGCGCTCAAGCTCGAGACCACCGTTGCTGTCGCGGGGAAGGACTCGGGGCGGAGCCTGATGCACGTCGCGTACGCCATTCCCGGCTCGGTCCTGACCGAGGTCCCCACCTCCCAAGGCCATCTCTATCCGGTCCGGCTCCGTCTCAGTGTCTCTGATCGCTTTGGGGTCCCGGTCGCCCTGGTCGACACCACCATCCTCTACCTCGCGTCTGAAGCAGTGCCAGCCGACCGCTACCTGGTAGGCAAATTGGCCGTCCCGGTTATCTCGGGGAGCCTGGTCTATCGGCTGGCGGTCGAGCAGGGAGCAGATAAAGGGATCATCCTGGCCGCCGATACCGTGACTGCGGGCGATTTCAGTGGTCGGCGATTCGACCTGAGCGGGCTGATCATCGGGTCGCGCGAAGCGAACCTCACCTGGAGACCCGCCCCGGGCGACACGATTTTCTTCAACCCGCTGCATCGCTATCGCCGCAGCACCGAGATGGAGATGTACTACGAGGTTTACGGGGTGCCGACCGGGGCGCCGATGAAGACCGAGGTGCTGGTCACGCGGCAGGGAGGAGGGGGCTTCCTCGGCCTCTTCGGCTCCCGCAAACCGGCGATCAAGCTCGGGTTCCAGGATGTCTCGGATGGGCCGATGACCCGGGTGCGCCGCAGCCTCGCGCTCGATCGGTTGAACCCCGGGAAGTACACCATGGAGGTGGTGGTGACCGACCCCAATGGATCGGTACGGCGGTCCCGGGCCGAGTTCGAAATACGGGACTGAGGCCACGGCCGGTGGGGCGGTGGGGCGGTGGGGGGTGCATGAGGTTCGATCAGTTGAGTACCTGGATGTCTGGAGCGGCCCCTCCAGCGTCCACTCATGTGGCCTCCATCGCTCTCCCCCATGCCGCCTCTCGCGGCAGCCTAACTCCAATAATCTTCAGTACTTGACTCTCCGGCCCTGAACCGCCTACGTTCGGCCATGTTCTGTTCCCGCTGCGGAACCGAAGTCCAGAAAGCCACTCAATTTTGTCCCACCTGCGGCCTGGACTTGCGGGTGACGACTCCGGTGCAGGCAATTGCGACCGGGGATGTCACCGAGCTTGATGTTGTCCGCGAGGCGCTGAACGACGAGTACGAGTTGCTGGAGGAGCTGGGGCGCGGCGGGATGGCCATCGTCTACCGCGCGCGCGACAAGCACCTCGAGCGTGAAGTCGCCATCAAGGTGCTCCCCTTCTCGCTGGCGTTCGACCAGGAATTTGTCGAGCGGTTCACCCGCGAGGCCCGGACCGCTGCCCAGCTGGAACATCCCAACATCATTTCCATCTACCGGGTCGGCAAAACCGGGCGCGTCATCTACTTCACCATGAAGCTGGTGCGGGGGGGCAGCCTCTCCGGCCTGATGGCCGAGCGCAAGAAGCTCACGCCGCCCGAGATCCGGAAGCTGCTCGCCGAAGTGGGGAGCGCCCTGGGGTACGCCCATACCCGGGGCATTGTGCACCGTGATATCAAGCCCGACAACATCATGTTCGATGAGTTCGGGCAGTGCGTCGTCACCGACTTTGGTATCGCCAAGGCGGGCAGCGGCTCCAAGCTGACCGGCACCGGGATGTCGATCGGGACGCCACACTACATGAGCCCCGAGCAGGCCCGGGCCCAGAGCATCGATGGGCGGAGTGATCTCTACAGTCTCGGCGTGCTGGCCTACCAGGCGCTGGTCGGCGAGGTCCCCTATGACGGCGAAGACAGCTTCGCCATCGGCTACAAGCACATCATGGAGCCGATCCCGGTCCCGCTGCTCGATACCCCGGATGAGCGGCGACTCTTCGAGGTCATCAAGCGGCTGATCCAGAAAGATCCACTCGACCGGTTCCAGACCGCGGATGACCTGTTGCGGGCCCTCGAAGGGCAGCCGATCGGCGCCGCCGGCGCGCGGCGGCCGTCCACGGCGGTGCCGGCGACCGTCGCGGTGCAGGCCAATACCCCGGTGCCCTCGCCGCTGCAGCGGCCCAGCATGACGACCATTCAGCCGTCGCCGCCCGCCTCCCGCCCGAGTATCGCCGTGGGTCCGCAGGCGGCGGCGGAGGGTCCGCGACGTCCGGTGATGCGGCGTTCGGTGGTGGTACAGGAGCAGCAGAAGACCAACTGGGTGCCCTGGGTGCTTGCAGCGCTGGCCGTGCTGGGTTTCCTGCTGGGTGGGCTCTATCTCTACCGGCACGGGGTGCTCGGTGGATCACCAGCGCCGGCCGTCCCCGATACGTCGGTGGCGGTGCAGCCGGAGGATGGGGAAGCGCCCGGCACGGTGCCGATCGACACCGCTGCCTTTGCCGCGCTCGACTCGTTCGGCCTTCCAACAACTTCGCCGAGCAATCCCGCTCCCGCGGTCACGCGGACGGTGGAACCGGCGCACGCGGACACCGGCGTCGGATTCCTCCGACTGCGCAACCTGCCGCCGCGGTCCAATGTCCTGATCGACTCCCGGCCCGTCCTCCAGGCCGGGACCGATATTCGCCTCTCGGCCGGCTGGCATGAACTCGGCATCACCGCACCGGGGTTTGCCCTGTACACCGACAGCATCAAGATCGAAAGCGGCCGGACGCTCGCCTTTGGCCCCAACCTGAGTGCCTCGCGCGGGACGACGCCAGCCGCGCCCGGCTCGCCACGCGAAATGCGCAACCGGCTGCTGGCCCGGATGGATTGTGACAATCCGGCGCCGATCAACCGGTACGGGCGGGAGTGCTACGATACGCCGCCGCAGCCACTCGCCACGACCCGGGTCGCGGTCCCGACGGGGACCACGGGTGTCCCCACGGCGGTGACGGTGCTCGTGAAAGTGTCGTACCAGGGACGGACGCTGGTGGTGCGCACCAGGAACCCCTCCTCGGATGAGCGGTTCACCCACGCGGTGGAGACCTACGCCGGCACCATGCGGTGGACCCCGGCGATGCGGGATGGCCAGCCGGTGGATGGCTGGACCCAGTACGCCTTCCAGCCGGACGCGCCGTGACCGTGCCGCGGATCCACCCCACCGCCTTCATCGCGCCCGGCGCACTGGTCATGGGCGACGTCACCCTCGGCGCGCACGCCAGCATCTGGTACACCTCGGTGCTCCGCGGCGACATGGCGCCCATCTATATAGGTAGCGAGACCTGCATCCAGGACGGGACGATCGTGCATGTCGATGCCGGGGTCCCGTGTACCATCGGAGCGCGGGTGGGTGTCGGGCACCGGGTGATTCTGCATGGCTGCACGGTGGAGGATGAGTGCCTGATTGGCATGGGGTCGATCCTGCTGAACCGGGTGGTGATCGGTACGGGCAGCGTGATCGGTGCCGGGGCGCTGCTTCCGGAAGGCACGGTGGTACCGCCGCGCTCGCTGGTGCTGGGGATCCCGGGGAAGGTGGTGCGCCCGGTGGATGCGACACTGGCCGGTCGGATCACGCATACGTGGCAGCACTATGTCGAGCAGGCATCGCGACACCGGTCCGGCCGATTTCCGCTGGTGCCTCCCACGGTGGAGGTGGCCTGAGCATCTTTGTGATGTGAAAAGTGAGACCCCACGGAATTGCGTTGTTTTTTCGGGTATTGGCGCTGCGCCCTTCCTCCTCTATTATTGCCTCCCCTCGCTGCTCGTGACGATCGCATCACCGCACGGTGTGTGGGACGTCACAGATGCATTATCCGTTCGCCTCGACTTCAATAGGTGTGCCCATGGCGGCTTCCGGCGACTCCGCTCATCAGCTTGATCTGTCTGCCAACGCGATCACCGTGCTGGAAAAGCGCTACCTCATCAAGGACGAGAAGGGGAAGCCGGCGGAGCAGGCGCCGGATCTCTTCTGGCGTGTGGCGCGGACAATCGCGGAGCCGGACCGGAACTACGGCGCCTCAGCGGGTGCGGTCGAGGCACTCGGCCGAGGCCTTCTTCGACCTCATGGCCAAGCGGATGTTCATGCCCAATTCGCCCACCCTGATGAACGCGGGCCGGCCGCTGGGCCAGCTCTCGGCCTGCTTCGTCCTGCCGGTGGACGATACCCTCTCCAACGGGCAAGAGCGGGATCTACGACACCCTGCGCGCCATGGCGCTGGTGCATCAGTCGGGCGGCGGCACCGGCTTCTGCTTCTCCCGGCTGCGGCCCAAGAACGACATCGTCCGCTCCACCATGGGGGTGGCCAGCGGGCCGGTCTCCTTCATGAGCCTGTTCGATGCCTCGACCGACGTGGTCAAGCAGGGCGGCACCCGCCGGGGCGCCAACATGGGCATCCTCCGGGTGGACCATCCCGATATCCTCGACTTCATCGCCTGCAAGGACGACACCACCAAGATCACCAACTTCAACATCTCGGTCGCGGTGACCGACGCCTTCATGGCGGCGGTGGAGGAGGACGCGGACTACGAGCTGATCCATCCCAAGACGAAGGAAGTCGTCGGGACCGCTGCACGCCCGGGAGGTCTGGGCGAAGATCATCCATGGCGCCTGGAAGACCGGCGAGCCGGGGGTGTTCTTCATCGACCGGGCCAATCACTACAACCCGGTGCCCCACCTCGGCGCCTACGAAGCCACCAATCCCTGCGGCGAGCAGCCGCTCCTGCCGTACGACGTCTGCAACCTCGGCTCGATCAATGTCGGGTTGTTCGTCAAGGACGGCCAGGTCGACTGGGACGGCATGCGCCGGATCATTCACCTCTCGACCCATTTCCTCGAGAACGTGATCGACGCCAACAACTATCCCCTGCCCGAAATCGACGACCTCGCGAAGCGGATCCGCCGCATCGGCCTCGGCGTCATGGGGCTGGCCGATCTGCTGATCCGTCTCGGCATCCCGTACGACAGCGAAGAAGGCGGTGGAACTCGGTCGCCGGATCAAGGAGTTCGTGGACGACGAGGCCAAGGTCGAGTCGGAGCGGCTGGCCACCCTGCGCGGGGTCTTCCCGGAATGGGAGCAGAGCATCTGGGGTCCCGATGCCACCTGCGCCCGCGATGCCAGGGGCAAGCGGATCCGCCCGATGCGCCGGCTGCGGAACTGCAACGTCACCACCGTCGCGCCGACCGGCACCATCTCGATCATCGCCGGCTGCAGCTCGGGCATCGAGCCGCTGTTCGCCGTGGCCTTCATGCGCAATCAGGCCGGCGTCCTCATGCCGGACGTGAACGAGGAGTTCGTCGCCATCGCGAAGCGGGAAGGGTGGTACTCCGAGGAGCTGATGACCCGGATCGCCGAAGCCGGCCACATCGCTTTCCCCGAAGTGCCGGCCAGGTGGCAGCGGGTGTTCGTCACCGCCAACCACATCAAGCCGGAGTGGCACATCCGGATGCAGGCGGCGTTCCAGGAACACAACGACAGCGCCATCTCCAAGACCTGCAACTTCGCCAACGATGCCACCGAGGCGTACGTCGAGGAGATCTATCGCCTGGCCTTCAAGCTCGGCTGCAAGGGCGTGACGGTCTATCGGGACGGCAGCCGCGACATGCAGGTGCTCTCCACCGGCTCCACCGCGAAGAAGGTCGCCGAAGCAGGCCACCTCTTCCGGCAAGTCGGAGGCCCGCGCCGATCTGGCCATGTCCGGCACCGCCGAGGGCGATGGGTCAACCCGGACCTCCTCGGCCGACCTGCATGGCGAGATCGCCGAGCTCCAGGCCGAGAACGAGCGGCTGCGCAAGATGGTGCACGACCTCGAGGCCGAGAACCTCCAGCGCCGGCAGAAGCGGTCGCGGCCCGGAGACGCTCCGTGGAGTGGTGCGCCGGGTCGAGACGCCGCTCGGCACCCTCTACGTCACCATCACCGAGGACGATCGCGGCCAGCCGTTCGAAGTCTTCATGAGCCTCGGCAAGGCCGGCGGGGCGATCATGGCCGACGTCGAGGCGATGGGCCGCCTTATCAGCCTCGCGCTCCGGTCAGGGATCCCGATGAAGGAGATCCACCGCCAGATCCGCGGCATCAGCTCCGATCGCGCGATCGGCCTCGGCCCGAACAAGGTGCTGTCGGTGCCGGATGCGGTGGGTATCGCCATCGAGCGGTGGATGCAGGAGAAGCAGGGGATCCAGCAGGAGCTGCTGACCGGCCAGACCCCGGCGATGGGAACGCCCATCCCGACTATCGCCCAGGTGCAGCAGGTCGTCGCCGGGGCCGAGCAGCTGTCGCTCATCCGGAATGAGCCGGTGCTGACCGGGGCCTGCCCCGACTGCGGCTCGCAGCTGGAGTTCGCCGAAGGGTGCAACAAGTGCCACGTCTGCGGCTTCTCGGAATGCGGGTGAGGGCAGGGGCGACCCGGTAGGTCGTCCCAGCAGGACACCCGCTGTAAACGGGGGCGGACTACACATCCGCCCCCGTATTGCGTCTCGGCTCCTCAGCTCTTCGCAAAGGTGAGCAGGTCGGCGCTGCCGGCCTTTCCGCCTTGCGCTCCCACCCGCTAGATTGGCACTGTGCTATTTCGATCCTCCCGTCCTCGCCTGAAACAGCTCCAGCACCTGCTGGCGGCGGTGATGCTGCTGACCTTCGGGTTCAACAGCATGCTGCCTGGGCTGGCGCACGGGTGTGGCGCCGAAACCTCCGCGGCGGCGCAGGCGCCAGCCATGGATGGCATGCACCATGGGGATCACGCCGCACACCAGGACTCATCGCCATCCAGCGATCATTCGGCACCCTGTCACTGCGTCGGCCATTCCTGTTGTGAAGCCGTGGCCGCGACGGTCAACGCGCAGGTGGTGGTCCAGGCCACACTGCTGATCACGACGGAGCCTCGCCTCTCGCCGGCGACGGCGGTCGAAATTCTTGTGCTACCCTACCTTCTTCCGTACCCCGCTGGTCCCCCCCTGCTGGTCTGAGCACGTCGTCATTTCCTGACTGATCACATCCGCATTCCCGGAAGGGGATGCTCCAGTTCACCCAGCGAGGGGCCATGTCGGCTCTATCTGCTGCCCTGCGCCGGTCTTTCGGGCCCGCCGGGCGGATCACGTTCACGCTGCTTTTTCTTGGCCCGTTGGTCGTCGCCGATGGCAGGGCGCAGAGCAGCGATACGACCCACGTCCGCGAACTTCCCGGCCTCACGGTCACCGCCGCGGTGCCACAGCGGGTGATCGCACCACCCGTCTCGGTGATTGTTGCCGACTCCTTCGCCCTGCATCGGGCCCAGGCGAGTGATGCCTACGACCTCGTGCGGCGCACGACAGGGATCGAGATCCATGAGCAGGGCCAGGGACCGGGGTACGCGTCGGATGCCGTGCTGCGGGGGTTCACGTCCGATCATTCCTCCGATGTGCTGCTGGTCCTGGATGGGGTGCCGATCAATCTCCCGATCCATGGTCACGTGGAAGGGTACGCCGACTGGAGTGCCCTCTCCGCGCCTTCGCTTCAGTCGTTGCGTGTCATCCATGGGCCTGCCAGTCCGGAGTACGGTGATTTTGCCTTTGGCGGCGTCGTCGAAGCCGCGACGGCCGTGGATGGGTCCGGTCGCTCGACTGGGGTCTCCGGTACCAGCGAAGGGGATGTCGGCGGCTGGTTTCGCACCGGCTCACGCCACGCCACCCGTGGCAGCTTCTTCTCCATCGAAGGGCGCCGTGGTCAGGGATGGCGGGACAACTCGGATTCCTGGCTGGGGACCACGGTGCTGCGCGGCTGGCGCAAGGCCGGCGCCGGTCGGCTCGAGGGAGGAGCGCTGCTCTATGGCTCGACCTGGGACAGCCCTGGGTTTGTCTCGGTGGCCCGCTTCAATGCGGGCGACCTGACCACCGCGCTCGACAAGACCGATGGTGGTGACGCCCAGCGATTGATTCTGCATGGTCGGTACACCGCCCCGACCGCGTCGGGGGGTAACCTGCAGGTACTGGGGTGGACCCAGCTGGTGCGGCAAAGTGTCTATCTGACGATTCCCGAGGATGGGATCCTCGCACAGTCGCGGGAATTCGATCGGAGGGCTGCCGTCGGCGGCCAGTTCCAGGTGACCCGCCCCGGTGTGGTCGGCGGAGGTGCCACCGTCGGCTTGGATGCTCGCGCTGATATCGACCGGTACGATCGGATCGACTCGGATCATCGTGTGCCCGGGGACCCGGAAATCAGCGACCGGGCCCGCTTCGCTTCCGGCGGCGCCTTTGTCCGCTGGCGGCGACTCCTCGGCGAGCGTTTTCAGCTCGACCTGGGTGCCCGGGCCGATGTGCTTCACTACGCCAGCTATAACCTGCTCGACTCGGCACCGGCGTGGGAAACCTCCACCCGGCTGGAGGTGGGCCCCAAGCTCGGCGCGCGGGTGCTGATGGGTGGTGGGGTCATCGCGCATGGTTCGTTCAGTCACGGCTTTCGTGGCGCTCCAGGTGTCATCACGGTTCCGTCTCGGCCCCCCATGAAGCTGTGGGCGTCGGAAGTGGGACTCGATCTCAAGCGGGAACGGGTCAGCCTCGGTGTCGCGGCCTTCCGGATGTCGGTGTCAAACGAAACCATCCTCGATCCTGTCACCCTCGAGGTCAGTTCGCAGGGCAGCAGCATCCGACAGGGCTTCACCGCCGAGTTGGAGGCGGCGATCGTGCCGCGCTTGTGGATCGTCAGCAATGCCGTCTTCAACGACGCCCGCATCAGCGGTCGGGATGGAGGTACGGCGGCCGCCGCGGTGACGGCCCTCGTGTCCGATGGTGAAGAAGGCACGATCCCCTATACCGGCGGGCTGTCGTATCATGTCGAACCGCTCAGTCCTGGCGACCCGGTGCCCGGTGTTTCCCGCTATACCGCCCGCGCGGGACTGGAGTACCGCGGTGCGGGTGAAACGGTGGTCGGAATTCAAGGACGGCTGGTCGGACCGTTCACCCCGATCGGGGAGCCGAATACCCGAACCCAGACGTATGCACTGCTTGACCTCAGCGCGACGCTTCCCCTGCGTCCGCTCGGGGCGGACCTTGATCTGGAACTGCAGAACCTGCTGGACCGCCGGTACCCCGAAGTCCGGGCCTCCGGTTTCCTCAATCCTGGGGCACCCCGGAATCTCCGGATGGCCCTCCGATTCCCCGTCGCCCCATAACTTCTCAGGAGTATTCCACCATGACCCATCGCTTGCGCTGGTTTGGAGCCGCGGCACTCGCCGTCACCGTTTTGCTCGGTGCCTGTGGTAACAGCACCGAGTCTGATCCTGAAGCGGGCCACACGCCTGCGTCGGCCAAACTCTTCTATGCCGGGACGGACACGGAACTCACCCCAGACATCGAACTTGTGAGCGGGACGACCAGTCGGGTCGAGGTCCGGTTTTATGCGGCCGACGGCGACTTGATCACGATTCCAGCCGGCCACCAGACGGCGGTTATTCTGGCGGATGACGGTTTCGGGACGGTGCAGGCGGTGGTGGGAGAAGCATTCCAGCGGGATATCGACGTCACGGCGTCCGCGGGGACAAGTACGACCCTGACGATTGGCTATGGGCACGACGCCGCCGCGGACGAGCTGACGTTCGGGCCGTTCACCGTGAGTGCCATTGGGCCCGCAGTGGCGCCCGGGCGGTAAGCCTACCCGTCCCGCTCCCGCCGGACGCGGGCGTAGTGCCGTCTGGCCTTCGCCCGCGCCCCGCAGGAACCATCCATGGCGCACCACCGGCGCATCCCATTGCGACTGGTGTCGATGAACATCCAGCCACAGGTCGGTGAGGCGCAGACCTTCAGGCGCGCCGCCTCGTTGGAGGTCAGGAGTGCCGAGGCAGCATTCACCACCGGCCACCACGGGGAGTAGAGGTCGGCTCCCATTCCCTCCCATTCCCACCGCAGACATCCGCTGGTCCCATCCCGATGGATCGTGCGCAGCGTCCGGTGTTCGAGGCTCTGCTGCACCAGCGCATTGAACCGGGCGAGGAGTGCCGACGGCGGATCGCGGTCCTGGATGTACCCGAGAAACATCTGCTGCAGCAGCCGCCGCAACTCCCGTGTGTCGCGATATGCCTGCGCAGCGGCGGCCGGATCTTTCCGGGCACGCTGGACCAGCTTCCGCGCATCGGTTGGCTCGAGCACCCCACCTTCCTCGGCCCACCGGACCAGTCCGGCGTAGTCCAGCAGCCGCTCATCGTGCAGGATGTCGCCGGTCCAGTCCACCGTATTGACCAGATCGATGGCGAGGTTGCCACCTTCGAACGAGTAGCGGGAGGGGAGGGGAGCGGAGGTCATGCAGGAAAGGTATAACCGGTATGTCGGTATTGACAGGTTAGAGTCCCAGTCCTAACTTACAACCAGTATTAAACAGTATACCGGTTACATGGAAGGTGTCCGATGTCGCGCTCCGTCTTTCGTCCCAGCCTGGCCCTGGCCCACGCCTTTGCCAGCATCGATGGTCCATTCGGTGGTCATCGGCATGTCGATCCTCCCGCGCCAGTGGTTCGCACCTGGCGTGGCTCCACCCGGGCGGAGGATGGCGCGGCGTATGGGCGGTATCTCGAAGCAACGGGGTTGGCAGCGTATCGAAATACCCCCGGCAATCTCGGGGTCCTGGGTTTACGACGTATCCGGGAAGGGCTCGCGGAGTTCCTGCTGGTGACGCTGTGGGAGTCCGAGGCGGCCGTGCAGCGATTTGCCGGGCCGGATCTGGACGCGGCGGTATTCTATCCGGAGGATGATCGGTACCTGGTGGCCAGGGATACCGGCGTTGATCACTTCGAGGTGTTTCACCGGAGCGGCGTGCGCCTCGGCCGCTAAGGCCCGTCCTGCGTCAGGCTCCCGGATGCCAGACGGGGGCGGACATGTCGTCCGCCCCCGCCGGTGCTGCTGGAAAAACGTCCTGCGCTTACGAGCCCGCCTTGCCCCAGGTCGGGGACAGCTTGGTCACGTTGGCATCGAACGTCTTCTGCTGTTCCGGCGTCAGGATGGCCCGAAGGTCCTTGGCCGCCGCCGCCTTATGATCGACCGCACCGGCACCCATCCCCGGCGCCGAGGAGTCATTCGAGGCAGGGGTCATTGCGAGATGCTTGTTCGCAATGGTGGTCACCTGCTTGACCTGGGCTTCGGTCAGGGTGATGCCTTCGAACAGCGGCTTCACCGATTCAGGAATGGTCGGCCCCTGCATGGTCTCGGCCGAGGGGGCCGGGGCCGGGGTCGCGGTGTTCTGGGCAGCAAGAGTTGAGCTCAGGGCAAACACGGCGACTGCGGCGCCGGCTGCGACCATCGAGCGATGAAAACGAATCATTGGAAATCCTCCACGCAAAGTTCTTCCGCTAGCGGATCTAGGCGCCGGAGAGACACTGTCCCGGCTGCACAGGATAGTTAGTGGATATCGTTTCGCAGGCAGGTGATCACGGTCACCGTTCCCCGTGCTTCCCTTTGCGGAGCACACTCTATTGCATGACGAATCGATGACAACGTGCCCGGGGGACGATTTCCGTCAGCCTGACGTGTCCAACGACGGTTGCGCACGGGCTGAAGAAACAGCGGCGCGGTGGATGCCCGCCATTCGGTCACCGAGGTGCGGAATCCGGACAGGCATGTGCGTTGGCGACTCGAAAATGGCCACGCCGCCCCGTCGGGCAGGGAAGGGAGATGTGGGTCGGGGGACGCCTGTGGCAGTCTGGGACGGTGCTGGTGCGCCGACCGTTTATAGAGTAGCTTCGCTCCATTCGTGGTATCCGGATCGACCCTTCTCCCGAGGCCCCCAGTCATGAGTGAGCAGTCCGGCGAAATGACCTCGATCAAGCCCGCGCGCATCGCGCAGGAGATTGCCAAGTTGAGCGCCATGCGGAAGAGTGGCGAAATCAAGGCCGACGTCTACGACCAGAAGTTTGCCCGGGTCATCCAGGAACTTCGAGAGCGTCGCGTCGACGGTGGCCGGGAAGAAGTCCAGGCGGCGCTGCGGCCCCTCGTCGAAGCGGGGGACATTACGGAAAAAGAAGAGTTCCGCTTGCTCAAGCAGCTCGGGATGGGCTGATCGCTCGTTGAGGCGGTCGCGGGCCCCGCGTTCGCGACTGCCGCCTCTCCTCCTGCATAGTCGTTCCCTCCATGCAAAATCACCCACTCGCCAATCGCACCGTCTCCCGTATCGGGTACGGTGGCATGCACCTGTCCATCACCGATCGCCCACCAGAGGCGCAGGCGATCGCGGTCCTGCACGCCGCCTTCGATGCCGGGATGACGCTGGTCGACACGGCCGATGCCTATTGTCTCGATGCCACGGACGTGGGACACAACGAACGGTTGATCGCCCGGGCGCTCCGGGAATGGTCCGGGCCCGGAGGGAGCGTCCTGGTGGCGACCAAAGGCGGCATCGTACGGCACGGGGGGAGCTGGAGCTGTGACGGACGTCCGGTGCATCTCCGCCAGGCCTGCGAGGCATCGCTCACCGCCCTCGGGGTGGAGCAGATCGGCCTCTATCAGTTCCACGCCCCTGATCCTGCGGTCCCCTTCGAGGACAGCATCGGGGCGCTCGCCGAACTCCGGGCCGCCGGGAAGGTGGCGGCCGTGGGATTGTCCAACGTCTCGGTCGCGCAGATCGAGCAGGCCCGACCGATCGGACCGATCGCCTCGGTGCAGAACCGCTTGAACCCCTTCTTTCGGGAAGCACTGACGAACGGGGTGGTGGCCCATTGCGACCGGGAGGGCATCGGCTTTCTGGCCTACAGCCCAACGGGGGGAGGCCGTCTCACCAAGTCGCTGCCGTCCCACCCGGTGCTCCGCCGGATCGCGACCGAACTGGGGGTGACCGCTCACGCGGTCTGCCTCGCCTGGGTCCTGGCCCAGGGGTCGAGTGTGCTGGCCATTCCCAGCGCCCGCCGGGTGGAGCATGTGCGCGACAGCGCCCGGGCGGGCGATCTGGAGCTGGCCGCGGTGGACCTCGCGGCGATTTCGGCAGCGGAGTTCGATCGGCGATAGTCTTCGTTCGGAGGAGAGCCCTGCCCGGGTACCCACGTACCCACGTACCCACGTACCCACGTTCCCGCCACCCACGTACCCGCCTGCCGTATCCCTGTCTATATTCCCATCTCTATGCCTCCCCATTCCCGTCGCCACACAGTCACCACCCTCATCGGGGGAATCGCCGTCGGTAGCCGGGAGCCGGTCGTGGTGCAGTCGATGACCAACACCGACACGGCGGATATCCCGGGGACAGTTCGGCAGGTGGCCGCCCTGGCCCAGGCCGGGAGCCAGCTGGTCCGGGTGACGGTGAATAACGATGAGGCTGCGGCGGCAGTGGCGCCGATCGTGGCGCAGTTGGCGGACCAGGGCGTGAACGTCCCAATCATTGGGGACTTTCATTACAACGGACATCAGCTCCTGACCCGGTATCCCGAGTGCGCGGCGGCCCTCGCCAAATACCGTATCAATCCAGGGAATGTCGGTGGCAAGCGGGCGGACGAGCATTTCCGCGCCATCATCGAGGTGGCCCTGACCCATGGCAAGCCGGTCCGCATCGGGGTCAACTGGGGCTCCCTGGACCAGATCCTCCTCACCGAACTCATGGACGCCAACGCGCGACTCGCGGCGCCGCGGGACACCCGCGATGTCATGATGGACGCCATGGTTGAGAGCGCCGTGCGGTCGGCGCATCTCGCGGAGTCGATCGGGTTGCCCCACGATCACATCATCCTGAGCGCCAAGGTCTCCGGGGTGCAGGACCTCATCGACGTCTATCGCATGCTGGCGGCCCGGGGGGATTATCCCCTGCATCTCGGCCTGACCGAGGCGGGGATGGGGATGAAGGGGATCGTCGCGAGTGCGGCGGGATTGTCGGTGCTGCTCCAGGAAGGGATTGGCGACACCATCCGGGTGTCCCTGACGCCCAAGCCAAACGGCGACCGCACCGAGGAAGTCCTGGTCGCGCAGCAGATCCTGCAGTCATTGGGTCTGCGCAGCTTCACGCCCCAGGTCACCGCCTGTCCCGGATGTGGCCGGACCACCAGCACCTTCTTCCAGCATATGGCGGAGGATATCCAGCACTATCTGCGGGACCAGATGCCGGTCTGGCGGTCACGCTACCCGGGAGTGGAAGAGTTGAAGGTGGCGGTCATGGGCTGCGTGGTGAATGGACCAGGCGAATCGAAACACGCGAACATCGGGATTTCGCTGCCGGGGACCTTCGAGGAGCCCAAGGCGCCGGTGTATGTCGACGGCCGCCTGCTGGTCACCCTCAAGGGGGATGGGATCGTCCCCGAATTTCTCCAGATCCTCGATCAGTATGTCGAGACCCGCTATGGCGCGGGAGCGGCAGCCGGGGACGCTGCGCTGGCGGCTCGAGGATGACCGACCGCCGCTCTCCGGTTGATCGCTAGCCGATTCGCCTGTGGTGCCCTTCGACGAGTTACTTCGTGCCCACCCGCTCGCGGCGGTGCCGGTTCTGTTCGCGGCCGGCGTCGCCACCAGCGTCCTGCCCTGCGTCTACCCCATGATTCCGATCGTGGCGGGGATCCTCGGCGGAACCGGATCGGAGCAGCGCTCCCGGGGGCGGACCGTGGCGTTCGTCGCCCTGTACGTCCTTGGATTGTCGCTGGTGTATGCCACCCTGGGGCTCATCGCCGGGCTGAGCGGATCGCTGTTCGGGTCCATCAGCTCCAATCCCTGGGCCTACTTTACGATCGGCAATCTGCTCCTCCTCGCCGCCCTCGCGATGCTGGAGGTGTTTCCGGTCGCGGTGCCGGCGCGATTGCTGGCCTGGAGTGGGCAGTTCGGAGCCGGGTCGTACGCCGGGGTGTTCGCGATGGGGGCCACGTCCGGCCTGGTGGCGGCACCGTGTGGGGCGCCGGCCTTTGCCGCAGTGCTGACGTTCGTCGCCAGCACCGGGAGCGGCGTGTTGGGTTTCCTGTACCTGTTCGTCTTCTCCGTGGGGATGTGTACCCTGTTGGCGGCGGTGGGCCTTGCCTCCGGATTCGGGGCGAAGCTGCCGAAGGCCGGCCAATGGACGGTCTGGGTCAAGCGGGCCGCCGGGGTGCTGCTCCTCCTCATGGCCGAGTACTACTTCATTCAGATGGGAAAAGTCTCATGAGGACGAAGACGGTGCGGTGGGTATGGCTGGCGCTGGTGGCGCTGCTGGCGGCTCCGTCGGTGAGCCTGGCCCAGGAGTCAGGGATCCCGGTGGGCAGCAAGGCGCCGGTCATGGCGGTCAACGATCTGGATGGGAAGCCCGTAGATCTGGGTCAGTGGATCGGCAAGAAGCCGGTCCTGCTGGAGTTCTGGGCCACCTGGTGCGAAAACTGTGAAGCGCTGCTTCCCCGCTTCGTGGCGGCGCGGAAACAGGTGGGCGACAGGGTCGAGTTCATCGGGATCAACGTCACGGTCAATCAATCCCCCGCCCGGGTTCGCCGGTATATGGAGCAGCACCAGATCCCATTTCGTATCCTCTACGACGATGCGGCGGTAAGCACCAGGGCCTACGAGGCTCCTGCCACCTCGTACGTCGTCATCATTGATGCCAAGGGCATCGTGCAATACACCGGCGTCGGCGCCGATCAGGCGTTCGAAACCGCCCTTACCCGCGCCGCCGGCGCGGGGAATTGATTCGAAGGAGTATCCCATGCGTGGTCTGACTGCTGCAACCTTGCTCGCTCTTGCCTCGGTGGCTGTGTCGGCCGAGGCCCAGAACCCCGCCCCGGTCGACCCCAATGTCGGGAAGCCCACCGCGATCCTTGTTTCCGGTCCCCGGGAAGGAGACAAGGCCCCCGATTTCCTGCTCCCCTGGGCCACCAAGGACGGGGTGGGCGGCGATCCCTGGTTTGGCGTGACGCCCTCCGGGGCAAGGTGATCGTCCTGGCCTTCTACCCCAAGGACTTCACCTCCGGGTGCACCGCAGAGATGAAGACCTTCGCGGAGCAGTATGACACCCTGTTCGGACCCGATGTTATGGTGGTGGGCATCAGCGCCGATTCGCTGGAAACGCACGCGCGGTTTGCCCGAAGCCTTGACCTGCCGTTTCGTCTCCTCAGCGATCCCGAACAGAAGGTCTCCGGGATATATGGCAGCGCGGACAAGAACGGGTACAATCGCCGCACCGTCTTCGTGATCGACCGGAAGGGGAAGGTCAGCTACACCGATCTCCGCTTCGGGGCACTCGATCCGAAGGCGTATTCCAACCTGAAGGCCGCCGTTCAGGCGGCCCGTGCCGGCGCCTAATAACCGGGAGTCTGCCTCATGCGCATCTCGCTCCACCGCTTGGCCCCGCTCCTCCTTCTGGTGGGGATGGTTGCGCCAGCCGGCACCGCCGCCGCCCAGGAGTCAGGAACGGCCGATCCCCTGGCCTGGGAAGTGGGACGCGCGTCGGCTGGGTGGTGCGTGCACTTCCTGATGGAGGCGAAGGAGGCCAAGGACGGCCTGGCCCGAGGCCACCGACTGGTCCTGGCGTCTGAGGCGACGAACCTCCCTCCGGCCCTCCAGCGGATCCTGCAGGAGGAGCCCAAGTACGCCGACTGGGTTCCTTCGGAGGTGTGCACCTACTTTGTGGATGCGGTCTGGGCAGGAGCTCGTCGGTTCGACAAGGGCGACAAGAATACTCCGCTGGCGCTCACCTACTGGGGGATTGCGGCGGCGGAGGGTCAGGGTCCATGGCAGGGCCAGATGTCGCTCCGGGTGGTGGGCACCAACAGCTTTCCGCTGGTCCGCATGATGGAGGTCCAGAACATGCACCTGGACCGGATCGCCATTGACCGCGATCCCGATCCGATTGCGCCCGAAGACAGCCAGTACGTCATCAAGATGGAGGGGGCGACGATCACCTTCATCGGGCACCAGAACCCCGACACTGTGGCCACCCTTGGTCCG
Organism: uncultured Gemmatimonadales bacterium; assembly: GCA_963793205.1. GTDB lineage: Bacteria > Gemmatimonadota > Gemmatimonadetes > Gemmatimonadales > GWC2-71-9 > JADJOM01. Next base: position 527,360 of record CAWBZM010000001.1, read on the forward strand.
GTCAAGGAGACTGGGGTGTTTGATGGGCCGATCAACAGTGTGTGGACAATGGCTTTTTCCTACACGCCGGATCGGGTCGCGACGCTTGGTGGCTCGGTCAAGATTGTGGGAAAGCGGGCCTTGGCCAAGGCGCTGAATGCCTCGCCAATTCGCTTGCTGGGGACCAGTCTCATTGGGGGGAAAGGATCGGTCGGCTTCACCCGATCTGTCCCCGGTAAGAGCTAACCGGGGTCGCCTCATATTCTTCTGGGCGAATGGCTATGCACACCGTGTGCATACTTAGACTGCCACTGGCGACACTGTCGCCAGTGGCAGTTTCAACATTTGTTGGGCGCTTTTTCTCATTGTGGAGTATGTGGTTAGCCGATTCGCTTCGAGTGGAAAAGCAGCCGCACCTATAGCTCCTTCTGCACCAAGGGGATCCACCGCAGAATCCACGCTCCTCTCTATTCCACATGTGGACAACCCCCATCTTCCACATGCGTGGACAGTCTCTGAACAGTTCGAAACGACGTCGATTTTGCCCCAATTCCACTGTGGATAAGTTGCGATTCCCGCGCGTTGGTAACTTTTCTACACGACCTCCTTTGCCAACCTTCTGCGGATAGATTGGGGCGTGGATACCACCTCCCTTGCCCCATCCGGATTCATCCGGGCGCACTCGATCCTGACCCTCGATCCCGAGGTCCAGGGCGATGCCATCTGGTGGCACGAGGGGGTGGTTCGGGCCGTCGGCTCGGCACTCGAGTTGGAGCGGCGGGTCCCCAGTCGGGTACCCCGCTTCGACCTTCCCGGTGCGGTCGTGACCCCTGGCTTCGTGGATGGCCATACCCATTTCGCCGCCTGGAGTCTCGCCCGGCGCCGGGTTCGTCTGGCCGGGGCAGCGACCCGGGACGAGGCGCTCGATCGGGTCCGGGCCGGCACCACGCGGGACGGTTGGCTGCTGGGCCACGGCTGGGATGCCAACGGCTGGTCGTCCGCCCCGGATCGGTGGTCGCTCGATGCGGTCACGACCTCGCCCGCCTTTTTCGAATCGATCGATCTTCATGCCGGCTGGGCCAACTCCGCCGCCCTCGCCATCGCGGGCATCGGCCGGGACACTCCCGATCCGGAAGGGGGCCGCATCGTCCGCGACGGCGATGGCGCTCCCACCGGTCTGCTCCTCGAGCGGGCGGCCCAACTCATCACGCCACATCTGCCTCACGCCGGTCCCGAGGAGCTGCTGGCCGCGCTCCGCGCCAGCCAGTCCGCCGCTCATGCACTGGGACTGACGGGCCTCCACGATGTCGAGGGTCCGGCTGCGCTCCGCGCCTTCCGCACGTTGGAACTGGAAGGGACCCTTCGCCTGCGGGTACTGTTTCACCCACCGGTCGCCCAATTACCGACCTTGGTCAGCGCCGGCGCCCGGAGCGGACAGGGGAGCGCCTGGCTCACGCTGGGCGGGGTCAAATTATTCCTCGACGGCAGCCTTGGCAGCAGGACCGCCTGGATGCTGGCGCCCTACGAAGATGGAATCGACCGGGGCATGCCGCTGACCAGCGAGGCCGAGGCGCAGGCGGCGGTTCAGCACGCATCGCAGGCGGGCATTGCCTGCGTCATCCACGCGATCGGAGATGCCGCTGTCCGTCGAGGGCTCGACCTGCTGGAAGCGGCGCCGCGGGTCGGGATACCCCATCGGATCGAGCACTTCCAATGCGTCGATCCCGCCGATCTCGGCCGGGCCGCCCGGGCCGGGATCGTGGCCTCCATGCAGCCGGTTCACCTGCCTGCGGATGTGCACCTGGCGGAACGGCGCTGGGGCGCGCGCAGCGGCGGGGCGTATCCGATTCAGTCGCTGCTGCGTCACGGCACCGTCCTGGCGTTCGGGAGTGACGTTCCGGTGGCGACCCTCGATCCCCGCCAGGGGGTGATTGCGGCCATGCGCCGAAGCGCGATCGATGGCGGCTTCGCGGCCGGCTGGTACCCGGAGGAACGGATCGATTTCGCGCAGGCCGTTCGAGGCTACACCCTGGGCAACGCCATCGCCGCCGGTGTGGGTGATCGCCGCGGTCGCCTGGTGCCGGGTGCGACGCCGATCTGGTCGCCTGGCAGGGGGAGGCCGCCGCCCTGTGGCAGGATCCCTCCGCCTTTGCGGCAGCGGAGGTCCGACTCACCGTAGTGGCCGGCGAGGTGGTGTACGAGGGCGGCGGCCGGCATTAGACTCCGACCCGTCATCGCTGTCCTGCTGCCCATCCGTAAGGAGCCTCGTGCCCGCCCATTCTCTCCGGCATACCAAAATCGTCGCCACCCTCGGCCCGGCATGGGCCCGCCGTGATCAGATGCACGCGCTGTTCGACGCCGGCGTGAACGTGGTGCGGGTGAACGCGTCCCACGGGACGCCGGCGGTGCGTCGTGAGTGGATGGAGACCATGAAGGAAGTCCGGGAGGAGCGGGGCCAGTCGCTGGGGCTGCTGCTGGACCTGCAGGGACCCCGGATCCGGGTGGGCAACCTGGCGCAGCCGATCACCCTCACGCCGGGTCAGGTGGTGACGTTCGCGCCAGAGGAATCGGCCACCGAGGGGGAAATCCCCACCACCTACGCGGCGCTGGCGACGGACGTTCGCCAGGGCGCCCGGATCCTGCTGGACGACGGCCTGCTCTCGGTGCGGGTCCAGGGCATCTCGGGTGACCGGGTGGAAGGCACCGTGCGAATACGGTGGGCTGCTCAAGTCCCACAAGGGGATGAACCTGCCGGGGATCGAGGTGAGCGCGCCCGCCCTCACCGAGAAGGATCGGGAAGATGTGCTGCGAGGCGGTCGAGGCCGGGGTGGACTACATCGCCTTGTCCTTCGTCCGGCGGGCGGAGGACCTGGAGCAGCTGCGGCGCCTGGTCCCGCCGCAGCATCAAGCTGGTGGCCAAGATCGAGAAGGACACCGCCCTGCGGGAACTGACCGGTATCATCGAAGCCTCCGACGCCATCATGGTGGCCCGCGGGCGACCTCGGCGTGGAGCTGCCGTTCGAGGAGGTGCCGCTGATGCAGAAGCGGATCATCCGCGAGGCCAATCGCCACGGCAAGCCGGTGATCACCGCCACCCAGATGCTGGAATCGATGGTGCACGCCCCGGTCCCACCCGGGCCGAGGCGTCGCGACGTGGCCAACGCGATCCTCGACGGCACCGACGCGGTGATGCTGTCCGCCGAGACCGCCGTGGGGAGCTACCCGGTCGAGGCGGTGCGGGCGATGGACCGGATCGCCCGGGAGATGGAGTCGCATCGCACCGGGCGGAGCGCCGCCTTCGACGCTGCGGTCGGCCGGCGGTCCCGGGAAGCCGAGGAGGGCGATCCCCCGGTGCCGGCGCCGGGACCGCGAGCCGCCCGCCCGTACCGAGGACGCGATCGGTGTGGCGGTCTGCGCCGCCGCCGAGATGCTGTCGGCGTCCGCTCATCGTCTGCTTTACCAGCAGCGGGTTCACCGCCCGCAAGGTCGCCACCTATCGGCCGACCGTCCCGATCTTCGCCGTCACTCCCGAGCCGGAGACCTGCCGCCAGCTCTCGCTGGTCTGGGGCGTGATCGCCGGTACTGACCCCGCACGCGTCCGACTACGATACGCTGCTGAATGCCGGGCGGCAGCAGATTCTCTCCCGCGGCCTGGCCCAGCCGGGTGAACGGGTCGTCGTCACCGCAGGCGTGCCGTTCGACGTGCCGGGCACGACCAACCTGCTCAAGATCGAGGCGCTCTAGGGAGCGCATGCGGCTCACCTTCCTCGGCACCGGCACCTCGTTCGGCGTCCCCCAGGTGGGCTGCGAGTGCGCGGTCTGCCGTTCGGCAGATCCGCGGGACCGGCGGACCCGCTGCGGGCCGCTGATGGAGGTGAACGGTCGGACCATCCTGATCGACACCGCCCCCGAGCTGCGGCTCCAGCTCCTGGCGGCGGGAATCACCCGGGTGGATGCGGTGCTGTACACCCACGAGCACGCCGATCACGTCAACGGGATCGACGATCTCCGGATCTTCTCGGTCCGCCAGCCGACGCCCCGCTGGTCTGCTATGGACCGGCCGAGACGCTCGCGCAGATCCGCGGCGCGCTTCCGGTACATCTTCGACGAGGCGGCTCCATTTGCGGGCACCTCCAAGCCGCGGCTCGAGCCTGCATCCGCTGGAGCCGGGCAGCCGGCCGACGATCGCGGGAGCTTCGGTGCTGCCGCTGGCCTTTCCGCACGGGCATCTCCGGGTCTTCGGCTATCGGTTCGGGACCGGTCGCCTACATTACCGATGTCAAGGCGGTTCCCGCAGGCGGCGCCGACAGCAGCTCGCAGGCGTGCGTATCCTGGTGCTCAACGCCTCTGGTGGCGTCCGCACCCGACCCACCTGTCAGCATCGACGAGGCGGTCGAGACGGCCCGGGCCCTCGGCGCGGAGCGGACCTACCTCACCCACCTGACCCACGAGACCGGACACGCGGAGCTGGCGGCGCGGCTGCCCGCCGGGATTGCACCGGCCTACGACGGCCTGACCGTGGAGGTAGACGCATGAAGCTGCACTACGGCCGGATGCTCTCCGGACCGCCTGGACGGCGATCACGGTCTCTCCCGCGCCCGGCTGGCCGAGCTGGCCCGCCGCTTCGGGGACATCCAGGCCGAGGTCCGTCGGCGGCGCGATGCCGGCGAGTACGGCTTCTACGGGCTGGCCGCCCAGGCCCAGGCGGTGCAGACCATCCGGCGTTCGCCGAAGGGCTGGGCCAGGCGCTACGATCACGTCCTGGTCCTCGGCATCGGCGGGTCGGCGCTCGGGACGAAGGCCCTGCTCAACGCCCTGCGGCGCCCCGCCTGGAACGAGCTCGACGACGAGGGCCGCGAGTTCTTTCCCCGCCTCACCGTGCTCGACAACGTCGACCCGACCTCGGTGGCGGCCGCGCTTCGGCGGATCGATCCGCGGCGGGTGCTGGTGAACGTGATCAGCAAGTCGGGCGGGACCGCAGAGACCATGGCACAGTACCTGGTGGTGCGGGCCTGGCTGGACGAGGCGCTGGGTCCCGCGGCGGCGGCCGGCACCTGGTCTTCACCACCGATCCGCGCAAAGGCGCGCTGCGCGAGCTGGCCCAGCGGGAAGGCATCGCCACGCTCGAAGTGCCGCCTGACGTCGGAGGCCGGTTCAGCGTGCTGTCGCCGGTCGGGCTCCTGCCGGCCGCGCTGGTGGGGATCGATATCGAAGCACTGCTGGCCGGCGCCCAGCAGGCGATTGCGCGCGCCGAATCCGACGACCTGCTGCAGAATCCCGCCGCGCTCTACGCCGCCGCTCCACTGGGCGGCCGATGCCGGACTCGGCGCGCGGATTCACGTGCTCATGCCCTACACCGACCGGCTGCGGGAATTCGCCGAGTGGTACCGTCAGCTCTGGGCGGAGAGCCTGGGAAAGCGGTCGACCGGCGGGGGCAGGCGGTCCACGCGGGCCCCACGCCGGTTGGGGCGGTCGGCGCCACCGACCAGCACAGCCAGGTCCAGCTGTTCATGGAGGGGCCTTTCGACAAGGTCATCACCTTCCTCGCCGTCGATCAGCTCGGCGAGGATGTCCCCATCCCCTCGGCCGCCGGCCTGCCCGCCGATCTGGCGTACCTCGGCGGGCACACGCTGGGTGAGTTGCTCCACGCCGAGTACCAGGCCACCTCCGCGGCCCTCGCCAGCATGGGCCGGATGAACTGTTCGCTGCACCTGCCGGAAATCTCCGCCACCACGATCGGTGAAGCATTCATGTTCTTCCAGCTCGCCACCGGATACGCCGGCGCATGGTACGGGGTCAATCCCTTCGATCAGCCCGGCGTCGAACTGGGCAAGAAGCTCACCTACGCCGCCATGGGGCGACCCGGCTTCAGCGGCGCGGACATCGCGATGCCACCGGGTGATGTGGTGTGAGCAGGGTACGTTGGACCCACCGGTGTGCCCCGCCTTGTGACACCCCGGTGAGTACCTCTAGATTGGTTACGTGTAACTCACAAGCGGACAAATACTTATGACTGATTCACGGGCCAGGCTCATCGCCCTGTATAGCGGCGCGGTGCAGGCGAAGGGCGACACGGTCGCCATCACCACCCCTGCGGCGCTCCAGTCGGCAGCGACAGACAAGGTGGTGTGGGAGGCGGTCTTCGGGACGGCGGCCGATCGCGACGCCGCGCGCTGGCTCCTCTGGGAACTGGGCCAGGCGACTGGTGCCCGGCCGTCCTCGATCGCACCGCTCTACTTCGCGCGGGGGCAGGGAAAGTGTGGTGGATTCACCGTCCCCGCCATGAACGTGCGGATGATGACCTACGATACGGCTCGGGCCATCTTCCGTTCGGCGAAGAAGTGCGACGGCGGTGCGATCCTGCTGGAGATCGCCCGTTCCGAGATCGCCTACACCGATCAGCGCCCGGCGGAATATGTCTCGGTGCTGGTGGGTGCCGCGCTGCGGGAAGGGTATACCCTGCCGGTCTTCATGCAGGGCGATCACTGCCAGGTGAATGCCAAGAAATACCAGGCGGATGGGAAGGCCGAGGTCGAAGAGGTGAAGAAGCTGATCGCCGAGGAAATCGGCGCCGGGTTCTACAATATCGATGTCGACACCTCCACCCTGGTCGACCTGTCGAAGCCGACCCTGCTGGAGCAGCAGCGGCTCAACTTCGAGCACGCGGCCGAAATCACGGCGTTCATCCGTGCCCGCGAGCCGGAGGGCATCTCGGTCTCAGTCGGTGCTGAAATCGGCGAGGTCGGCCACAAGAACAGCACCGTCGAGGAATTGCGCGCCTTCATGGAGGGGTACAACGCCGAACGGGTCCGCCTCGGCAATCCGGAGGGGATCAGCAAGATCTCGGTCCAGACCGGAACCAGCCACGGCGGCGTGGTGCTGCCAGACGGCTCCATCGCCAAGGTGAAGCTGGACCTCGACGCCCTGGCGGCGCTGTCCCGCGCGTCCCGCGAAGAGTACGGGATGGCCGGCGCGGTGCAGCACGGGGCGAGCACCCTGCCACCCGATGCGTTCGGCAATTTCGCCCGCCTGGAGACGGCGGAGATCCACCTCGCCACCAACTTTCAGAGCCTGGTGTTCGATCACCCCGCACTGCCGGCCGATCTGCGTACCCGGATGTACACCTGGCTCGATATCAATGCCGAGAGCGAGCGGAAGGCGGACGACACGCCCGAGCAGTTCTATTACAAGGCCCGGAAGAAGGCGATCGGGCCGTTCAAGCGTGAGGTCTGGTCGCTGCCGGCCGCGACCCGCGATGCGATCGCGGCTGACCTGGAGAAGACGTTCGATTTCCTGTTCGCACAGCTCAAGGTGGGGGGCACCGCCAAGTTGGTGCAGCAGCACGTTCATGCGCCGTACCAGGCCCACGCTTCCCTCCAGCGTGCCCTGGTCACCGCGGTGGATGACGCCGAAGCGGGAGAATAGTTATGGGACGTCGAGACCAGGAACGGGACGTGATCTACGTGGAGCGGGAGGAGCCATCGTTCAAGCCGGTCCTGCTCGGCGCCCTGCTGGGCGTGGCGGTCGGCCTCTTCTTCGCGCCGCAGAGTGGCGAGGAAACCCGACGTCAGGTACGCCGCCGGCTCCGAAAGGTGCGGGCTCTCGCCGAGGAAAAGGTGGGCGAGCTTTCCGACCGGATCACCGGCGAGTTTCAGAAGCCCGCCCGATCGACCCGGGAAGAGGTGCGTGAGGAGGCCCGCAGTGACCTCGAACGTCGGCTGGCCGAGGCGCGAGCCCGGCGCCGGACCACGGCAGTGGCAGGTGATGATGATGAGGAGCCGGTCGCCTGACTGGCCGGGAGCTGCGGGAGCGGGCCAGGGGAGTCTGGGCATTCGCCAAGCGCACCATCAATCAGGCTGACCGGCACAACATTCCCTTCCTGGCCAGCGCGCTCACGTTCGATGCGCTGCTGGCGGCGATTCCCTTCCTGCTCCTGCTGCTGGTCGGACTCACGTCGGTCGCGCAGCTGCTGGCCCAGTCCGAAGCCCAGGACCTGACCACACTCTTTCATCGTTTCCTCCCACGGGGCAGCGATGCAGAGGGGACCGGACCATTTGCCGCCATCGCCCGGTTCCTCACCGGCTTCACGGAAGCCCGCGGGACCGTCTCCCTGTACGCGATCCCTGCCTTCCTCTGGTTCTCCACCCGACTGTTCGCCTCGATCCGCAGCGGCATCAGCCTGGTGTATGATGCCCCCCGCCGTCCGCAGCATTTTGTCCTGGCGTATCTGAGTGGCAAGCTGCGGGACGCAATGATGGTGGTGCTCATGGTCGCGCTGCTGACCATCACGGCGACTCTGGGCACCGGCATCCGGGTATTGAAGGCGCGGGGAGATGCCCTCGTGCTGGAAGCGCCGGTGCTGCAGTTCCTCGTCTCGGGGCTGGGGCAGGTGCTGGCCGCCGTCGCGGCCTTCGGGTTCTCGACCCTGATGTTCTACCTGGTGTATCGCCACGCGTCACCCCGTCGCCTGCCGCGACAGGCGGCGCTGGTCGGATCGGTGTTCACTGCCGCAATGTTCGAAGTCGCCAAGCGGCTGTACGGCTGGTATCTGCAAAATACCGCCACCGTCAGTCGCTTCTCGCTCGATGCCAGCACCGGCGCCCTCATTCTGTTCGTGCTGTGGCTCTACTATACGATGCTCGTGTTCCTGCTTGGTGCGGTCGTGGCGGAAACCTGGGATCTGCGCAATCGTCAGCGGGGATCGCGCGGGGTACCGCAGCCCGCCGCCGCCGGCGGCGGGGGGCTCGGTGGCTGAGCGCCGAAGTGGTCGATATACTTGAATGGGCTTGTTGGACCATCGTGTCATGATGTGGAACGTTCTCCTACCGCTCAACTTCCATGCGCCTGCTGATCGCCCTGCTCCTGCTCCCGTCGCTGCTGCATGCCCAGGATTTCGATTTTTACGCCCGGGGCCCCTACCGCGCGGCCGTGCCGCGGCCCGAGACGGTGCTGGGCTATCGGATCGGGGCGCAACAGACAATGTACCACCAGCAGCAGCAGGTGCTGGACCAGATGATCGCGGCGGCGCCTGACCGGGTCCGGACCGAAGTGTTCGGCCGGACGGCGGAAGGGAAGGTCATGCGGCTGTTGATCATCTCGGCGCCGGAGAATCTCGCCCGCCTGGACGAGATCCGCGGCGCGCTGGCCCGGCTGGCGGATCCCCGCCGTACAAGCCCCGCGGAGGCGCGGGCGCTGGCGGAGGCCACCCCGGCGACAGTGCTGCTGACCCACTCGGTACACGGCAACGAGCCGGCGGGCTTCGAAGCGTCGATGCAGACGGTGTATCAGCTGCTGGCCTCGGAGGAACCTCAGACGCTCGCGATGCTGAAGCAGACGGTCATCCTCATCAATCCCTCGCAGAATCCCGACGGTCATGAACGATTCGCCGCCTGGTCCAACAGCCTGGCGGTCGGCACCGATGAACCGGCGGCGATGGAGCAGACCGAACCGTGGGCGGTCTGGGGCCGCTTCAACCACTACCGGTTCGACATGAACCGCGATGTGCTGGTGCAGTCGCAGCTCGAAACCCAGGCGATCGGTCGGGTCTTCGTCCGCTGGCGCCCGCAGGTGGTGGTCGACCTGCACAGTACCACGGAGACGTTTTTCTTCCCGCCCGTCGCGCAGGCGCACAACGCCAATGTCCCGGCCCGTACCTATGCCTGGTTCGAGCGCTTTGGCCGCAACAACGGCGCGGCCTTTGACCGCTTCGGGTGGCAATACTTCATCCGCGACACCTACGATTTCTGGTACCCCGGCTACCACGATGTCTGGCCGACCCTGCGGGGCGGGGTCGGGATGACCTACGAGACGGATGGGGGACCGGAACTCCGCAAGCGGCACTCCGATGGTACGGTGACCACCCTGGAGATGGCCATCGCGCACCACTACATCGCCTCCCTCGCCACCCTTGAGTACACGGCGGCGCATCGCACCGAGCGCCTGCAGGACTTCTACGACTTCCACGTCACCGGCCTGGCCGAGGCCCAGAAGCGCGCCGGGCTCAAGCGGGTGGTCTTCGGTGGAGGGGATCCGGAACGGGCCGCGTGGATGGCCCGGCGGCTGGCGCAGGAGGAAATCGAGGTCACGCGTTTGACCCAACCGTGGACGGCGCTGCGGGCGACCGCCTACCTCGGGGGTGGCCCCACCCGTCGGACCTTTCCGATCGGCAGTTATGTGGTGGACCTGGCCCAGCCCGAAGCCCGACTGGCCACGGCGATCCTCGAACCTCACGCGCAATGGGACACCGCGTTTGTGAACAAGATGATCAACACCTACCGCCGCAATGCGCGGCGCGGGAAGGCGGACCAGCGCGAGCCCTACGAGTTCTACGACATCACTGCCTGGTCACTCCCGCTCACCATGGGGGTCGATGCCTTCGGTACCGACGAACTGACGCCGGTCACTGGCGCCCGGGTGACCCCCGCCGATTCGCTGGCGCTGCCACCCGCCCCGGCGCGGGCCCAGTCAGGCTACGTCTTCACCAACGAATCCGAGTCGGGGGCGAGGCTGGCGGTGCGACTCCTGGCCGAGGGCTTCAAGGTGCACGTCAGTACCAGGGCGCTCCGGGCCGACGGGCAGAGCTACCCGCGGATGTCGTTCGTCGTGCGGGTCCAGGCCAATGGACCCACGCTGCACGAGCGGATCGCTGTCCTGGCCCGGGAAACGCGCACCGCCGTCAGCGCGATTCAGTCGGCCTTCCCCGACACGGGGAAGGTCGGCATCGGCAGCGAGTCGGTGAACCTGGTCGAAGCGCCGCGCATTCTACTGGCGGGCGGGGACGGGGTGGACCAGACCTCGTTCGGTCCGGCGTGGTGGTACCTTGAGCACGAGTTGGGTGCCCGCGTGACGCCGATCAATCTGGCCAGCCTCGGCACAGTGCGCCTTGAGGACTACAACGTCCTGATCATTCCGTCGGGGTCAGCCAGTCGGATGGCGCGCGAGCTGGGCGAGGGCGGAGCGGCGAAACTCAAGGCGTGGGTCCAGTCCGGTGCCGCGGTGATTGGATTCGGGGATGCAGCGGAATTGCTGGGCCGGAAGGAACTGGATCTGACGACCGTGAAAGCTATCGCATTCGACTCCACGGCCGCGAAGGACACCGCGGTGACACCCGCCATGGGTGATGCGCCACTCCTGATGGCGGCCAGCGCCACCGGTGGCAACGAGCCGGCTTATGTGCCTGGGAGTATCTTCCGCGCGACGCTGGACCAGTCGCATTGGCTGACGGGCGGATATACCCAGCGCGAGCTACCGGTTCTGATCGAGTCGAGCACCTTCCTGCAACCGTCCCGGGACGGCGCGTCGCCGGTCATCTTCGCCGGGAAGGATCTGGTGCTCGACGGCTTTGCCTGGCCGGGGAATACCGAGAAGTACCTGCTGCAATCGATCTGGGCCTCAGTGGAGCGCGCGGGCCGCGGAACGGTCGTCCTGTTCGCGGAGAGCCCGGTGCACCGGGCGATGTGGCGCGGTCCGGCCAAATTGCTCTCCAATGCGGTACTCTTTGCGCCGAACCGCTGACCTTTTCCCGTCACGAGTGTCATGACGCCACCGCTCACCCTGGTCGTCCTCGCCGCCGGCCTCGGGTCGCGCTACGGGGGGTTGAAGCAGCTCGATCCCCTGGGGCCGGGCGGCGCGATCCTGATGGACTATTCCATCTACGATGCGCACCACGCCGGATTCAGCCGCGTGGTCTTCGTGACTCGGCCGGAACTGGGCGACCAGTTGGCGGAGCACATTCGCGACCGGGTGGATTCCTCCCTCGAAACCGCCATCGCCTTTCAGCGGGGTGACGACCTCCCCGCCGGTCAGACGGCATCGCCGAGTCGTACCCGGCCATGGGGGACCGGGCAGGCGGTATGGGCGGCCCGGCATGAGGTGCGCGGCCCGTTCGCGGTGCTGAATGCCGATGACTTTTACGGCCGCGCGGCCCTCGAAGAGGCCGCCCGGTTCCTGCAGGATGGAGGGAGCAACCGGTTTGCAGTGATCGGCTATCGGCTGGAGCAGACGGCCAGCGAATCGGGCGGGGTCAGCCGCGCCGTGCTTGAGCGGCGGCCGGATGGTACCCTGAGCCACATCACCGAGGTGGACGACCTGGTGTGGGCCTCCGACGGACGATTCCGGGGCACGGTGGCCGGTGCGCCCCGCATTGTGGCCGCAGACGCCCTGGTGTCGATGAACCTGTGGGCCTTCACCCCGGCCATCTTCCCGCCGCTGGCGGAGGGGTTCCACCACTTCCTCCGCGCGGGCCAGACCGATACCGCCGAATACCGCCTGCCCGAGGCGATTCAGAACCTGATCCGCGGCGGCCGTGCGCGCGTCACCGTGCTGCCCACCGACAGCCAGTGGTGTGGCGTCACCTACCAGGCCGATCGCCAGCGGGTGGAAGGGGTGCTCCAGGCCCTGGTCGATGCCGGCGAGTACCCCGCCAGGTTGTGATCCTGCCGCCGGCACTGACGGCGACCCTGGCCTCCTGGCCACTCGAGCCCGTCAGCATCACCCCGCAGGCCGGTGGCCACATCAACCGCTCGTGGCGGGTCGACACCACCACCGGCCCCTTCCTGCTGCAGCGGCTCAATCCGGACGTGTTCCCCGACGGCGCCGCGGTGCTCCGCAACATGCTGGGTGTGACCCGGCATCTGGCCCAGGCCCTCGATCGGCTCGCGGTGCCCGATCCCGACCGTCGTGCCCTGCGGTTGCGGTTGACCGAAGCCGGGGCGCCCGGTGTGCAGGCGGCGGATGGCGCGTGGTGGCGGGTGGTGGGGTACATCGATGGTGCCCGCGTCGCGCCGCGGGTGGAGACCGTGGAGGACGCCCAGGCGGCCGGCAGGGCGTTTGGCGACTTTCTCCGCCTGCTGGCCGACTACGACGGCGCAGCGCTGGTCGAGACCATTCCCGGCTTTCGCGATACCACCAGACGCTGGACCCGGCTCGAAGCCGCGATGGCTGCGGATCCCCACCACCGGGTCGCCGAAATTGCCGCGGACCTGGCCGCACTGCGCGACCGTCAGGAATACGTGCGGCTGCTGGCACCGCTTCGGGCCTCCGGGGCGCTCCCGACCCGGGTGGTGCACAACGATGCCAAGAGCACCAATGTCCTGCTGGATGACCGAACCGGTGCGGGCCTCGCGGTGATCGACCTCGACACCGTGATGGCGGGGACCGTACTCTGCGATATGGGCGACCTGATCCGCTCCATGGCCAGTTCCACCGACGAAGATGAGGTCGACCTGGGACGGATCGTGGTCCAACCGCTGCTCGTGGAGGCGATGGCGCGGGGGTATCTGGCCGGGGCGGGTGGGGTACTGACGGAGACGGAGCGGCAGTTGTTTGTCACCGCCGGCCTGGTCACCACCTTTGAGCAGGCGGTCCGGTTCTACACCGACTATCTGGACGGGGATCGGTACTACCGCATCAGCCGACCGACCCAGAATCGTGATCGGGCCCGGGCCCAACTGCGGCTCCTGCAGGGTCTCGAAGATCAGCGCAGCGTCCTGGAGCGGAGGCTGGCGCGTCTCTGACTAACCGCCCGCCGCTCCACTCCCCCACAGCCGTGGGACCACCCGGATGAGGCTGACACCCGTCACCACAAACACCGCGAGCCAGACCAGGCCCTGCGTGGAGCGTCCGTAGAGGAAGCTCCCGGTGCCGAACAGTGCCGAGTAGACAAAGGCGATGCCCAGCACCCAGCCCAGCAGGGCCAGTGGCATGTTGTCCGGGGAGGGGCCGACCCCGGCATCGGCCTGCACCCGGGCCCAGCCGGGACCCGAGGGCCGGACCAGGCGGTAGAAGGCCACCAGCCGCTGATGATCGGTCGGGGCCGTCAGGCAGGCGGTGGTGATCCAGGCCGCCGTGGTCACGCCCACACTGACCAGCAGCGCGGCGGTCGAGCTGACGGGGTGCCCGGTCCGGGCCGCGACCGTGAATCCCACCGCCAGGGCGAAACTCGTCCCCATCGCCACGATTTCGCTCCAGGCATTGACCCGCCACCAGAACCATCGCAGCAGGTACAACAGGCCGGTCCCCGCGCCCACCGCCAGCAGCAGGTCGAACGCCTGCCGCGCCGTATCGAGCACCAGGGTGATCAGGCCGGCGATCAGCATCAGGAGCGCCGTGGTCAGTCGGCCGACCATCACATAGTGCTGTTCCGTCGCGTCCGGCTTGAGGAAGCGGCGGTAGAAGTCATGCACCAGGTAGGAGGTACCCCAGTTGAGATGGGTGGAAATGGTGGAGATGTACGCCGCCAGCATGCCCGCGATCATCAGTCCCAGGAAGCCGGCGGGGAGGAACTTGAGCATGGCGGGATAGGCCATGTCGTGCCCGATCAGTCCGGGATCCACGTAAGGGAAGGTGCGGCTGATATCGCCGAGCGTCGGGAAAACCAGCAGCGAGCAGAGCGCCACGATGATCCACGGCCACGACCGGAGCGCGTAGTGGGCCACGTTGAAGAAGAGCGTGCCGGCGAGGGCGTCCCGTTCGCTGCGGGCGGCGAGCATCCGCTGCGCGATATAGCTGCCCCCGCCCGGTTCCGCGCCCGGGTACCAGACTGACCACCACTGCACCGTGAGCGGGATGATCAGCACCGACACCGTCAGGCCCCAGTCGCCGAAATCGGGGACCAGGTCGAGCGTGCGGGGGTCAGTCCTGGCGATCAGGCCGGCAAGGCCCCCCACTTCGGGCTGTTGCAGGGAGAACCACGCCAGCGCCACGGCGCCGGCCATCGCGACCCCGAATTGGAGGAAGTCGGTGACCAGGACGCCCCAGAGGCCCGAGGTGGCGGCGAACACGATGTTGAGCCCGGCACAGACGATCAGGGTCTGCGCGATGGGCCAGCCCAGCACCACGTTGGCAATCTTGGCGGCCGCCAGGTTCACGGTCGCCATGATCACGCAGTTGAAGAAGAGCCCGAGATAGAGGGCCCGGAACCCCCGGACCAGCACCGCCGGCCGGCCCGAGTACCGGACCTCATAGAACTCGAGGTCGGTGAGGATACCGCTGCGGCGCCAGAGCCGGGCGTAAAAGAAGACGGTGGCCATGCCGGTCAGCAGGAAGGACCACCACACCCAGTTGTTGGCCACCCCTTTTTCCCGCACCAGGTTGGTCACCAGGTTGGGGGTGTCGGTGCTGAAGGTGGTCGCCACCATCGACACGCCGATCAGCCACCAGGGTGCGGCCCGGCCCGAGGTGAAGAACTCGGCGGTGCTGGACCCGGCCCGCCGCATGAGCAGGAGGGCCGGGATGAACGACAGGACGATCGACGCCACCACGATGGCCCAGTCGAGGCTGGTCAGATGCATGTGGTTCCGCAGGGGAGAGGGGCGGGCGCTACTGCCGTGTGGCCAGCCAGTCCTTGGCAGCCTCGAGCGAATCAAACAGGGGCCGTTCGCGTTTGGCCACCTGGTTCAGAATCTGGAGGAGGACCCGCTGCAGCCCGGCCACGCCGATGAGGCACGACGCCCGGATCCACGGCTGGACATCGGCGAACACCCGCTTGATGGACGAGATGCTCTGCCGGTCAAACCGCAGGTCGGTCACGTCCAGCGCCAGCCGGACCGACCCCTGGGATTCGCCGCGGATCAGCGTCTCGGTATGCTCGATGAGGGACAGGATGTCGGTGGCAGTTTTGAGCTTGGACGCGTCCACGGTGAGCATCCGGGCGCCACGATACTCGATGAAATGGCCTCTGCGGTGGAGTTCATCGAAGTCGAGCATGCGCCTCTCGGATCAGGAAGCCCTGTGGTCGCGACCCCTCGCACTGGCATGCAGGAGGCCGCTCAGGGCCTTGCGGCCGGGCAGCAAAGTGCCCCAGGCTACCCGAAGCAACACTGGACATCGCTTAGCGCTGCTACCGGCGAGGTCCTGACGCGGTTCGCGCGCCAGCGTCCTTCGGACCTGAGGCACGGGAAGTATAGGCAGAACCCGGCGTCCTGACTAGCTTCCCCCGCATGGCCCTCGCGCTCGCCCGCAAGTACCGTCCCCGCCGTTTCAGCGATCTCCTGGTGCAGGATCATGTGGCCGCCGTCCTGCGCGGCGCCGTGGTAAAGAACCGGGTCGGTCATGGCTACCTGCTGACCGGGCCCCGCGGGGTGGGCAAGACCACGGCGGCCCGGATTCTGGCCATGGCGCTCAATTGCGAGCGCAAGGGGACCATGGACCCGCCCGGGGAGCCCTGCGGCGCGTGCGAGAGCTGCCAGCGGATCTGGACCGGCGGCGCGGGCCTCGATGTGATCGAAATCGACGCCGCCTCGAACCGCGGAGTGGACGACGCCCGGGACCTTCGCGAGCGGGCCATGTACGCCGCCTCCCGCGAGGGACACCACAAGGTCTACATCATCGACGAAGCGCACATGCTGACCCGCGAAGCATGGAACGCGCTCCTGAAGATTCTCGAGGAGCCGCCCCCCGGCGTGGTCTTCGTCTTCGCGACCACCGAGCCGCAGAAAATCGCCCAGGCGGCGGCGCCGGTGATGTCCCGTCTCCAGCGGTTCGATTTCCGCCGCATCGGCGCCCCCGCGATCCGGGAACGGCTCCGCGCGGTGCTCACGGCCGAACAGATCGAGGCCGACGATGACGCCCTGACCCTGATTGCCCGTCAGGCGGACGGCGGAATGCGCGACGCCCTCTCGGTGCTGGACCAGTGCCTCAGCTTCGGGGAAGGCCGGATTACCGTCACCCGGGTCCGTGAAATTCTCGGGCTGGTGGCCGATGAGTCGTACACCGAACTCCTCACCCTGCTGGCCACGCGCAACGCCGGCGGTGTCTTCGGGCTGATCGACCGGCTGGAGGATGCCGGTGCCGACCTCGTGGAATTCATGGCCGGGGCCGGCGAGGTGATCCGCGCGCTGCTGATGCTGCAGCTCGGGGCCACCCCGGATGGGCTGACCGAGGCGGTTCGGGTGGCGCTCGAGGAGCTGCGCGGCGAACTCGCGGCGGGCGACCTGGTGCGCATGCTCAAGCTGCTGGGTGAGTCGGAGGCCTCCCTCCGCCGGAGTGGCAATCCCCGCCTGGCGGTGGAGACCCTGCTGCTGCGCTGGGCGCTGATGGATCGGACGGTGGACCTGGCGACGGCGTTGGGGAGCGGCGGCGGTGGTGCTGAACCCGCGATACCGAGCCGCGACCGAGTCCCTGCGGGAGCCCACCGGGCGACCCGGGACGAGGGAGTCTTCCAGGGCCGAGCCGCGAGCGAGTCCCCTCGGGAGCCCACCGGGCGACCCGGGACGAGGGAGTCCTTCAGGGCCGAGCCGCGAGCGAGTCCCCTCGGGAGCCCACCGGACGACCCGGGACGAGGGAGTCCTTCAGGGCCAAGCCGTGGAGCCGCCGAGCCGCCGAGCCGCCCAGTCGCCCAGCCGCTCCCCCAACTCGGTGAGCTTTCGCTGGAGGCCCTGACAGCGGCATGGCCCGATCTGGTGCGGGTCGCCCGCGAGCAGAGCCGGTTTCTGGGCGAGGCACTCGCCTCGGCTCCTCCCGCGGCGGTCGCCGGCGGCAGCGTCACCCTGAAGTTGGCTCCCGGGAATGCCATGCATCTGGAGGCACTGACCCGGCAGCGTGAAGCGGTGGAGGGACTGTTGACCAAGGCCAGCGGCCAGCCCGTTCGACTGACCCTGAGCGAGGCGGGCCCCCCGGATGGGGGCCCGGCAGTCCGGCCTCGGCGCCTCAGCGAGGGCCAGGCCCGGGCCGAGCGGTTGCAGGTGCTGAAGGGTCGGGACCCGGCCCTGGAGGCAGCTGCAGAATCACTGGATCTCGAGGTGCTGGAGTAGCGGGATGTTCCTTGCTTCCGCCCCCCCGGACACCTACTTTCTTCTGACATTGCAGGGACTTAGCGAAATACGTATGGCAGATTGGCAGCAGCTTTTTCAGCTCAGCCAGCAGGTGCAGGGGCGATTGCAGCAGCTCCAGCACGACCTGGCCGAGCAGACGTATGAGACCCAGGCCGGTGGCGGCCTGGTCCGCGTGACCGTGGACGGGAAGGGGCTGGTCCGCTCCCTCCGGATCGATCCCGCGGCGTTTCAGGATCGCGACCCGGATCTGCTGGCCGATCTGATCCTGGGTGCGGTCGCCGAGGGGCAGCGGCGTGCGGCGGAAGCCTTGCAGCAGGAAGTTCGCCGCCTGCCCTCGATGCCGCCCTCTCTCCCCCTTTAGCGCTCGTGGCCGCGCTCGACGACCTGGTCACCGAATTCGCCAGGCTGCCAGGAATCGGTCGCAAGACGGCCCAGCGGCTGGCCTTTCACCTCGTGCAGCAGTCCGGGGAACGGCTGACGCGGCTTGCGCAGGCGCTGGTGACAGTGGCCGAACGGGTGCGGCCCTGTGAGGAGTGCGGGAATCTCGCGGAAAGCGAGCAGTGCGAACCCTGCCGCGATCCGCGACGGGATGCTGGACTGATCTGCGTGGTGGAAGAGGCATCCGCCGTGACGATCCTCGAACGGTCCGGCGAGTACCGCGGTCGCTATCACGTGCTGGGCGGGCGGATCGACCCCCTGAATGGGGTGGGCCCGGAGGCGCTCCGATTGAAGCATTTGCTCACCCGGGTCGATGCTGGTGGGGTCAGGGAAGTGATCCTCGCGACCAACCCCTCCATGGAGGGAGAGGTCACCGCCACCTACATCCAGGGGCTGCTTGCGGGGAAGGGGCTGCGGGTGACCCGGCTGGCACGGGGGCTGCCCGTAGGAGGTGACCTCGACTACGTCGATGGTGTCACGCTGGCCCATGCCCTCTCGGCCCGGCAGGAGGTGGGGTAATGGACCGGAAGTGGGCGGTCCTCCTCGGTCTCGCGGCAGGGGTGCTGGCGGGTGTGGTCGTTTCTCGGCGGGCGGTGGAGCGGCATCGCACCGATCTGTTCAGCCCGCAGGCCCTGAAACGGCTGGCGGCGCTGACCGGACTGCAGAGCAACGTAGGGGTGGAGACGGTGCGCCTGTTGCGCGACTATCTCGAGTGGGAGCGCCACCCGGCGCTTCGGCGGCGGGCCCGGGGCATGGTCCGTCATATGGAAGCGGCACTCGGTTAACGGCAGGGGACCTGATGGCTTCTGGTGCATCCAGTTGGTCGTTTCGCGAGGAAGACTCCGCCCGGATCCATACGATCCTGTCGGCCTTCCTGCGCGAGTCCAATGCACGGACCGGGATGATCGTCGACCGGACCGGGCAGATGGTGGCCGTGGTCGGCGAGGAACCCTCCTTCGATCCGACGGCATTCGCCTCGCTGACCGCCGCCGACTTCAGTGCCAATGACCAGCTCGCGCGGATGATCGGTGAGCCTGAGTTCGGCAGCCTGTTCCATCAGGGCGAAAAAGAGTCGATGTACCTCGCCGACATCGCGCGGCGGGTGATTCTCGTGGTGCTCTTCGATAACCGTACCACACTCGGGCTGGTCAAGCTGCGGGTGCGCGCCACGGTCGTCGAGTTACGGCAGGTGTTCGAGGACATGTTCACCCGCGGCACGGCGGGCCAGTCGCAGGTGGAGACCGGCTTCCTGGGCGAAGCGGAAGACGAGATCGACAAGCTCTTCGGCGCTTGAGGGAGAAGACCTATCGATGTCGATGATCAACTACGCTTCCCGCGAGATCAACTGCAAACTGGTCTACTACGGACCGGGACTCGGCGGCAAGACGACCAACCTCGAATTCGTCTACAACAAGGTCGCGCCCAATTCCCGCGGCAAGCTGATTTCCCTTGCCACCGAAACGGAGCGGACCCTGTTCTTCGACTTCCTGCCGGTCGACCTCGGCACCATCCGCGGGTTCAAGACCCGGTTCCACCTCTACACCGTGCCGGGCCAGGTCTACTACAACGCCTCCCGCAAGCTGATCCTCAAGGGCGTGGACGGCGTCGTGTTCGTGGCCGACAGCCAGATCGAGCGCATGGAAGCCAACATCGAGTCGATGCAGAATCTGTACGACAACATGGCGCAGCACGGCTACAACCTGACCCGGATTCCGTTCCTCATCCAGTACAACAAGCGGGACCTGCCCAACGCCGCCACCGTCCAGGAACTGCAGGCCGCGCTGAATCCCGGTTGGCCGGTCGAGGATGCCGCCAGACAGAAGACCACGCCGGACCCGTACCACGAGGGCGAGAACCTGGTCGAGCAGCTGGACGGGCAGTGGGTCGAGCGCGCCCCTTATTTCGAGGCGGTGGCCATGAACGGTGACGGGGTCTTCGATACCCTGAAGGCCGTCAGCAAGCTCGTCCTCAAGAGCCTGGGGTCCTGATCCCCAGGCGTCCGCGCCGCGCGTGACGCCCATGTGGAACCTGCCGAACATCCTCACGCTCATCCGGATCTGCATCACGCCGGTCATCGCCCTCCTGCCGTTCATCGACGGGTACTGGCCCAAGTTCATCTGTTTTGCGGTCTTCCTGTTCGCGGCGATCACCGACGTGGTCGATGGCTACCTCGCCCGCTCCCGCAACATGGTAACCGACCTCGGCAAGCTGCTGGACCCCCTGGCGGACAAACTGCTCCTGTTCGCCACCATCATCCCGATTTACTGGATCTCCCGCACCCGCCACAACCTCTACGATATCCCCGTCTGGGGCAGCATTCCCCTCTGGGTCTGCGTCCTGCTGGTGGGGCGTGAAGTGGCGATGACCGTCTTCCGCTGGTGGGCCAACCGCCGCGGGATCGTGATTCCCGCCGCGGGCGCCGGCAAGCTCAAGGCGACACTGCAGAACATCTACATCGGGGCCACCTTCCTATGGTTCACCTTTCGCGATGCGCGAAAGCCCATGGGCTGGGAACACAACCGGTTCGCCGAATACTGGAACCAGTTCCACGGCGGGGTCGTCGCCCTCACACTCGCCCTGGCCACGGCGCTGACGGTGTACTCCTTCGTGGTGTACATCTACCGGTACCGCACCCTCTTCACCCGCCACCATCCCACGCCCTGATCCACGGGCGCACGCCGGACGCGCATGACCGCCATTGAGCTGCTCACCATTGGGACGGAGCTGCTGCTCGGCCTCACGGTCGACACCAACTCGGCCGAGATCGGTCGCGCCCTCGCCGATCTGGGCATCACCGTGGTCCGCCGCACCACCGTCAGCGACGACCCGGATGCCATCCACGAGGGGGCCACCGCGGCCCTGCGCCGCACCGGCATGGTGCTGTGTACCGGCGGTCTCGGTCCCACCGCCGACGATATCACCAAGAAGGTCGTGGCCGATATCTTCGGCGCGCCACTCGAATTTGATGCAGAGGTCTGGCAGGCCGTGACCGAACGGTTCGCCCGGTTCGGACGCACACCGGTCGAAAAGAACCGCTCGCAGGCGGAGGTACCCGCGGGTGCCATCGTCCTGCCCAATCGCTGGGGGACGGCGCCCGGACTCTGGCTGGAGGGAGCCCCAGGCATCGCCATTCTGCTGCCAGGCGTGCCGCTGGAGATGCGAAACCTGCTGCGTCATGAGGTGCTGCCCCGCCTGGCGCAGCGGGCCGATGGCAAGGTGGTCCGCAGCCGGATGGTTCGCACCACCGGTGTGCCGGAGTCCACGCTGGCGGAGCGCGTCGAGGGCATCGAACAGCGGATTGCCCCCCTCTCCCTGGCGTATCTCCCCGGCACTGAGGGCGTCGACCTGCGGCTGACCGCCTGGTCGCTTTCGCCACTGGAGGCGGACACCCGTCTCGCGGCGGCCGCGGCGGAGATCAGCGAACTTGCGGCTGCCTGGGTCTATGGCGACGCTGGGGCCGATCTCGCCGCCCTGGTGTTGGCGGAGGCGGGGCGCCACCACCTCCAGATCGCCACCGCCGAATCCTGTACCGGTGGCATGCTCGGAGAGCGGATCACCGCGATCCCCGGCAGCTCCGCGGCCTACCTCGGGGGTGTGATTGCCTACGACAATCGGGTCAAGCAGTCACTGCTGGAGGTGCCGGCGGAGGTGCTTGAACGCCACGGTGCCGTGAGCGCAGAGGTGGCTGGAGCCATGGCTCAGGGAGTGGCCCGCCGGCTCGGGACCGACCTCGCACTCGCGATCACCGGGATTGCCGGCCCTGGAGGCGGGACGGTGGAGAAACCCGTCGGTCTGGTCTACGTCGGTGTGGTCGCACGAAACGAGCGCTGGACCGAGCGCTTCATCCTCGGTGGTGACCGGGACCAGATCCGCGCACGGGCGGCCCAGGGGGCGCTCTTCCAGCTCTACCAGTGGCTCCGGGAGCAACCGGGATAGCTGCCAAACTGGCCATTCCCTACGGCCCACTCGTTGCTATTATCCAAGCAGACTCAGCCCGGGATAGTGTTCGCAAGTGATTGAAAACAATGATTTTGTCGAAGGTGGCCCGCTGCCGCAGGCGGATGGCGCCTCCGAAGAAGGTGCCGGGACGGCCGGACTCCCCATGGAGCCCGCCACCGAAGCAGTCCATCGTCTGGAATCCCAGAATGCCGAATTGAAAGACCGTCACCTCCGGCTGGCGGCCGAGTTCGACAACTTCCGGAAACGGGCGGCCCGTGAACGGGTCGAGCTGAGTGACCGGGCCCAGGCGGCCCTGGCCACCAAGCTGCTCGATGTCCTCGATGACTTCGATCGTGTGACGACTGGCGGGACCAGTGGCGCCTCGGTCGAGGACCTCCGGCAGGTCCTGACGCTGGTCGATCGAAAGCTGCGGAAGGAACTCGAGGCGAGTGGCCTGGAGCGCATCGATCCGATGGGGCAGGCCTTTGACCCCGCGATGCATGAGGCGGTGTCGGTCATTGCGCCGACGGATCCGGCACAGGATCACACCGTCAGCAGCACCTTTCAGGCGGGATACCGCTTCAAGGGCGCGCTGATCCGGCCCGCCAGGGTCCAGGTCTACTCGAGCGAAGGACACGCCTGACCGTGGCCAGGGACTTCTACCAGGTCCTCGGCGTTCCGGATACGGCCGCGCCTGCGGAGATCAAGAAGGCCTATCGCCGGCTGGCCAAGCAGTACCATCCCGACGCCAATCCGAACAACACGCAGGCCTCGGAGCGCTTCAAGGAAATCTCGGAAGCGCACGCGACCCTGTCCGATCCCGACAAGCGCAAGCAGTACGACAAGATGCGCCGCCTGGGCGCGTTTGATCCGAGTGTCCGCCGTCCGTCTCCACGGCCCGGTGGTGGTGCGCCCGGGGGGATGGGCGGCGACGATGGCACCGGCTTCGAGTTCAACGACTTCGGTGGCCTCGGCGACATTTTCTCCTCCATCTTCGGCCGCAACCGGCGTGAAGCGCAATCAGGTCCGGAGCCGGTGGAGACCGTCGTCGAGATTCCGTTCCGGGTCGCGGCGCTTGGGGGGAAGGTGCCGGTGCGCCTGGCCATGAACGACACCTGCCAGGTGTGCGCCGGGAGCGGCGCCGCTCCAGGCGCGAAGATTACCGTTTGCGATGAGTGCCACGGGCGCGGCACCGTCACTTTTGGGCAGGGGGGATTTGCCGTCAGTCGTCCCTGTCCCAAGTGCCGCGGCAAGGGAAAGATCCCATCGACACCGTGTCCCAACTGCGGCGGGGCAGGTGAGGTCCGCACTGAGCATGAGGTACTGATTACGGTCCCGGCTGGCACGGAGACCGGCGCCAAGGTTCGGTTGCGGGGACAGGGTGATTCTGCCCGTCCGGGGGATCCTGCCGGGGACCTGCTGGTGACTTTCCAGGTGCAGCCGGATCGCTTCTTCCGCCGTGAGGGGCTCGACGTCATTGGCGAAGTCCCGATCAATCTCGCGCAGGCCCTCCTCGGGACGCGCCTGCGGGTGCGAACGCTGGATGGGAAGAAGGTGGTACTGCGGGTGCCGCCCGGGACTCAACCTGGCCGCAAGTTCCGGATTAAGGGGTTGGGGATTGAAAAGGGCGGCCGCAAGGGTGACCAACTCGTCGCAGTGAATGTGACGATCCCCGAGAATCCAACGCCGGAACAGGAAGAGTTGTTCAAGAAGTACGCGGAAGCGAGCGGGATGGCCTACTAGCCTTCCGCCGAGCCGCCTACCGCACCGCGGCAAACTCTCCGGTCACCCGTCCCGTCTCGCGGTAACTCTCCACCAGCAGTTTGTGGGTCGCCAGCTCCGCCTCGTTCGGGCCGGGACGGCGCTGCGTGTAGGTCCCGTCCGAGGCCAGCTCCCACGCCTGGCGATTGTCCTGCCACATCAGCTTGAGCAGATCGCGGATCGTGTTCCGGTGGGTGGGATCCTCCACCGGGGCGATCGCTTCGATGCGCCGCTCGAGGTTCCGCGGCATCATGTCGGCCGAGCCGATATAGACCTCTTCTGCGCCGCCGTTCGCGAAGTAGAACGCTCGGGAGTGCTCAAGAAACCGGCCGATGATGCTGATGACCCGGATCCGGTCGCTGATTCCCGGCACACCCGGGCGCAGGCAGCAGATGCCCCGCACGATCAGATCGACATTGACGCCTGCCTGGGACGCCTCATAGAACGCCCGCATGATGGCCGGGTCCACCAGTGCATTCATCTTCGCGAGGATCCGTGCCGGCCGGCCCGCGCGGGCGTTCTCCGCCTCGCGCCGGATCATCGCCAGCAGCCGGTCGCGCATACTCCGCGGTGCCACGATCAGTTTGCGGTACTGGCTCGGCACGCCGAACCCCGTCAGCACGTTGAAGAGGTCGGTCAGGTCGGCGCCGAGGTCGGGGTCGGTGGTGAACAGGCCAAAATCGGTGTACAGCCGTGCCGTGCGCGGATGGTAGTTGCCGGTGCCGATGTGCACGTAGCGGCGCATCGTATCGCCTTCCCGCCGCACCACCAGCATCACCTTCGCGTGGGTCTTGAGTCCCGCGACGCCGTAGCTCACGTGCACCCCGACATCTTCCAGCCGCTGGGCCCAGCGCATGTTGTTCTCTTCATCGAACCGCGCCTGCAACTCGATGAGCACGGCCACCTGCTTGCCCCGCTCGGCGGCGTGTGCCAGCAGCTTGGCGATGCTGGAATCACCCCCGGTCCGGTAGAACGTCAGCTTGATGGCGACGACATCCGGATCGTCCACCGCGGTCTGGATGAACCGTTCCACGGA
The DNA here is from genome assembly GCA_963793205.1 of uncultured Gemmatimonadales bacterium. Taxonomy (GTDB): domain Bacteria; phylum Gemmatimonadota; class Gemmatimonadetes; order Gemmatimonadales; family GWC2-71-9; genus JADJOM01. The sequence goes on from CAWBZM010000001.1 coordinate 552,284, forward strand.
GGCGGTGAAGCTCTCATACGGGTGGTGGACCAGCAGGTCGCCATCCCGGATCACGTCGAAGATGCTCCGCCCCGCGGCCAGCCGGGCCGGGGTGACGGGGTGGTGGACCGGGTCCTTCAGCGCCGGCAGGTCGATGCTGCTTGCCAGGGCCAGGAGGTCGACGGTGTCGAGCAGGCCGGAGACCTCGTAGACGTCATCGGGGCCCAGAGTGGCCACCCCCAGGTCCTGGGCCGCGTTGAGCTCCGCCAGCAGCACTTCCCGGATCGAGTTGGGCAGATTCGGTGCGACTTCCAGCCGCACCACCGCGCCGAACCGACGGCTGCGTATTTCCTCCTGGATCGTGCTGAGCAGGTCCTCGGCCTCGTCGAGGTCGACCTCGAAGTCGGTGTTGCGGGTAATCCGGAAGGCATACACCCCGAGGATCTCAATGCTCGGGAAGAGCGATTCGATGCTGGCCGCGATCACCTGCTCCAGCGCGATGTAGCGGTAGGACCCTTCCAGCGGGACCCAGCGGGGCAGAATCTTGGGCACCTTCACCCGGGCAAAGTGTTCCTCGCCCTTCCCGTCCCGCAGGCTCACGGCGAGCGAGAGGCTCAGGTTGGAAATGAAAGGGAAGGGGTGCGCCGGATCGACCGCCAGCGGGGTCAGCACCGGGAATACATTATCGCGGAAGTACTTGTCGAGCTGGATGCGCTCGGTCGGGGTGACCTCCGAGATATCCACCAGCGCGACACCATGGCGCTGCAAGGCCGGGAGCACTACTTCGTGCAGACATCGGCCATGATCCCGCACCATGTCCCGCACCAGGGCGGCGCAGGTGCGCAGCTGGTTCTCGACGGTCAGTCCATCCGCCGTCCGTTCGCTGTAGCCCGCGGCCAGCTGCCCCTTGAGGCCCGCAATACGGATCTGGAAGAATTCATCGAGGTTCGAGCTGAAGATGCCGAGGAACTTGAGCCGTTCGAGCAGCGGGGTCCGATCGTCGAGCGCCTCATGGAGCACCCGGCGGTTGAACTCCAGCCACGAGAGTTCCCGGTTGAGGTAGAGCGAGGGGCTGTTGAGATCGGGGGCCGGGACTGGGTCGGCAGCGGGGGCCAGGGCGTCGGTCATGCAGGCAATCTATCCGGCGACGTCACGGGCAGGTAACGACGCCGGTGGTGCGGCTTCGGCTTACGTTCGGGTAGTCCGAATATCAGTTTCGCCCACCAGCAGTGAGAGGACAACGCTCACGATACTGATCAGCAATCCGGCCCAGAACGCGGTCCCGAACCCATCCACGGCGAAGCCCAGATCGAACTGCCGGGAGAGCCAGGCGGTCAGGAGCAGCATCATCGCGTTGATGACGAACAGGAACACACCGAGCGTGAAGAGGACGAGGGGGCAGGTCAGGAAGGTGAGCAGCGGACGGAGGGTCGCGTTCACCAGGCCGAAGAGCAGGGCGACCACCACCAGCCCGACGGGGCCGCCGGTGTAGTGCACCCCGGGTACGATCCGCACCGCGATGTAGATCGCCAGGGTATTGATCAGCCAGCGGATGAGGAGTGGTCGCATCAGCGACGGTGATCCCGCCCGGCGTGGCTCATCGGATCACCCCACCGCCAAGAACCTGGCCGTCGGCGCCGTACAGCACGGCGGACTGACCCGGGGTGATGGCCCGGACTGGAATGGCGAGCGCCAGATCGGCGGCGCCGCCCTCGACCTGCAGCACCACCGCATCCACCGCCCGTGATCGGTAGCGGATCTGGACCGCGCAGCCATCTCCCGCGGCGAGGGGATCGGTCAGCCAGTTCAGCTCATCCAGCTGGACCCGGTGTCCCAGCAGGTCATCCGCGTCGCCCACCACCACCTCGCGGGTCTCGGGCCGAATCGCCACCACAAAGCGGGGAGCCGAGGCTCCGCCTGGGAGCCCCTTCCGCTGACCGATGGTGTAGCGGGCAAACCCTTCATGCTCGCCAATCACTTCGCCGCTGGTGCTGACCAGGGGGCCCGGCACCAGCGATGGAGCGTCGGCCGGCAGGTGCTGTTCGAGCACGGTGACATAGTCATCGTTGGGCACGAAGCAGATTTCCACCGATTCGGGTTTGTCCGCGGTGGCCAGGCCGAGCTGACGGGCGTAGGCCCGGGTGTCGGCCTTGGTCAGGCCGCCCACCGGGGCGAGCATTCGCTGGACCACCGATCGGTCGATGCCCCAGAGGAAGTAGCTCTGGTCCTTGGCGGGATCCGCGCCGCGATACAACCGCCCGTCGCGCGCCTGCACGTAGTGCCCGGTTGCGATGTACTGGCAGTCAATGGCATCGGCGTGGGCCAGCAGATCGCGGAACTTGGTGAACGAGTTGCAGCGTACGCAGGGAATCGGCGTGCGGCCGCGGCTGTACTCGTCCACAAAGTTCTGAATGACATGGAGGCTGAACCGGTCCTCCAGGTTCAGGACGTAGTGCGGAATCCCAAGCGCGTGGGCGACATCCCGGGCATCGTTGATCGAGTCCAGCGAGCAGCAGGGCCGGTCAGGCACGCTCTCGCCGTAGCAGAAGAGCTTCATGGTCGCCCCGACCACATCGTAGCCCTGATCGACCAGCACGGCCGCCGCCACGGAGCTGTCGACTCCGCCAGACATGGCGACCAGGACCCGACCGCGCGACATCAGTTACCCGCGCCCCAGGGCGCCGACGAGGCGCCGGACCTTCGCGACCGCCTTGGGCAGCACCTCCGCCAGTCGGGCAATGTCTTCTTCCGATGTCGGATGGCCCATGCTGAATCGCACCGTGCCCAGCGCCTGTTCCGCCGGAATCTGCATGGCCGTAAGCACATGCGAGGGCTCCGGACTTCCGGTACTGCAGGCTGATCCTCCCGACGCCGCAATGCCGGCCATGTCCAGATTGAGCAGCAGCGCTTCCCCTTCGGTTCCCGGAATACTGATGCTGAGGACGTGGGACGCCCGCGGGGCGTCCTCCGCGGTGATCCGGAGATCGGGGACCGCCTCCCGCAGCCGTTCGACCAGCAACTGCGCCAGCCTCTCCATCCGGGCCGCTTCCTGCGCCTGCTCGGCGACGGCGAGGACGGCGGCGCAGCCGAGGCCCACGATGCCCGGCAGATTCTCGGTGCCGGGCCGGATACCGCGTTGCTGGCCGCCGCCGAGAATCAGCGGCGAAATCAGGTTGCAGTCTCGGGCGATCAGCGCGCCCACGCCCTTGGTGGCACCCAGCTTGTGACCGGAGATCGTGGCAAAGGTCAGGTCCCCCAGAGCCACCGGGAGCTTGCCGAACGCCTGGACCAGGTCCGAGTGACAGGGCACCCCCGCGGCAGCGCAGCGACGGGCGATTTCAGCGATGGGCTGGATCACGCCGGTCTCGTTGTTCACCCACATCACCGAGACGATCGCGGGTTGCTCGGCGAGCACCTGATCCAGCGCCTCAAGATCGAGGACACCGCTGGGGAGCACCGGCAGGATGCGCTCTTCGCCTCCGAGCCGCGCCACCTCATGGGCGGCCGCCAGAATCGCCTTGTGCTCCGTGGCCGAGACCGCCACCAGCATCCGCTGGCCCCGAGCCCGGGCCCCGAGTGCCGTCCCGACAATCGCGAGGTTATCGGCTTCCGTACCCCCGGAGGTGAAGATCACGCACTCCGGACCGACGCCCAGAGAGTCCGCCACCTCGCGACGGGCCTGTTCCAGTCCCGCCCGGGCGGCCCGACCGAAGCGATGGGCGCTGGAGGGGTTACCGAAGAGTTCGCTGCCCAGATAGGGCAGCATCGCGTCTCGGACCTCCGGTCGCACCGGGGTCGTCGCCGCGTGGTCGAAGTAGACGGGACGGGGGGCCATGGGCAGCAAAATAGCCGATTTTGCGGCGTGGTGGGGACTACATGCTCTGGACTTCCAGCGCGACCACGTCATCGACCCGGACGGTTTCCTGGGTGAAGAACGGCTCGCCGAACCGGGTGCGGATCAGCGAGCCGTAATGGGCATTCTGGGTCTCGACCAGGGAATACAGATCCTGCCCGGTCGGGAAGATTTCCCCCGCGTTCTTCGCGCCATCAAACTGGCTCGCGTAACACCGAATCGCTTCCATCTTCCGGGAAAACTCCGCCGAGATGTCGACCACGAAGGTCGGCTTCACCGGGTCCTCGCGATAGGCGAGGGCGTAAAGAATCTTGTGAGGCCGGTGCGGCGATCCCGCTGCGCGATAGCGGCTCAGGCCGGCCAGGAAACAGGCGTCCCGTCCCAGTTCCGACGCGATGCGGTGATCGGGATGACGGCCGACCGCAAAGGGCAGGATCACCACCCGCGGCGCGAAATATCGAATCAGTTCGACCACCGCGCGACGGGTGTCTTCGGTGTTTTCCAGGTAGGCGTCGGGCAGTCCGGCGTTGCGCCGCTCCGTCACCTGCATCACCGCGGCAGCACGTTCCGCCTCTTCGGCCCGCAGGGTCGCGCTACCACGGCTGCCGCTTTCCCCGGCAGTCAGGTCAATGATGCCGGTCGCATATCCTGCGGCCCTGGCCTTGATCAGGGTACCGGCACAAGTCAATTCAACGTCGTCGCGATGGGCGGCAATGGCGAGCAGGTCGACAGGCATGAGCGGCGGGTCACGGGGAGACTGGGCAAGCAAACGGGAAGCCGGGCGTGCCGTCCGAATTTAGCGTTGCGCCTCCTTCCGCGCGCCCTTTTTCTCCCCGTTCCCCGTTCCCCGTTCTCCCTAAAGGGACTCCCTCGCGCCGGGTTGCGATCTGCGCTCCCGTGGGCGTCGGTCGCCCGTTCCCTGTTCCCTGTGCCCCACTCCCCCCCCGTGTTTACGCCGCCCGCCAGCGCCGGACCCCGACCAGCAGCGTGGCCAGGACGAGTCCCACCGGAACGACGATACCCAGCGAGGTGATCCCCGCCGCCACCAGCCCGACAAAGTTGCGCCAGGCCTGCTTCGCCGCCGCGCGCAGGACACCGCCACTCCCCTGATCGCCGACCAGTGGGGCCGGTTCGTGGATGGTGATCTGGAGGCTGCTGATCGCTGCCCGGCTACGGAGGAACCGCATCCGCCCTTCCATGCGCTCGATCTCCTCCCGCACCCGGGACAGCTCCCGTTCAATCTCCAGTACGTCGCTCAGCTTGCCGGTGCGGGTCGCAATCAGCTCGATCAGGCGCTGTTCCAGGCGGTGGGCGTTGGCCGCTCGGGCGGTCAGGTCGGTGAATTCCTCGCCGACATCCTCCGCCGTGACGTTGACCTGCTCCACCTTGCCGATCGGGGCGAGCCCGCTGATGGCCGCATCGAACTGGTTGGCCGGTAGCCGGATCTCAATGCTGGCGCTCCGGTATTGGCCGCGACCAGACTGGATCGCGGTATTGGCGACATACCCGCCGATGCGATCGGCCAGTGCACGAATGGCCCCGATTCCCGGCTCCAGCGAGTCGATCTCGATGCTGGCCTGCCCGGTCCGGATGATCATCGCCGATTCGATGCCCCCAACCGCCCCGGACCATCGGACGCCGGGTGCGCGCGGTCCCGTTGCATCGGCGGTGGCGGCGAACCCGGCGACGCTTTTCTCGGCCACGCTGCCGGCGGCGGGCGCGTCCCTCGGAACCGTCCCCCGGGCTTCATCGATGGAGCCAGGGGCGGCATGGTCGGTCTGCGAGCCGCCACAGGCGGCCAGCAGCATTACCAGAACGGTGGATCGAACCAGTGTGGCGGACATAACGGGCTCCCCGTGGTTGAAGTTGCAGGGGGATGCGTCGCGGGGTGGGATTTGCACAGCGCCCGGGACCGGGCCGGGACCTACTCGTGGCGGAGGGCTTCGACCGGGTCCATGCGGGAGGCCCGGTTGGCGGGGTACAACCCGAAGATGAGCCCGATCAGAATGCTGACCAGGGTCGCCAGAATCGCGCTCCAGAGAGGCACACCCGAGCTGAGGTCGAGCACTGCTTTCAGGATCTGACCGGCCACCAGGCCGGTGGCAATCCCCAGCAGCCCGCCAATCAGCGTGAGCGTCGCCGCCTCGACCAGGAACTGCCACAGGATCTCGCGCCGGGTGGCGCCCACCGCCTTCCGAAGGCCGATCTCCCGGGTCCGATCGGTGACGGACACCATCATGATCGCCATGACACCGATCCCCCCGACCAGCAGGGCCACGCTTGAGAGCGCCACCATCACCGCAAAGAAGGCGCTCGTCAGGCTGTTGATCGTATCGAGGATCTGGTCCTGGGTGATCACATCGAACGTGTTGGGGATTCCGGGTCGCAGCCGGCGTTGCTTGCGCAGGGCGGCAATCGCCAGGTCCTTCGCGCGCGGCACTGAGATGTAGCTCCAGCCCTTCACCGACAGGAACAGTCCATTCGTCTCGTCATATCGAAAGTTCTTCTGGGCCGTGCGGAACGGAACGATGGCACCGGTCTGCTGGCCCGGAGGCTCGAAGATGTTCTCTGGCCGGCGGTAGATGCCGATCACGTTGAGGGCCACGCCACCGACGCGAATGGTCTTGCCGAGCGGGTCGATGCGGCCGAACAGGCGCTGGGCCGATTCCTCCTCCAGGACCGTCACCGCTTCGCCGGTCAATTCCGAGGGCGCGAAGAATCGCCCCCGGAGGAGGGTGCCGCCCATGATCAGCATGTAGTGCTGGTCGGTGCCGTAGATGGTCAGGGTCTGCGTGGACACGCCCTGATATTCGAGTCGCTGAAAGATCTGGACCCAGATCCCGGCATACTCGATCTCGGGGATCCGCTTCACTGCCACCGCATCCGATTCGGAGATGATCGGACGGATGCGTACCTCGTAGGGCAGGTTGTCGGGATTCAGCGGTGTCTGGGAGAAAAAGCGTACCACGTAGAAGGCGGTGGGGCCGGCGGTGTTCATCGCGTTGAAGATCTGGGCCCGGATCCCCTCGACGATGGACGCCATGGCCATGACCGTCGAGACCCCGATGACCACGCCGAGGATGGTCAGGGCGGAGCGCAGCTTGTTGGCGCGGAGGGTATCCAGCGCCACCACCACCCCATCGACAATGTTGGGCAAGGCCATGGCTATTCTGCTCGCAGTGCGGTGATCGGGTCGAGGCGTGCGGCGCGGGACGCGGGATAGACGCCGAAGAGCACCCCGGTGCCCGCACCCAGGACCAGCGCCATGGCGATCGACCAGGCGGTGACCCGGGCCGGCAGCGGCGTGAACTGCCCGACCGCGGCACTGAGCGCCCATCCACTGAGGACCCCGAGAATGCCTCCCAGTGTCGCCAGCACGATGGCCTCGACCAGGAACTGGCGCCGGATGTCGGCCCGGGTGGCGCCCAGCGATTTCCGGATCCCGATCTCGCGGGTGCGCTCGTTGACCGACATCAGCATGATGTTCATGATCACGATGCCCCCCACCACGATACCGATGCAGACCACGGCGGGTACCACGGTGAACAGGACCTTGGTCAGGTCCCGCCAGAAGGCCACCAGGGCATCGGCCTTGTCGATGGTGAAATCATTGTCCTGGCCAGGCCGCAGCCGATGCGCCAGCCGCATCGCCTCCTCGGCCGTCTCCATCGCCGCCGGAATATCTTCCGCGTCTTCCATCTTGACCGACACGGTCGTGGTCTTCCGACGGCCATAGATCGCTTCGAACGTGGTGATCGGGATCAGCGCGAACCCATCGAACGACTGGCCCAGCACCCGACCCTTCGGGGCGGTCACGCCCTTGATCCGCATCTCCCGGCCGGCCAGCCGGATCCGGTGGTCGACCGCCGGGCCGGATCGTCGAACAGCTTCTCCGCGATCTCATACCCGAGCACCAGCACCGGTCTGCGCTCCCGGATATCGGGCTCGGACAGGGGGGTGCCGGCCAGGAAGCGGTAGTCCTGCACGGTCTGATAGGGTGGGGTGACGCCGAAGATCAGTACGTCTCCCACCCGTCGATTGCGGTAGGATGAGATCGGTCTGGGGGGTGGGCCACCCCGACTGGAACGAGACCGCCAGTGCCTGGGGAAGCGCCCGGGCAACCACGGCGGCATCTTCCGGCGAGATGATCGGCCGACGGCTGATGGCCCGGATTTCATCATTGCTGAGCAGCCCGACGGCGATCGGCGTCCGGCGCACCTGAAACGCGTTGGTGCCGATGACCGCCCCGGTGATGTTCTCCTTCACGTACGCGTTCATGCCCTGGATGATCGCGACGACCGTGATGAGGAACCCGACCGAGACGATGATCCCGAGAAGCGTGAAGAACGAGCGCAGTTTCGCGCTCAGAATGGACTGTACGGCCAGGAGGACGGCGGACCACAAGGGCATGGGAGAAATCTAGCTGGCCCACGGAGCGTGAGGATGCTGGCAACGTTGAACAACGCGCTGCTCTGCCGACAAAAAAGGGCGGGATCCGAGGATCCCACCCTTTCACTGCGCCGCGGCGCGTCCCGCGCGCTATTCGTACCGCAGCGCTTCGACCGGGTCGAGCTTGCTGGCCTTGTTGGCGGGGTACAGCCCGAAGCAGACGCCGGTGACGGTGGATGCCAGCAGGGCGACGACCACCGACCAGAGCGGCACTGCCGCGGGGATCGGTGTCAGCTTGTTGACGGCCAGGGCAATGCGGCCCCCCAGAGCCATGCCCGCCACGCCGCCGACCAGCGTCAGGGTGGCGGCTTCCACCAGGAACTGGAACATGATTTCCCGCCGCGTGGCCCCGAGCGCTTTCCGGACGCCGATCTCGCGGGTGCGTTCGGTCACCGAGATCATCATGATCGCGACCACCCCGACGCCACCGACCATCAGACCGACACTCGACAGGGCCAGCATGACCAGGAAGAACCCGCTGCGTCACACTGTTGAAGCTGTCCAGCAGCTTGTCCTGGGTCACGAGCGAGAAATTGTTCTCCTGACTCGGCTTGAGCCCGCGGGAGACCCGCAGCGAGGCGGTGACCCGATCCTGAGCCTCCGCGACCGTCACATCAGGATCAGGGATCACCGAAAATTTCATCCATCCGCGCCAGTAGTCCGCCACCTTGGTGAAGGTGGAGTGCGGGATGATCAGGACGGGCGAGTCGGAGTCTCCGAAGAGGCTGGACGGTTCCACGTAGAGCCCGATCACATCGAAGGTCTCGCCATACACCTTGATCCGCTTGCCCACCGCGTGCTGGCCGGGGAACAGCTGCTCCCCCATCCGCTCGTTGATGACAGCGACCCGCGCACTCGAGGCCTACTCCACGTCGGTGAAGTTCCGGCCCTGGTCGATGGTGCCGCCGGCGGTCAGGATCCAGCCGGGGCTGTTTCCCTGGATGTTCACACCGCTGAGCTTGTTGTCGCCCACGCTCACCGGCCCGCCGGCGTTCTCGTCCCAGCTGACACTCCGAATGCCGGGGAGGCGCTGTAACTGCTCCGCTTCCTCGACGGTCAACCACGGATTCCGCCGCCAGGGCGACAGTTCATCCGACCCGTCACTGACGTGAATGCCCGCCTGGAAGTACCGGAAGACGAAGAAGGTCTTCGGTCCGAGGGTCTCGATCTGTCCGGCTACACTGCGGTTGATCCCGGTGATCGCGGAGGCCATGGCGATCACCACCATGACGCCGATGGCCACGCCGAGGATCGTGAGGGCGGCTCGCACCTTGTTGGCCCGCAACGAGTCCAGAGCGATGCCAACGCCTTCGAAGACACGACTTATCTGCATACCGTCCCCCGGGTGGTCATTCGGACCGCAGTGCGGTGATGGGGTCGAGCCGCGAGGCCCGGCTGGCGGGATACACGCCGGCGACCATGCCCACGATCACCCCGAGGGCGACCGCCAGTCCGATGGACCAGGGCGCCACGGCCGCCGGAAGCGGGGTGGTCGCCCGGACAATAAACGCCAGCCCGATACCCGTGCCGATACCAAGGGCTGCCCCCACGGTCGAAAGGGTGGCGCTCTCGATGACGAACTGTGCCAGGATGTCGCGCCGTTTGGCGCCCAGCGCCTTCCGGATGCCGATTTCCCGGGTCCGCTCCGCCACCGCCATCAGCATGATGTTCATGATCACGATGCCGCCCACGACCAGCGAAATCGCCACCAGGCCGGGCAGGGCGGTGAACAGCACCTTGGAGATCTTCTTCCAACCCTCCAGCGCGCCCTTGGCGTTCTGCAGGTCGAAGTTGTTCTCCTGGTTCGGCTTGAGGCCGCGCCGCCCGCGCATCAGTCCTTCGGCTTCCGACATGGCCGTCAGCATCATCGTCGGACTCGCCGTCTTGATCTGCAGCTCATCCAGAACGTTGAGGGGGCAGATGTAGCGGCGCATCGGCGCCTTGAAGGGCGCCACGATGAACTTGTCCAGGGAAAAGCCGAACAGCGTTCCCTGCTTGGCGGCCACGCCGATGATCCGGTAGGGAAGCCCGGCGATGGTCAGCTCCTTCTCCAGCGGGTCGAGGCCGGGATACAGCTTCTCGGCCAGTTCGCTGCCCACCACCACCACCGGCACCCCCACGCGGGTTTCCTGCGCGGTGAAGATCCGGCCGCTGGCGATGTCGATGTTCTTGATCTCGAAATAATTGGGTTCGGTGCCCATCACCTCGATGTCCTTCGCCTGCTTCCCTTCGTAGGACACCGTCATGCGATCGGAGCACCACTTGGCGGTGATCGCCGGCGTCTGGAGTCGCTCGGTAACGTAGTCGGCGTCGGCGTAGGTGATTCGCGGCCGCCGCATCCACCCGCGCCAGGTTTCCTCGGTGACGTTGCCGGTGTTGATGCCGGGGTTGCGACGGAGGGTGAAGGTGTTCAGGCCGATCAGCCGGTTGGCGAACTGGTCTTCCATGTACACGTTCATGCCCTGGACGATCGACACCACCGCAATCAGGAACGTCACGCCGATCAGGACGCCGATCAGCGAGAAGAAGCTCTTGAGCTTCTGGCTGACGATGGTCGCCAGCGCCATCCGGACCGCTTCGAAGATCGGCATGTCAGGCGGCGGCTGAGGCGTTCAGCCTGTCACTGTCGAGCCGGCCATCGCGCAGCACCACGACCCGCTCGGCATGGTCCGCAATCGAGGGTTCGTGCGTTACCACTACGATGGTCTGGCCCTGGGCATGCAGCTCCGCGAATACCCGCATGATTTCATCACTGGTGGTGCTGTCGAGATTGCCGGTCGGCTCGTCCGCCAGGAGCAGGGACGGCTCGTTCACCAGCGCCCGGGCGATCGCCACCCGTTGCCGCTGGCCGCCGGACAATTCATTCGGTCGGTGGTGCATCCGCTCGGCGAGGCCGACCCGGGTGAGCGCCCGCTCGGCCCGCTGGCGCCGTTCCCGTGCGGTAACACCAGCGTAGACCAGCGGCAGCTCAACATTGTGCAGTGCGGAGGCCCGCGGCAGCAGGTTGAACGTCTGGAAGACGAACCCGATTTCCTTATTCCGGACCCGGGCCAGTGCATCATCGGACAGCCGCGAGACTTCCTGGCCGCTGAGCCAGTAGCTGCCGGCGCTGGGCGTATCGAGGCATCCGATCAGGTTCATGAACGTCGACTTGCCCGATCCCGACGGCCCCATGATGGCGACATACTCATTGCGCCGGATGGTGAGTGTCAGTCCGCGAAGCGCCTGGACCCGCTCGGCGCCCATGATGTACTCCCGAGCGAGGTCCTCGACGTGAATGACCCGATCACTCATGGCTTCTTCCCTTTCGCGCTGTCCACCACCGCCGCCTTCACGCGGGCACTATCCTGCAGGTCCCGGATCGCCTGATAGGTACCCGCCACGATCGTCTCGCCTTCCTTCAGGCCCTCGAGGACTTCGAAGTGTTCGTCGCCGGCGATGCCCACCTGGACCGGCCGGAAGTGCGCCACGCCGTCGGTCACCACGAATACCCCCTCGCGCTCCTTCTTCTTGCTGGCGGCCCCGGTATCCCCGGGGGCCGTGCCAACTGGCGTCCCGGCCGTTTCGTTCGGCACCGTTTCATGCGAGCGAACCGTCAACGCGATGATCGGGATGCTAAGTGCCCCCTTACGGACGTCGGTGACAATTCGTGCCGTGGTGGACAGGTCGGGCCGGATGTCCTTCGGCGGATTGGCCAGGGTGATCTCGACATCGAAGTCCACCGCGCGGTCGTTGGAGCCGGCGTTGGTGCCCGCGGTCAGCTTGGCGCTGTTGCTGATCTTGGTCACCCGGCCGACAAAGGTGGTGTCGGGGAAGGCGTCGATGGACACCTGCACCGAGTCTCCATCTGCGAGGCGGACCACATCGGTCTCGTCCACCTGTACCTTGGCCAGGATCACCGACAGGTCGGCCACGGTCATCAGCAGGCCGACGTCCCGGCTGAAGGTGCCTGGCACGGCGACTTCGCCTTCCTCAACGGCGAGTCGGGTGATGCGACCGGAGATCGGGGCCACAATCCGGGCCTTACTCAGGTTGTCGCGTGCTTCCTGGAGGCCGGCGCGGGCCTGGTCGACCGACGCCTGGCTCGCCTTGGTGTTCGCCTGAGCGACCGCAAAGGCGGTTTGGGCCTGCTCGACCGACTCGGTGGTGATCAGGCTTTCATTGGTGCGCCGCAGTTCATTGGTACGGTCCAGAGCCCGCTTGGCCTGGTCTTCGTTGGCCCGGGCCCGAATCAGGTCGCTCTGTGAGGACGCCAGGAGCGCTTCGGAACGGCTGACCGCCGCCTGGTAGGTCGCCGGGTCGATCTGGAGCAGGAAGTCGCCCTTCCGCACCAGATCGCCTTCCTTCACACCGATCTTGGTGATCCGGCCCTGGATATCGGACAGGATGTCGACCTTGGTATCGGGTTCGATCTTGCCGCTGGCGGTGACGACCGCCACGAGGTCGCGGGTCCCCACCGGCTCCATGCGGACCTCGACCGGCTTGTTCTTTCCCTTGGCGGCACCCAGGGCGACAATGGCCCCCACGGCGACCACCAGCAGGCCGGCGAACAGTCCCATCTTCATGCGACGCGACATGGTCTTTTCCTTGTCTTATTGGCGAAGCGGGCGACCCACCGCGGCTTCCAGCGCCGCGAGAGTCTTGTGATAATCGTAAATCGCGTTGACATAGTCGCCCTCGGCGCGCTGCACCGAGTTCTGGGCGTCCGACACCTCCAGTGCGGTCCCGCTACCGAGCCGATACCGGTCCTGGGCCAGCCGCAGCTGGTCCCGTGCGGCATCGCGGCTGGCGGACTGTACTGCAATCGCCTTGAAGGAGGTTTCCAGGGCGAGGTAACGGCCATGTACCGAACTGCGAACCTGCAATGCTTGCGCGCGCAGTCCTTCGCGGGCATCCTGCTCCCGTTCCTTGGCCTGCTGCACCCGCAGCGACCGGCCAAAGCCGGTGAAGATCGGCAGGGAAATGGTCAGGCTGGCGCTGAACGGCTGCTTGGTGAAGTTGAACGGAAACGTGTTGTTTGCGTCGAGCAACGCCGAGCGGGTCCCGCCGGCCAGCGACGCGAGGGCGGGGTTCGCGGTACCGCCCAGGGTGTCGAGCCCGGCATTGGCGAAGCAACCAGCGTTCCCGACGGTGGGCAATCCGGCCGACGCGCGGATCTGGTCATTCTCAATACAGGCAGCGGCCGAGCCACGGGCGCCAAGCAGCGAATTCCGCAGGAGCAGGTCGGTGTCGGTCTGCTGCTGGGTAAAACCGCTCCAGCCGGCATTCACCGACAGGCTGGGCAGGAAGGCCGATTTGGCCGACTTTACCCCGACCGCTGATGCTCGCTGGCGGGCTTCGAGGGCACGCAGGGAGGGGTTCTGGTCCTCCGCCTGACTCAGCAGCGCATCGAGGGAGTAGGTTGGCCGCTGGACCGGGAACGAATCGCTCAGCGCGATCTGCTCCAGCGGCACCGGCGGCTCGACTCCGATGCGGCGGAACAACTCGAGCTTGGCTTCACTCTCCGCCTGGATATTGCGCAGCAGGGTGACATCGGACTGGCCCTTCTGCACTTCCGCCTGACGCACTTCAATCAGGGTGCCCTGACCGACCCGATATTTCGCACTGGCGAGATCGAGGAAATTCTGATTCCGCTCCACCTGCTGCACCGCCACGGCCACCTGCGCGGTCGCCTGCAGGACGGTGAGGTACTGCTCGGTGACTGAGAAGCGGAGTGAGCTTTCTTCGTTGGCGATATCGGAATCGGTGGCACGCCGATTGGCCTTGGCCTGCGCCGGGGCGAGCAGGCGGCTGCCATCCAGCTCCCACCGGAGTCCAATGTTGTAGTTGGACCCTATCGTGGCAGAGGTGGAGCGGGTGAAGCCCTGGCCGAAGTTCGCTTCTCCGGACCCGGTGTAGTTCATCCCGCCCGAGACCGAGGCGCCAGGCAACAGCGACCCATAGGCGTTCCGGACCGCCCATTTGTCCGTCTTGGCGTTGTTCAGCACCTGACGGTAGGCCGGGTTCAGATTCATGGCCTGTTGGAGCGCATCGGCCAGGGCCAGGGTGGCCACGGTTCCGGGGGGGACCGCGGAGGTCGAATCGGGGGTCTGAGCTACGACCGGCATGGGCCCAAGCAGGGCAGTCATCAGCAGCCAGCTGCGTCGCATCGAACGGTCCTGTCTGAAATGAGTATGTGACGACTGACCCGCTTACGGGGCGGGTTGTCCGGGAGTTTCAGGTTGGGACGGGAGCTACTCAACTCGCCGAGCCGCCACCAGCCTGAGTGCCGGGAGGGAGATGCGTTGAACCTTATCATCGTTGCCCAGGAGGATCTCCGCGTCGAGGTCGCCGGTCAGACTGATGATCGTTCCCTCGGCGCCGTGGGGGACGCGCTGGGCGGAGATGGTGGCACGGCGGGCGCCATGGGGGAACAGGATGGAGACGGACTGGCCCGTTTCCGTCGCGTAGGGGATGATCTGGAGGTAGAGGGCAAACACACTGTCGGCCAGGAGCACGGTCCGCGGCCCCGCCGGGACCTCGCTGGCCTGCTCGGCTCCCCGCTCGATCCGCCGAATCGTGATCCGATTGTGTTTCTGGACGGCATAGATCTGCGCCCCGGCTTGGCCCCCCCGGCGGTCCAGTTGAAAGGCGAGGCCCGCGCCCTCCTGACGATTGAGGGAGGCCGTCAGCTCGACCGGTGGACGGGAGTCAAAGGTGGTCCGGGTGGTAATGCGCAGGCCATCCGCCGTGGTCACGGTGAAGTGCTCACTGCCCACGTCCCGGTCGCCGGAGCGCACCTGGAGCACGCCTTCATCCGACACCTGCGCCGCTCCAATGGCAGGCAGGGTGAGCGACAGCGTCGCGGCGGCGAGGGCAAAGCGTAGGCTCTTCATGACGGGGTGGAATATACTTGGTACGTGATGCGCACTGAACCGTGGTGGAACGCGCGCGGGGGATCGCTGCTGGCCCTCGTGCTGGCGGTGCTTGCAGCGGAATGGTTGCGTGCGCCGGCGCTCCCGTGGGTCGTGGCCGCCTGGGTGCCGGTGGTGGCGGCCCTTGGGCTGCTGCGTGGCCGTGCGCGGCTGACCAGCGGCGCCATGGCGGCGGTGGCCATCACCCTGACCTGGTCCCAGCACGCCCTGATCAAGGTTGGGCCCGAATGGCCCGCGGAGCGCGAGCGGCGCCTGTCGGCCGCGTTCCAGCAACTCAGTGGTGAGTTGCGCGGGGCGCTGCGGCGCGCGGATCGGCTGGCCGCGGAAGCTGTCGGGACGTCCACCGGAAACCAGGCTGCGGCCTTTGCCCGGCTGTCCGCCTCACTGCCACGTGAGGGGGCCGAGGCAGCCGTCGTGATCCTGGAGCCGACCGGGGTGCCCTGGGCGTGGGCCGGGCGGCATCGGCTCCCGCCCACGGTGGAGGGGGATTCCGTCGGCGCGCGCTTCAGCAGCTTCTATGCGACACTCGAGAGTCGTCGCCATGCCGCCAACGGGCGGGTCGCCGTGGCCACGATCCTGTTGTGGGCCGACTCGGCGGTCCCGCGGCCCGATCGCAGCATCGCGGCGCGATTTGGTGAGGCGGCAGGGGTGCAATTGCGGGTGTTCCCCCCGGGCACAGCCCCCGCGGCCCGGGACATCTTCGAGTATACCGAGCCGACCACGGCAGGCGAGCGGCTCCTCTTCAGCGTTCAGCCGGTTCCACCAGTGCAGTCAGTGGCGGCGGCGCAAACCCTCGCCACGGCGGCGCGCTGGGTCTCCGTCTTCCTGCTCCTCTTACTCCTCCTGGTGCTGACCAACGCGACCGCCAGCCGCGAACGATTTGCCATCCTCGCGATCTTTCTCTGGTGCGCGGTTCGGGCACCGGTCGGGGCGTCACTCGGACTCGACACCCTCTTCTCGCCAGGCAATTTCCGCAGCCGGACGCTGGGGGTCTTCTCCGCGTCGGCCGGACACCTGCTCCTGACCAGTGCGCTGGTGATGCTCTTCGCCATCTGGCTCGGGAACCGCCCGCGAGTGCGCACTCCTCGCCGTCTGGTGCTCGCGTTGCTGCTCCTGGTCGCCACCCCGTATGTCATCAGCGCGCTGGGACGCGGTATTCAGCCCCCGGTCAACGGGGTCAGCGGCACCCTCTGGCTGATCTGGCAGATCAGCCTGACCCTGGCGACCTCCGCGCTGCTGGGTCTCGCAGCGGCCCTGTTGCGTGGTCCGGGACCGGCCGTCGGCGGGGGGCGGCGGGTGACTTTGGGGGTCGTCATTGCGGTGCTGGCGGCGGTGATCGGCATTGTGGTCTGGAGTCCGGAGGTCGGCTGGCCGGATTGGTACACCTTTCTCTGGCTGCCAGCACTGCTGCTGGTTG
Source organism: uncultured Gemmatimonadales bacterium (assembly GCA_963793205.1). Classification (GTDB taxonomy): domain Bacteria; phylum Gemmatimonadota; class Gemmatimonadetes; order Gemmatimonadales; family GWC2-71-9; genus JADJOM01. The sequence goes on from CAWBZM010000001.1 coordinate 568,896, forward strand.
CGTGGCCCGCCTCCCGCGGGGCCACGCTGGTCGGGATGGCTATTGTCGCCGGAACCGCGGCGGCGCTGGTTACCTGGGGCGCCGAGCTCAACGGCCGAATCGCGGCGGCGCAACGCGATCTCGCGCGGCTTGGCGACGTCGAAGACCCACTGGCCACACCATATCTGCAGCGATTCGCCGACCAGATTGCGGCGGATGAAGAGCCAGTGGCCTCGTCGGAACTCTTTCTGGCGTGGCGCAGCTCGTTCCTCGCGGGGCAGGAGTATCCTGTCCGTATGGCCCTCTGGGAACGGGATGGGAGCCGTCGGGCCGAGCTCTCTCTCGATTCGCTGAACATTGATGCCCGGCTCCTGTCGGCCCTGGTCACCAGTTTCCCGGCGGACAGCAACCGCGTTGTCGTCCCGCTCATGCGCGTGCCGGGCCGCCACTATGTACTGCTGCAGCGCCTGCGCAGCGGTCGCATTCTGACGGTCGCGGTCGGACCCCGCTCCCGGCTCCTGGTGGCGGCGCGGATCGCCCGACTCCTGCGGGCGCCCTCCGAGGGTCCGCCGCTCTACGATGTCGCGCTCTCGCCTCCGTTCATTCGCGGGCTGGGCCCCGGGCCGGCACCGCAGTGGCATCGCGAGAGCGGGGAGGCGCACTACGACCGGATTCTCGAACTGCCAGGAGGGACCCGGCAGGTGCACGCTACCATACGGTTGCGCCCCCTGTCGATGCTCATGGTCCGCGGCGCGCTGCTCGTCGCGCTCGACCTGCTGCTCCTCGCGTTGCTCTGGTTTGCGGCCACCGTCCAGCTGGAGAGTCTTCGCCGCTGGCTGGGGGTGCGGCGCCTGGCTCGCTCGTTCCAGCTCCGCCTGGCGTTGACGCTGGCGCTCTTCTGCGTGGTGCCGGCGGTAGGGTTTACGATCTGGGGTCTGGGTCGGCTGACCGCCGAGGCCAACCGGACGCGCGATCTGCTGATCGTGTCGGTCCTGCGTGATGCGGTGCTCGCCGCGGGCGGATTGCTGCAGGAGCCGGGGGACTATCTCCTCGATGGACTGGGCGAATTGTCCAATCGATTCGATGGTGACCTGGTGCTGTACAGCGGCGGACGCCTGGTGGCGGCGAGTGCCCCCATTCTGGAAGACCTGTCCCTCGTCGAGCCGCTGATCGATGCGCGGGTATTCCAGCGGCTGGCGCTTGGGGACGAACTGGAGCTGACCCGTCAGGCGACCACCTATATCGCTCCCGTGCGGGTGGGGTACCGTGTCGCGCAGGCCGGGCCCCCCGGTGGCATCGGCATCCTGGCGACACCTCAACTGGCCTTCGACTGGGGCCGAACCCAGGACCAGCAGGACCTTACCTATGTCCTGATCCTGGCGCTGCTGGGAGGACTGGGCGCCGCCGTCCTCGCCGCACAGTTGGTGGCCAGGGCGCTGAGTCGCCCGGTCGCTGACCTGCGCCGTTCCGCCCGCGCGGTGGGCGAAGGGGTCCCCCTCCCAGCGGTCGCGGCCCCGCCGATCGAATTCGAGCAGGTGTTCAGTGCCTTCGACCGGATGGCCAGTGATATCCGCGGCAGCCAGGCCGCCCTCGAGGGCGCCCGCCAGCGGACCGCTGCGGTACTGGCCCAGGTTGCGACGGGTGTGGTGGCACTGGACCCTTCGGGTCGCATCATCCTGGCGAACGCCCGCGCCCGTCATCTGCTGCGAGCACCGCTGGCCGATGGCGATCGGCTCCGCGAGGAATTGGGGACGGAATGGCAGCCGCTGCTGCAGGTTGTGCAGCGATTTCTGGGGGAGGACACGGCGGAGGCGGCGGCCGATGTGGAGGTGCAGGGACGCTCCCTGCGATTGCAGCTCGCACGGCTCGGCGCGGTTCCCGGCGGATCGGTCCTCGCGATCGACGACCTGACGGATGTCACCCAGGCAGCACGGGTCCTGGCCTGGGGGGAAATGGCGCGGCAGGTCGCCCACGAGATCAAGAATCCACTGACCCCCATTCGTCTGGGGATGCAGCACCTCCTCCGGGTACGGCGGGAGCGTCCGCAACAGTTCGAGCAGGCGCTGACGGAAACCTCCGCCCGGATCCTGGCCGAGATCGATCGCCTCGATACCATCGCGCGCGGATTCAGCCGCTTCGGGCTGCCCGGGGCAGAGCTGCAGCCGCTGGAGTCAGTTGACCTGGCGGGGATCGCGCATGAGGTGGCGGCACTCTACCAGCTGGGTGCCAGTGGTCTGGCCCTGGAGGTGACGGGGGACGCATCCCGCATTCTGCCTGCCCGCCGGGACGAGGTGAAGGAGGTTCTGGGCAACCTGATCGAGAACGCCCGGAATGCCGGTGCCTCCCGCGCGGAGATCGCCGTGACGAGCGACGGCTTCGCCGTGATTGATGACGGGGGTGGTATCGCCTCCGATCAGCTCACTCGGATTTTCGAACCGCAGTTTTCGACCACCACCAGCGGGTCAGGGCTTGGACTCGCGATTGTCCGACGGCTGGTGGAAGGATGGGGCGCGCAGGTGGACGCCACCAGTGCGGTGGGGCGTGGGACCACGCTCCGGGTGTCGTGGACCCGGAGCGGGTTGCGCTCTCCAGGGACGAGCAGCTAGTTGTCTGGGGAACGGACGGCGAGACGGCCGCGTTTTCATGGTATGGTGGATCACTTCCGCTTCGGCCCGAGTTCTGCAATTTGCCAAGCGAACTACCGGCTTCGCGGCAGAGTTTTGTCATAAGGAAACAAGAATGAATCCCGAACCCATCCCACAGGATATCCTGGCGGTCCACGACCTCCTCAGGGAAACCCTTGTCATTGCAAGAGATAGGGGCGGGCCGTTTCATTACGCTGTGGCTATTTTCCCCCGAACTGGGCGATTTGGCGCTCCAGTCTTCGGGATTGCGACTAGTGGCGGAGAATCCACAGTTCTCACCTATCGGATGCTACAGTCGCTCGTTGAGCTTCCGGTGTACCTCTCTGGACGGGTCCCAGCGACGATCCGAGAAGGGCTGAGCTACGGCCCACCTCGGGTGATCCCGGCTGCGCTGCTGGACCAGCCGGTCCTCCGGATTGGCTTTACCTGCTGCATCGGTGCGAGCCGGGATGACCTGGATCGGACCCAGCCGCTCGAAACCAGTGTGTTTGCCGGCGACCTGACGGCGCCGATTATCCTGGTCCTGGACGCGCAGCCGGATGGGTGGCCCAACTAAGTCAGACCCGGTCCCTCCAGCGTTCCCAGAGGCCCCGTTGGCACCACGCTGACGGGGCCTCGTCGCGTCCGGTCGCGTTTTCAGGATGACCTGTGCGGTACGGCGGCTCGCATCCAGGGTCACCAGCGGCCATCATGCCGGGTCTTTTTCCCCGGATGTCTGATTTGCTCGCTCGAGTACAATCTGCCGCCGTGCTCGGCATCGACGGGTATCTCGTCGAAGTGGAAGCCGACCTCGCGAATGGTCTCCCGTCCTTTGCGACGGTCGGACTGGCTCAGGGTGCCGTCAAGGAGGGGCGTGAGCGGGTGCACGCGGCGATGGCGAACGCCGGTTTCGCGCCACCGCTCAAACGGATTACGGTGAACCTGGCGCCGGCGGACATCAAGAAGGATGGGTCGGGTTTCGATCTCCCGATCGCCATCGCCATCCTGGTGGCCAGCGGACAGCTTCCCGATCACGAGCTGACGGGGGCACTGTTGATGGGTGAGCTGGGGCTGGAGGGAGCGCTGCGGCCGGTCCGGGGCGCCATCTCTGTCGCCCTGGCGGCCCGGGCGGCAGGGCTGACCCGACTCATTCTCCCGCGTGCCAACGCGGCCGAGGCGGCGGTCGTTGGCATCGAAACTCTTGGGGCGGCGTCGTTACAGGAGGTCGCGCAGCATCTGTCCGGGGCCATTCGGCTACAGCCGGTGCTCGCCGATCCGCAGGCGCTCCTGGCCGAACCCGGCGCCGATGGCCTCGATTTCAGCGATGTGCGCGGGCAACCGGCGGCCAAGCGCGCCCTCGAAGTCGCCGCAGCGGGCGGGCACAATGTCCTGTTGCTGGGTCCACCTGGCGCGGGCAAGACCATGCTGGCCCGGCGACTGCCGAGCATTCTGCCGGCGTTGTCGGTGGAGGAAGCACTGGAGGCCACTCGGGTGCACAGTGTGGCCGGGCTGCTGCCTTCAGGGCGGGCACTCCTTGCCGGTCGCCCCTTCCGGGCGCCGCACCACACCATCAGTGACGCCGGCCTGATCGGAGGCGGCTCGACGCCGCGCCCGGGCGAGGTGAGCCTGGCCCACGCGGGCGTGCTTTTTCTGGATGAATTGCCGGAGTTCCGCCGCAACGTGCTCGAAGTCCTGCGTCAGCCGTTGGAAGATGGGGTCGTTACCCTGAGCCGAGCGGCTGTCAGCCTGACCTATCCAGCCCGGCTGACACTGGTGGCAGCGATGAATCCCTGTCCGTGCGGGCATGACGGTGATCATACGCGGGACTGCCGATGTGATCCGGCAGCCGTTGACCGCTACCTGGCGCGGGTCTCCGGACCACTGCTGGATCGAATCGATATCCAGCTTCGGGTTCCTGCGGTCCGGCCCGACGCCCTGTCCGGCGACAGCACCGAAGAGCCGAGCGCCGAGATCAGGATCCGGGTGGAGGAAGCGCGCGCCCGCCAACGTATCCGTTTTGCCGGCGTGCCCGGCCAGCATGCCAACGCCCATATGGGGCCGAAGGAGCTTCGGAGGTTCTGTCGGCTCCCGACGGCAGCTGAGGATCTCCTTCGGCTGGCGCTCACCCGGCTGGGGCTCTCCGCCCGCGCGTTTCATCGTGTACTCAAGGTGGCGCGGACGGTGGCGGACCTGGCAGGCGAGGACCGGATCGACACGCCGCACGTTGCGGAGGCGATTCAGTATCGAACGCTGGACCGGATCCGCCACACCGGCTCGGCGGTCCGATCCGCCTGACGGTTGCAAATCGCACCGTCCCTTACGTGCCAGAAGGAATTGTCGTAGCTTGCGGCTCCCTTTCTCTGAGTAATACCGAGCCATGCGTCGCCAGCTACTCGCTGTCGCAGGGATGCTGTTGGGTAGCACGGCTTGCACCGCCATGGGTGCCTGGCTCTACCAGGATCCCACCTACGCGCTGCGCGAAGTAAACCTGCGTCCGGGTGAGACCACCGCCGGGACTTCGGACTCGCTGGAACTGGTCTTTGTCGGGTGCAATCTGAACGACTATGACCTGACCGAGACCAAGTTCCAGACGCGGATGAACATTGCCGGGGAGACTGCGGGGGAGGGGGAACATCTCCAGACGTTATTTATCGCTACCCGTGACACCGCCCGTTTCAGTGTCGTCCTGCCCATGCGGGGGGGCGCCCTGCCCATGTCCGGGAAGGCAAATTCCTTCGAGATCATCGGCAAGAGCAGTCTGCAGACGCCGATCGGCGAGCGGTTCGTCAACCTCCGATTCGCGGGACGGGTGGAGGTCGCCGGGGAGACGGTCCGGTGGCTGACCAGAACGGAGGTGTGCAAGCCGGGGACGTCGGTGCTGCCGGCCTCGTTTGATACCCGCCCTGTCATCCGCGAGGACCCTGCCGAACGACCCAATATTCCCCAGCCGGGGGTTTCGGGGCAGCCGGGACAGCCACGCTAGGCCGTTTTTCAGGTCTTCTTCGGACGCGCGCTGAGGAACCAGGTCAGTGAGGCGATCACAAGAGCGATCCCGCCGCCAAAACCGAGCAGGTCGCGTTGACCATCCCAGGTCACCACCTGTCCGAGGAACACCACCCCCAGCACGACAATCATCACCCCGATCAGCTTCTGCTTCAGGTCATCGAGAGTGCGAATCTCCAGCCAGTGCGGCAGTTCGAGGCGATTGTCGACGAACAGCTCGAACAGGCCGATCGCGATGACGTAGAGGACCGTCGCCAGCAGGAAGAGGTCGGTCAGCTCGATGAAGGCCAGGATGACCCCTTTGGCGCCCTTGGCCCCCTCCTGCGACGGATCGAGGAGGCCGCGCACCACCCCGATGGTCTCCACCGCGCCATAACACAGCAGGGATGTAGCCGCGACCAGGATCGCCACCACCGCGATGAAGATCAGATAGCGGCTCCGCGAGAGGATCTGGAGCATGCGGGGCGGCGGTCCGTCAGATTCGATCATGGGATGGGCCTGGGTCGAGGTGTGGAGGTCGCCGCCCGCTGCAGCCGGTCGTGAATCGCATCCCAGGCAGGCGCGTCAGGCGGGCGCTGCAGCACGATCAGGTCGATGCCGAGGGCATCGAACTGGTGCAGGGTGGCGTACAGGGCCTGCGCATAACGCGCCGGGTCGCGGGGGAGGGTCACCGTGCGGGTCGCCCCGGGGAGCGCACCCTCCAGGAGCACCGCGGCGACGGCTCCGCCCGCCTGGATCGCCGCAGCCACCTGGCCCTCCACCGCCGCACGCTCATCTCCGTCAAACAGGATCAGTCGAGCCCGGGGCGCATAGTGCCGTTCGAGCATGCCCGGTGCGAAGCGCGCGGCTGCGCATCGCGGGACGCGGCTTCGGGTCCCGACACCGGACCCACAATCCCGCCAGCGTGTCGAGGCTGATCATCCCTGGCCGAAGCACCCGTGGCACGGGACCGGAGAGGTCGATCACCGTCGACTCGATGCCCACGGACGTTGGCCCACCGTCCAGAATCAACGGGATCCGGCCGCCGAGGCTGCCCCGCACATGCTCCGCGGTCGTAGGGGAGAGGCCTTCGGAGCGGTTGGCACTCGGGGCCGCCAGGGGTAGCCCGGCCGCCTGCAGGAGGGCCAGTGCTACGGGATGGGACGGGACCCGCACGGCCACGTTCGGCAGCCCGGCGGTGACGATGGGTGGAATTGCCGCCGCCTTGGGCAGGATGATCGTCAGCGGTCCGGGCCAGAACTCCTCGGTTAACCGGACGGCCGCTTCCGGCCAGCTGGTCGTGAGGGCCCGGGCCCCGGCAATGTCGGCGACGTGGACGATCAGCGGGTTATAGGCGGGCCGGCCCTTCGCCTGGTAAATCCGTTCGATCGCGGCAGGATCGAGGGCGTTGGCGCCGAGTCCGTAGACGGTCTCGGTGGGGAAGGCCACGACGTGGCCGGCGCGCAGCAGGGCAGCGGCCTCACGGATGGCCGGGTCGGCGGGCTCCGCGGCCTGCACGACGCGTACGCGCGCCTCAGTCATCGCGAGTGGGGCGGCGCCGGTCCCGCTTCCGCTCACTCTGTTGCCGCTTCTGGGTCAGCCGCCGTTCCTTCGCTGCGCGGGGTGGCCGGGTCTTGCGACGGACCTTGACCGGGGTGAGGGCGGCCTTGAGCAGCTCCTGCAGCCGCGCCAGCGCGGCATCCTTGTTCCGCAGCTGACTCCGGCTGGCGCTGCTGACCAGCCGCAGCTGTCCGTCCTCGGTGAGTCGCGTCCCCAGGCGGGCCAGGAGTGTGGCGCGCTGCTCGGCCGTCAGGCTCGGACTCGTGGCGACATCCCACCAGAGCTCCACCCGGGTGGACGAGGTGTTGACGTGTTGCCCCCCGGGGCCTCCGGCTCGGCTGGCCTGGAACCGCAACTCCGTCAGCGGGAGGCTGAGCCGCGAGGAGACCACGAGTCGGGATGATTCGGTCATGGGAGAATCTTGGCGACGCAGCGCGCCGGGTGGAAGTCATGACGACCTCACCTTACGTTACCGCCATGCGTGCACTCGCTGATCTGCAGCTCCACTTGTCGGGTCTCGGACGTGTGCTCCTCGGCTACTCCGGTGGGGTCGATTCCTCCCTGGTGGCGGTGGTGGCTCGAGGGGCCCTGCCACGAGCGGATCTCCTGGCCGTAATCGGCCGAAGCGCCTCATACCCTGACGTCCAGTACCGGGCGGCCGTCGACCTGGCTCGTCAGTTCGATGTGCCGCTGCATGAATTGGATACGCATGAGCTGGCGGACCCGCGGTACCAGGCCAACTCGCCCGGGCGATGCTTTTTCTGCAAGCAGGAACTGTGGGGCCGGTTGCGCCCGCTGGCGGATACGCTGGGATATCCGGTAATAATCGACGGGACCCATGCCGAGGACCTGCACGAGCACCGGCCGGGCCAGGCGGCGGCGAGCGCCAGCGCGGTCCAGTCACCGCTGGCCACCCTGGGTTGGTCGAAGGCGATGGTTCGGGCCGCTGCGCGGAGCCTGGGGATCCCCAACTGGGATGCACCGGCCTCACCCTGCCTTGCGAGCCGAATCCAGTACGGCCTCCCGGTGACGTCGGCCCGGCTGTCCCAGGTCGAACAGGGGGAGTCCTTGCTCCGGGCCGAGGGGATCACCGGTGACGTGCGGCTCCGTCATCGTGGCGACCACGCTACTGTTGAAGTTCCCCCGGGGGCATTGGACGAGCTGCGCCTCCGATGGCCGGCGATCCTCCCTCGCCTGCTGACGCTGGGGTTCATGCGCGTCGAGCTGGACCCGGTGGGGTATCGTCGTGGTTCCCTGCTGGTGCCTCTGTCTCGTTCCCCGTTGCCCGTCGGAGATGCTTCCCCATGAAGGTGTGGACGTTGCCATTGCGGGTGCTTGGCATTCTGGTGCTTGCGGTCCTGGTCAGTGGGGCCTGGCTGTTCCGTCGGGAACTGGTGCACCGGATCGCGCCCAGTCAGGCGGCGCTGCTCCCGGCACCTGCCGTGACGAGCCCGGTCGGGCGGGACGATCCCCTCGTCACCGGTCGAGACAAGGTCGATTCGCTGCATGGATGGGCGGCGGACTCGGTCATCCTCTCAGCGGCGGAGATGGCGGCCCTGGTGCTTGCGGCGGTTCCCGCTGAGGCACGACATCACATCGATTCCCTCGCGTTCGCGCTGGGGGAGGGCCGACTGACCGCCACCGGACGGGTGGAGACGGCGGCCATTCCGCGCTCCGCGCTGGGCCCCTTCGCCGACGCGCTCGCCCCGTGGGAGCGGGTGACCGCCTCGGGACCGGTATTGTCGCGCGGACGGGGCCGGGCGGCCTGGCAGGTCAATGAGGTCCAGTTGCGCGGCTTCACACTGCCCCAGGCCGCGACCCATCAGCTGATTGCCCAGTCGCTGCCCAACGTCACGGACGGTGCGCTGCCCTTTCCCCTGCCGAAGGGGATCACCGGACTTCGCGTCCGGCCCAACGGCGTGGTGCTGTACCCCGAGGCCAGACGATGAGTCATCGCCTGCTGGTGGTGGACGACGAACCGGGCATCCGGGACGCCCTCAAGCAGGTCCTCGAATACGAGGGCCTCGAAGTCCGGGTCGCCGGATCGGGTGGGGAAGCGCTGTCGGTCTATCCGGAATTTCGGCCGCATGTGGTCTTTCTCGACGTGAAAATGGCGGGGCTCGACGGCCTGGAAACGCTGAGCCGTTTGCGGGAGCTCGATCCGACGGCGGTGATCGTCATGATCTCGGGCCACGGGACGATCGCCACCGCCGTGGACGCCACCCGACGTGGGGCCTTTGATTTCCTCGAGAAACCGCTGGACAGCGATCGACTGCTGGTGACGGTGCGCAATGCGGTGGAGCGGGCGGAGCTCACGGGAGAGAACGATCGACTGCGGCGCGAAACCGAATCGCGCTTCACCATGATCGGCGAGGGGGCCGGACTGGCCGATGTCCGCGAGGTGATCGCCCGGGTGGGACCGACCACCGCCCGGGTGCTGATCACCGGCGAGAACGGCAGCGGGAAGGAGCTGGTCGCCCGGGCGATCCACGAGGCGTCTCCCCGACGCAGCCGGGCCTTCATCGAGCTGAACTGCGCCGCCATTCCCTCCGAGCTGATCGAGAGCGAATTGTTCGGTCACATGAAGGGGTCGTTCACCGGGGCGGTCACCGACCGCGCCGGCAAGTTCGAGCTGGCGGATGGCGGCACGCTCTTCCTCGACGAGATCGGCGACATGTCAGGCTCGGCCCAGGCCAAGGTCCTGCGCGCCCTGCAGGAGGGGGTGATCAGCCGGATCGGCGGGGCCAAGCCAATTCAGGTCGACGTACGGGTCATCGCCGCCACCAACAAGGTGCTGGATGAAGAGATCGCCGCCGGCCGCTTCCGGGAGGACCTGTTCTACCGACTCAACGTGGTGCCGATTGCCGTGCCCCCACTCCGGGAACGGCGGGAGGACGTCCCGGCGCTGGTGGATCACTTCGTGCGCCAGCTCTCGGGCGCGACCGGCGCCGCCAGCCGCAGCTTTGACGCCGGTGCCGTGGAACGCCTCAAGGAGCGCACCTGGCCGGGGAATATTCGCGAGCTGCGCAATGCGGTAGAACGACTCCTCATCCTGTCGCCCGGCAAGATGGTAACGGCAGGCGATGTCAGCCGGCTCCTGGGGGAGACGACCACGGTCGAGGGGATGGACAATGGGCCCGCGGGGGAGGGCACCTTCGAGGCCTTCAAGCATGAAGCGGAGCGCAGCTTCCTCGCCGCGAAGCTGCGGGAGCATGACTGGAACGTGTCCGAGACGGCCCGGGCCCTCAAGATGCCCCGCTCCAACCTCTACAAGAAGATCGAACGTTACGGTCTCTCGCGGGAGACGCCATGAGTAATGGACCACGGGACTGGGACAAGGAGCTGGCGGACATCGACAAGGTCATTGCCAAGGGCGGCAGCGCCCCGGCCCAGACCCCGGCGACACGTTCGGCGCCGGGGCGTGCGGCCCCCATCGAGGTGGGGGGCCGGATGGCGGTCGCGTCCACCTGGTTCCGGGTGGTGCTGGGACTGCTCCTGGCGGTCGGGATCACGCAGTGGCCCTACGCCAATGCCTGCGGCCTCAACCTGGCGATGTACCTTGGCGCCATCGCGACCGTCATCGTGGCCGGACTCTGGAGTACCGTCAGTTCCTGGAACCGGCGCCTTGGGTTCGCCCACTGCCTCTCCCTGGGCGTCCTGCTCTGGGGGCTGGTCCTGGCCGCCCGTGAAATCCTCCCCCGGGTAGGCTATGCGTCCCAGGCGCGAACCTGGAGTTGTCCCACTGCGGTCGTCCCCCCGGCAGTGGAAGCATCCTGAGCATCCTTCTGCGCCCTCTGACCAGCAGGCGTTCGTGGCCCTCACATTCAAGAACCTGATCGGGGACCAGTGGCTGGTCCCCTCGACTCGGCGGTACACCGAGAACCGCAACCCCGCGGATACCACCGACCTGATCGGTCGCTTCCCCGATTCGGGGCCGGCCGACGTGAACCGGGCGGTAAAAGCGGCGGCGGAGGCATTCGAGAAGTGGCGCTCGGTGCCGGCGCCCGTCCGGGGCGATCTGCTGCGGCGGCTGGGTGACCTGCTCGCCGTCGAGAAGGAATCGCTGGCGGATGCGATGACACGGGAGATGGGGAAGGTGCTCGCGGAAACGCGCGGCGACGTCCAGGAAGGGATTGATACCGCCTACTATGCGGCGAGCGAATGCCGCCGGCTGTTCGGGCACACCGTCCCCTCCGAGCTACGGGACAAATGGGCCATGAGCTGGCGCCGACCCATCGGTGTGTGCGGCCTGATCGCTCCGTTCAATTTTCCGCTGGCGATTCCCACCTGGAAGATGTTTCCCGCGCTGGCCTGCGGGAATACCGTCGTCCTCAAGCCGTCGGAGGATGTGCCGCATTCGGCCCACCGCCTGGTGGCGCTCGCGCTCGAAGCAGGATTCCCGCCCGGCGTGATCAACCTGGTGCATGGTGGCACGGCCGCCGGTGCGGCCCTCGTGGCGCATCCGGAGGTGCCGGTCGTCTCCTTCACGGGGTCCACCCTCACGGGCGCGGCCATCGGGGAAACCTGTGGCCGGATGCATAAGCGGCTATCGCTCGAGATGGGGGAAAGAATGCCCTCATCGTGATGGACGATGCGGACCTGGACCTGGCCCTCGACGGGGTGCTGTGGGGCGCGTTCGGGACCACCGGCCAGCGCTGCACCGCCACCAGTCGCCTGCTGCTGCACCGGAAGGTGCACGACCGATTCCTCAAGCGGCTCGCGGCCCGGGTGCAACAGCTCAGGATCGGAGATGGGCGGCGCCCCGGTGTCGAGGTCGGCCCCCTCATTCACGAGGCCGCGCGCGAGAAGGTGGAGCGGTACATCGGGATTGCCCGGAAGGAAGGGGCGGCGGTGCTGGCCGGGGGGCGGCGCCCGAAGGGCGCGGCGTTTCAGCGCGGATGGTTCTTCGAGCCGACGATCCTGACCGGCGTCAAACCCGGGATGCGGGTCGAGCAGGAGGAAATCTTCGGGCCGGTCCTGAGTGTGGTGCGTATCGGGTCCCTGGACGAAGCCATCCGGATCAGCAACGATGTCCCCTACGGCCTGTCGAGTGCGATCTACACCGCCAACGTCCACGCGGCATTCCGGGCGCTGGAGACCCTCGATACCGGCATCTCCTACGTGAATGCTCCGACCATTGGAGCAGAGGCGCACCTGCCGTTCGGCGGAGTGAAGCAGACGGGGAACGGGCACCGGGAAGGGGGGTGGGAGGTGTTCCACTTCTATTCCGAGACCAAGGTCGGGTATGTGGATTACTCCGGCCGGCTGCAGCGGGCACAGATCGATACCTACCAGTGATCGTGATGCGCGACACACGGGTACAGACCCGCTTGCATCGGCAATTGGGATGGGCTAAGGTTCCGGCAGTCGCTCCTTCCTGCCTGCGGTGAGGCAACGTTCACATGCGTCCCATTCGAGTCGGCACCGGAAAACGGGGATCCTCGTCATTCGACGAGGGGTCGCTCGACTTGTACCTCAGGGAGATCAGCAAGTACCCGCTGATCAACCAGGAGGAGGAAGTCCGGCTGGCGCAGCTTATCCGCGTCAAGGATCCGGAAGCACTCGATAAGCTGGTCCGCAGCAATCTGCGGTTCGTGGTCTCGGTCGCCAAGAAATATCAAAACCAGGGCGTCTCCCTCTCGGATCTGATCAACGAGGGCAACCTCGGCCTGATCCGGGCGGCGCACAAGTTCGACGAGACCAAGGGGATCAAGTTCATCTCCTACGCGGTGTGGTGGATCCGGCAGGCGATTCTCCAGGCGCTCGCGGAACAGAGCCGGATCGTCCGGGTGCCACTCAACCGCGCGGGGACACTGCATCGGATCGGGAAACGCTCCTCGCAGCTGCTCCAGGAACTGGGCCGGGAGCCCACCCCGGCGGAGATCGCCGAGGGCATGGACATCACGATCGAAGAAGTGCAGAAGACCCTCTCCATCAGCCAGAATCACCTCTCGCTGGATGCCCCGCTCACTCCGGGGGAGGACAACAAGCTGCTCGACTACCTGCCCGATACCCAGAATGGCGGGGCGGACAGCGATACGTTCGAGAAGGCGCTGACCGAGTCGATCGAGGAAGTGCTGTCCACGCTCAAGGAACGGGAAGCAAAGATCCTGCGGCTGTATTTCGGCCTCGATGGACCGGAGCCAATGACGCTGGAAGAAATCGGAAGCCAGCTCGGCATCACCCGGGAGCGGGTGCGTCAGATCAAGGAGAAGGCGCTGACCCGGCTTCGCCATGTGAGCCGCGCGCGGGCGCTGGAGTCATTCCTGACGTAAGCCGGCGACACCACGGCGCACCGCATCACGAGGACGCGACGACCAGGGCGGTCTTCGCGTCCTCGTTCGTTCGCCAGGTCTGCGATGACTGTCACCCTCGGCGTGCGGCCAGAATCCGGGCGACCTGGTCCATCTCGATCAGGAACGCATCGTGGCCGTAGGGCGACACAATTTCCTCATATCGCGCGTTGGCGCCGCCCCGGGCGTAGGCCTCCGCCCAGCTTCGCACCTCGGATGCGCCATACAGGATGTCCGTGTCCACGCCAACCCCGATGATCTCTTTCACCCGTTCCCGGGTGGCCCACCCGGCGGCGCCGGGATTGCCGATATCATGGGCGTCGATCGCGCCCATCAGGCTCACGTAGCTCCGGGCATCAAAGCGCTCGACCAGCTTCTCGCCGTGGCGGCGGAGGTAGTGGTCAACGTCGTAGCGCCCGGGCACGCGGGACTGGCGGCGGGCAAATCGCTGGTCGAACTCCACGGCGGATCGGTAGCTGATCATCGCAATTGCTCGGGCGGCCGCGAGTCCTGAGCGGGGCCCCTCCCCGGCGCGGTAGCGACCGTTACACCACGCCGGATCGGCCTCAATGGCCATGCGCTGCGCGGCATTCCACCCGATCGCCTGCGCTCCGGCCCGGCCCGGCGCCGCGAACACCACCAGTCGTTCAACGGGTACCGGGCTGACCAGCCCCCAGTGCAATGCGACCATCCCGCCCAGGGAACCACCACTCACCACCCGCAGTTGACGGATGCCCAGATGGTGGAGCAGGGGAAGATGCGCCCGGGCCAGGTCAGCGGGGCTCAACGCCGGGAAGGAGCCATCCTCGACCTCCGCCGGTCCGGAGGAGCCGTAGCAGCTGCCGAGCAGGTTGGCCGACAGCACCGGGTGGCGGCTCGGATCAAGCGGCGCGCCGGGCCCGACCAGGTCCCCCCACCATTGCTCGACGCTTGCATTCCCCGTCAGGGCATGGAACACCAGGTGCCAACCCTGCCGTGCGCCGAGGTCCGGGTCACCCAGGATCTGGTAACTGAGTCGGGCGTCGGCAATGCGACCTCCTCCCTCCGGGAAGAAGTCTCCCAGAGACAGGATGCCGGATGTCACCGGCATAGCTCCTCGCAGCGCCCGTTCCTCGTGCGTCATGAGGCGCGCCTGGCCTGAGCGGTGGGTACCTCGACGAACGCGGCGTGCAGTGCCCGCGTGGCAAGCACCACATGATTTTCCGGTACCAGGAAGCGGAATCCGTATGCCGCGGGCTGCGTTTCGATGACCGGTACACCCGCGGCGCCCAGGGCGGTGCGCAGGTGGTCCGCTTCGCTCAGGATGTCGGTCTGGCTGCTGGCGAGCGCGGTGACCCGGCCAATGCCATCCTGGACCGGCGAGGTCGCAATGGCCCGAAGCCGGTCGCCGGCACCGGAGGTACCAATGCAGCTGTCGGCGCTTGTGCCATCCAGTGACCAGAACTCCAGGGGCAGGGCGCCCTGCTCGGCCCGGGCGGCGGCCTCGGCGTGGATGATCCGAGCGCCTGCGGCGGCGAGTGCGGTGAGGAACTCGTGCGGTGCTGCCGGGATCGGGAGCGCACCACTCACCAGCTTCGGATCGGCGGTGCGGAGCCCGGCCGACTCCTTGATGAACACCACCCGGTCGGCGTTGACCGCCAGCGCGAGCGCTACCGCCGAGGTGTCGGTGCCGCCCCGACCCAGGGTGGCGACGCGTCCCCGATGCCAACCCTGAAATCCTGTCACCACCGGAACAATGCCGCGACCGGTCAGACGCGCGAGCTTTGTGGGCGCGACCCGTCGGATCGCCGCCCCGCCGAACCCACCATACGACTGGATCCCCGCCTCCCGGGCGTCCAGCGATACCGCGCGCACGCCTAACTGGTTGAGCGCGAGCGCCAGCAATGACGCTGCGACCACCTCGCCGCTGGCCACCGCACGATCGGCTTCGGCGTCGCCAGCTCTGTCGTGGTCCCGGTTCGGGCCGACCGCGTCCCGAATCGCGGCCGTCAGTCCGAGCAGATGATCGGTGACCCCGCGCCTCGCGCTGGCAACGGCGACCAGTGGCCCGGCCTCGGCCCGGCGTGCAAGACGCCGGGCCTGGGCCACGATCCGCTCGGGGGTCGACAGGGCATCGCCCCCGAGCTTGACGACCACCGGCCGGGTACTCATCGGGCAGCCGGGGTAACGGCGACCGGCGTACCGTTCGGTGCGGCATTGAGCGCCTGGTCCAGGTCCGCGATCAGGTCGCGCACATCCTCCAGACCCGCGGAAATCCGGATCAGTTCGGGGACGACTCCCGACGCCTTCTGCTGCTCCACCGTCAGCTGCTCATGGGTGGTTGAGGCGGGGTGGATGATCAGCGACTTGGCGTCACCGACATTCGCCAGCAGCGAGAACAGCTTGACCTGGTCGATCACCGCCCGCGCCGTCTCTTTCCCACCCTTCACGCCGAACGTCAGGACCCCGCCGTACCCACCTTCGAGATAGCGCTTGGCGTTGCGATGCTCCGGGTGCGAGTCCAGGCCGGGGTAGGACACCCAGTCGATACGGGCATCCTTCTGCAGCCAGCGGGCGAGCGCCAGGGCATTCTCGGAGTGGCGCTTGATCCGGAGCGGCAGCGTCTCGAGTCCCTGGATGAACAGCCAGGCGTTGAAGGGGGAGAGCGCGGGCCCCAGGTCGCGCAGCAGCTGCACCCGCAGCTTGATGATGAATGCGAGGTTGGCGAATGCCTCGGTGTAGACCAGGCCATGGTACGAGGGGTCGGGGCTGCTGAATTCGGGGAAGCGGGCCTTCGCCTTGGCGCTGGCCCAGTCGAAGGTCCCGGCATCGACCACGACACCGCCGATGGACGTGCCGTGCCCGCCAATCCACTTGGTGGCGGAGTGAACGACGATATCGGCGCCGTGCTTGATGGGCCGCGCCAGGGTGGCGGCCCCGAAGGTGTTGTCGACCACCAGGGGGATGCCGGCCGCGTGGGCGATCTCCGCCAGCGCCGCGAAGTCCGGCACATCGAGCCGGGGGTTGCCGATGGTCTCGACGTAGAGCAGCCGGGTGCCAGCGTCGATCGCGGCCCGGACCGAGTCGAGGTTATGAATGTCGACGAACCTGGTAGTGATCCCCCACTTGGGCAGGGAATACGCGAACAGGTTGTAGGTCCCGCCGTAGATGCGTCTGGGAGGAGACCAGGTTGTCGCCCGCCCGGGCGAGGTTCAAAACCGTCAGCGTTTCCGCCGCCTGCCCACTGGCCACCGCCAGGGCTGCCGCGCCACCTTCGAGTTCCGCCACCCGCTTCTCGAAGACATCGGTGGTGGGATTCATGATGCGGGTGTAGATGTTGCCGAACTCACGCAGCCCGAACAGGTTGGCGGCATGCTCGGTGTTGTTGAACACGTAGCTGGTGGTGGCGTACAGCGGGACCGCACGGGCATTGGTGGTGGGGTCGGTGACCTGGCCGGCGTGGATGGCCTGGGTATCGGGATGGTAGGTCATGTGGTCCTCAGGGTGGACGGTGAACGGTCGAGAACAGGGTTGTCGGGGTCAGGCATTCTTCAAAAGCAAAAGGCCCGGTCCACGTGGGGTGGACCGGGCCTGCGACTTGTTTCGGATGGGGCGGCTACCCGCCTGTGACACCGAGACATGCGCTTGCGCCGTCCACCCCGATCGGGGTGCACATGCACTTACACATGCGGCAGAAGTTCTCAGTATGTCGACATCGGTCTCGGTCCTCGAGGTACAGGAAGACGCGATCCAAACAAAAAGCCCCCGCGGCTGATAGCGCGGGGGCGACTGCCCTGGCGCTTTAGCTCTTTGGTTCGGGGTGAGCAACCCCAGGCGGGAGCAAGTAGCCCTAAATCCATCCGCCTGATGACAACCTATGGTCAGCTCCTGATTCCGTCAAGAGCGCTCAATACTCGCCGATATCCTCGATGTCTTCGACGCTCCCGACTTCCGCCACCGGATACATCGCGATGCTGATGAAGGTCGATGGGTGCTGCCGAGCCCAGACCCGGAACGCCAGCTGCTGCTGCAGTGCTGCCTCGATTTCCGCCAGCTCGCGCTCGGGGGTGGTGGACTCCAGCCCCTGGCGATGGCGATGAATTTCCTGGATGCTGGCCGAGAGCAGCGAGATCAGCAGTTCGCGGTTGATGCACAGTTCCACGGGCATCAGCATGTTGACCCCGTGCGGCAGGCGCGGCAGGGTGCGCGACTTCTCGTCGACCGGAACTTCCCCGGCGGCGGGTTCGAGCGGGGTCCAGCCATCCATCAGGTGCGCGATGCGGTTCTTCATTGGTCGATCCTCGAGGGTCAGGCGTCTCTTTAAGACATCGGCCCGGGCGGGTGAAAACTTGAGGCCCTCGGCTTACATTAGAAGTGCAAGTGGCATCAGCGGTTACACTCTCCGATTCCGGGGCACATGGCCAGCAATCCGTCCTTCGACATCTCGACCGGCGCCGACCTGCAGGAAGTCGACAACGCGGTCAATCAGGCGCTCAAGGAAATCGCCCAGCGCTACGACTTCAAAGGCACCAACTGCACCATCGAGTTCGACCGCGAGAAGGCAGAGATTCGCCTGTCGGCCGACGACGAATTCCGGATGGATCAGCTGGTGGACGTCCTCCGCGGCAAGCTGGTCAAGCGCAATGTGCCGGTGAAGAACCTCGACTTCGGCGACAACGTCTCCGGGGCCGGGACCAGCGTGCGCAAGGCGGTAGGCCTGAAGCAGGGGATCGAATCCGATATCGCCAAGAAGATCACCAAGGCGATCCGCGATCAGGGCTTCAAGAAGGTGCAGAGCACGATCCAGGGTGACGAGGTCCGGGTGACGGCCCCCTCCCGCGACGAGCTCCAGGCAGTCATCGCCTTCCTGCGCAGTCAGGATTTCGAGATCGAGCTGAAGTTCGGCAACTACCGCGGGTGAGGTGCCTCACACGGCCGGTGCGGCGCGCCGCGGCCCTGCTGCTGCTGGCCGCACTCTCCACCTGCACTCCCCCGGAACCGGCGGGGCGTCGGCCCCGTCCCGGGGCTGCCTCCCGGTGAGGGAGAGCCAGCACCTCCCTCGCCTGAGATCCGTATCGGCCTGCTGGTAGGCGCTCCCCGGGTTGAGGTGGGAAGCGATGCCGGGTTGTCGATCGCGGACGGACAGGATGCCGCCCCTGGGCGAGGTTGCGCCGGGTGCGACCTGGACCGTGCGCCTCGCCGGTGGCCAACTGGCTGCCGGGCCCACTGGTGGCGGTGCCGATCACCGGCCAGTCGACCTTCTCGCTTCGCCCCGCACTCCGCCGACGGCGCTCGTTCGGATCAATGGTCGGGAGTACCACGGCCAGGTGGTAGTGGTGCGCGACCGCACCGGCCTCACCGCCATCAACGTGGTGCCGACCGAGGACTACCTGGCGGGAGTGGTCGCGGCGGAAATGGGCCGGCGCGACAGCAGCGAAGCGGAGGCGCTCGCCTCCCAGGCCATTGTCTCGCGCACCTTCGCGATCCGGAATCTCGGGAAGCGGCTGGCCCAGGGCTTTGATCTGTACGCCGACGGTGGCCGACCAGGTGTACGGTGGGGTCACGATCGGAATACCCGCTCGCCCTCGATGCGGTACGACGTACCGCCGGTCTGATCCTGACCTGGGAGGGCGCGCCCATCGATGCCTTCTTCTTCTCGACCTGCGGGGGACGAACGGCGGATGGGACGGAGGTCTTTGCCGGCGCTGTCGCGGCCCTATCTTCGCTCGGTATACGACACCGACGCCGCAGGGGCAGGCCTGGTGCCGGAACTCTCCACGATTCCGCTGGCGTGAGCAGTGGTCCGGCGCAGAGATCCGGTCCACCCTGCGCAGTACCCTGCCGGCCGCGACCGGCACCAGCGCCGAGGTGGCGGGCACCGCCACCGGGGTCAGCGATCACCGGGCGGACCGCCTCCGATCGGGTCGCGCGCATCACGATCCGGCTGCAGCGTGGGAGCGTGGAGGTCGCGGGGCCTGCCGTGCGACAGGTCCTCCGACCGATGGCGGGTGGCCTCCTCCGGAGCGCCCGGTTCGAGGTCCTCGAGACCCGGACCGGTGGCACCGTAACCCAGCTGGTGGCCGAAGGCAGCGGGGCGGGCCATGGCGTGGGATACTGCCAGTGGGGCGCGATTGGTCGTGCACGCGGAGGGCAGGATGCGCGCACTATTCTGTCCGCCTACTTTCCGGGCACGACCCTCAGTCGCGCCTATTAGCCGTTCGCCGACGCCGCGCGCGTCGCTGGAGACCGCATGCCCGATACCATCAAGCTGGGTATCATCGGAGCCGGAGCCATCACGCAGGTGGCCCACCTGCCCGTGCTGCGCAAACTCAAGGGCGTCGAGATCGTGGCGATCTGCGACCCCGACAAGCCGAAGGCCAGGGCGCTGGCCGACCGGTTCCAGGTGCGCGACACCTTCGAGGACATCGCGGAACTGCTGGAGTTCGAGCAGCTCGATGCCGTCGCGATCTGTACCCCCAATCATCTCCATGAACCCCATGCCATGGCCGCCCTCGCGGCCGGCGCGCATGTCCTGGTGGAACGACCTCTGGCGTTGACCGGCAAGGGGGCGGAACGCGTGATCAAGGAGGCCGCCAAGCGCGGTCGACAGCTCATGGTGGGGATGAATCACCGCTACCGCTCGGATGTCCAGCTGGTGCGCAGCTTCCTGCAGAACAAGGAACTCGGGCGTACTGGAGAGTATTCGCGGCAGCTGGCACATCTTCCGGCCCAGCCGGGCCCAGCTGGGGTGGCGCCAGCGGCGGGCCGAGGCGGGTGGCGGTGCCATGCTCGACCTGGGCCACGCCATCATCGACCTCGGCATGTGGCTGGCGGACTTCCCCGCGCCCGAACGGGTCAGCGCCACCCTGCACGGCGCCGAAGGGGCCCGGCGGCGTGGAGCAATCCGGCAGTGCGCTCATTCACTGTGCCGGCGGGCTGAGCCATCTTCCTGGACGTCACCTGGCACCACATCGGGGAGGGCGAGCGCTTCGGGCTCGGCCTCCGGGCATCGAAGGGGACCGCGGGCATCAATCCGCTGCACGTCTGGAAGGAACTGCACGGCGTGCCCACCGATGTGGCGCCGACCGGCGCGATCAGCCGGGAGAACGCATTCACCGCCTCCTATCGGGCGGAGTGGGCCCACTTCCTGGCCACCATCCGCGGCGAGGCCAAGCCGTTCGACAATCAGGAGCAGTTGATCGTGCACCGGGTGCTGGACGCGATTTACAAATCGGCGGCCGAAGGGAAGGATGTGTCGCTGTGAGGCGGCTCGGACGGTCGCGCGGTCAGGCGGTCGGATGGCTGCTGGTCGGCCTGCTCATGGTACCCGGGATTGCCGTGGCCGAGTTTACCGCCCGCCCGCCCGGTAGTGTCCAAGGGCCCAGCCGCCTGACCGCCCGACCGTCTGACCGCCCGACCGCCGAGCCAGGTGCCAATCTCCGGATCTCCATCATGACCATGGGAGTCGGGGCCGAGGTCTGGGAACGGTTTGGCCACAACGCCATCGTGGTGGACGACGCGACGGATGGCAGCAGCATCGCGTATAACTACGGCATGTTCAGCTTCCGGGAGAAGGATTTCCTGACCCGGTTCATCCAGGGCAAGATGACCTACTGGATGGAGGGCTACGAGGCGGCGGCGGAACTGCCCCGCTACCGCCGCCTGAAGCGGTCTGTCTGGGTGCAACGACTGAACCTGACGCCCGCCCAGCGCCTGGCCATGCAGGAGTATCTGGAACACAACGCGCTCGACGCCAACAAGTACTACCGCTACGACTACTACCTGGACAACTGTTCCACCCGGGTACGGGACGCCATCGATCATGTTCTCGGTGGGGCGTTCCGGCGGCAGTCACACCTCGGGGCCAGCGGGGACTATCGCTTCCATACCCTCCGCCTGAATACCCACAACCCGCTGCTCTATACCGGGCTGCTGCTGGGGGAAGGGCGCGGAGCCGACGCGCCCATCACCCGGTGGGAGGAGATGTTTCTTCCTTTCAAATTGCGCGATTACCTCCGGGAAGTCCGGGTGCGCGACAGTACCGGAGCGTTTGTCCCGTTGGTGGCCTCCGAAGACACGCTCTATCAAAGCAATGCCTTTCCGGTCCCGGCGGAGCCGCCGACCTGGTGGCCCTGGTTTCTGATCCTCGGGGTGGCCCTGGGCGGCACGCTGTGGGCCAGTGGAAGTGCGGCTGAAGGGCATCGAGGGGCGCGGGCAGGATTCCGGATTCTCGCCACCGGGTGGGCCCTGCTGACGGGCCTCGCGGGAGTCATTCTGGTGGGGTTGTGGGCCTTCACGGACCACACCATCGCCTACCGGAACGAGAATGTGCTGCAGTGTACGGTGCTCGCGCTGATGCTCGCACTGGTGCTGCCATGGGCGGGGCCCCGGCGGCCGCGCCTCACCGGCGCGGTCGTGATCCTGGCCATGCTGATTGCAGGGGTGTCACTGCTGGGTCTGATCCTGAAGCTGCTGGTGAGCTTCAACCAGGTGAACGGGGCGGTGCTGGCCTTGACGGTCCCCGCCAATCTTGGGCTGTTCCTCGGGATCCGGTCGGGGTTCCAGGCGGGCCCGCCCGCCTGACTAGGGCACCGCGGTCTGTTCCCACACCTTGGCGTCCACAAATAACGTGAACAGGTCCCGGTCGATCTGACCGCGTGAGACCTCGTCACCGAGGATATCCAGCGCGCGGGCCAGGGGGAGGGCCCGCTTGTAGGGCCGGTCCTGCGCGGTCAGGGCGTCGAAGATGTCGGCGATGGTCATCATCCGGGTCTGCAGCGGGATGGCCTCGCCCCGGACCTGCCGGGGGTAGCCAGAGCCATCGAGCTTCTCGTGATGCCCCCGGGCGATGTCGGGACGTCTGGCCAGCCCCTTGGTCCACGGGATCTTTCGCAGGAAGTCGAAAGGTGTGGCTGACGTGGCTCTCGATTTCGAGCCGCTCCTTTTCGTCCAGGCTTCCCTTGCGGATGCTCAGCAGCTGGACTTCCGGTCCGCTCAGGAAGGACTGGCGTGGTGCCCGGCGAGATCGGTGTATTCCCGCCGGCGAACTCCGCCAGCTGGGCGAAGTCGCCCTCCGGCAGGACCGTCGGCTCGTTGGCCGCCAGCACCACCCGCAGGAACCGATCGGCGGTGTCGAGCGCCTCCTCGCTGCGCCCGTCCGAGGGCGGGCAATAAGTCGGCGTACCCGTCCCGGCCGTGCTGTCAGCAGGTAATCCGCCCGCGCCCGTTCATAGGCCCACTCCGCGCTGCGGCGGATGAAGGCATGCCGCTGACGGATCAGGGCGAGGTCGCCAGTCGTAGAGCTTCTTGGCCTTGACCAGCACCTGCTCGCGCACCCCGACCTTGCCGAAGTCGTGCAGCAGGCCGGCGTAGCGGAGCTCCCGCAGCTCGTCCCGTGAGAAGCTGACGTGCCGATACGGCCCGTCCTGCACCCGGTCCACGACCTGCGGCAAGGTCCACCGTGCGGGTGGCCACCCGCTCGGAATGGCCGGAGGTGGTCGGGTCCCGCTGCTCGATGGCCAGGACCGCGGCCTTCACGAAACCCCTCGAACAGCCGCTCGATGGCTTCGTAGAGCTGGCTGTTCTCCACCGAAACCGCCGCCTGGCCCGCGAGGGCCTTCACCATTTTCACCGTGTGCGGGCTGTAGGCGATCAGCTGCGCGGGTGGCGTCCTCCGGCGTGGCCAGCCGGGCGGCGAAATTCCGTTTGCGATTGAGCAGCTGGAGGACCCCGATGATCTCCCCGTGGTGATTCTGCATCGGGATGACCAGCATCGAGCGGGTGCGGTACCCGTACTTCTCGTCGAACGAGCGGTTGAACGAGTACTCCACGTCGGGCGGCAGCATGTACACATCCTCGATCACCAGCGGCTCCGCTTCGGTGGCGGCGTAGCCGGCCAGGGAGCCATGGTCGATCGGGATGGTGAACTCGACGAAGGGGATGTCCGGGCCGGCTGTCGTTCTGGCTCAGCTTGAAGCGGAGCCGACGGGTCCCGACCTCATCGGTCTCGACGATGTAGAGACTGCCGGCATCCGACTGGGTCACCCGGCGGGCCTGCGAGTAGGATCAGCTCCAGCAGGGTGTCGAGGTTCTTCTCGGTGGTGAGCAGCACCCCGATGTCGGCCAGCTCCGTCAGCTCGTTGAGCCGGGCGGCGCTTTCGGCCCGGGCCCGGGTGTGTTCCCGGTGGGCGGCCGACACCCGAAACGCTGCCCGCAGCGCCACCAGCAGCTGCCGCGGGCCGCCGGAGGCGGGGAGGAAGCCGCTGAGCAGCTCCGCCGGCAGGTCCGCTGGCACGTCCCCTTCATCGGCTGCGCCCAGCGCGAGCACAGAGACCCCGGCCTCGCGGAGCCCCGTCAGCAGTTGCGGGGTGACCTGCCGGCGCCCCGCCACATCGAGCAGAAAGACCGAGGGGCGGTCGTCGGTCCGCACCTCGGTCGGGGAGTCCACCTGCCGCACCTCCACCTGCTCGGCGGCCAGCGCGCCCGCCACTGCCTCGGGCGACCATCCGTGCAGGTGGAGGAGCAGGTATTTCATTGGGATCGCGCCGTCTGCACACTGTCCTGCCGCCGCTGTTCCGCCTCCGCCTCCATCTGCCGGACCCCGGTCAGCAGGCGATGCGGGCGGCGGCTGACCTGGTCGACGAAGTAGTCCAGCTTGGCGCTCATCGCCCGCAGGTTGGCGAGGGTCTGCTGGACCTCCGGCCCGGCGTTGCCGGCCAACCGGGTCATTTCACGGGTCAGGGAATCCGCGCTGCCGATCATCCGCCGCGCATCGGACAGCGTGTGGAGCACCGAGTCCTGCAGGGTCCCGAGACGGTCGTCGGTATGCTGCAGCATGGTGTTGGCGCTGGCGATGGTCGGCTGCAGCTGGTCCAGGGTGGTCTGCAGGTCGGCGAGGGTGCGGGTGGCCTGCGGACCGACCGTGCGCACCTGGGCATCGATCCCGCCGGCCGTGCGGTCCAGCGTGGCGAGCACCCGGCGGGTGTCCTGCAGGATGCTGGACACCTGCACCCGCACCGTGTCGGCGACTTCCTTCAGTACGTCGGTCCACCCCTGTGTCAGCGTCCCGCGAATGGTGTCGCCGGGCTGGAGCGCCGCTTTGATGTCGTTCAGGGGGACGATCAACGAAATGGAGGCGGAACCGATCAGGCCGCTCGAGACGATTTCGGCGCGCGTCCCCAGCGGCAGACGGATGGCCACGCCATTGGCGTAACTCTCCCGGACGCGGAGTTCCACCAGGAATTCGGGCGGGCCCATCCGGCCGCTATCGATTTTTGGGGAGATCGCCTTGACCTCACCAATCAGCAGGCCCTGCAGGAGTACCGGGGTGTCGGGCTTCAGGTCCTGCACCGTCGCGCTGAGCATGTAGACCGTATTGCGGCGCTCGGTCCAGCCGCGGGTGACGATGATCGCCGCCAGCGCGACGATGACCGCGGAGACGACCAGGAGGCCGACCAGGGCATCGGCTGTCCGGGGGCGGAGGCTCATATCTGAACCTCGGCCCGGCCCCGCTTGAGCCGGATCAGCCGTTCCACCCGGTAGCGCAGGAGCGCCGGCAGGTCCTGCCCGGTGATCAGCACGGTCCGCCGCCCTCCCTGTGCCATCTCGCCCCCACGCGCTGTCTCGAGCAGTTCCGCCGCTGCGCGATCGGTGAGTCCGTCAAACGGCTCCTCCATGATGACCAGTTCGGGGTCCAGCGCGATGGCCCGGCCGAGCGCGGCGCGCCGACAATCCTCCGCATTGGCCTCTGCAGGACGCAGGCCAGCCGCGTGCTGCAGCCGGACCTGGGCCAGAATCAGGTCGACCCGTGCCTCGATGTCCTTCAGACGGAAGTTGCTGCCGAAGCGGAGCGGCAGCCGGACGTTGTCGCGCAGGGAGAGATTCTGCATCAGCCCGTCGCCGGCGGGAAGGTATCCGAGCTTTCGGCGGAAGGCGAGTTGGGCCTTTCGTTCCAGGGTGGCGAGCTCCACCCCGAAGGCCAGCACCCGGCCGGAGGGCGCCCGATCCAGACCCAGGGCCAATCCCCCGAGCAGGTCGACCCCGCTGGTTTCGTCCCCCACGACTGCTACGGTTTCATGCTGCTCCACGGCGAGGGTGATGACGCCCTCACTCTCCACGACGGGGTGGGGCACGCCGCCATAGGTGGCCCGCTTCACCCGTCCGAGCGGGATTTCGTCAAACCGGAGCACGACGGTCATGCCTGGAGCACACCCACGATGAGCGCCGCGAAGATCAGGATGTAGGCGATCGATCCTACGGTTCCCCGGATCACCGCCTGGGGAATTTCCGTGGGCCCGCGGCGGACCGAGAGCCCCTCGTAGCTGGGAATAATCCCGATGACCAGGCCGAAGATCAGTCCCTTCACCGCCGTCAGCACCACGTCCTGCGTGGTCAGGTTGGCCACCACGATCCCGAGGTACCTGGCCGCGCTCATCCCGCCGAACACTGAGGCGGCGAGATAGCCGGCCGAGACCGCGATCACGTCGAACACGACCATCAGGGTGCAAACCGACAGCACGCTGCCGAACATCCGCGGCAGCACCAGGTAGTGGTAGGGGTCGATCCCCATCCCCTCCAGGGCGCGGATCTCCCCCAGGACCGTGTTGGTGGCCAACTCGGCAGTGATCGCGGTCCCGCTGCGGCTGACAACGGCCAGGGCTGTGAGCAGGGGGCCCAGTTCCCGGACGATCACGACCACCATGAGCTGGCCGATCAGCTCGGAGGCGCCGACCTTGTCGAGCTGGGTGAGGGTCGCGGAAATCGTGAGATAGCTGAGCACGCCGGAGAGAAGGGCGATCAGCCCCAGCGCTTCGAGCGCGGTAAACCGCAGCTGGTTGAGCAACACCCGGGCGGCCACCCGGCGCCCCGCGCCCGGCAGGGAGGGGAGGGCCGCGATCGCCTCATAGGCGAAGCGCGCCAGCGCGCCCACCCGGGCGAGCCAGCGCGCTGTCCCACGTCCAACCGCGACGAAGGGAGCCAGCACCTCTTAGCCGTTGACCTTCTGCAGCCCTTCCTTCGCTTCGGAATAGTTGGGGAAGACGTCCAGCGCCTTGCTGAAGAACTCGGCCGCCTTCTCCTTCTCGCCCCGGTCCTGATACATCAGGGCGCGACTGTAGTAGGACAACGCCTCCGTGGGGACGTTGCGGGCCTTGACCGCGCTCGCCTGCTGACTCGAGAGCGGCGGCAGCTTGGTCTCCGCCATCAGCTTCTCGGCGAGCGACTGCAGCATGCGGAACATCTCTTCGCGCTTTTCGAGCTTCGGATCACTGGTGACGACCTTCAGGATTTCGCCGGTTTCGACATCGACCAGGCGGGCATCGACCCGGAAACGGCCGTACAGGTCGACGAAGTTGCCCATGACCATGTACCGGGCGCCGACCAGTTTGCCGACCTTGGCGGCGGTGGCGTCGTCCACCCGGCCGTCCTTGCCGAGGTTCTGCTCGTCGAGGAGGCTCTGAATCTTGTCGCGGTCGACCATACGGGCGGCAGGATTCTGGGCCAGCTCACTGATGAGCATGCCGGCCAGGCCCTTTTCGAGGGCCGCGAAATCTTCCTTGTCCTTGCCGTACGACCCGCCGTTGGTGAATGGCAGCACGGCGATGCCGGGGCGGGTGTCCTGGGCGTGGAGCACCGGGACCGCGACCACGGCGGCAAGGGCAAGAGCGAACCACATTCGGCGTTGCATAGTTGCTACCTCGTCAGAGAGTCAGCGCCATACCTTCCATCGCGGCATCGACCGCGAGCCGGGGTGCATGGCGCGCGGCGTAGACCTTCGCACCCGCCAGCAGGGCATCGATGGCCGCATCGTCATGTTCCGGCTCGTGATGAAACAGCACCAGCCGCTGGCAACCTGCGTCCCGGGCCAGGTCAATTGCCTGCTCCGGGGTCGAGTGTCCCCATCCAGCCCGGGATTCGATCATCGCCTCGGTGTACATCCCGTCATGGATTAACGTGTCGACCCCCCCCAGGAATCTCACCAGGCCTTCCCGCCAGTTGGGTCCCACGTCGTAGCTCCCGCCACTCCCCAGTTCATTGTCGGTCAGGTAGGCGATCGGTGTGCCCCCCCGCGACCGGGACCAGCTTGTAGCCCAGGGTGGTGCCCTGGTGCCGCAGTCGAAAGGCCTCCACCCGGAAGCCGTCGATCTCGAACGAGCCGGAGACCACCTCGGTGATCCGAAGATCGGCCGATAATGCCTTCAGCGGGACCGGGAATACCACCGGGTCCATCTGGCGGTCGAGGATCTGCTCCA
Source organism: uncultured Gemmatimonadales bacterium (assembly GCA_963793205.1). GTDB lineage: Bacteria > Gemmatimonadota > Gemmatimonadetes > Gemmatimonadales > GWC2-71-9 > JADJOM01. Next base: position 596,562 of record CAWBZM010000001.1, read on the forward strand.
GCGGGACCCCGCTCTGGGCCGCGCCGTAGATCCGCACCGAATTCCCCTTCACATGCAGCGGCTGGAAGAACGGCAGCCCCTGGATGTGGTCCCAATGGGTGTGGGACAGCAGGATATCGAGATTCATCGCGCCACTGGCCTGCCGGGCCAGTTCGGTGCCCAGCAGGCGAATGCCGCTCCCGGCGTCCAGGATCACCAGCTGATCTGGCAATCCGGACACGGCGACGCAGGAGGTGTTGCCGCCATATCTGGCGGTGTATGCCCCGGGCGTCGGGATCGAACCTCGGGTTCCCCAGAAGGTGACTTTGTAAGCCACTGCTCCTCGTGATTGTCTAGGACTTACACGGTGCAAGGACCCTGCCAGACGGGTCGCCGGCGGCGGTCACCGGTGGGGCGTGCGCGCGATCACGAACGGCCCGCGGCACGCCGCAGGATGTCGTGATTCAGGAGCGTAATGTCCTTGCGGGTGACCTGGATGAGCCCCGCTCGACGAAGTCCCGCATAGTGCGGGAGACGGTCTCCCGGCTGGACCCGATCATCTGGGCGATGACGTGATGGGTGATTTTCTTGGTGATGATTCGACCGCCCTCGTCCTCCGCCAGCCGCAGGAGCAGGTCGGCCACCCGGCCGTTGACGTCGAGCAGCACCAGGCTGCCGATCTTCTCGTCCGCCCGGCGCAGGCGGCGGGACATTTCCCGCATCAGGGCGATGGCGACCTCGGGCGAGCTGCGCAGCCGGGCCTGGAAATCCTCCCGCCGCAGGACGAGCACGCTGGCATCGTCCATGGCGATCACGTGCGCCGACCGGGGCTGGTCATCGATCAGCGCCATCTCGCCGAAGAAGGTGCCCTCGCCCAGCACCGACAGGATCACTTCCCGGCCGTCCTCCCCGATCAGCACCACCTTCACCTGGCCTGCCGCCACGAGATAGAGGGCATCGCCGGGATCGTCCTCAAACACGATCACACTGCCCTTGGGATAACTGCGCTCCCGTACCAGCTCCGCGAAGGCATGGATATCCCCCTCCCGCATGGTAGCGAAAAGGGGGACCTTTTTCAGGACCTCAAGCGGGCTCAGGGGCACGGGGCCTCAATGTGGTGGAAGTGACGGTAGATACGATAGTTAGGTCGCTTGGTCGGTGTCAAAGGGGCGGGGTGGGGCGTGGGTGCGGGCCTCCAGGGAGGGTCAGGGCCGGGGTGTTGATCCGAAACGCCGATCAGGACTATATTTAGCGGCTGTGCAGGACTGGTTTCTGTCGCCCCCTGTCGGGGGCCCTGAAGGAGAATGCGTGTGAAGGCCAATATTCATCCCGTCTACAACAAGCTGACGGTGGTGTGCGCCTGCGGAACGACGTTCGAGACCCGCTCCACCAGCGAGAAGGTGCACGTCGACATCTGCGCCAAGTGCCACCCGTACTTCACCGGGCAAGCAGCGCATGATCGATACCCAGGGCCGGGTGGACCGGTTCCGGCGGAAGTACGCCACCGACAAGGCTCCGGCCGCCCCGACCCAGGCGTAAGTCATGGAGGCCCGACTCCGCCAGGCGCTCGCCCGGGCGGAGGAGGTCGCCGCCTCGCTGTCCGACCCCGCGATCGCCGCCGACCACAGTCGGCTGCGGTCGCTGGGCCGGGAACACACCCGGCTCGTTCCGATCGTCCGGGTGGCCGAGCGGTTGCAGAAACTGCAGGACGAACTGGCCCAGGCACGGGAGCTGGCCACGGCGCCGGATCCCGAGCTGGCCGAGATGGCGGCCGCCGACCTGGCCCGGCTGCCCGCCGAAATCGCCCCCCTCGAAGCCGAACTGCACGACCTCCTGCTGCCGCGGGATCCCCTCGACGATCGCGACGCCATCGTCGAAATCCGTGCGGGCACCGGCGGGGACGAGGCCGCGCTCTTCGCCGCTGATCTGCTCCGGATGTACCAGCGGTTCATCCAGCGGCGGAACCTGACCCTCGAGCCGATCACCGTCAGCGACGGCACATCGGGCGGGATCAAGGAGGCCATTTTCGCCGTCCGGGGTGGCGATGCGTTCGGGCTGCTGCGCCGGGAAGCCGGGGTGCACCGGGTCCAGCGGGTGCCTGCCACCGAAAACCAGGGCCGGATCCATACCTCGGCCGCCACCGTGGCGGTCCTGCCGGAGGCGGAGGAGGTGGATGTCACGATCCATCCGAACGATCTCCGGATCGACGTGTTCCGCTCCTCCGGGCCGGGCGGCCAGAGCGTCAATACCACCGACAGCGCGGTGCGGATCACCCACCTCCCGACCGGGCTGGTGGTCAGCCAGCAGGACCAGAAGTCGCAGCTGCAGAACAAGCTCAAGGCGATGGAGGTCCTGCGCGCCCGGCTGCTCGACCGGAGGATCGCCGAGCAGGAGGCGGCCCGCTCGCGGGAGCGCCGCTCCATGGTGGGCACCGGAGACCGGTCGGCGAAGATCCGGACCTACAACTACCCGCAGAGCCGGGTGACCGATCACCGGATCAATCTGTCGGTGCACAACCTCGCCGAGGTGCTCGACGGCCGGCTCGACGAGTTCATCGACGCGCTCCGCATGGCGAGCCGGCAGGAGGAGTTCGGTGCCTGACACCGCCGTCACCATCACGTCACTTTTGCAGACGGCGACGGAACGGTTGCGCGCGGCTGGGATCGGCGACCCGCGCCGGGAGGCACGGCGGATCTGGACCGACCTGATGGACGGCCGGCCCTTGCCGGTGAGTGAGCGCGACGCGCAGGTCACGCCCGCCGATGCAGCGCGGGTAGGCGCTGGCGGTCGAGCGGCGGGCGGCGGGAGAGCCGCTGGCCCATGTCACGGGCCTGGTGGGGTTCCGGCGGCTGACCCTGGCCAGCGATCGACGGGCGCTGATCCCCCGCCCCGAGACCGAGGGGTTGGTGGAGCTGGCACTTGAGCGGGTCGCGACCGGTCGGGCGGTGGATGTGGGGACCGGCAGCGGGTGCATTGCGCTAGCCCTCGCCGACGAAGGTCGCTTTCGACCAGGTGGTTGGTATCGATCAGTCGGCCGAGGCGCTGGCCCTGGCGGGAGAGAACCGGCGCCGGACCGCAAGGCCGGTGGAGTTGCTGCGGGGCGACCTCCTCACGGCGCTGGCGGCGGAGTCGGTGGACCTCATCGTCTCGAATCCGCCCTATCTTACTGCGGCGGAGTATGCGGCCCTCGATCGGTCGGTGCGGGACTGGGAGCCGGCGGCCGCCCTGGCCGAGCGGGGAGGATGGGCTGGAGGCCTCCGGCCGTCTGATCACGCAGGGGCAGATCGTCCTGCGATCGGGCGGATGGCTGGCGCTCGAGGTCGATGCCGAGCGGGCAGAACGCGTGGGGGGGATGGCTGCGACAGCAGGGTGGCAGGATTCGGCGGTTTACTTGGACCTTTATGGTCGCGCCCGATTCGTACTGGCGCGCAAAAAGTGAGGTAGCATGATGCTGGATAAGGCGGAGGAACTGGGTCGGCTCATCGGACAGACCCCGGAGTACAAGGCGCTGCGTCGGGCGGAGACGGCGTTGCGCGAGGATGCGGAGGCCCAGTCCAAGGTCGAGCTGATTCAGCGGCTCGCGCGCCAGATGGACGAGCTGGTCGCCCAGGGACAGATGCCGGACCAGGAGACGACCGAAACCTACGAGACGGCGGTCCGGGAGCTGGAGATCAGCCCGACCGGGCAGGCGTATGCCGTTGGCCGCGCCAACTTCGAGAAGGTGATGGTCAAGGTGAACCAGCTGATTGCCCAGGGCATGGAGAAGGGCGCACAGAGCAGCATCATCACGCTCGGATGAGCGGGATCTTCCTCGTTGTCGAAGGCACCGAAGGCGCGGGGAAGACCACCCTCGTGGCCGGCCTGGCCGAGCGGCTTCGCTCGGCAGGGCACGCGCCGGTCCTGGTCCGTGAGCCCGGCGGCACCCCCGCGGCCGAACGGATCCGGGCCGTGTTGCTCGACCCCGAGATTCCGATTGAGCCGCTGAGCGAACTGTATCTCTTTCTCGCTGCTCGGGCGGACCTGCTGGCGCGGGTGATCCGGCCGGCGCTGGCCGCTGGCCAGACGGTTCTGGCCGACCGCTTCGAACTCTCCACCGAGGCGTATCAGTGCGGCGGTCGGGGTATTGACCGCGAACTCTTCCGGACCGCCAACCGCGCGGCGACCGGGGGCCTTCATCCGAATCTCACACTCGTCCTCGACCTGCCGGTGGCACTGGGGTTCGCCCGGGTGGCTTCCGGGCGTGGCCAGCTGGACCGGATGGAACAGGCTGGCGCGGACTTTCATCAGCGGGTCGCGGAGGTGTTCCGGAACGCGACCGGCCCGGATATCCTGCATCTCGATGCGTCCCAGTCTCCGGAACATGTCTTGCTGGCTGGATGGGACGCGGTGCTGCCCCACCTGGCGGCGCGCACCCGGCGTTCAGCGCCATTAGCTTGCAGGTAACTGAGGGCGACGGCTCAATCGGGGCCTGGCGCCACTGCTTCAGGAGGTCGTGATGCGAAGCAGCGTTGGGGTCTGATCGCCCTGGTGGCGGTCATTTCGTTCTTCACCGGCGGATGGCTGCTGCAGCAGGGCACCTCGCGGGACGGCAATGTCTATCAGCAGGCCCGACTGTTCGACGACGTCCTGTCGCACGTCAGCGCCTACTACGTGGATTCGATCCCCCAGACCGAACTCTACCAGAAAGCGACCGAGGGGCTCCTGCAGGAACTCAAGGATCCCTACTCCGTGCTGCTGGTGGACGACGACTACAAACAGCTGACCGAGACGACCACCGGCAACTACGGCGGCCTGGGTATCCAGATCGACGTCCGTGACGGCTGGATCACCGTTGTGGCGCCGCTGCCGGAGACGCCGGCGGAGCGGGCCGGGGTGCTCACCGGGGACCAGATCATCGCGGTCGACGGCAAGTCCACCGAGGGGTGGACCAACGACCAGGCGGTGAAGGCGCTGCGGGGGTTGAGGGGACGACCGTTGAACTGAAGGTGCGGCGCGTCGGGATGAATGCCCCGATCCTGTATCAAGGTCACTCGCGCAGTGATCCACGTCCGGTCGGTTCCGCCCGGCAACATGTTCCCCAATGGGATCGGCTACATCTCGCTGAGCCCGGTGGCGGAGACGTCCACGGCGGAACTGCGGAAAGAAATCACCGCGATGCTCAGCAATGGGATGAAGAGTCTCGTGCTGGACCTGCGCGGCAATCCGGGCGGGCTGCTGGATCAGGGAGTGAAGGTCTCCGACCTCTTCCTCGACAAGGACGCGGAGATCGTCTCCACCCGTGGCCGGGCCCGGGGGTCAACCCGGACCTTTGTCGACCAGACCCGGCAGGAATGGCCCGAACTTGCCGATCGTGGTGCTGGTGAACGATGGCACTGCCAGCGCCGCGGAAATCATTTCGGGTGCGCTGCAGGATCACGACCGGGCGGTGGTGGTTGGCGTCCCGACGTTCGGTAAGGGGCTGGTCCAGACACTGTTCCCGTTCTCCGATAACACCGCCCTCAAGCTGACGACCGGCCGGTGGTACACGCCGAGTGGCCGGACGATCCAGCGTCACGCGCGAAACGAGGCCGACCAGGCGCGCATCGCGGCGGTCGAAGCGGATGGCGGCACCGCCCGGGACAGCACCAGCACGGATTCGTCCAACCGTCCGACCTACAAGACGGACAGCGGCCGGATCGTGCGGGGCGGCGGCGGGATCGTCCCGGACATCATTGTCCGGCTGGATTCCCTGACGGACAATGAGCGGGGCTTTGTGGCGAGCCTGTCTTCCAATTTTGCCGAGTATCGGGACGCGATGACGGCCACCGCGCTGCAGACCAAGACGGACAAGTCGGTCAGCTCCGAGAATTTCAGCGTGACACCCGCGATGCGAGCCGAGGTTCTGCGCCGCATGCGCGCCAAGGGTGTGACCATGCCTGACTCGACGTTCAGCAAGGCCACTGCGCTGGTCAGCGATCAGCTCGGATACGAAGTCGCCCGGTACGTCTTTGGCCGACCGGCCGAGATCCGTCGGCGGCTCCGGGACGACAAGCAGATGCAGATGGCGTTGAGTCTGCTGCAGAAGGCCCAGACGCCCAAGGACCTGCTGGCCACCGCCATGGCCGAAAGCAGCACCGCCAAGCAGAGGAACTAGCTGCCCGCTTCTGAATGGGAGGTCGTCGCCGCCTTCGCGACGGGCCTCGGTGTCGGCGCCTTATCGGCGCTGGCGGGGATCGGGGGCGGTGTGCTGATGGTCCCCGTGCTGTACCTGATCTATGCGCACACTGCGGTGTCGCTGTCCGCCCAGACTGTCGTGGCTCATGCCACCAGTCTGGGCGTTGCGTTTGTCACAGCCTCCATCGGTACCTGGCGCTATGCTCGGGCGCGGGCCATTGCCTGGCGTCAGGCTGGTCAGTATGCGATCCCGGGCGTGCTGTCTGCCTTTGTCACCGCGCGGTGGCTCGCTGGGGCGGGTGAAGTGCGGTGGGCTCGCGCCGCATTCGCCATTTTTCTCCTCATCATGGCTGCCGACATGCTGAGACGAGCCCGCGGGCCCGTGGCGGCGATTGCGGTGGGACCGGGACGTTCACCGCTCTGGCTGGTCCTGGTGGGCCTGATCGGTGGCAGTGTCTCCTCGCTGCTGGGGATCGGTGGTGGACTGATCGCTGTGCCGGTCCTGCTCCATGTGGGCGGCCTCGCGGTCAACGCGGTTGCTCCGACGGCGCTCGCCGGCGTCTGTCTCACCACCTTCGCCGGCGCGGTGGGGTATCTCACTGCGGGAGACGGTCCGCCGGTATCCACCTGGATGGCCGGGTACCTCGACCTGCGCCTGGCGATCCCGATGGCCCTCGGCGCAGCATTGACTGTTCCCCTCGGCGTGCGGGTCAATCGCCGGTCTGCCCCGAAAACCCTGTTCGCCATCTTCAGCGGTGTCTTTGGGTTGATCGGCCTCTGGCTTCTCGTTGCCTGGATCCGGAGCGCTGCAGGATGATTGCCATTATCGGTGGCGGGCGGATGGGCCGGGGGCTGGCGCAGGCGCTTTCCGCCTCAGGCGAGCGGTGCCATCTCTGGTCGCGCAAGGAAGCGACCGGGGCGGTGGCGGACGCGGTGGCCGGGGCGGACACCATCATTCTGGCCGTCCCGGACGATGCGATCGCCATCGTCGCCCGGGATCTGGCGACGGCTGATGCCGTCACAGCGGATCAGGTGGTCCTGCACCTGTCGGGATTGCACGGCAGGAAAGCGCTGGCGCCCCTCGTCTCCACCGGGGCCGCCCTGGGCTCGCTGCACCCCCTGCAGGCGGTTGCCGACCCCGAGACAGCAGGGGCGCGGTGGCAGGGGGCCTACGCGGCCGTGGAAGGGGAGGTGCGGGCGATGGAGGCAGCGGAGGGGATCGCACTCCGACTCGGGCTCCGGCCCTTCCGGATCGATTCCGCCGCGAAGGCGGAGTACCACGCCGCTGCAGTGATGGCGGGAAACTATGTGGTGGTGCTGGCCGGGCTGGCGGCACGACTGGCCCGGGACGCCGGCGTGCCGGTGGAACTGGCTGACCGAGTCTATCTCCCGCTGATGGCGGGAGCGGTGGAAAACCTCAAGACGCAGACCCCGGCCTTGGCGATCACGGGTCCTGTGCGGCGGGGGGACGCGGCGACGGTGCAGGCACACCTGGCGGCGCTGCCCACGGGAGACCGCGCGGTGTACGTGCTCCTGGGACTGGAGGCGCTGCGGCTGGCACGGGAGGCAGGGCTGGATCCGGAGAAAGCGACTGCGGTTGAGCGGGCGTTGCGAGGGTAAGTGCGCCTGAGCGCCTCCTACTGATCAATCACCCGAACGCCGCCGGGTACCTCGAAATTGAACGTGCTGGCTCCCACCCGCCGATTGGTTTCCACCCCGCTCAGCACCAGAATCCGCCGCGTCCCGCTCCGCTCCTGGATCTCCAGTCGGCGGGGCAGGTAGTCGTATTGGTCGAGCCAGACGATTGCTTCCGTGAACGGGAGCGAGCGGTCCAGCGGAATCAGCGACAACACGTCCGTGGAGCGCCCCGCCACCGCGTCGGAACGGAGATAGCGGCTCCGGTACCGCTCCGCGGGATTGGTCAGAATCCAGGCAAGGATATTGGGCCCGTAGGTCGGATCGCTCGGGACCTTCATCCGAATGACCTGGCCGGGGGTCGTGCTCGGGGTGTAGACCCAGAGGTGCTCTCCGTCCATGACAATCGCATCGCCCCTGGGATCGGAGAACCGCATGGAGAGAAAAGCTTCGCCCTGCTGGATCAGCTGCCCCCGGCTGTCATAGCTGCCGATCATGGTATCGGCGATCGTCTGGCGAAAATCAGCGCGGAACGAGCGGACGTTGCCGTACACCTTGGCTGAACGCGCGATGATCGCGGCGGCGTCAGGGCCCTGGGCCACGAGGGACAGGGTGGAGGCGGCTCCTGGATTGATCGGGAGCGCGGGCCGGACCAGCGGGGTCGTCAGCAGCACGCCGCCGGCCAGCAGGCTGAGGAATCCGGTCTGGTTCACGCGCGCACCTCAGCCGGTGCGGCCACCCGGCGACCGATGGCCTCGGCGATGGCGCGCACTTCCTGCATCATCCGGCTCGAACTGCTCGGGATAGAGGCTCTGGGCGCCATCTGACAGGGCCCGGTCCGGCGTCGGATGGACTTCGACGAGGAGGCCATCGGCGCCGGCCGCGACGGCGGCCCGCGCCATGGGTAGGACCATATCGCGATGGCCGGTGCCGTGACTCGGATCGGCCACGATGGGCAGATGCGACGAGTCCCTTGACCACCGGGATGGCCGAGAGGTCGAAGAGATTCGCGGGTCGCGGAGTCGAAGCCGCGCACCCCGCGCTCGCACAGGATCACGTTGGGATTGCCCTCGGCGAGGATATACTCGGCGGAGAGGAGCAGCTCCTGGATCGTGGCGGAGAGCCCGCGCTTGAGCAGCACCGGCTTGGTGAGGCGGCCGACCTTCTTGAGCAGCGAATAGTTCTGCATGTTGCGGGCGCCGATCTGGATGATATCGGCGTACTCCGCCACCAGGTCCGCCCCTTCCGGGTCCATCGCTTCGGTCACGATCAGCAGGCCGGTTTCCATCCCGGGCCCGGGCCAGCAGCTTGAGGCCTTCGAGCCCAAGGCCCTGGAACGAATAGGGGGACGAGCGAGGCTTGAAGGCGCCCGCACGCAGGACGGTGGCTCCCGCTTCGCGCACGGCGAGCGCGGAGTCTATGATCTGACGCTCGTTTTCGACCGAGCAGGGGCCCGCCATCACGACCACGTCCGTGCCGCCGATCGTCGAGCCCGTTCCCGATGGCGGACGGCGGTCGGTTCGGCACGCCATTCCCGGGAGACCTGCTTATAGGGCTTGGTGACGTGAATGACTTCGGAGACGCCGGCCAGCGCCTCGAGGCGCGACCCATCCACCCGGCCGTCGTTGCCCACCAGGCCGACGGTCGTGCGCTGTTTGCCCGGGCATCGGCCGGGACTGGTAGCCCATTTCGAGAATCGTGTCGCACACGCGCTGGATCTCCTCTTCCGTGGCGCCGTGGTGCATGACAATCAGCATCGGTCACTCCGAGCGTGGCATCAGACTGCACGAAGCGTCAGGCGCGAGGCGCCTGACGCCCATCGTCTTTCCCAGCTGCAATCTACACCCGCTCGAGCTCGCCCAGCCGGACCCCGACGATGGTCGATACCCCTGGCTCCTGCATCGTCACGCCATAGACCGCTTCGGCGGACTGCATGGTGCGGGGATTGTGGGTGATCACGATGAACTGGGTCGACTTCTTGAACTCCTCCAGCAGCCGGATGAAGCGGCCGACGTTGGCGTCATCCAGCGGTGCGTCGACCTCGTCCATCAGGCAGAACGGGCTGGGCTTGGTCAGGTAGATGCTGAACAGCAGTGACACCGCCACGAGGTAGCGCTCGCCGGTGGAGAGCAGGTGGATGCGCTGGACCTTCTTGCCGCGGGGGGCGGCATGGATGTCGATCTCGCTTTCCAGCGGATCATCGGGATTGGAGAGCCGCAGGTCGCACTCGCCTCCGCCGAACGAGCGTCTGGAAGACGTGCAGGAAATTGCCCTTGATCGCGTTGAACGTATCGAGGAACATGGTCCGGGCGGTGCCGTCGATTTCGCGGATCGCCTGGGTGCAGCGACTGCCGCGCCGCCACGAGGTCGTCCCGCTGGGCACTGAGGAACTCGAACCGCTTGGTTTCCTCGGCGTGCTCCTCGACGGCGAGCGCGTTCACCGGGCCGATGCCCTCGAGGGCCTCGACGATCCGGGCCGATTCCGTTTCCAGGGTTTCGAGATCGAGTTCGAGCATCGGGGCATCGGCCATCAGGGTGTCGATGGGCTTACGCCATTCGGTTTCGACCCGCTCGACGATCGCCCGCCGCCGTCCGGTTGCCTCGGTCATTTCCAGTTCGAGGCGGTGGTACTCCTCCGTCAGTCGATCCACGGTGGTCCGGGAATCGTGCAGGGCCTGTTCCGCGGTGGTCAGGGCCTGATCCGCCGTGGTCGCGGCGAGGTCTGCTTCACCCGCCGCGGTTTCCAGCTCCTGGACGGCGACCCGGCGTTCTCCCCGGGCCTCGATCCACTGCGCCTGCTGGGCGGCCAGCGCCGAGGTGTCGGTCTCGATCTGGTTCAGTTCCCCCGCCAGCATGACGGCGGCCTCATCCGCTTCACCACCGAGGCGGGTGGCCCGCTCCAGGGCGGAGCGGGCGCCGTCGAGTCGGGCCTGCAGTTGGGCTTCCTGCACCTGCCAGTGGACCCGGGCATCGCGAGCGGATTCCTGCTCGGTCTCGAGGTCGGCCAGCAGGGCGCGTCCCTGGCCGAGGTTCTCGTCCAGCCGGGCGCGGGCGAGATCGCCTTCGGTGAGGCTGGCGTCGATTTCCTGCAGCCGCCGCTCGGATCGCTCGATGCGTACGGTCAGGCCAGCCAGATGGGTTTCCGCTTCGGCGAGTTCGCGCCGGACCTGGGTGGCGAGACGCAGGGCGTCCTCCCGCGCCACGGCCGTGGTCCGCTCCGATTCCCGCGCCGCATCCGCCGCCCGGGTCGCAGCATCAAGCGCGGTTTCGGATTCGGCCAGGCGGGCCACCGTGGCGCCCAATGCCATGTCCGCGCGATGCAGCGCCGCCTGCGCGTCGGTGACTTCGGTGGAGAGACTCTCCAGTTCCGCCCGGCGGCGCAACGGCCCCGAGGGGCTGGGTGCGCCGGCGAGTAAGACCGCGCCATTGGGGCGACGGAGCGCCCGGCCGCTCGCTTCAAGGACCTCGGAGCCACCCAGCAGGGCACGGACCCAGCCACCGGCCGGTTCCTGGGCGTAGAGCCGGGTGCCGAGCGGGTTGTCGCCGGTACTGGTGGTGACGGCATCGGCCGGGAGCAGCATGATGGCGCCGGGATGCTCGCTGGCGTGCCACGGCCTGGATCGCGGGAATGACAGAGGCATCGCGGATCAGGACGGCGTGCACCCATTCGCCGAAGAGCCGTTCGGCCAGCTCCGCATCTTCGCGGCCGGTGCGAATGAAATCGCTGAGTGGGCCGAGGATCCCATCGCCGAACCGTTCCCGGGCCGAGAGCAGGGCGGCGGCACCCGGCGCCAGTCCTACACGATCGCGCTCCAGTTCCTCCAGCGCCTGGCGCCGCGCGCTGAGCTGGGCGAGCGATTCCTCGCGCCGAACGTCGATCGGCCCGTTCCATCGCTTCCCGACGCCGGAGATCGGCCACCAGGTGCCGGGCCCGCTCGGCCTCGGTCGCGAGGCGCTTGGCCTCGGTGGCGTGGCGTTCCGCGATCTCGGTGGTTTCGACCTGGCGTTGTTCCGCCCCTTCGAGCTCGGCCTGGGCCGCTTCCTTCCGGCCCGACGCGGCCGCCGCCTGCTCGCGCAGCCGGGCGAGATCAGCTTCGAGGGAGGTGCGTTCGCCCTCCAGGGAGCGCAGGGTCTGCACCCGCTTCTGGATCTCTTCTTCGAGCTGACGGACCAGCTGGCGCTGTTCGCCCAGCTTGAGCCGGACGTCCTGCTCGGCCGTGGTACGGGACGCCAGCTCGGCCAGAATCCGTTCCCGCTCCTGGAGCGACGTGGCGTGCTCCCGCTCCGCCGCTTCCTTGTCCCGAACCGCCTGCTGGCGGCGGGATTCCATCTGACCCCGCTCGTCCGAGGCCCGCAGCTTGCGCGCGGCGGCGTTGGCCAGCCGTTCGGCGGCCAGGGCGAGGTCGCCATCCAACTTGCCGAGTTCGAGACGCACCTCGCCGAGCCGGCGGGCGATCTCGGTCCGCTGGGCTTCGGTGCGGGCGCGCTGGCGGGCCGCTTCCTCCCGCCGCTCCTCGCCCTGCGTCAGCCCTTCGCGGGAGGCCGGCAGTTCACCCTCCAGCTCGCCATGCCGGCTGGCGGAGGTCTCCATGTGGGTCGTGAGCTGCTCGAGCTGGCGCTTGGCCAGGGTGAGCTGGACGGCAAACTTTTCTTCCATCAGGCGGGTGTGCCGCTCGGCCTTGCCCTTCTGGCGGGCGAGGCTGCGGATCTGGCTCTGCACTTCCGCAAGGAGGTCTTCCACCCGCTGCAGGTCGCCAGCGGTCTCCTCCAGGCGTCGTTCCGTGGTCTGCCGACGATCGCGGTACAGACCGATGCCCGCCGCTTCCTCGAACAACGATCGGCGCTCCTCGGCGCGATCGGAGAGGAGGTACTCGATCATCTTGGCTTCGATCACCACCCCGGCATCGCTCCCGAGACCGGTGCCACGCAGCAGGTCCTGGATGTCGCGCAGGCGGACCACCGTACCGTTCAGCAGGTAGTCGGACTGACCGCTGCGGGACAGCCGGCGGGTGATCTGTACCTCGCGGTAGGCAATCGGGAGTTCCCCATCGCTGTTATCGAGGAAGAGGGAGGCCTCGGTCACGTTCACCGGCCGCCGGCCGCTCGATCCCTGGAAGATCACGTCTTCCATCTTTCCGCCCCGCAGGAGTCGGGCGGACTGCTCGCCCAGCACCCAGCGGACGGCGTCCGAGACGTTCGATTTGCCGCACCCATTGGGCCCGACGATGGCGGTCACCCCATCCTGGAAGGTGAGGGTGGCGGTGTCGGCAAACGACTTGAAACCGGACAGCTCGAGCTTCGTGAGCTTCATGCGTGCGGGTCCTGTTCAGCGATCGGGTTGATAGATGAAATAGGGCCGGCCCAGCCGCTTGCCGGTGGCCTCGGCGGCCTCGCGGGACGGGTAGGGACCGAGGACGACGCGGAAGCCCTCATCGCCGCCCTGCGGGTCGAGGACCGACGCCGGCAGGCCCTGCTGTTCAAGCTGACGGGCAAGTTCGGCCGACCAGTCGCGGTTCTGCGAACTGGAGACCTGGAGATAGACGCGGGCGGGGGCCTCGGTGGAATCGGTCGCAGCCGCCGTCGAATCGGCGGGGACGTCGACTGCGATACTCGCCGTGCCGGTCTCAGGAGTCCAGGCCAGGGGGATCCAGAAGTCCTCCGCGCCGCCACGAACCCGGCCCCGCTCGGGGAACTCCTTCTGGGTCAGGTTATAGCTGATGACGTCCCCACCCGACTTCACCAGCAGCGACTGCTGATTGGTGATCGTCGGGAGGTCGGGTGCCCAGACGGTGGCGAAGCTGCCGACAAAACGATCGGTGGCCAGGTCCACCAGCCAGAGCGAGTCCCGGGAGGAGGGGTTGACCATCAGCCACCGGCCATACGGATCGACCCGCAGTGCGGCGGCCGGGCCGGGCAGCTGGATCTCCCCCACCTGCTCGCGGGTAAAGCGGTTAAAGACCAGGATGGAGCCTTCCCGCCGCGCCACGTAAAACCGGTGACCCGAGGGGGAGAAGAGGACGGCGCGCGCATGACCGCCGACCCGGATCGATACCGGCTTCTCCGGCAAGTCGACCTCGATCAGGACCACGGCGGTATCGGCCGCGACCGCGATCAGGTCACCCCAATAGGTGGCCGCGGCGTCTCCGGGCGGCAGGGACACCGGAACCGGCGCGTCCTCACCGCGGAACAGGGACATCACATTGCCGGTGATGGACAGCAGCACCGAGTTACGGCCGCCGAAGAGGTCCCGGGGACGGCCGGACAACCGCTGGTTGATCCGCACCGGGTTCCGATGCACAAACTGGATGATACGGAGACTGTCGTCCACCGTGTGGAGCGTGCCATCCGGCCCCATGGTGACCTCACGCACCCCACCGGCCAACTGGGTGCGGGGCCGGCCGGTCTGGAGATCAAAGGCCACCAGTTCGTTCTTGACGCCGATGGCATACACCACACCGAGGTCGAGATCGGCGCCCACCGGGCGCCGCAGCGGAGGAAGGGCGGTGCCCCCCTTCCAGTCCCAGGTCTCGAGATTCGGGAGGCGATAGAGCTGCGCTGTCCCGCCCGCCGCCGGCAGCCGCAGGAGGCTGGTCGGTGGGGTGGTCGTTCCAGCGGAGAGACCGGGGTACGCGGTGGAGTCGGACCGGCAGGCGGCGAACGCCAGGGCCAACACCAGAAGGGAGCGGCGATTCACGGGGCAAATCTAGCCCGGGACAGCGGGCGAGAAAAGCGGGTGAGAAAAGCAGGTGAAAACGGCGGGTGAAAACGGCAGGTGAAAACGGCGGGTGAAAACGGCGGGTGAGAACGGCGGGTGAGAACGGCGGGTGAGAACGGCGGGTAGGCAGAAACGGCGGGTGAAAACGGCAGGTGAAAACGGCGGGTGAAACGGCGGGTGAAAACGGCAGGTGAAAACGGCGGGTGAAAACGGCGGGTGAGAACGCGGGTGAGGGCGGGTGCACTTTTCACCCGCTGCTCTCACCCGCCTCTCTCACCCGCTGTTCTCACCAGCCTCTCTCACCCGCTGCTCTCACCCGCCTGCTCTCACCCGCTGTTCTCACCCGCTGTTCTCACCCGCTGTTCTCACCCGCGGCCCTCACCCGCCGTTAAAACACCGGCCCGAGGCTCAGGGTCCAATAGCCCTTGATCGCCCGTCGCTCCTGGGGGATCGAATAGTCCAGCCGCAGGATGACGAACCCGAACAGGTTCATTCGGGCCGAGGCACCCAGGGTCTGCAGCGGGGTCCGGGTGCGGATGGGGTCGTCGCTCGAGCTGCGGCTCCACTTCAGGTTATCGCCCTCGTTCCAGGTCATCCCGACATCGTAGAACAGGGCGCCTTCGATCGGGGGAAAGCCGTTGGGAACGAAGTGCATGCTCGGGGTGAGGATCGGGAACCGGATTTCGGCGCTGCCGACCGCGAGCTGGGTCCCCACCAGGCGATCGAGTTCGACACACCCGGTCTCGGTGTTCACGTCGGTGGTGCTGCACTCGTTGCGGTAGTAGCTGCCCGAGGTGTTCCCGCGCAGCAGGTCGGTGTTTCCGAGGAAGACCCGGAACCGTGACGCATCCCGCCCGATCCGGCCGAAGTAGAGGGCGCGGGTGGCGAGGGTGAACGGGCCCACGATCTTGTCGTACCGGCGATAGTCCACCAGTCCCTCGAAGAACCGCCATCCGCCGATCGCCTGGGCCGCCTGCAGTCGCCACCTGCGCCCATAGAACGGCCCGACGTATCCGCCCAGCGTGTTGTCGAACGCCATGGCAACGGAGGGCATGCCGTAGGTGGCGCCATCCAGACTGATCTCGTGGGAACTCGGATCGCTGGTGGGGAACCCGGTGACCTGGCTGTACGGCTCGCGGATCTGCTGGATCTTGTCGGAGACTGTCGCCGCGGTCATCCCGAATTCCACCCGCTGGAACCGGTTGAGCGGGTAATACCCGAAGCCGGACACCGATCGGCTGACGATCCGCCGGATGTTGGTTTCGAGGGTATTCTGGCCCGGGCCGGGAGAATCGATCACGACCCGGCTCGGCTCGAGGAAGTAGTACGGTTCCTGGCCCGCGCTGACCGCCCAGTTGAGCCGCCGGCTCTGATTCACGTAGGTGGCGTTGACCAGCGCCTCGCTGATCCGGCCGTTGATGAAGGCGGCGAACAGCAGGCTGTGGTTGCCCAGCATGTCGGACAGCTGGATGGCGCTGCCGCCGTAGAAGCCGCGCCCGAAATTGTCCCGGGTATACCCGATCGTCGGACGGGAGACGTAGTCCGGCTTGAAGCTCACCTTGTACTTGCGCGTGGTGAATTCCGCGGTATCGGGCAACGGCAGGTTCACCGAATCGAGCAAGGCGATCACACTGACGGGCCGAGCCAGTGAGTCGGGAAGCGCCGGGGTGGTGTCGGTCGTCCGAAAACCCTGCGGCGTGACGTAGATCGAGCCGGAGGATTCGAGCGGCTTGACCTTGGCCGCGACGGTATCGCCCTGGGTGTCGTCGATCGTGCCGAGGGGCCGGGTGACGGAATCGCGCGGCAGGTCCGCGATCTGGCCGATCGGCGTGGTGACAGAGTCCCGCATGGGTGGGGCGGGGGGCGTCCAGGGCGCCTGCTTCCGGCTCCGCGGGTTCGTCATCGTGTAGACATCGAACATGTCGCGGGCGTAGTAGACAAAGGCCAGCTTGTCCGCATCACGGGCCCACGAGAGCACCGGGGACAGCGGCGTGATGCCCTGCACGCCGGTGAACAGGTCGGTGATCTGGTAGACCTGCTGGTCGCCGAGGTCGTACAGGTAGACGTTGCTCACGCCAGTGCGGTCGGAAACGAAGGCCAGTTCCTTGCCGTCCGGCGACCATTGCGGGCTGGCGTTGTTGCCTTGATCCATCCCCGGCAGGGTTTCGATCCGGCCGGTGGCGAGGTCGTAGGTGGTAATCCGGTTGTTGCCGATCTGCAGGTTCTGGAAGTCGGTGCCGGCGCCGCGGTCACTGGTAAAGGCGATGGTGCGCCCATCCGGTGACCAGACGGGCTGCAGGTCGGCGTATTTGTCGTTGGTCAGGCGCCGCAGGTTGGTGCCGTCGACATTGACCACGAACAGGTCCGACAGGCCTCCGTCGTACCCGGTGAACACCAGCTGGCTGCCGTCAGGGCTCCACGCCGGCGTGGTGATACCATTGAACTTCACCTTGATGCGGTGCACCTCACGGTTCCGGGCGACATCCAGTACGACGATGTCATCGCGCGGACCCTTCTTGACGGCGAACGCGAGATACTTCCCGTTCGGCGACCAGCTCACCGCCGAGGTGATGAACCGGAAGGTCTCGTAATTGGTGCTGTAGGACGACTTGGCCAGCTTGCGGATCACCTTGCCGCTGGTCGCGTCCGCCAGGTACAGGTCGATAAAGTAGAAATCCTTTTCGCTGAAGTACGCGATCTGCTTGCCATCGGGCGACAGGGCGGGGGAGAGGTGATAGGTCCCCTCCGAGCGGTCCTGGCTCAGGATCTCATCCGCGATGTCCCGCGCCCGCTGGGTCGAGGCGAGTTCCGGGAGGTAGGTCTTCTGGACGTGTTCCTTCCAGAGTTCCGACAGCTGCCGATAGTCGACACCGAGCACCCGTCGGATGGAGCCCTCGAGTCCGCCGCCCCCGGCGAGCGTACCCTGCATGATCGCGCCGATGGATTCATCGCCCCAGCGCTGACCGATGAAGGCGACGATCGCCTGGCCGTAGCGGTAGGGGAAGATCCGGTAGTCGGTTTCGAGGGTGTGGATCGTGGGAATCTTCCCCTCGATGGCGGCATCCCGCAGCCACATCGCGGTGTTCGGGTCCACTCCGCCGATCGAGAGATACTCCGCCATGCCTTCCACGAACCAGAGCGGCGGATTGATGTTGATCACGCTCTGGATGTTGGCCCCGGCCCGGCCCCGGCTCCAGATGTCGTACTGGAACTGGTGCACCATTTCGTGCTGGAGCACATGTTCCAGCTCCGCATAGGACCCGGTGAACGGCAGGATGATCCGCTGCTTGAAGAAGTCGGTCACACCACCGGTGCCTTCGCCGGGACCGTCGCCGCCGAGGGCGTTGGTCTGGGCGAAATCGGAGTGGGAGGCGTAGAGCAGGATGGGCTTCCGCTCGCGGTACTCGTGGCGGAGGATCTTCGACAGCCGCAGGTAGGACCGTTCGGCCATCCGGGCGGCATCGAGGGTGGCCTCCCGTGCCTCCGGATAGAAATAGATGTCGAAGTGCTCGGTCTTGAGCACCTGGAAATTGAAGCTGCGGTACTGGACCTTGTTCTGGCCGAAGTACTGGGCGGAGAGAACGGCGGGCGCGCTGAGCAGGAGCAACAGCGCGGGAAGAGCACGACGGATCATTGGCACCTGCCGGTCAGGCGCCGGGGGTGATCTCCGGCGCATCGCCCCAGAGTCGCTCCAGCTGGTAGAAGCTGCGAGTCTCCGGGTGGAACAAATGGACGACGTAGTCCACGAAATCGATCAGCACCCACCGTCCGCCCTGCTGGCCTTCCACATGGTAGGCCTTGGTCCCGCGCAGGTGCAGCTTCTCCACTACCGAGTTGGCGATACCCCGGACGTGCGCATCAGAGGTGCCGGACGCGATGATGAAGTAGTCGGTCGCGTCGTTGATCCCCCGCAGGTCCAGCACCCGCACGTCCCGCCCCTTCAGGTCATCGATCGCCGCGATGACGGCGGCGACCCCTTCGATTGGCGACAGGGCCGATGGCGCGCGTGGCGTCATGTCCCCTCCCGCGGACGGCGTGGTGGGGTCCCGTCCTCAATCTGGTAAAAGAGCGCCCACGCACCAAAACCTACGTGGGTGCCCAGCACGCCCGTCGCCAGCGAGACAAAACAGTCCCTGGGCCGGTAGGCCGCCACCAGCGCGGCCCGCAACCGCTCCGCCTGTTCAGGCGCTTCCGCATGAGCGATGCCGAAGCGGATGGCCTGCGGACGGGGAGAGAGCAGGCGGTCCAGCAGGCTCAGGACGCGAGGCACCAGGTTCTTCTGCCCCCGGACCCGGTCGAGCGGCTGGAGTGCGCCGCCCTGATCCAGGGCCAGGATCGGCTTCACGTCCAGCATGCCGGCAATCAGGCCTTTCCCCGTGTGACCCGTCCCGAGCGGAGCAGGTTGTCGAACTTGTCGACCGTCACCATGGCGCCCGACTGCCGACGCACCCGTCGCAACTCCTCGGCGATCTCCGCCGCGCCCCATCCCGATTCGGCCAGTTCCGCGCCCCGCAGTGCCAGCAGGCCCAGCCCCAAGGATGCGGTGGCGCTATCGACGAACTCCACGTGGTCGATCTGCCCCGCGCGGGCCGCCGTCACCCCGGATTGATAGGTCCCTGACAGCCGGGACGCCAGCAGGACCGCCACCACTTCGTCCGCAGCGCTCCGGGCCTCCCGGAGGACCCGGGCAAACTCACGCCGGGGTGGGCTGGGAGGTGGTCGGGATCACCTTCGAGGTCCGCATCCGCCGGTAAAACTCCTCCGGCTTGAGCTCCACCCGATCCCGAAAGGTCTCGTCGCCAAACATCACCTGGAGCGGCACGAGGGTGATGTGATGCCGGTCCAATACATCATCGGGAAGATCCACGGAGGAATCGACCACGATGGCGACGGGTCGGCGGTCCCCATGGGCCAGCTTCCGATGCTGGGCCCGCATGTCCTCGGCCTTGGTGGCCTCCACGGTCCCCCATCGGGCCGCCATGGTGAAGACGGCTTCCGGGGTATCGGTATGCACATGCACCTTGAGCATATCGCCCGCCCGGACCACCTGGACGGAGCCGCCAAAGGTGCGGACCTGGGCCCGCACCTCATTGGTCGATGGCAGCTGCTCGCCTCGCACCATCACCTCGGTGCAGAACTGGAAGTCCCGTTCAGCCGCGACTTCAACGTGGGCGGCGGGGACGGCATACTCACCCGTCAATACGCCTCCGGCGGCCGGAAGGATGGGGTCTCCTTCGATGTAGCGTACCACCCCCTCGATCATGCGGACGAACCCCTTACCGCCGGCATCGACCACCCCGGCCTCCTTGAGTACCGCCATCAGCTCGGGGGTCCGGGCCAGGGCCAGCTCCCCCTCGTTGAGCAGGCGGGTCATGAAGAGGGAGACGTCGGGGGAGTCGGCCGCGGCGCGCTCGGCGAAGATCGCCGCTTCGCGGGCGACGGTGAGGATCGTGCCTTCCCGCGGATCGTCCAGCGAAGCGTAGAGGCGGTCAGCGCCCTGGCGGAAGCCACGGGCGATCTCCTGGACGGTGGCCTGGTCCTTCCCCTCCATGACCTCGGAAAAACCGAGGAGGAAGTGGGCCAGCATCATGCCGGAGTTGCCGCGGGCGCCGAGGACGGCGCCCCGGGCGGCGGTGGTGGCCGTGGTCCCAAGCGGCGCGTCGCCGAGCGCCCGGAGGGCGTCGGCGACGGAACGGAGGGTCAGGCTGAAGTTGGTGCCGGTGTCGCCGTCCGGGACCGGAAAGACATTGATCCGGTTGATCTCCTCCCGTCCGGCGGCGACCCAGTCGGCGGCTGCGTAGAAGGACCGCGCGAGGCGCGGCCCGTCCACATACCGGATTCCTACGGTCATCAGGTCGAACCTACTCGGCAGCGACCGTGATTCGGACCTGGGCAGTCACGTCGTGAAACAGCTGGATCGGAATGGTGTGCTCCCCGACCGTCTTGATCGGGTGCTCCAGCTCGATCTTGCGGCGATCGATCACGTGGCCCTTGGCTGCCAGCGCGTCCGCGATATCCTGCGACGTGATGGAGCCGAAGAGCCGGTCGCCCTCGCCCGCCTTGCGGGTCAGGGTGATCGCCAGACCGGCCAGCTTGCCGGCCAACGCCTGCGCCTCGGTGCGCTCCTGCGCCTCGCGGGCGGAGCGGGACTTGGTCTCGGCCGCGATCCGCTTGCGGTTCCCCTCGCTGGCTTCGAAGGCCAGTCCCTGGGGCAGCAGGAAATTGCGGGCGTACCCCGGCTTCACCTTGACCAGCTCGCCCGCCTTGCCCAGCGTCTTGATGTCCTGGCGGAGAATGACTTCCATCGCTTACTCCCTTTTCTGGTCGGCGGGCGTTCGGCGCCGCCGGAAATCGACCCAGGTATCGGCCAGTCCGAGGGCAAAGGCGCCCCCCAGGATGACCGGAGAAAAGAACAACAGTCCAATGCCCAGCAGGACCAGCAGCGGCGCCGGGAGCAGGCGCAGCGAACTCCACATGACCGCCGCGCCCCGCGCGACGTACAGCATGCCGATCACCACCGAGAGGTTGGCGACCATCGACGCCGCCGGATCGGGCAACGGCAGCACCAGGAAAATCATCCCCAGTACCACGCCCCAGACCAGCTGATCGCTGAACCGGAACTCGGCGAACTGCTCCGGTGCCGCCCCGACTGGGGCGGTCGCCAGCCGATGATACCAGCTCCAGGCCAGGGCGAGGCCAGGCAGCAACCCCAGCACCAGCAGGCCGGGGAACAGGTCGGCGCGTCACGCCAATGAAGACGTTCATCGCCGGCTCGATGTCGCCGGCCTGGCCGAAGAGTGTCGACCGGCCCTGGGCGACCTGCTCCCGCCAGGCGCCCCACATCCCGTGCGAGGCGGCCAGCTGCACTTCACGCCAGTCTCCGCCGAGCAGCTGCAGGCCGAGGGTGGCAATGCCGATCCCGGCAGCGGTGGCGAGCAGGGCGGCGGGAACAACCCGCCGTCTGGCGACCAGCATCAGGAACACGAACACCGCGGTGGCGAACATGGCCACGGCATAGGCGGTCTGCCAGGCAAGTCCGCCGGGGATGGAGAGGCTGAAGCCGATCCACAGGATCGCCGCGCCAATCCAGGCCCATTCCCGTCGGGTCCGGGGCCGGGAGGCCGCCAGCAGTCCTGCCAGCGGTCCCAGCACAAACAATGGCGGGCAGAACAGCAGGTAACCCGCCAGGAGCAGCACTGCTCTCCACGTGACCGGTGGCCGCGTGGAAGCAGGATTGGTCAGCTCGCGCCCCGCTTCACATACGGCAGCAGCGCCAGGTACCGCGCCCGCTTGATGGCGGTGCGGATCTGCCGCTGGTGTCGCGCGGTGATCCCCGACAGGCGCGCGGGCAGGATCTTGCCGCGCTCGGTCAGGAACCGCTGGAGCAGTTTCTCATCCTTGTAATCGACAAACCGGATACCGGCTTCCGCAAGCGGATCGCCCTTCTTCATGCGCTTCATGTTATTCGTCGTCCTCTTCCAGCTTGCGGTCGGTGACGTCGCGGGTCGGGGTGTAGTCGTGCTCATTGACGACCACGAGGAATCGCAGCACGCCGTCGTCGAGCTTGATGGCGCGCTCGAATTCGGGGAGCTGCTTGCCCTCGGCATCGAAGTTGGCGATGACGTAGTACCCGGTCTCGCGCTTCTTGATGGGGTAGGCGAGCGTGCGCTTGCCCCAATGATTGAGCTTGAGGGTGTCTTCGCCGGGCTGCTGAACGAGGGCGTGGAAGCGGGTGAGCTTCTCGGAGATGGCGGCTTCTTCGAGGGCACTATCGAAGATATAGACCGCCTCGTACTGACGGGGCATGTCACCTTCCTTTGGTCTTAGGCGCCCCAGCCCTGGTGAAGGGGCGGGGGAGGATGAATTGGACAGCAGCGCAAGATAGTGCGGCCAGGCGGTTTCTGGCAGGCACGGGATTCCGGGCGGCGCCACCGAGGCGGGTCGAGTGGGAGGGAGTTTACCGCGAAGGCGCTAAGGTCGGGCGAAGCCGTGGGACAGCGGTTCGATATCATACGGCCAGCTAAAGCATTGCTATTTATAGGTTTGTGGTCTTCTGGGGGCGACTGGGAAGTGGGGTACTGGACGAGGCTCCTCCCCGGGATGGGAGGGTGGGTCTGGTGGGGTTGCTTCACCGCGAAGGCGCCAAGTTGGGATCTTGCGAATGGGTGAAAGCAAACGGCAGGTACCTGTTGCGGGTACCTGCCGGGGGGTGAAGCGCTCTCTCGGCCAACAGCCCAATCGCTGGAGCGATATCCGCGAGCCGCCGAGCCGTCTAGTTCCTCCGCCCGCCGAAGAGCCGGAGCAGGAACAGGAACAGGTTGATGAAGTCGAGGTACAGCGTCAGCGCCCCGACAATCCCGTAGCTGCCCGTGCGGCCATCGGGGAGGACCAGCGCCATCTGCTTGAGCCGCTGGGCGTCGTACATGGTGAGTCCGGTGAAGACCAGGACGCCGCAGACCGAAATCACGAACTGCAGCATGCTGTTCTGCCAGAAGAATCCGATGATCGATGCCACGATGATGCCGATCAGCCCCATGAAGGCGAACTGGCCGACGCCGGCCAGGCTGCGCTTGGTCACGGTGCCATACAGCGCCAGGGCGCCGAACATGGCGGAGGTGGTGACAAAAGTGGTCGCGATGGAGCCGCCGGTATAGATCAGGAAGATGCCGGAAAGCAGCGCGCCCATCAGGGCGGCGTAGACCGAGAACAGGACGGCGGCGGTGCCGGGCTCCATCTGCTCCACCCGGGCGGACATGTACCACACCATGCCGAGGGTGCCGAGAAAGAGGCCCCAGCTTTATAGTGGGTTGCCGTAGATGAGGTTGATGGCGGCGGGGCTGCCGGCAATCAGGAACGAGACCACCGCGGTGATCCCAAGACCGATGCACATCCAGCCATACACTTTGCCGAGGAACGCGCTGATGCGCTCCGACTCGGCCAGCGAGGCGGTGTGAGTCTGGGCGGAACCGAAGGGGGCAGTCATGTGCGATGAGCCTGTGTTGAAGGACCAGGCGGAATATAATGGTGGCTGCGCGGCAACGCGGCTCGG
This sequence comes from uncultured Gemmatimonadales bacterium, assembly GCA_963793205.1. Lineage (GTDB taxonomy): Bacteria > Gemmatimonadota > Gemmatimonadetes > Gemmatimonadales > GWC2-71-9 > JADJOM01. The sequence continues at coordinate 620,093 of CAWBZM010000001.1, forward strand.
CGGCAGCGGCAATCGCTTTACGTGCCCAAGCCGCAACCCGGGGGCTGAAGCCCCCTCTCGGCCAACAGCCCAATCGCCGAGGCGATACCTCCGAGCCGCCGAGCCGCCTATTTCAGCACGTTGAGGCCCCGGCTGCGCGACACCACGCGCTCTGTGCCGTCCTCCCGCACTGTGACGGTGAGTGCATAGGCCCCCGGTTTGAGCTGGGTCAGCCCGATGCTTCGTTGTACCGCGTAGTAGGCGGTTTCGGCATTGAAGGGGAAGGAGATTGCGATCAGGGGGGCCGCCGTCGGCTTGTCCTGCGACCGCCGTACCGCGATGCTGACCTGATAGGTCCCGCCAGGGACCAGCCCGGCAATCTCATGGAACAGGGTGGCGTCGCTGTTCCTCGGGAAGGCGTCCAGTGGGTTGAGTGGGATCCTGTTTCCGTGGTAGGACCAGGTGAGTTGACCTTCGCGCCCCAGAATGACGTCCGAGAGCACGAGCACACCCGCTGCGGGGAGCAAGGCGAGGTCATCCCTGCCGACTGCGGCACCGACGTCGCGTTCCCTCGTTGAAATCAAGGCTCTCACTTGATACGTACCCGGTGGGACGGTCAACTCCACCATGCCGGTCAGGTACTGGCCCTTCCGAAGCGAGTCCATCGCCACAAAGAGACGGGTGGTATCAAGCTGGCGCACGGTACCGCCGGCGCGGTCCATGGCAATGATCCGGAGCGACACCGGGTAGAGCAGCCCCGGGCCACCGTCCTCCCGAAGGGTGGGTGTGATCTGCTCACCCCGCACGGCGAAGGCCGTCAGTACCCGACGGGCTTCTCCCTCCGCGAAACCCAAGCCGTACAACTGAATGGCCGCACCGAGTTCCCGCGCAAAGGTCAGTGGGTACGTGTCAGTCGCCATCGCGTCCGTTACGGCGGAACGGCCACGGGCGATCTCATCGGTCACCTTGTAGGTGGGCAGGTTGATCGACCCGGGCGTTGCATCCATTGAGGTGGACGAGAGCGCTCCTGATCCGACCATACTGGCAAGCGCGATTGTCTTGGCGCTGTGTCTCCGGCCGGCAGCGATCTCAGCGATGGCCGCGTTCAACTCGGGAATGTTGGGGTGTCGTTGATGCCAGTTTCGCAGGCCCAGTGCTCGACCCTCGATCTCAATCCCGAGCGCCGTGTAGCGGGGGTCGAGTTCTCCTCGGGAATCCAGCATCTCGGGCGTGAGAGGTAGTGAAGCTACCAGTGTGGTCGCCGCGGTGGTGCCGAGGGCGTGACTGCCCAGGAAGTGGAAGATGGGCCGGCCGGTGGGGCGGACGTACAGCCACGATTCGTTCGGCGGACTGTTGACCGCGGAGACCTTCTTCGTCGGCTCTCCATGCCGGATGTATATCGCGCCGCGATCGTCGACTTCCCACTGCTGACGCTGGTACAGCGTCCAGCCTGTATTCGTCAGGGCAACGTCCACCAGGACAATTGCGATATACGGGTCGAGTCGATCGAAGATTCCTTCCTGGTCCTCGTACCGCTGGCCTTCCGAATGGATGGGAGCGTCGTCCGGGCGCCGGATCAGGAAGTTCTGGTGGGCATAGACCCAGCGGCGCAGGTGCTCCCGCAGCCGGTCCCCCGGCGCGCGCAACTCCAGGGCGTCCCGCTCGCGCCAGAAGCGGGCGATCCAGGTTGCGGCGCTGTCGGGCGGCAGGCTGTCGAGCTCAGTCAGCTCCTCGGGGTGGGCAACCCATCCGAGATCCTCGATGTAGGCTGCCCGGCCGGCGGCGGTAAGATGGACCAATCCGGTCGTATAGGCCTCGACTCCCTCATTGGTGCGACCGAGCGCCTCCAGGGTACGGGACCGCTCCACTCCCGCGACTCCCGCATCGCCACCCGCCGTCAGATACTGGTCCTGGGCGGCGAGTGTGGCCGGATAGTCCCGACGGCTTTCCTGCAGCCGCGCGATGGCGAGAAACACCGCGGGGTCCACACCGGGCGTCGTGGCAGATCGCTGCAGCGGCGGCAGGAACTCCGCCGCCAGTTTGCGATGGCCGAGCTCCACGATCAGATCCGCGAGCGCGGCCGAGGCAGGCAGGAATGAGGCGTCGGCTTTGAGCGCCCGTGCGAAGGCTTCCATGGCGCCCCGACGATAGGACACACCGGCCGCATGGTATGGCGTCGCCTTCACCACGAAATGCCGATCCCACATCTTCTGTTCGATGAGTCCCAGCGTGTACCACGCAACCGGCCAATCGGCGTTGCGATCGAGTGTGTGGGTCAGGGTGAGCAAGGCAGCGTCAAACGGTTCCCGGCCTGTCGCAGTATCCGCGGCCAGAACGGTGAGTGCCTGACGGATGTCACCAACGGCATCTCGCGGGGCAGGCGCCGGTTGGGATACAGGAGAGATTCGGATGGAGTCGAGTGCTGCGAGGAGTGCGGCGCGATCAGCTACACTCTGCGCGGGCAATGGTGCTGACCAAAGCAGTAGTCCAGTGCCGAGAAGGGCAGTTGACCACAAAGACGCGGGAGATGGAGTGCGAAGCGGCATTGCGGCGTCCTGTCAGGCAGGGATGCCTGTGAGGACGCGCAAGGGGACTGGTGCCACACACGGCGGCTCGGCGGCAACTCGCTCCACATGCCCAAGCCGCAACTCCCCGGGGTTGAGGCACCCTCTCGGCCAAACGCCCCGTCGCCGAGGCGATATGTTCTGGCCGCTGAGCCGGAATCTGATGGGTGTCGTTGTAGGGGCAGGGGATTGCTTCGGCCCTGCGGGCCTCGCAATGACGCGCAGCCGCCTACTTCTCCAGCACGTTCAGCGCACGCATCCGGGTGACACTGCGGTCCGTGCCGGTCTCCTTCACCGTCACCTGCAGCAGGTACTGCCCCGGTTTCACCTGCTGCAGACCGATTCCGCGGTTCACCTGCTGGTATTCCGCCTCCGCCGTGAAGCTGAAGCTGACCGTGGTCAGCGGCTTGGTGGTGGCTTTGTCCTCCGGTTTCCGCACCGCGAGCGTCACCTCATACTGTTGGCCCTTCAGCAGCCCGCCTACTTCGTAGAACATCTCGGCGTCGCCCCCCTTGGGGAACGCATTGAGTGGGTTCAGCGGAATCTTGGTACCCGCGTAGGTCCAGGCCAGGCCGCCCTCCCGCCCCAGGATCACATCCGACAGCATGAGGTCCTTCGGTGAGGCAGGAATCTGGACGCTGTCCCGACCGGCGCTGGCCCCGGCATCCACCCCGGGCGCGGTGACCAGGGCACGGATCTGGTACATGCCGGGTGGTACCGCCAGTTCCAGCGTGCCCGTCAGGTGCTGTTCGCCGCGCAGGGTATCGCGGGACAGAAAGGTCCGGGTGGTGTCGAGCTGGATGATATGACCGCCTGCCCGGTCCATGGCGATGAGGCGGATGTTGATCGGGTAGAGCATCCCCGGGCCACCGTCGGGGCGTGGCTGTGGCTTGAGATTGCGGCCCGGCACAGCGAAGACCGCAAGGATCCGGCGCGTCTCGCCCGCCCCGAAGCCGACGCCGTAGACCTGTACCACTGCCTCCAGAGAAGTCTTGAACACGAGTGGATAGCCATCGGTCGAAACTCCGGCGGCAATCGCTTTGCGATTCTTGTCCACTTCCCGCTGCAGGACATCGGCCCGCAGGCGGCTTCCCGGAGGAGGGACAGGGTTCTGGCGGAGGTCGCCCGGGGTGGCGCCACTGAGCCGCATGAGTCCGTTGCGTGACCGGGTCATGGTGTTCGCAGCCTGCAGGTTGCGGAGTTGGGCGGCGACGCTGGCGTAGCTCCCGTCCATGTCACTGCGCGCATCGAGGATGTCGGCATTCATGGGCAGGGCCGCGACCAGCGTGGTGCCGGCGGTCGTCCCCAGGGCGCGGCTTCCGAGGAAGTGAAAGACCCGGATCCCCTCGGGGAGATAGTAGCTCCAGCTCTCGTTCGGCGGCCCCGCGACACTGCTGACTTTCCTGGCGGGCTCGCCATGGCGCAGATAGATCACCCCCCGATCATCGATCTCCCACTGGGTGCGGACGTAGGTGGTGAATCGCGGTACGCCGAAGGCCACCTCGGTCATGACGTCCGCCACTTCATCGTCATCGAACAGGCCGGCCTGGTCCAGATCGGTCAGGCCCTCGGAGTGGATCGGGGCATCGTCGGGGCGGTGGATGAGGAAGTTCTGATGCACGTACACCCAACGGCGCAGGTGTTCTGTCAGGCGCTCGTTCGGGGTGCGAAGTGCCAGGGCATCACGGTCCCGGAAGAAGCGCGTCAGCCAGGCCGCCAGCTTCGGGGCGGGGAGGCTGTCGTACTGATCGATCTCCCAGTCATAGGCGATCCAGGCAAGGTCGGCACGATAGGCGGCTCGCCCGACGTCGCCGGGATTGGCGGGCATCGAGAGGTAGGTCTTCACCGCTTCGTCGGCTGCGGCCGAGTGCAAAGAGCGTCCGCGCCTGTTCCAGTCGAGCCATCGCACTGTCCCCTCCCTGGCGGAGGTAGTCACCCAGCGCGTTGAGGGTCGCCTCGTATCGGCTGGCGCCGAACTCCAGGCGGGAAATCGCGAGGTGCACCTCGGGTGAGACGCCGGGCACCAAAGCGACCGTCTTCAGGGGAGGGAGCAGCTCAGGCGGGAGCAGGCGATGGCCCATCGCGGTGACGAGGGAGGCCATCGCTTCGGAGGCGGGGAGGAATGTCGAATCACAGCCGATGGACCGCGCGAAGGCATCGATCGCCGCTCGGCGATAGGACAGCCCGGCGCCATGCCGCGGCGTCGCTTTGGCCGGAAATTTCCGGTCCCACATCGCCAGCCGGGTGAGGCCCAGGCCATACCAGCCATAGGCGGATTTCTCGTCCGCCTGCAACCCGCGGTCCAGCGTCATCAACGCGTTGTCAAACCCGCCTCGGCCGGTACCGAGTTCGGCAAGTCGCAGCTCGCGCAGTCCTTCCCGGATCAGCGCGACGCTGCCGCGCTGGCTTTTCTCCTCCAGCGCCCTGACTGCGTCCGCGCTCGCGAGGGCGGACGCGGTATCCCGGAAGGCGGTCAGGGCCTGTTGCTGCGCGGGCGCCTGTGCCAGTGCGGCAGGAAACGCCGGGAGCGTAGCGAGCATACAGGCGAACAGCGGGCGGAGAAGGGGCGCCATGCGAAGGCCTGGGGCGAAGGGGCAGAGGTGACGGGCCGGGCGGGGCGACATCGCTCGAGTCTATGGCTCGATACAACCGGGCGCAACGTCAGGCGATGACCGAGTCTGCAACCTGCAACGTGGACGTGCGGGCAGGAGATTGATGCACACTTCCAGCTACCAGTCGCGGTCCGCCCCTCCACTCTGCTTCTGCCGCTGGGCCTCGTGGGTGGACAGCTGTCGGCGTTCGATGGCCTCCAGCATTGCCTTTGCCTGCTCGGCGTCGAGCTCCTCGACCGATTCGCCCTCATCGCCGCCAGCTCCACCTCCCGCCATGGCGCCGACCGCAGTCTCCCGGTTCGCATCGTAGCCCTCTTCCCGGTTGCCGCGGCCGTAGTCGGCGCGGCCACCGCGACCCCGGGATCCCCGCTGATCGGTATCGCCCCGCTTCTGGAGGGCGATCTCCAGATTCCACTTGGCGTCCCGGTCATCCGGATTCAGCCGCAGCGCCTCCTCGTAGGCGGCGATGGCCTTGTCCAGATAGCGACTCAGGGCGTTGGCGTCTTCCGAGGCGCGCACGAAGGCGTTGCCCATGTTGTAGTAGCACATGCTGCCGCAGTTCGGGTGGTCCTTGCAACGCGTCCCACCACGACTTGTTGGCTTCGGCGTACTGCTTCATGCGATAGAGGGCGTTGCCGGCATTGTAGCGGACCCCGAGTCCTCCCTGCTGCAGCATGACCCGCTTGTAGGCCTCGTAGGACTCGAGGTACTTGCCCGCTTCGTAGAGCTGCTGCCCCCGGACCAGGTCCCGCTGCTGGCGGCAGGAGAACAGGGCGGTGGAGCCGACGGCGAGGAGGACCAGCGTGAGCCGGATGGGGACGACCTGACGGACGGGCGGTCGCGCGCGGACTGTCGCCAGCCGCCGCCTGGTGTCGCTGGCCCCCCCCGCCAGCAGCATCTCCGCGAGGAGTGCCAGTACCGCGATGGCCAGCGGCCACTGGTAGCGTTCCACCGCCTCGGTGGCCGGCTGGGTGCCGATGGTTCTCGCCTCAAGCGTGGTCAGCGCCTGTCCCATCGCCGTGAGCGCCTTGCCATCATCCCAGCGGGCATAGGCGCCGTTGGTCGCCGTCGCAATCCGGCGCAGTTCATCCTCGGCGAGATGGGCCATCACCGGTCGGCCGATGCCATCCAGGTGCCACGGACTGCCGGTGCCGGAATCCGCCGGGATCCTTGCTCCCTCGACTGTCCCGATGCCCATCGCAAACACGGGGAGGCGGGCCCGCCGGTATACCTCGAGGACCGGATCCAGTGGGCCCTCCGATCGCTCTCCATCGGTGAGCAGAATGACGCCGCGCGAACCGATCAGCGCCCGCTCCTTCCGCAGGGCGCGTTCACTGACCCGCAGGGCCGCAGCGATATCGGTGGCGGGATCGGAGACGTCGTCGGTCGAGGCGGCGGCGAGAAATCGCTGGAAGGTGCCGAGGTCGGAGGTGGGTGGCAGTTGGAGAAAGGCGGCACCGCCGAAGATCACCATCCCGACCCGGTCGCCGGGGCGGGCGCTGGCCAGCCGCCAGGCCAGGTCCTTGGCCCGCTCCAGTCGGGCGCCACCGACGTCGGTGGCTTTCATCGAGCGGGAGAGATCCAGCGCGATGATCAGGTCGCGTCCGGTGCGCGGCAACGACGAAGGCTGCTTGCCGATCTGTGGTCGCGCGATCGCGAGGACGGTACAACTCAAGGCGGTCCAGCGGAGCAGGGAGCGCCAGCGCGACCGCTGGCCCGTTGGCAGCCGAGAGCTGCGGCCCAGCAGGGCGGGATCGCCGAAGCGCCGCAGCGCCGCGGACCGTTCCTGGCCGGCGTTCCGGATAATGAACCAGAGGGCCGGAAGAATCAGCAGGAGCAACAGGGCGGAAGGCTGGGCGAAGATCCTCATGGCAGGGTACGGAGCCAGGTCGCCCGCAGCAGCAGGTCGAGCAGCAGGAGTGCGAGGCCCGCGCCGGCGATCACCGGGAAGAGCTCGTGATACTCCTTGGTTTCGCTGACTTCGACTTCAATCCGTTCGAGCGGATCGATCTCCGACATGATCCGGCTCAGCGCCTCAGGATCGGTCGCCTTGTAGTACTGCCCACCAGTGCGGGCGGCAATATCCTTGAGCGCCGCTTCGTCCCGGCCGGTGAGTCGGCCGGCGAGGTTCCGCACGCTCCAGACGCCGTTGAGGGCGACTTGCGAGGTGTCACCGGAGGAGAGACCGATCGCATGAATGCGGATCCCGAGCGCCTTGGCAGCCTCGGCGGCCTGCACTGGGGTGGGCTCACCGGTATTGTTGGCGCCGTCGGTGATCAGGATGATGGCGCAGGCGTTCCGAGGCAGGTTCTTGAGCTGGTTGAGGCTGAGCCCGAGGGCGGTGCCGATACCGGTGCCGTCCGGCAGCGTCCCGATGGTGACCTGCTCGACCATGCGGTCCAGGACATCAAGGTCGGTGGTGAGCGGCGCCTGCAGGAATGCTTTCCCGGCGAAAATCGTAAGCCCGATCAGGTCGCCCTGCCGGCGCTTGATGAAATCGCGCAAGACGGTGCGTGCCACCTGCAGCCGGTTGCCGGGCTGGAAGTCGGTTGCCTTCATGCTGCTCGAAATGTCGAGCGCGATCATGATGTTGCGCGAATGCACTCGGATCGGTTCGGCGTCGCCCGCCAGCTGCGGGCGGGCCAGCGCAGTAATGAGGAGCGTCGGTGCGATCACCCCCATCATCGACGGCAGCCAGTGCCACCGCGCCCGACCGGACACCCGGATGCCGCCCGCCAGGGCCAGCCCGGGGAAGGCGATATGCTCGGCGGGTGGCTGACGGCGGCCCCGCCAGCGGCGCCAGAGGACGAGCGCGGGGCCGAGGAGAAAGAGCAGGAACCAGGGGTTGGCGAAGTGCACCGGTCAGCCCTCCACCGGGGGTGAGGTCGTGCTGGCATCCCACAGGGTGAAGAGCGCCCGGGCCCGGGCGATCTGCCCCTGGGCGGACGGCAGGTCAGGGCGCAATTTCGCGAACTTGACCAGATCGGCATCGGCGAGGAGGGCCGCAAAGCGGTCGCCCGCACCCTCTGCGGTGAGCGGCCCGGGGAGCATCGCGCGGAGTTCTCCGGAGGTGAACCCGCTATGGGGGACGACGGCGCTCGCGATCAGGGCATCGCGCATAATCTCCGCCACACGCGCGTAGGAGGGGACGACCCCATTCCCGCTGGCGAGCACCTCCTGCTCCAGGGCGTCCAGTCTCGCGAGGGCCGCAGCGAATGGTGTATGGATCGGTGCGGCCGGTGCACGGCGAGTCCAGAGTGGTGCCACCCCGTTCCTCCGACGGAACAACCAGAAGACGGCGGCCCCGACGCCAGTCAGCAGCAGGATCAGTGGCAGCACCACCGGTCCGCCCAACTGTTCCAGCGGCTTGATGTCCTTGAGTGAAGGATTGCCCAGCGGGAGAATCGGGGTGATTTCAATGGAAAGCGGCGCGTTCACCAGCGTGTCCGGCAGGGCATTCGCCGCGGGGCGGTACAGCAGCGCGAGGGTGGGCACCGGCTGACGGCCGATGCGGTAGAACGCCATGCGGATCCCGCCGGTCCAGCTGCCGTCCCGCTGTTCCGTCAGGGTGTCGGTGGAGACGATGCGCATCCCTTCCGGTGGCGGCAGGAGGGGGCGGGGCACCAGCTCCAGCAGCTCCTGGCCGGGGTGCAAACGCGCCGTGATCCGGATGGACAGGATATCACCCACGTTGCCGCGGGCCTGGACCGGTTCCAGCTCCAGGCTCTGTGCCGTCCCCGCCCTCGTGACCAGGGCAAGCGCCAGGACCGCGAGGATACCCGAGCGAGTCATCGCCGCCGCCGCTCCCGGCCGCTGAAGAAGCCCGCGAGCCGTTCGCCATAGGGCTGATCGGTTTCGAGGTGCAGCAGGTCGATCCCGCGATGACCGCAGAAGGCTGCCAGGTCGGTGTCGAAGGTGCTCCGTGCGGCGGCGAACTGGGCCCGAACCTCGGGGTCATCGGCGTCGATCACCACGTGCCGCCCGGATTCCGGATCCCACAGGGTGACCAGGCCGACCGGCGGCAGTTCCCGCTCGCGCGGATCGGTGATCTGCATGGCAATTACATCGTGCCGATGGGCCAGTCGGTCGAGGGCGGGCCACTGATTCCGGTCCAGAAAATCCGAGATCACCACCACCGCGGCGCGGCGACGGAGCAGCGGCTCCAGATAATCGAGCGTGCCGGGCAGGTCGGTGCCGCGGCCTTCCGCCTCGAAGTCCAGCACCTGGCTCACGATCCGAAGCGCCTGCCGTCGGCTGCTTTTAGGCGGCACGAACCACTCGATCCGATCCGAGAAGAAGACTGCACCCACCTGGTCGCGGTGTCGTGTCGCGGCGAGGGAGAGCACCGCACTGACCTCGGCCGCCAGTTCACGCTTGGTGCGCACCGCGCTGCCGAAACCCTCGGAGGCGCTGACGTCGAGCAACAGCAGGAGAGTGAGTTGGCGCTCCTCGTGGAACCGCTTCACATAGGGCGCGCCCATGCGCGCGGTCACGTTCCAGTCGATGGTGCGGACATCATCGCCCGGCTGGTATTCCCGCACCTCGGCGAATTCGACTCCCCGCCCGCGAAAGCTGCTGGCGTAGTCCCCCGCAATCAGGGTGCGCACCAGCTCCCGCGTCGTCACCTCGATGCGTTTGACGTGCTGAGCGATTTCGGCGGGGATCGTCATCGGTGATGGGGCGCGCGGGCGGACGGGAGCGGTCGGGTCAGGGGACCGGGACGGCGGCGAGAATACGGTCGAGCATCTGGTCGGTCGTGGTACCGTCGGCCTCGGCCTGGTAGGTCGGGATCAGGCGGTGGCGCAGGGTGTCGTGCGCCATCGCCTTCACATCCTCGGGGAGGACGTACGCCCGGCCGGCCAGGAACGCGTGGGCCTTGGCGGCCTTCACGAGATAGATGCCGGCGCGGGGCGAGGCGCCGACCTGAATCAGCGGCCGTAGCTCCGGCAGCTTCCACTCGGCTGGCTCGCGGGTGGCCGCGACGAGGTCCAGCACATACTCCTTGATGCGCCCATCGACATACAGCCCACTGATGATCTCGCGGGCCCGCAGCACCCGGTCCGGATGCAGCACGACTGCGGAGACCGGCTCTGTGCCGTCGGTCATGCGATCGATGATGGTGCGCTCTTCGGCGCGGGTGGGATAGCCGACGATCAGCTTGAAGAGGAAGCGGTCGATCTGGGCTTCGGGGAGGGGATAGGTCCCCTCATGTTCCAAGGGGTTCTGCGTCGCCAGCACCAGGAAGAGGGGCGGCAGGCGATGGGTCTCGCCGCCGATCGTCACCTGCTTCTCCTGCATGGATTCGAGCAGGGCGCTCTGGACCTTGGCGGGCGCGCGGTTGACCTCGTCCGCCAGCAGCAGGTTGGTGAAGATCGGCCCCTTCTGGACCGTGAACTCTCCATCGCGCTGATTGTAGATCAGGGTGCCGAGCAGGTCGGCCGGCAAGAGGTCGGGAGTGAACTGCACCCGGTTGCAGGCGCAATCGATGGTGGAGGCGAGGCTTCGCACCGCGAGCGTTTTCGCCAGGCCCGGCAATCCTTCGAGCAGGATGTGCCCGTCCGCCAGGAGACCGATCAGCAGCCGCTCGAGGAGCCGATGCTGACCCACAATCACTTTGCCGATTTCATCCAGGGCGGCGCGGAAGATGGTGCTCTCGGACGCGATTTCGGCCGAGCGGGCCAGGGCCGATTCGGGCCCGAACCGCGTGACCATGTCGCTGACAGGTGCGCTCATGCAGGGAACAGTCCTCGGAGAAAGTCATGTGCACAGGAGGTCATAAGTATACACACTTCCGGCGATCCGGTTTCCGGGCGCGGTGGAAACCCTGGACGCAGGCGGTGGTACGCAACGACTGGTCGCACCAGAGAGGGCACGGATACTGCACTGTCCTCAATGGCGCGGACCGCCTGTCCGCGTTTTATTCCGGCCCTAACCCGGCCAATACTCGTCCGAAATCACCCCGCGTACTCGTGACTCCAATGTCCTTTCTCCGGCGTCGGCCGCTCCTTGTCCTGGCCACCCTCGCACTGCTGGGGCTCGGGCTGGTCGTGGTCGTCCCCCAACTCCGTTGGCGGGCACAGGTGCTCGCGCTCTATCTCAGCGGGAAGATTCCCGATATTGAATTGGGCGAGTTGCTCGCGTTCATGGCGCCAGGATCCGATCAAACGATGACGCGGCTCATCGAGACCCGGAATCCGCATGCGGTAGTTCGGAATTATCGGACCTCGGCCGAGGATATCGCCGCCGGTGCCACCCGATTCCAGGCTGAGTGCTCCCGCTGCCACGGGCCGCAAGGCTCCGGCGGTCCGGGGGCCCCCGCGCTCGTGGGCCGTACCTTCACCCACGGAGCTGGTGACTGGGCGATTTACCGCACCATTCGTCTCGGCGTCCCCAACACTGGCATGGCGTCCCATCCCTACTCGCGCACCGAGCTATGGCAGCTCGTGGCCTACCTGCGCTCAATCGATCGGCCCGATTCGACCGCACTCGCGGCGGCGGCCGACATCGATCGCAAGGAGCTCTCGGTCTCGCCGGCAGAACTCGAAGCGATCAAGGAGCCGGGTGCCGACTGGTTGATGTACTCCGGGTCCTACACCTCGGCGCGCCATAGCGGATTGCGCCAGGTGACGCCCGCGAATGTGAACCAGCTCGGACTGCGCTGGATCTTCCAGTATGACGATTTGCCGTCCAAGGTCGAAACCTCACCCATTGTACGGCACGGGATCCTGTTCCTGACCGTGCCCCCGGCCCGTGTGATCGCACTCAACGCTGCGACCGGGAAGCGGATCTGGAGACGGAGTACACCGCGCCCGGCCCTTCCGCCTCGGGCGAGTATGGGGCGCCACTGCATCGTGGCGTGGCCATATGGCACGACCGGGTGTACATCGGCACCGGCGATGCGCACCTCATCGCCCGTGAAGTTTCCACCGGACGTGAAGTGTGGAACATCGCGACTTCCCCCGATCCCGGCCGGTATTTCATGAGCTCGGCTCCGCTCATCGTCCAGGATCTGGTCATCGTGGGGGTCGGCACCCGGGGTGGTGGTATTGGCTACATCGCCGCCTACGACGCGAATACCGGGGCGGAGCGGTGGCGCTTCCACTCGATTCCCGGGCCGGGTGAACCGGGACACGAGACCTGGGCCGGAGATTCCTGGCGCGAAGGGGGGGCGCCGACCTGGCTCACCGGTTCGTATGATGCCGAGCAGGACCTGGTGTTGTGGGGGACCGGTAATCCCAAGCCCGACTATGACGCCTCCGAACGTGCGGGCGACAACCTCTATTCCAACTCGGTCGTGGCGCTCGATCGGGCGACCGGGAAGCTGCGGTGGCATTTCCAGTTTACCCCGGCGGACGAGCGCGACTGGGATTCGAACCAGATCCCGGTCCTGTACGATCACCCGACCCCGGGTGGGACCGAGAAGCTGCTCCTGTGGGCCAATCGTAATGGCTTCTACTATGTGATTGATCGGACCACGGGCAAGTTCGTGACCGCGGCCCCCTTCGTGCATCAGACCTGGGCTGATGGCATTGATTCCACTGGCCGCCCGGTGCCTCGGAAGGATTTGGTAAAGAGTCCGGAGGGCTACCTGGTCTATCCGGGAAATGTCGGAGGGACCAACTGGTGGTCTCCCAGTCTCGACGCTGATCTGGGTCTGATCTTCATCCCGATCCTCGAGCAGGGCATGGTGTACTTCCCGTCGTCGCGCAGCTGGCCGAACGGTGCCAATCGTCCCTTCTATACCGCGGTGCGCGCCCTGGACGCGAGGACAGGCAGGCAGGTGTGGGAGTATCGCCGGCGCCCCAGGACACTACATCCCGAAATGGGCAGTGTACTCTCCACGACAACTGGCCTCGTGTTCGGTGGGGATCAGAGTACGCTGTTCGCGCTCGATGCGCGGACCGGGCGGGAATTGTGGACGGTGGAAGTTGGTGGGTATCTCAGTGCACCGCCGGTCACCTACGAGGTCGATGGCCAGCAGATGATCGTGGTCTCCACCAATCGGAACATGATGGCCTTCGCCCTGCCGCGGCCGCCGGTTCCGCCAGCCGGCGCGACCGGACCCTGACTCGGCCCGGCGCCATGGCAGCCGAGCCCGCCGGCTTCCCGACCACCCAGCTGACGCTGCTGCGGGCCGCCGGGGCCACTGACCCGGAACACCGTCGTGGCGCCCTCGAGGCGCTCGCCTCAGTCTACTGGCGTCCGTCCTACTTCCACCTCCGCCGCAAATGGGGACTGGAACGCGAAGACGCTGAAGATCTCACGCAGGAGTTTTTCGCGAGGATCGTGGAGCAACCGTTCTTCGAGAGCTATGAGCCCGATCGGGCCCGGTTCCGCACCTTTCTGCGCACGGCCCTCGATCGTCTGGCGGCGAACCACCATCGCGATGCCCGACGTCTGAAGCGCGGTGGCGGCGCGGCCCACCTGCCGCTGGACTTCGCCGGGGCCGAGCGGGACTTCGTGACGGAAGCCGGTCCGGGCGATGCCGAAGCCCAGTTCGATCAGGAGTGGATGCGGAGCCTTTTCACCGGGGCGCTCGATGCGCTGCGACAATCGACGGCTGGCACTGAGCGTCAGGCCCGCGTTGCCCTGTTCCAACGCTATGACATCGACCCGTCCGGCCCAGAGGACCGGCCATCGTACCGCACTCTCGCGGAGGAGTATGGTCTTCCGGTGACGCAGGTGACGAATCACCTGGCCTGGAGCCGGCGCGAGTTCCGGCGACTGGTGCTCGAGCAGCTGCGCCAGCTATGCGGCAGCGAGGCCGAGTATCGCGCCGAGGCACGCGAACTCTTTGGCGTTCGCGCGCCATGAGACCGCTCTCCGATGCTGCCATGGCACGCCTGCGACTGGTGGACCCTCCCGTCCTGCCGGAGCGCTATGTCCTGGGGGAGATGATCGGGCAGGGGGGTATGGGGGTGGTGTATCGCGCGCGCGATCGCCAGCTCGAGCGTGAGGTCGCCATCAAGGTGCTGCGGCTCGAGCTCGATCGGCCCGAGTGGGTGGCCCGGCTGCAACGCGAGGCGCGGATCCTCGCACGTCTGGAGCATCCCGGCATCGTGGCCGTCCACGATGTCGGGGTACTTCCCGATGGACGCGCCTTCTACGTCATGAAGTGGATACGGGGGCAGTCGCTCACCGAGGTCGCGCGACAGGCCACGGTCCCGGAATTGTTGCGGGTGTTCATCCGGATCACGGAAACGGTTGGCTTCGCCCACGCCGCCGGCGTGATTCATCGCGACCTGAAGCCGGCCAATATCATGCTGGGTGATTTCGGGGAGGTGCTGGTCCTCGACTGGGGGATCGCCCGGGTGCTGGGCGAGCCGGAACCCCAGTTGGTCGAGGTACCGGAGACGGGGGCGCCCGAGTCGGCCACGGCGCCGGGGACGGTGCTCGGTACCACCGGATTCATGGCGCCGGAGCAGGCCAGCGGCGCGGTGTCCCTCATTGATCAGCGAACCGATGTCTTTGCGTTGGGGAAGCTGCTGCAGGCCGCGCTGGAATTCGGCAGCGGGCCCGAGGCGACACGGCCGCTCCAGGCGATCATTCACAAGGCTTCGGCGGCGGATCCGGGATGCCGGTACACCGGCGCGGAGGCTATGCGGGCTGACGTGCTGCGCTTCCTCGACGGGCTTCCCGTCACGGCGTACCGTGAGACGTTTCTCGAGCGCGCGACCCGGGTCTACCTCAAGTACCAGTCGGCGATCCTGCTGATCCTGACCTACCTCGTTGTTCGGCTCCTGTTCCTCGCGACCCGCCGACTTTAAAGAGGGCCTCTGAGACGGGTAACTAGAGGACAGGACGCACGATCCCCACTCACTGACACGGAGTTTCGCATGAATAAGCCGGTCCTGGGCCTCACCCTTGGCGCCGTTCTTGGAGCGCTCGACGGACTCACCGCCCTCATCTCTGCCCCCGAGACGGCCCCCGAAATCACCACCATCGTCCCGCTCTCGATGATCAAGGGTCTGGTCGCCGGGGTGATCATCGGGGTGATCGCCCGCAAGGTGAAGTCTCTGCCGATTGGTATTCTGGTGGGACTGACGGTGGGGGCGCTGCTGGCGTTGCCGGTGGCGCTGGGGACCGATCCGAACACCGGCAAACAGTACTTCTGGGAAATCATGATCCCCGGATCGATGGTCGGGGTCATCGTAGGATATGCCACCCAGAAATTCGGGGCGCGGCCCTCGCCGGCCTGATGCTGCTGCCAGGGCGGGCCGTCGGGCGACGGCGCCGCCTTCCGGCTGATCCTAGTTGTTGAACCGGAACAGCATGACGTCGCCATCCTGCACGACGTACTCCTTGCCTTCCGCCCGGGCCAGACCCTGCTCGCGCGCCGGCTTCCACCCGCCGACCCGGACAAACTCACCGTAGGCCACCGTTTCGGCGCGGATAAAACCCTTCTCGAAATCGGTATGAATCACGCCGGCGGCCTGTGGCGCCTTGTCGCCGCGATGGATGGTCCAGGCCCGGACCTCCTTCTCACCGGCGGTGAAATAGCTCTGCAGCCCCAGCAGGTGATAGGCTGCGTGGGCCAGTCGGTCCAGCCCCGACTCGGTGGCGCCCAGGGAGGCCAGGAACTCGGCCCGATCCTCCGGGGCCAGTTCTGCCAGCTCCGCTTCCACCTTGCCGGAGAAGATTACCACTTCCGCGTCTTCCTTTTCGGCGGTGACGGTCGCCGCGAGAGCTTCGACCGCCGCATTGCCGCCCTGGAGTTCGCTCTCCAGGACGTTGGCCGCGTAGAGGACCGGCTTGGAGGTCAGCAGATTGAAGGCACGGTAGGCGGGGCGCTCCTCCTCCGTAGGCACCACGACACGGGCGGGCTTGCCGTCGGCCAGGGCGTCACGCAGTGCCGTCAGCAGCCGGCTCTCCAGCTTGGCCTGGGCATCCCCCGATTTCGCGGCGCGAGCGCTCTTGTCGAGCCGCTTCTCGACTGATGCGAGGTCCGCCAGCTGCAGCTCGATGTTGATGACCTCCCGGTCCCTCGCCGGGTCCACCCCGCCCATGACGTGCTGCACATCGTCGTCGGCGAAGCAGCGTACCACGTGGACAATGGCGTCCACCTCACGGATGTTGGCGAGGAACTGGTTGCCGAGCCCTTCACCCTTGCTGGCGCCCTTCACCAGACCGGCGATATCGACAAACTCAACCGCGGCCGGCACCGTCCGCTCGGGGTGAATGATGCCCGCGAGCACCTCGAGGCGCGGGTCGGGTACCGTCACGACCCCCGTGTTCGGTTCGATGGTCGCGAACGGGTAATTTGCCACCAGCGCACCGGCCGAAGTCAGCGCGTTGAACAGGGTGGACTTGCCGACGTTGGGGAGGCCAACGATTCCGAGCCGGAGCATGCGGGCCTACCTGGCGTTGAAGCGATTCATGGCGATTTCAATCCCATCCTGCGAGCCAGGCATCGACGGCCGCGGCCATCGGGTCCAGCAGCGACTGCAGCATTTCCCATTCATCCCGGGGAAAGCGATCCAGAACATAGTCGGCTGTATCCCGGGTGCCGGCCGGGAGCGGCCCGATGCCGATGCGGAGACGGGGGTAATCCTGGCGGCGGAGGGCGCCTTCGATGCTCTTGAGCCCGTTGTGCCCCCCCGCGGAGCCGGCGCCGCGCAGCCGGAACTTTCCCAGAGGCAGGGCGAAGTCGTCGGCCAGTACCAGGAGGTCCCGGGCGGGGTCGAAGCCGGCCTGATCGCGGAGGGGGGCCAGGGCCGCCCCGCTCCGGTTCATGTAGGTCTGGGGTTTGAGCAGGGCGACCGGCTGTCCGGCGACCGTCCCGCGTGTTTCCCGGGCCGCGGGGACCCGTTTGAAGGGGGGCAGCTTCCAGCGTGACGCGAGGTGATCGGCCAAGAGAAACCCGGCATTGTGCCGGGTTGTCTCGTACTCCGGGCCGGGATTTCCCAGACCAATGATCGTCCGCAGGAGCGCCTACGCCTTCGCGGCGGCCTCGGCCTCGGCATCCGCCTTCGCCTTGCGGATCAGCTCGGGCTCGGTGCCGGTCTCGGCCGTGGCAACTGCGGCCGCTTCTTCGGTCCGCGGTGCGACGCACGAGCAGATCGGCAGCCGGGGATCGTTGAGGATCTCGGCATTCGGCAGCTTGACGTCGCGCACGAAGATCGACTTGCCGATCCCCAGGGGGGTCACATCGATGTCGATGTGGCTCGGGATGTCGGCCGGGAGCACCCGAAGCTCCAGCTTGTGCAGGATCTGGTCGAGGACGCCGCCGAAGTTCCGGACGCCGTCGCTGGTCCCCACGATGTGGACCGGGACTTCGACCGTGACCCTTTCATGGGCGCTGACCTCATAGAGGTCGACGTGCAGGATGTCGGCCTGTCGGAGCGGATGGCGCTGGATCTCGCGGATCAGCGCCTTCACCGGCTTCTCACCCTCGACCGTGACGTCGAGGATGGTGCTGGCGGCGCTGATGCCGGTCAGCAGCCGTCCCAGCGCGAGGCCATCGAGCGTCAGCGCGACCGGCTGGCGGTTGTGGCCGTAGATGACGGCCGGAATCTGGCCGGCGCGGCGGAGGCTGCGTGCGGTACCCTTGCCGGAATCCGAACGGGGGGTGGCCTGCAGGGAGGTGCTCTGTGCCATGGTCTGGTCCTTCGCTCAGGGGCGGGTCAGCGCCCGGGGCGTCCTAGTCGAACAGCGAACTGACGGACTGATCGCTGTGGGTATAGCCAATCGCCTTTGCCAGCAGCGGGGCGATGGACAGCACTTTGAGACGGTCAAACTTCCGTTCTTCGGGAATCTGGATGGTGTTGGTCACCGCCAGTTCCTTCACCGGGCTGTTCTTCAGCCGTTCCACCGCGGGCCCCGACAGCAGGGCATGGGTGGCGCAACAGTAGATGTCCTGGGCGCCCAGACGTTTCAGGGCATGCACCGCTTCGGACATCGTACCGCCGGTGTCGATCATGTCATCCGGGATGAGACAATCCCGTCCACTGACTTCACCCACGACGTTGACCACTTCCGCCACATTCGCGGACGGCCGACGCTTGTCGATGATCGCCAGCGTCGCGTTCAGCCGCTTGGCGAATCCGCGGGCCATCTTGGCCCCACCAACGTCAGAGGCCACCACCACCAGATCCCGCAGCGACTTCTGCCGGTAGTGGTTCACGAACACCGGCGACGCATACAGATGGTCCACCGGCAGATCGAAGAACCCCTGCATCTGGTGCGAATGCAGGTCCATGGCCAGCACCCGGTCCGCACCCGCCACTGGCACCATGTTGGCCATCAGCTTGGCGCTGATCGCCACGCGGGGCTGGTCCTTGCGGTCCTGCCGGGCATAGCCGAAGTACGGAATCACCGCCGTAATCCGCGCCGCACTGGCCCGTCGCGCCGCGTCGATCAGGAGCAACAGCTCCAGCAGATTCTCCGCCGGCGGGTTTGTCGGCTGGATGACGAAGACGTCCCGACCACGGACGTTTTCATCAATCTTGACGAAAATTTCGCCGTCACTGAACCGCTTTGACGTCACCTGGCAGAGCGGCTGTCCCAGGTGGGACGCGACCTCTTCCGCGAGCGGCCGGTTGGCCGTTCCGGACATGAGAAGCATCTGACTGCGGGACAGGATCTCGCTCATGGCAATAGCCTTCAAACCTAGCCACGAGGCGGGGTTGGGTCAACGGCTCGGAGGCCGGTAGGCGGGTACGAGGGTAGCTGGGTACGTGGGTACGTGGGAGTGGGGGGCTGGCGTGGCGGCCGACTCCAATTGGCCCCGGTGGATTCGAACCACCATTCGCAGATCCAAAGTCTGCTGTCCTGCCGTTGGACGAGGGGCCAGTGGGGGGAAAAGCTAACGTGTTGGAAGGCAGTGATGTAGGGGACCGGCTAGGCAGTCTCCACCGGCAGGATCCGGCCCAGCCGGGGGTTGAGCTGCATCTGGGCGTCATCCCGCTCGCGCTTTCCTCTATAGACGGCGAACAGGGCAGAGCCCGAGCCGGTCATCCGGCAGAGGATGGGGTGGGTGGCGACCAGGGCCTCAAATCCCCGTTTGATCTCGGGCTGACCCCCGAACAGGGCGAACTCGAAATCATTCCCGGCCATGCGCGCGACACTCCCCCAGCTGGCCAGGGCGTCCAGGTCCAGCGCCACGGCCCCCCGCTGCCAGATCCCATGCCGGGCCCCGTCCACCTGCCGGTAGGCATCCGCGGTGCTGATCCCGATCGGCGGGATCAGCAGCAGCGCGGCGGCGGAGGGAAGGGGGGGGAGTCGCAGCAACCGTTCCCCGTGACCCCATCCCAGTGCGAGCGGTGCCTCACTCAGCAGAAACGGGATATCGCTCCCCAGTCGACCTGCGAACTGGAGCAGTTCATGCCGCGGAACGGCATTGCCAGCCAGTTGATTGACGAGGGTGAGTGCCGCAGCAGCGTCCGCCGATCCACCGCCGAGGCCAGCCTGGACCGGGATACGTTTGGTGAGGGTCAAGTGGACCCCGAAGCGATTCCCGGTGGCCTCGAGGACGAGCCGCGCGGCGCGGGTGGCAAGATTCTGTTCGGGCGGGCCGCAATCACCGCCCTCCACCGTCAGCGTGACGCCGGGCGTGTCCCGCCGTTCGGCCTGCACGGTGTCCGCCAGGTCGATAAGGCAGAACAGCGTCTCGATGCTGTGAAAGCCATCGGCTTCCCGTGCCAGCACCCGCAGCAGGAGGTTGACCTTCGCGCGGGCCTGACGGGTAAGGGTGGTGGGGGATGAATCCAACGGGTCAATCCGCCAGCGCGAGCTCGACCAGATCCAGCACTTCGTCGAGCAGCGGCCTGAGCTCGACCGGCGCGTCGCTTTCGAGGGCGATCCGGCGAATCTCCCGGCGCAGCTCATCGGCCCGCTTGAGCGCCCCGCGGCCGCGATAGAGGAGGACATCGATGTCCACCACGGGGCTGGGATCCGCTTCCGTCAGGAGCATGCCAGGGCTGGTCTGGCGCGGCGCCGGCGGTACCGGACTCGTCGGGGCAGGCGCGACCACCGGCTCGGGTTCCACCCGGGGAGCCTCGACCGAGGCCGCGCCGGTCGCCGCAAGCGACAGCTCGGCCCGGACCAGCGCTTCGAACTGGCCATAGCTGGCCGCCAGATCCCACTCGTCCTCGGCCATGGGCGCGAGCACCGGGTCGGGGGCCAGTGATTCGATGGCCACCGGCTCGGGCTCCGGCTCTGCCTCCTGCTTCGCCGCCACGACTGCTACCGGGGTCGGGTCGGGGGCCATCTCCACGGCCGGCTCGTCCAGCAACAGCGCTTCGATCGGGACCACGTCGGATTCATCGTCGACCGCGACCAGGGGCCGCACTACTGCCGGTGCCCGCTCGACCGTCTGGGCCGGCACGGGTGCGGCGGGTGAAGGCACTGGATCGGTTTCCGAACCCAGTCGGTCCAACTGCCCGATCAGCGCGTTGAAGGCGCCGGTGAGCGTCGCGGGTTGGGTTACTTCGGTATAGCCGCGCAAGCGGCCACCCGCCTCACGCAAGAGGGCGGCAAACCGCACGCCCTGGGTGACGCCGACACCACGAGCGATCGCGGCGCGTGCCGAGATCCCGAAGGCGTCGACCGAGACGTCGAGTCCGGCCGGCAGTCCGGCCCCGAGGGTCCGCAAGTCCCCGACCAGCACGTGCAGCCGCAGGTCGCGCTGAGCCGCGGAGGTGGCCTCGGCGAGCTCATCGGCCGACTGGCACAGATGTTCGCCACGGCTGACGACCGCAGCTGCGCCAAACCCGCCGCCGGGCGCGCCGCGCGCCGGCGTCCCGCGCTGGACGACGCCATCCTCGCCGGCGAAGAACAGCGACTCGATGGGCACCACCGGCTGTTCCGCCGTTTCGGAGGCGAGCAACAGTGCGGCGAATCCGCGAAACTCCGGTGCGTCCGCATCGGGACGCCCAAGCTCGGCGATGTCGCGGGCGGCGCGGCCCAGCGCCCGGGCGGCCGATTCCAGGCGGGCACCGCCATCGGTCGGGCTGATTTCGAGCCGACTTACGCCCACGACGGCCCGCTCGATGCCATCGAGGACATCGGGAAGCGGTGGGAAGTCGGTGAGGGCGGCCAGCCCCCGGAGCGGCTGCATCCGGCGTTGAATGGCCTGCAGCGTTTCGGGGGGAGCCGATCCGGCCAGCAGGGAGCGGGCGCCCTGGTCCAGCACACTGCCGAGGGCCGCCGCTTCGCGGGCCAGAAAGGCCCGTACACCCGTGTCGCTGATGATCGGAGCGCCGCCGCTGTGACGGACTGTGGGGCCGGCCGCCGCTTCCAATTGGAGCGCCAGTCGTTCGGCGCGGGCGGTGTCGTCCGGCGTCCAGGTGCGGACCCGTTCGACCAGGGTACGCAGCATGTCCACCGCTTCGCGGGTCAGGCTGGTGAGATCGTGATCCCAGGTGCGCTTCCCGTCCCGGAAGGCGCGGACCAGATGCTCCAGACCACTGCTGGCCCGGGCGATGGCCTGCTGGTTGGCCATGAGGGCGCTGCCGCGCAGGGCGCGGGTGAAGCGCACCAGTTCATCGGCGTTGGGTGCCACCGAATTACCGGCCAGCACCGCGAGGCGGTCGAGATACTCGCTTGCCTCGAGCACGAAGAAGTCGTCAATGCCGAGCGGTTGGGTCATGACGCCGGTGTGGGAGGTGGAAGCCGTCGTTCTGCCAACTCAAGTGTAGGCCGCGCGCTGACTTCGGTCAAACCCCGTCACGGGCGCTGGCGATCAGGCGGTACATCTCGGCGGTCGCTTCCCCGATCCCGACGGCCATGGCCCGGCTCACGACACTGTGCCCGATATTCAACTCTTCTATCTCGGGAACTGCCGCGACCGCGGTCACATTCCGATAGGTCAACCCATGACCGGCATGGACGGCCAGGCCCAGGCGATGGGCGTGCGCGGCGGCGGAGGCGATTTCAGCCAATGCGTCGCCCGAGCGGGGCCAGCTGTGGGCATATCGGCCAGTGTGCAACTCTACTGCGGGTACGCCCAGGGCCTTGCTCCGTTCCATGCTGTCGATGGTCGGATCCACGAAGAGACTCACGCGGATTCCCGCCTCGGTCAGCCGGCTGATCACATCCTGCAGCCGGCCGACCTGGCGGGTGAGGTCCAGTCCGCCCTCGGTGGTGACTTCCTCCCGCCGTTCCGGGACCAGGGTGGCCTGGAAGGGACGGAGGCGGCAGGTCAGTGCCACGATCTCTTCGCTGGTGGCGAGTTCGAGATTGAGCACGGTGGTGACGGCCGCCGCCAGGCGGATGATGTCATCGTCCTGCATGTGGCGGCGATCTTCGCGCAGATGGGCGGTGATCCCGTGGGCCCCGGCTGCCTCACACAGGGCCGCCGCCGCCACCGGATCGGGCTCGTCGGTCCGGCGAGCCTGTCGCACGGTGGCGACGTGATCGACATTGATGTAAAGGCGCTGCGCGCGCATTGCTTGTCCCGACCCGGCTGGTGTATGTTCTGCCATCGTTCACCCGTCGGCAGAGGAATCCATGATTCGACGCTGGTTGCCCGCTGTGCTGCTGTTCGCCGCTGCCTGCGGGGGTGGCGGTGCATCCTCGGTTGCGCCGAGTGAGAACGCGGCCACCCCGGACATCGCCGTCAAGAATTTTCTGCAGGCGGTCGCAGACAGTAATATGACGAGGATGGGCCGGTACTGGGGAACGGGCAAGGGCCCGGCGATCATCGTCCGGCAGCCGGCGGACTACGAACGCCGTCTGGTGGTGACGCAGGCCTACCTGCGGGGCTCACCGTACCGGGTGGTCGGCATGGACCGTGTGGCAGACGACCGGATGACGGTCACGGTGGATTTTGACCGGTCTGAAGGCGATGGCAGGACCTGCGTCCGGAAGGTCCCGATCGGAGTGATTCAGACCGGGAAGTACGGCTGGCTGGTCAACTCGATCGACCTGAACCAGGCGGGCGCCCCCGGTCGGCCCTGCAGCGGTCCGCGGAGCCCATAACCAGCGGGTCCGGCTACTACTCAGTCAGTTCGATCAGGATGCCGGCGGTCGACTTGGGGTGCAGAAACGCGATCCGGTGGCCACCGGCGCCCCGACGCGGCTCGGGATCAACCAGGCGATAGCCGGCGGCCGATGCGGCGGCCAGTGCGGCATCGAGATCCGCGACCCGGTAGCAGACATGGTGAATCCCCGGCCCGCGCTTGAGCAGAAACCTGGCGATCGGACTGTCGGGGGAGCGTGGCTCGAGGAGTTCGACCTCGGACTCGCCGAAATGCAGGGAGACGATGCGGGCCCCGTCGGACGCGTCTTCAGTGCCAGGCTGCAGGCCCAGCACGTCGCGATAAAAAGGCAGGGCTGCGTCGATGTTGTCGACGGCGATGCCAATGTGGGCGATACGCGGATGGTCGGTCACGACAGCTCGCTGATATCGGAATAAAAATCGCGCGGGACCTCGGCGTCCCCCTGATCAGAAAGTAAGCGGAAAGGAATCGGCACGCATGGCAAGTGCGCACGTCGTCCACGTCACCGATGCGTCGTTCTCCAGCGAGATTGAACAGAACAAGGGTCTGTCGCTGGTGGATTTCTGGGCGGTCTGGTGTGGCCCCTGCCAGGCGATTGCGCCGGTCGTGGAGCAGTTGGCGGAGCAATACGCCGGCAAGCTCAAGGTGGCGAAACTGGATACCGATGCGAACCAGAATACTGCGGTCCGGTTCAATGTGCGGTCGATCCCGACCATCATGTTCTTCAAGGACGGCAAGCATGTGGACACGGTGATCGGGGCCGATCCCCGGATCAAGTCGGTGCTCGACGGAAAGATCACCCAACACCTGGCCTAGCGCCGCCGGAAGGGTTGAGATTCGGGGGAACGGGGAAACAGCCTCGTTCCCCGCTTTCGTTTACCGCACCGGGATTCGCCCCGTTCCCGGCGGCCACACCTTACTTTCCGACCATGCCCGCCCCCACCGCCACCCTCTTCGTCGTTGCCACCCCGCTCGGCAACCTCGGTGACCTCTCGCACCGGGCGGAAGCGACGCTGCGCAGCGTCCCGGTCGTGGCCGCCGAGGATACCCGACGCATTCGGGGGCTGTTGTCGCACCTCGATGCTCACCCGAAGGTGCTCAGTTTTCACGCCCACTCGCCGGAACGCCGACTCGAGGCGCTGGTGGAGATCCTGTCGGATGGGCGGGACGTGGCCCTGGTGAGCGATGCCGGCACGCCGGGCATCAGCGACCCGGGTGAAACGCTCGTGGCCGCCGTACGGGCGGCAGGCTTTACGGTGGTCCCGATCCCGGGCCCGTCGGCCGTCGTCACAGCGCTCAGTGCCGCTGGCCTCCCGGCCGACCGCTATCTCTTCCTCGGGTTCCTGCCGCGCAAAGGGAAGGCGCGCGAGCGGCTGCTTCGCAGCGCGGCCGACTGCGAGTGGACCGTGGTCCTGTACGAGGCTCCGCCGCGACTGGCGGATTTGCTGCGCGACCTGACGGAGGTCGCCGGCCCCGACCGGCCGGCGGTGGTGTGTCGGGAGTTGACCAAGGTGTATGAGGAGTTCCGCACCGGAACCGTGCGTGAGCTTGCCACGTACTACGAGGGAGTGGAGCCGCGCGGTGAGATCACCCTGGTCCTGCAGGGGGCGCCGCCGCGGGATGAGACTCCCGCACCCGCCGATACCGCAGCGCGAGCGGTCGAACTCCTGGCCAGCGGCATGACCCGTAAGGCGGTCGTTCAACAGCTGGTCGGTGAAAGTGGTGTTCCCCGTAATGAGGCGTACCGGATTGTGACGTCCCTGCCATGAAATCCCGAGGTTTGGGATGGCTGCTGCTCGGACTGGTGGTCGCGCGTCCCCTGGGGGCGCAGCGTGCACCGACCGAGCTCCCGGCCACGATGACCATTGGTCGACTGCACTATGATGGAGGCGGCGACTGGTACGCCAATCCCTCCAGCCTGGTGAACCTGCTGCGCGGCATCGCAGCCCGGACCGGGATGCGGATGGAGACCCGGGAACGGGTGGTGCAAGTGGCGGGCGATGAACTGTGGACGGTGCCCTATCTGCACATGACAGGGCACGGCAACGTTCATTTCAGTGACGCCGAAGTGGTGACGCTCCGTCGCTGGCTGCTGCAGGGTGGCTTCCTGCACGCCAGTGATAACTACGGGATGGATGCCTCGTTCCGCCGCGAGATGGCCCGCATCTTTCCCGATCGTCCGCTGGAGGAAGTCCCGCTCGGGCACCCGATCTACCACCTGGTCTACGATTTTCCGAAGGGGTTGCCCAAGATCCACGAACACGATGGCAAGCCGGCGCAGGGGTTCGGCATCTTCCTCGACGGGCGGCTCGCCGTGTTCTACGACTATCAGTGTGACCTCGGCGACGGGTGGGAAGATCCGGATGTCCACAAGGACCCGCCTGAGCTGCACGAAAGCGCCCTCCGGATG
Source organism: uncultured Gemmatimonadales bacterium (assembly GCA_963793205.1). Lineage (GTDB taxonomy): Bacteria > Gemmatimonadota > Gemmatimonadetes > Gemmatimonadales > GWC2-71-9 > JADJOM01. The sequence continues at coordinate 645,597 of CAWBZM010000001.1, forward strand.
GGGGTGAACCTGTTCGCGTACGCCGTCGGTTTCGCCGGGAAAGAGTAGGAGTCTTGTGAGTCGCACCGCCGCACTGCTCGATACGCACCTTCGGGGGCTTCGCCGCCTCTCCACGCTGACGACGGCGGTTCTGGCCGTGGGCGGGGTCGGATTGCTGCTGGGCACGGCGGCGTGGGGACTGCGGCTCGGCCTGTTCGGTCAGCCCTGGTGGGTGCTGGTTGCCTGGACCGGGGCCGCCCTCCTGCTGGGGATGCTGGCGTGGAGGGGGCGCCGATCGCTGGCCCGGCTCTCGCCCGACTGGCTGGCAGGGCAATTGGAGCTGGCGGGGTTCCGGCGCGGCGCACTGCGCGGCCATCTTGGTCCCTCCGCGCTCGGCACCTCGGATGCCCTCCTCACCATGGCCGATGAGCGCCAGGCGGACGAGCTGGGAGCGAAGGGACCGCCTGCTGATGGCGGCGCTGCGGGCGCCGCTGCAGCGGCGCGCATCGCAGGCGGGCGGCCTGCTGCTGACCGGGGCGGTCGTCCTGCTCGCGGCGCGTCCCACCCGCGGTGCGCCCGCCCTGTTGTGGCACCCGGCCGATGCGTGGACGGCTGCGATCGCGCCACTGGAGATTGCGGTCAGCGCCAACGACATCGAACGCGGCGGCACCGTGACGGTGTCGATGCGTGCACGAGGCCGTCCGCAGGCCATCCTCTGGGTGCGTGCGCCCGGCGAGGAGTGGCGGGGACAGGGCGTCGTCCTCGATTCCACCGGGCGCGCCACCTCTGTGCTCACCCTGGAGAACGACCTCTTCCTCCGGCTCACCAGCGGGGGCCGAAATTCCGATACCCTCCAGGTGCGGGTCCGGATCCCGGCGTTCCTCGGCACCCTGACGGTGATGGCCCGGTATCCGAGGTACCTCGGGCTCGAGGACGAGCCGATTCCCACCTCCGGTGACACCGTGCTCGTCCCCGAGGGCACCCGCCTGGAAACGACGGGAGAAGCGACCGCCGACCTGGCGCGCGCGCGATGGCAGGCCGGATCCGCCGAGGCGCCGTTGACCGTGGAGGGGCGGGGGTTCCGCGGGCTGTTCGCTCCGGCCGGGACGCGTACCTGGGAACTGGCGCTGCAGACCGCCAGCGGGACCCCGCTGGCCGGGGATACCGTGCGGCTGCCGATCGTGACCGTTCCCGACAGCGCGCCCCGGGTGGAAGTCCCGGTGCCGGGCGCCGACACCCTGGTGCCCGTCAGCCTGCGGGTCCAGCTGGTCATCGATGCCCAGGACGATCACGGGCTGACCCGGGTGCAGGTGGAGAGCCGGCGGATCAGTCGGCTGGGGTTCGCCGACCCGGTCCGGTCGGAAACAATTCCGCTCTCGGGCGCTTCGGATCGGGCCATCCTTCCCTGGCAGCTGGATCTCAATCAGCGCAACCTGCTGCCGGGCGATACCGTGCGTTTCTCGGTGCTGGTCGCCGACAACGCACCCACGGCGCACGTCGCCCGGTCGCGTGAGTATGTGCTGCGCCTGCCGACCCTCAGCGAGGTGCGCCAGGCGGCGCGGCAGACCACGGAAGCGGTGGCGGCCCGGCTCGACAGCATCACGGATGCGAGCAAGCAGCTGGAGCGGCAGACCCAGGACCTGGCCGAGGAGCGGCCGCGGCAGAGCGATCGCAACGGCGGTACTGACGAGTCGCTGAGCTACGACAACGCCAAGAAGGCGGAGCAGGTCTCGGAAAACCAGGAACAGTTGATGAAGGACGCCGAGGCCATCAAGGAGGCGCTGGAGGCGCTGCGGCAGGGGGCGGAAGCCGCCGGCATGAACGATCCTGCGTGGCAGCAGCGGCTGCAGGAGATCCAGGAACAACTCGAGCGGGCGCTGACGCCCGAATTGCGTGAACGGCTGGCCGAGTTGCAGTCCGCGCTCAAGGATCTTGATCCGGAGCGGACCCGGGAAGCGCTCGAGAAGCTGGCGGAGGCGCAGCAGGAACTGCGCGATGCTCTGGAACGGAGCAAGGAGCTGTTCGAGCGGGCCGCCCTTGAGGGCGACATGGCCAATCTGAGTGCGGAAGCACGGGACCTGGCCCAACAGCAGGACCAGTGGACCCAGCAGGTGTCGACCCAGGATTCCACCCGGGCCGCGCGGGAAGAGTCCAGCCTCGCGGAACGGGCGGATTCGCTCAGCGCCGCGCTCAAACAACTGGCGGAGCAGGTGGCCCAGAAGAGTCCCGAGCAGGAAGCGGGACTGCAGCAGGCGGCGGCCAAGGCGCAGAAGGCCGGTCAGCAGATGAAGCAGGCGAGCCAGTCGGCCAAGAAGGGCCAGAAACAGCAGGCGAAGCAGCAGGGGGAAGAGGCCCAGAAGGAGCTGGATCCGCTCGGGGATGATCTGCAGGAGCAACGGGAGGACATGGCCCAGAAGTGGCGCGACGAGGTTATGCGGGCGCTGGACCGTACCCTGGCCGATGCCAGCCGCCTGGCGGAGCGGCAGCTGGAAGTGAGCGATGCGTTCCGGAAGGGGGAAGCGTCGCCCGCGACCCGGTCGGAGCAGGGCGCCATCGAGGAAGGGGTGGAACGGCTGCTGGAGCAGACCAAGGAGCTGGCGGGGCGCAACGCCCTGGTCTCGCCGCAGACGAGCACGGCGTTGGCCGCCGCGCGCGATGAAATGCGGAAGGCCCGCGACGCGTTGGCCAGTGGTGCGCCGAACACCCGTGAAGCGTCGCGGCGGTCCGCGGAGGCGGTCGACGCCTTGAATGCCGCGGCGCACTCGATGCTGCGGAGTCGAAGTGCCGTCGAAGGCGCCGAATCGGGCAGCGGGCTCCAGGAAGCGATGGAGCAGATGAGCCAGATGGCCCAGCAGCAGGGGAACATCGGGCAGCAGGCAGGGGGCATGCTGCCCCAGATGGGCACCGGCGGCATGCAGGAGCAGCTGCGCCAGCTGGGCGCCCAGCAGCGGGCGATGTCAGAGCGGCTGGAGCGGATGCGGGCAGGCGGCCAGATCCCCGGCGCCGCCGACATGGCGCAGGAGGCGAAGGACCTGGCCCGCTCCATCGAGGCGGGTCGGCTGGATCGGCAGACGGTGGAGCGGCAGGAACGGCTCTTCCGCCGGATGCTCGACGCCGGGCGGACGCTGCAGGGCGAGGAGAAGGATGAGAAGCAGGAGCGGCAGAGTACCGTCGCCAAGGGCGACAGCGTGCGCCTGCCGCCGGCCCTGCGGGCCCGGCTCGATGATCGCGATGCACTCCTCCGGTATCCCTCCTGGGAGGAACTGCAGGCGCTGTCGCCCGATGAACGGCGCCGGGTAGTGGAATACTTCCGGCGGCTCGGCGAAACGGTGGCTGTCCCGAGTGCGCCCGCTCCGGCCTCGTCGCCATGAAACTCACCGCAGGGCTCGTGGTCCTCCTGCTGCTCGGTGCCCGCGAGGTGGCGGCGCAGGATCAGATGTCCCGCGCCTTCGATCTCGAGCGCCGGGGCAGCTATGCCCAGGCGGCGGAACTCTACCGGGGCATGCTCAAGGCCCGCCCGGGAGAGGTGCCGGCGCTGCTCGGTCTGGAACGCTCGCTGACGCCACTCAACCGGGTGAACGAGATGCTGCCGGCGGTGAATGCCGCCCTGTCCGCCAGCCCGGCGGCGGTACCGATCTACGCCGTGGCGATGCGGGTGTATGCCGCCTCCAACCTGCTGGACAGCCTTCCCAACCTGGTGGAGCGCTGGGCGCGGCTCGCACCCACCGATGAGACGCCCTACCGGGAATGGGCGGCCGCGGCGCTGGCGCGGCGGGATCGGGCCATGGCCCGCCGCGCGTATCTGACGGGGCGCGAGCGCACCGGGAAGCCTGACGCCCTGGCTCCGGAGATCGCGCAGCTGGCGATTGCCGATGAGGACTGGACTACCGCGGTGAAGGAATGGGCCCGGGCGGTCCGTCAGCTCCCTGGCTATCGCTCATCGGCGACGACGACGCTCGGTCAGGCCCCGGCGACGGTGCGCCCCGAACTCCTCAAGACGCTGGAGAAGGAATCGGGTCCCGAAGCGGCGCGGATCGCGGTCGACCTGCGGGCCCGGTGGGGCGACCCGTTGGGCGCCTTCGACGCCCTGATGAAAGCGCTGCCGGACCGGGCCCCGCAGCAGATCGATGTGCTGCAGGCGTTCCTGGAACAGGTGCGGGGCGATCCCGGCACCCCCTACCTCCTGGCCCAGGCCCGCACGCTGGAGGCGCTGGCCCAGCGGTGGGCCAATCCCCCACAGCGGGCCCGGTTCCGATTGGACGCGGCGCGAGCCTACGTCAGCGCCGGTGAACCCGACGCGGCGCGCCGGATGCTGACGGAGATCGCCGCCGACGCCACCAATGCCCCGGCGGTGGCGGCCGGGGCGACGGCGACCCTGATCGAGCTGCTGCTGGCGGAGAACAAGATTGCGGAGGCCTCCAGCCAGCTCGAAGCATTCCGCGGCACGCTGCTGGTGGAGGACTACCTCCGCCTGCGCCGTGGGGTGGCCGCGAGCTGGGCGCAGCGGGGTGAGATCGGCAAGGCAGAGGAGCTGCTCCTCGCCGACAGCAGTGTGGACGCGATTGCCCTGCGCGGACGCTTCCGGCTGTATGCTGGCGACCTCAAGGGGGCCTCGGACCTCTGGAAGGAGGCCGGGCCGTTCGCAGGAGGACGGGAGGCCGCCACGGAGCGGTCTACCATTCTGGCGATGCTGCAGCCGATTGGTCCCGACACGGTGGTGACGCTGGGCCAGGCCTTCCAGTTGCTGGATCGGGGCGACAGCGCCGCCGCCGCCGCGGCGATGCAGCAGTCGGCCGAGACGCTCCCCCCCGATGCGGGACGCGCCGAGGTGCGGCTCTATGCCGGCCGGATCTATGCGGGGCTTAGAAAAGAGAGTGATGCGGAACGGCTGTTCCGGGCCGCGGCGGTGAAGGAATCGCCCGGGACCGCTGCCGCGGCGCTGCTGGAACTCGGCCGGTTGCAGCTGGCGACCGACCGGAAGGCCGATGCGAAACTCACACTGGAACAGATGATTCTCGATTATCCGACCAGCGCCCTGGTGCCACAGGCACGCCGGCTGCTGGACCAGGCCCGGAACGCGGTGCCACAGACATGAGACGACGCGACTTCCTGCACCAGGTCGGGGGGGTGATTGGCGCGGCGGGGCTGGTGCCCCGCTGGGTGCCGGAGTTTGCAGCCCCGTGGCTGCTGGTGCCGATGGACGACAAGCAGTCGGACCACCTCAAGGCCTACGGGCTGACGTATCGGGTGCTGGAACGCGGTGGGAAGGCGGAATGGTTCCTCAACTTCCGCGGCGGATCGTTCCTGATTCCCGCGGACGGCGGCACCACTCGCGACGCCGCCTTGAGCGGAGTCACCTGCGAGGGGATCAGCGACAGCCAGTTGATCGACCTCCGGGCTCGGCTGCAGGGTGAAAATGCCGACGCGGTCCCGCTGGAAAAGCCGCCCAAGGTCGCGGTGTACGTGTCGCCCTCCGCGTCGCCCTGGGATGATGCGGTGACGATGGTCCTCAACTATGCCGGGATCAATTTCGAGAAGGTCTGGGATGATGGCGTCGTGGGCAAGGCGCTGACCAAGTACGACTGGCTGCATCTCCATCATGAGGACTTCACCGGGCAGTACTCCAAGTTTTTCCTGAACTATGCCGGTGCGCCGTGGCTGACCGAGATGGTGCAGCTCAACCAGCGCATGGCCAAGCAGCTGGGGTTTCCCAACGTCCCCGCCCAGAAGCGGCAGGTCGCCAACGAGATCCGGGCGTTCGTGGATCGGGGCGGATTCCTGTTCGCCATGTGCACCGCCACCGAGACCCTGGACCTCGCCCTGGCGAGCGGCGGGACCGACATCGCCGCCGCCTATGCCGACGGGACGCCGATGGATCCCGAGGCGAGCCGCAAGATGGACTGGTCGCGGGCCCTCGCCTTCCAGGATGCGCAGCTCGAGCTGTCGCCCAGTGTCCCCGCCTTCTCCAACATTGACGGGCACCAGGTCAACAGCCCGGACAAGCGCCAGCCGCTGGGGGCGTTCAAACTGTTCAACTTCAGCGCCAAGATCGATCCGGTGGCGACCATGCTGGTCCAGAACCATCGGGATGTGATCCCCGACTTCTACGGATTGACCACCTCCTTCACCAAGCGGACGCTGAAGCCGGCGGTGACGATTCTGGCGGACGAAGGGAACGCCCCCTGGTGCAAGTACATCCACGGCGAGACGGGCCAGGGCACCTGGACCTTCTACGGCGGGCACGACCCGGAGGATCCGCAGCACCAGATCGGGGATCCGCCGACCGATCTCTCGCTGTATCCGCACTCGCCGGGGTATCGCCTGATCCTGAACAACGTGCTGTTCCCCGCGGCCAAGAAGCGCGAACTCAAGACCTGAGCTGGACCTTGGGTTCGCAGATAACAGCAACGCAGAGGCGCAGGCGGCTCGCAGGTAACAGCAACGCAGAGGCGCGGAGGGCTCGCAGAGAACTCGGAGAACTGATTGATGGTGGCTCCGAGTGAGGCATGGCCCGATGACCACATCACCCGCTGTCCTCTGCGCCCTCGGCGGACCCTCTGCGTCTCTGCGTTCATCCTTTACCTGACTTGACCAGACTTAGGAGCGAGTTTTTCGGCCACGCGCCGGCTTCCCGCATCGTCTATCTTCCTGATCTCCTGATGGCGCTTGCCCGCCGTCCGCAGTCGCCTTTCGCCCGGTCCTCATGTCCCGCCTCGCTCCCGATGTGCAGCGCTATCTCGCTGCCCAGATTGCCGCTGCAGGTGGGCGGGAAGTGTCGTTCGTTGCCACGCTGGACGGTGGCGGCGTCCTGACCACCGCCCGGGCGGTGGCGCGCGGGACCGTGGACCGGGTCCTGGCGCTGCCGGGGGTGGCGGAGCGGGGGGAGATGCTGCTGCACAATCATCCCAGCGGGGTGCTCGAACCGTCCATTCCCGACCTCAACGTGGCGGCGCGGCTGCACGATGGCGGGGTGGGCTTCGGCATCGTCAACAATGACGGCACCGACCTGTACGTGGTGGTCGAAGTTCCCCGGAGCAAGCCGCCGGCCCACATCGATCCGCTGACGGTGGTGGCGCAGCTGGGTGAGGGCGGGTGCGTGGCACGGATGCTCGGGCAGTACGAGGATCGTCCCAGCCAGCGGGACATGGCGGCGTATATCGCCGATGGGTACAACGACGGCGGGGTGCTCCTGCTCGAGGCCGGCACCGGCGTCGGGAAGTCGTTTGCCTACCTGGTGCCGGCGCTGGCGTGGGCCAAGGCGAGTGGCGAACGCACCGTGATCAGCACCAACACGATCAACCTGCAGGAGCAGCTGTTCGGGAAGGACCTCCCGTTGCTGCACGCCGCCCTTGCCACCAAGGAACACGCCCCGACGTTCGCGCTGCTCAAGGGGTGGCGGAACTACCTCTGTCTCGCGCGGCTGCACCAGGCGGTCGGGGCGCAGCGCTCCCTGCTGGAGCCGGACAAGTACGATGAACTGCAGTCGATCTTCGCGTGGGCGGGCCGGACGGAAGATGGCACCCTGGCAGACCTCGGGGTCACGCCGAGCGGGGAAGTGTGGGACGAAGTGAGCGCTGAGTCCGATCTCTGTCCCCGGCTGCAGTGCAATCACTTTGACGCGTGCTTCCTGTTCAAGGCCCGCCGGCGCGCGGCGGAAGCCGATGTCGTCATCGTGAATCATCATTTGCTGGCCTCCGACCTCGCGGTACGGCACGCCGCCGACAACTGGAAGGAGGCCGCCGTCCTCCCGCCCTACGACCGGCTGGTCCTGGACGAAGCGCATCATCTCGAGGATGTGGCCGCCTCGCACCTCGGGGCCCAGGTCACCAGCCGCGGGATTCGGCGGGTCCTCGGCCGATTCGAGCGGAACGGCAAGGGCCTGCTCCCGACGCTCGCCGCCGATCTCGGGGCGTCGGGCGACCTGCTGAGCCGGGCGAGTCTCGATCTGTTGCGCGACCGGTTGCTACCCTCGGTGCTGGATGCCCGCCGGGCGGCCGACCAGTTGCTGCTGCGGCTGCACGACCGCCTTGAGGCGGAGCAGGGTGGGGTACTGCGGCTCAATGACGAATTCCTGCAGGATGCCATCTGGGCCGATGGCCTGCAGCGCGAGCTCGACGCCACCCTGAGTGCCTTCCGCGCCATCAAGGAGTGCATTGAGACCATCGCCGACCGGATGTCCGGCAGCGAGGACCTCGGGGACATGCCGCCGCGGCGACTGCAGTTGCTGGGGGAGCTCCGCGGCGTGGTGCGGCGGCTCGACAGTACCTCGGATGGCCTGAACCAGGCGCTGCGTCCCGCCCCGGGTGGCACGCCCACGGTGCGGTGGATCCAGCGCACTGGCCCACGTGGACAGCAACTGACCCTGGCGGCGGTACCGCTCGATCTCGCGCCGCTGTTGCGGGAGCTGGTGTTCGAGCGGGTCAAGACGGTCACCCTGACGAGCGCGACACTGGCGGCCAGCGGTGGGTTCGAGTTTCTGGAGGCGCGGGTGGGATTGTCGATTGCCCCGTCGCCGGTGACCGAGCGCGCGATTCTGCCCTCGCCGTTCAACTACATCGAGCAGTGCATCTTCGGCATTCCGAACGACCTGCCCGATCCGCGCGAGGATGAGCCGGGCCACGCCGCCGCCGTGGTGAAGATTGTGACCGACCTGGCGCACGCCTCGGATGGGGGCATGTTCGTCCTGTTCACCAGCCATGGCGCTCTGCGCCGAGCGGGGGCGGAACTGCGCGCCACGACCGGCGATCGGTGGCCCATCCTGATCCAGGGGGAAGAGCCGCGCGATGTTCTCCTGCGCCGCTTCCGCGAACTGGGTCGGGCCATTCTGCTCGGGACCGATTCGTTCTGGGAAGGGGTCGATGTGCCGGGACGCGCGCTCCGCGTCCTGGTGCTCACGAAGCTACCTTTTAAAGTCCCCTCCGAGCCGTTGACCGCCGCCCGTCTGGAACGGCTGGCGGAGCAGGGCGAGGACGGCTTCATGCAGTACCTGCTGCCGCACGCCGCGCTCAAGCTGAAACAGGGGTTTGGCCGCCTCATCCGTTCCCGCACGGATGTCGGTGCGGTGGTGCTGCTCGACAAGCGGGTGATCACCAAGCGCTACGGGCCGCTGGTGCTCAGCGGATTGCCACGGGCCGACCGGGTGGTCGGGACCTGGAGTGAGGTTCGCACCCGGATCGAGGATTTCTTCGCCCGCCACGGAATTGGAGCCGAAGTATGAACCCGCCCGCCCCCGGGAAGATCATCTGCGTTGGCCGCAACTACCGCGCGCATGCTGCGGAACTCGGGAATCCGATGCCGGCCCAGCCGATGATCTTCTTCAAGCCGCCGTCTGCGCTGCTCGCGCCGGGCGGCATCATCGTGCTGCCTCCCGCCTCGCAGCAGGTCGAACAGGAAGCGGAGATTGGGGTGGTGGTGCTTGAGCGGATGCGACACCTCACGCTGGAACAGGCCCAGCATGCCCGGATCGGGATCACCTGTGTCAACGATGTCACGGCCCGCGATCTCCAGAAGACGGATGGGCAGTGGGGGCGGGCGAAAGGGTTCGACACCTTCTGCCCCGCCGGTCCCACCGTGGTGGAGGGGGTCGACTGGCACGACCTCGAGGTCATCGGCCGCGTGAACGGGCGGGAAGTGCAACGGGGCCGGGCGAGTGACATGGCATTCGACATCCCCACGCTGCTGGTGTTTATCTCGCGCGTGATGACGCTGGAGCCCGGTGATCTGATCGCGACTGGCACTCCTGCCGGGACCACTGTCCTCGCTGCCGGCGACACCGTCGAGGTCGAGATCCCTGGGGTGGGCCTCCTGCGGAACCCTGTGGCCAGCGCGTGAGGCGTCACCAGCCATGAAATTCTCGGATCGGATCGACCGGCTGCCCGGGTACCCGCTGGCGACACTGCCGGTCCGCAAACGGGCCCTGCTGGCGCGGGGCGTGGATGTCATTGACCTCGGCGCCGGGGATGCCGATTACCCGCCGCCCGCCGAGGTCATCGAGGCGATGCGCCGCGCCACCGGCGAGACCGCGCTGAGCAAGTATGGGTTCCAGCAGGGGAATCCCCGGTTCCGGCAGGAAGCGGTCGCCTGGATGCAGCGGCGCTTCGGCGTTTCCTTCGACCCGGTGACCGAGGTGCTGCCCCTGATCGGGTCCAAGGAAGGACTGTCGCACCTGCCGCACGCCGTGCTCAATCCGGGCGACCTCGCGGTGGTGCCCGAGCCGGGCTACCAGGCCTATATCGGCGGGACGATTCTCTCCGGCGGCACGCCGCTGATTTACCCGCTCACGGCGCGGACCCGGTACCTCGTGGAGCTGGCGGAGATTCCCGAGGCGGAGCTGCGACGGGTCCGACTGGTGTTTCTCAACTACCCCAACAATCCGACCTCGGCCATCGCCCCGCGGGACTACCTGGAGCGCACCGTCGCGCTGTGCCGCGAACGGGGGATCGTGATCGCCTACGACAATCCCTACTGCGACCTCACGTTTGACGGATACCGGGCGCCCAGCATCTTCGAAATCGAGGGGGCGCGGGACGTCGCCATCGAGTTCTTCTCGCTGAGCAAGAGTTTTTCCATGACCGGGTGGCGCCTCGGCTGGGCTGCGGGCGCGGCACCGTTCATTACTGCTCTCACGCGGGTGAAGTCCTACGTCGACACCGGGCCGTGGCTGGCGATCCAGGAAGCAGGGGCCCATGCCCTTGCGAATACCGAGCGGCTGATCGCTCCGAACATCGCGGAACTGGCGCGGCGTCGTGATGCCGCTGTCGCAGCCCTGCGACAGGCCGGCTTCGAATTGGAGTCGCCGCGCGCCACGATGTACCTCTGGATTGCGCTCCCGGAAGGAATCCGATCGGCCGAGTTTACTGATCGAGCCCTGGACGTGGAGGGCGTGGTCCTCCTGCCCGGCAGTGGGTTCGGACCCGGGGGAGAGGGCTACTTTCGCATTGCCCTCACGGTGGGACCGGAGCGATTGACGGAGGCGGTCGAGCGGCTGGGGCGGGTGCGCACCAGTCTGCTCGCCGGTGCTGCTCGTGCCTGAGCAGGGCGGTGGGCGGAACTGGTTCGCCATCGGGGTCAGTCTGGCAATCCACAGCCTGCTGTTTCTCCTTGTGATCCATGGGGTGGCCCCACGCCTGCCCTCCCGACCCTCCACCATATTGCTGGTGCCGTTGCCCGGGCCGGACCGCGAGCGGACCATCCCGGTGCCCTACCGTGTGCCGCGGGCTGACCTTGGTCCCGGCATCCTTCCCCGCGTGACACCGCCCGACCCGCCACGGCTCATCGATTCGGTCATCGCGCTGCGTCCCGCGCCGCAGGAGACGATTGCCGACTCGTCCATTGTTGCCCCGGGCCCCGTCGGCCGGATCGGTCCCGGTCTTGCGACGGGGCGACTCTGGGTCCGCCCGCTCCCGCTGCCACCCAGGGAATTGGCCAAACGGCTCCAACGGACCCACCTGGAACTGGTGGACAGCGCGGTCACCGCCATCGTGCAGGGCTACCTCGATTCCATGGCGATCGAGGCGGGGGCCGATCGGGTCAAACTGCCCGACTGGACGACAACGGTAAAAGGTGCCAAGTTCGGTTTGGACTCGCGCAATATTTATATCGCGGGCCTCAAGATTCCCGCTGCGGTGCTCGCCCTGCTACCCATCCCGGCGGTCGGGAACCAGCAGCAGGCGCTGGACCACAACGGTCAATGGATCGCGGAGGACCTGCGACGGGCGGCCCAGCGCTCCGCCACCCTGGAGGAGTTCCGCCAGGCGGTGCGGGAATTGCGCGAGCAGAAGCAGTGGGAGAAAACCCTCGAACGGGCCCAGCGAGAGGTCCCGGATTCCTCATCCAGAGTAGTGCCATGATTGCCCTGTGGCATGAGCCCGGGCGGGGCTACACTTCGGGGACTCTTTTCCTCTGTATACAGGTGCCATGAAACTGGTTGATACCGACGAAACGATCGTCATTGTGACCGGCTCGGATATCCGGGCCGAAGAGCGTGACCGCCCGACGGCCTACCGGCTGAAGAAGGAAATCGACCAGCGCAGCGACGGGCAGCCGTTCCGTCGGGCGGTGGTGGTGGGTGACAACTGGTTTCTCGATAACGGGATCTTCCAGCTGAATCCGGCGATCGCGGTGGGCGGTCCGGGGGTCAATGGCCTCGCGGCCCAGCTGGCGCAACAGGTCCCGGTCAGCTGGTCTCAGGACGAGCGGGTGTATGTGCAGACCGATTTTGACGGCGACCCGAAGCGGGCGCTCCTCTGGGGAGCGGACGCGGAGTCGACCATGACCGCCGTGCAGGTGTTCGTGACCCAGGGCTTCCTTGATGATTTGCTCCGCCGGATCTGGCGTTTCCGCATGGGGGTAATGGTATGAAGGCTGTTCGTGTCCTGTCGGTGCTCGCGCTGCTTGGGTTGCTGTCCAGTTGTTCGGATCCGGCCGAACCCGGCGGTGCGCCACCCGGCTTCGCCAGGGTGGCCGTCCGTGCGGTGGCGCCTCCGAGCCTCAGCCGGTTCGCCCCGGCGCTGATCGTGGAACAGGTACAGATCAACCTGCTCCGGTTCACTCAGCGCGAGACGACAGATACCGTCGCCACACGGCTCGCCGCCTTCCCTGAGACCTCCAACCAGTTGAACCTCTCGCTGAACGTCGCCGTCCCCGGCGTGGATACGCTGTACCTGACCCTGGATTACCTGACAGCCGATGGGACCGTCCTCTTCAGCGCCGGCGACTATGTGATCGTGGGTCCGGGTCGGACCGCGAATCCGCCGGCCCTGGTTCCGTTTTACGTCGGACCGGGCAGCAACATCGCCTTCATGAGCATGAACGGAGATGATACGACCGTGACGGCCGGCAGCGATGTCCAGCTGGACGTGACTGCGTTCGATTCCGCCCAGGGCGAGGTGACCAGCTTCTACCTTACCTGGACCACCAGCGATCCGCGGGTAACCGTCAGCCCCCGGGGCCTGGTGCACACCGCCCCCAACATCACCATGCAGGTGCGGATTTTTGCGACCACGCCCACCGGCGTCCAGGCCAGCAACCTGATGTTTGTCCAAGGGGCGGCGGCCTTCGCGCTCAGCCCGGACTCTGTGGAGCTTCGCCCGAGTGGTACCCAGTTCTTCCAGGTCACCATTGGGCCGGATGTTACCTGGGAGTGGACCTCGGGCGGGATCGTCGGTGGCGACAGCGCCCACGGCTTCATCTCGGACGGTTTCTACACCGCGCCTCCGACGCCCCTGCCCGGCGACGAGACCCTGGTCTGCGTACAGAACGCCCAAAACTCAGCGGAGAAGGGGTGCGCCAAGGTGCGGGTGCCCGCTATCCCGACCGTGGGTGCGGACGTGGTGGTGATCAACGACCAGAACATCTTCGACAGCATCCCGATGAAGCGGGCCGGCAATATCCGCTTCGTCAAGAACCTGGTGAGCTTCGCGGGGAGCGGGCCGCGGTCCAATGGGAAGACCGTATGGTATGACCGAGGCCGCAACTCGCCCTGCATGGTGATCGGGGACTTCGGGCAGGAATGCGGGGACGGCGAGAAGGGTCGGTTCAACAAGGTGATCGAGGGACAGGGCTTCAAGATTGTCCGCTTCGACAGCTACACCCCGATCACGACGATCCCGATCGACGTGAAGGTGATCATCATGTGGATGCCGCTCATCCCCTACGACTTCAATGAGCTGAGCGTGCTCCTGCGGTTCGCGTCCGAGGGCGGTCGGATCGTATTCATCGGTGAGAACGCCGGATTCTACTCCGACGGTACCACCGAAGGGGTCGACCTGGAGAATGCCTTCCTGCGCGATCTCGGATCGACCATGTCCAACGTGGGAGACTTTATCGATTGCATCGAGACTGACGGCGACCCCTATCCGGTCTCCGGTCCGAACTCGCTGCGGACCCATCCGCTGACGACCGGGGTCTCCAATCTGTCGTACGCCTGCGCCTCACAAATCACGATCGGGGCGAATGACATCCCGTTCTTCTACGACATCGCCAACCAGCTGGTGCTCGGCGCGGTGGCGAAGATCAATGTCTCCCCGCCCAACGGCGGTCCCATCGTCCGTCCTGTGCCGGTCGCGGCCTCCCAAGCGCGGCCCGGGTCCAGGACCACGCGAAGCGGGAGTGGGGCGCGGAAGTAGCGCTACCTCCACCAGCAACAACCGCGGCGCCCGTTCCAGGTGAACGCGCGCCGCGGTTCTGTTTCCAGTCCTCTCAAGGAGCGGTGATCGTCCCATCCAGGGCGAAATGCGCGCCCGATAGCGGGAAGTCGAACCCGGTCACCCGCTGCAGGAGTGCGACCGCGGCGCCGGTACTGTCGGGACCGGTCCCGAGACCGGGTCGCTGGACCAGTGCCGGCATGCGCGCCACCAGAAACCCGCCCTGGGCGTCGAGTTCCAGCCGCAGGACCGTGGTTAACCCCAACGGGCCTTCGAGGTTGAAGCCGCGATAGGTCACAAAGTTTCCCAGCGAATAGGCGATCGGGCGGCCGCGGTAGAACTCCACTCCGCGCAGGACATGAGGGCCGTGGCCAACGACCACATCCGCCCCGGCGTCGATCATGGCGTGGGTCCAGCGCCGCAGGTCGCCGCGGCGCTCCCGACCCAGCAGCTCCGGCCCACTCGGGGTCCGCACCGCTTTCGCCCCTTCCAGCCCGCCGTGAAACGTCACCACCAGCACGTCGACCAGGGGGCGGACCGCCGCCACGATGGCGCGGCTCGCGGTCGAGTCCAGCAGATTGTAGGAGTGCGGATAGGTGGTGAACCCGACCACCGCGACCAGCGTGAAGCTGCCGTCCTCGCGCACCACCGGTGTGATCGCCACCATATCCAGCGGGCCATAGGGCACCAGTCCCAGTTCGCGCAGGACCGACTCGGTGTGCTGCCGTCCCTCGATACCGAAGTCGTTGGCGTGATTGTTGGCCAGGTTCAGGTGGGTGAATCCCGCGTCCTTCAGCCGCGGCGCCAGCCAGGTGGGGGTGGCGAACGCGTAGCAGCGGGTGGAGTTGGGGGCGCACTTGGCCGACTCTCCCGAGTCGGAGAGTACGCCCTCAAAGTTGCCGATGACGAGGTCGCCGCGGAGCAGGGAATCGACCGCAGCGAAGAGCTGACGGCCACTGTCGGGCGGGATGCCTTCCGGCAGCGTCCGGGTCCCCATGTTGATGTCGCCGGTGAACACCAGCGTGAGCGGGAACGGCTCATGCATGAGCCCCCTGCCGGGGGCCGCGTCCTGGGCCTGGAGCGCGCCGGCGAGACCGAGCCCCGCCAGGGCGAGTCGGAGACTCATCCCGCGGCGGCCGCGGCCATGCGGGCCAGGCTTTCCTCCCGGCCGACGACCGCCAGCAGTTCGTTGACCGGCTCCGACACGGTCCCGCCGGTCAGCGCCACCCGAATCGGTTGCATCAGGTCGCCCAGCTTCTTCCCTTCCTGCTCGGCCAGCGCCTTGAGCCGGCCTCGAGGGCCGGGGCGGTCCAGGTCCACCCCGGCGAGCGCCGGCGGCTCCGGTCTGGAGGTTGGCGGCGAAAGCCGGTCCCAGCTTCTGGGCCAGCGCGGCCCCTTTCGCGTCCCGCACGATCCGGCTCCGGTCGAGCCGCACCGCCACCTGGTTGGCGATGTCCAGCAGGGTGCGGCTGCGGGCCTTCACCGCGTCGATGAGCGGCGCCAGGTCGCGGGTACTCTGCACGCCCAGCTCGTCCAGGTGCTCCCGGACGGCCGGGAGCAGCTCCTCGGCGGGACGGGCGGAGAGGTACTGCCCGTTCATCCACTCCAGCTTGGTGGTGTCGAAGACGGCGGGCTTCCTCTGGATCCCCTCCAGGGAGAAGAGCTCGATCATCTCCGCCTCGGGCAGGATCTCCCGGTCGCCGCCGGGCGACCAGCCGAGCAGGGCGAGGAAGTTCCGCATGGCGAGCGGCAGGATGCCCTGGTGCTGGTAGTCGCCCACCGCGGTGGCGCCGTGCCGCTTGGAGAGCTTCTTCCCGTCCGTGCCCAGGATCATCGGGACGTGCGCGAAGACCGGCCGGCTGGCCCAGCGCGCGGTACAGGGCGATCTGCTTGGGGGTGTTGGAGATGTGGTCGTCGCCGCGGATCACGTGGGTGATGCGCATCTCGATGTCGTCCGACACCACGGCCAGGTTGTAGATCGGGGTTCCGTCGCTGCGCAGGATGATGAAGTCGTCGAGATCGTGGCCCTGGAAGCTGATCCGGCCATGGACCGCGTCCTCCCAGGCGATCTCTCCTTCCGGCATGCGGAACCGAATACTGAACGGCTGGCCGGCAGCCACCCGGGCTGCGATATCTGCCGGGGTGCGGCGACCGCACTGCCGTCATAGCGGAAGGCGGCACCGCTGCGGCTCGCCTCGGCGCGCTGGGCGTCCAGTTCCTCCCGGGTGCAGAAGCAGCGATAGGCCCGATCCTGGCGCCAGCAGCCGCTCGGCGTCGGCCTGGTGCCGCGGCCCATAGGTCCCCTGGAAGAAGGGGCCCTCGTCCCAGGTGATGCCGAGCCAGTTGAGTCCATCCAGGATCACCTGGGTGTGTGCCTCGGTGCTGCGCTCCTGGTCGGTATCCTCGATCCGAAGGACGAAGGTGCCGCCGGTCTTCCGGGCATAGAGCCAGTTGAACAGCGCGGTCCGGGCGCCGCCGACGTGGAGGTAGCCGGTTGGGGACGGGGCGAAGCGGACGCGGACAGTCATGGCGTTGGGCCGGGTGGTGGAAGCGGCGACGGGCGACTGGCAACGGGCCGTCGCCCGTCATCGCTGTCGCCCGTCGTCTGATACGGAGTCGGAGGGATTCGAACCCTCGTTAGGGCTTTTCACCCCTATAACGGTTTAGCAAACCGCCGCCTTCAGCCACTCGGCCACCACTCCAGCGGGGAGGATTCTACCCACCTGTCGGGGTGTGAACAAGTCCGGCCGACCCCCGATTCTGTGCGCCGGATTACAGCCCCGGCGGGGGTCCGTGGTGAGGGTTTGTGGCCGGGAGGTCGACCACCGCGAGGCGGCGTGATATTCTCCCTGACCTCAACCCTGGATCCCATGTCACCGTTCCGCCCGTCGGCTGTGCTGGTCGCGCTGCTCATCGCCTGCGGCGCCAGTTCCGCCACCGAACCTGCGGGACCCGGCGAGGATGGTCCCGACCCCGCACTCGATTCCACCCTCGGCCCCGGGGCGCCGCTCGGGTTCCGGCCGTTCCCCGATGACAATCCCTGGAACACCGCGATCGACGGGGCCGCGATCGACCCGGCCTCAAGCAAGATCATCGCGAGTATCGGGCTGAGTGACCGGTTGCATCCCGATTTTGGCACCGAGCCGACCTACGGCATTCCCTACGTGGTGGTCGGCGGCGACCAGGCCAAGGTCCCGCTGGTGTTCACCTATGACGACGAGAGTGACCCTGGACCGTACCCGATTCCGCGCGACGCGCCAATCGAGGGCGGGAGCAGCAGTTCCGGCGATCGACACATCCTGGTGATCGACCGGGACCACAAGCTGCTGTACGAAGTGTACGCGGCGCGGCGGAAGAGCGATCACTGGAATGCCGGGTCGGGCGCGGTGTTCGATCTGCAGTCGAATGCGCTGCGACCCGCCGGCTGGACCTCGGCCGACGCTGCCGGGCTTCCCATCTTCCCCGGCCTGGTCCGGTACGAGGAGGTGGCGGCCGGCGAGATCCGGCATGCGCTGCGGTTCACCGTCAACCGCAGCCGGCGCGCCTATGTCAGCCCGGCCCGACATTGGGCCAGTGAAAGCACCAACGACTCACTGCCCCCGATGGGGACCCGGGTCCGGCTCAAGGCCTCGTTTGATCTCAGCGGGTATCCCGTGCAGGCCCGGGTCATCCTGCAGGCGATGAAGACCTACGGCATGCTGCTGGCGGACAACGGGTCCGACTGGTTCTTCTCCGGGACCTCAGATGCGCGGTGGGACGACGACCAGCTGAACACCCTGAAGCAGCTGCGCGGCAGCGACTTCGAGGTGGTGACGCTGGGAACGATTGTCGAGTAGGGTCCCACGGGGCTGGCCAACGGAGCGGGAGGGATTCGAACCCCCGGAACCCTTGCGGGATCTCCAGTTTTCAAGACTGGCGCATTAAACCACTCTGCCACCGCTCCAGGGCGGGGAAGTTATCGAGACCTCACCTCAGGGGTAAGAGGGCCGCGGTGCAGCCCGCTTACTCTGCCCGAAGGTCCCGCAGGAAGCCGTCGACCTGCCCCCGGAGTGCCTCCGCCAGCTTCGACAACTCACTGGCGGCGGAGCGCAGTTGCTCGGCTGCGGCGCTGCTTTCTTCCGTGATCCGGGTGACCTCCGCTACGCGATCCGAGGCCTCGGCGGCTCCGGTCGCGGCACTGTGGCTGTTGGCGCTGATCTCGCTGGTCGCACGGCGCTGCTCGCCGACCGCGCCGGTGATGACGTGCGCCACCTGCTCCACCGATTTGATGGATGACGTGATCCCCCCGAAGGCCTCGACCGAGTGTCGGGTGGCCTCCCGGATCATGTCCACCTGGGTCGTGATGCGCTCGGTCGCTCCGGCCGTCTGGGTGGCGAGATTCTTGACTTCCGCGGCCACGACGGCGAACCCCTTGCCCGCCTCACCCGCCCGGGCAGCCTCGATCGTGGCATTGAGGGCCAGCAGCCGCGTCTGGTTGGCCACCAGCGTGATGACGTTGACGACCTGCCCGATCTGGTGTGCAGCCTCGGTCAGGGCCTGCATGGTGCTCTGTGCCTGGGCTGCGGCCGCCACTGCCGCCTGCGAGGCCTGGTGGGAGGCGGTGGCCTGCCGTTCGATTTCCGCGACAGTGCTGGTCATCTCTTCGGTCGCACCCGCGATCGAGGTGATGCCGTCGGATGCCTGCACTGCGGCGGCGGTCGCCTGGGCCGACTGCGTGACCACATGCCTCGTCGTCTGGGCCAGGGTCTCCGCGGTGGCCTGCATCTCGGTCGCGGCGGCGGCGACCTGAGCCGCAACGGTCTGCACCGCGCCCTCAAAAGCCTCGGCCAAGTCGGAGCGATGGGCCGTCGCCGCCTTCAGAGCGTCGGCGGACCGCGCCATGCCGTCCGTCCCTGCGTTGATGACGGTGGCGCCCTCGCGGAACGCGCCGAGCATCCCCCGGAGTATGAACTTGCGATAGAAGTGCCCCTCACTGGCCGCCGCGAGTGATGCCGCGGACTCGCGCACGAACGCATCGACCAGGTCCAGCAACTGATTCAGCGCGAGGCGCCCCTCGTTGACCAGCGGCTCCGCGCCCTGGGTGGCCACCCGCACTTCCAGGTCGCCGACCGCTGCTTCCTTGCACACAGCCACAATGGCCGCCAGGCCCGACCGGTAGGCTTCGGCCCGCGCCTCGGCGGCTTCCATCCGCACCCGCATCGCGTCCAGGTCGGTGTCGGGAGAAGGGATCACGGCGGTCATGAGGCGCTCCGGGCGGTGGTATCGAGGGACTCGAGGGACCAGACGAATTCATCATAGCGCTGATCCTGGATGAGGAGCTGCGCCTCCAGCGCCTGCCGACCCGCCGCCGCTGCCGCCGGATGTCCGGCGTGCTGGCGCTCAACCTCCAGGAGCGTGCGATACAGCGGCTCGATCCGGGCCAGGGCCGATCGACTCGCGGTGCGGCGGTTCGAGTGGTACCCCAGGACCGATCCATCACGACCAAACGTCGGCGTGACGTGAGCGAGTACCCAGTAATGGTCACCGCTCCAGGTCAGGTTCTTCACGTAGGCGAAGATTTCGCGCTGTTGCTGCAGCTGGTCCCACAATAGATGGAAGATCGCTCTGGGCATGTCGGGGTGACGGATGACGCTGTGGGGCGCGCCGATCAGTTGATCTTCCGCGAACCCGGCGACTTCGACGAACGATTGGCTGACGTAGGTGATCTTGCCGCGCAGATCGGTCTTGCTCACCAGGATCTGGTCGTCAGGGAAACGCCGTTCGACACCCGTGGGTTGGAGGTTCCGGCTGGCCATGACGGGATCACCCAAAGTTCGCGTGGAGGGAATACCGGCGGTCACCAAAACCGCCTGGCGTTCAGTACAGTCTCGGCCACCTCGCTGCGTGGTGTAGCCGGGGTGTGCCGCCAATGGCAGGCTCGCTGCAGGTATATGCCTCTTCCACCGCGGCGGCCGGCTGTGCATACTGTGGCGCCGTCAGGGTCATTTCCATGCCCCTGGCCGAGATGCAACCATTTGAGCCGTTCTGGCGTCTCATACGGGATTGCCCTCCAGTTCCTTCGTCGCGCGGACCATTTATGCCGATCCTGCTCAAGAAATGGCCGGTGATCATTGCGATTGCCGCAGTGGTGCTCGTTCCTGGTGCCTGGCTGCTGGCTGGAGACCGTGGGGCCCCCGACAACAGCATTAGTAGCATTGTGAAACGAGGGCCCTTCAAGGTGGTGGTGAACACCTCCGGGGAACTGCGGGCCCGCAAGTTCGTCCAGGTCAGCATGCCTCCGTCGGCCCAACAGGCGGAGGTCTACCAGGTCAAGATTTCGTCGATCGTGCCCGAGGGCACGGTGGTGAAGGCGGGGGATGTCGTGGCGGAGCTGGACCGGTCGAGCGTTTCGGGCAAAATGTCGGAAGTGTCGCTGGCGCTGCAGAAGGCGCAGGCGGTCTATGAACAGGCGATGCTCGACTCCACGCTGAACCTGTCCAAGGCCCGGGAAGAGATCCGGACCATGGAGCTGGGGCTGGAAGAGAAGCGACTGGCCAAGGAGCAGGCGGCCTACGAAGCACCGACCGTCAAGCGCCAGGCGGAGATCGATCTCGAGAAGGCGGAACGGGCCCTGGCCCAGGCCAAGCTCGACTACAAGACCAAGACGGAACAGGCACAGGCCAAGATGCGGGAGGTCGGCTCCGACCTCGATCGGCAGCGGAACCAGCAGCAGATCATCCAGAGTGTGATGGCGGCATTCACGATCACTGCGCCGAGCCCCGGAATGGTCATCTACCATAAAGAGTGGAGCGGGAAGAAGCGCACGACCGGCTCGCAGGTCTCGCCATGGGACCCGACGGTGGCGACCCTGCCCGACCTGACACAGATGGAATCGGTCACGTACGTGAATGAGATCGATGTCCGGAAGATCGCGGTGGGGCAGTCGGTGGTGCTGACCCTCGACTCCGATCCCACCAAGCACCTGACCGGCAAGGTCACCAGCGTGGCGAACGTGGGTGAGCAGCGTCCGAATACCGACGCCAAGGTGTTCGAGATGAAAGTGGATGTGGAACAGAGCGACACCACGCTCCGTCCCGGCATGACAACCGGCAACGCGGTGGAGACGATGCACCTGGACTCGGTGCTCCACGTGCCGCTGGAGGCGATCAACAGCGACGGGGGCGTGCCCTACGTGTTCCGGAAGGACGGGAGCAGGGTCACGCGGCAGGAAGTGGTGACCGGGGCCATGAGCGAAGATGAAATCGTCATCACCAAGGGTCTGGAAGAAGGTGACCGGGTCCTGCTGTCGGCTCCGGCCGACCGCGATCGCCTGGCACTCATCCGGCTGCCCGGGTCGACGGCGGGGGCGCCGCCCAGCGGTGACACGGCGGCCTCGGCCACGCCGATTCCAGTCGCCCCGACCGAGAAGGCACCCGAAGGCAAGGCCTCGCCCGTCACTCGCCGGCCTTGATTCCGGTGGCCCTCGATCGCGCACAGCTCACCCGGTGGCGGGCGGCGTTCATTGCCCACGTCGGGTTCAGCCTCCGAACCGCCCTCGAGGCGGTGCAGCACAACAAGCTCCGGGCCTCACTCACCTCCCTCGGCATCCTCTTCGGGGTTGCCTCCGTCATCGCGATGCTGGCGATCGGTCGAGGGGCGGCGCAGGAAATTCTCGAACAGATGCGCCTGCTGGGCTCCAACAACGTGATGATCACGCCACTGGTGGAGCAGAAGGAGGGGCCCGCCTCCGATCAACCCGACCGACAGGTCAAGAAGTTCTCGCCCGGCCTCACGTACGGTGACGCCCAGGCGCTGCAGCGCGTCATTCCCGCGGTCGAAGTGGTGACCGCCGAGATCGTCCTGAACAGCCAGATGAGCCGGGAAGGGCGGACCCGGTCGGGCAAGCTGCTCGGGGTGGATTCCTCCTACTTCCGGCTCACCAATCTCGCGCTGGTCCAGGGGACCTACTTCTCCCGCCAACAGATCGAACTGGGGCTGCCGGTCGCGATCATCGGCCACGGGGTCCGTACCCGGTTCTTCATCACCGAAGACCCGATCGGCAAGCCGATCAAGGTCGGGAATAACTGGCTCACTGTGATCGGCGTCCTCGCCGATCGGCGGATCAAGACGGAAACCGCCCAGCGCCTCGGGATTCGGGACGTGACGATGGACGTATACGTCCCGGTCCAGACCATGCTGCTCCGGTTCCGCGATCGGGGCCGGGTCACTCAGCGGGACATCGAGCTGGCCAGTCGCCCGGGGCAGTTCACTTCCACCGCCGACGCCAACGCGGAGACCGAGGAAGTGCGGGAGGAACGGACCAACCGGAACCAGCTGAACCGGATCATTGTGCGGGTCGCCGACGCGCGGCAGGTGTCCGCCGTGGCGGATGTGGCCCAGCGGATGCTGCTGCGGCGTCACAACACCGTGGTCGACTTCGAGATCACCGTGCCGGAACTGCTGCTGCAGCAGGAGCAGCGCACCCGCACGATCTTCAACATTGTCCTGGGGGCGATCGCCTCGATTTCACTGATCGTAGGCGGTATCGGGATCATGAACATCATGCTGGCCTCCGTGCTCGAGCGGATCCGGGAGATTGGGGTACGTCGAGCCGTCGGGGCCACCGAGAAGGACATCCTTTATCAGTTCCTGGCCGAGGCGATCCTGATCAGCGTCGCTGGCGGAACGGCGGGCATCCTGCTGGGCGTGGGTTTCAGCAGCGCCATCGAGCGCTTTGCCGAGGTGCGGACCATCGTCTCCATCCAATCCGTCCTGATCGCATTCGGCGTTTCCTGCGCCGTGGGGATCGTCTTCGGGATCGTGCCCGCCCGCCGGGCCGCCCGTCAGGACACCATCATCAGCCTGCGCTATGAATAACCTGCTGAGCCGACTCCCCCGTGCGCTCCTGCTGCTGCTGGCCGGCAGCCTTCTGCCGCTGGCGACGCTGCGGGCGCAGGAGCCGATCACCCTCCAGCAGGCCATTGGCATGGCCCAGGAGAACGGAGAGGAGGCCCGGGCCGCCCGGGCCGGCCTCGATGCCTCGCGCTACCGGGGGCGGGAATTCTATTCGCGCCTCCTGCCGCAGCTCTCGCTCAGCGGGACAGTGCCGGCGTATAACCGCTCGATCATCCAGGTACTCCAGCCCGACGGCAGTACCAGCTTCCGACCCCAGGACCAGCTCAGCAGCGACCTGACGGCCACAATGTCCCAGGCATTGCCGTGGACTGGAGGCAGCTTCTTTGTCTCCTCCTCGCTTGCCCGCCTGAAGGTCAGCGGCGCGAATTCCTTCGAGACCTGGTCCTCCACGCCGGTCACCTTTGGTCTCCGACAGCCACTGTTCCGCCCCAATACCATCGGATGGGACCGTCGGGAGCAGCCAGTCCAGACGGAGCTGTCGGAGCGGCTCTACCGCGAGGCGCGGGAGGATATCGCCCTGCGGACCGTGGGACTGTTCTTCGATGTGTACTCCGCCCGTCTCGGCCTCGAAAACGCCGATGCCAATGTGGCCATCAACGATACGCTCTACACCCTGAACAAGGGGCGCTTCGAGGTCGGCAAGATCGGCGAAAATGATCTCCTGCAGAGCGAGCTGGCCCTGCTCCGGGCGCGCACCTCGGCGGAAGATGCCCGGCTCGAATTCCAGCGCGCCCTCTCGTCCCTGCGGATTGCCCTCCACCTTCCCCCGGGGACGCCGCTGGAGATCAGCCGCGAAGCGACGGTCCCCGGCTTCCAGGCGGACACCGCGATCGCGGTGCGCGAAGCGCTGCGCAACCTCTCCACCGTGAGTAACGCCGAGCTGGCCCAGGTCCAGGCCGATCGACGGGTGATGGACGCCAAACTGAGTAACGGCCCGGGCGCCACGGTACAGGCGAGCTACGGCTTCAACGCCACCGGACCGGAAGCCAGCTTCGCCTATCGTAACCTGCAGGAGGCTCGGCAGTTCACCCTCTCGGTAGATGTCCCGTTGTGGCAGTGGGGTGCACGGGGAGAGAGCATTGAGGCGGCCAAAGCGGATCGGGAGCAGGCGGGCAGCCTCGCGCGCGCCAGCCTGGACCAGGTCGCGCAGCAGGCTCATTTCGCGGTGCTCACCCTGGAGCAGGCACGCCGGAGCCTCGCGCTGTCCGCCAAGGCGGATACAGTGGCGGGACGCCGATTCGACGTGGCCTATCAGCGCTACGTCATCGGCCGGATCACCGTTGATATCCTCTACACGGCCCAGAGCGAGAAGGATGCTGCGCTGAGTCAGTTCGTCGGCGCGTTACGCGGCTATTGGCAGGCGTACTACCAGTTGCGGCGCCGGACGCTCTACGATTTCGAGGCAGACCAGCCGATTCGCTGATCCAGGCCCCCCGGGGCGGTCCCTCGCCCCCGGATTTTCACCAAATCGGTGCTTCGGCCGATAGTGCAGGGGATGGCTCATTCTACGCCGATCCCCTGTTCAGGCTGTGGCGCCCCTCGTCCCGGGGGGGGCCGCTACTGCATGGAATGCGGCTGGTCGACCGATCCCGTGCCGGCGGCACCCGCCGACCCCCTCCGCAGCCAGTTGGAGCAGGCCACCGCAGGCGAGTACCGCATCATGTCCGAGCTGGGGCGGGGCGGCATGGCGGCAGTGTTCCTGGCGGAGGACCTCGCGCTGGGCCGGCGGGTGGCGATCAAGGTGATGCTCACCGGGGCGGGGACCGCCGTGACTGCCGCCGACCGGTTCCTGCTCGAGGCGCGTACCGCCGCCCAGCTCAGCCACCCCAATATCATCCCGATCTACGCGGTGCGTACCGCGGGCGAACTCCGCTACTTCGTCATGAAATACCTGGCGGGCCAGGCGCTGGACCGCCTGGTGCGCACCACCGGTCCGCTGCCGATCCCGCTGGTGCTCTCCGTTCTGGGCCAGGTGGGCGCCGCCCTCGAACATGCCCACACCCGCGGAGTGGTCCATCGGGACATCAAGCCGGCGAATATCGTGGTGGACGAGGACGGCAGCGCGATCGTCGCCGATTTCGGCATTGCCAAGGTGGCGCAGGGGGCGTCGCTCACTCAGGCAGGGACCACCGTGGGGACCCCCTCCTATATGAGTCCCGAGCAGTGCACCGGGCGACCGGTGACCGGAGCATCGGACCAGTACGCCCTTGGGTGTGTGGCGTTCGAATTGTTGACCGGTCGTCCTCCGTTCGTGCACGAAGAGGTGGTGCCGGTCTTCATGGCGCATGTCTCTGACCCACCACCTCCGCTGGTCCCGCTGCGTCCCGACTGCCCCATTGCCCTGGCCGAGGCGATCGCGCGGATGTTGGCGAAGGGGCCCGATGACCGATGGCCCTCGCTCGAGGCCGCGATCCAGGCAGCGGGTGCGGCGGGTCCGGCGATCGATCCCACGGTGCGGGCACGACTGCGGGAATTGGCGGGTCCATTCGACCTGGAGCCATGGGTACCCACGCCGGTGCAGGTCACGGCCGCCCCAACGGCGCCGAGTTTTCCGGCACTCCTTCCTGCGTCGCCGCCGCCACCCCCCGCTCCCCCTCCGGTCCCACTGCCCGTTGTTGTGGCTGTCGAGGAGCCCGCACCAGTCATTCAGGCCTACCCGATTGAGCTGGTGCCCGGCGGGGGAATTCTTTCGGTTGGACAGCATCTCCAGCTGATCGGCCGTACCAGGGGGGCCCTTTCCCGGGTTGAACCGATCTGGAGCAGCAGCGACCACGACGTGCTGCGGGTGAGCCCCGAAGGGGAGGTTGTCGCGGTACGACCCGGTTCAGCGCATATTATCGGGCAGGCAGGTGGTGAGACGGCCCGGGCCGGCTTTCAGGTCACCCGAGTCGAGGCCACCACGGTTCGCATCCTGCCACAGCTTCAGGCGCTCGGCTTGGGCGAGGAGGTCCCGCTGCAGGCGGTGGTGGCGGACCGGCTGGGAGTCGTGCTGCAGGATCGGGTGATTTCGTGGCGGTCTGATAACTTGCAAGTGGTTGTCATTGAAGCAGATGG
Source organism: uncultured Gemmatimonadales bacterium (assembly GCA_963793205.1). Classification (GTDB taxonomy): domain Bacteria; phylum Gemmatimonadota; class Gemmatimonadetes; order Gemmatimonadales; family GWC2-71-9; genus JADJOM01. Next base: position 671,669 of record CAWBZM010000001.1, read on the forward strand.
GGTGCTTCGAGCGGTTGGGGTAGGGCGGGCCAGAGTCGTGGCCTCCTGCGGGACCGGGACGACGGCGCTGGAGTTGCGGGTCACGGCTCCGAATGTGGCCGCCGTCCGCATCGATCCGCAGGCGGTGGTGTTACAGTCGGGAGAGTCGATGCTGTTGCGGGTGGAGGTGGAGGGGAGCCGCGGTCGAGCCATGCGGGGGGTCCCCGTGCAGTGGCAGACCAGCGATCCTGCCATCGCGGCGATCGACCCCGATGGGACGGTCCATGGAAGGCGATTCGGGACGGCCCGGATCGCCGCGATTGCCGGCGGTCGGCGGGCGACCGTGCCAGTGGAAGTCACCGGCATCAGTACCGCGACGATCTCCGGGCCCCGGCTCAGGATCGGCGGGTGAGAATTTCAGGCCGAATTTACGTATAATCAATTGAGTCCGAGCATCGTGCTTCTCAGTTCCTTCAGGATGCCAGCGACGTGACCCAGCCCATTGCCCCGTCTTTCTGCACCCGTTGCGGCACGAATGTGAATGCCGGAGCGCGATATTGTGCGGTCTGCGGGAACGATGTGTCCGGGCAGCAGGCGTCGCTGGCCACGGAGCAGGTCAAGGTGGCCACCCCGGCCCCGGTGACCCGTTCCGGAGTGGACATCTGGGTCGAGCAACTCGATCACCTGCGGGACGTCACCCTCGGCGAATACGAGATCCTGGGCGAACTGGGTCGCGGCGGCATGGCCGCGGTGTACCTGGCCCATGAGGTCGCGTTGGACCGGAAGGTGGCCATCAAGGTCATGTCTCCCGCGCTGGTCACGGGCGATGGCATGATCGAACGCTTCAAGCGGGAAGCGCGCACCGCGGCGTCCCTCAGCCATCCGAACATCATCCCGGTGTACGCCGTCCGCGAGAGTGAGCGGCTGCTCTATTTCGTGATGAAGTTCATCGCGGGGCGCCCGCTCGACGGTGTACTGAAGGAACTGGGGCCGCTGCCCATTCCAATGATCCAGATGATCCTGCAGCAGGTGGGTGGTGGCTTCGGCTACGCCCATCGCCGGGGCATCATCCATCGCGATATCAAGCCCGCCAACATCATGATCGATGAAGAGGGCTGGGCGGTGATCACCGACTTCGGGATCGCCAAGGTGTCGCAGGCCGAAGGGCTGACCATGACGGGCATGACGGTCGGCACCCCGACCTACATGAGCCCCGAACAGTGCATGGCGCAGGATGTGACCGGGGCCTCGGACCAGTACTCCCTCGGCGTCGTCGCCTACGAGATGATCACCGGCCGGCCGCCCTTCGCCGGCGGATCGATGATGGCCATCATGTACGGCCACTTCAACGATCCCCCCGCGGATATCATGGCGCTCCGGCCCGACTGCCCCGAGGAACTGCGGTCGGCCGTCATGCGGATGCTGGAGAAGGATCCCACCAAGCGGTGGCCCAGCCTGGAGGATGCGGTCGAGTCGATCGGCAAGCCGCCCGCGAAGACGGATGACGTGATGCGCACCCAGCTGGTAGAGCTGGCCAAGAAGAGCGAAAACACCGCGATGCTCAAGCGGATGAGCACTCCGGTGAGTGCTGCGCCCCTGACCCGGAAAGCGAAGGCGGGTGGCCCGGCCCGCGCCGGTGCTGGTGCGGCCGCCAAGGGGGCGCCGGCGACGGTGGTCACATCCCGGCCGGCTCCCAAAAAGTCGGCCGGGCTGATGATCGGCCTGGGTGCCGCTGCGGTGGTCGCGGTCGGGGCGACGCTGGTGGTATTCAAGCCCTGGGCGGCGAAGCCACCCCAGGTGGAGCTGGTCAATGCCGCGGTGGACACTCCGGCCCCTGATCGCCCCTCCGTGACCGCCACCGACTCGACCGCCACCCCGACCGTCCCGGCGCCGACCCCGGCGCCGGTGGTGGACTCCCAGCCCGCGGTGACCACTCCGGCGCCTGCCGTCACCCAGTCGGCGGTGGACCAGGCAGCGCTGCGGAAGCAACGGGCGCAGTACAACCAGTTGCTTGGCCGGCTGACGGCGGCCCGGACGCAGGCGCTCAGGAACGGCGTCCGCCCCGATGATTTGAAGGATGGTGACGAACTGCGACGCGTCGCGGATCGGCAGGCCAGGAACAACGAGTTCGCCCTCGCCACCCGCTCGCTGAACGACGCGATCGATACCTACGGAGATGCCGAGGATTCCGTGCGCGCGCGCGCACTGGCGAGCAAGCCGGCGCCGGTGCCCCAGCCGGTCGAGACGGCACCACCCCCGACGACGCAGCCGCAATCGACCGCGCCGATCCCCGGGCAGCAGCCGCCGGCGAGTCAGCCGGTCGCGCCGGTGGTCGACGACCGGCCCTCGGTCGAACTGGTGCTACGGCAGTACGCCACCGCGCTGGCGGCCGGCGACGTTCCGGGGATGCTGGCCGTGTTCCCTGGCATGTCATCCACCAGCCGCAGCCGGTATCAGGACCTGTTCAAGGACAAGTACCGGGTGGATACCAGCCGGTGGCGTTACCTCGAGATCTCCGTAACCGGTTCCACCGCCTCCGCTCGCCTGGGCGGGGTCACGGTGATCCGCGATAACCGCGGGAAGCAGGCGGGCGACGAGCAGCCGTTCCCGGTCTCCGCCTCCCTGGAGAAGTCGGGCGGCCGCTGGCGCATCCTGTCTATCGAGTAGTCCCTGCACGACTTGCGGCATCTTCCGCCCCACCTTACTCTAGGGGCATCCCGAAGGACAAATGGAGGCGGAATGCATCGTCGAGGCCTGCTCGCACTCGCTGGGCTCCTCGTGTTTTCGACCCCGGTCGCCGCACAGAACCTGCGCGATCGGATCAGTGACCTGTTCACCTTCGGCAGCTGCGGTCAGCCGCTCTGTCTGGACGGTTCGGTCAACGCCGCGAACGGACACGGGAATCACTTCATTCCCGCGGCCGCCAGTGGCAACTTCGCCGTCATCTCCTTCATCTCAGACGCCATCGCGTCCAACGCCTCGAACTTCCCGCTCAGCGCCACCTCGAGCGGCGTGACGTTCAAGTTCGTCGGCGGCGTGCCGGTGAAAAGCTCGGCTTCAAGCGGGCCGATCTTTGGCGAGCGGGCCCAGACGATGGGCCGGGGCCGGTTCCTCATGGGCGCCAACATGAGCGGTATCCGGTTCAAGACGCTGCGCGGCGTGCCGATCGATAATCTGCACCTGAACTTCACCCACGAAGACGTCGGGAACCCCGGTCTGGGCGATCCCAGCTATGAGAACGACGTCATCCGGCTCGACATGTCGATGTACGTCGACCTCCTGGTCTCGTCCTTCTTCGTGACCTACGGCCTGATGGACCGGGTAGACCTGAGCGTCGCGGTGCCGCTGGTCAACACCTCCTTCAAGGGCCGCTCCACCGCCCAGGTGGTCCCCTTCGGGGCCCCGGCGTTCCACTACTTCGGTGGCACCGCGGATGACCCGATCCTGAGCGCTTCCACCGCCACGTTCGGCTCCGCAACCGGCATCGGTGACGTCGCCGCCCGCGTCAAGATCAACCTGGCGAACGGAGACGGCCTGGCGATGGCCATCCTGGGTGATGCCCGCTTTGCCACCGGCGACGAAAAGCAGCTGCTCGGCGCCGGCTCGTCTTCCTTCCGCGCCCTCGCGGTGATGTCGAGCCAGTTCGGCACCTTCAGCCCCCACCTCAACGTGGGATACTTGTGGCGGGGCGGCGACCTGGCCAACAACGCCTTCCTGGCCACCGCCGGGTTTGACCAGGCGATGAGCAGCTGGGCGACCTTCGCCGGCGAGGTGATTTCCGAGTGGGAGGTGGGGTCGAGCAAGCTGGTGCTGCCGGGCCCGGTGCACTACACCATTCCCTACAACCGCACGGTGAACCCGACCGACATCCCCAACAAGCGGGACAACCGGGCCAACGCCTCCATCGGGTTCAAGTTCCGGGTGGGCGCGCCGACCATCGTGACCAATGCGCTGGTGCCACTGATCCGCGGTGGGCTGCAGCCGAACGTGGTGTGGACCACGGGGCTGGAGTTCAACTTCTAGGCGGTACGTGGGTACGTGGGTACGTGGGTACGTGATACGTGGGTACGTGATAAGCAAAAGGGCGAGTTCTCATGGAGAACCCGCCCTTTTCGCTACCCACGTACCCGCGTACCCGCGTACTCGGTACCCGCGTAGCCTCCCCGCCTAGTTGTTCGGCGACGCGTTGTCGATCCAGTCCCTGATGATGTTCCGCTGGGCTGCCGTGGTCGTGCCCACCGCGGGCATTGTCCCGCCACAGGAGGCTCCCTGGGTCCCGAGCAGCTTCTTGTAGAGATAGCTGGTGGCCGAGCCGTTGAACGCCGCCACCACGTAGGTGCCACAGGTGCCAGCGAGAGGGCCGTTGACGCCGCGAATGGCCGCGTAGGCGGTGGCGGCCGGGGTCAGGAACGGTGCGGTGGAGCCGGTGACATGACAGCCCGCCTGCGAGCAGGTGCCGGTGCCGTTGTTGTTGAAGATCGGCATCACGTCCGCGGCGAAGGAGTAGCGGCCGCTGGCACTGAAGGAATTGGGTGTCGCCCCGAAACTGGTGACGGACAGGGTGTTGGAGTACAGCCCATTGCTGGGCGAGCCGCCGTTGGAGAGGATCCACGAGGTCAGCGTGGCCACCCCACTCGCGTTGCTGGTCACCCCACACGCGGAGACGCTCCCCGACCCGCAGTTTACCGAGCCGCTGCCCGCAGTCACGCTGAAGGTGACGGTGATGCCCGGCACCGCATTGCTGAAGGCATCCCGGGCGATCACGGAGGGATCCACTGAGACTGCGGAACCGGGCCGGGCGGTCTGACCCGCGCCGGCGTTGATGACGAAGCTGCTCACGGCCCCCGGGGTGGCCGAGGCGGTGAAGACGAAGTTGGTCGCGCCGACCCGGCTCACCGTCAGGGTGTTGTTACTCGTCCCCGCGACGGTGCCCATGATCCAGCTTGTCACCGTGGCGATGCCACTGGCGTTGGTGGTGATATTGCACGCGGTGGTGGCCCCGGCGCCGCAGTTCACCGACCCGTTCGTCGCTGTCTTGGTGAACAACACGGAAACGCTCGGCACCGGATTATTGAACTGGTCCCGCGCCACGATGCTCGGGTTGCTCGAGAGGGCGGTATTGACCGTCGCGCTGGTCGAGACGATGCCGTTCTGGACGAAGGTGGTCACCGCCCCCGCAGTACCGGTCGCCGTAAAGGCCAGCGGTGACCCGGTGAGGCCCGCCGACGTGGCGGTGAGGGTATTGGTGCCTGCGGTGGTGCCGAGGGTCCAGCTGGCCGGCTGGGCCAGCCCGCTGGCATCGGTGGTCTGACTTCCGCCGCTCACCGCTCCGCCGCCCAGGGTGACGGCAAAGGTGACCGGAACGTTATTGACCGGATTACTGAACGCGTCGCGCACAATCACCCGGGGCGAGATGGCGACCGTCGTGGCAACCGTCGCTGACTGGCCATTCCCAGTGCTCACCGCGATCGATGTCGCCGCTCCCGCCGTGCCCGTGGCGCTGAAGCTGGTCGAGCCAGCCCCTGCCGTCGTCGCGGAAAGCGCATTGGCACCAGCCGTGGTCCCCAGGGTCCAGCTCGTTACGGTGGCGATGCCGCTGGCGTTGGTCACCGGGGTTGCGCCGGCGAGGCTGCCGCCGCCCTGGGTGACCGCAAAGGTCACGGTGGCGCCGATGATCGGGTTGCCGAACTGGTCGGCCACCCGGGCGGCCGGGGCGGTGGCCACCGTCGTATTCACCGTGGCGCTCTGCCCATTGCCCGCCGAAACAATGATGCTGGTGGGCGGGCCCACGATGGCCGTGGCACCGAACGCCACCGGCGAGCCGGTCAGGCCTCCGACCGACCCCGACGCGGTGACTGCACCGGGAGCCGTGCCGAGGGTCCAGCTGGTGGTGGCGATGCCGCTGGCGTTGGTGAGGGAGGAGGCCGGGGTCAAACTGCCGCTGGCAGTAGCCCAGCCGACGGTGACGCCCGCCACCGGGTTATCGAGATTGTCCGTGACCAGCACCGAAAGCGCCGTCCCGAGCGTGCTGCCCACCGTGCCGCTCTGCCCACTCCCGGCGACCAGCGCAATCTTCGAGGCATTCCCGGGATTGCCGGTGGCGGTGAAGGTGATCGGCGAGCCAGTGAGTCCAGTCGACGTGGCGGTCAGCGTGTTGGCACCTGCACTCGCACCCAGCGTCCAGCTGCCGACGGTCGCGATGCCCGACGCGTTGGTGGTTTGCGCTCCGCCCGTCAGGCTGCCGCCGCCCGTGGCCACCGCAAAGGTGACCGACACGCCCGCAACGGGATTGCCGAAGGCATCGGTGATGAGGACCGCGGGGTTGATGCCCGTAGGCGATCCCGCGGTGGACGCCTGATTGTCACCGGCGCTGACCGCCATGATCGTCGCCGGGCCGGTCACTCCGGTGGCGGTGAAGGCAAGCGGCGACCCGGTCAGCCCCGGGGCGGTGGCGGAGAGGCTGTTGGCTCCGACCGCGTTGCCCAGCTGCCAGCTGGTCACGGTGGCGATGCCTGAGGCATTGGTGACCGGTGCGGCGCCCGTCAGGGCACCACCACCCGAGGTGACCAGGAAGGTGACCGCGACGCCGGCCACCCCATTGTTGTTGGCGTCGGTGACACGCGCCGATGGCGCCACCGGCACCACCGTGCCCGCCGCGACGCTCTGGCTATTTCCCGCATTGATGGCGACGGTCGTCGCATTGCCCGGGATACCTGTGGCAGTGATGGACAGCGGCGATCCGGTCAATCCAGTCGATGTGATACTGAGGGAGTTTGCACCGGCGGTGGTGCCGAGTGTCCACGACCCCACCGTGGCCACCCCGGAGGCGTTGGTGGTCTGGGCACCCCCGGTCACCGAGCCACCCCCACTGGCTGCCGCAAAGGTGACCGACACACCACTGACGGGGTTGTTGAAAGCGTCCAGCACCAGCGCTGAGGGCGCCACGACGACCGGCTGACCGGCGACGGCGGTCTGACTGTTGCCGCCATTGATCGCGATCTGGGAGGCCGCTCCGGCGACGCCACTGGCCGTGAAGGTGACGGGTGACCCGGTGAGTCCTGCCGCGGTGGCGGTGATGGCGTTGGCTCCAACGGTATTGCCCATGGTCCAGCTACCGACCGTCGCGATACCATCCGCGCCAGTGACCGCCGCCCCACCGGTGATCGCACCTCCACCACCGGTGACCGCGAAGGTGACCGCCTGCCCTGTGACCGGGCTGCCGTACTGGTCGGTGACCAGGACGGCGGGGAGCACCGCGACGGCCGCCCCGGCCGCGGCGGTCTGTCCATCACCTGCCTGGAGCGCGATCGTGGTGGCCACATCCGAGGTCAGCGTCAGCACCACGGTGATGTCCACCGGGCTGTTGGTGGAGGTGGCGGAGGTGAGCGGCACGACCGCGGTATAGGTGCCGACCGGGAGGGAGCCGGGGGTGGCGAGCAGCGCGAGGGAAGCGGGCGCGCTGGGCCCATCCAGGGAGGCGGTGAGCCACCCGACCGCCGTCCCCTGATAGCTGATGGTCCCGACGGCGAGGTCGCTCAGCAATCCGCCGCCAATGTTGGTGATCGCGACCGCACCGCCCGGGGTTCCACCCGCCATGGCGATATCGGTGAGCGCGACCGAATCCGCATCCACCCCGATGGAGGGCGCAGGGGTCACCAGGGCACGGACCGAGCCGGAGACGCCGTCGACACTGGCGGTCAGATCCACCGAGCCGAGGGCGACGCCCGTCACTTCACCGGTCGCAGCGATCGCGGCGATCGACGGATCGCTCGAACTCCACTGCACCTTCTTGTTGGCGAGGAAGGCGCCCTCGGCATCAATCGGGAAGGCCCGGATGGTGTCGGCCCCTCCGACCACCAGCCGAACCGTATCGGTCGAGATCCGTATCAGCGAGACCTTGCCTGGTCCGATTGACGACTCATCGGAGCAGGCGATCGACGTCAGGATCAGGGCACAGGCCATGATCGGGGCGAGGAAGCGGGCAGGCGAGCGGACAACAGGAGGCCGCATACGAGGTCCCGGGCTGGTCGCCCGCCCCCGGAACGGCGGGGGCGGGCGAGTCGATGCATTGATGGAAACGTCGAGGATGCTGAGGGTTACGACTCTAAGCTACGAGGCGGAGGGGGATTGGTCAAAGGCGATCTTGGGCTACCGCAGATTGGCTTCCACCGCCCGGGCGACGGAGTCGGCTCGCGCCGCCGAGACGGTATCACCCGCGGCCCGGAATGAGGCGCCCGCGGTGCTGTAGATCACCCCGTACAGGACCGACAGGATCGACTGTGACGGCCGGTCCACCCAGCCTGCGGGGCGCGGGCGGGTGGCGCCGGCGATGTGGTAGGTATCAAAGAGCAGCTTCCGGGTCCGTGCGACATCCACGTAGCCCATCCCACGCGCCAGGCTGATGTCTCCACCTTGCTGCACCGGGGTGAGGTTGACCCGTCGGACCATCCCTTCGGTCACCAGATAGGGGCTCAGGCCCAGCATGCGGTCGGCGTAATCACCGGTGGTCCAGGAGAAGTAGATCGGCCGCTTGCCGAGGTTGTCGCGCAGCAGGAAGACACTCACCAGGTCGGAGAGCAACAGCGTGTCGCTGCCGAACGCGATCTGCACCCCATCGAAGGTCACTCCGCTGTTGTGCGGGATGATCTGTCCTTCGGGCAGTTCGTTGACTTCCTTCTCAGTGAGATTGAGCACCGGATTGGTGGGCTTCGTGGCCTTGAAGTCCTTCCAGATCGGCGCGGCGGTGGCGGGGTCGAAGGTCGGCGTCACCCGGCGGCGCAGCTGCTGCAGGTGCCAGCGGGTGTTCATCAGCGACAGGTTGGCCAGGGTCACATCGGGCCGGACATGTTCCACCTCCTGGGCAAACCAGAGGGGGAAGGTGTCGTTGTCGCCAGCGGTGACCAGGATGCCGTAGGGCTCCACCGATTCCAGCAGGTCGTGCGCGACGTCCCGCGCGAGGGTCTCATGTGCCCGGCTGGCGGTCAGCCGGTTGCCCAGGAGGGGGATCAGGGCCAGCGCCAGTACCGGGGTGGCCGCCAGCCAGCGGGCCCGTTCGCTGAGGCGTGCCCGCCAGAAATCGGCGGCGGCGTTGAGCATCACGCCGAAGCCGACGGCGATCCACAGCCCGAAGGCGGCGAAGGAGACGATGAAGAAGTAGTCCCGCTCACGGACTTCCCGCGCCACCTGGCCGAGGGCGGCTGGCGTCGGGTAGGAGTAGCCGTATTTGAAATTCAGGTAGAAGACCAGCATCACCGTCAGGGTGGACATCAGCATCAGCGAGGCCCAGAAGGCCCGCCGATCACGCTGCCACAACGCCCAGGCGCCGGAGAGGCCCAGCAGGGTGAAAATGCCCGTCATGACCCGCGCCATCACGTCACCCCAGTCGCGGGCGAACTGCCAGTTCCAGTACTGGAGGTAGTTGCCGATCTGGGAAAGGAAGTCCGCCTGGCGGTAGGTGATGGGCGGCTTGCCGTACTGAGCGCGGTTGAGCACATCCATCAGGGCTGCCCAGGTGGTGGGCTCGCCTTCGTTGATGCGGGGATATTGCAGCGCCCGGATCGGCAGGAAGAGATAGTTGATGGAAATGCCGACGATGACCGACCCGATGGCGAGGTAGAGCAGCGGACGGCCGAACTCCCCCTTGTCGCGCCAGAAGGTGTAGGCCAGCAGGGCCAGGAACACGATGACCAACGCCCCCTGCTGGGCGGGCGGGCCATCCACCAGGGCGGTCCACTGGTTGGAGACCGCGAGGGCCAGCGTCAGTCCCAGGAACAGGACCCACGGCTTGAGCAGCATCGCCGGTTCCGTCAGAATCACGTAAATGGCGACTGCGGGGCCAGCCAGGACGCCCATCATGTGGTTGGTGGAGCTGAGCGCGATGATATACCCGATCAGCACCAGCCAGCGATCGCGATGCTCCCCGCGCTGGTCGTCCGCCCAATGCACGCCGAGCCAGAGCACCAGCGCGGTGGACATCATCGAGACGGTGTACACCTTCTCGTTCACGGTCGACTGGTTCCACACCGTCCACATCGTGGCACCCACCAGCACGCCGGCGAAGGCCGAGGCCCACCGGGCCCAGCGCAGGGTGACGATGCTCCGCATCCAGCGGTCGGCCACGAGGAAGAAGAGCCCGGCGGTCACGGCGCTGGTCACGGCGGCGAACAGGTTGATCCGGACGGCATACACCCCGAACGGCAGCGCGCCCCACACATGGGCCAGGACGGTGAAGAGGGGGTTCCCCGGCGGGTGCGGGATTCCGAGTACGTACGCGGCGGCGATGTACTCGGAGGTGTCCCACATTGCCGTAGTCGGCGCGAGGGTGATGAGGTAGATGACGAAGACGACCAGACCGGCGCAGGCAGCCGCGAGGTAGGGCGGCGGTTCGCGGTGATCAGCGGTAGTGGACATGAGATCCGGTCAAATTGTTAGACCCGCGGAAACTGCAACGCAGAGACGCGGAGGTTTCGCAGAGGACGCAGAGACAGCGCGTCCGACAGCACTTCCACCAGTCAAGACCACGGGCTTTACTCGGCGTCCTCGGGCGAACACTCTGCGCCTCTGCGTTGCCGTTTCGGACCCATCAATGCCGGAATTGCCGGGTGCCGGTGATGACCATGGCGAGGCCGTGCGCATCGGCCGCCGCGATGACCTCGGCGTCCCGCACCGAGCCCCCCGGCTGGATGATGGCGGTAATACCGGCTGCCGCCGCTTCCTCCACTCCGTCGGCAAAGGGGAAGAAGGCATCCGATGCCAGCACCGAACCTCGCGGATCGTGTCCCTGCTGGCGGGCCTTGTGGACGGCCAGGAAGGAACTGTCCACCCGGCTCATCTGTCCTGCGCCGATTCCGATGGTCTGCTCATCCCGCGCCAGGAGCACCGCATTGGATTTCACGGCGGCAACGGCCAGCCAGGCGAAGCGCAGGTCACCCCACTCCGGCTCGGTCGGCTGCCGCACGGTGGCCACCCGCCAGTCGGCGTCGGCCACCTCGGGGGTGAAGCGGTCCTGCAGCAGGATCCCACCGCGGACCCGCTTGAAGTCGAGCCCGCCGACGCCGCGGTTCACCGGCAGCTCCACACACCGCAGGTTCTTCTTGGCGGCGAGGATCTGCAGCGCCTCGTCGTGGAACGACGGGGCGACGACCACTTCGAGGAAGAGGTCGGTCATCGCCCGCGCCGTCTGACCGTCCACCACGGTGTTCAGCGCCACGATGCCGCCGAACGCCGACTGGGGGTCGGTGGCCAGCGCCTTCCGGAACGCCGCCTCCGCGGTGGACGCGACCGCGATCCCGCAGGGCGTGGTGTGCTTCACGATTACACAGGCGGGGCGGTTGGTCCACTGCGACACGGTCCACATCGCCGCGTCGAGGTCCAGGATGTTGTTGAAGGAGAGTTCCTTCCCCTGGCGCTGCTTGAGGTCCCGCAATCCGCGCGGTTCCTCGTCGACATACAACCCCGCCCGCTGACTGGGATTTTCCCCGTACCGGAGCTGCATCAGCCGTTCGAAGGAGAACTGGATGCGATTCGGCATCCCGTCGGCCGTCGGGGTGAGGTAGCGGGCGATGGCGCCATCGTAGTCAGCCGTATGGCCGAAGACTTTCGCGGCGAGGGCGCGCCGCTCTGCGGCGGGGATCCCACCGCTTCGCAACTGCTCGAGGATCCGGGCATAGTCCGTCGGGTCGACGACCACCACCACGGATTCATGGTTCTTCGCTGCCGACCGCAGCATGGCGGGGCCGCCCACATCGATATTCTCGATGGCGTCCTCGAAGGATACATCCGCCTTCGCGACGGTTTCGCGGAACGGATAGAGATTGACGGCGAGCAGATCGATGGGAACGATGTCCCGTTCCTGCAGCGCGGTCAGGTGCTCGGGGACGTCCCGCCGCGCGAGCAAGCCGGCATGAATGGCGGGGTGCAGCGTCTTCACCCGGCCATCGAGGATCTCCGGGAATCCCGTGACGGTGTCGACCGCCGTGACCGGGACGCCGGCGGCCCGCAGGGTGGCGAAGGTACCGCCGGTAGAAATGAGATTCCATCCCAGGTCCACCAGCCCCTGGGCGAAGGGGACGATGCCCCGCTTGTCACTCACGGATATCAGAGCCCGGGGCACGGCAGTTACCTCACGCAGGAAAACTCAAAGGGACTGGCAACGGCACCGGTCGGCCGGAACGTGCCGCGTGCAGGACCACAGCCGGCAGGAGTTGATGCTCGGCCCGGAGCACCCGGGCCGCGAGTCGATCGGCGGTGTCGTCCGACAGCACCGGGACCACGGCCTGGGCGAGGATCTCGCCCCGATCATATACCTCGTCTACCAGGTGCACCGTGGCCCCGGACTGGGTGTCGCCACTCGCGAGCACCGCCGCATGTACGTGATGGCCGTACATCCCCGCGCCGCCGAACTTCGGTAACAGCGCCGGATGAATGTTCAGGATCCGGCCACGATACTCGGCAATGACCGCGGGTGGCACCATTTTCAGGTACCCGGCCAGGACGATCAGATCCACCTGATGGGCCGCCAGGCGTCCCAGCCACTCCGGACCGTCGCGGAAATCGGTCAGGACTTCCACCGGGACACCGGCGGCACGACCCCGTTCCAGGGCGCCGGCATCCGGCCTATTTCCAAGTACCAGAACGATTTGGGCGTCCGGGGACTGGTCCAGCGCCTGCAGCAGCGCGCCGAGGTTACTCCCTCCACCGGAGGCGCAAACGGCAACCCTCATTGGCATGGCGCAAGAAGTTAGCGCAGCCTCCCCCACGGGTGTAGGGGCGATTCCGGGGAGTTTTGCGCCGGGTCCGGGGCAGAAATCGACTGGGGAATTCAAGGTAAGTTATTGAAAAACAATACGTTACATTGTGTGTTGTGGGCTGGGCTGCCTCCACTGACCACCGTGATGGCCCCCACGTTGCCACTACACCAGCAGAACCCGCATGTTTGAGATCCCAACATTGAGCCTGGATACGACCATGGGACAGCTCTGGAACCGTCCGATCCGCACGGCCTGCCTCGCGGCCGCTGTGGCCCTGCAGCCCGGGTGCACCAGCATGCTGAAGGAGACGGCCTCCTATAACATCGAGGACTTCGTCGCTTCGGTCACCGACATCAGCGGGACGGTGCAGGCCGTGCTGGTGACCGGCGACCCGCCGGCGCCGAGTGGTGGCCCAACGTCGACCGTCTCCGGCATCGCCGTGATGATCAACGGTGGCAGTTCACAGCAGACGCTGACCGGGGCCAGCAACTTCACTCATGTGATCGTCGCGGTCGAGGGGATGCGGAATTACTACGACCTCACGCTGCCGGGCGCGGTCGCGAGCCAGGGGATCCTGCTTGGCGCCACCTCCGACGCCTTCGCCTCGAAACTGTATTTCAACTACGCAGTGGGCGACGGCGCCACGACGGGCGCCTATGCCCGGCAGCTGGTCCGCTTCCTCCGGGTCGGCACCGGCGACATCCAGATCAGTGTGGCGTGGAGCGACACCAGCGACGTCGACCTGCACGTGGTGGATCCGAATGGCGAGGAGATTTCCTTCAGCCACAAGATCTCCGCCAGCGGTGGCACCCTCGACCTCGATGGCAATGCGGCCTGCGGGAAGAACGCGTTGCCAGATGGGACCACCGGGTTCGTGAGCAACGAAAACGTGGTCTGGCCGACGGGATCCGCCATCACCGGCACCTATAAGGTGGTGCTCGACTACTGGTCCCCGTGCGGTACGACCTCGACGGACTACGTCGTGACGGTGCAGCGGCGCAACGCGCCACCCGAGATCTTCACCGGGACGTTTGTGGGGAGCGCCGCACCGGACGATTCGGTCACGACGTTCACCTACTAGCCGCACCCGCCATGCGCGCGAGGGCCCGGTCATCCAGACCGGGCCCTCGTCACGTCCGTCAGCTCGCGTAACTGCTCAGGGGGTCGCCCGCTTGGGCAACGCCTTGGGCGCTCCGACGCTGTCCGGACCCAGTCGCAGGCTGTCACGGGGGAACGCTCCCTTCACGCCCCCGGTGGCGCCCAGGCTGTCGGCCCGGGCCGTTGAATCGGGCGGCGGCGGCGGTGGAGGCTTGGGGATCACGAGGACCTGACGGGTGCTCGGTGTGGCGACACCGGCGGCGCTCCGGATACCCTGCAGTTCCACAATGTACTTTGTGTCTGGCGGGAGCGGCTCGACGGTGCGCACCATCAGCCTCGTGGTCAGTGGGGGCCGGGTCTTGAGCAACGAATCGGCCTCGGTATCCACCTTGGGGACCGGGCGCCGTCCGGCCGACGGGGGAACCTGCTTCGGGGGGGGCGGAGGAGCGACCTTGCTGGTATCCCGCTTGACCGTGGTGTCCGCAGCCAGGCGAATGGAATCGGCCTGCTCCTTGGCCCGGCGCTGCAGGGTATCGTCGCGCTGCTCGGTCCGGAGGGGCAACACCGGCACCAGGCTCGAGTCCGCCTGCCGCCGCAGCGTCACGACGACGCTATCCAGTGACTGATACGGGTCGATCGGACCGCTCATCGTGAGCCGGGCCCCGGTGCTGTCCGCTGGCGCGACGGTCTGGATGCGGGGACCCAGCGTATCACGCGGGATAAGCCACAGGACGGGGACTGCCGCACCAGGGGCGACCAGGGCCGAGTCGAAACTCTCGCGCCGCTCCCGCTGGGCGTTCCGATTCTGGTCGACCGCCGCAAACACCAGATAGGAGGCATGGGGCAGGGGACCGACGGCGAATCGGCCGGTCGAGTCGCTCACCGCGCGGTAGACCAGACTGTCAGGCCGAAGGACCAGCTCGATGACGGCGTTCCGTGCCACCGCACCGGCGACCCAATCAATGGCGATGCCGCGCAGGGTATCGGTGGGCGGCGGTCCGCCCGTGGAGAATGTCAGCACGGTGGTGGTGTCGAGCTTGTTGCGCCGGAGGTCGGTCAGTCCGGGAAGGAGCTCGATCCGATAGACCCGATTGGGTTTCCACCCCTCCCGCGGCCGAACGGTGATCCGGTCGCGCTTCCAGTGAATGACTGGCACCCCCTTGCTGGGGGAAAGCAGGATGAGCTTCTCGAGATCGCCGGTGCCGAAGCCCTGGCTCGGCGATCCTCCCTCCGAAATCACCTCGTCGAACTTGAACTCCACGTCGCGCTTCCACGCGGGATAGCTCCCGGTGGATTCCGGGACGGTCGCCATCAGCATCGGCGGCGCCTTGTCTTCGGGCCCACCGGACGGCGATCCGATGCGGGCGCAGGCGGTGATCACCCCGAGGGCGAGGGCGGTGGCGCCGAGCCGCCGAGCCGCGCTCACGGGCACCCCAGTTGGGCGCGCTTCTCCGCCAGGGCGTCGACCTGCTGTTCCATCGCGCGCAGTTTCTCCCGCTCCTTGGCCACGACATCCGCTGGGGCCCGGCTGGTAAACTGGGTGTTGCCCAGCTTGGTGCGCTGGTTCTCGATCAATCCGGTGAGGCGGGTATGTTCTGCCGTCAGGCGCTCGCACTCCTTCTGGACATCGACCAGGTCGCCCAGCGCGATGTAGAGCGTCGTGCCGTCTGACAGCACCGCGTTCGCGCCCGGCTGGGTCAACGGTGGGCCGTAGCTCAGGCTCCCGAGTTTGGCGAGTCGGGTGATGGTGCCCGACTCCTCGCTGAATGCGGGGTGCTCACGGGAGATGCGCAGGTTCACGGTCTTCCCCGGCTCCACGCCATACTCTGCCCTGATCTGGCGCACGGCGCCCACCAGTTCCTGCACCAATGCAAACCCACGCTCCGCGCTTTCATCCACCGCGCGGCGGGCCGGTTGCGGCCAGGGCGCATAGGTGATGGTCGCGTCGGCGGGCCGTCCCGGCAGGCGCTGCCACAGCGTCTCGGTGATGAACGGCATGATCGGGTGGAGCAGCTGCAGCGCCATCTCGAAGGTCCGCGCGACGACCCCGCGAGCCACGTCGCCCCCTGGCTGGGTCCCGTAGAGGCGGGGCTTGGCCTGCTCGAGGTACCAGTCGGCGAGGTCGCTCCAGAGAAAGTGGTAGATCGCCGACGCCGCTTCGTTCAGCCGGTACTTCTCGTAGTTGGCCGTCGCCTCCACGACCATCTGGTTGCAGCGTGCGATGATCCATCGATCGGCGAGACACAGCTCCGCCGCGGCAATGGTATTGGAGTGGTGGCCGGCCAGGGGACGGACCGGTTCGCCGGCTGGGAGGTTGGTCAGGATGAACCGACCGACGTTCCACAGCTTGTTGGCGAAGTTGCGCCCCGGCGCGAACGAGGTCTCGAGATCGGCGGGATCCAGGATGACGTCGGTGCCCACCGACATCCCGGCGATCACGGTGTACCGCAGCGCGTCCGCCCCGTACTTCTGCACCACTTCGATCGGATCGATCCCGTTCCCCAGCGACTTGGACATCTTGCGATGCTGCGTGTCGCGCACGGTGCCGTGGAGGTACACCGTCTGGAACGGGATGTCGCCCATGAACTCACACCCGGCCATGATCATCCGCGCCACCCAGAAGAACAGGATCTCGGGCGCCGTCACGAGGGTGGATCCGGGATAGTACCGGGCGAGGTCCGGGGTCTGGTCGGGCCACCCCAGGCTGGAGAACGGCACCAGCCACGAGGAGAACCAGGTGTCGAGCACATCCTCGTCCTGCCGCAGTGCTCCCCCGCAGGGGCAGGCCTGGAGGTCCGTGCGGCTCACCAGGGTCCTGCCGCAGTCGTCGCAGTACCACACCGGGATCCGGTGACCCCACCAGAGCTGGCGGGAGATACACCAGTCCCGAATCCCTTCCATCCAGCGGGCGTACTCTTCGCCGCGATGGGCGGGAATGAAGGTGAGACGCCCGTCGCGGTAGGCTTGCAGCGCCGGGGCGGCGAGCGGCGCCATCTTCACGAACCACTGGTCGGAGAGGCGCGGCTCGACGATTGTTTCGCAGCGATAGCAATGGCCGATGGCGTGGCGATGCTGATCGACCCCCTCGAGCAGACCCAGGCGCTCGAACTCGGCCACCACCCGCTTGCGGGCCTCGAACCGGTCGAGGCCCTGGAACGCCAGTGGCGCGGTCTCCGCGATCCGCGCTTCGGGCGTCATGATGTCGATCACCGCGAGTCCGTGGCGCTGGCCGATCTCGAAGTCGAGCGGGTCGTGGGCCGGCGTCAGCTTCACGGCCCCGGTGCCGAACTCGCGATCGATGCTGTCGTCGGCAATGATGGGAATCTCGCGATCCACCAGCGGCAGCCGGACCCGTTGGCCCACCAGGGCCGTATAGCGGGGATCCGCGGGGTGGACCGCGATCCCGGTATCGCCCAGCATCGTCTCGGGCCGAGTCGTGGCCACCACGATGCTGCCGCTGCCGTCCGCGAGGGGATAGCGCAGGCGCCAGATCCGGCCATCCACCTCCTCCTTCTCCGCCTCCTCGTTCGAGAGGGCGGTGAGGCAGCGGGGACACCAGTTGATGATGTACTTCCCCCGGTAGATGAGTCCCTTCTCGTGCAGCCGGACGAAGGCCTCCCGGACCGCGCGGGAGAGCCCGGGGTCGAGGGTGAAATAGGTCCGGGACCAGTCGGCGCTCGCCCCGATCGCCTTGAGCTGCTCCAGGATGGTGCTGCCCGTCTGCTCGACGTAGCTCCACACCCGCCGGACAAAGGCCTCGCGACCGAGGTCGAACCGGGTGGTTCCTTCCTTCGCGATGAGCCGTTCCACCACATTCTGGGTCGCAATGCCGGCGTGGTCGGTGCCGGGCAGCCAAAGCGTGGGACGTCCCCGCATCCGCTCGAACCGAATCAGGACATCCTGTACGGTATTGTTGAGCCCGTGACCCATGTGCAAAATGGCCGTCACGTTGGGCGGCGGGATCATGATCACGAAGGGCGCGCGGCCCGCGGCGCCGCGCGGGGCGAACAGCTCCTGGCGCTGCCAGAACCGATAGAGGTCGGCTTCGATGGCGGACGGCTGGTACTGCGGGGCGAGTTCGTCGGTCATGCAGTCTGGTCGTCGGCGTCACGGGAGGGTGCGGCGAAGTCGTCCTCACCATGCACCAGGAGGCTGTTCACCAGGGTGGTGATGCCGGGAATGGCGGCGGCGATCCGGGCGGCACGGGCCCGTTCGGCGCGCGACCCGACCCACCCGTGCAGTTCGATCACCCCGGGACCGACGGCGATCGCCTGCAAGGCGAGGTGGGCGAGGGCAGGCTCTTCCCGCAGTCGATCCACCACTACCCGTGCGGCCTCGGCGACCCGAAGCGGCGCTCGGGTGATTGTCCGTCTCGGGCGTGGCCGAGGGGGAGCATCGCCAGGTCCGGCCTCGGCGGGGCGCAGCCAGCTGCCGCCAATGACCCCGGCGACCAGTCCGGTCGCGAGTCCCAGGAGGGTCCAGGCCAGCAGTTCTGAGGAGGAGGGACGATCAGACATTCCGTGGAATCACCATGAGGAGGCGATTAAGTTAACACCATGTCAGAAGATAATGTGCGAATGACGAGCGCCGACCTCGCGCGCTGGGTGGTGCTGGGTCTCCTGCTGGCGGGCGCGCTGCTCGCCTACTTCCAGTTTGCCCCGCGCGTGCCGCCGGCCATCCCGGTGCTGCCGGTGCAGGAGTCCCGATGAGCGACATCCAGTTGCGACTGCCGGACGGGTCGGTGCGCGCGGTGCCGGCCGGGACCACCAGCCGGGCGGTGGCGCAGAGCATCGGGGCGGGGCTGGCCAAGGCGGCACTCGGCGCCCGGATCGGTGGCCAGGTGCGCGATCTGGACCGTCCGCTCACCGAGGACAGCGATTTCGCCATCATCACGGACAAGGATCCTGCCGCCCTCGACCTGCTGCGCCACTCGGCCGCCCACATTCTGGCCACCGCGGTACGGGAACTGTTTCCCACTGCGGCGATCGGCTTCGGCCCCGCCATCGAGGATGGCTTTTACTACGACTTCGGGGTGGAGCGGCCGTTCACGCCCGAGGACCTGGCGCAGATTGAGGCGCGCATGACCGAGGTCGCGGCCAAGGATTATCCCTTTGTCCGCGAGGAAGTCAGCCGCGAGGAAGCGCTCAAGCGCTTCAAGGACGATCCCCTCAAGCTGGAGCGTATCGGCGACCTGCCGGAAGGGGAGACGATCACCGTCTACACCGATGGCCCCTTCGTGGATCTCTGCCGCGGCCCCCACGTGCCTGCCACCAGCCGGCTGAAGCACTTCAAGCTGCTGCATGGCGCCGGGGCGTACTGGCGGGGCGATTCGCGCCGTCAGATGCTGCAGCGGATTTATGGCACCGCCTGGTTCAAGAAGGAAGATCTCGACAAGTACCTGCATCGCCTGGAAGAAGCCCGCAAGCGGGACCATCGCAAGCTGGGAAAGGAGCTGGATCTGTTCCAGTTCCATCCATTCGCGCCCGGCGCGCCGTTCTACACCGATCGCGGCACCACGCTGTTCAATACGCTCAACAGCTACATGCGCGAGCTGCAGCGGGATGGCTACCAGGAGATCAAGACGCCGCTCCTCTATAACAAGGCGTTGTGGGAGATCTCGGGGCACTGGGGGAAGTATCGGGAGAACATGTTCCTGGTCCATAACAACGAGACCGGGGAACAGGACATGTCCCTCAAGCCGATGAACTGTCCGTCGCACCATCTGTTCTTCGACTCGCGCAAACACAGCTATCGCGAGCTGCCGGTGCGCTACAGTACCTACGACGTGCTGCATCGCAACGAGGTGAGCGGGGCGCTGTCCGGGCTCACGCGGGTCCGTCAGTTCCAGCAGGACGATTGTCACATCTACCTGATGGAATCGCAGATCCCGGCGGAAGTGAAGACGCTGACGGAGTTCATTCTCAAGTATTACGCCACGTTCGGGCTGGAGGCGTCGCTCAAGTTTGCCACCCGGCCCGAGCAGCGGATCGGCGACGACGGGATGTGGGATCGGGCCGAAGCGGCGCTCAAGGCGGCGCTGGAGGCCACCGGGCTGCCGTACGAGCTCAAGGCGGGCGACGGCGCCTTCTACGGCCCCAAGATCGACTTCGACGTGGCCGATTCCATCGGGCGCACCTGGCAGCTCGGCACGATTCAGCTGGACTACGCCGCGCCCGAGCGGTTCAACCTCACCTACGTCGGGGAGGACAACAGCGAGCACCGGCCGGTGATCATTCATCGGGCAGTGAACGGCTCGTTTGAGCGGTTCATCGCGATTCTCATCGAGCACTTCGCCGGCGCCTTCCCGCTCTGGCTGTCGCCCGAGCAGGTGCGGGTGCTGCCCATCTCGGATACCCAGGCCGATTCGGCCCGGGCCACGTGCGACCGGCTGCGGGCCGCGGGGATCCGGGCGACGCTCGATGCGGGCAATCAGACCCTCAACTATCGCATCCGGGACGGCGAGATGCACAAGGTGCCGTACATGGCGGTGGTCGGGCAGCGGGAAGCCGATGGTGGCACGGTGGCGGTCCGGGTCCGGGGCGCGGGCAACAAGCAGGAAGTGATCGCGGTGGATGAGTTCATCACGCGGCTGCAGGCGGATATCTCCACCCGGGCTCTAAAACCCTAGAAACGGCAACGCAGAGGCGCAAAGGTCGCGCGGAGGGCGCGGAGGACAGCAGGATTTGATGGGTGGCGCGAATCCTGGGTCACTCGGAACCATCAGCCTCGGTGCTCTGCGTCCTCTGCGAGTCCTCTCCGTCTCTGCGTTGCTGTTTTCACTGCATACGTATGCGCCGCCGCCGACCCGCTGCCCCCAACCGCTGCTCCCTTCTATACTTCCCTGCTGTAACGCAACACCGTTTCTGCCCAATCGAAAGAAGCTCCCGTGTCTGACGCCACCACCCCAGTGATCGTGTCCGCTGTGCGGACCCCGATCGGCAAATATCTTGGCGGACTCTCCCCGCTGACCGCCCCACAGCTCGGCGCCCTGGTGGTCCGCGATGCGGTGCGCCGCGCCGGCATCGAGCCGGGCGCCATCGATGATGTCATCCTGGGACAGGTGGTGCAGGGGGGCTCGGGTCAGGCCCCTGCGCGGCAGGCGATGATCCACGCTGGTCTGCCGGGCACCGTGCCCGCGCTGACGATCAACAAGGTATGCGGCTCGGGCCTCAAGGCGGTGATGCTGGGCGCCCAGGCCATCAAGGCCGGTGATGCCCAGTGCGTGGTGGCCGGGGGCATGGAATCGATGTCCAACGCGGTGCACTACCTCTACAACTACCGCAACGGCATCAAGGCCGGCAACCAGACGATCGTCGACGGCATGATCCACGACGGGCTCTGGGATTCGTTCGGCAAGAACCACATGGGGGAGTACGCCGAGTACACCGCGGAGAAGGCGGGGGTGACCCGGCAGGATCAGGATGCGTTCGCGCGGGAGAGCCATGCCCGTGCCGTGGCGGCGCAGGAGCAGGGCAAGTTCGCCCGGGAAATCCTTCCGGTCGAGATTCCGGGAAGGAATGGCCCGACGATTGTTGCCGCGGACGAGGCGCCCCGCAAGGACACCAGTCTCGAGTCGCTCGGCAAGCTGAAGCCGGTATTCCGGAAGGACGGCACGGTCACCGCGGGGAACGCCCCGGGCCTCAATGATGGGGCCAGCGCGCTCGTAGTCACATCGCTCGCCTTTGCCAAGGCGCACGGCCTGACCCCACTGGCCCGGATCACGGCGTACGCGACCGGCGGCGGGGAGCCGAAGGACCTGTTCTTCGCCCCGATTTTTGCGGTGCAGAACCTGATGAAGAAGGCCGGCACCACGATCAACGACTACGACCTGATCGAAGCGAACGAAGCCTTTGCGGTCCAGGCAATCGCTGATGGCCGCGCCCTCGGCTGGGACTTCAATCGGGTCAATGTCCATGGTGGTGCCGTGGCGCTGGGTCACCCCATCGGCGCCAGCGGCGCCCGGGTCCTCACCACGCTGCTCTACGCGCTCGCAGATCGTAAACAACACACCGGCCTGGCGACGCTCTGTCTCGGCGGCGGCAATGCGGTGGCTCTCTCGGTCGAAAGGATCGGTTGACATGGCTGAACCCGTCGTGAGCTCGCAGGCCCCGGCCCGGCCCCTGCGCTTCGCCTGGCCCGTCTCGCTGGCGCTGGGCGCCGCCATCGTGGCGCTGGCCGCCCAGGTCGCCGTCCCGGTTCCGCTCTCACCCGTCCCGATGACGCTGCAGGGTCTCGCGGTGCTCCTGGTGGGTGGCCTGTTCGGCGCCGCCGCCGGTGCCGGCGCCCTGATCCTGTACCTGCTGCTCGGGATCTTCGGGCTCCCGGTGTTCTCC
The DNA here is from genome assembly GCA_963793205.1 of uncultured Gemmatimonadales bacterium. GTDB lineage: Bacteria > Gemmatimonadota > Gemmatimonadetes > Gemmatimonadales > GWC2-71-9 > JADJOM01. The sequence goes on from CAWBZM010000001.1 coordinate 693,828, forward strand.
CCCCTCGGGGCGCCCGGTCTCGCCCGCATCCTCGGCCCGACCGGCGGTTACCTGCTGGCATTCCCGGTTGCGGCCGCGGTGGTGGGTCGCCTGGCGGCACGCGGTGAACTGGTCCGCTGTCTGCTCGCCGCCTTCGCCGGTATGCTGGTGATCCACCTCGGTGGCTGGGCGCAGCTGTCATTGCTGACCGGGAATCCCGGCGCCGTTGTCACCACCACCATCGTTCCGCTGCTGGTGCAGGATCTGCTCAAGGTGGTCCTGGTGGGTGTGGTTCTCTGGAAGGCTCATCACGCGCTGCGCCCCCGCGCGTGACCGCAGTCGCGCCGGCCCGTCCCCTGCGCCCGCTCGCGGCCGTGGGATGGGCCGCGCTGTTTCTGGTGGGTGGGTTCGTGCTGATGCTGGCGCTCGCCGCTCCGCCGATGATCCTGCTCGCGGGCCCCGGCGGTATCGCCCGGATTCCCACCGCCCTTCAATTGATCATCCAATCGGTCGCAGGGCTGCTCGGCTTCGGTGCCATGACCTGGCTGATCGGGCGCCGGGCGCTGCGACTCACGTGGGAGGACCTCCGCTGGCAGCCGCTGGCCGGTGCCGGCCGCGGCTTCGGACGGGGACTCCTGATGGGCATCGTGCCGGCGGCGCTGGCGCTGCTGATTGCCATCCCGGCCGGCGGTGCCCGCATCGTGGAGGACACCGGTGGGCTGTCGGCGTACCTGTCGCAGATGGTGCTGACGGTTGCCCTCCTGGTCCCAGCCGCGCTGCTGGAAGAAGTCATGTTTCGCGGAGTGGCCCAGGTGGCGCTGGCCCGACAGTTCGGGCGGCTGCCAACCGTGTGCGCCCTGTCCGTCCTCTTTGCCCTGGCCCACATCAAGAACCCGGACGTCACCGCGCTGGCCCTCGTGAACATCGCCCTGGCGGGGATCTATCTCGGATTGGCGTTCTACGTCCCCGGCGGCATCTGGACCGCATGGGGTGCGCATCTCGGATGGAATGCGACGCTCGCCGGTTTTGATGCGCCGGTCAGCGGGCTGCCCTTTCCCATTCCGATGATCAATTACCTCCCCGGCCAGCCGGCGTGGCTCACGGGTGGGAGTTTCGGGCCCGAGGGTGGCGCGCTCGCCAGCCTCATGATTCTCGGCGCCATCGGGGTGGCCTGGCGCTGGATGTCCTCCACCAAGGAGTCGGTGTGAAGCGGATTGCCGTGATCGGTGCGGGTACGATGGGCAACGGCATTGCCCAGGTGTTTGCCACCAATGGGTATGCGGTGCGCATGGTGGATGTCTCCGCCGCCGCTCTGGAGCGTGGTCGGGCCACCATCGAGGGTAGCCTGGCTCGGCTGGTGAAGAAGGGTACGCTCGCCGCCGAGGCCGCTACCGCCGCGCTGGCCCGGGTGGCCGTCGCCACGTCGGTCCGGGACGCTGCCGATGCCGACCTGATCATCGAGGCGGCCACCGAGAACCCGGCCCTCAAGTTCCAGATCTTCTCTGAACTGGATGGTGTCGCCGCCCCGGGTGTTATTCTCGCCACCAATACCAGTTCGATCTCCATCACGGAAATCGCCGCGCGAACGCGCCGGGCGGATCGGGTCATCGGGATGCACTTCATGAACCCGGTACCGGTCATGCAACTGGTCGAGGTGATTCGGGGACAGGCAACCAGCGACGCGACGACCCGGGAAATCATGGAGTTGTCGACCGGGCTCGGGAAGACGCCGGTCGAGGTGAATGACTATCCCGGGTTCGTCGCGAACCGGGTGCTCATGCCAATGATCAACGAGGCGGTCTTCTGCGTGATGGAGGGCGTGGCTCAGCCCGAGGCCATCGACACCGTCATGAAGCTTGGCATGGCCCATCCGATGGGGCCGCTCGCGCTAGCCGACCTGATCGGTCTCGATACCTGTCTGGCCATTCTTGAAGTCCTGCACAAGGGGCTGGGCGACGACAAGTATCGTCCCTGCCCGCTGTTGCGGCGCATGGTGGCGGCCGGCCAGCTGGGCCGGAAGACGGGACGCGGCTTCTTCAGCTACGAGCCGAAGTGATTGTCGGCTGCCTCGCGTGCGCACCAGTCCGTGAGACGTTGTTCATTGTTTTTGCCGCTTGCATGATTGGCGGCGTCTATGTGACCTGCATTTAAATTCACGCCACTACTATTATCTCCCATGGCTGAAGTAATTCCCATTGGCGCCGATCACGCCGGGTTTGCGCTCAAGGAACGCCTGAAGCAGGAACTGGAGCGGCTGGGGTTTGCCCCGCTGGATCTGGGCACGCACTCCACCGACTCGACCGATTACCCCGATTACGCCCACCCGGTGGCACACCAGGTGGAGACCGGCGAGGCCCAGCGGGGGATCCTCCTGTGCGGCACCGGACTCGGGATGGCGTACGCGGCCAACCGGCACCGGGGCGTTCGCGCCGCGGTGGTGTGGACGCCGGAAGTGGCGATGCTGGCCCGGGCGCACAACGACAGCAACCTGCTGGTGCTGCCCGCCCGGTTTGTGACCGAAGCCGATGGACTCGAGATCCTGCGTGCCTGGCTGACCACCGCGTTCGAGGGTGGGCGGCACGAGCGCCGGGTCCAGAAGATCGAACCCTAGAGGAGACCCATGCCGTTCGACCACGACGCCTCGCTCCGTACCGCCGACCCGACGATCGCGCGCCTCATCGACGATGAGCTGCACCGGCAGCAGCATGGGCTGGAGCTGATCGCCAGCGAGAATTTTGCCAGCCGCGCCGTGATCGATGCCATGGGGACGCCGCTCACCAACAAGTACGCCGAGGGCTATCCCGGGAAGCGGTACTACGGCGGCTGCGAGGTGGTGGACCAGGTCGAACAGCTGGCGATCGACCGGTTGCTGCAGATTTTCGGGGCGGAAGCCGCCAACGTGCAGCCGCACTCGGGCGCGCAGGCGAATTTTGCGGCCTTCATGGTGCTGGCGAAGCCGGGGGAGAAGATCCTGGGGATGTCGCTGCCGCATGGCGGCCACCTCTCGCATGGCGCCGCGGTGAACCACAGTGGCACCATCTGGAGTGCGGTGCATTACGGGGTCGATCCCGCCACGGGCCGGATCGATTACGACAAGGTGCGGGACCAGGCGCGGGCCGAGCGTCCCCGCCTGATCATCGCCGGCGGCAGTGCCTATGCCCGGATCATCGATTTCGCCGCCTTCCGGTCCATCGCGGATGAGGTCGGTGCCTACCTGCTGGTCGACATGGCCCACTTTGCGGGGCTGGTGGCGGGCGGGGTCTATCCCTCGCCGGTGCCGCATGCCCAGGTGGTCACCAGCACGACCCACAAGACGCTGCGCGGCCCCCGCGCCGGCCTGATTCTCTCCACCAAGGAGTTCGGCCCGGCGATCAACAAATCGGTCTTCCCCGGCACCCAGGGTGGCCCGCTGGAACATGTGATTGCGGCCAAGGCGGTCGCGTTTGGCGAAGCGCTGCAGCCCGAATTCAAGAAGTACGCCCGGCAGGTGGTGGACAACGCCAGGACTCTCGCCGAGGCGATGGTCGAGCATGGCTACGCCATTGTCTCCGGCGGTACCGATACCCACCTGATGCTGGTGGACCTCCGGTCCAAGAACCTGACGGGCAAGGTCGCGGAGAAGGTGTTGAACGACGCCGGCATCACGGTCAACAAGAATACGATTCCCGATGATCCCCAGTCGCCGTTCGTGACGAGCGGCATCCGGCTCGGCACTCCGGCTCTCACGACCCGCGGCATGGGTCAGGCCGAAATGCGCACCGTCGCGGGGTTGATCGATACCGTCCTGACCACGCCGGACGAGGCCACGGTGGCGCGGGTGCGGCGGATGGTCGGTGAGTTGACCAACGCCTTCCCGCTCTACCGGTCGCGACGCGCTTGACCCCCTGCCGCTGCGGTCCTAGCTTCGCTACATGAGTTGCCACGCACGGCCCCACCATGCATGAGCTCCAATTCTCGCCAGATGTCCTCCTTCGCCTCCGGGCGCAGGAGGACGGGTACCACGAGCGGGCGTACATCTTCATGCTCGCCGCCATCGAGTATCTGCAATCCCAGCTGGACGTCCGACGTCATGTGACCGGGGCGGAACTGTCCTGGGCCTGCCGGGATTTCGCAATCCGGCAATACGGCCTGCTGGCGGATACCGTCCTCGAATGCTGGGGGATCCGCCGCACCGAGGATTTCGGGCGGATCGTCTTCAGTCTGGTCAGGGCCCAGTTGCTGAGCACCCGGCCGGAGGATCGGGAGACCGATTTCGCCTCGGTCTACGACTTCAGTGAAGCGTTCGCCCAGCCCTACACCTGGGACGGCATCGCCGCACTGCGCTAGCCTTCCCGCCGGACGGCGTCAGGTCGCCGATCCCCATGCACCTTCCGGTTCTCGCTCCCGCACAATCCGCTGACTGGGACCGCCGCGCCGTCGCCGCGGGCATTGCCGTGGCCACCCTCATGGATGCCGCTGGCCGCGCCGCCGCGGAGGTTATCGCGCGCCGGTTTGGCCCGCGGCTTCGCGCCGGGGTGGTGATTGCGGTCGGCCCGGGCAACAATGGCGGTGATGGCTGGGTGGTGGCCCGGGTCCTCCACCGTCAGGATGTGCCGGTGTTTGTGACCCAAAGCAGTGGCGAGCCGTCGCCGCTCAACCAGCAGATGGCGGCGCTGGCCCGCGCCGAGGGGGTCCGCACGGTCGAGGCGGAAGGGCCCTGGCCCTCGGTGGGTCTCGCGGTCGACGCCCTGCTCGGGACCGGCGCCAGTGGCGCACCTCGCCCAGCGCTCGCACCGTTGATCGAACGACTCCTCGATCTCGCCGTCCCGCTCGTCGCGATCGACGGTCCCACCGGGGTCGACCTCAGTACCGGCGTCACGCATCAGCCATCGCTGACCGCGGCCCTCTCCATCACGTTCGGGGGCCCGAGACGGGGACACCTGCTGGCGCGCGACGAATGCGGCGATCTGGTGACCGTCGACATCGGGCTGCCCCATCCCGATCCGGCGTGGCCGCGCCTGTTCACCGATCGCGACGCGGCCGCGACGCTCCGGCCACTGGCCGCGCGGGATCACAAGGGCCGGCGAGGTCGAGTGGTGGTGATCGGCGGCGATCACGGGATGAGCGGGGCGCTCCGACTGGCGGGGCGGGCGAGTTTTGCCGCGGGCGCCGGGTTGGTGCACGCGGTCGGGCCGGCCGAGACCATCGCCTCGCTCGTGGCGGCCGAACCGGATCTGCAGACGGTGGTACAGGACCTCGACAGTGCGCCGACGTCCGGACTCCTCGACCTGATCGAGCGGGCCGACGCCGTCGTGATCGGCCCGGGCCTCGGCCGCGGGGCAGGGCGGCGCGGGTTGATCGCGGCGCTGGCCGAACGGGCAGGGGCGCTGGTGCTCGATGCCGATGGCTTGAACGCCTTTCAGGGTGACCCTGACGGGGTGCGCGCACTCGCCACAGGCCGTGCGCTGGTCCTGACACCGCACCCGGCGGAATTTCGGCGCCTCTTTCCGGTGGAGGCGGATGGCAGGGAACTGGACCCCTGGACCGGCGCGTCAATGGCAGCTGCCGCATCGGGGGCCACGGTGCTGCTCAAGGGAGTGCCGACCGTGGTCGGTCACGCCGGACCGGCGCCGATCACCGTGGCGGCGGGAAACCCGGGGCTGGCCACCGGGGGGAGTGGGGATATCCTTAGTGGGATCGTCGGCACCATGCTCGCCCAGGGACTGGAACCCGCCGCTGCGGCGAGCGTGGCCGCCCAGGCACTGGGGCGCAGTGCCGATCTCGCCGCGCGGCGCTACACCGCGCGGGCGCTTCGGCCGATGGATGTCATTGCGGCGCTGCCCGACCTGTGGCGGGAATGGGCCACCCTGCACGACCTCGGCGCGGCGTACGACCCCCCGATCCTCCACCACCTCGAGCGACCCCTCACCGTCTGATGGCTGACGGGCCGCCCCCAGCATGAGACGCGCGATGCCGCTGGCCCCCCCGACCCTCCGATATCTCCTGCTGCTTACCGTGGTCAGCGGGAACGCGCTCGTGGCCCAGAGCCGCGACTGGTCGCCCGAGGAGCGGACGGTGCTGGCGGACTACTCGAACATCCGGGCCGTCGCGGTCTCGACCGAGCGCGTCTTCGCCGTGACCCGGGACGCGCTGGTCGCCTGGAATCCGCTCAACCGTCAGTGGGAGGGCCCCTGGCTGCCGCGTGACCCCGGGATGCTCTCGGACGTACGGAGTGCGCTGGCCGATCCCCTCGATCACAGCCTGTGGCTCATCCGGCGCAACGGCTGGGTGCGCTTCGATCCCGCGATCCGCTTCTGGGAACAGGGTTTTGTGCCGGGTCAGGTGACGGACGCCGCGCTGGACCGGAACAATCCCGCCGCGGGATTGTTCCTGCGCACCACCAGCGGATGGTACCAGGCGGGGCGGGGTGGGGCCGCCTTCCCCTCCGCCGCGCCGACCGCTCCGGTGCGCCCGCCGACCGTGCAGGACGCGGTGCGCGACAATCCGGCCATCCAGGCCAACAGTGCCGGTCTGCTGCTCAATACCAGGCTGCGTCCCGTCAGCTACACCTCTGCCGCCCGCGCCACCGGCTTCTCCGGCGAAGGGTGGTACCTCGGCACCACGACCGCGGGGCTGGTCTTCTTTCCGCTCGGCTCGGCCTTCCCCCAGCCGATGCCATTCGGTCTGCCCTCCGACGAGGCCTCCGCGGTCTTCGCCGGCCCCACCGGGGTCTGGGTCACCACTGACCGGACTCCCGTCGCCGACCCGTCCATCAGCTATCTCGCCCGGTCGCTCGACTCGGTGCACTGGTACCAGGGACCGCGGGCCACCGGGCTCCCCTTCGCCACCGTGCGCCGCATCGTGGGTGAGGGCAGCACCCTCTGGCTCGCGACCGACCAGGGACTGGTGCGGGTCGGACTGGAGCGGGAGGAGATCGACCGGTTCGATCGGGATCTGCCCGACGTGCAGGTGCTCGACCTCGCGCAGCACCGGGGTCGGGTCGCGATCGGGACCGCCCACGGCGTCGCAGTCTATGGAGCCGACGGTGGCTTCCAGCGGCTGGCACCCAATTTCGCCGACGCGGCCCCTGCCGTGCTCCTGGCGGGTGATACCCTCTGGGTCGGCACGCGATTCGGGCTGTGGTACGCGCTCGGGGAGGGGAGCGACCTGCGCCGGCCGGCCGGGTGGGGGGATGCGCCCTCGCAGCAGGATCCGGTGCTGGACCTGGTCTGGCGGGGGGATACCCTCGTGGCGCTCACCGCCGACCGCCTGCTGTGGCGCGATCCGAAGTCCGGCAGCTTCACGCTCGGCCCCACCCTGGGTGGGGCCCTCGGACGGCTCCACACCCTGGTGAGCACCCCGGGCGCGCTCTACCTCGGCGGTTCGCGCGGACTGGGGGTAGTGCGACTCAACGGTCCGCTGCTGCGCCGGTTCACCACCCCGGGCGACCTGCCGGGTGAACTCACCGATCTCGCGGCCGACGGCGAGTTCCTGTGGGTCGCGACCCGCCGAGGCCTGGTCCGCTTCCAGCTGGACGCCATCGGACGATGAGCGAGAGCGGCGAGTTCGCACGCATTCGGGCGATCATCGCCCGGCTCGGTCCTGCGGCCTCCGCCGGGATCGGGGATGATTGCGCGGTGGTGCCGGACGGCAAGGGACGGATCGTGGTCAGCACCGATATGTCGGTCGAAGGGGTCCATTTCCGCACCGAATGGCTGTCACTGGAGGAGATCGGCTGGCGGGCCGCCGCCTCAGCACTGTCTGACCTCGCGGCAGAGGGTGCCACCACCGTCGGCCTGCTCGCGAGCGTCGGCTGCCCCGAGGGCGCACCGCCGGATGCGGTGGTCCAGGTCATGGGCGGGGTGGGCGACGCGGTACGCGAGGCGGGCGGCACCGTCCTGGGCGGCGACCTTTCCCGAGCACCACAGTGGGTGGTGGACATCACCGTCCTCGGCCGCACTGAGCGCCCGGTGCGGCGTGGTGGTGCCCGGTCTGGGGACATGCTATGGGTCAGTGGCACCCTGGGTGGCGCCCGGGCCGCGCTGAAGGCCTGGCAGGCCCGGCTCGACCCAGCCGCCAGCGCCCGAGCCGCCTTCGCGCACCCGATACCGCGACTGGCACTGGGCCGGGCACTCGCCGCGGCCGGCGCGACGGCCATGCTCGATGTGAGCGACGGGCTGGCGGGCGACGCCCGGCACCTGGCGCGGCGCTCCGGCGTGCAGCTGGTGGTGGATCTCGATCGCGTGCCCGTGCATCCCGATGCGGGGGCCGCTGCGGCACGTGCGGGGGAATCTGCGTCGGTGTTTGCGGCCCGGGGCGGTGAGGACTACGAATTGCTCGTCACCATTCCGGCGTCCATCACCGATGCCACCGTGGATCGGGTCGCTCGCCAGACGGGTGTACCGCTCACCCGAATCGGTGAGGTCCTCAGTGGAAGCGGCGTGCACCTGTTGCTCGACGGGCGGGAACAGCCGTTCTCCGGATTCGATCACTTCGCATGATCGCCGCCGTCCGCTATGTCACCTCCCTGTTCGGGTATACCGTCTACCACTCGGCGCGCATCGTCGCCGCAGCGGCGCGGAACGGAGTGCACGTCACCGGCGGCCCGTTCGATACCATTCCTCGTGATTACGGTCGCGACCTGCTTCGGGTCAATCACGTTCCGGTGCATCTCACCGGGATCGACCGGGTCGAAGGGCTGCGCAGTTGTGTGTATGTGGCCAATCATCATTCCTGGATGGACATCCTCGCGGTGCTGGATGTCCTGCCCGGTTCGGTGCGCTTCGTGGTGAAGAAGGAACTGGGACAGGTGCCCCTCTTTGGACGGGCGCTGCGGGCATCGGGGCAGGTGATGATCGATCGCGGAAACCGGGAGCAGGCCCTGGCCGGATACGAGCAGGCTGCCGTCGCCATCCGGCAGGGGCTCTCGCCCATCGTCTTTGCCGAAGGGACACGCAGCCGGAACGGGCGGCTGCAGCCATTCAAGAAGGGGCCCTTCGTCCTCGCCATTGCCGCCCAGGTGCCCCTGGTGCCGGTGTTCATCGAGGGCAGTGGAGCAGTGCTCGCGCCCGGATCCTTCGAACCGCATCCCGGGGCCATCACGGTCCATATCGGTGCTCCCCTTCCCACGGCGGGGCTCACCTACGACCACCGGGAGCGCCTCGCGGCGGAGGCCCGGGCGGCGATCCTGGCGATGGGGGCTCTGGAATAGCGGGGAACGGGGAACGGGGAACAGGGAACAGGGAACAGGGAACAGGGAACAGGGAACAGGGAACAGGGAACAGGGAACAGGGAACAGGGAACAGGGAACAGGGAACAGGGAACAGGGAACAGGGAACAGGGAACAGGCGCTGCTACCCCGTTCCCCGTTCCCGTTCCCCGTTCCCTGTTCCCCGTCGTTCTCCCGTTCCCCGGCGTGTCCCGTTAAGTTTTGGCCCGGCGAACCACTGTTCTCTCCAACCCCAGGCGCAATGTCCACCATCATCGAAGTGCACGCTCGAGAGATCATCGACAGCCGTGGCAATCCCACCGTGGAGGCGGAAATCGTCCTCGCCAGTGGTGCGACCGGGCGGGCTGCGGTGCCGAGTGGGGCCTCGACCGGCGAGCACGAGGCGGTGGAACTGCGCGATGGCGATCAGCAGCGGTACGGGGGGAAGGGGGTCCTCGAAGCGGTCCGGAACGTGAATGAAGTCATCGGCCCGCGGCTGGAGGGGATGGCGGCCGAGGACCAGGTGGCCATCGACCAGGAAATGCTGGACCTGGACGGGACGCCCAACAAGAGCAACCTCGGCGCCAACGCGATCCTGGCCGTCTCCCTCGCGGTGGCCCGCGCGGCGGCCCAGGATGCCGGCCTGCCGCTGTACCGCTACCTCGGTGGCCCACTGGCCCGGGTCCTCCCGGTGCCAATGATGAACATCCTGAACGGCGGGGCGCACGCGTCGAACAATGTCGATGCCCAGGAGTTCATGGTGGTGCCGATTGGGGCGGACACCTTTCCGGAAGGGCTGCGGATGGGGGTTGAGATCTTCCACGCGCTCAAGAAGGTGCTCACCAAGATGAAGCTGTCGACGGCGGTGGGTGACGAGGGGGGCTTCGCCCCGATGCTCCCGTCCAACGAGGCGGCGCTCGATGTCGTGATGGAAGCGATTCAGGGGGCCGGGTACGAGCCGGGCCGGGATGTGGCGATCGCGCTCGACGTGGCGGCGTCGGAGCTGCTCCAGGATGGCGAGTATGTCTTCAAGAAGGGGGACGGCAGCCGCCGGCCCGCCTCCGGGATGGTGGATCTCTATGCCGGGTGGGTGGATCGCTATCCCATCGTGTCCATCGAGGACGGGCTCGCCGAGGACGACTGGGACGGGTGGAAGCTGCTGACCGACCGGCTGGGCGATCGCTGCCAGATCGTGGGCGACGACCTCTTCGTCACCAACGTCGACCGCCTGTCGCGCGGCATCGAGCAGGGCGTCGGCAATGCGATCCTGGTGAAGGTCAACCAGATCGGGTCGCTCACTGAGACGCTTGAATGCATCGAGATGGCCAAGACCGCCGGGTACGGCGCGATCATCTCCCACCGCTCCGGTGAGACCGAGGACACCTTCATCGCCGATCTGGCGGTCGCCGTCGGGGTGGGCCAGATCAAGACCGGCAGCGCCAGCCGGACCGACCGGATCGCGAAGTACAATCAGCTGCTGCGCATCTATGAGGAGCTGGGCGACATTGCCCACTATCCTGGTCGGGACCTCTACGCCCTATGAAGCGGGCTCGCCTGGTCGGCGCCCTGATCCTGCTGGCCGCGGTGATTTTTGCCTTCGTCGGCGGGGAATACGGGACGCTCGACTGGCTGCAGCTCCGCCGCCAGGAGCGGGCTGAGCGGGAAGCGATTGCGGTCCTGACGGCGGAAGTGGATTCGCTGCAGCGCTATGCCAAGGCGGTGGAGACGGACAAGCGGCTGATCGAGCGACTGGCGCGGGAGAATTTCGGCATGATCCGGAAGGGGGAGTTCCTCTACCGGCTGGGGGCCGACAGCCTTGACGGGCGGTAGTCACGGTCGCTAGGATTTCGGCCCCGCAGGCAGGCCAAAGATGGTGCCGGTACGCGGGTTACGGCTGGGTAGCTCAGGTGGTTAGAGCACGGCACTCATAATGCCGGGGTCGTGGGTTCGAGTCCCACCCCAGCTATTGGCCTCACTTCGTTGCGGCCAGGAATTTCAGGGACTCGCGCTGCGCGTCGAGTCCCACCCCAGCTATTGGCCTCACTTCGTTGCGGCCAGAAATTCACGGACTCGCGCTGTGCGTCGAATCCGCCCCCAGCTATGCCCGGAACGAAAGTTTCGGGCCTTTTGTTTGCTTCCTGGAGGCGCATCCGCTCACCTCTTATTTCGTGATATCGAAGTCGTCCGAGACTGCGGCGCTCAGGCCGAGCGACGTCGCCCGCAGATGCACATGCTTCGAGTCCCGGTTGATCGACAGGTTGGGGTAGGTCGCGATGCCTCCGGCGGCCGTTCGCAGCACAATGCCGCTCAACACCACGGCGCGTGACCCGCCCTCCGCACCCACAATGATGAGCGCGCTGGAGCCGGAGATCAGATTACCGAACGCATCCTGGACGGCGACCTGCGGCTCCGGCAGCAGGGTGGCGTTGGCCTTGCACCCGTCCGGACATGGCTGGGTGATGAACTGGACCCGGGCGGCGGGGCCGGGCGTGATGGCGAATGGCTGGCTGGTGGCTCCTTGCAGGCCGTTGGTGGAGGCGACGAGCGTGTAGCCGCTCCCGCTTCGCGTCACGCTGAGATCGGGGAAGATGGCCACGCCGTTCACCGTCGTCTGGGTTACGGTCCCGTCAAGCGTGGCGCTGCCGTCGCCACCGGTAAGCGTCAGTGTGATCGAGCGGGTTTCCCCTGTGGCCCGAGCTCCGCCGGCGTCCAGGAGTTCGATGGAGACGTTCCCCGGGCTGCTGCCGGCCTGGGTCGAGACGGGTTGCTGGACATACGCGAGTCGCACCGCCGGGCGCGCGGTGACGGCGAAGCTGACGCTGGTGGTGCTGCTGAGTCCGCCGGCCGTGGCCTTCAACTGGTAGACGCCGGCAGCATTCACCGACAGGTCGGCGAAGGTGGCGAGTCCGTTGACCGCCATCACGGTGAGCGTCCCCGAGAGCGTGCTGCCGTTGGCGCTCGCCAGCGCGATGGTCACGGCGGTGTTCGCCGTGGTGACGCGATTGCCCCCCGCGTCCTGTACCTCGACCGTCACCGGCGGTGACAGGGCGATCCCCGTTTCGACGGCACCCGGCTGTTGACCGAACGCCAGCTTCGCGGGTGGGCCGACGATGACGGTGATCGACGCCGTGCCACTCTTGCCCTCGGAGGTGGCGGTAATCGTGGCACTTCCCGGACGATGACCGGTGACCACACCGCCAGCGCCCGTGACGGTGGCGATGGTGGTATTCGATGAGGTCCAGTTCACCGCCCGCTGGGTCAGGACGTTGTTGAGATCATCGCGGAGAATGGCGGACAGTGGCACCACGTCTCCGGCTGCGACCGTCGCGCTGGACGGAGACACCTCGACGGAGTTCACCGGGACCTGGGTGACGGTGACCTGTGAGGCGGCAGAACGGCCTTCAATCGTCGCGGTGATCGCAACCGGGCCACCGACCGTAACCCCGGTAACGGCGCCGGCTGCGGTCACGGTAGCCACTGCTTCATCCGCGCTGGTCCAGGTCACGCCCCGCCCGGTCAGTTCCCGTCCCCGGCTGTCAAAGGCGCGCGCCGTGAGGATGCTGGTACGACCCACGCCGATCACCGAATTGTCCGGCTCCACCACGACACTTGCCACCGGGACCTGGGTGGTGGTGACGGTGGCTGAACCCTCCTTGCCCTGCACCGTGGCGAGGACCGTCGTGGTTCCGCTGCTCGCCGCCTTTACCAGGCCGTCGGCGCCCACCGTCGCAACGGCAGGCTCTTCGGTCTGCCACTGGAAGGTGCGGATCTCTCCCAGCACGCCACTGCAGGAGTAGGCCACAGCGTTCAGCCGCAGCGAGTCACCCAGAAAAACTTCGGCCGTCGCCGGGGTCACCTCAATGCGGGCTACCAGGGCGCCGGCGATGGCGTCGCAGCTGGACGACGACGGTTCGGTGGTGCCGCATCCGGCAAGGGTGCCAAGGATCAGCGCCACGAGACCCAGGGCGCGGGAATGGTAACGCATGTGACAGCTCTGCCTTTCAGAACAGGCCGATGGAAATACCCAGGCGGGCCAGTGCATAACCGGCGGTGCCATTGCCACCGCCGAAATCGGCGACGAAGTACTGGCCGCCGGCGTCGAGGGCGACCCGCGGCACCAGCGCGATCAGGAAGCCGGCGCCACCGCCGTAGGTGACCGACCGTTCCGTCACGCGCGGCGATTCGCGGATCAGGAGCGCGCCGTAACCGACCCGCCCGGCGATATAGGGTGCGACGCGGTCCCCCAGGACGGCGATGACATAACGCGGTTCGAGGAACGCTACCGACAGGGTCCCCGTCAGGTCAGCCTCCTCCGATTTGAACACGGTACTGTGCTGGTAGCCGCTACCCAGCGAGAACCGTCCGAAGGTGTAACGCGCCTGGACTTCCCAGCCGGGCGCGGACCCGTGCTGCAGGACATCGGTGTACTTCCGGGTTGGGAACACCCACTCGCCGGAGGCCTGCACCGACCACCGTTGTCGCGACTGCGCCTGGGCGTCGCGCGGAGACAGGGTGGCGCCCAGCGTGAGGCCAAGAACGAGCAGTGCCAGGGGCTGCCGCGCTGACCGTGTGCCGCGGATCGATTGCCTCACTTGAGTCCCTCCGTGATTCGCCAGTCGGTGACCTGCCAGGTGTCGCCCGATCGCACCAGGGTGACGACGGCGACCATGCGCTCGCTGGTGGCCGGGCCGAACGCGGTGCGCCAACGGGCCGTCCACGCCACCGTGGCGCGCGCCGCATCGCTGGTCACGCTGCGCTCCATCACCTTCGCCTCACTCAGCTTCGGGTGGTACTTGTCCACGAAGGTCAGGAACGTCGGCGGGGCCGCTGTAAGGTTGCTGCTCCCGGTCCGGCCGTAGTTCGCCGCGGCGACCATCCCCGTCAGCCAGTCGGTCACGGCGCGCTCCCCGGTGGCGACCAGCCTGGCCGTGGTCTGTTCCGCTGCTGCCGCTGCCGCCGCTGCCGCCGCGGCTGCGGCGGCCGCCTCGCTGCGCCGCTGCTCCTCGGCCCGGGCCAGCGAATCACGCTGCTCCTGGGCCAGTCGGGCCGTGCGCGCCTGGTCGCGAAGCTGTTGCAGCCGCGCTTCCGCCTCGCGGGTCTCGCGCTCCAGCGAGTCCTGCCGGGCACGCTCCGTGGCGGCCCGTTGTGCAGTCAGGAGTGAATCGGCTCGCCGGGTGTCGGGGGCTCGGACCGGCGCCGCACGCGTCGCCCGGGTCGGTGGCGGATGCGTCGCACGGGTCGGCGCCGGCTCGAGACTGTCCGGCTCGGCGCCTGGCGCTCGCCACTGGCACCGGCGCGGGAGGTGGCGCGGCGGCGATCGCGACAGGTGGAGACGGTACTTCCGCCGCGGGCTGGGTCTCGGGGACCGCGCTGGGCACTGTCGCCGTCAGGTCCACGGCCCGGGAGCCGAGTGCACCGACACCCGCGGCCGGTGCCGGCTGGGCCGCCACACGCTCCGGGACGGGGCGGGAGGTCGGCCGCCAGAGACGCCAGCCGAGGGTGAGGGCCCCCACCAGGACCACCGCCGCCAGCGTGACCACGAGCTGGCGGTCGGCCCACCAGCCCGTCCGCCGCGTGGCGTACCGTGGCAGCAGGGATCCTTCGGCGGCCTGCTCGAAGTCGACGCGCCCCGAGTCGGGTAGTCGCGCCGGGAGGCGTCGTACCCGCGTGAGGCAGAGGCTGGCATCGTCATGGCCGCGCCGGGCCGCCGCAGCGGAAACCAGATGTCGCGCCAATTGTGCCAGCGGTTCGGGCGTGCCCAGCACATCAGCCAGGACCGCACCGTCGAGCGGGCGGCTGAGTCCATCGCTGCAGACCAGCACCAGATCCCCAGCCGTCAGCCGGAAGAAGCGGATGACCGGTGGCTGGCGCTGGGCGAGACCGAGGCACCGCTGCTGACCCTCCCCGGCGACGCTACCCTGGTCGGCGGTCAACTGCTCCAGCTCGTCGGGTGTCTGGCGGTACACCCGACCGTTCCCGGCATGTGCCACGCAGAGCCAATCGCCCAGAACGAGTGCCACGGTCAGCGCCACCCAGCCGATCGGTTCGGGACCTGACTCCCCCAGGGCCCGGATCCGGGTGTGGGCGTGGTCGAATGCCCCGACAAGGGCGGCGGCGACGTCGTCCTGCCATGCCGGGGTCCGGATATCGAGCTGGCGGGCTGCGTCCGTCAGAGCCTGCTCGAGGCCCGCCACCGCCACCGCACTGGCGACGTCGCTCCGGACCGGCCAGTGCAGCCCGTCCGCCACGGCCAGGACCACCCCACTCCACGACGCCCGCGGGATAGCCAGCCGGAAGGCCGACACCGCGTCGGCATTCCGGCCAGGATGGGCTCCGTCTCTGGTGGCGGATTCCACGGGATGCTCGAGCGCGTCGGCTGGAGCAGTCGTGGGGTGGCTGATTCTGGGGCGGGTGAGCGGCAAGCGCGGACTCTCCGAGATAGAGGGAAGTCCTCCCGCGACGCGCAAGGATGGCCTTCGGGCGCTGCTGGAGGCAGACACTGCGATGCAGCTGGATGCGGCGGAGACAGAATGGAGGCATCGGTGCAGGCAGATGCGATGGAGGCATCGGGCCTGCAAAAGCTGCGGAACGACAACGTCGAGGTTCGGTCCTGCGGTGAAGAACCCGTCGCATCGCGACGTTTCTCCCCCGTCCCGTGACGGATGTGCTCTAAGAATGGTGGCACCCCGGCCCGGACGCCAGTGATGCGGAATCAGTCCCGGTATGTCCGCCCAGCCATTTCGTGATCCAGCGCACGCAACATTCTTGACAGTGACCAGCTCTCGGCGATGGAAAATCGTGCGATTCGTCGAAGCGGCGCATTCTCGGTAATTGTCTCCGCCGCGCTATCCCATATGTTGTCAGCGCGCCACCACCACATCCGTAACTGGGTACCGCAGCGCAGGGTCGGACGTCGGTTGACTGTCCGACTCTGGATACCTGCATCACGACAAGGAGTTTGCAGTGATCGACGTTTTGCCCTTCCGGCGGCTGATGAAGTATTCCGGCGCTCTCGTGTTCTCGTGTCTCATTCTTGGTGGTTGCGGCACGGAAACGACCGAGCCGAGCATAGTGGCGCTGGAGCAGAATCCGTCAGCGCTCGTCACGGAGACGGCGAAGTCTGCGGATGCCCTGGTCAATTCGATCGGGATTAATACCAAGCTCAGCTACCTCCAGTCCGTCTACGGCACCGGATTCAACGGGATCGTGAAGCCACGCGTGATCGCCCTCGGCGTACGGCACCTGCGGGATGAAGGGTCGAACGTGGTGAGTGACGGCTGGATGCAGCTGGTCTACGGTCGGATGAAGGAGCTGGCGGCCAATGGCATCCGGTTCAACCTGACAATGCGGCCGGTGGAAGGGCAGACCGATCTCACCCGCATCGAGCAGTGGGACCGGTTTCTGGCCTATGCCGGCCCGGCGCTGGAGAACGTAGAGGGCCTGAATGAGTGGGACCTGAAGGGTCGAAATGCGAACTGGGCCACCCAGACCCGGACCTTCCAGCAGGCACTCTATGCCAAGGTCAAGGGCGATTCGCGCACCCGGAACATGCCGGTGTTCGGACCCAGCATGGGCAACCCCAACAACGCCTCCCAGGTCGGGAACCTCAGCGCCTGGATGGATTTCGGGAACACCCATCCCTATCCCGGCGGCAACGAACCGATGTTCAGTGTCGCCTATCACGCCACCAGAGTCAGCAGCATCAGCGGGACCCGTCCCTTTGTGGCGACCGAGACAGGCTATCACAACGCCCTGCTCTGGACCGGCGGCCACCCGCCGATCACGGAGCTGGGGGCGGCTCGCTACATCCCTCGACTGTATCTGGAGTTCTACCAGGCGGGGATCCAGCGCACCTATCTGGCCGGGCTGGTGGACGAAGGCACCGATCTCGCCGACCGGGAAATGCACTTCGGCCTGCTGCGCAATAATGGGGCGCCGAAACCCGCCTATGCCGCGCTGCAGAACATGATCACCATTCTGAAGGACCCGGGGCCGTCCTTCGGCCCGGGACAGCTCGGATTCACCTTGTCCGGTGACCTCACCAATCTCAAGCATCTGCTGCTGCAGAAACGCGACGGGACCTTCTATCTGGCACTGTGGCGCGCGGTGCCCGACTATGACCTCCTGGCCAAGCTGGACATCCCTGCGGTGGGGAAGAACATCACCGTGACCTTTCAGTCACCGGTGGCGCAGACCCGGCTCTTCTCGCCGCTGAACTCGTCCAACCCGTACCTGACCAGGTCGGCGACGGTGTCGGTGAGTGCCGTGGTTCGTGACTATCCCACGCTGGTGGAGATCGTTCGCTAACAGCGGCAGACATTCGCGCGGTACGTGAGGCGGCAGGTCCCCCGGGGCGTGCCGCCTCGCACTTTTTTTCACAAAGAGCGAGTCTCGCCAACGCATAATGATGCGGCCCGCGGGAGGTGCCCAGCCGAGCCCGGTTGGCCTCCCGGTGGGACGGGATGCCTCTTGACGCCCCGCCCGCCGGCCTGCATACTGGCATGCACTCCGGTACCGGCCTTGGAAGTTCTCCGCCGCTGTGTCTCCGGTCCTCGCTTCGCGTATACATCTGACTGCATAACGGACTCCACCCGAGGGCGCTGTCGTACGGGACGTCTGTGATGCCTCGACGAGCGCGACCAGCGGTTGTCCTGCTGGCGGCAATGCGATCGCCCAACGATCGCGGTTCGCCCCACCGTACTACTCCATGGTTGTGAGGCCCCCGTGTTCGGGTCCCGGCTGCTCAACGCCTTGAATACTCCATCCCGGCACGGGTTCTCCCCGTACCGCTCCCGATGTTTTCCGTGCCCCGGCCCAGTACTGGCCGGGGATTTTATTATCGACGGCCTTTGAAAGGACCCCCGTAACATGAAATTGCTTATGCGACTGCCTCCCTGCGGTATCGGCTTGCTCCTGGCGGTGCTGTGTGTGGCACCGGTCATGGCCCAGGAGTCGACCAGTGCAGTGCGCGGGCGCGTGACGGATAGCGCGACTCAGCGGCCGCTGCAGGGAATCTCGGTGTCCGTTGGTTCCCGCATCGCAATCACCAGGGCGGATGGACAGTATCTCCTCACCGGCCTGCCCTCCGGCGCCGGGACCCTCACCGCCCGTTCGATCGGGTTCACCCCGATCACCCGCAACTTCAGCGCCGCGCCTGGGGAGACGGTCGAGATCGACCTGGTCATGAGCGCCCAGGCGGTCAACCTGTCGGAGATGGTGGTGGTCGGGTACGGCGAGCAGCGGGCGGGCAACATCACCGGTGCCGTGACCAACGTGACGGCGGAGGAATTCAACACCGGCCGGATCGTCACGCCGACCGAACTCATCCAGAACAAGGTGCCGGGCGTCCAGGTCGTGGAGAACAACGAGCCGGGCGGCGGGACCTCGATCCGGATTCGCGGCCCCACCTCGACCACCGCGAGCAGCGATCCGCTGTATCGTGGTGGACGGGATGCCGCTCGGCTCCGGCGTCGGGTACCGGGCTCTCGGGTGGGCGCGACCCGCTCAACTTCCTGAACTCCGACGACATCGAGAGCATCACGGTGCTGCGCGACGCTTCGGCCGCGGCGATCTACGGCACCAACGCCGCCAACGGCGTCGTGCTGATCACGACCAAGCGGGGCAAGGCGGGGCAGGCGCCCAGGTTCGAGTACAGCGGCAGCGTCTCCGCCTCGTCCGTGACCCGGCTGCCCGACATGCTGAACGCGGCCCAGTTCCGCGCCGCGGTGACGCAGTACGCGCCGCGGCAACGTCAGCCAGCTCGGCAGCGCCAATACCAACTGGTTCGACCAGGTCGACCGGACCGCCTATCGGCCAGGAGCACAACTTCGCGCGTGTCCGGGGCCGGCGGCAGCATCGGACTACCGGCTCTCGGCCAACTACCTGGACCAGAACGGCATCATCCAGGGCACCAACACCAAGCGGGTCACCCTGGGCGCCAACTACAACCAGAGGCTGGCCGAGGACCGGCTCAACCTGCGTTCAACGTGCGGGGCTCGCGGGCGGACGACAAGTTCACCCCCGGCGGCGTGCTCTCCAACGCGGCCCAGATGGGGCCGACCCAGCCGGTCTTCGATACCCTCTCCGACCCAGGCTACTTCGACAACTGGCCGGGCGGGCTGCAGTCGCCGGACAACCCGGTGGCCATCCTGAAGCTCTGGCGAAGGACCAGAGCCACGACCTACCGGGCGATCGGCAACGTGCAGGCCGACTACAGCCTGCCGCTGGATCGAGCGGGCTCACGGCCAACCTCAACCTCGGCTATCGACGTCACCAAGGCCGATCGGGAGACCTTCAGCCCGAGCGTGCTGCACCGCGCAGACGGTCACCGAGCAGGGGACCCAGACACGCTCGAACCCGACCCAGCTCGAACACGGTCGCTGGAGGGCTACCTGAACTACGCCGCGCCGCGCACCGGTCGGCCCCGGCACTGCTGGACCTGACCGGCGGCTACTCCTACTCCAAGTCGCACGGCGAATTCCCGTTCTTCCAGGCCAAGGGCCTCAGCACCGACGTGCTGGGCACCGACGGGATTCCCACCGTCGGCGACCATCACGAACATCCTGTACGATGCAGGACAGCAAGCTGATCTCCTTCTTCGGCCGGGCGAACTACAACATCAACGACCGGTACCTGCGCGGCCCTCAGCGTCCGGCGCGACGGCTCCTCGCGGTTCGGCCCCGGCAACCAGTGGGGCACCTTTCCCTCGGTGGCGCTGCGCCTGGCGGCTCTCGCAGGAATCGTTCATGCAGCGGCTTCGAGGCGCTGTCCGACCTGAAGCTCCGCGGCCTCGTGGGCCCGGACCGGCAACCAGTCGTTCGGCAACTACCTCGCAGTACTCCACCTACAGCTCGGCGACGCGCAGGCGCAGTACCAGTTCGGGCGACAGCCTGTTCGTCGACCATCCGGCCCAGCGCGGTGGACCCGAACATCAAGTGGGAAGCCACCCGGTCGTACGATCTCGGCCTCGACTTCGGCTTCAGCAACCAGCGGTTCAGCGGCGCCATCGACTGGTACGACAAGAAGACCAGCGACCTGATCTTCCGGGTCCCGGTGCCGGCCTGCAGCAACCTGTACGAACTTCGTCACCACCAACATCGGCAGCATGCGGAACCGGGGCCTCGAGTTCAGCCTCAGCGCCCAGGTGCTGCAGGGCGGGCCCGCAGCAGCGGGCTCAGCTGGACCGCCGATTTCACCGCGGCCCACAACACCAACGAGCTGCTGAGCATCAATCCGTTCGGCCGGGGTGGGGCACCAAGATCCTGGTCGGCGGCATCGCGGGCGGCGTGGGCAGCACCATCCAGGTGCTGACGCCCGGCGTGCCGATCAACTCGTTCTACGTCCTGACCAGCACCAGCGTGGCAGCAACGGCAAGCCGATCTACGCGGACGTGACGGCGAACGGCGACGATCAACGATCAGGACCTGTACGTGGACAGAACGGCGACGGCATCATCAACCAGAACGACCTGCGGCCGTTCCACGACCCGGCGCCGAAGTGGATCCTGGGCCACTCGTCCTACCTGGACTACGGCAAGCTTCGACTTCGGCTTCACCCTGCGGGCCTACCTGGGCAATTACGTCTACAACAACGTGGCCTCCAACCTCGGCGACCTACTCCGAGGTCACCCGCGGCTCGCCGTTCAACCTGCACAGCTCGGTGCTGGAGACCAACTTCGCCACGCCGCAGTACCAGTCCGATTACTATGTGGAGAATGCGTCCTTCCTGCGGATGGACAACATGACGCTGGGCTACACGTTCAACCTTCGGGGGCAGCCGGCCCGGGTGTTCGGGACCGTCCAGAACGTGTTCACCATCACCGGCTACAGCGGAGTGGACCCGACGGCCGGGACTCGAACGGCATCGACAACAACATCTATCCGCGCTCGCGCACCTTCACCGGTGGCCTGAGCCTCCGGTTCTAGGCGAATGCGCCTGACCACGAAACTCGAGAAGGGACGAACGTATGATTCGCAGCATTCCGCAAGGCGCTCGCCGTTGCGCGCCGCTCTGGCCTGGGGCTGCCGATGGCGGCCTGCACCGACCCGACGGTGGCAGCCGACCAGCACGGTGACCGAAGCGAACATCTTCAAGGACCCCTCGGCCTACCGCGCCTTCCTGGCCAAGATCTACGCCGGGCTCGCCGTCAGCGGCCAGCAGGGCCCGGCCGGCAAGCCGGACATCGAAGGCATCGACGAAGGCTTCTCGCAGTATCTCCGCCTGTACTGGGAAGCCCAGGAGCTGCCGACCGACGAAGCGGTGATCGCGTGGGGCGACGTCGGGCTGCCGGAAATGAACACCCAGCTCTGGGCCTCGAACAACACCTTCGTCGTCGCGATGTACTACCGGATCTACTTCCAGGTGGGCATGGCGAACGAGTTCCTGCGGCAGACCACCGACGCCAAGCTGTCGAGCGGAAGGTGACCAGCACCCTGCGGGCCCAGATCCAGACCTTCCGCGCCGAGGCGCGGTTCCTCCGGGCGCTGAGCTACTGGCACGGGATCGATCTGTTCGGCCAACATCCCGCTGGTGACCGAGAACGACCCATCGGCGCCACGCCGCCGCAGCAGAACACCCGGCAGGAGATCTACGACTTCATCGTCAGCGAGCTGACCGATATCCAGTCGCGAGCTGCCGGCGGCCGGCCTCGGGGACCTACGGTCGGGCCACCAACGCGGCGGCGGCCATGCTGCTGGCCCACGTCTACCTCAATGCCGAGGTGTACACCGGGACGCCCACATTACACCGAGGCACTCGATGGCGGCCGCAGGCGGTGATCGCCGGCCCGCTACACGCTGGATCCGAACTTCCGGCACATCTTCCTGGCGGATAACAACCCGTCGCCGGAGATCATCTTCCCGATCATCCAGGACGGCAAGACCACCCAGACCTACGGCGGCGTGACGTTCCTGGTTCACGCCTCCTGCGGCGGGTCGATGGACAACGACGCCTACGGGGTCGACGGCTGCTGGTGGGGGCTCCGGCTCAAGCCCGAGGCCTTCAACCGGTTTGACGCGGCCGATCCGCGCCGCAGCTTCTTCTACACCAGCGGCCAGACGGTGGCGATCAATACCATCTCGGACTTTGCCCAGGGGATCGCGGCGCCGAAGTACTCCAACATGACCTCGACGGGGCGCGGCCGGGTCCGATGCGACTCACGTCGGACACCGACTTCCCGATGTTCCGGCTGGCCGATGCCTACCTGATCTACGCCGAGGCGGTCCTGCGGGGCGGCGGTGGCAGCCGGCCGCAGGCGCTGGACTACGTCAACGCGCTGCGGGAACGGGCCTACGGCAACGCCAGCGCCGATATCACCGACCCGGAGCTGACGCTGCGAGTTCCTGCTGGATGAGCGTGGCCGGGAGCTGCTGTGGGAAGGGCCACCGCCGCACCGACCTCATTCGCTTCGGCCTGTTCACCGGCGGCAACTATCTCTGGGCCTTGAAGGGCGGAGCAGCCGGCCGGCGTCTCCACCGAGTCGTTCCGGGATCTCTATCCGCTGCCGGCTTCCGAGCTCGACGGCCAACCCGAACCTGACGCAGAATCCGGGCTACTGAGCCGGACGTCGGCTGGCCGGGTCGCGGGCACGGCTTCACCGCGCAGGCGGCGGGAGCCGTGCCCGTGCCAGGTCACTGTGATTCCATGAACCTCCTGTGCGACCGCCTCCGGCAGGCTAGGGTGGGTGGCGTCTGATGCGTGATCGGCTGCGGCGATCCGACCGGGGCGGTCGGGTCGCCGTCGGTCACGTCCGGTCCTGCCGCCTGACCTACCGCGCCGAGCGGCCACATGGCCGCAGGCGACGTGTCGGTGCATCTGTTCGACTGGAAGTGGACCGATATCGCGACCGAATGCGAAACGGTGCTCGGCCCCGCCGGGTTCGCCGCCGTGCAGGTCTCCCCGCCGCAGGAACACAGCATCGTCCCGAGCCACGACTGGAGCGAGCGCTACCAGCCGGTGAGCTACAGTATCGCCCAGAGCCGCTCGGGCACCGGCGCGGAGTTCGCGGACATGGTCACCCGGTGCACGGCGGTGCGGCGTCGGCATCATCGTGGACGCCGTGATCAACCACATGACCAATTTTCCCAGTCCCGGGGTCGGCAGCAACGGGACGGCGTACACCAAGTACAACTATCCCGGGCTGTATCGCCGCCACTGATTTCCACCCTGCCTGCCCGATGACCAACTACCAGCGATGCCGCCAACGTCCAGGACTGCGAGCTGTTCTCCCTGCCCGACCTGGATACCGGGCTGCCCGCGTCCGGCAGAAGATCGCCGACTACCTGATCGCTGGCCGAACTGGGGGTGGCCGGGTTCCGGATCGATGCCGCCAAGCACATCCAGCAGGTGGAGCTGGACGACATCCTGTCCCTGCGTGAACACCGACCGTCGCGGACGGGGGACGGCCGCTGCCGTATTTCTACCTGGAGGTCGTCGGCGGGGCCGGGGAGGCGCTGGCGTCCGCGCGACTATTTCGGTGAGGGTTACAGCTCCGGGGGCGCGCGCCGACATCACCGAGTTCACTTCGCCGGGGTGGGCGAACAAGTTCCGGCATGTGAACGGCGAGTTCCTGCCAGCTCAACCCGAACGGCACCGCGGGGAACCGCTTCTCCGAGGCGGCATGGGGGCTGATGCCCTCGCCGACAAGGCGGTCGTCTTTCTGCAGAACCACGACACCCAGCACCAGTGCGGCCTGAGCTACCGGGACGGCGACGCCTTCCGGCTGGCTAACGTCTGGATGCTGGCGCAGCCGTACGGCTATCCCTCGATTCTGTCGAGCTTCGCGTTCAGTTGTCCGGGCGGGAACGCCATGGGGCCGCCGTCGGACGCGGAGCGGGAACACCCTCGCCCTCACCTGCGCCGCCAGCCTGGAGACCGCGACGTTGGGCCAGTGGGTCTGCGAGCATCGGGATCCCGCGATCCGCAACATGGTCGCGCTTCCGCCGCGTCGTGGCGGGCAGCCGATCAACCACTGGTGGGACAACGGCGCGAACGCCATCGCCTTTGCCCGAGGCGCCTGGGATTCGTCGCCATCAACGAGGAGGCGGGGACCGCTCACCGTCACCGCTGACCACCGGTATGCCGCCCGGAGGGCTACTGCGACCGTGCTGACCCGGCGGTGCCGCGGGCAGGGCTGTACCGGGGATACCCTGCAGGTTGATTCCACCGGCACGCTGTTGGTCCAGCTCCCGGCGCTCTCGGCGCTGGCCATCGATACCGCCACCCGGGTGCGTCCCTGAGCAGCCCGGCAGCCGACTTCACCGAGGGAGGAACACGACCGATGACCAAACCGCACGCCACCCGCCTCCTGCCGATGCTGGCCCTGGTCCTCGCAGCCCTGAGTGGGTGTGCGTCCGAGACTCCTCAGGCGGACTGGCGACGGCGGATACCTCCTGGGTGTCCCGCAGCGCCCTGTACGAGGTCTTCGTCCAGGACTTCTCGCCGTCCGGCGACTTGCGGGGTGTCACCGCCGGGCTGGATCGGATTCAGTCCTCCGGGGCCAACGTCATCTGGCTGATGCCGATCCACCCGATCGGGGTGGTCAACCGGAAGGGGACGCTGGGCTCTCCCTATGCCGCGATGGACTATCGGGCCATCAATCCGGCCTACGGCACCGCCGAGGACCTCAAGGCGCTGGTCGACGCCGTTCACGCCCGCGGCATGAAGGTGATCCTGGACTGGGTGCCGGACCACACCTCGCCGGACAACCCCTGGGTCCGGGAGCATCCCGAGTACTACTTCCACAACGAGCAGGGCGAGCCGAGCGTGCCGCGTGACGAGGACGGGAAGCTGACCGACTGGACCGACGTGGTCCAGCTGGACTACGGGAATCCCGCGCTCCGCGCCGAGATGACCGGCACCATGCGAATGGTGGCTGAAAGAGTTCTCGCTGGACGGCTTCCGGGTGGATGTCGCCGGATTCGTGCCCTACGACTACTGGCGGAGGCGATTGCCCAGCGCTGCGGCGGTCCGTGCCCCGGCGGATGCTGATGCTGGCGGAATGGGGCGACCTGGAGATGCATCGGGCGGGGTTCGACCTCACCTATGCCTGGGACTCCTACGACCGGCTCAAGGCGGTCTGGAAGGGCGGGCCGGCGTCCGAGCTTCGTCGCCGCGGGAGGTCGTTGAGATGCAGGCCATGCCTCCCGGCGGGGCCGCGCATGCGGTTCACCACCAACCACGACGAGACCGCCTGGGACGATCCCGCCGGTCACCATCTTCGGACGCGGCGCCGGCGCCCGTGCGGCCTTCGTCGCCGTGGCGATGCTGCCCGGTCGGCCGCTGCTCTACAACGGGCAGGAGGTGGAGAGCCCGCAGAAGATTCCCCTCTTCGAGCGGGAACTGATCGAATGGGACCAGCCCGATGCGGAGACCGCCCGCCGGCTTCTACCGTCGGGTCCTGCAGCTGGATCGTACCGAACCGGCGCTCATCGGGCAGATTTCGCTGCCGGTCACCACCTCGGCGCCGCAGGATGTGATCGCGTACCGGCGTGGGGCGCTGCTGGTCCTGGTCAACGCCCGGGCGCAGCCGCAGCGGTTCACCGTCCCGGACACCCGGGTCTCCGGGATGCACGGACCTCCTGACCGACTGAGCCTCAGCACGGCGACACGTGTCTCCCTCGGCGCCTTCGGGGCTGTAGTGCTGCGGCGCCCGGCAGCTGATCGGCACCGGCTCACACGACCGTCTCGCCGCTTCGCCCTTGCCGATGGCGTTAGCCATGCTCGCCTCCTCTACCTGCTGGTCATCCCCCTGTCGCTCGCGAGCCACCCCGGACCGGTGGTGGGCGGCGTCGACCCCGCCCAGCCCAGGCGGCACTCTCGATGGATCCGGGCTGGCGCTTCACCCTGGGCGATCCCGCCGGCGCGGAGCAGCCGCGCTTCGACGATCGGCGGTGGCGCATGCTGGATCTGCCGCACGACTGGAGCATCGAGGGAACGCCGCGACGAGGACGCTCCGGGCGGCGGCAAGGTGGGCTACTTCCCGACCGGGATCGGCTGGTACCGGAAGGCGTTCCGCGTGCCGGCCGGCGCCCGGGGCAGCGAGGTCTGGCTCGAGTTCGACGGCGTCTACATGAACAGCGACGTCTGGATCAACGGCGTCCATCTGGGCCAGCGGCCCTACGGCTACATCAGCTTCGCCTACGACGTGACCGCGCACCTGGTCCCGGGCGTCAACGTGCGTGGCGGTCCGGGTGGACAACTCCCGCCAGCCCAATTCCCGCTGGTACTCCGGCAGCGGCATCTATCGCCACGTCTGGCTGACCGATCGCCGATCCGCTGCACGTGGGCCACTGGGGCACCTACGTCACGACGCCCCGGGCCGATTCCGCCGGCGCCGAGGTGCTGGCTCCGCACCCGGGTGGAGAACGACCGGTCCGCCGCCCGCCGGGGGCGCTGCGTGCGCATCGGTGCGTGGACACCGCCGGGCGCGAGGTGGCCCGGACCGAGACGCCGTTCGCGCTGGCCGCGGGCGAGACAGATCGACGCTGGAGCAGCGGTTCCGGTCGCGGCGCCTCGGCGCTCTGGTCGGTCGAGGATCCCCGCGCTGTACCCGCTCCGGACCGAGGTGCTGGACGGGCAACGCGCCTGGTGGATGCAGTCACGACGCCGTTCGGGATCCGGACCATCGCGTACGACACGGACCGCGGGTTCCTGCTCAACGGCCGCCAGGTCAAGATGCGGGGCGTCAACCTGCATCACGATGCGGGCGGGCTGGGCGCGGCGGTGCCCGAACAGCGTCTGGGAGACGCCGGCTGGCGCGCGCTCAAGGCGATGGGCGTGAACGCCATCCGCACCTCGCACAATCCGCCCGGCGCCCGAGTTCCTCGACCTGTGCGACCGGCTGGGCTTCCTGGTCATGGCCGAGGCGTTCGACGAGTGGACCATCGGCAAGGTGCCGGAGGGCTATCACCAGCTACTTCGCCGAGTGGTCGGAGCGGGACGTCACCGACTTCATCCACCGGGACCGGAACCACCCGTCGATCGTGCTCTGGAGCGCGGGCAACGAGATCGGCGAGCAGAGCGCGCCCGGACGGCGCCGCGGTCCTCCGGCGGCTGGTGGACATCTTCCATCGGGAGGATCCGACCCGGCCCGGTCACCACCGGCAACGACCAGATCGCCGCCGACGGCGCACGCCGCCACGCTCGACTTCCTGAACGCGCGAAGACATCGTGGGCTACAACTACGTGGACCGCTGGCACGAGCGGCGGGAGCTCTTCGCCGAGCAGGACCGGCACGATCATCCCGACTGGAAGATGATCGGCACCGAGAGCGGCACGCATCTTCCAGTCGCTTCGACGAGCGGTACTCGCTGGGCGACGATCCGGCGGTGGCCCGGGCCAACTACACCAGCGGCATGCTCCAGGCCGAGCGGCTGTGGAAGTGGGTCACCATCGCACGACTACTTCGCCGGCGATTTCATGTGGACCGGGGTCGACTACCTGGGCGAGAGCACCTGGCCCTTCAAGGGGTTCGGCTCGGGTGCGCTGGACATCACCGGCCGCGCCCAAGGATGCGTACTACCTGTACCAGAGCCTCTGGACCGACCGGCCGGTGCTGCACCTCTTTCCCCACTGGAACTGGCCCGGCCGGGAGGGGCAGGTGATCCCGGTGCTGGCCTACACCAACTGCAACAGCGTGGAGCTGTTCCTCAACGGCCGCTCGCTGGGCGAGAAGCGGCATGGAGTTCCCGGCGCAGGGCACCTCGGGCGGCTGGAATACCTACGCCCTGCCGGTGGTGCAGCGCCACGACCAACGACCTGCACCTGCGCTGGGACGTGCCCTACGAGCCGGGCGTGCTCCGGGCCGTCGGGAAACGAGCGCGGACGGCACCGTGGCCTGCGAAGACGCGGTCCGTACCGCGGGGCGGTGGCCGCGATCCGCCTGCGTGCGGAGCGGGACACGCATCACCACCGGCTCTGGCGACGTCGCGCTGGTTCGATTCGACCTGGTCGATGCCGCGGGGACGGTGGTGCCGGACGGCGGACGACCCGGTGCTGTCTCCTCGTGACCGGCGGGACGCATCCTGCGGCCTCGACAACGGCGACTTGCAGGATCACGAGCCTTATCGCACCGACTGCCGCCGCGCCTTCAATGGTCGTGGGGTGGCCTATCATACGGGCGGATACACCAGGGCTGCGCGTCACGGCCACCGCGGAGGGGCTCCACGGTGAGCCGCTGACCGTGGTGCGTGACGGCCGGTACGTCACCGGGCGCCGTCGCCGGAGTGAAGGGCACGATGCAGCCCGCGTCACGGACGGCACGGGGACGCTCCGCTGCCCCTCCTGGCGGCTCTGGATGGTGTGTCTGGCGGCGCCGCTCTGCGCCCAGGCTCCGGTCGGCAGCGATGGCCAATCGGGCGGTGGTACTCGATAAGCAGGGCGTCGTGCGGTGGAAGGATACCCGGGGGGAGGTGGCGCTCTTCGGCGCCAACTACGTCCTCCCCACCGCCTCCGATTATCGGGCGGCCGGGTATGTCCATGGCGACCGGAAGCGGATGATCGATGAGGACATGGCCCAGTTCGCCCGGATGGGGTGGGACGGGTTGCGGCTGACGTTCTGGGGCGACTGGGAGGCCTCGGACAGCGCCGGCAACCTCATCGCCAATGAGCACCTCGATCTGCAGGACTATCTCATCGCGCGGGCCCGTGAGCGCGGGATCTACATGCTGTTCAGCCCGATCCAGCTCTACGATTCGAACTGGCCCGATGCCCTGCGGGACACCACCGCCCGGGGTTCGGGCGCACCTTCGGCCGCCAGCGGATGGGGACCGATCCAGCGGCGATTGCGGCCCAGGTGAACTACCTGCGCCAGATCCTCAACCATGTGAATCCGTATACCGGTGTCGCGCTCAAGGACGAACCGGCGATCCTGTTCATCGAGCTGGTGAACGAGCCGTGGCACCACTCCGACGACATCCCCGGCTCGATCCGCTATATCAACGCCCTGACGGATGCGGTCCGCCGTACCGGCTGTCGCAAGCTGGTGTTCTACAACATCAGCCAGGATTTCAAGATTGGTGCGGCGATCGTCAAATCGAAGGCGGAGGGGATCACCTTCGGCTGGTACCCGACCGGGCTCAACTCCGGCCACGAGCTGGCGGGGAATTTCCTGCGGGGGGTGGACGCCTTCCCCGACATGGAACGGCCGGAGCGGGCCCGGATGCCACGGATCGTATACGAGTTCGACAGCCCGGATACCCGCAACGGTACGATGTACCCTGCCATGGTGCGGACCTTCCGCACCGTGGGTACCCAGTTCGCCGCGATGTTCGCCTACGACATGCTGCAGACCGCATCGCGGAACCTCGGCTGGCAGACCCATTACCTGAACCTGGTCTACACTCCGCGCAAGGCGATGAGCCTCGATCATCGCCGCGGAAGCGATGCGCCGGCTCCCTCGCGGGAAGAGCTACGGTGCGTACCCGGCGAATACCCGGTTTGGCGATTTCCATATTTCGCACGAGGACAACCTCAGCGAGCTCGTGGCGCCGGACGCCTTCCTGTACGCCGGGTCGACTTCCGCCACGCCACCGCAGTCGCGCGCCCTCAGACGCATCGCCGGGTACGGCTCCTCGCCCATCGTCTCCTACGGCGGCGAAGGACTCTACTTCCTCGATCGGGTGCGGGAAGGGGTGTGGCGACTCGAGGTCTACCCCGATGCCGTGCCGGTGCGCGATCCCTTCGAGCTGCCCAATCCCCAGAAGATCGTGACCCGCGCGATCAGCCGTGCCTGGCCGATGACCGTCACGCTCCCCGATCTTGGTACGCAGTTCACGGTGCAGCCGCTCCAGGCAGGCGGCGCATTGCGTCAGGCCGCCGCCGGACAATTCACGGTGACGCCGGGCGTCTATCTCCTCAGCACCGGCGGCGCAGTGGATCCCGCGTCGCTGCCCTCGCACATCGGGCCGCTGGGACTCACGGAGTATCACGCGCCGCCAGGTGATACGCTCCCGCTCGCCGTCCTTCCCCAGGTCCCACCGGTCCTGGTCGCTGGCAACGAAGCCCACGTACGGGCTCGGGTGGTCGATCTCCTCCCGCCCGATTCCGCCAAGCTGTTTCTTCGGCAGGTTGCCGGCCCGTACTATCGCGGATACTGGATGGAGCCGACGGGTGGCTATGACTACACGGCGGTGGTTCCCGCCGCCGACCTGCACCCTGGTCCCCACGAGTACGTCATCACCGTTTATCGCGGCGGGTCGGTGGAGACCTTCCCCGAGCGCCTGCCTCGGCAACCGTGGGACTGGAATTACGACGGTCGCGAACCGTGGACCGTGACGGTTGTGCCGGCAGGAGCGCCCATCACGCTCTTCGCCCCGGAGCAGGACGCCGCGCGGCTCACCTTCACCCGCATCGGCGATGCGGGTCGGCGCGGGCTCTTCAGCGTCGGCCTCTCACCCGTCACCGGTGGGAGCGTCATGCACCTGGCCTTGCCGGTAGACTCCAGTGGATGGAGCCCGCCGGACTACACCGCTTCGACCACCGTGGTGGATCGGATCCAGGCCAGGCAGGATGGCATTCAGGCGGCTCGCCAGCTGCGACTCCGCCTGCGGGGGCTTGGCTCACACCAGCAGCTCCATGTCACCCTGATGGAGGATGACGGCACCAGCTGGACCACGGCGATCACGGTGGGGAGCGACTGGGTAGACCAGGAGATTCCTCTCAGCAACCTGCGCAGTGGTCGCGGGGTCCTGTTGCCGCAGGGATTTCCGGGGGAGTGGAATTACTGGGTCGGGCCGGCCGCAGGCAGGGGTGGAGCGGACGATGGGCTGCGGGTTGAGCACCTGGAGCGGTTGCAGCTCTCGCTCAGGCCGGAGCAGGGGATGCGACCCGCGCCCGGGGGATACGGGGTGGAGGTCGAGTGGGTCCGCCTGGAGTTCGCGCCACCGCGCTGAGCCGGTGGTGCGACCTCAGTGCTGCACCCGAATATTCGTCGTGCTGTTGAAGAGTGTGGCGGAGACCTCGAGATCGACCGTCGATCCAGGTGCCAGGAGGAACTGCGCCGAGCGGTACTGCTCGGTGCTGGCGACCGGGCGGACGAGGAATTCCGCCGACCCGCTGGCCGCCACCGTCTGGGGTACCACGAACCGCCCGGTCATGCCGGGGTGCACGGTGCCGAGCCGCTGGTTGATCCCCGCCGCCGCCGCATAGATCTCGACCGGGATGGCAAAGTGACTCACGACCACGATCCGCACCGGGATCGGGGCGGGGTTATCCGGATCGACTTTTCCGTGGGCGCACGCAGCCAGGGTACCGACCAGGGCGAGCAGCAGGGTACGTCGCAGCATATTGCCTCGTTGTCCGGGAGCGTGGCTCAGGGCGCGCCAGGCGCCTTGCGGGCGCCGCTGCGGGCCAGGCCCAGCATGAGCAGGCCGAACGCCAGCAGCACCAGGCCCCACCAGAGGTTCACATTGATGCCGAGGGACTGCGCATAGATGGACCGGTCGGAGGCCAGCCCGAATACCGTCAGCAGGACGCCGAAGCAGGTGAACATGAGTCCGATCGGGAGTCGCAGGTCAAGATTCATGGCGAATCACCAGAAGATGATGTTCAGGACCAGGGTCAGCCCCAGTACCACCAGGCCGAGGGTCGCGGGGCGCTGGTACCAGGCCAGGCCGGCGTCGATTTGCCGCGGGGTCAGGGAATAGACCAGCCCGCTTGAGTTCCTCATCGCTCTTCTGCCGCCGCGTCATGCAGCGAGATGACGATGGTCGCCACGAAGCAGGCGGTCCACGCCACGATCGCGGTCCAGAAATTCTGGGCCATTTCGCTGGGGTAGGTCTGAGCACGGTGCCCAGGAAGGCGCCCTTGATCCCGGGCATGCCGCCGACCGGCAGCGTCAGGCCGTGGTGGGCGGCTGCGGCCAGGGTCCCGCTCAGCAGGCCGTAAGAAGGCGCCGTGTCCGGTGGACCGCCGCCAGAACATCCCCAGCAGGAAGGTGGCGAACAGCGGGGCGTTCACGAAGGCGAACACCAGCTGCAGCATGTCCATGATATTGTTGAAGCTGGTGGTGGCATACGCCGCCACCACGCTCAGCAGGATGCCGAACACCGTGGCGGCATGCCCCATGTGCAGGTAATGCTTGTCGCTCTGTCCCGGGCGGATGTACGACTGGTAGATGTCGTAGGTCCAGACCGTATTGAACGCGGTGACGTTGCCGGCCATGCCGGACATGAACGAGGCCATCAGCGCGGTGAGCCCAAGCCCCAGCAGGCCGGAGGGGAGGTAGTGCGCCAGCATGCACCGGGATCGGCGAGGTTGTAGTTGGGCAGGCCGTCGGCGCCCAGCGGGAGAAAGCCGCCCCGGCTGCTGTGCAGCCCGATAGCGATCATGCCCGGCAGGATCACCAGGGCAGGGAAGAGCATCTTGGGAATGGCGGCGAACAGCGGCGTCCGGCGGGCGGCCAGTCATCGACTCGGCGGCCATGGCGCGCTGGACCACCAGGAAGTCGGTACACCAGTAGCCGAACGAGAGGACGAAGCCGAGCCCCATGACCATGCCGAACCACTCGACCCCCATCGGGTTGGCCGCAGCGCTGTCCGAGGTGGTGCCACGAATGTCGGACCAGGCGCCGGGGGCATAGCCGGCACTGGTGGCGACGGTGTCCAGCTTCGCCTTCAGGCCGTTCCAGCCGCCCACGTCCTTCAGCCCCAGCAGGACCAGCGGCAGGAAGCCGAGGACGATCAGGAAGAACTGCAGGACCTCGTTGTAGATGGCCGAGGTCAGGCCGCCGAGGAAGATGTAGGCCAGCACGATGACGGCGGAGAGCACCACGCTGGTGTGGAAGTTCCACCCCAGGATCAGCTCCAGCAGCTTGGCCAGGGCGTACATCGAGATCCCGGAGGAGAACACCGTCATGACGGCGAAGGTGATCGCATTGAAGCCGCGGGTCTTTTCATCGAAGCGGAGCCGCAGATACTCCGGCACCGAGCGGGCCTTGGAGCCGTAGTAGAACGGCATCATGAAGATGCCGACGAAGACCATCGCGGGAATGGCGCCGACCCAGTAGAAGTGGCTGGTCATGATGCCGTACTTGGCGCCCGAGGCGGCCATCCCGATCACTTCCTGGGCGCCGAGGTTGGCGGAGAGAAAGGCGAGACCGGCAATCCAGGTCGGGATCGAGCGGCCCGACAGGAAAAAGTCCTCGCTGCTTCGCATGGACCGGCGCAGCACCCAGCCGATCCCGAGGACGAACGCGAAGTAGACGAGCAGGATCGCGTAGTCGATGCGCGCCGAGCTGGATCTGATGCACGGTTGGATCCCCGGAGGGGTCGGGAGTGGGGGACTCGCCACGGGTGGGAACCCCGGGTCTGGCACCCGGAGCCGGCCGCTGCGCTCGACCTATGTTCGGTGGAGAGCGGCCCGGGCGCAAGTCCGGATACCGGTCCACCTCGGCTGGCCCTCCGGCCGGGTTCGGCGTACCTTGTCCCAGAGGCCGCACCTGCTGCTCGAGGGCGCCGGGTGCTCGGCCTGCCACCTTGATTCCAGTCTCCTGAACCTCATGCGCTCGCCTCTCTGGCCGCATGTCCCTCCGGATTTGTTGTGGCTGCCCTGCTCGCCGCCACCCCGCCCCTTCGGGGGCAGGTCGCGGTGGCCTCCCCCGATGGCCGGAACCAGGCAACGGTGGAGGTCCACGACGGACAGCTCCGCTGGGGCCTGTGCCCGCGCCGGGCAGCCGCTGATTCTTCCCTCCGGCCTCGGCTTCGGTTCCGCAACGCGCCGACCCTCCGAGGGCCTGCGGATCACCGACACCACCCGGACCAGCCACGACGAGTGGTGGACCCAGCCCTGGGGCGAGGTGGCGCGGGTCCATGAGCACTACAACGAGCTGGCGGTGTCGGTGGAGGAGGCCGTGCACCGCATCGCCGGTTCGTGGTACGGGTGCGCGCCTTCGATGACGGGATCGGATTCCGGTACGAACTCCCGGCCCAGCCGGCGATCGACAGCTTCACGATCATGGAGGAGCTGACCGAGTTCTCCCTGGCGGACAACCCCCGCGCCTGGTCCATTCCCTCCAACCGCCCGCGGATGGATCGCTCCGAGATGCTGTACGGCTCGGGCCCCGCCAGCCTGCTCGACAGCGTGCAGACTCCCCTCACCCTGGAAGCCACCGACCGCCGCACCTGGATGGTCATCCACGAGGCCAACCTGGTCGACTACGCCCGCATGAACCTGCGTGGCGACCGGGGCGAGAGCCGGGTGCTGCACGCCGATCTGGCGCGCATGGGCGACGGGACGAGCGTCAGCGGTCACACCCCGTTCGTCACACCGTGGCGGACCATCCAGACTGGCCGACCGCGTCACCGACCTCTCCCCCTCACTCCTGGGACTCAAGCTGAACCCACCCAACGTGCTGGCCAGCACCGACTGGATCCATCCGATGAAGTACGTCGGGATCTGGTGGGGGATGCACATCAACACGATGACCTGGACCTCGGGTCCGAAGCACGGGGCCACCACCGAGAATACCCGCCGCTACATCGACTTCGCCGCGGCGAATGGGCTTCGGGGGGCGTGCTGGTGGAAGGGTGGAATGTCGGCTGGGACGGCAACTGGATCGCCAACCGCGACGCGTTCTCCTTTACCCAGCCCTATCCCGATTACGACCTGCCGGCACTGGCGGCGTATGCCCGGCAGCGGGGCGTGCGCCTGATCGTCCACAACGAGACTCAGTGGCGGCATCGAAAATTACGAGCGGCAGATGGACAGCGCCTTTGCGCTGTACCGCTCCCTCGGTCTGGATGCGCTCAAGACCGGGTACGTCACGGATACGGTGAGCCACGGCGATTCGCACTGGTCGCAGCGGATGGTCCGGCATTACCGGAAGGTGATCGAGGCGGCGGCCCGCTATGGAATCATGCTGGATGTCCATGAGCCGCTGCACGATACCGGGGAGCGGCGCACCTATCCCAACATGATGAGCCGGGAAGGCGCCCGGGGCCAGGAGTACAATGCCTGGAGCGGCGACGGTGGGAATCCACCGGAGCACGAGACCATTCTCTTCTTCACCCGGCTGCTGGCGGGCCCGATGGACTTTACCCCCGGCGTCTTCGACCTGCTGATCGAGCGGGGCACCGGCCGGCCGCGTCGGCCCGATGAGCCGCGAGTGCGTACCACCCTCGCCAAACAGCTTGCCCTCTACGTGGTCCTCTACTCGCCGCTGCAGATGGCCGCCGATCTGCCGGAGAACTACGCCGGCCAACCGGCGTTCCAGTTCATTCGTGATGTCGCGGTGGATTGGGATACGACCCGGGTGATCGATGGCCGGATCGGGGACTACGTCGCCGTGGCCCGCCGGGAGCGAAACACCCAGAACTGGTTCCTCGGTGCGATCAGCGATGAGCAGCCCCGCACGCTGGACCTGCCGTTGACATTTCTCACCCCCGGGAAGCGCTACCAGGCGGAGGTGTATGCCGATGGGCCGGGGGCGGACTGGCTGACGAACCCCCTCCCGGTGACCATCAGCCGACGGGTGGTCACCAGCACCACGCGGCTGAAGGTGGTACTCGCCCCCGGGGGGGGGCAGGCGATTCGGCTTATCCCGGTGCGATGACGGCGCACGCGCCGGACCTGAAATCGCTGCGGACGCTGGCCCGGGTGTTGGGGGTGGAGACGCGGTTTACCGATGGGCTGGGCCGTCAGGTCAGCGTGCCAGCCACGACACTGGTCCGGGTGTGTGCGGCACTGGGGGCACCGGTCACTGGGCCAGAGGATGCCCGGGCCGCCTTGCTGGCGGTCCGGGACCAGCGGAAGACGGCGCTGGTGCCTCCGGTACTGGTGGCCTGGGACGGGGTGCTCGCTCCGGTGAAGGTCGGGGTGCACGGCGCATTTGAGGCGACACTGCAGCTCGAGGATGGCACGCAGCTCCCCGTCGAGCTCGGACACGGAAGTGTACGGGTCCCGGGTGCGCTGCCGCTGGGGTATCACACCCTCACCATCGAGGCGGCCGGCCAGCGGGAATCGGCCACGGTGATCTCGGCCCCGGTACAGTCCTGGCACCGCCCTGGCACCCACCGCAGCTGGGGGGTCGGAACCCATCTCGCCGCGCTACGGAGCGCGCGGAGCCGGGCGGTGGGAGATCTGCAGGACTTCGAGCAGCTCTGTCGTTGGGTGCAGGCCCGGGGTGGGGACCTCGTGACGGCGCTCCCCCTATTGCCCACATTCAACTCCGATGGGCCCGAGCCGAGCCCCTATTCACCGGTGAGCCGGCTGTTCTGGTCGGAACTGGTGCTCGATCTGGGCGCAGCACATCAGCCCGCCGGTGCGCCGCGGACGCTGAGCGTGACGGCGGCCGATGCGGAGGTCCGGGCGGCGCTGGCTGATGCCGCCGTGCCGCCGGACCAGGCGCTCGACCCGGAACTGGTAATGTATGCCCGGTTCCGTGGGGCCCAGCGGATGCTGGGACGAAACTGGCGGGACTGGCCCGAGGCGGCGCGCCGCGGCTCCCTTACGCCGGACCAGGTGGATCCGGTGGAGGAACGATTCCACCTGGTGAGCCAGCTCGCGGCATCCCGGCAGCTGCACGCGCTCCGGACCCGGCTCGATGCGGTGGGCGTCAGGCTGGGACTCGACCTGGCGGTCGGGGTCCACTCCGACGGCTACGACACCTGGTCCCGCCAGGGGCTGTTCGGGGAGGGGATCTCGGTCGGCGCGCCCCCCGATCTCGGATTCCCCAGCGGACAGGACTGGGGGTTTGCGCCGGTGCTTCCCGCGGCCTCGCGCCGCGAGGGGCATCGGTATCTCGCGGGCTCGATCGCGCATCAGGCGCGGGTGGCCGGCGTGCTCCGGGTCGATCACATCATGGCCTGGACCCGGCTCTACTGGATTCCGCACGGCCTGGGCCTGCACGAAGGGACCTACGTCTCCTACCCGGCGGACGAACTCTTCGCCGTGCTGACACTGGAGTCCCACCGCCATCGTTGTGAGATCGTGGGGGAGAACCTCGGCAACGTCCCGCGGGAAATCTTCGAGGCGCTGCCGCGGCACCGGATCTGGGGGATGTATCTCCCGATGTTTCAGGCACTCGGGGGTGACACCCTGACGCCGCCGAGTGCGAGCGACATGGCGCTGGTCGGAACCCACGATCTGCCGACCTTCGCCGGGTGGATTGCCGGCCAGGATATCGCGGATCGGGTACGGTACGGCCTGCTGCGGGAGGAGGACGCGCCACAGGTCCGTGCGGAACGGGACTGGGCCACCCGGTGGATCGCCCAGTACCTGGGGCAGTCGGTGGAAGACCCCGGGGCCGTTTCTGGCGGCGCTGCTCGCCTGGCTGGGACACAGCGAGAGTCCGCTGGTCGTCACCTGGCTGGAGGATCTGTGGCTCGAGGAGGTGGCGGTCAACCTGCCTGGTACCCCGTCGTCCGTGCGCCCCAACTGGCAGCGTCCGATGCGCCGCCTGCTGGACGAGATCTGTGCCGATCCGTTCATCGATGCGACCCTGGAACGCCTGCATCACGCCCGACAAGCATCGCTCGTTACGCTGCCCGCTCACTTGTGAGGCACTGAGATACATGGGAACTGCCGCCGCCGCCGCACCCTACGCCATCCGGCCGAAGCCGCGCCTGACGTTCTGGGAAATCTGGAACATGAGTTTCGGCTTCCTCGGCATTCAGATCGGTTTCGCGCTCCAGAACGCCAACGTAAGCCGGATCTTCGAGACCCTCGGGGCGAAGGTGGACGAGATCCCGCTGCTGTGGATCGCCGCCCCTGTCACCGGCCTGCTGGTCCAGCCGATCATCGGCTACCTGAGCGACCGCACCTGGAATCGTCTCGGACGGCGCCGGCCGTACTTCCTCACCGGTGCCATCCTGGCGAGCCTCGCGCTGTTCTTCATGCCGAACTCGCCGGCGTTGTGGGTGGCCGCCGGCATGCTGTGGATCATGGACGCCTCCATCAATATTTCGATGGAGCCGTTCCGCGCCTTCGTCGGGGACAACCTGCCCTCGGCGCAGCGCACCACCGGCTTCGCCATGCAGAGCTTCCTGATCGGGACCGGCGCAGTGGTGGCCTCCATTCTGCCGTGGCTGCTCACCACCCAGTTCGGGGTGAGCAACGAAGCGCCGCCGCACATGATTCCCGATTCGGTGCGCTGGTCCTTCTATTTCGGCGGCGGCGTGTTCTTCCTCGCGGTGCTGTGGACGGTCCTCCGGTCCAAGGAGTACTCGCCGCGCGAGATGGAAGCGTTTGAGGAGAACCAGGTACAGGAAGGAACGGTCGTCGCCCGGCGTACCCCGGACGAGTTTGCCGTGAACGGCGGTCGCCAGGCCCGGTTTGGGGCGGCGGTGCTGCTGGTCGGGGGCGCTGCTGACGGCCTGGCTGGTATCGACGGCGACCTACCAGGTGATGATCCTCTCGGTCGGGATGGTGGCGATCGGGGCGCTCCTCATCCTGAGCGGGATGATGCAGCAGCGGGGGCGCTTCGACAACGGGTTCGTCACCATTCTGAATGACTTTCAGGACATGCCGCACACCATGAAGCAACTGGCCTGGGTCCAGTTCTTCTCCTGGTTCGCCCTGTTCGCGATGTGGATCTATACCACGCCTGCCGTCACCAGCCACCTCTACGGGACCACCGACACCACGTCGGCGCTGTACAACGAAGGGGCGAACTGGGTGGGCGTGGGGTTCGGCGCCTATAATGGCGTGGCGGCGCTCGTTGCCTTCGCCATCCCGGTGCTGGCGGCCGGACCAGCCGCAGGGCCGCCCACGCGATCTGCCTCGTCTGCGGCGCGCTCGGGCTGCTCTCTATCCTGGTCCTCAAGGATCCGCAACTGCCTGCTGGTCTCGATGGTGGGCGTCGGGGATGGCGTGGGCGAGCATCCTCGCCATGCCCTACGCGATCCTGACCGGCTCGCTGCCGCCGATCGAAGATGGGTTACTACATGGGAGTGTTCAATTTCTTCATCGTCATCCCCCAGATCGTGGCCGCCGCCCTGCTGGGCTACTTCGTGAAGCACCTGTTCCGCGGGGAGGCGATCTACGCGCTGGCCATCGGCGGCGGTTCGCTGCTGCTCGCGGCCGCGCTCACCCTCCGGGTGGAGGACCGGGACGATGCCAGGGGGCCGGCACATGGCATCCAGGCTTTCCCGCCTCGGACTGACCGTACTCGCGGTACTCCCCGCCGCGGGCTGCCGTCGACCGGCACCCCCGGCAGCGGAGATTCCTGAGGCGGCAGCCATCCGCGAGTTCCATCTTCTGGAACAGCGCCACGGTCTATTTCCTCCTGACCGACCGGTTCCAGAACGGGAATCCGGCGAACGACACCGCCCTGGGCCGCACCCGGGACGGCGCCCTGCTGCGGAATTTCGAAGGCGGCGATCTCGCCGGCATTCGCCAGCAGATCGAGGCGGGATACTTCGACAGCCTGGGCGTCACCGCCATCTGGCTGACGCCGTTCGTGGAGCAGATCCATGGCGGCGGTGGATGAAGGCTCCGGAAAGACCTACGCCTTCCACGGCTACTGGACCCGCGACTGGACCGCCATCGACCCCGCATGGGGCACCCGCGATGAATTACGGGCCATGGTCGATGCGGCCCACCGGCACGGATCCGGGTACTGATGGATGTGGTCATCAACCACACCGGTCCGCCCACCCCGCACGATCCCGCCTGGCCCGACGACGTGGGTGCGCACCACGCCCAACTGCACTTACAAGAACTACGCCACGACGGTCGACTGTACCCTCGTGGCCACGTTGCCGGACATCCGGACTGAGCGCGATGGCCCGGTCGGCACTGCCGCCAGCCCTGCTCGAGAAATGGACTCGGGAGCGCCGGCGGGAACAGGAGGTGGCCAGCCTGACGCAGTTTTTCCGGCGCACCGGCTATCCGCGCGCGCCGCGCTACTACCTCATCAAGTGGCTGACCGACTGGGTCCGGGAGTTCGGGTTCGATGGCTACCGGGTGGATACCGCGAAGCACTTCGGCGAGTCGGTGAGTGCCGAACTGCGGCATGAGGCGGAGATCGCGCTGGCGGACTGGCGACGGGCCCATCCGGCCAAGGCGCTCGACTCGCTGCCGTTCTACATGGTGGGCGAGGTCTACGGCTATGCGCCGGAGCAGGGCCGGGCGTACGACTTCGGCGACCGCAAGGTGGACTACTTCGCCCACGGCTACGATGCCCTGATCAACTTCGGCTTCAAGCACGATGCGCGCGGATCGCTGGACTCCGTGTACACCCGGTATGCCAGCCTGCTCCACACCGGGCCCCTCCGTGGCGCGTCCATTCTCAGCTACCTCAGCTCCCACGATGACGGCGACCCGTTCGATCGGGAACGAAAGGATCCCGTCGGTGCCGGGACTCGGCTCCTGCTCGCGCCGGGCGGCGTGCAGATCTACTACGGCGACGAGCTGGCGCGTCCCCTCCTGATTCCCGGGGCCACTGGCGATGCCAATCTCCGGTCGTTCATGAACTGGGAGGACCGGAAGACGCCGGTCACGACGGCGATCCTGGCCCACTGGCGGCGGTTGGGTCGGTTCCGTCAGGCTCACCCCGCGGTGGGCGCCGGCGTGCACCAGACCCTGCAGGCGTCGCCCTTCATCTTCACCCGAACGTTGAACACCCCGAATCAACGGGACCGGGTCCTGATGGCCCTGGACCAGCCGGTGGGTCGGAAACGCATCCCGCTGTTCGGGACCTATCCCGACGGCACGGTTCTGACCGACAGCTACTCGGGCCAGGCTGGTACGGTGGCCAAGGACGCGATCCTCCTCGACACACCCTACGACCTTGTGCTGCTGAGCGATCAGCCTTGACTAGCGGACGGGAGGGTGCGGCGGGGGGCGAGGTCGTTGGGCAGCTGCCGGATGGCCGCCCGGTCCAGCGCTTCACCCTGACGAATGCCCATGGTCTCGTCGCCAGAATCCTCGACTATGGAGCGGTGTTGACCGAGCTCCACACTCCGGACCAGCACGGGAATATCGAGGACATCGTCCTGGGCTTCAGCGACCTGGAACCGTATCTCTGGAATCCGCACTACCTCGGGGCCACCGTTGGCCGAGTGGCCAATCGCATTGCACGCGGGGTGTTCACCCTGGGGGGCCACCAGTACAACCTGGCCTGCAACAATGGACCGAACCACCTGCACGGTGGCAATCACGGCTTCCATCAGGCACTCTGGCAGGCGCAGCGGGTCGACCCGTCCACCCTGCGCCTGACCCATCAGAGCCCCGATGGCGACGAGGGCTATCCCGGCCGGGTGGACATCGCCCTCACCATGCAGCTGACGGAGGACAACGCCCTCCGGCTGGACTACACAGCGGAAACTGATCAGCCCACCCCGGTCAATCTGACCAATCACAGCTATTTCAATCTGGCGGGGCAGGGGACCGTGCTCGATCACGAGCTGGTCATCTACGCCACGGCCTACACCCCGACCGACGCCACCCTGATCCCCACCGGGGAGCTCCGGCCGGTGGCGGGCACGCCCCTCGACTTCACGCGGCCCATCGCGATCGGCCGTCAGATGCGCGCACTGGCGCGGACCCCACCGGGGTACGACGATAACTTCGTGGTGGCGCGGGATGGGCCGGGGCTGGTGCTGGCGGCGGAAGCCACGCATGCCGGAACGGGGCGCCGGCTGGAAGCATGGACCACCGAGGCTGGCCTGCAACTCTATACCGGGAACTATCTCGATGGCCTGGTCGGCAAAGGTGGAGTCCGGTATGAGCGTCACGCCGGATTCACGCTCGAAGCGCAGGGATTCCCGGACGCGGTCAATCACTCATCCTTCCCCGACATCATCGTCCGCCCCGGGACGCCGTACCGGCAGACGACGGTTTTCCGATTCGGTATGCGGTAGCGCCCTACCGGCGTCGACGGTACACCGGAAAGGCGTCTGGGCCGACGGAAATGTCGTGCAGCCCGCCGCGCTGAATCGCGGGCGCTCCCAGCAGCGGTTCCCACGATCCCTCGGGGAACCAGATCGTCGTCCGACCTCCCGGGGCCAGCACGGGCGCCACCAGAAGTTCGGTGCCCAGCAGGTACTGATGCCA
This sequence comes from uncultured Gemmatimonadales bacterium, assembly GCA_963793205.1. Classification (GTDB taxonomy): domain Bacteria; phylum Gemmatimonadota; class Gemmatimonadetes; order Gemmatimonadales; family GWC2-71-9; genus JADJOM01. Next base: position 735,985 of record CAWBZM010000001.1, read on the forward strand.
TGCGCGTCTCGCCGCCGGTTCGTGCGGGTGGGTCAGCAACAGCGGCCGCATCATCGGCATACCTGAGACTCGAGCCTCCGCGAGCGCGTCCAGCAGTAGCGGACGCAGCGATTGCCGGCAGGTCAGCGCGGCGATCACGGCGCTCCGCCAGGGGTCCGGATAGGCCGTCGGCTCCCGCTCCCCCGTCCCATGAAACCGGGTCACCGGACTGAACGCGGCCCATTGCCCCCATCGGGCATACAGCTCGGGATCAACGTCCGCGGTGAATCTGGCGGGCTCGCCATCCAGGATCCGCCGCGGAATCGCCTTGCTGCCGGGTGTATGGAATCCCCCGGCGTCGTGACTGACCAGGGCGAACCCCGACAGCGAGAGCGACAGGCAGGCGCGCAGCGCTTCGGCCATCCCGTCCCAGGTCGATGGGGTGTCGCCCACCCAGTGACAGGGGGTCTGCTGGGATCCCGCCGTTCCCGAGCGACAGAACAGCGCCATCGGAGGGTGCTCGGCCGGGATCGCGGCCGCGGTCGCCTGCTGGTAGAGGTGGGCGTACACGTTGCGCACCTCCAGCCCGGTGCGGCCATCGTGGCAGATCGCGTCGAACGGGATCTCCTCGCCAAAATCGAGCTTCAAGGCATCAGGCCGTTCCTCTCGCAGCAGTCGGCGCACCTGGTCGCTCCACCACCCGACGGCATCGGGATTGGTGAAGTCGATGATGTGCCGGTTAGGGCGATCGACGGTTGGGGCAGGGTCCCCATTCGCGCGGGTGAGCAGCCGGTGTGCCTGCCGCAGGTCCCGCTCCAGCGGTGAGTCCGCCAGCACGAACGGATTGAGCCACAGGCTGGTCCGCACGCCGCGCTGCCGGATGCGCTCGGTCCACCCCGCCGGAAAGCGGGCGCGATCGACCTCCCAGGAGCAGGTGAACTCGCGAAAGAGATTGCCGGCGAGCCAGGCGTCGACATGGATGACGTCTACCGGACAGCCCGCGGCCTGCAGGCGATCGATCACGGCATGGAGTTCCGCTTCGCTCATGTAGGAGGCGCGACTCATCCAGGTCCCGAAGGCCCACTCGGGCCAGGGGCCGGCGCGGCCGGTCAGGGCGGTGTAGTCCTGCAGCAGCGTTCGCGGGTCGCCCCGCAGCAGGGTAGCCGTCAATTCCTCCCCGAGCAGGCAAAAGCGGGCCCACCCCGGCTCACGCTGACCGATATCCATGAGCATGGGGCCCCCGGTATCGATCAGGAGACCCCACCCGGCGGTGCACCAGAAGAAAGGGACATTGAGGTAGGTGAGGCCGGCGGCGGCCTGCCCGTGAAGTTCACGGTTCAGGAGGACGCGAGTGGTTCCGCTCAGGTCGACCGTCTGGAAATTCTCGCCGCCACCGACGACGGTGTCTGTCCCACTGATCGGTACCCGGAGTTCCCAGCCGACCGCCTGCATGCCCTGATGCAGACGGGCGACGCGCACTTCCCCGGGAATCGGCTCCCACCTCTCCATGCCATCGTGGAGTCGAATCGCGGTGGATCGATTCTGGATAGGATAGCTCCCCCGCGGCTCCGCGGTCAGGGTATCCCAGGCGGGCGCCGCGGACACATCGAAGCCGGGTGCCGACCGTGTACTCACTGCTGCAGCCAGACCTCCGCGCCATGCGGCGGCAGGGTCGCCCGCAGGGTCCCCCCGCCGCCCGTCACCTCTGCTTCAGCAGGGTAGATTCGCCGGTAGGCGCCAGTGGCGGGCACGGCGATCTCCTGCGCGGTTTCCCCGCGGTTGAACACCGCGATCGCCCGTTGTTTCCCCAGGACCCGCTCATAGGCGAGCAGACCACGCGCATCGTCGGTGACCAGCCATCGCTGGGTCCCATCCACCAGCAGCCGCAGACGGGCCTTCCGCAGTGCGATCAGCTCGTGATAGACCCGGAACAGGGCGGTATCCGGCGCCACGGGATCGGCCCGGCGCGCCCGCCCGAAGGGATCGGTGGTCTCCGGATCATACGTGAGATCGGACCAGACCATCGGCTTGCGATCATCGGGGTCGTCCGCGCCCCACATCCCCACTTCGTCGCCGTTCCAGATATGCGGGGCGCCGATGGTGGTGAATTGCTGGACCAGGATCTGGGCCTCGATCTGGCGGGCCCGCGCATCGGGTCGGTCAATGTGATACAGCGAGTCTTCCCGCGGGTTGTTGTGGTACTTGTATCGGCCCGGATTGTAGATGGCCGTACCGAACCGCGGGGTGTCGTGGCTCGCCGTCAGGTTCATCATGGCGCGCTGGAACGGCACCGCGATGCCAGCACCGAGCGAATCCATCGCTGCCGCGTAGCCCGAGGCATTCAGGGCCGGGCGGCGCCCCGGTAAAGAACCGGCGGGTTGGATCGAACCACTGGTAGTGCATCACTGCATCGAACACATCACCCTGGACCCAGGGCGCCGGGTTCCACAGGCTGTCCGGCCACGCCTTCCACCAGACTTCGCCCACCAGGTAGGCCTCGGGGTTGATGCTCCGGACGAACTGCCGGTACTCGCGCCAGAAGCCGAGCGGGACCACATCGGCCACATCGAGGCGGAACCCGTCCACCCCGTCCGACAGGTTGCCATCGCCATTGGGGTCGAGCCAGCGGCGGCTTACCGCGAAGATGAGGTCGCGAACCGCCGGCAGCAGCGTACCCTCGGTGGGTCCAGCGGTGACGCCGGCGGGGCGGCCGATCTTTTTCCATTCCGGCAACCACGGCACCCCCACCCAGCCGCGATAGGCAAACTCATTGGTATCGGGCGTCGCGGGGTCGTCGAAACGCTGGATCTCGTACCAGTCGGCATAGGGCGAGGCGCGCTGGTTCCTGAGGACGTCCTGCCAGGCCCAGAAGCTGATACCGGTGTGGTTCCAGGAATAGTCCATGATGATCCGCATGCCGCGCCGGTGTACCTCGCGGATCAACGCCAGGAACAGGCTGTCGGCCGAGGTCCACCGCCAGGTCGCCGGGATCCGCGGGATGTTCGGCGGCCATCAGCGCCTCGTCGCCGCGGGGGTCGGGGCCGAAATTGCGATCGATATGGCGGTAGTTCCGGGCGTCATACTTGTGGAGCGAGGGAGCGTCGTTGACCGGATTCAGAAAAAGCGCGGTGACGCCGAGCTGCTGCAGGTAGTCGAGCCGGTCGATCACGCCCTGCAGGTCGCCACCATAGCGCCGTGAATAGATGGTGGAGTAGAAGTCGCGCCCCGTGGCGACGGCCCACGGCTCGCGCCGATACCAGTCCTGGGTCCAGCGGGTTGGCTGCCACCCCTTTGGCGGCTCCTCATTGGTGCCGCCGCGGATGTCGTGCGGGGTGGGGTCGTTGGTACTGTCCCCGTTCCGGAACCGCTCGACGAAGACCTGATACCAGATGGCGTCCGCCGACCAGGCTGGCACGGACAGGTTCGCGGTCGCGGCCTGGGCCGGCTGCTCAGGCCGACAGCCCGAATGGAACGCGAGCAGGAGCAGCGGCAGGGCGAGGATGCGGGCGGATCGTGGCATAGGGCGCGGGGGTCAGTGGCTGGAAGTGACGCGCGGACAACCTACGACTCTCGGGTGATCGCGCGGCTGGCCCGGGGCCCGATGGCCTGGGCGATCGGCTGGGCAATTTCGGTCAGCACCCGCGCTTCCTGCCCACCGAGTGCGATGACTTCCACCGCGCCCACCGCGCGGACGGTGGCGGTGCGCCGCACGTTCTGGAAGACGGCGATCTCACCAAAATGCTGGCCCGGGCCGAGCCGCGCGAGGGTGCGCGGTCCGGTATCCTCGGTGCGGATGACCTCCACCTCGCCCTGCCAGATGAGATAGAGTTGCTGGCCCAGGTCTCCCTGTCGCACAATATCCTGGCCTGCCTCGTAGTGCTCCCGCCGCAGTCCGAAGGGCTCCCGCACCCGGATCTCCACGATATCCCGGCCCACCAGCGGGGTCAGCACCCAGTCAAACAGCAGCCGCAGTCGTTTCTCCCAGGTCGGCACAAAGGCCAGGAAGAAGGAGCGCCAGATGATCCACGCCGCCACCCCCGTCAGCTCGAGGCCCCACAGCTGGGCGATCGCCCGGCGGCGCCCCAGCCCGCAGGCGTCGCCCAGGCCGGTGAAGCGATACGGCTTGAGCGGCTGGCCCCGCACCGTGCGCAGGATGTTCCGCCCCGCCTGCCGTCCCTGCGTCATGGCAAAGATCGCGAGGGTGGGCGAGATCCCACCCTTCGGGTGGGGCACCGCGGCGCAGTCGCCGGCCGCCCAGACCCGATCGGCACCCGGCACCTGGGTAAAGGCATCAGTCACGATGCGGCCGCGGTCATCGCGCGTCACGGGGAGCTGCGCGAGCAGGGGCGACAGTGCGGTACCGGCAGAGCTGATAATGGTCCGGGTCGGGATCCGTTCCCCGTTGCTGAGCACCGCCTCTTCCGGGGTGGCGGCACCGAGTCGCAGGCCGCACCGCAGCTCGAGCCCGCGTCCGGTCAGGTAGCGCTCGGCGTACGCCACCAGGCGGGGATGACTCCCCACCAGTTCCGGCAGGATGCGCGGTCCGCTGTGCACCACGATCACCCGCGCCTCGGTCGGATCGATGCCGGGATACTCCTTGCGCGCGAGAATCCGGATCAGGTCCTCGAGTTCCGCGGCCACTTCGATCCCACCATAGTTGCCGCCCACGATCACGAAGGTGAGCAGGCGGCGTCGCTCCGCCGCGTCTGTCTCGATTTCCGCCAGCTCGAGCATGGCCAGCAGGTGGTTTCGGACCTTGAAGCAGTCCCAGTAGGTCTTGAGCTTGAGCGCATGCTCCGCGATACCGGGATAGCGCGAGAGATCGTCAATCGATCCGAGGGCGACGAACAGGTGGTCAAAGGGAAGCTCGTACCGCTTGCCATCCAGGTAGCGCGCGGTGGTCACGATCCGCTGTTGCAGATCAATGGTCTCGATCTCGGCGTTGTGGAACCGGGCGGGCGGGAACATCCGGCGGGCCGGCGTGGTAATCTGCCCCGGCTGGATTCGCCCGGTCAGCATTTCGGCGATAAAGCCGTGGAAGGTGTGGAAATTGTCCCGGCCGATCACCGTCACATCGACTTCGCCGCGGCGAATGGCGCCGCGCATCGCCCGGACACAGTAGAGGGACGCCCAGCCACTGCCGAGGCAGAGGACGCGCGGGATCGGGGTCGGCATGCCTAGACCTGGAGCAGGGAAGAGCGGCGGCCCGGGGGCCGGCTCGTGGCGCGGGCGGACCACCAGGTGCCCAATTCGGCCAATGCGGTCCGGTACCCGGTGTCGATCACCTCGTCGGTCCGCGCAAAATCGAAAATGGCCACGTCGTCCACCGGCGGCTGCAGGTAGACATCGGCGGAATCGCGGACCCGACGGGTTTCCTGGATGCTGCTGACCACCGCCACCCGGGAGAGGGTCTCGAACATCGACGGGTAATAAGGACGGCGGGCGCCACCGAACAGCCGGTCCCGAAGCACCTGCCAGGCCCCGGGAGTTGTCCGGTACCCCGGCTCACGCTCGACCAGCGGGGAGACGTTGCACGCGATGATGGCGCCGTCGGCCCCCCGGGTGAAGTGCGCCGCCGGGAGATTGTTGAGCACGCCGCCGTCGACCAGCAGTTCGCCCAGGGGACTGACGATCGGCGGCGCGATGCCCGGCAGGGCAATACTCGCCATCAGGGCCGGGACCACCGGGCCCGTGCGCTGGACCACCAGGCGGGAGCGGGTGAGGCTGGCGGCACAGGCAAACGTTTCCAGCCAGCAGTCCTCGAACGCCAGGGTACCGAACATGTACAGCAGCATCCGCTCCGCCGTCCGGTGGGAGACCATGCCGGAGAAGGGGATGGTGAACGCCCGGTGCGGCCGGTAGTGCTGCCATCCATGGCGATTGAGCTCCGCCATCTCCGGGAGCGACATTCCCGCCGCGTACTGCGCGGCCACGACCGCGCCCATGCTGGTCCCACCCAGTTCGTCGACCGGGATACCCAGCTCTTCCATGGCCCGAAGGACACCAATATGCGCCATGCCCCGTGCCCCGCCGCCGCTGAGCGCCAGGGCAATGGCCCGGCCGGAGATGCGCCGCGCCAGTCGGGCGAAGTCCTCGGCCCGGTCCAGCCGCAGGTGGTGACGCCGGCCCACGTGGGTGACATCAATCCACGCGCTGGTCCCACTGGGTCGAGCGGTGTTGGCGGGGTGGACCAGGACCAGGTCCCGCGCCGCCCACTCATGCCGGATGGCGGTAGCCGGGGCCGCGGGCGGTTGCCCCACCCCCGCGACATCAAGGAGGAGATCGGCCTGGCGCTGGCACCGTCGGGTCCAGGTGGAGCCGGCCGCGTCGGACAGGTAGACCACATAGGTGTGATCCTGCTCCAGACGGTCAAGCCAGCGACTGACCTCGCGATCGTGCGCATCGCCCGGCTGGGCCGCGGCGGCCTGACGGCCCAGCGCCGACTCGATCGTCTCGGCGGATACGACCACCGTCCGCCCCCAGCCGGCGAGGGCGCGGGCCAGCCCCTCCGCGACGACCTGTCGGGGCGCATCGGTGGACAAACCGCGCACTGCCACCGTCTTGATCGCCGAGGCCGTCTCGCGGGCGGGCAGTGGCGCGGCCACCAGCGCGGCCAGCATTCGCGTAAGCCGGATGGCGAGGGCGGGATGCGCCTGCAGCAGGGCATCGAACGCCGCCCGCGGCAATCGGCCAACTTCAGTATCCCGGATCGCCCGGACCGATGCCGAGCGTGGCGCGCCGGTCAGAAGCGAGAGCTCGCCCACCAACTCGCCGGGCCCCACCTCCCGGATGACCTCCACCCGTCCTCCGCGGGGTCGCTCCACCCGCAGGCGCCCTCCCAGCACCAGGTAGGCGGCGTCACCCGCATCCCCCTGGGCGACCAGCAGCTCTCCCCCAGGCAGGCGCATGGGCTCCAGCGCTGCCGCGACCGCGTCGATGATCGCGGGGGCGACACCGGCGAACAACTCGGTGCCCGCCAGCGTGACGCGGATCTCCGGCCGGTCGAACTCAGCCGGCATGACCCGGCGGGACCGCGTGGGCCAGACGTTTGATGTTCAGCAGGTTTCGAAAGCTCACATTGTCGGTGGTGGAGTTCCCGCCGAAATAGCCGCACCCGAGCGTGAACGAGGGATCCAGGCCGCTGGTCACGCCAACCACGCCGTGGACCGACGGGGAATTGACCAGGATGCGGCCCGCCGGGATCTCGCGACCGAACTGCTCGATGATCTCGGCGTTGTCGCTGTGAATCCCCGCCGTGTGCCCCGCGCCATGGAAGGACAGCAGCCGGCGGGCCACCGTAATGCCCTCCTGCGCATTCGGGACCGTGAAGAGTGAGAGGACCGGGAAGATCTTCTCACCGGCGAGCGGGTTAGTGGCTGAGACCTCGTCGGTGGGCACCACGATCACGCGGATGAGGAACGGTCGGGTAATCTTCATGAACCCCGCGATGGCTGCCGCAGACTGGCCGATGATCTGGCCCCGCCAGCTGTGGGTGGCGGGGTCAACCGCCGTCAGGACGAACCGCTTCGCCTCCTCGGGGGTCAGCACCGCCGCGCCCGCGGCCTCGAGGGCGGGGATCAGCGCCTCGCGGAGCGACGCCTCCACGATCAGGTTGTGCTCCGCGCCGCAGATCAGGCCATTGTCGAACGACTTGCTCATCACAATGGCGGCCGCCACCTGGGTCGGATCGGCATCGGCACAGATCAGGACCGGCGTGTTCGCCGGCCCGACCCCGATCGCGGGGGTACCCGAGCTGTAGGCCGCCTTGACCATGCCGGAACCGCCGGTGGCCAGGACCAGCGATACACCCGGGTGGCTGAGATACATCGCCGTCTTCTTCCGACTGGTACGGCGCGGGATCCACTGCACCAGGTCCCGCGGGGCGCCGGCATCGGCCAGCGCCTGTTGAATCAACGCGCCCACGGTATTCCCCGTCCCGAGCGCGGCGCGGTGAAAAGAGAGGATGAGGGCATTGCCCCCCTTGAGGGCGATGAGGGTCTTGAAGATGGCGGTGGCCACCGGGTTGGTCATTGGAATGAGGGCGAAGACCACCCCGGCCGGACTGCCGAACTCGGTCACCATCCGCTCGGGGATCGATCGTAGCGCCCCGCGCGCGGTCTGACCGACCAGCCCGCGGTAGACGCCGACGCTCGCCATCTGATTCTTGGTGGTCTTGTCCGGTACGTTGCCGAGTTTGGTCTCCTCCACCGTCGCCCGGGCCAGCGGTTCCGCCTGACTCGCGACGGCATTCGCCACCTTCTCCAGCAGCTCATCGACCTGCCGGTCGGTCCAGCCGCCGAAGGCCTGCACCGCGCGTTGGGCCCGCAGGACCGTCTCATCCACGTCGGCATCTCGTCCCGTGATGGCGAACTCGGCCAGCCGCTGGGTCGTGGCGCGCAGCTTCCGTGCGGCGTCCCGGCCGAGGGCCTGGTAGATCAGGAGGCCAATGGGTGGATGCGCCGCCAGGAGTCGATCGATCGATTCCACCGCCAGCCGCCGGGCCGAGACTGCCGTGTGGCTGTAGGCGCTGGCCGACCGGGGCTGCCGGTCGAGCAGGCTGAGCTCGCCGAGGATCGTCCCGGCATCCAGGAAGCCGAGGACACCGTCGGAATCGAGCTCAGGCCGGGCCACCTCCAGCCGGACTTCACCCGCATCGATGATGTAGCAGCTGTCCCCGAGACTCCCCTCCTCGAAAATCAGGGTCCCGGCGGCAAACTCGACCGGCTCCAGGTAGGGGAGCAGGACGGCGAGCTCCGGGGGAGCGAGCCCGTCGAGAGGCGGGGGGAGCGACATGCTGGGACCTCGGAGCGGAAGGAATGCAAGAATCTGTAGTGGGACGGGTCGGGCTGTAAGGGGCAGGGTTAAACCCTCGCGCTCCCGCCGGCATCCTACCACTACTTCTCACTGGGAGGCAGGGATGGTTGCTTGGACGCGCATGGCGATGCTGGCGGTGGCCGCGTTGGGGATGGACCATGCTGTCGGGGGCTGGGCGGTCGTGACCGTGGAAAACCCGCCAATGTCGCTGGAGGCAGGGAGTCGCTTCGCCCTGGAATTCACCATTCGGCAGCACGGCGTGACGCCGATGAACGACCTGACGCCGACGGTCAGCGTGACGGACGGGGCGCCGGTCCGGGCCGACCGTACTTCACAACCGGGCCGGTATCGTGCGACGATTGTAGCCCCCGCCACCGGTGTTGTCGCGCTGCAAGTCAATGCAGGATGGCACGACACCCGGCTGATCCTGCTCCCCATCCCCGTGGTGGCGGCCGGCGCACCACCCGTCGCACTCGCGGCGGCGGACTGGGGTCGCCATCTCTTTGTGGCCAAGGGATGCGGCACCTGCCACGTGAACCACGATGTTCCGGAGTTCGCGGAACGGAACCGGGTGGAGTCGGTCGGGCCCGAACTGACCAATCGCCGTCTCGAGGCCGCCTACATCCGTCAGCGGATCGCCGATCCGGCGAGTCTCCCTGCGCTCGACAAATGGAACCGGATGCCCAACCTCGGCTTGAGTCAGGGCGAAACCGAATCGCTGGTCGCGCTCCTCACCCAACCGACCCGCTCCGCCAGCCGCTAGTGGCCTCCCGGGTGTTACCTGCGCCGGACCTCCACGCGAGGGCCGGCGCTGGGTACATATCCGACCCTCCCCTCCCGCCGTTTCTCCCGTATCTTCCCCTGACGCCGTGGCCACTCCCCCGGGGCGCGGCGCCTGCCCATTTCCTTTTCGAGGTTGTCATGTCGATCCGTCGCCTTTCTCTGCTCGCCTGCCTCCTGGGCCTCGGCGGGGCTTCCCTTGCCGCACAGCAGGTCGAGGCACCGACCAGCACCGCCCGGCCAGTGGCGCGCGCCGCTGCCACCAGGGTCACCACCGGTGCGACCAGTTGTGCGGCAGTGAAGGCCACCAATGCGCGCCGGCCGCGCGGGCTGGCGAAGAAGGGCGCCTCGGTGGAAGGGATCACCGAATACATCTTGCCGAATGGCCTGCGGGTGTTGCTGTTCCCCGATGCGTCCAAGCCGACCACGACCGTCAATGTGACCTACCTGGTCGGTTCGCGGCACGAGGCCTACGGTGAAACCGGCATGGCGCACCTGCTCGAGCACCTGGTCTTCAAGGGCAGTTCCTGCCACACCAATATTCCGAACGAACTCACCAGCCATGGCGCGCGGCCGAACGGTTCGACCTGGTTCGATCGGACCAACTACTTCGAAACCTTCAGTGCCAGCGACACCAACCTGATCTGGGCCCTGGACCTCGAGTCAGACCGGATGGTCAACAGCTTCATTGCCAAGAAGGACCTCGAGTCCGAGTTCACCGTGGTGCGCAACGAGTTCGAGTCGGGGGAGAACGATCCCTTCAGCATCCTCATGGAGCGGGTGACCTCCACCGCCTTCCTGTGGCACAACTACGGGAACTCCACCATCGGCGCGCGATCCGACATCGAGAATGTGCCGATTGAACGGCTGCAGGGCTTCTACCGCCGATACTACCAGCCGGACAACGCTGTCCTCGTGGTGGCCGGGAAGTTTGACCCGGCCCGGACGCTGCGGCTGATCGAGGATCGCTTCGGGCGCATTCCCCGCCCGGATCGGACCGGAGTGCTCAAGCTGTGGCCCACCTATACCGCCGAGCCGACCCAGGACGGGGAGCGCCACGTCACGCTGCGGCGTTCCGGCGATATCCAGGTGGCGATGGCGATGTACCATGTGCCCGCTGGCACCCATCCCGATTTTGCCGCGGTGGACGTGCTGGGCCAGGTGCTGGGCGATGCGCCCTCAGGCCGGCTGTACAAGGCGCTGGTCGAGACCAAGCTGGCGGCGGATGTCGGCGCCTTCTCCTTCCAGTTGAAGGAACCCGGCGTACTGATCACCTACGCCCGGGTCCGCAAGGAGGATGATCTCGATCGGGCCCGCGCGGCGCTCGATTCCGCGCTGCAGGAGATCGTGACCACCGTGCCCTCGGCGGATGAAGTCACCCGGGCCAAGACCCAGCTGGTCAAGAACATCGAGCTGAACCTCAATCGCTCCGATCGGGTCGGGCTGGACTTGAGCGAATGGGCCTCGATGGGCGACTGGCGGTTTCTGTTCATCCATCGCGACCGGATCAAGGCGGTCACCCCCGAGGATGTGGCCCGGGTGGCGGCCGCCTATCTCAAGCGGGAGAATCTGACCTCCGGCAGCTTCATTCCGACCGACAAGCCCAACCGGGCCGAGATTCCGGTCGCCCCGGATATCACGGCGCTGGTGCAGAATTATCGGGGCGACACCCTGCTCGCCGCGGGCGAAGCCTTCGATCCGTCGCCCGACAATATCGATCGGCGCACCCTCCACGCCACGGGGCCCGGCGGCCTCAAGCTGTCGTTGTTGCCCAAGCAGAATCGCGGGCAATCGGTCAACGCGGTGCTCACCCTCCGGTTCGGGTCGCTCGAGTCGGTGCAGGGCAAGTCGGTGGTGGCCGATCTCGCCGCGTCGATGCTGATGCGCGGCACCCGCACCAGGAGCCGGCAGCAGATTCGCGATGAGTTTGACCGGCTCAAGGCGCGGGTCAACGTGTCCGGCGGTCCGACCTCGCTCCGTGCCAGCCTGGAGACAACCCGTCCCAATCTGGCGGCCGCCCTCCGGCTGCTCGGGGAGGTCCTGCGGGAGCCGGGATTCCCGGAGAAGGAATTCGACGAGCTCAAGCGGCAGAACCTGGCCTCGATCGAGGAGAACCGGTCGGAGCCCACCTCGGTCGGCTTCAATGCCTATGCCCGCTATCTCAGCCCGTACCCCAAGGGCGACCCGCGCTATGTCGCCACCATGGACGAGCAGGTCGCCGACTATACCGCCGCCACGCTGGAGGAAGCCCGGCGGTTCTACGCCGAATTCTACGGGGCGAGCAACGGCGAGCTGACGGTTGTCGGAGATTTCGATGCGCCGGAAGTCACCACGGTGGCCAACGAGATCTTCGGCTCCTGGAAGAGTCCCAAACCCTTTGCCCGGGTCCCGCGGGAGTTCAAGGATGTGGCGGCCAATCACATCGTGCTGGAAACGCCGGATAAGGCCAATGCCTTCATGCTGGCGGGGATGAACATCCCGATCCAGGACTCCGATCCCGACTATCCCGCCCTGACCCTCGGGAACTACATGCTGGGTGGGGGATTCCTGAACTCGCGCCTCGCCACCCGCATCCGGCAGAAAGAGGGGATCAGCTACGGCGTAGGCAGCAGCATCTTTGCGAGCTCGCTCGACAAGACCGGAGGGTTCCAGACCTACGCCATCTACGCGCCGGAGAACGCGGCCCGTCTCGAGGCGGCGTTCAAGGAGGAGATCGATCGGGTGCTCAAGGACGGCTTCACCCCGGCCGAGGTGCAGGAGGCGGTCAAGGGCTGGCTGCAGTCGCGGCAGGTGAGCCGTTCGCAGGACCAGGCGCTGGTGGGCCAGTTGGGCGAGTACGCCTTCATCGGTCGCACCATGGCCTTTGACAAGGCGACCGAGGCGAAAGTCGCGTCGCTCACACCGGCGCAGGTGAACGCCGCGATCCGGCGATACATCGATCCCGACAAGATCACGATCGTCCGCGCCGGTGACTTCACCAAGGGCCAGGAGACACCGAAACCGTGACCGAACGGGCGCGGCCCTTCTATTACCGGCAGACCGGCGGGATCCGGATCTCGGTCCGGCCGGTCTTCCTGCCCGAGCGCTCGCAGCCAGCCAAGGGGCAGTTCGTCTTTGCCTACTTTGTCCGGATCGAGAATGTGGGGAGTGAGACCCTGCAACTTCGCACCAGGCAGTGGCTGATTCACGACTCGATTGGCGAAGAGACGGTGGTGGAAGGAGAGGGTGTGGTGGGCGAGCAGCCGGTGCTCGCCCGGGGCCAGGTCCATGAATACCAGAGTTTCTGCGTGCTGAAATCGCCCAATGGGTTCATGGAGGGCAAGTATTTCTTCTACGGTCCGGAGAACATCGCCCTTCCGGCGGACATTCCCCGCTTTCATCTCCAGGCGAGCGAACCCGCCGACCATCACTAGCCGGCGGGGTGCTACCCTTCCTCCATGTCGCTGGCCTCCTCCTTTACCGCGGTCCTCGCGTCGCTCCAGCTGCCACCCGGCCCGGTGGTGGTGGCGGTGTCGGGCGGGGTCGATTCGGTCGTGTTGCTCGATCTGCTGCAGCGCACCCGGGCGGAGCACCACCTTGATCCGATCGTCGCGCATGTCGACCACGGGATGCAGCCGGTGGATACTCCGCGGTCGATTGTCGAACGGCTCGCCACCTCCCATCGGCTTCCGCTCCATACCGTCTCACTCGGCCTGGGCCCCACCGCCTCCGAAACCACCGCACGTGTCGCCCGCCTCCGCTGGTTGCGGCGACTGGCCCGGGAGCACCAGGCGGGGGGCATCTTCCTGGGCCATCATGCCGATGACCAGGCCGAGACGGTGCTGATGCGCCTGCTGCGCGGGTCGGGCCCCATGGGGCTGGCGGGGATGACCCTCCGGCGGGGCATGCTCATGCGACCGCTGCTCGGAGTCACCCGTGAGGACCTGGTGCGCTACGCCCGGGACGAGCGGCTTGAGTGGTGGGAGGACCCGGCCAATGCGGAGCCGCGACATCTGCGCTCCTGGATCCGGCAGGCGCTGCTGCCGCAGGTGAAGGCCCGCCTGCCTGACGTGGGCGATCGCCTGGCGCGCACCGCGCGCCTCGCGCTGGATGATCGGCGTGGCTGGCGCGCCGCGCTCGAGGAATGGCCCGGGCTCGGGCTGCAACGCGACCCGGACGCGGCGTCGCTGGACTGGACGGTCCTCGGCGCCCTCCCGGTCGCCCTCCGCATCCCCCTGGCGCAGGCGCTCCTGCGCGGCGCAGGATGCCCGGTCGGACCGCAGCGCATTGCCCGCGCCCTCGCGGGGCTGCAGGGCAGTGGCAGCGGCGCCCGGACCGATCTGGGCGACGGCTGGCGGCTGGAACTCGCCTTCGGGCGTCTCCGGGTCCTGCCACCTGAGGTCGGATCGGTTCCTGCCCCGATGGTGATGCCAGGCAGTGGGGAAGGGCAACTCGCGTGGGGGGGATGGACACTGTCGTGGTCGACCGAGTCCGCGCCGGCTCGGCAGGAGCGGGCCAGTTCCACCGCCTGGTTCACCCCGGCGCCGCTCGCGGTCCGCCCCTGGCTCCCGGGGGACCGCGTGGCCCCGCTGGGCGGACGGGGACATCGGCTCGCGGTACGCTGCTTTCAGGATGCCCACGTGCCTCGGCAGGAGCGACAAGGGTGGCCCATACTGGAGGGAGAAGGAGCGATCGCCTGGATTCCTGGGGTGTGCCGCTCCAACCTGCTGCTGCCCGCTGGTGGCGAGGCGGCGCTGCGGCTGGAGGTCCGGCCCCGTGGCTGATCCCCGCGCAGGGAGCGTGGACCTGCGGGTGGTGTTTGATGAATCCACCATCCAGCAGCGGGTGGCGCAACTCGGCGCGGAGATCACCGCCGCCTATCCTGACGGAGATCTGCTGGTGATCGGGGCCCTCAAGGGGAGCTTTGTCTTTCTGGCAGACGTGGTGCGTCAGGTCCGGCGTCCCCTGCAGGTGGATTTCGTGGTCGCCAGCTCCTATGGGTCGGGCACGGTCTCCAGCGGGGAGGTGCGGCTCCACTATGAACCCACTGCCCCGATGGCGGGCAGGCATATCCTTGTCGTGGAGGATATAATTGATACCGGGCGAACACTGGCGTCCCTGGTGGAGCGTTTGCGGTCCCGGGGGCCCAGGAGTCTTGCGATCTGTGCGTTGCTGGACAAACGGATCGCGCCGCCACTGCCGGAAGTCCGGTTTGTGGGTTTCGCCGCGCCCATGACGTTTCTGGTGGGCTACGGTCTGGATCACGCGGAGGATCTCCGGCACCTCCCGTACATTGCGGAAAAGGCCACTCATGGCTGAACGACTGCCTCCGTCCTCGCCCCGCCCCGATTGGCGGAGCCTCAGCAAGAACCTCGCGCTCTGGCTGCTCGTGGCCCTGGTGGCCATGGCGCTGTTTCAGCTCATGAGCAGCCAGCGGAACGCCACGCAGGAATTCACGTATACCGCGTTCAAGGAGCAGCTGGCCGCGGGCAACGTGAAGAACGTCGTGGTGTACGACGGCAAGCAGCTGGAAGGCGAGTTCATCAATCAGGTGGTGCAGGACAGCCGCAAGGCCAAGAACTTCATGGTCCTGCTGCCCATCAAGGACAGCGAAGCGATCCTGGCGCAGCTGGAAACCGCCGGCGTGCCCATCTCGGCCAAGGAGCCGCGATTGGGGATCGGCAGCTTCCTGCTGGCCGCGCTGCCGTGGATCGTGATCATCGGCCTCTGGGTCTTCCTCCTGCGCCAGCTGCAGGCGGGCGGGAGCCGCGCCTTTTCCTTCGGGAAGAGCAAGGCCAAGCTGCTGTCGGGCGACACGCCCAAGCTGACCTTCGCCGACGTGGCCGGCGCTGACGAGGCCAAGGTCGAGCTGCAGGAGATCATTGAATTCCTGAAGGACCCGCAGAAGTTCACCCGGCTGGGCGGGCGGCTGCCCAAGGGCGCCCTGCTGGTCGGGCCTCCCGGCACTGGCAAGACCCTGCTCGCCAAGGCCGTCGCCGGCGAAGCCGGTCGGCCCTTCTTCTCGATGTCCGGGTCGGACTTCGTCGAGATGTTCGTCGGGGTGGGCGCCTCCCGGGTCCGCGACCTCTTCGAACAGGGCAAGGCCCACGCGCCCTGCATCATCTTCATCGACGAAATCGACGCCGTGGGTCGCCATCGTGGCGCCGGGCTTGGCGGTGGGCACGATGAACGGGAGCAGACGCTCAATCAGCTGCTGGTCGAGATGGACGGCTTCGAGTCGAATGACGGCGTCATCCTGATCGCCGCCACCAACCGGCCCGATGTGCTCGACCCGGCGCTGCTGCGCCCGGGACGCTTCGACCGCCAGATCGTGGTCGATGCCCCTGATGTGCGCGGCCGCGAAGGGATCCTCCGGGTGCATACCCGCAAGATTCCACTCGCCGCCGATGTGGTGCTCGAGGTCATTGCCAAGGGCTCGCCCGGGATGGCGGGTGCCGATCTCGCGAACCTGGTGAACGAGGCCGCCCTGCTGGCTGCCCGGCGCAACAAGTCGCTGGTCGACATGCAGGATTTCGAGGACGCCAAGGACAAGGTGATGCTCGGCGTCGAGCGGAAGAGCCTGGTCCTCTCCGAAGACGAGCGCCGGCTCACCGCGTTCCATGAAGCGGGACACACCGTCGTGTCGATGAAGACCGAGGGGAGCGACCCGATTCACAAGGTGACCATCATCCCGCGCGGGCGCGCGCTGGGCCTCATGATGTCGCTGCCAGACAAGGACCGATACGGCCAGACCAAGGAATGGCTGATCGGCCGGCTCGGCATCGCGTTCGGGGGACGGGTGGCGGAGGAACTGGTGTTCGGTCCCAACAAGGTCACCACCGGGGCCGGCAGCGATATCGAACAGGCGACCAACATCGCCCGCCGGATGGTGACGATGTTCGGCATGAGCGATAAAGTCGGCATGATGGCCATCGGGGAGCGCGAACAGGAAGTCTTCCTCGGTCGCGAGTTCGGCCAGCGGCGGGAAGTGTCCGAGCGTACCGCCGAGATGGTGGACGACGAAGTGAAGCACTTCCTCGACGAGGCGCACGAGCGGGCCCGCAAGATCCTCACGGAACACCGCGAGCTGCTGGACCGGATCGCGACGGCACTACTCGAGCGCGAAACGATCGATCGGGAGGACGTGGATCTGCTGTCCCGGGGTCAGCCGTTGCCGCCCCTGAA
Source organism: uncultured Gemmatimonadales bacterium (assembly GCA_963793205.1). GTDB lineage: Bacteria > Gemmatimonadota > Gemmatimonadetes > Gemmatimonadales > GWC2-71-9 > JADJOM01. Next base: position 752,722 of record CAWBZM010000001.1, read on the forward strand.
GCCCTCCAGTCCGCCGCCCAGCGCGCCCGCGACGCTGGCAGCCAAGCCTGATGCGACCTCACCGCAGCGGGCCCCTATTCTTGGAGCGCCGCCGGCCGAACCCATGGGCGCGTGATCGCCCGGGCGCTGGGGACGCATTCCCCGCGGGCGGTGCGCGATGCGCTCCGGTCGCGGGGCTGGGATGACGTGAAAGCCGACGCGGCCGCCTCCGGGTGGCGCGCGGCGGCCGTTGAACTGACCGGGCTCGATTCCTCCATCATCCTCCCGCTGGTGCGGTACGCCGGCAGCCTCGGCCTCGAGATCGTCACCGGCGACGATTGGGTGCTCCTCGGCGGCACCGCCGCGCGGCTCTCGGCGCTGGCTCGCCCCTGGGTGGTCCCCCCCGAGCTGTCCGGAGTCGCGGAAGCGGTCGGACTGCAGCTCCCCGCAGAATCGGCGGTCGTCTGGCCCACCGCCCAGCGGTACCCTCCCGCTCGATCGCCCCCTCATCTTCGGCATCCTCAACCTCACGCCCGACTCCTTCAGCGACGGCGGCAAGTACCTCTCCCCCGACGCGGCACTGGCCCACGCCGATCGGCTGCTCGCGGATGGTGCCGACGTTCTGGATCTTGGTGGCGAGTCGACTCGACCCGGCAGTGACCCCGTTCCGGTCGCGGACGAAGCTCGCCCGGGTGCTCCCGGTGGTGGAAGCATTGCATCGCCGACACCCCGCGATGCCCATCTCCGTCGACACCGTCAAGGCCGAGGTGGCGGCCGCCGTGCTCGGGGCCGGCGCGGCGATCATCAACGATGTCTCGGCCTTCCGGCTCGATCCCGCCATGGCGGGCATCGTGGCCCGGGGCAAAGCTGGGGCGATCCTCATGCATTCCCGCGGGACGGTGAGCACCATGGCCCGGCTCGATCATGCCGACTACTCTCCGGACCTGGTGACCGAAGTCCGGCGGGAGCTCTCGGAGGCGATGGACGCGGCGCTCACCGCCGGGGTGCCAGCCGAGCGCATGGTCCTTGATCCGGGTTTCGGTTTTGCGAAGAACGCCGAGCAGAACCTGCTGCTGCTCGATCAGCTGGCAGCGCTGCGTGGCACTGGGGCGCCCAGTGCTGGTCGGACCGTCGCGCAAGCGCTTCCTGGGGAGCGTCACCGGCCGGGAAGTGGGGGATCGCGATGCGGCGACCGCCGCCGCCTGCGTGCTCGCCTATGAACGCGGGGCGCGGCTCTTCCGGGTGCACCATGTTGCCCTGACCCGGGACGCCCTGGCTGTCGCCCACGCTGTCCGGGGAATCGCCTGACCCCGCGCCGGATACCACACTCAACTCGACCCCGCATGCACCGCCGTCCGCCGTACCTGCTCGCCGCCCTCGCCACGCTGCTGGTGCTGACCGGCTATGTCATCACCCTCGCGCCCTCCGTCACCTTCTGGGACGCCGGTGAGTTCATCGCCGCCGCGAAGACGCTGGGGATACCCCATCCGCCGGGGACGCCGCTGTTCGTGATGATGGCGCATGTCTGGGCCACGGTGGTGCCATTCGGTGAGTTTGCCCAGCGGACCAACCTGCTGTCCGCGACGATGAGTGCCCTCGGCGCCGGCGGGTTCTTCCTGGTGGCACACGAGACGCTGGCCCGCTACACCGAGGACCTGGAGGATCGCGCCGCGCAACTGGTGCGGGTCGGGGGGCGCGTTCGCGGCCGTTCTGATCGCCGGGTTCACCTTCACGACCTGGCAGAACTCCAACGAGACCGAAGTCTACGCCGTTGCCTGCTTCACGATCGCCGCGATCGCCTGGCTCAGCTTCCGCTGGCGGGCCGCCCGCGGGACCGCTCGCGCCCCACACCTCCTGCTGCTGATCCTCTATCTCGGCGGCATCTCGATCGGCAACCATCTGCTCGCGCTGCTGGCCGGGCCGGCGGTCGTCGCCTTCATGGCGGCGGCGCTGTGGGAGTCGCCCGCCGACAGCGCGGAGGAACGCCAGGTCGAGTGGGCCCAGACGGCCGTGGTCATGGGGACCTGGGGTGTGCTGATCGGTGGCGGGCTCGGGAGCACCACCCTCCTCATCCTCGGGGGCATCGCCTTCCTGATCGCGGCTGGTCTCTCGTGGCGGGCCCACAATCTCCCCTTCGCGCTGGTCGCGCTGGTCATCGCCTGCATCGGGGTGACCAGCTACCTGTACCTCTACATCCGGGCCGGACTCCACCCGCCGATCAACGAGGCCCAGCCGGATAACTGGAATTCGCTGCTGGGGGTGATCCGTCGCGAGCAGTACCCGATCCGGACGCCGCTCGACGACCCCACGATTCCCCACGGCCCCGACAACCCGGGACGCAGTCTGACCATGTTCGGGCTGCAGCTGCTCAACTACCTGCAGTACTACGATTGGCAGTGGGCCAACAGCGTGAAGCAGGCCGTCGGGGTGTTCCCGCTCCGTACCCTGGCCACGCTGCTGTTCACCTTTCTGGGCATCCGCGGCACCGTGCTGCACCGGCGGACCGATCGCTCCGGCTGGTGGCTGCTCTTTGCCCTCTGGCTGATCACCGGGCTCGGTCTGGTGGTCTACATGAACTTCAAGCCCGGCTTCGGACTGGCGTTTGACCGGTATCCCGACCCGACGGACCACGAAGTCCGCGACCGGGACTATTTCTTTGTCGTCAGCTTCATCGTCTGGGGGCTGTGGGCCGGGATGGGACTGGCCGCGCTGATCGGCGCCATGATGCGACGGATCAAGCTGGCCCCGGCGCTCGCCGCCGTGCCGCTGGCGCTGGTCGCCCTGACACCATTCGTCAGCAACTTCACCGCCGCGACCCGGCGGCAGGGGCCAGACGCACACCTCGCGCCCGACTTCGCGTACAACCTGCTCAACTCGGTGCCACCCAACGGCATCCTGTTCACCTACGGGGACAACGACACTTTCCCGCTGTGGTGGGCCCAGGAAGTCGCCGGGATCCGGCAGGATGTCCTCGTCGTCTGTCTCGCCCTGACCGAAACCGACTGGTACAAGCGGCAGCTCCGCGACTTCCCCAACCGTCCCTTCGATGAGGCGGCTGCCCCCGCCATCTGGAAGGGCCGCAATCCGGTCACGCCGACCTGGAAGCCGCATACCATGACGGACCCGCAGATCCGGGACGCGATCGGCACCCTGCTGCCCCAGGATGTCACCCTCAAGATCGGGCCGATCACCCATACCCTCCGGAAGGGGACGCCGTTCTACAGCCGGGACTACGCGGTAATGCGCATCCTGGTCGAGAACGCCGGCAAGCGACCGATCGCCTGGTCGGTCACCACCGGGAATGAGTTCCACGGGCTGAACGGGTACATCCTGCAGCAGGGGCTGGTCCAGTCACTCGCAGATGGCGCCAGTGGACACCACCCGGAGCGATGTCGACCTGCACCGGATCCTCGGCACCGCGCTTGACATCCCGGTGACCGACCGGCTCATCTGGGAGACCTACCGGTATGCCGGGCTGCTCAAGGCGCCGGTGGCGGCCGACCTGGAGCCGACCGCGCAAGGTGTGGCCAGTAATCTGGCACTGCCGTTCGCGCAGCTCACCTACGCCTATGAGGGCCGGGGCGATCAGCAACAGGCGATCAGGAATCTCGAACGGGCCAGCCTGCTCTCACCCAACCCCGCACTCAAGCGGGCGCTGCTGAACCTGGTGACGCTGCCGGGGGCGGATAGCGCGGTAGCGCCGTAAGTCGGGGGGCGAGGCCGATGAGGGACCGCGTCACTCAGCGGTCCCCCGCCGCCCAAGCTCCCCGCTCCCCATTGCATAAACCCAACCCCTACCTAGATTTACCCCCCATGGCTTACCCGGATCTCCCGCGGCGGGTGGCGGAAGTTCGGGCCCGCATCGCGGAGCGACAGTCGCGCACCGGCTGGACGCACCCGATCTCGATCATTGCAGTCACCAAAACCCATCCGGCGGACGCGGTGACTGCCGCATTGGCGGCGGGCCTCCACGCTGTGGGAGAAAATCGGGTGCAGGAGGCGCTGAGCAAGCAGGATGCACTGCCGGATATCACGGTGGACTGGCACCTGATTGGGTCGCTGCAGCGGAACAAGGCGCGACAGGTCGCTGGCCGGTTCGCCCTGGTGCATTCCATCGACAATCTGGCGTTAGCCCGGGAGCTGGATCGGCGCATGGCCCCCGGGGCCCGTCAGCCTGTTCTGCTCCAGGTCAACTGCTCAGCAGAACCGCAGAAGGGCGGGGTGGAACCTGACGCGCTGCCGGCGTTGCTGGACGCGGTGGCCGGGCTGGAGCGACTCGAGCTGCGTGGCCTGATGACTATGGCGGCGTTCACCGAGGATGAAGCGGTGCAGCGCACCGCCTTCCGCCAGCTGCGGACCCTGCGGGAGGATGCCGAGCGCCGTGGGATGAGGCTGCCGGAGTTGTCCATGGGGATGTCGGGCGACTACCTGGCGGCGGTGGACGAGGGCACGACGATGGTACGGTTGGGGACAGTCCTGTTCGGGGAGCGTGTGCTATGAGCGATGAAGGCTTTCACCTGACACCCAGCGACGTTCGGGCCCGCGAGTTCCAGCGGGTCTTCCGTGGGTACGATGCCGATGCGGTGGATTCGTTCCGGACCCAGGTGGCCGACGAACTCGAGCGGATGGTGCGTGAGCGCGGCAAAATGGATGAGCGGCTGCAGGGGTTTCAGGAACAGCTGCGGGCCTTCCGCGACCGCGAACGGGCCATGAACGAGGCGCTGCTCGCGGCCCAGCAGCTGCGGGTGGCGGCGGTCGAACAGGCCGAGCGGGAGTCGGAGGCGATCATGCGCGAGGCCCGGGCCGATGCGCTGCGCCTGGTCGGGCAGGCGCAGGACGAGGAGCGCCAGATCCGCGAGCGCCAGGAGATCCTTCAGCGCCAGTTCGCCGCCTATCTCGCCAACTTCCGCGCGCTGCTCGAGCGCCAGTTGGGCGAGGTTGAGGGACTGCAGGCGCACGCCCAGCTCACCCACCTGGTCCAGACCGAACTGCTCCTCAAGCGCCACGCATGACCGTCGCCGATCTTTACGATCGGGTCGAGGCGGTGGTGACGGTTGTTCGGCAGCACACCTCGCTGGTACCCGAGGTCGCCTTGATCCTCGGGACCGGGCTCGGCGGCCTCGCGCGCGACATCGAGGCCGAGACGATCATCCCCTACGAGGCGCTCCCCGGATTTCCCCTCTCGACGGTGGAATCGCACGCCGGTCGCCTGATCCTGGGCCGACTGGGCGGGCGTCAGGTGGTGGCGATGCAGGGCCGCTTCCACTGCTATGAGGGCTACTCCCTCCAGCAGATCACCTTTCCGTTGCGGGTGATGCACGCGCTCGGTGCCACGACCCTGGTCGTGACGAATGTCTCCGGAGGGATGCACCCACTCTGGGCCCCCGGCGATATCATGCTGCTGGCAGATCACATCAACTTCCTGGGGGCCAATCCACTGATTGGTCCCAATGACGAGCGCCTCGGTCCGCGCTTTCCCGATATGTCAGAACCGTACGACCTGGCGCTGCGGGTCCGGGCCCGGGCCACGGCGCTAAAGCAGGGAACAACCCTCCGGGAAGGGGTCTACGTCGCGGTCCCCGGTCCCAACCTGGAGACCCGCGCTGAGTATCGGATGCTGCGCACGCTCGGCGCGGATGTCGTCGGCATGTCCACCGTGCCGGAGGTCATCGTCGCGGTACACCAGGGGATGCGGGTGCTTGGTTTCTCCATCATCACCGATCAATGCCTGCCCGATGCCCTCGAGCCGGCCACACTGGCCCAGATCCTGGCCGTGGCCGCCGAGGCGGAACCGCGCCTGACCCGACTGGTGACCGCCCTTCTTTCGCAGCTCGACGCATGACCTATCAGCCGTGGCCGGACGGCGGTGCCGACCGGATGGAGCAGGACCTTCTCGCCCGCTGGACCAGCGAAGGCCTCTTTGCGCAGACCCTCGACGCCACCCGGGAGGGGGCGCCGTTCGTCTTCTTCGAGGGCCCGCCGACTGCCAACGGCAAGCCGGGCATTCACCACGTCTTCGCCCGGACCATCAAGGACCTGATCTGCCGCTTCCAGACAATGCGGGGCCGGTCGGTGACCCGGATCGCGGGGTGGGACACCCACGGGCTGCCGGTCGAGATCGAGGTCGAGAAGCAGCTCAAGCTCAACGGCAAGAAGGCCATCGAGGAGTTCGGCGTGGACGAGTTCAATCGGCTGTGCCGGGAGAGCGTGTTCAAGTACAAGGGCGACTGGGAGGAGCTCTCCAACCGGATCGGTTACTGGCTCGACTACGAGCACGCCTACGTCACCTACACCAACGAATACGTCGAATCGGTCTGGTGGATCCTGCGGCGGCTGTTTGACCGGAACCTGCTGTACCGCGGCCACCGGGTACTGCCCTACTGCCCCCGCTGCGGCACCGTCCTCTCGAGCCACGAGCTGGCCCTCGGCTACGAGGAGGTCCGCGACAAATCGATCTATGTCACCTTTCCGCTGGAAGATGGGTCGGGGCGCGAACTGGTGGTCTGGACCACGACGCCGTGGACCCTGCCGTCGAACGTGGCGGCCGCGGTGCATCCCGAACTGGAGTACGTCGTGCTGCAGCCCACAGCGGGACCGCTCCAGGGCCGCCAGCTCATCGTGGCCGAAGAGCGGGCCCGGGTGGCTGCCGACTTCCTGAAGCTCGCGCTCCCGGTCCCGGCCGGAGAGCCCGGCGCCCCGGCGCGCGCCGGCTTCGCTCCGGCGACCATCGCCGCAACACTTCCTGGATCCGACCTGGTGGGGCTGCGCTACACCCGGCCGTTTGATGTCGTGCCGATGCCCGAAGACAAACAGCATTCCATCGTGGTGCCGGGGGCTTCGTCACCTCCGCCGATGGCTCCGGGATCGTGCACATGGCGCCCGCCTTCGGCGCCGACGACTACGCCGCCGGGAAGGAGCACGACCTGGCCCTGGTGCGGCCGGTCGCGGCCGACGGCACCTTCACCGGCACCAGCTGGCCGGAGATCGAGGGACGTGCTGGTCACGGCCGACGAGACCAACGAGATCATCATCCGCCGGCTCAAGGCCGACGGACGCTGGCTGCATACCGAGCAGCATGTCCACACCTATCCCCACTGCTGGCGCTGCTCCAGCAAGCTGATCTACTACGCCCGCGATTCGTGGTTCGTCCGCACCTCCGCAGGTGAAGGAGCGGATGCTGGAATTCAACGCCGGCGGTGAACTGGCAGCCGCCCGAGGTCGGGGCGGGGCGGTTCGGCGAGTGGCTGGAGAACAACGTCGACTGGGCGCTGTCCCGCGACCGCTACTGGGGCACGCCGCTGCCGGTCTGGGTCGTGCGATCGCGATCCGCGCCCACGTGGAGGTGATCGGCAGCTATGCCGAGCTGGCGGCGAACGCTGGGGCCAGCCGCTGCCGGCGGATTTCGATCCCCACAAGCCCTTCATCGACAGCTACACCTGGGCCTGCGCCTGTGGCGGCACCATGCGCCGCGCCGCCGAGGTCATCGACACCTGGTTCGACTCCGGGTCGATGCCCTATGCCCAGTGGCACTATCCCTTCGAGCACGAGACAGGAGTTCGCCACCCATTTCCCGGCCGACTACATCTGCGAGGGGGTGGACCAGACCCGGGGCTGGTTCTACTCGCTGCTGGCCATCGCCACGACGGCCTTCGACAGCCCGGCCTACCGGCAACGTCATCGTCAACGAGCTGGTGCTCGATGCCGAGGGCCAGAAGATGTCGAAGAGCAAGGGGAACGTCGTCAATCCCTGGGAGATGATCGCAGGAGTTCGGCGCCGATACCGTGCGGCTTCTACCTGCTGGCGTCGAGCCAGGTCTGGCTGCCCAAGCGGTTCGACAAGCGCCAGATTCCCCAGGTCACGGGCGATTTCTTCCACGCGCTGCGGAACAGCTACGAATTCTTCCGGCTCGTATGCCATCGAGACCGGTCCGGTCCCACCGGTGGCGGAGCGCCCCGACATCGACCGCTGGATTCTGCCAGCGGCTGGGTCGCACCGTGGCGACCATGACCGAGGCCTGGGGCACCTACGAGCCACCGCCGGCATCCGGGCCCTGCGCGATTCGTGGTGGACGATCTCTCCAACTGGTACGTCCGGGTCAACCGCGCCCGGTTCTGGGCGCCGGATGGCGAGGCGGATCCCGCCGCCGTGGCCACCCTGCGCGAGTGCCTGACGACGGTGAGCCGCCTGCTGGCGCCCGCCGCGCCGTTCGCCAGTGACTGGATGCACCGTGCGCTGGCGGGTGGCTCGGTGCACCTCGCCGGTTGGCCCGAAGCCCGTACCGATGGCGAGGGCGGGGAGCGATACTGCCCTGGGCCCCGCGATGGACGCGCATCCGCCGGCTCGCGTCGCTGGCCCGGGCCGCCCGGGAGAACGGCCAGGCTCAAGGTCCGGCAGCCGCTGGCCACGATGCAGGTGGCGGTCCCGCCGGCGGTCCGGGGCCCGGTCTTCGACGCGCTGCTCCGATCCTCCAGGCCGAGGTGAACGTCAAGCAGATCGAGATGGTGGCGTCGGACACCGACCTGGTGCGGCTCAAGGCCAAGGCCAACTTCCGCTCCCTGGGCAAGCGGTACGGCAAGGAGACGGCCGGGATCGCCAAAGCGGTGACCGAGCTCACCTCCGGATGAGCTCCGGACCCTGGAGGCCGGCGGGCAGGTCACCCGGGCTATGAATGGGGGCGGAAGTGGTTTATTTTTCCGAGGATGTGCTGGTTGAGCGGGAGGTCGCGACTTCCTGGCTGGTGGCCAGCGAAGGGCCCTATGTGGCGGCGCTCGATCCGGCGCTCACGCCGGTCCTGGCCGCCGAGGGACTGAGCCGGGAAGTGGTCCACCACATTCAGCGGCTGCGGCGTGAAGCCGGGTTCGCCATGGCGGACCGTATCGCGCTGGGGATCGAAGGCGATGCTGCCGTGCTCGCCGCCGTCGACCACGCACCGGAGTTCATCGCGGCCGAGACACTCGCCCGGGACCTGGCACTGGGAGAGGCCGTGGCCGGGGCGGAGGCGAAGCAGGCAGTCGATATCGATGGCTCCAGTGTCACACTTACCGCGCGACGGCCGATACCGGCGCCTGAACGTCCGGTGCCCCCGCCGGACAGGGATGAAGGCATGAACAAGAAGAACCTGACCCACTTCGAGAAGCGCCTGATGGAAGAGCGGGCACGCGTGATGAAGGAACTCGGGCACTACGACGAGTCCTTCAACGCCACCCTGCAGGGCGCGGACGGCGACCTGTCGTCCTACTCGTTCCACATGGCGGACCAGGGCACCGACGCCATGGAGCGGGAGAAGCAGTTCCTCTTCGCGTCGCAGGAAGGGCGCTATCTCTGGCACGTGAACGAGGCGCTGCGCCGGCTGTACAAGACGCCCGGACAAGTTCGGCCTCTGCCATACCTGCGGCAAGGAGATCAACTTCGAGCGGCTGGATGCGCTGCCGCACGCCCGGCTCTGCATCAGTGCAAGGAAAAGGAAGAGGATGCCAAGCGGCGCTGAGCGGCGGCTGTATCTGGGCCGCCGCTCTCGGCCCTGCTGCTGGACATCACGTCGCCAAGTATGTCGCCGAGCGCTACCTGCTCCGGTCCGCCGGTCGCTCGGTGTTCGGCGAATGGTTCCAGCTGCGGCTGGTCTACAACCCGGGGGCGGCCTTCGGGCTGGACCTCGGCCCCTACTCCCGCTGGATTTTCATGGGGGTGGCGCTGGTCGCCGTGGTGGTGCTGTCCCGCATGTCGCGGCACGCCGACCGGCGACTGGTTCCGTCAGCTCGCGCTCGGGCTGGTGAGCGGCGGGGCGGTCGGCAACCTGGTCGACCGGGTCCGGTGCAGCCAGGGCGTGGTGGATTTCCTCGACCTCGGGGTCGGCAGCTGGCGCTGGCCGACCTTCAACGTGGCGGACATCGCGGTCAGCTGCGGGGCGATCGCCCTGGCCATTTCGCTCTGGCGGGAGGATGCCCGGCGGGAGGCCGCCGCGATGCTCGCGGGGACGCCCCTGCCGGCGGAGAAGACACCAACCGGGCCGGTCCTCTAGTCCGACGGCGGTTCCAATGTGAGCGGTGAGAGGTAAGGAGCGCGAGGGCGTGTGGCCCGCCCTTCTTGCCGCTCACCGCTCGTTTCCTATCAGCGTGAAGCGGGTATCATGGCCGATCCAGTCTGTACCTTCGTTGTGCTTGCTCCCACCACCGAACGGCTCGACCGTTTTCTGGCCGATCAGCTGCGCTCTCCCGCACCCAGGCGGCCCGCCTCGTGGCCGACAAGCGGGTCACCGTCGCCGGACAGGTCGGCGCGCGCCTCCCGGATTCTCGCTCCGGGGCGAGGAAGTGGCGGTGACCTTCCCGGAGACGGAGCCGCCGCGCACGCTCGGTCCCGGCGGACATCCCCCTCACGGTGGTGTTCGAGGACGAGCATCTCGCCGTCATCGACAAGCCAGCCGGCCTCGTGGTGCATCCCGCGCCCGGCCATTGGGACGACACCCTGGTCAACGCCCTGGTGGCCCGCGGTACCACGCTGGCCGGGCGGGGCGGAGGGGCGGCCCGGCATCGTCCACCGACTCGACCGGGATACCTCCGGTCTGATGGTCGTCGCCAAGACCGACCTGGCGCATCGCCGGCTCGGCGCCATGCTGGCCGCCCGTCGGATCCAGCGGCGGTACGCCGCCCTCTCCTGGGGCCACCTCGACGAGAGCCCCCTGGTCATCGAAGCTCCTCTCGGGCGGCATACCCAGGATCGCAAGCGGATGGCGGTGATCCCCCAGGGGCAAGCCGGCCCGCACCGACGCGTATGTGGTGGCCCGCTATCGGCCTGCGTAGACCTGGTGCGGCTGGAGCTGCACACCGGTCGGACCCACCAGATCCGGGTGCACCTGGCGCACATCGGCCATCCCGTGGTGGGCGACCCGCTGTACGCCGCGGGCGGGAGCCGGCGGATGCAGGGACACCAGCGGATCGCCGCAGAGCAGCTGGAGCGGCTGGCGCCGCGGCAGGCACTGCACGCCGCCTGGCTCGCGTTCAAGCATCCGATCACCGCAGAACTGCTCGAATTCCGGGCAGAATGGCCGGCCGATCTGGCACCCTTGCTGAGCCGTGCGGCGGGCGATATCGACGCCGTTGCTCCGCTTGAATCCCTTGCCTATCTTCATTTCTTTGAAGGACATGGCTGATCTGCACGCGCTTCGCGTCGTTCTCTTTCGGCTGGGCTATCTGGTCTGCGCCGCGCCAGCGACCGCAGTCCGGGAAGTGATCCCGGCCGGTCGGCCGAGCCGCATCCCGGGCACCACGAATTCGGTGACGGGATTGGTGAACGTGCGGGGTGTCCTTCTGACGGTCGTGGATGGCAGGCGCATCATCGGGACCGAGGTTGGTGCCGAGCCTCCGGAGTCGGTGCTGGTGCTGGAACACGGTGGCAAGCCGGTCGGCCTGGCCGTGGATGAAGTGCTGGATCTGATTGAAGTGGCAGGGGACCAGTTGGTGGAGGGCGAGACGCTGCCCGGGATGGATCCCCGCCTGGTGCGGGCGGTCGGACGCCATGAGAATCGGGTGTTCGCCATCCTCGATACCGAAGGGCTGGTCGTTCCCCTGGTAGGATGAGCACCCGGTGTCCCGTGCCCTGCGTGGCACCGTCCACCGGCGGTAGTCCTGGCCCGGTCTCCCGTTGTAGAGCCGTCATCAGCCGTCGCCCATGGAGGGATGCGTGAGTCACTCGGTGCTGGTCTGCGATGATGCCATCTTCATGCGCACCATGATCTCCGATATCCTGACCCAGGCTGGGTTCGAGGTGGTCGGCGAGGCCGAGACCGGGCGTGAGGCGGTCGAGAAGTACCGCCAGCTCAAGCCGGAACTGGTCACGATGGACATCGTGATGCCGGACATGGGCGGCATCGAGGCAGTCCGCGAGATCTGCCAGGACGATCCCGACGCCCGCATCCTGATGTGCAGCGCCATGGGGCAGCAGGCCCTGGTGGTCGAGGCAATCCAGGCCGGCGCCAAGGATTTCGTCGTCAAGCCATTCCAGCCATCCCGGGTGCTCGAAGCGGTTCAGCGCGTCCTCGGCTGAGCCGATGGACCTCTCCCGCTATGCCGCGCTCTTCCTCACCGAGAGCCGCGAGCAGCTGAGCGCCTGCGGGCAGGCGCTGCTGGAGTGGGAGCGATCGCCCGGCGCAGTCGAGCCGGTGGTCAGTCTGTTCCGGGCCATGCACACCTTCAAGGGCATGGCGGCGGCGATGGGTTACAGCAATCTGACGGAGCTGGCCCACCGCACCGAAACGATGCTGGATGTCCTGCGGAGCGATCCCTCGGGCGGGCGGGACCAGTTCGATCTGTTCTTTCGCGTGGTGGATGCCCTGGAGCAGGGGGCGGCGGTCGCGGTGGCGGATGGTGATGCGACGCTGGATTTCACCGCCCTGCTGGCGGAGCTGGATGAAGCTTCGATGGCCACCGCGCCCACCGGCAGCTGGGCGATTCCGGTGCCGGCGCCGCCTCCGGTGGCTGCCGCGCCGCTGGCGCCAGTCCTCGAGGTCGCCGTCACGATCCGGGGTGGGGCCATGATGAAGGGGGCCCGCGCCCTGCTGGCGGTGCGGAAAGTGGAGGCGCTGGGCACGGTGCGGTCGGTGCGCCCGCCGCTCGCCACCTTCGAGCAGGAGCTGTTCGACGGGCATTTTACGGTTCTGCTGGAGAGCCGCGCGGAGCGGACCCAGCTCGATGCCGCCATCCGCAGCGCGGGGGACGTCGCCGAGGTGGTATTCGGCGGGGCGGAGCCCGGCCCGGCGGAACGAGCGGAGCGGGGACGGCAGATCCGGATCGATCTCCGTCGGCTCGATGCCATGATGAACCAGGTGGGGGAACTGGTCGTGGTGAAGGGGCGCCTGGCGGAATTGGCGGAGCGCAGTGACTCGCCCGAGCTCCGCGCGGTCGCGGCCCAGGTCGGGCGGGTCACCGCCGAGTTGCATGGCGAGGTGGTCCAGGCCCGGATGACCCCCGTCTGGCAGGTGTTCGACCGCTTCCCGCGGGTGGTCCGGGATCTGGCCCGGCAGTTGGGCCGGCGGGTGCGGTTCGAGGTGGAAGGGGAGGATACCCAGCTCGACCGGGCGATCCTGGATGAAATCGGGGAGCCGCTGCATCCATCTCCTGCGGAATGCGGTCGATCATGGAATTGAGGCCCCGGCCGAGCGGGTGGCGCGGGGCAAGCCGGAGGAGGGGTTGATCCGGATCTCGGCCAGCAGTGACCGCACCACGGTGCTGATCCGGGTGAGCGACGATGGCGCCGGGATCAACCGCGACCGGATTCTGCAGGATGCGATCGCGACCGGGCTGCTGCCGACCGGGACGGCCGAGTTGCCGGATGACGACGCTGCTACGGGTCCTGACCCGGCCCGGGTTCACCACGGCGGCGCAGGTGACGGAGGTCTCGGGGCGCGGCATCGGGATGGATGCGGTGGTCTCCCGGTTGCGGGCGCTGGGCGGGTCGGTGGAAGTGTCGCACTGGACCGTCCATCGGGTCCAGCTTCACGCTGCGCCTGCCGATGACCCTGGCGATCATCCGGGCGCTGCTGGCGCAGGTGGGGGAGGAGCGCTACGCCATCCCGCTCAGTGGCATCGCGGAGACGGTGGAGTTTCATCCCGACCGGATTGCCTCCCTCGAGGGACGGGAGGCGCTGGTGCTGCGGGAACAGCTGGTGCCCACCGTGCGACTGCGGGAGCGGTTGGGGGTCCGCGGGGTGCGGCCGGTGGGACGCATGCCGGCGGTCATCATTGAGGTGGGGGACCGGCGGGCGGCCCTGGTGGTGGACGCATTGGTCGGTCAGCAGGAAATCGTAGTGGAGCCGTTCGATGCCCCGACGGGCATGCTGCCCGTCTTCAGCGGGGCCACGATCCTCGGCGATGGCCTGCCGGCGCTGATCGTGGATCCCGCCGCGCTGGTCTGAGGAGGCCCGGATGGATGACGTGAGGGAACTGCACGCCCTGCAGCGCGACGCGTTGCGCGAGGTGGCCAACATCGGGGCCGGTCATGCGGCCACGGCGTTGTCGCAGCTCACCAATCGCCGCATCATGATCAGCGTGCCCGAGGTGAACATCGTGCGCCTCGAGGAGGTGCCGGAGATCCTCGGCAAGGCCGATGACGTCGTCGCCGCGGTCCTGATGCACATGATGGGCGATCTCACCGGCCGCACTCTGGTGCTGTTCCCGGAGGAGTGCGCCCGGACAGTCTGCGACATCCTGCTGCGCCGCCCGATGGGGACCACCACCGAATTTGCGGCGATGGAACAGTCGGGGCTCAAGGAAGTCGGCAACATCCTCTCCAGCGCCTACCTCAACGCCTTGTCGGATTTCATGGGCATGATGCTGGTGCCCTCGGTACCCAGCCTGGCGATCGATCTGAGCGGCGCGGTGCTGACATCGATCTACATGAATTTCGGTTACGACCGGGACTACGTCTTCTGCGTCGAGACTCGCTTCCTCTTCGAGGATCCGAGCCTCAAGCTTCGCGGGCACTTCCTGCTGCTGCCAGATCTCGCCAGCCTCCGGGCCATCTTCGACGCCATCCGGCTCCCCTGACCTCCCAGTGACCGGGACCGCGCTGTCGGACCGGGATCTCACGGTCCTCCGCTCCTTCGCCCGCCGGATCGATCCGGCCGACGCAGGCGCGCACAACAACCTCGGGGTGTTCTACTACCAGAAGAACCTGGTCCCCGAGGCGATCCAGGAATTTCTGCGCGCGCTCGAGCTGGATCCGCGCATGCAGATCGCCAAGGAAAATCTCGAGATCGCGTACCACGCGACCGGCTATTACGATCGCCGGGTGGCCGAGTTGCGCGAGCGGCTGAAACGGGACGCGCTGGATCACGCCGCCCGGTGGGAACTGGGTCGGACCTGCGCCGCGCTCGGGCACTGGTCCGAGGCGGTCACCGAGTTCACCACCCTGCTCCAGCGCAAGCCGGACGACATCGCCGCGCTCCTGCAGCTCGGGCTGGCGGAGCGAGGGCGGGGGGACCTCGAAGCCGCGACCGTCGCGTTCGAACGGGCCCGGGTGCTGGACCCCGCCAGCTCCGTCACCCTGTTCTATTACGGTGAAGCCCTCTACAACCGTGGCCTCAATGATCGCGCCCGTCAGGCGCTCGAGGCAGCGGTCCACAACAATCCCGACAACGCCGACGCCTACTATCTGCTCGCCTTCGTCTACGGCGACATGGGCGAACACGAGAAGGCCCGGCTGGCCACCGCCCGGGCCACCACGCTCAATCCGACCCTGGCGCGGGCGCAGAGCAACCTGTCGCTGAGCCGGGTCGCCAGTGGAGCCGCCAACCGGCCGGCGTTCGTGCCGCAAGCGCCGCGACCGCAGGTGGTCGAAGGGGCGGGGCTGGCGCACTACAATCTTGGCCTCGCGTTCCGGCAGAAGGGGTACTACGTCGAGGCGCTGCGGGAGTATCGCCTCGCCCTGGACGCGAAAGAAGACAAGCGGCTGGTCCGGCAGGCGATGGCCGAGGTGCACCTGCTGCGCCGCGACCTCGCGGCAGCGCTGGAGCTGTACGATCTGCTGCTGCAGGATGACCCGGACTCGCCCAAACTCTGGAATGAGCGCGCTGTCTGTCTGCACCAGTCGGGCCGACGGGACGAGGCCTTCGCCGCGTACGAGCAGGCCATCGCGTCGGATGAGGGGTACGCCCTCGCGTGGAACAACATCGGTGTGCTGCGGACCCAGTTCCCCGGCGACGATCACACCCTTGAGGCGTTCCAGCGCGCCCTCCGGCTGCGCCCCGATCTGACCTCGGCGCGGCTCAACCTGGCGCTGGCGCTGTTCCATCGCCGGCGCCTGCAGCTGGCGCTCGAGGCCTATCGCCAGGTGCTGGGTGAGGAACAGCAGAACGCGGTCGCCTGGAACGGCGTCGGCCTGGTCCTGGTGGAGCTCAAGCGGTTCGAGGATGCAAAGCATGCCTTCTCCCGCGCGGTCGAGGCGGATGCGGCCAATGCGTCGGCCCATTACAACCTCAGCTTCACCCTGAGTCACCTGGGGGATTTCGACGGCGCACTCCGGGCCACCAAGCGGGCCCTGGAACTGGAGCCGTACTACGTCGCCCAGAAGTATTCCCTGTCGATCGACCTGCAGTACGAGCATCCCGACATCGCCGTCGGCCCCGCGATCTCCGCCGACGTGACCGCGGACTCGGTCGGGGGCGAGTTCGCCTTCGACGAGCGGCTGCTGGACCGCATCTTTGACGAACTGCAGCCGCAGGACCGCACCCCGGCGTTCCCGGCGCCGAGGATCCCCTCGCGCTGGCCGCCGACTACATCGCGAAGGGCTTCCTCGAGCACGCCTCCGCCCAGATCGAGCGGGCGCTGACCCGCGGCACCGAACCGGCGCGGGCCACGGCGCTCATGGGCGAGGTGTTCGCCCGCCGGGGGCTGCATGGCGAGGCGCTGGATCGCTTCCGCCAGGCCTTGCAGCTCGCACCGGGCGATGCCGGCGCGCTGCAGGGCGAAGCGCGCGCGCTGCTGGCGCTGGGCCGGGGCGCGGAGGCCCTCGAGCAGATGGCGCGGCTGCTGCGCATCACACCGGACGATGTCGAGGCACTGATCATCGCGGCCCGCGTGCGGCTGGCGGCCGACCAGGCGCCCGCGGCCCGGGACGTGCTGCGCCAGGCGATGGCGCTCGAGCCCGGGCGGCCCGAGCTGCTCCAGCTGGAAGCGAGCATTTCGGCTCAGCTGGGCGACCTGTCCGCCGCGGCGGAAGCGTGTCAGGCGGCCCTGCAGCTCGATCCCTCGGTGCCCCAGGTCTGGCGCGACCTCGGCCGGATCGAGGAGCAGCGCGAGAACTGGGTCGGCGCCCGGGCCGCCTACCTCGGGGCCCTCGAGCTGCTGCCGACCTACATGGAGGCCTCCCTCGCGCTGGGCGATCTGCTGCGACGGACCG
Organism: uncultured Gemmatimonadales bacterium; assembly: GCA_963793205.1. GTDB lineage: Bacteria > Gemmatimonadota > Gemmatimonadetes > Gemmatimonadales > GWC2-71-9 > JADJOM01. Next base: position 769,592 of record CAWBZM010000001.1, read on the forward strand.
AATCCCCCGGCGCCGCAGTGGAATTCCTGGTCGAGGTGCTGCTGGTCGAGCCATGGGACCTCGATGCCCTGCTGCTGCTGGCCCGGGCGCTGCTCGACGACCACCGCCCGGACCGGGCGCTCGAAGCGCTGGACCGGATCCTCAAGTTCGAACCCGACAACGACGCGGCGCTGTTCTACCGCGGCGTCGCGCTGGCCCGCGGACGTCTCTATGCCGACGCGGTCCGCAGCTGGGAGCGGGTGGTGCAGGTCAATCCCTCGGGCACGTATCGCCCAGGCGGCCCGCACCCACGCCCGGTCCGCCCGCGACCTGCAGCACATCTTCGCGGGAGCGGCCTGATGGCGATCGAAGGCCCGCTCAAGGAACTGAGCATCCACGACGTCTTCCAGCTCCTCGACTTGAGCCGGAAAACCGGCACCCTGCGGGTGGCCTCCGACCTGCGCCAGAACGCCGGGACGGTCTACTTCGAGGACGGCGTGGTGGTCGGGGCCGACATTCGCAGCAACTCCCACCCGCTCGGTCGGCTGCTGGTGCGTGCCGGCCGGGTCAGCGAACAGGATCTGGCCCGGGCCCGGGCACTGCAATCCGCCGGCGATATCCGTCGGCTGGGCGAAATCCTCCTGGGCGACGGGCTGGTGAGCCAGCGGGATCTCAACCGCTACGTCCGGCATCAGATCGAAGAGGTGGTCTTCGAGCTGGTGGGATGGTCGGAAGGGTACTTCGCGTTCGAGGAAGGGAAGCAGGGCGAATGGCCCACCGAGGCGGCCACCCGGATTCCCACCGGCCTCCTGCTGATGGAAGCGGCCCGCCGGACGGATGAATGGTCCCGCATCGAAAAGAAGATCACCCACCTCGGCCTGGTCCCCAAACTTGCCCCCGTCATCGACACCGCCGCGCCGCTGGACCTGCTGCCGGCGGAATGGGAGGTGCTGACGGTCATCGATTCCGAACGCTCCGTCCGGGAGCTGGCGAGCGCGCTGGGCCGGCCGGAGTTCGAGGTGGCGCGGACCCTGTTCGGGATGGCGACGGCGGGGATCATCCTGCTGGAGGATCCCGCCCGCCGGGCGGTGGAGGCCATCGGCAATGCCGACCTGCCGATGCTGCTGGGTGAAGTCGACAAATTGCTAGGCGACGGCGACCCGGAAGCGGCGGTGGAGGCGGCGGAGCAGGCGGCCTCCGGCCATCCGATGCAGCCGCTGGCCCACCTGGTGCATGGTCGCGCCCTCCTGGCCGCGGCCCGCTATCCCGAGTCGACCGAAGCGCTGTGGCAGGCGGTCCAGCTCGATCCGGCGTCGGCCCCCGCCTACCGGCTGTTCGGGCTGAGCCTCGTGGCGGTGGGCCGGTTCCGGGAAGCGGCGCAGATCTGGGACCAATGGAAGCGGTTGCAGGAGAAGCCGCCCGAAGAGTCCACCCAGCTGGCGTCGGTGGACAAGGCACGGCAGGCGGCGCTGGTGCTCGAACTCGCCCTCCGGGGGTCCCGTGACTGAGGACATCCGCGCCCTGAGCGCCCAGTACGCCGCCGACCCGGCGAGCCTGGTCTTCCTGCGGCTGGGCGAGGCGCTCCGGCAGCGCCGTCAGCTCGATGCCGCGATCAAGATCGCGATCCAGGGGCTGAGCCGCTATCCCCACCTGCCGGATGCCCACGATCTCTACGCCCGGATCCTGGCGGACCGGCACGATTACGCCAGCGCGTTCGATGAGTGGGACATGGTGCTGCGGCTCGCCCCCGATCACCTCGGCGCCCACAAGGGGATCGGCTTTCTCTACTACCGTGCGGGGGAGCCCGAGCACGCGCTGTATCACCTGCGGCTGGCGGCCGAGCGTGACCCCGACGACGCCGGGCTCCATGCGGCGGTGGAGCGCGTGGCCGGTGGTCAGGAGATCTGGGACGCGCCGATGCCCGAGGCGCCCGTCGAGCGGCGTTGAGGCGGCCCGGGTGAGTTCGGTGACCGGCGGCGATCCTTTCCACGGACTCGAGGGCGGCGCCGAGCGGCTGGTGCTGGTGGACCAGGACGGCTTCCGGCTCGGTGGCGGCCTGATGGCGCCGGATGGACGTGACGTCGAGTGAGGAAGCTGCGGCGGTGCTGGCCGGTGCGACACGCGAAGCGACCCGGGCGGCGCGGGTGCTGGAGCTGGGCGAATGGTCCCACCTGACGGTGGAAGGGGTGGACGTCAGCATGTGCCTGCTGCGGCCCACGGCCGATACCAGTCTGCTGGCGTCCATGGACGCGGGGTTGCCGGCGGGACAGCTGGCCTACTTTGCCGAGCGGGCGTCCAAGGCGGCCCGCGGCTGGCTGGAGCGGGCCCGATGACCGGACCGCACGGACCGATGCTCGACGCGCTGACCCGGCTACGGGGCATCCGCGGCGCGATGGTCGTCTCGGTCGAGGATGGCCTGGTCGTGGCCGAGTCGCTCATGGCGGGGATCAAGGGGGCGGCACTCGCGGCCCTGGCGGCGAATCTCGCCAGTCGCACCAGCGAGCTGGCGGACCGCTCAGGCGTCGGGACGCCGCGATTCCTGCACCTGCAGGCGGAAGAGGGCGCGCTGCTGGTGGCGCCCGCCACGGCCGACCTGGTCGCTGGTGGCGGTTGCCGGCCCGGAGGTCAACGTCGGCCTGGTGCGGCTCGAGATGCTGCCGGATGGCGGAGCGGCTCACCTGATGCGGGCCATCGAGCCCTGGGTGCTGGAACCGCTGCGCGAGTTCCTCACCGAATCGTCCGCCCGGCTGGCCCTGCTGATGACCGCGTCGGGGCAGGTGGTGGCGCAGCACGGCTTCACCCGCGCGCTGGACGTCATGTCGGCGGCGGCGCTGGGCGCCGGCATCATGGCGTCGACCGAGGAGCTGGCGCGCCTGATGGGCTCGGGCGCCTTCCGGGCTGGTGTCCCACCAGGGCACCGCGCGGAGTCGCATTTCGTCGGCCGTTCGACCACGCCGCGGGGCCGCTGGATCGGGCTGGTGGTGTTCGGGCCGGAGACCTCGCTCGGGCTGGTGCAGCTGTTCTTCGACCAGATGGTCGCGGAACTGGTCGCCGCGGCGCCGCCGCGAGGCGCCGGCCGCGCCGAGGTGCTCGCCGCGGACTTCGAGACACGAACTCAACGCGAGCCTGCGCGCGCTCTTCGGACGGTAACCGATGTCGCTCGTCAACTTCACGACCCGCGAGATCACCTGCAAGATCGTCTACTACGGACCCGGGTCGGTCCGGCAAGACGACCAACCTGCAGTACATCTACGGCCGGGTGCCGGAGATCGCGCCGCGGCCGGATGGTCGTCGCTCGCCACCCAGACCGACCGGACCCTGTTCTTCGATTTCCTTCCGCTCGATCTCGGGAGTCATCAGCGGGTTCACCACCCGGTTCCAGCTCTACACGGTGCCGGGCCAGGTGTACTACAACGCCACCCGGAAGCTGGTGCTGCAGGGCGCCGACGGCGTGGTGTTCGTCGGCCGACAGCCAGGCCCGCCGGCTTCGACGACAACGTCGAGAGCCTGCAGAACCTGCAGGAAAACCTCCTGGCGCAGGGCGTCGACGTCCGCCAGCTTCCCGGTGGTGTTCCAGTACAACAAGCAGGACCTCCCGCGCGACCTGATCCTGAGCCGGCGGACGAAATGGACGACGCGCTCAATTTCCGCGGCGTACCGGAGCTTCGCGGGCCGACGCGCTGCATGGCGCACGGCGTGTTCGAGACGCTGCAAGGGCATCTCCGAAACTGGTGCTCCAGCGCCTGGCGCGCGGGGAGCCCGGCCGCGTGACCATCCAGCTCAATCCCCGCTACCGGTTCGACGGCTTCGTGGTCGGCGCGGCCAACCGGCTGGCGGTCACGGCGGCGCGGGCCGTGGCCGAGTCGCCCGGGCACGGTCTACAACCCCCTCTTCATCTATGCCCGCCCCGGCCTCGGCAAGACCCACCTGCTGATGGCGATCGGCCACGCGGCCCGGGCCATCAATCCCGCAGCTGGCGGTGGAGTACCTGACGCTGGATGATTTCGTCGAGGCGTTTCACGCCGCGATCGCGGCGGGGCAGGGCGACGCCTATCGCCGCCGCTATGCCGACGTCGGACTGCTGCTGGTCGACGACGTCCAGTTCCTCACCCACCGCCGCGAGATGCAGGCCGAGCTGCTGCGGCTGACCGACCCCATGCAGACGGCGGGGCGGCAGATCGTGCTGACCAGCGATCGGCCGCCCAGCGGAGATCGAGGCGCTCGACGAGCGGCTGATCCGGCGGTTCGCCGGCGGCCTGGTCATCGACATCGTCGGCGCCGGATTACGAGACCCGGGTGGCCATCCTGCGGCGGCAAGGCGGAGGAGCGGGAGGTGGCCTTCGAGCCGGGCGTGCTCGACGCGGTCGCGACGCTCGCCCTCGACAGCGTCCGCGAACTGCTGGGCGCGCTCAACCGGCTGGTCGCCTTCCAGGCGGTCAGCGACGAGCCGCTGACGCCCACCATTGCCCGCACGGTACTGGAACAGGCGCTGCCCCAGGTGAAGCCGGCGGCCGAGCACCGCGGTCACGCCGGGCCGGTCGCGGAGGCCCCGGTGGCCGGGGTGATCATTCCCGACAGCCTGCTCGGCGGTGACGAGTTCGGGTCTTCCTCACCGAGATTTCGTCGGCGGTGGCCCGCCAGGTCGAAGCGTGGCGCGGCCGGGTGGCCGAAGCGATCGTGCGCTGGGAGGGGGAGAATTACCGGACGGAACGGCTGCAGCGCCTGCTCGAGGGGGAAGCGCCGGTCGATCCCGACGCGGCGATGCGGGACTACGAGGAGGATATCGCCCGCCTGCAGTGAGCTCGAGGAAGAGGCCCGGGAACTGGCCAGACCCTCGAGGGCCAGCCGGTGTTCCGGGATCCGGATCGGGTGGAGGAAGCCGCGGGCCGAGGTCGATCGGGTGCGGGAGGGGCTGAGTGCGCCGCCCGGCCCGTCCCCGCATCTGGAAACTCGAGGAGTTCATCGAATCGCCCGGCAACCGGGTGGCCTTCGGCGCCGCGCGGGCCATGCTGCAGGACGTCGGCCAGGTCTACAACCCGCTGGTCATCATCGGCGGCAGCGGCACCGGCAAGACCCACCTGCTGCAACGCCCTCGGCAACGAGCTGGCGGCTCGTCCCGGCTCGCTGGTCGCCTGCCTCCAGGCCCAGGATTTCGTGGATGACCTGATCAAGGCGATCGAACGCGATCGGGTGGTCTCGTGGCGCACCCGGTACCGCCGGGTGACCGCGCTGCTGCTGGACGATGTCCATCTCCTGAGCGGACGCGATCGGACCCAGGAGGAGCTGTTCTGGCTGTACAACCAGCTGGCAGAGAGCGGCCGGCAGATGGTATTCACCGCGCTGCTGCCGCCACAGGAGCTGGAAGGGCTCGACGAACGGCTGCGCACCCGGCTCGAGGCCGGTCTCGTGGTGGAGCTGCCGACTCCGGAGCGGGACGTGCGTGAGGCAATGGTTGCCCGGGTCCTGCTGGAGAAGGTGGGGGAAGCCGATCCCGAACTCGCCGGGTACCTCGCGTCCCGGCCGGTGGAGAATCGTGCGGGCACTGCAGGGGCTGGTCCAGCGGGTGCTCGCCGCCGCCGACGCGGAACAGGAGCGGCCCTCGGCCGGCGCTCGCCCGCCAGGTGCTGGAGGGGAGCCCCGCCGCCCCGGCGCGACGCACCACCGCTGGCCGGACCAGTGGGCTGATGTCGCGCCACCGGCGGACTCCGCAGCCGTGAGAAGATGGTCTGGGACTGGCCCGATATCGCCGATCGCCTCATCGAGGAGTGCCGCTGATGGCGATCAAGGGCAGCCTCAAGGAAGCCAGCCTCCCCGACGTGATCCAGCTGCTGGCGCTGGGGCGGAAGACCGGCTGCCTGGCCATCGCGGACCGGCAGAACTTCGGCTCGATCTACTTCGACGAAGGGCGCATCATGCTGCGCCGCGATCGTCAACCGGCGCGACCGGATCGGCGACCTGCTGCGCAAGAACCAGCTCATCACCAACGAGCAGCTGGACGAGGCGATCCGGATCCAGGATGCGCACCGCGAGCGGCGGCTGGGCGACATCCTGGTCGAGATGGGTGTGGTCGACGCGGGACAAACTGGAGCGGCTGCTCTTCCTCCAGATCGAGGAGGCGGTCTACTACCTGTTCACCTGGACCCAGGGAACGTTCAACTTCGAGGCCGGGGTGCGTCCCGAGCCCGAGGACTACACCGTCTCCGATCAACCCCGAGTCGCTACTGCTCGAGGGCGCCCGCCGGGTGGACGAGCTGAGTCAGATCGAGAAGAAGATCCCGAGCTTCGACCTGATCTTCGCGGTCGACCCGGGCCATACGCCGACGGCGGAGGTGTCCCTCTCGCCTGAGGAAGCAGCGGATTCTCCCGCTGCTCGACGGCTCGCGCGACGTGCGGCAGGTGATCGACGAGACCTCGCTGATCGAGTTCGAGGCGGTGCAGGCGCTCTACGGCCTGATCACCGCCGGCTATCGTCCGCCGGGTCGGCACCTCCGCCAAGGCCAATGTGCCGCGGGCCAACGATACCCGGGTCGCAGGAGCACCGGAATCTCGGCATCGCCTTCTTCAAGACCGGGATGCTGGACGAGGCCCAGCGGGAGTTCCGCCGGGTGGCGGACCTGATGCCGGCCGACGCCGGCGCCGCCTTCTTCCTCGGCCTGATCGCCCTGAAGCAGGCCCGCTGGCTCGAAGCGGTCGACGTCCTCCAGCAGGCGGCCACGCAGAGTGGCGCGGGCCGCTGCGCTGCACAACCTGGCCTTTGCCTATGAGCAGCTGGGCCGCCTCGCCGAGGCGGAAGCCGCCTACAGCGAGGCGGCGGGCAAGTCGCGCGAGGATGCCGCGGATCATGCTGGGCTGGGGCGTCACCGCGCTCAAGCGCAATGATCCCGAAGTGGCGGTGAACCGGCTGCAACGGGCGGGGGAGTTGCTGGGGCGATCGGACCCGGCCGCCGACCTGGTACTGGGCGATCGCGCTCGCGACCGCCTGTCAGGGCGACCTGAACGCCGCGCTCGAGCTGCGCGGGCGCGGGAGTGGACGCCCATCCCCAGAGCGCCACCCTGCGGAATAACCTGGCGGTGCTGCATGGAGCTGCTGCGGCGACCTGGGCAGCGCCGAGTCGATGCTGCGGGCCGCGCTGGCCGAGGATCCGACCCTGGCGCAGGTCTCGAAGAACCTGGGCGACCTGCTGTACCGCGCCGGCCGCTACGACGAGGCCTTCGAGGCCTACGAGCGGGCCGCGAAGCTGAGCCCGGAACTGGGCGAGGACCTCTACTTCAAGATGGGCAACATCGCCTTCAAGCGGCGCGACCGGGACAAGGCGCGGGTGTGCTGGCGGCGGGTCACCGGATCTCAACCCCGGGCATCAGCTGGCGCGGGCCAACCTCGACACCCTGGATGCCTCCGCGTGACGCCACGAGGAGGTGGGGTACGCCGCCCTCGCGGCACGGATCGCCGGCGAGGCCGGGATGGAGGTGTCGGCCTACAAGGACCGCTGCCTTCGGCGGCGGATCGCGGTGCGGATGCGGGCCTGCGGAGTGCAGACGTACGACGCGTACCTGGACGTCCTCGATCGGGAGCCGGCGGAGTTCCAGCGGTTGCTGGACGCCCTCACGATCAACGTGACCAAGTTCTTCCGCAACCGCGATACCTGGGAGTTCCTGGCCACCCAGGTGCTGCCCGACCTGTTGCGGGCCCGCGAGGGCCGGATCCGGGTCTGGAGCGCCGGCTGCTCCTCGGGCGAGGAGCCGCATACCCTCGTGATTCTGCTGGCGCAGGTGCTTGAACGGATCGGCCGGCTCAGCTGGCTGGATCGGGTGCGGGTGGATGCCACCGATATCGATCGGGTGTCGCTCGATCGGGCCCGGGCGGGGCGGTATGCACTGCGGGCCTTCGAGGAAGCCGATCCCGAGGTGGTGCGCCGCTACTGTGAGCGCGTCGACGACGACACGGTCGAGGTGCGGGCCGAGTTCCGCGCCCGGATCCAGGTGCTTCGGCACGACCTGCTGCGCGATCCGCCGCTGGCGTCCTACGATCTCATCTGCTGCCGCAATGTGGTGATCTACTTCGACCGCGATACCCAGGAACGGCTGATGGATCGGTTCACCGACGCGCTCCAATCGCACGGCTTCCTGGTCCTTGGTAAGGTGGAGACCATCTTCGGCCCGGCCCGCCGTCGGCTCGACCTGATCGAGCCGCGGGAGCGGATCTACCGGCGGGTGGCCTGATGCCGGCGGAACACCTGGTCCGGGTCGCCGATCTCAAGGCCGCCAAGGGCGACAGCGTCCTCGTCACCCTCGGCCTCGGCAGCTGCATCGCCATCATGCTCTATGATCCCGCCACCGCGATCGGGGGCATGGCGCACATCCTCCTGCCATCCCGCTCGCTCAGTCGCGGGGCCGACAACCCGGGCCGGTTTCCTCAGACCGCTGTGCCGGCGCTGGTGGAGCAGATGGTCGCCCTGGGGGCGGATCCCCGGCGGCTGGTGGCGCGGCTGGTGGGCGGGGCGAGCATGTTCGCCAACCTGGTCGCCGCCGGCTCCATGCAGATGGGGGACCGCAACGTGATCGCCTCCCGCGAGGTGCTCAACCAGCTGGCGATTCCCATCACGGCGGAGAGCGTGGGCGGCCATCAGGGCCGCTCGGTGTGGTTTCACACGGCGGACGGGCACCTCGTGGTGCGGTCAGTGGGCGAAGGTGCCAGGAATCTCTGACCTTCCCGGCGTCCTGGTGGTGGACGACAGTCCGTTCTTCCGGCGCCTGATCGGCGAACTGGTCGCGTCCTCCGGCGAGTTCCGGGTAGTCGGCACCGCCGCCAACGGTATCGAGGCACTGGAAAAAGTCCACGCGCTGCAGCCGGACCTGATCACCATGGACCTCCAGATGCCGGAGGTCGGCGGGTTGGACGCGATCGGGTACATCATGTCGGAATCGCCGCGGCCGATCGTGGTGGTGAGTGCCCATGCCGGACAGGGTTCCGCCTCCTCGATCCGGGCGCTCGAACTGGGCGCGGTCGAACTGGTCCCGAAGGACGACGGCCAGGGCAAGGTCTCGGCGCTCCGGATCGCGCCGCGCCTGCTCGCGGCGCTCCGCGCCGCGATCGCCGCCGATGTCCACCGGGTCCCGGTGCTGGCGCGCGCCCGCATGAGTGGGGCCCATTCGGCATTCGCCCGGCCTACCGGGGAAGCGCGCCGATGCATCGCGGTGGCAGCGTCCACCGGCGGGCCGAGGGCACTGGCGGAACTGGTCCCGGCGCTGCCGATCGGATTGGAAGCGGCGGCGCTGATCGTGCAGCACATGCCGCCGGTCTTCACCCGCAGCCTCGCGGAGCGGCTGAACGGGCTGTCGGCGCTGCGGGTGGTCGAGGCCGAAGCTGGGATGGACGTGCGGTCCGACACCGCGTACCTCGCGCCCGGTGACTATCATATGCGCGTGGTGGCGCAGCCCGAGGGGCTGCGCCTGGCCCTCGATCAGGAGCCGACCATCTGGGGCGTGCGGCCCGCCGCCGATCCGCTCTTCCACTCGGTGGCGCAGGTATTCGGGCCGGCCGCGGTCGGCGTGGTGCTGACGGGCCTGGGCCGGGACGGGGCCACCGGCCTGCGGGCGATGCACGATGCCGGCGGGGTCGGGATTGCGCAGGACCGCTCCACCGTCCACCATCTACGGCATGCCGGGGGCCGCGCTTGAGGCTGGCGGAGCCGAGCCTGGTGCTCCCGCTGGGGGCGATCGCCGAACGGGTCGGCGCCCTGCTGCGGGAAGTCCCCCGGCGATGAGCGGCCATGGCATCCTGCTGGTCGGCAGCGAGGGACGGTCGCTCGGCCTGCCGCTGGCGAATGTCCTGGAGGTCGGACCGGTGGGCCGGGTGGATCCCATTCCCGGTGGCGCCCCTGCGGTGCGTGGGCTGACGCTGGCGCGCGGACGGCTGGTGCCGCTGGCGCATCTGGGGGCACTGTTGGGCGGGACCGTCTGTCCGCCGTTATTGCCGGACCGGACCCAGGTGCTGACCATTGTCGGGGGCCGCTGGCTGGCGATTGAAGTCGATCATGCCGATGCGGCGCCGGCCGATGCGGTGCTGCCACCGCCCGAAGGATCGGGCCTCGCCGCCTGGGTGGTGGGAGTCGTGCGACAGGGCGGTGGCTGGATTCCGGTGCTCAACCTCGAAGCGCTGGCCGACCGGCTGCGCGGGTGAAACAGGTGGCGCAATGACCTTGAATGCCGATGAACTGCAGTTTGTCATCTTCCGCCTCGGCGGGCAGGAATTCGCCCTGAGCATTTTTCAGGTCGAACGCATCCTGCGCTACGAGGCCCCGGCGATGCTGCCCAACGCCCCCGACTTCCTCGAGGGCATGGCACCGTACGGCACCGGCACGGTGGCCCTGGTGGACCTGCGCAAACGGGTCGGGCTGGAGGCGACCGTATAAGGAAGAAACCCGGATGATGGTAGTGGAACTCGAAGAGCAGCAGGTGGCGGTCGTGGTCGACCAGGTAGTGGAGGTCCTCCGGGTGGATACCCGCACCATCACGCCGGCCCCGCCCATCGTACGCGGGCTCGCGGCCGAGTACATCAGTGGCATCATCCGCCGGGGCGACCGGACGATCGTCGTGCTGAATGCCGCACGACTGTTGACCACCACCGAGCGACTGGCATTGACGGAGGCAGAGCTGTGAGCGACGCGCCGGAACCGGTGGTGCAGGCCTACCGCCAGGAATACAAGGAAATTGCCGGGCGACTCGAACGCGCGACAGGCGGCGAGCGCGAAATGGTCAAGCGGGAGATCATCGGCTTTTTCAAGCGGGTCGACACCGCCCTCACCGAGTTGGGACAGGTGAAGGAGGAGATTCGCGCGCTGGTGGACCGCTACAAACAGATGGCCGCCGAGACCGAGAGCGCCCCGGCGCCCCAGTTCACCGGCCAGCGACCTGTGGTCCAGCAGGACCACCTCGGGGCCTCGACCTTCATCGAGAAGGGGTGGAGCCTGATCTCGCTCGGCGACTACGCCGGGGCCATCCAATCGCTCACCAAGGCGCTGACGCTTGCCCCCTCGGAAATCCAGGCCCAATCCCTCCTGGGATGGGCCCAGATGCTGCACGAGGATTACGACGACGCGCTGGCCACCTTCTCCAAGGTCCTGATGAAGGAACCCGCCAACTCCCTGGCGCGGATCAATGTGGGATACATCTGTCTCAAGAAGCGGATCTTCGGGGAGGCCATCGAGCATCTCTCCAAAGCCATCCGGCTGGACAACGATCGCAAGGCCACCTTGTACGCTCACTATTATCTCGGCCTGGTGTACCTCGAGCGGGAGATGTTCGAGGATGCCGTGACCTTCTTCCACAAGACGCTCACCCTCGGTCCCAATCTCATCGAGACCTACTACGAACTCGGCCGCGCCAACTGGTTCATGGGCGATAAGGCCGCGGCGAAGCAGGCGTGGACCGACGGGTTCAAGGCCAACAAGTTCAACTCCTGGGGCAAACGCTGTAAGGAGATGGTCGAGCTCACCGACGGCGGAGGCGAGCCGCCGAGGTAGCTGTCTGATGCTCATGCTGGGGCTGGCCATCCTGCTGGACTCGGTGGCGGTGCAGGTGGGAGCGGTGCGGGTCATGGCCGAGCCACGGTACCGCGATCTGGGTATCGCCCTGGCCGAGCTGGCCGACCGCCCTGTCGAGTGGCCGGGGCTGGGGCGCCAGAGCCCACCCGCTTTCACCCTCATCATGGCCGCCGATTCGTCGGAGATGGCCCGGCTGACCCGCGGTCGGGCGCCCGGGTGGGGGGCCGGCGTGGCCTTCCCTCAGGCGCGGATCATTGTGCTGCGGGCCGACCTGCCCGATGTGCGCCAGACCCTGCGTCACGAGATCGCCCACCTGATGCTGCGGGCCAACCGCGCGGTCCGGGTGCCGCTGTGGTTCGATGAAGGCTATGCAACGTGGGCGACGGGGGAGTTCGGCGGTTCCGATGTGCTGGAACTCAACCTGGCCGTCGCAATGGGCAAGGTGCCCTCCCTGCAGGAGGTCGACCGGATGCTCCGCGCCTCCGCCCGCACCGCCGATCTGGCCTATGCCCTCGCCGCCTCGGCGGTGGGCGAGATTGCCCGGCGGCCGGAGCCCGGCGGGCTGGATCGCCTGCTCGAGCGGTTGAATGCGGGGGACGCCGTTCGACTCCGCGCTGGTGGCGTCGACTGGCTTGTCTCCCGACCGGTTCGAGGAGGGGTGGCAACGGAGCATGAAGCGGCGGTACGGCCTGATCACCTGGTCCGTGGCGGGAGGCCTGTGGCTGATTCTCGCCTGTGCCGTGGCCACGCTCTGGTGGGTGCGGCGGGAACGTGACCGTCCTCGGCGGGTGGCACTGGATCATGGATGGGTCATCCACCCCGAGCTGCCCTCCGAGGGCCAACCGTCGCCCGAACAGGCGCCGGGGGACGGTCCGGGAACGGCCATCCCCCCGGTTGACCAGCGGCCGCCATGGCAGTAAGCTCAACCCCCATGCCAAGTTCCGACGCTACCCCCGGTTCCACCGGCCTGCGGTTTGGCCGACGCAATGTCCTATTACTTGGCGCGGCAATCGTCTCCCTCGTAGCCGGCTATCTCTGGCTCCACGCGGGTGGGACAACCGGGGCGGCAGCCCTGCTGGTTCTGGGCTACTGCGTGCTGTTCCCCCTCGGGATCGCGCTCTAACGCCCAGCCGGGTCCGTCAGCTCCAAGCACCTCCGTCCCCCGGGGGGTCCATCTCGATTTGTGCAGGGCGAATAGCTCAGCTGGTTAGAGCGCCTGCCTTACACGCAGGATGTCGGGGGTTCAAATCCCTCTTCGCCCACTGCCAGAAACCGGTACGCCCGTTGCATAGGGATACCGTTAACACCTTACTGTGGAGACCATTGATGCCTGTGGCTCGTCTGCTCCCGCTCCTCCTTCTGGCTGGAGGGAGCGTTTCCGCCCTGAACGCCCAGATTCCGACCCGTCGGGCCACCCCACAGGTGTCCGCCAGCGCGGTCCGGCTGCTGGTCGCGAATCCGCATACTTTTGTGGCCGCCGACTCGGCTGCTGCCGTCGCCATTGGTGATGGCCTCCGGACCAAGGTCGAAAAACTGGTGGGTCGGGACTACCGGGTATTGACCCGGAACGACATGAACACCGCCCTCAAGGAATTCAGCTACCCGGTGGATGCGATTCTGGCGCCCTTTGCCCAGCGCAACCTGGCCCAGTCGCTTAATGCCAAGGTGCTCATCTCCTCGACGCTGACCAAGGATGCCACCGGCAAGGCGGTGGTGACCTCCCGCATTGCCGGCCTGAATGACGAGGCGGGGAACGTGGTCACCATGACCCAGGCCGCGGGCCAGTCGCCCTCCGACCTCGGCTCCAAGATCGGCGAGAGCTTTGAATCGGTCCTCAAGGTCATGGGCGATGCCAAGGCCTGTCTGGACCAGTCCAAGAGTGCACCAGCCAAGGCCGCCGATGCTGCCAAGAAGGTGCTGAACTCCGTCCCGACCCACGGGTTGGCGAACTACTGCCTGGGTGATCTCGCGCTTGGTCGTGGGACCAAGGCGGATTCAGCGACCGCGATGAAGTACTTCGCCGAGGCGGTGAAGGGCGATCCGCTCAGCCTCAACGCCTGGACCCAGATTGCCGCCGGGTACGAGAGCGGCCGGCGACACCACCAAGACCGTGGACGCGCTGCAGCAGATGCTGCGCATCGCCCCGACCAACCAGCCGCTCCGCGACCTGGTGTTCAAGAAGTTGCTGGCCTATGGCAAGCCGGAACTGGCCGAGGATGTGGCCAGCGAAGGGCTCAAGCTCGATTCCGGGAACCCCGACCTGTACGACCTCCGGGCCAACGCCCGGATCTTCCGCGAGGACTACAACGGCGCCCTCAAGGACCTTGAGCAGATCGCCATCCTCGACTCGACCAAGGCCGACAGCACCTATTTCGTGAAGTATCTGGTCACGGCCACCGCGAGCAGCAGCCCCGATACGGCCCGGATCCTCAAGGCGAGTGCACAGGCTGCGCGCAAGTTCCCCGACAACATGACGCTGTTCAAGCAGGTCATCGGGGCCTATGCCCTGGTCGGCCAGAGCGACAGCCTGCTGGTGGGACTCGAGAAGCTGGCCCAGACCGACCCGACCTCTGCCGTGGGCTTCGCGTTGTCCGAAGCCAAGACGCGTCAGGATGCGAAGGATCTGGCCGGGGCAGATCCGTTCATTGCCCTTGCGGCGAAGTATGGCGATGCGGCCGGCAAGGAATCGGCGGCGGCGATGATGTTCCAGGGGATCATTCCGCTGCTGCAGGGAGTCAATGGTGCGCCGCCGCAGTGGCAGCTCGCCTCGGACAGTCTGCGGGTCGCGGCCAGTCTTGCCGGTCCCCGGGTCGCCCCGGTGATCAACTACTACTTCGGGCTGGCCTCGGTCAACGTGATCGTTGGCAAGGATTCGGAGGTGGCGAAGGGCAAGTCGTGCGACGGTGCCAAGGCGCTGGAGCCGCTGGTGGCGGAGACCGAGACCGCGCTGGCCACCGGCGAACCGTATGTCCAGTCGCCCAGCGGCGCCTCGCAGGCGGTGGCATTCGGGAAGCTGAAGGAGTACATCACCACCGAAAAGGCGCGCGTCGCCTCGATGGTGAAGGCGTACTGCAAATAGTCAGCAGCGTCGGGCGGCGGGGCGGGAGGAACCACCTCCGCTCCTGCGCTCTACAGGGGCTTCCCACACCGCGGCGGTCTGCCTATATTCACCGCCCGCAACTGGGGTTGTAGCTCAGCTGGTTAGAGTGCCGCACTGTCACTGCGGAGGTCGCGGGTTCGAGCCCCGTCAGCCCCGTGAGCAACATGTCCTGACACCCCGTCCGTCACCGCGGACGGGGTGTGTTGTTTTCCCCCTGGAGTCACGCCATCCATGAGCTACCACGAGCCGGTCCTGGCCACCGAGATCCGCGCTGCCGCGGCCGGGGCCCGGCGTGCCGTGGATGGCACGCTGGGTGGCGGCGGCCATGCCGCACTGCTCCGCGATGCGGGTTGTGAACTCCTCGCGATTGACCGCGATCCCGATGCCATTGCCGAGGCGCGCGGTCGTCTGGGCGACACGGGGATTCAGTACCTGCAGGCACCGTACGCCGACCCCGACTCGCTCGCGGCGATCACGGCGTTCCGACCCGATTTCATTCTGCTCGATCTCGGGGTCTCCTCCCACCAGCTGAACCAGGAGGGGCGCGGATTCAGCTTCCGGCCCGGGGCGCCGCTGGATATGCGGATGAGCCAGGACGGGGAGACCGCCGCGGAATTCCTCAACCAGTCCGACGAGGCCGCGCTGCGCCGGGTCTTCCAGTTCTACGGGGATGAGAAGCAGGCGGGGCGCCTGGCCCGGGAAGTGGTCCGCCGGCGGGGGAACGAAGCGTTTGCCACCAGCGATCACCTGGTTAACGCCATCCGGGGCGTGCTCGGTCCTCGGAGCGGCCCGGGCGACTTCGCCCGGCTGTTCCAGGCGGTCCGGATCGAAATTAATGGGGAACTCGAGGGTTTGACGGTGGCCCTGCCGGCGATGCGGGACGCGCTGACCCCCGGTGGGCGATTAGCCATAATCAGTTATCATTCGGGTGAAGACCGGATCGTCAAGCATGCCTTCCAGGAGTGGGGGCGCAGTTGTATCTGCCCACCCGAGTCTCCGATCTGCATGTGTCGCGGGGAGCCACTCGGCCGGCTGGATCCCCGCAAGCCGGTTCGCCCCAGTGATGCTGAGATCGCCACCAACCCGAGGGCCCGGAGTGCCACGCTCCGCATCTTCCGCACAGCCGACATTTAGAGGTCGCTTCTGGGTGATCCTCTGGCTCACCCTCTTTCTGGTGGTCGCCGTCGCGGTGCAGTGGCGACAGGCCACCGGCTTCGCCACCGCTGGCCGAGTGGGCAAGCTGATCGAGCAGCGACAGGCGCTGGAATCGGAGCGCTCGGCGCTGGAACGGGATATTCGCCTCGCCACCAGCCGGAAAGTCCTGGGGGCCCGGGCCGAGGCGCTCGGGTTGCACCTGCCGGAGGACTCCGAGTTCTTCCTTCTCACTCCCGGCTCCGCCCCTCACTAGCATGGCCAACCCTACCGCCCGTATCTCGATCATCCAGGCCATGCTGGTCCTGGGCTTCGGCCTGGTCGTTGGCCGGGCCGCGCAACTGCAGGTGCTGGAGGGGGGGAAGTGGCGGGCGGAGGCGCTGCGCACCCGGGTCGAAAAGCGAACCCTCCCGGCCCGTAGAGGCGGCATTTACGACCGCAACGGCATCCAGCTGGCGGTCACCCAGGAGTACTTCGAAATCGGAGTGGCCCCGAACGAGCTGAAATCGCAGGCCTCGGATGCTCGCCTCATCGCCCGATCCCTCGGAGTTGCCTCTCGGCGCTTTCCAGCGCGATGTCGCCCGCAAGAAGTGGATTCCGTTGCCTGGGCCGTACACCGGGCTGCAGGTGCAACCGCTGCGCGAGCTGCGCGGGGTGCACCTCATCGGCGAATTCAAGCGGCACTACCCGGCTGGTCCACTGGCGCGCGGCGTGATTGGGGCGCTCGATCCCGACAGTGGCCGCGGCGCGAGCGGGGTGGAACTCGCCCTGGATCCGATCCTCACCGGCACGCCCGGGGAGACGGTGGTGATCAAGGATTATGCGGGACGCAGCTACGACTCTCCTGCCCGTCAGGTAGCCCAGCCGATTCCGGGGCAGGACGTGCACCTGACCCTCGATGCCGAGCTGCAGGAGATCGCCGAGCGCGCGCTGGACGACGCGATGGTCGAGTACGAGGCGGCCGGGGGCGATATCGTCGTGCTCGATCCGCGCAGCGGTGAGCTGCTCGCGATCGCCTCCCGCCAGACGGTGGACGGCAAGGTCTACGCGGGACGGGCATCGTTCTTTACCGATGCGTACCAACCGGGATCCACCGCCAAACTGTTCACCGCCGGCGCGCTGCTCGCCACCGGCCGGATCGATTCCACCGATCGGGTGTTCGCGGAGAATGGGTTGTGGGCGATGCCGGTGAATTCCCGCGGCGATACCCGGCTCATTCACGATGAGCATAAGAGTGGCGAGATCACCCTCGCGGAGGCGGTCCAGCGGTCCAGCAACATCGGGATGGCCAAGTTTTCGACCCGGCTGAGCCCCGTGGAACAGTTCGAGGCACTTCGGGCGTTTGGGTTCGGCAGTCCGACCGGGGTCGAATACCCCTCGGAGTCGCGCGGCGTACTCCGGATGCCGAACACCTGGGATGGGTACAGCAAGGCAAGTATCGCGATGGGGTACGAATTTACAGTCACCCCGGTGCAGCTGGCGGCCGCGTACGCCGCCATCGCCAACGATGGAATTCTGCTGACGCCCAGCCTGGTTCGCGACATCCGGGATCCGCGTGGCTCCGTGGTCTACACCCATCAGCCCGAGCCGGTGCGGCGCGCGGTGCCGCCCGAGGTTGCCCACCGGCTCCGCGAGTACCTGCGGAGCGTGATGGAGCGCGGCGGCACCGCCGAAGCGAGCCAGATGGAGAACTACAGCCTGGCGGGCAAGACCGGGACGGCGCGCCGGAACGACAGCAAGGGGTACATAGCCGGCAGCTACACGGCGTCCTTCGCCGCGATCTTCCCGGCCGACAATCCGATGCTTGTCGTGGTGGTGAAGATCGACGACCCGAAGGGCGGGAAGTACCACGGCGGCCAGACGGCGGCGCCGGTGACCCGGGCCA
Organism: uncultured Gemmatimonadales bacterium; assembly: GCA_963793205.1. Classification (GTDB taxonomy): domain Bacteria; phylum Gemmatimonadota; class Gemmatimonadetes; order Gemmatimonadales; family GWC2-71-9; genus JADJOM01. The sequence goes on from CAWBZM010000001.1 coordinate 787,251, forward strand.
TGCTGGAAGAAGCTCTGGCGGCGCGGCGCAGCACGATCGACCGCAGCCGTCTCCAGGCGGCCGGCGGTCCCGCGGTGAGTACGGCGACCGCGCCCCCCGGACCAGCGGACATTCCCGACGAGAGCGACACCCGTCGTGAAATCGCGCAGGTCCCGCTGGTGGATACGATCGCACCCCGGGTCCGGACCCTGATCCCGGTGGTAGCCGGGAACAGTGTGCGCCGGGCGGCGAACGCGCTGCATCGTCGCGGGTTTCACGTCTCGGTGCACGGCATGGGCAAGGCGCTTCGGACTACCCCCGCGGCTGGCGACTCCGCCACGACCGGGTCCACGGTCACGGTGTGGGCGGAATGACCCCACGTTCGCTCCATGCGTTGACCGAAGCCCTGCGGCGAGCGGGGCTGCTGCGCCGACCGGCCGACAGGGATTTCGCTCTGACGGGACTGACCGCCGATAGCCGCGCAGTGCAGCCGGGTATGCTGTACATCGCGGTCCGCGGCTCCCAGACCGATGGGCACCGATTCGCCGCCGACGCGGCGGCGCGTGGCGCAGCCGCGCTGGTGGTGGAGCAGACCAGCGGGCTTGACCTGCCGGAGATCCTGGTCGAGGACGGCCGCCGCGCCGCGATCGCGCTGGCCCGCGCCTGGTTTGACGATCCCGGCAGCCATCTCCGCCTCGTTGGCATCACCGGTACCAACGGAAAGACCACGACCACCGCGCTGGTGCGGCACCTGCTCAATGCCCGGGGCGGCGCCGGCAGCATCGGCACCCTCGGGGCGTTCGACGGCCAGAATCAGGCGGTGGAATCCACCGCTGGTTCGCTGACCACGCCGGGCGCGATCGATCTCCAGGCGACGCTGGCTGCTCTCGTGGCCCGTGGGGTGACCGACGTCGCGATGGAAACGTCGTCCCATAGTCTCGATCAGGGACGGCTCGATGGGCTGACCTTTGCCGCCGGCGTCTTCACCAACCTGACGCGCGATCATCTCGACTATCATGGGACGATGGACGCGTATCGCGATGCCAAGCTCCGGCTGAATGGATTGTTGGGCACGACCGGGTACCAGATCGTAAACGCCGATGATGCGGTCTGGTCCGCGCTCCCATCCTCACCTCGACGGATCACCTTCGGGTTTGGCCCGGACGCCCAGGTCCGGTGTCTGAATCCGCAGCTGGGCAATGCCGGGAGCAGCTTCGAGCTGTCGGCCCCGCAGGGGCGGGCCGAAGTGCAGCTGCCGCTCCTCGGCGAGTTCAACATCTCCAACGCGGTGGCGGCCGCCGCCACCGCCCTCGCGCTGGGTCACGATTTTGGCGAAGTCGTCGACCGGTTGAACAGTGCCCCCCAGGTCCCGGGTCGGATGGAGCGGATCGTCTCCGAACCCACCGTGGTGTTGCGGGACTACGCCCATACCCCGGACGCGCTCGAACGGGCGCTGCAGGCACTCCGTCCGGTGACGCCGGGTCGGCTCATCGTCGTCTTTGGCTGCGGCGGCGACCGGGACCGGGGCAAGCGCCCGGAGATGGGCCGGCTCGCCGCGGCGCTCGCCGATCTGGCGATTGTCACCTCCGATAACCCCCGGACTGAGGACCCCGACGCCATCATCAATGATGTGGAGCAGGGGATGGGGCAGGCACCGCACGAGCGGTTCGCCGATCGGCGCGAAGCGATCGCGCGGGCCGTGCGCCTTGCCGGCCCGCAGGACACCGTGCTCCTCGCCGGCAAGGGTCACGAGACGTATCAAGTCCTTGGCACCGAAAAGGTGCCGTTCGATGAGGCGGAAATCGTGCACACCGTGCTGGGTCACTGATGCGCTGGACTGACGCGATCATCCGTACCGCCACTGGAATTGGCGGCGGGGAGCTGGCGCGCGAATACAGCGGGATTTCGACCGACACCCGCTCGCTGGGCGAGGGGGCGCTCTTCGTGGCACTCACCGGCGAGCGATTCGATGGGCACGACCACCTGGCGCAGGCGCTGGCCGCGGGCGCGCGCGGGGCGGTGGTGCGGGAGGGCACGGCCGAGGTGCCGGGTCTGATGCTGTATCATGTCCCGGATACGCTCACCGCGTATGGCCAACTGGCCCTCGCCCGACGCCGGACCATCACCGGACCGGTGGTGGCCATCGGCGGGGCGAACGGGAAGACCAGCACCAAGGAGATGTGCGCCACGGTGCTGCGTACCCGCTATCGCACCTTCGCCACTCCGGCCAACGACAACAACCTCGTAGGGGTCCCGAAGACCATCCTCGCCGCACCGGACGACACTGAGGCGCTGGTGATCGAGGCAGGTTCGAGTGTGCGCGGAGAACTGGTGCGGCTGCGCCCCGTGATCGCCCCGTCCGTCACCGTTACCACCAATGTCGCCGTGTCGCACCTGGATGGGTTCGGGAACCTCGAAGGGGTGCTGGAGGAGGAGCTGGATCTGCTGACCGGGGTGGAGGTGGCGATTGTCGGGACCGAGCCCGCAGGGCTGGCGGAGGGCGCTCGGGCCCGCGCCAGGCGGGTCGTGACCGCGGGCCTGGCCCGTGCCGATCAGGTCCCGTTGTCCGTCTCGGTCGATTCCACCGGTCGTCCGACTATCAGTGTGGATGGCGAACGCATCCTGCTGCCTCTCCTGGGGCAGCATCAGGCCGCCAATGCCATGCTGGCCTGGGCGCTGGTCCGGGAACTCAAGCTCGATCCCGCGGCGTCGGCCGACGCGCTCCGCGCCCTGAAGATCCCCGGTGGACGGGGTGAGATCATCGAGGTGGGCGGACTCACGATTGTGAACGATGCCTACAATGCCAATCCGGCATCGTTTCTCGCGGCGATTGCGACCGCGCGCACCATGCGCGCGGGACGCCGCCTGGTCTTCGTCGCCGGAACCATGCGGGAACTGGGTACCGAGGCAGGACGACACCACGCCGCGGTCGCTGCCGCGCTCGTGGGACTGGAGCCGGATATCCTGGCCGCGACCGGCGAGTTTGTCGGCCCGCTCGGCCTCTACGCCGCGAAACTCAAGGACCGGCTGCTGACGGCGGCCGATGCGCTGGAGATGGGCCCGTTGCTCAAGGCCCGCCTGCGGGGCGACGAACTGGTGGTGCTCAAGGCCTCGCGGGGTGCTGCCCTCGAGCGCATTCTTCCGTTCCTCACCGGGCAGGATCACTCGAGCCACTGAGGCGCCGTGTTCTATTACCTGCTCGCCCCGCTGGGCAAGCATTATCTGATCTTCAATCTCCTCAACTACATCAGCTTCCGGGCGGCGGGGGCAACCGTCACGGCCATCCTCATGGCTTTCGTGATCGGTCCGCCCATCATCGCCCGGCTGCGGGCCCGGAAGATCGGCCAGGTGATCCGGGCCGAGGGGCCCGCCAGTCATCAGGGCAAGCGTGGCACCCCGACCATGGGCGGGATCATCATCCTGCTCTCGACCATTGTGCCAACCCTGCTCTGGGCTCGGCTGAACAGTCGGTTTGTGCTCTTTGCCGTGCTGGCCACACTGTGGATGGGTGGGATCGGGTTCATCGATGACTATCTCAAGATCGTGCAGGGAAAGTCGCGCGGCCTGGTGGCCAAGTGGAAGCTGGTCGGGCAGATCTCGTTCGGGCTGGTGCTCGGGGTGCTGCTGGTCTTCTTCCCGGTGGTGCCGCCGGAAGTGATCCCGGCCACCGCGACCACGGTGCCGTTCTTCAAGTTTGTCATCCTGACCTTCAGCTGGTGGTCTGTACGTGGTGTTCGTGACCTTCGTGATCACCGGCAGCAGCAATGCGGTCAACCTGACCGACGGACTCGACGGGCTCGCGACGGGACTCTCGGCGATCGCTGCGGCGGCCTTTGCGATCTTCGCCTACATCTTCGGCCGGATCGACACCACCACCTATCTCAATCTGTTTTATCTCCCGGGCGCCGGCGAACTCACGATCTTCTGCACCGCGCTGATGGGTGGCTGCCTCGGATTCCTCTGGTTCAACTCCCATCCCGGCCCAGGTCTTCATGGGCGACACCGGCAGCCTCGCGCTCGGCGGCGCGTTCGGGACCGTCGCCATCCTGCTCAAGGCGGAGTTCCTGCTGCTGATCATTGGCGGGGTCTTCGTGGTCGAGGCAATCTCCGTGATCCTGCAGACCGGGGTCTACAAGTGGAATAAGCGGAGCCGGGGGAAGGAATACGCCGATGCCCACCGGGTCTTTCGCATGGCGCCGCTCCATCACCACTTCGAGAAGCTCGGCTGGCATGAGAGCACGGTGGTCACCCGGTTCTACATCCTCGGGATGTTCTGTGCGATGATCGCCCTCGCCACGCTCAAGCTGCGATGAGCTTCGCGGCCTGGCGTGCCACCGGACGGGAGGCGGCCGTCGTCGGGCTGGGCAGGAGCGGGCGCGCGGCCGCGCTCCTGCTGCGGCGTGAGGGTCTGCCGGTCTATCTCTCGGAACTGGCACCTGCTCCTGCGGCAGGGACCGCCGGGGCCGCGATGGTCGAGGAGCTGACCCGCGCGGGGGTCGAGGTGCAGGTCGGTGGGCATGATCTGGCGCGAATCGCCCGGGCCGGGCTCTGCGTCGCCTCCCCCGGAGTTCCGCCGACGGCGCCGGCGCTGCTGGCGGCGCGCGAGGCAGGGGTGACGATCGTAAGCGAGCTGGATGTCGGCTACGCCGGTTTGCCGGACACCCGTTTTGCGGTCATTACCGGCACCAACGGGAAGACCACGACCACCGCACTCACCGCCCATCTGATGCAGGCGGCGGGGATGCGCGCAATCGCCGCGGGCAACATCGGCTTGCCGCTGGCGCAGCTGGCGCTCGATGGAAACGCCCCGGCCTGGGTCGCACTGGAATTGTCGTCCTTTCAGCTGGCGGACACCCACGACCTGGTCCCCACCATCGGAGCGACCACCAACCTGGCCCCCGATCACCTCGATCGCTATCCCAGCCTCGAGGCGTACTATGGCGACAAGGACCGGCTCTACCTGCACGCCACGCCGGAGTCGATCTGGGTCGTGAATGGTGACGATGCGGAAGTCGAGCGCCGTGCCACTGGCCGATCGGGCGCCATTCTCCGGTTTCGACTCGGGGTGAAAGCAGATGCCTGGTATGATCGGAGCCAGCGGGTGCTGATGCTGGACAGTGAACCGCTGCTGGCGCGCGACCGACTCCGCCTCTTGGGGGAGCACAACGTCGCCAACGCCCTGTGCGCGGCCCTCGTGGCGCATCGGGCCGGCGCGGCACGCGAGGCGATCGCCGACGGGTTGACCACCTTTCAGGCCCTGGCCCACCGCATGGAGCCGGTCCGGGAGGTGCAGCAGATCCTCTGGATCAACGACTCGAAGGCGACCAACGTCTCCAGCACCCGGGTCGCGGTGGAAGCGCTCGAACGGCCGTTCGTGCTCCTCCTCGGCGGGCGGCACAAGGGTGAACCGTACACGGCACTCGCCGCTGCGAGCGGCGGACGGTGTCGTGCGGTGGTGGCCTACGGTGAGGCGGAGGAGTTGATTGTGGGTGATCTCGGCCAGTTGCTCCCGGTCACCCGCGCCGGCCGCAACTTCGATACTGTGCTCGCGACCGCCCGCCGGCTCGCCCAACCGGGGGATGCGGTGCTGCTGTCTCCCGCCTGCTCCAGCTACGACATGTTCAAGAACTATGAGGAGCGTGGCGCCCGTTTTCGCGCCGCGGTGGAGGCCCTGTGACCGCACCCATCCGTCATCCGGGCGAAGTCCGCTGGGAAACCCGACTGCTGGCCGTGGTCGCGGCCACCCTGGTCGCCTTTGGCATCGCGACGATCTACGGCGCGTCGAGCCAGGTACGAACGGCGGAGGGAGTGGTGGGCAGTGCGTTCGCCCTGAGTCAGTTCATCGGGGCGGTGGTGGGCGGTATCGCCATGGTCATCCTGGCCCGACTCGACTATCGGTTGCTGCGTCCCCTGGCGTGGCCCATTCTCATTGCGACGGTCTTCTTCCTGATTCTGCCGCTGCTGCCGTTCACCCACAGTATTGCCCCGAGCCGGAACGGGGCGCGGCGCTGGATTTCCTACCACGGCATCAGTTTCCAGCCGTCAGAAATTGCCCGGCTCGCGGTGATCATCTGGTGCGCGATGCTGGCGACCAAGAAGGGCGCGCAGGTGCGGGAGTTCAAGAAGGGGCTGCTGCCGTTCGTGCTCATTCTGGGCAGTATCTCGTTCCTGATTCTGCGGGAACCCAACATGTCGATGGCGGTGCTGGTCGCACTGCTCGGTGGGGTGGTGCTGTTCTCCGCCGGCGCCAAGATCGGACACTTCCTGCTGCTGGGTGTTGGCGGGGTGGCGCTCGCGCTGCAGCTCATTGCGCGCGCCGGTTATCGCGCCGAGCGGCTCGACAAATTTCTCAATGGGGCCGAAGGCACCAGCCAGATCACCCAGTCTCTGATCGGGATCGGTTCCGGCAGGATCTTCGGCGTCGGGTTCGGGCAGGGCCAGCAGAAGTACGGCTACCTGCCATATGCTTACTCCGATTTCATCTTCAGTACCATCGGAGAAGAGTGGGGATTTCTGGGCGTGCTGTTCCTCGTCTTCCTCTTCGGTCTGTTCTGCTGGCTGGGATTCCGCATCGCTCGCACCGCCGAGGATCCGTTCGGCCAGTACCTCGCCACCGGACTTACCGCGGCGGTGGGGCTGACCGCGGCCATGCATATGGCGGTGACGCTCAGCCTGATGCCCACCACCGGTCTCACGCTGCCCTTCATTTCGTATGGCCGGTCGAGCCTGATGGTCTCCCTGATTGGAACCGGTATCCTCCTGAGCATTGGTCGCATGCGCGGCAAACCTGCCCGGGCTTCGCGGGCCAGCCGTGACCTGGAGCGCTGACAGCTGATGACCAACTCCGTCGCCCGCCGCACGGTGTTGATTGCCGGTGGGGGCACCGGTGGGCACCTGATGCCGGCACTGGCCCTCGCGACGGAGCTCCGGCGGCAGCGTCCCGACCTCGATCCGGTGTTGATTGGCGCCGTGCGGGGCATCGAAGCCCGGATCCTCCCCACCCGCGATTTCCGCTACCATCTCCTGCCGTCCGAACCGATCTACCGCCGCCAGTGGTGGAAGAACATCCGCTGGCCGTTCCTCCTCGTCGGATTACTGCGCCGGATCGCCCGACTGTTTCGCGACGAGCAACCCCTGGCGGTGATCGGGACCGGTGGCTATGCCTCGGGGCCTGTGGTCTGGTACGCGGCGCGCCGCGGGATTCCGACCGCCCTGCAGGAACAGAACGCCTATCCCGGTCTGGTCACCCGGGTCCTGGCTCGGCGGGTTCGGCAGGTGTTCCTCGGATTGCCCGAGGCCCGCGAACGGCTCGAATTCGGGACCCAGACCGAGGTAGTGGACAGCGGCAATCCGATTCCCCCGCCGGATCCAGGCCGTCGGCCTGCCGCACTGGAGCGTTTTGGGCTCCCGCCAGGCCACGATCGCCCCATCGTCCTGATCACCGGGGGCAGCCAGGGGGCGATCGCGGTCAACGACGCCACAGCGGCATGGATCGATGGAGGCGGTGCCGTCGGGGTGACGGTGATCTGGGCAACCGGTCGCGGCAGCCACGCCCAGTATGAGCGGTACCATCACCCGCCCGACGTCCAGGTGCTCGACTTCATCGACCCGATCGCCGATGCCTACGCCGTCGCCGATCTCGTGGTGGGTCGGGCGGGGATGATGACGGGGGCGGAACTCTGCGCCTGGGGGCTGCCCTCGGTCATGATCCCGCTGCCGACGGCGGCGGAGGACCATCAGCGCCACAACGCCGAGGCGTTTCAGCGGGCCGGCGCCGCGCTGATGATCCTCCAGCGGGATCTCACGCCGGCCCGGTTCGCGGCGGCAGTGAGTGGTCTCCTGGCTGATCCTCCTCGACTGGCCGAGATGGCCGCCGCGGCCCGGGCCCGGGGGAAACCGGCCGCCGCGGCCGAAATTGTGGCGCGATTCCTCACGATTTTGCCAGCCTGAGCGGCTTTCGCAACTACAGGCAGCGCCTTAGATTAGCTCATCAACATGGAGCTGTTCGACCCCGCCGATCCTCGCCCCGTTCATTTCATGGGCATCGGCGGCGCTGGCATGAGTGCCCTGGCACTTGTCGCCCAGCGCCGCGGAGTAGCCGTCAGCGGTTGCGATCCCGATCCTTCCGGAGCGGCCGATGTCGCTGCACTCGGCGCGACCGTCCTTACGGGACATGATCCGGCGCATGTTGCTGGGGTCCGTGCGATCGTGGTGACGGCGGCGGTGAAGTCTGATCATCCCGAACTGGCGCGGGCCCGCAGCCTTGGGGTGCCAGTCGTGCCGCGGAAACAGGCGCTGGCGGAGCTGGTCTCGAAGGGGCAGGTCGTCGGATTGTCAGGCACGCACGGGAAGTCGACCACGACGGTCATGACCACCGACGCGCTGACGGCTGCTGGCCTTACTCCCACCGGCCTGGCCGGGGGTCGGGTGGAGGCGTGGGGCGGCAATGCCCGACTCGGCGGGGACCAGCTCTTTGTGGTGGAATCGGACGAGTACGATCAGGCCTTTCTGACGCTGTCACCGACGGTAGCGGTACTGAACAACGTCGAGGCCGATCACCTCGAGTGCTACGGCAGTGTGGCCGCACTGGAGGCCGCCTTCGCCACCTTCGCCGGACGGGCCACCTGGGTCCTCGCCGGCGCCGACGATCCCGGAGCGCAGCGGGTGGCGGCGACCGTGCGAGCGGCGGGCGGTCCGACCGTATGGAGCTTCGGCTTTGACCCAACCGCTGATTTTCGCCTCTCGGAGGTGGAACAGTCGCCGGCGGGAAGCCGGGCCCGGTTGCAGCTGCCGGATGGGCGGGTGGTGACGCTGGTGCTGCAGGTGCCGGGGGTGCACAACCTCCGCAATGCGACGGCGGCGTTGGGAGCTGCCTATGCACTGAAGGCCCCGTTGGCGCCGGTGCTCGGGGCCCTCGCGGCGTATACCGGGCTGGGCCGGCGGTTCGAGCGGCTGGGCGATGCCGGTGGGTTCAGTTTCGTGGACGATTACGCCCACCATCCCACCGAGCTGGTGGCCACGCTGGCTGCGGCTCGGCAGGCATTTCCAGGACGACGTCTGATGGCGGTGTTCCAACCCCACCTCTTTTCCCGGACCGCCGAACATGGCGATGCCATGGGCAGGGCACTGGCGGCGGCGGATATGGTGGTGGTGACCGATATCTACGCGGCGCGCGAGTCACCGCTGGCGGGTGTGACGGGGCAGTCGGTGGCGGACGTGGCACGGCAGTCGCCCGGCACCCGTCAGGTGCTGTTCGAACCGAACAAGGCGCTCCTGCGGGACCGGATCTTGGAGCTGGCACAGCCCGGCGATCTCATTCTGACCATGGGCGCGGGGGACATTACCCGCGTCGGACGGGAACTGGTGGCATGGCTGCGAGCCGCCTGAGCAAGCCGGGATACAAGGTCGTCGGTGGACTGCTGCTGGTGCTGGGCGGATGGTTCGGAATTCCGCGGCTCCTGCGCGGCATGGACTTCTTCCAGTTGCGGCGGGTGGAAGTCCGCGGCCTCCGCAATCTCACCGCGGCCGATGTGATCCGGCAGTTGCCGGTGCGCGACGGAATGAGCCTGTACGACAACCTGGATGCGATTCGCGCGGTGGCCGAATCGCTCCCCGGTCTGGTGGGGGCCTCGGTCCGTCGACGTCCACCGGGAACGCTGGTGGTCACGGTCACGGAAGCGGAGCCGGTGGCGCTGGTGATGCGTGGGGGCAAGCTGGCGCTGGTCAGCGACCGTGGCGCGGTGCTCGCGTTCGATCCCACAGTCGCGGCGCCCGATCTGCCGGTGATTCGCGAGGCCGATTCACTGGTGGCCGGCTTCCTGGGGCGAATGCGGGATGCGGACCCGACCTTCTTCGCCGGGGTCAGCGCGGGATGGCGGTCCGGGGATGATGTGGTGCTCTCGATCGATGGTAAGCGCTATTTGTTCCGGCCCGATGCGCCGGCGGAGGTCATTCGAGCTGTGACGGTTGTCGCGCAGGATCTCGCCAGGAAGGGCCGCAAATGGGCCGAGTTGGACGCCCGTTTCGCCGGTCAGGTCATCGTGCGCTGGGAGGCGGCATGACCGTCGCACCTACCCGTCTGGTCGCCGCCGTGGATCTCGGCACCACGAAAGTCGCCGCCGTTATCGCCGAGGTGCAGGGCGACAGTCGCTCCCTGACCAGCCGGATTCTCGGGGTCGGCGTGGAGCGCTGCAACGGAGTTCGCCGCGGCGTCGTCCGTGGCATCGAGGAAACCACCCGGGCCATCCAGAAGTCGATGAAAGATGCCGAACGGATGGCGGGCGTGGAGGTCGGTTCCCTGTACGTGGGCATCGCCGGAGAGCATGTGGCCGGCCAGACCTCCACCGGTGTCGTCTCGGTGACGGGCGGCGAGATTCGCACCGCCGACGTGGCCCGGGTCAACGATGTCGCCTCGAGCGTTCCGCTCGGCAAGGACCACGAGCTGTTGCATGCGATTCCGCAGGACTACCTGGTCGACCTGCAGCCCGGCATCAGTGAGCCGATCGGGATGAGCGGGCTCCGGCTCGATGCCCAGGTCTACCTGGTCACGGTGCTGTCGAGTGTGCCGCAGAATTTGCGCAAGTGTGTGGAGGGCGCGGGGTATCACGTGGCGGAGTTCGTGCTGGAGCCGCTCGCCGCCTCACTCGCCGTGCTGACGCCCGATGAACGGGACCTCGGCTGTGCCCTGGTGGAACTGGGTGGTGGATCCACCAACGTGGCTATCTTCCAGGGCGGCAAGATCCGCCACACCGCCTCCCTGCTGATCGCCGGCGGACACGTCACCAATGACATCGTCCACGGGCTGCAGGTGACCCAGCAGGACGCCGAGAAGCTCAAGGAGCGCTCGGGGGCGGCGTGGGAAGCACTGGTTCCGGAATCCGACACGATTCAGCTGCCCAGTACGCCGGGGCAGGGTTCGCGGACGGCGCAGCGGCAGGTGCTGGGGCATATCATGCGGATGCGGTTGCAGGAGACCCTGGAGTTCGCCCTCGATGAAGTCACCCGGGCGGGCTACCATCAGCGGCTCCCTGCAGGCATCATCCTTACGGGCGGGGGCGCGCAGACCCCCGGAATGACCGAGCTGGCACGCGAAGTATTTGCCATGCCGGTGCGGGTCGGGCGGCCGGGACAGAACCTGGCCGGACTGACCGACAGTGTGGAATCGCCCCGCTTCGCGGTGGTGGCGGGGCTGGCGCAGTACGGGTCACGGCAGCTGGTGCAGGGTGCCAGCTTCGGGTCCGGCAAGCGCCGGTCGCAGGCAGTGGAAAAGTGGGTCTTGCCCGTACGGCAATGGCTGCAGGATTTCTTCTGATTCCCCGACAGGCCGGAGAAACGACCCCATGATCTTCGAGCTCGAAGAAAACGGCGCCCAGAACGCGCGGATGAAGGTCATCGGCGTGGGTGGCGGTGGCGGCAATGCCGTCAACCGGATGATCGAGGAGCAGCTGCAGGGGGTGGAGTTCATCTCGGTGAACACCGATTCCCAGGCACTCACCAACTCCAAGTCCGATGTCAAAATTCAGATCGGACGCAAACTGACACGCGGGCTCGGCGCCGGGGCGCGGCCGGAGATCGGTCGCCAGGCGATCGAAGAGAACCGCGAAGATGTGGTCCAGGCGCTGCATGCCGCCGACATGGTCTTCGTGACCTGTGGCATGGGCGGCGGCACTGGAACGGGCGCAGCCCCGATCATCGCCCAGATGGCGCGGGACATGGGGGCGCTGACCGTGGGCATCGTCACCAAGCCGTTCCTCTTCGAAGGCAAGAAGCGGATGCGGCAGGCGGAGATGGGGATCGCTGAGATGCGGAACTGCGTCGACACCATGATCGTGGTGCCGAACGAGCGGCTGCTGGCGGTGGTCGGGAAGGGGATTCCCTTCCAGGACTCGCTCAAGAAGGCCGATGAAGTCCTGCTGCAGGCGACCCAGGGCATCGCCAACCTGATCACCAAGACCGGGATCATCAACGTCGACTTCGCCGATGTGCGCACGATCATGCAGAACGGCGGCTCCGCCCTGATGGGGACCGGCGTGGGTCGGGGCGATAACCGGGCCATGGAAGCGGCCCAGCAGGCGATCTCCAGCCCGCTGCTCGACAACGTCTCGATCGCCGGCGCCAATGGCGTCCTGATCAACATCACCGGTGGGGCGGACCTGACGCTCGGCGAAGCCACCACGATTAACGACATCATCCACGATGCGGTGGGTGATGAAGCCGAGATCATTTTCGGCGCCGCGACCGACCCGTCGATGCAGGGCGAGGTGCGGGTCACGGTGATCGCTACAGGTTTCGACCGGGTCGAGCCGCCGGCCATCGTCCCGGTGACCTCCTCCAAGCCGGCCCCTGCAGTCATCAACTTCGCCACCGGCAAGCGGGTCACCCCGCCGCCGGCTGGCAGCACGCCCATGGCTCCACCCAGTCGTCCCGAGCCCCGCAAGAGCGGTGGGGCACTCAGCGATGTGCCGGAGATGGAGATTCCGACATTCATCCGCCGGCAGATGGATTGACGGTCGGTTGTGATGAATGATCGTCTAGCCGGCCTGCGGACGCTCGGCGCGTTCCTGCTGTCCGCCGCGATCCTCCTCGGGGCGGGTGTCTACGCCATCCGCGGCTCGTGGCCCTGGCGGCCGCAGCCGGTCGTGCCCGTCACGGTGGCCCAGTTGTTTGAAACCGTCGACACCCTGCATCGGGGCGAGACCCTCTCGCACCTCTTCGCCCGGCAGGGCTTCGACGGCTTCGAGCTCAGTCAGAGTGCCGCGGGCGATATTTTCGAACCGCGTCGGCTGCGCCCCGGGCTGGTCTTCTCCTTCCAACGCAAGCCGGCCGATTCGCTCCCGACCAAGGTCCTGGTCCGGATGGGTCCCGAACAGCGCGTCGCGCTCCACCTGCTGAATGATGGCTGGTGGCCCCAGGCGGAGCCGATTCACTGGCACGCCGAGCCGGTCACCATGGAAGGCGCGATCACCTCCTCGCTGTACGAGGCGTTCGATGCCGGCGTTGCCGACACGCTCCTCTCCGTCACCGATCGGTTCCGGCTCGCCTGGGATCTGGCCGATGTCTTCGCCTGGCAGGTGGACTTCAGCCGCGACATCCGGCCGGGCGACAGCTTCAAGGTGCTGGCCGAGCGGCTGGTGTCGGAAGAAGGTGAAGTGCGCTACGGCCGGGTACTCGCTGGCGATCTCGTGATCGGCGGCAAGCGCTATACCGCCTTCCGGTACGCCACAGCAGACGGCACCTCCGGGTTCTACGACGCCGAAGGGCGCTCGCTCCGTCGTGCATTCCTGCTCGCGCCCGTTTCCTTCCGGCGCATCTCCTCCCGTCCCAATGCGGCCCGGATGCACCCGATCCTGGGAATCATCCGCCGTCACGAGGGGACGGACTATGCCGCCGATCCCGGCACCCCGGTGATGGCGGCCGGCGATGGGGTCGTCGTCCGCCGAAGCTGGAGTGGTGGATACGGCAATCTGGTCGAGATCCGGCATGCCAACGGCATTGTGACCCGTTACGGCCACCTGCGCGGCTTTGCCAAGGGGCTCATCGCCGGACACCGCGTGGCCCAGGGCGATGTGATCGGCTACGTCGGGTCCACCGGGCTCGCCACCGGTCCGCACCTGCACTACGAGTTCCGGGTCAACGGGGTCTCGCGCGACCCTCGTGCCGCCGACCTCGGGACCGGCGACCCCGTGCCGCTCGCCCAGTTGCGCGATTTCGAGCGCGAGCGCTCCCGCCTCAGCACGCTGCTCGCCTGGCCGGAAGGGTCAGCCCCGTCGCTCGCCGCGGTGCCGACTGACACGCCCGCGGCCTCCGCCACGAACTGATCCGCGTTCCCGTTCCATTTTTCACCGCCGAGGCGCCAAGGGGGCGAAGAGCATCTTCGCTGACTGGCGGCTTCGCGGTGATCTTTTTTGGGGTGACTCCAGCATGATGCTCCTGCCCGCGATCGACATTCGCGCCGGACGGGTGGTGCGCCTGGCCCAGGGTGAGGCGGGGCGAGAGACACCCTATGGCGATGATCCCGTCGCCCAGGCGGAGCAGTTCGTCGCCGCTGGTGCCCAGTGGATCCACGTCGTCGATCTCGACCGGGCCTTCGGCACCGGCGAGAATCTCCCCATTCTCCAGGAGATCGTGCGCCAGGTTGGCGACAAGGTCAGGATCCAGACCGGCGGCGGGCTCCGCTCCCTCGAGGCCCTCCGCGCGGTCCTGGAACTCGGCGTCGCGCGAGCCGTACTCGGTACGGCGACGGTGACCGACCCGGCGCTGGTTCCCGCGGCGGTGGCGCTGGCAGGCCCCGACCGTCTGGTCATTGGCCTCGACGCCAAGGATGGCAAGGTGGCGATTCGCGGATGGGTGGAGCAGACCGATCTCCTGGTGGCCGATGTCTGCCGTCGGGTGCTGCGTGAAGGCGCACGATACGTCGTGTACACCGACGTGGGTCGGGACGGCATGCTGACCGGCCCCGATCTCGACGGGTGTCGGGCGCTGCAACAGCTCGGCGCCGAGGTGATCGCCAGCGGCGGTGTGGCCACTCTGGAGGACCTGCGCGCGGTGAAACGCGCCGGGCTGGCCGGGGCGATCGTCGGTCGCGCCATCTACGAGGACAGGTTCACGGTGGAACAGGCGCTCGAGGCGGTCGCGTGACGCTGGTCGGAGCGGAGTTGTCATGCGTCTGATCCTCGTCGTCCTCGCGGCGGCGGCCCTCGCCTGGTTCACCTACTGGCAACTTGAGCGGATCGGACCGCGCGCCTGGCTCGCGGCACTCTGTCGCACCGTGGCCTGGTCCGCGCTCGGCATCCTGCTGCTCAACCTGACGTGCGCCGCACCCGCCGGGCCGGCCGCGCGGCCGCTGGTGCTCCTCGACGGCAGCCTGAGCATGGCGGCCCGTGGTGGTCAGTGGGCCGCCGCCCGCGACTCGGCCCGTGCCTGGGGCGATGTCACGCTGTTCGGTGACGCCCGTCCGGCCTCCGATACTATCCCGTCCTTCGGCCGCTCCTCGCTCGCCGCAGCCCTGAGTGCCGCGGCCGCCTCGGACCGGCCGGTCATCGTCGTGACTGATGGCGAAGTCGACGATGTTGCCGAACTGGCCCCGGATGCCGTGGCGCGTGCCGGGGTGCGGCTCTTTCCCCGTCAGCCTGTCGCCGATCTGGCCATCACCCGGGTGCGTGGTCCCGACCGCGTGACGGCCGGCGACACCGTGCGGGTGGAGGTCGAGGTGCGGTCGTTTGGTGCTGTCGGGGACTCCGCGCGGGTCGAGCTGCGGCTGGACCAGCGGGTGCTGGCGCGCCGCGCCCTGCGGCTGCGAAACGATGGCGTCGGGAGCATGATCCTGACCTTTTCCAGCGCCGGCCTGTCGGGCGACATGCTGCTGACGGCCGCGCTGGCCGGCAGCGGCGACGCCGAGCCCCGGGACGACAGCCGGCAATGGCTGGTACGCGTGTCGCCCACTCCGGGAGTCGTGGTGATCGCCAGTCCGGCGGACTGGGATGGCCGCTTCCTGCTTCGACGCCCTGCGCGATGTCGCGGAGCTGCCGGTGCGGGGCTATACCCGGATCGAGCCGGGACGCTGGCGCTCCATGGAAACGCTGGATCCGGTGAGCAACGAGGAGGTCCGCCTCGCCGCTCGGAAGGCCGACGTGCTGGTCCTCAAGGGCAGCGCGCCCGACCTGGCGCGGGAGACCCGGGCGCGCGGTCGCTGGCTCTGGCCGAGTGGTGAAGGCGGGGAAACGGTGCTGCCGGGAGAATGGTTCGCGTCGGCGCCGCCAATCTCACCGGTGGCCGGCGCTTTCATCGGCCTCCCAGTCGATTCCTTCCCACCGTTGACCGAGATCACCCCGATCGAGCCCGCCGCCGGCGACTGGATCGGCCTGACGGCCCAGGCGAGTCGCCGGGGAGCGGACCGTCCGGTCTTCGTGGGACAGGTGTCTGGCGGCGTCCGGCGGATCACCACCGCGGTGGATGGGTTGTGGGGATGGTCGTTCCGTGGCGGCTCAAGCGAGCAGGCCTACCGCGCGCTGGTTGCTGCGTCGCTCTCCTGGCTGTTGGGCGGCACCGATTCCACGGTTGGTCGGGCACGGCTGGTTCGACCGGTGGTGGCCAATGGTCGCCCGGTCCAGTTCGAATGGGTCGGGGCAGGGAGCACGGCACCGATCGGCATCACGCTGGTGACGGATGGAACCACGGTGCGGGATACCCTTCAGTTCGACGGGGCGGGCCGGGCCGCGTTGTATCTCCCGGTGGGCCGACACACCTACCAGCTCGATGGTGGCGGTACCGGGACGATCGCGGTGGATCGCTGGTCGGAGGAGTGGCTGCCGCGGCCATCTCGGCTGGAACAGCGGGACACGCCGTCGATTACCGCCTCACGCTTCACCAGCAGTCGCAGCTGGATCTGGCTCTTCGGCCTCGCGATTGCCGCTCTGGCGGGTGAGTGGTTTGCGCGGCGCCGGCTCGGGCTCCGTTAGCAGCGCCCCTACGCGCGGCCGCGAGGTGCGCTTACGATACAGTCCATGACTTCTGGACGTATCGGCGAAGATCGCAAGCTCTCCCTCTGGCAGCGGCTGAAACGCGTCGCCCTGACCGACGTCGGCGCCATGGTCCGCGGCATGAACGCCGCCGACCTCGAGGCGCTTGAGCGGACCCTCATCGAAGCGGATTTCGGGGTCCAGGCCACCGTCGATCTGGTGCAGACGGTGGAGGACGAGGTCCGGCGCGGCCGACTCAAGACCGAAAACGATCTCCAACGGGCGGTGGCGGACCGGATCCGGACCATTCTCGAGGTCCCGGGCACCGATCCAGGCGCGCTGGCGCGGGCGTCTGACGGGCCGACGGTGATGGTCTTCGTCGGGGTGAACGGGGTGGGGAAGACCACCTCGGTGGCGCGGGTGGCGAAGCGGCTCCAGCGCGAGGGTCGCTCGGTCCTGCTCGCCGCGGCCGATACCTACCGCGCGGGGGCCATTCAGCAACTCCAGACCTGGGCCGAGCGGCTCAAGATGCCCTGCGTGGCAGGGGCGCCGGGTGGCGACCCCGCCTCGGTGGCCTTCGACGCAGTTGAGGCTGCGTTGAGCCGGAAGATCGATACTGTCCTGATCGACACCGCCGGTCGGCTGCACACCCAGGAAGGGTTGATGGACGAGCTCAAGAAGGTGGTCCGGGTCGTCGCCCGCAAGCAGCCGGGGGCGCCGCACGAGACGCTGCTGGTGCTGGACGGCACGGTGGGGCAGAACGCGATTCAGCAGGGCAAGTTGTTCACCCAGGCGGTGCAGCCGTCGGGAATCATCGTCACCAAGCTGGATGGGAGCGCCCGGGGCGGCGCCGTCGTGGCCCTGCGCAAGGAACTCGGGGTACCCATCCGGTTCATCGGCCTCGGAGAAGGACTGGATGATCTCGCACCCTTCGATCCGGCCGACTTCGCCGCCCGCCTCCTCGCGGATGATGCGCCTGCCGGTCGCTGACGCGGCCGCCCGGCGCTAGGCACCGTGGCGCTGCTTCGCCCCGACACGCCGCTCAAGTTTCTCAAGGGCGTCGGTGAACGGCGCGCCGAGGCCTTCGCCCGGCTCGGCATGCGTACCGCGCAGGACCTCCTCTGGCACATCCCGTTTCGCTATCTCGACGCCTCCAGCGTCACCCCCTTCGCGCAGGCCCGGATCGGCGATGACGTCGCCTGTGTCGGGACGGTCATCGCCAAGCGGCTGATGCCGACCCGGAGCGGCCTTCGCATCTTCACCGCGGTGCTGCGGGACGACAGCGGCATGCTCGAGTGCGCGTGGCCGGGCCAGGGATTCCTCGACCGCAGCATCGATGTCGGTCAGACTCTGCTGGTGGTGGGGACGGTACGGTTCTATCATGGCCGCCAGCTCAACCCACGCGAGTTCGTGGTGCTGAACGAACCCGATGGCGAGACCGATGCCGGTCCCAGGGGCAAGGTGCTGCCGGTCTACAGTGCCACTGAGGGGTTGTCCCACAAGGTCATCCGGGGCCTGATCGACCGTCACCTCGATCAGATGATCGCCTTCTCCCGTGATCCGCTGCCGGAGGCGATTCCTGCCGGGCTCAGCCTTCCGCCGTTGCCCGAGGCGCTGCGACTGGTGCACCGGCCACCGACGATCATCGAGGCCGAGGTCGGTCGCCGACGCCTGGCGTTCGACGAGCTGCTGGACCTGCAGCTCATGCTCGCCCGGGCCCGGCTGCTGGCGCGGCGCCAGCGCCCCGGCCCCGCCTTCACCGTGCGGCAGACCTTCACCACCGGGCTGCTCAAGTCGTTGCCCTGGGCGCTCACCGCCGACCAGAAGCGGGTCCTGCGCGAGATCACCGAGGATATGACCTCCCCGGTCCGCATGCATCGGCTGCTCATGGGCGACGTCGGGACCGGCAAGACGGTGGTCGCGCTGTTCGCCATGCTGCTCGCGCTGGAGAATGATCACCAGGCGGCCCTGATGGCCCCTACCGAACTGCTGGCGGAGCAGCATCTCGCCACCCTGACCGAGCTGTTGCGCCCGATCGACATCAAGCCGGAATTGCTGGTCGGGCCGCCTGACCACCGCAGACAAGGCGGCCCGCCGCAAGCAGCTCGCCAGCGGCCGAGTCCGCCTCGTGGTCGGCACCCACGCCCTGCTGGAGGACAGCGTGGCGTTTCAGCGCCTCGGGCTGGTGGTGATCGACGAGCAGCACCGGTTCGGGGTCGATCAGCGGGCCAGGCTCATTGCGAAGGGGGATGCGGCGGATGTGCTGCTCCTCTCGGCCACACCGATCCCCCGGTCCCTCGCGCTGACCCGCTTCGGTGACCTGGATATCTCCGTCCTCAAGCAGCGGCCGCCGGGGCGCGGCACCATTCACACCGGGGTGCGGACCGAAGCCCAGCGCGCGCGGGCGTTCGAGTTTGTCTACGCCCAATGTGCGGCTGGGCGACAGGCCTACATCGTCCTGCCGATTATCGAGGAGTCCGAGAAGGTGGACCTGCGGGCGGCCACCACGATGTTCGAGAAACTCAAGAAGCAGTGGCCCGAGCTCTCGATCGAGCTGGTCCATGGCAAGCTCAAGGCCGACGAGCGGGACGAGCGGATGCGGCGCTTTCGGGCCGGCACGGTCCAGGTGCTGGTCGCGACGACTGTGATCGAGGTGGGGATTGATGTCGCCAATGCTACGGTGATGCTGATCGAACAGCCGGAACGCTTCGGGCTGGCCCAGTTGCATCAGTTGCGCGGGCGGATCGGCCGCGGCGCGGAGGACAGCTACTGCATACTGATGGCAGGAGAAAAGATCCCCGGTCGTTTGAAAGCGTTCGCGGCCACCACCGACGGCTTCAAGATCGCGGAGCTGGACCTGGCGGAACGGCAGATGGGGGATCTGATCGGTGAGCGTCAGGCGGGGAGTTTCGAACTGCGGCTGGCGCGGTTGCCGGATGACCAGGAACTGCTGGAAGCGACTCGTGATGTCGCCTCGGCGGTGCTGGCAGAGGACCCGATGCTGGTGCGTCCGCGACATCAGGGGCTCAAGGAGCGGGCGCTGGGGCGCTATCCGCGGGCGATCGAACTCTTTCGCAACGGGTGATGGCGCGAACCTGCTTCCCCAGCGCGGCTTCCGTCGTTCCTTCCTGGCTTCGCGTCAGCCTTTCCTAGAAGCTCAGCCTGAGACCCAGGTTGGTCTTCGGTCCATCGACACTGACGGTGGGCTCGAAGGGAATATTCCTGGGTGGCCCCTTGGGCCGACTGAGCTCCCAGACAAACAACCCGATCGCGCCGAGGAAACTCACCTCCCCGCCGAGCAGCCAGCCGCGGGAATGCCGATCGTAGCTCAGCGATGTCTGGTACAGCGATTCCGCCTGTTTATCGAGGTAGTCGCCGTCGGCACTGCGGTCGCAGCGCGTCTGGTCGGGATCGCAGTACTCCCGCAGCCGGTCAAACGCGTCCTCGGCATCGTTGTGGGCCCACGCCGCCTTGAGGCCCATCCCCGCCGCGCCCAGCAGCAGCGCCCATTTCCCGTACTTCACCAGCGCCGGTGAGTGTGGCCGAAACACCGAATCGGCCACCAGCTGCTGAGCCTGCAGTGGAGCGGCCGCGAGGAGGCAGAGTCCCAGCAGGAGCAGGGCAGGTCTCATGGCCTGATCCGGTGCAGATCGCCCCGGCCACCCAGGGCCAGGAAGCTGCCATCGGGGAGCGGCACGGGCGCCAGCTCCATCGGACGGCCGAGCGGGGTGCGCCAGGCTTCGGTGCCATCCGTCAGCGCAAAGCCGCGCAGGGTGCCGTCCGAGGCGCCAGCGAGCAGCCAGGGGCCCAGCACCGCCGGCGCGCCAGTGGCGGCCCAGGGGTCGGTATGGAGTTGCTGCACGAGCGGCGCCTCTGGCTGGGGGACAATCTGGTACACCGATCCGACCCGGGTGACGCAGAAGATGGTGTCCCCGCGCACAGCAGGCGCGAGCAGCAACGGGGCGTCCAGCCGCAGTCGCCATTGCTCGACCAGGCTGTCGGTCGACACCGCCACGACCAGGGAGTCGGCGGTCCCGGCGACGAGCGAGGTGCCGCTGCGGACCCAGGGGGCCACGATGGTCCCCGGCGATCGGCGCCGGGCCGTCACGGCGCCATCGGTGAGCCGGACGATATACAGGCTGTCGAAGGAGGTGACGGCAAACGCGGCATCACCCAGGGGAATCGGGGCGACGCGATTGGAGGGGAGCCGTTTCCGCCAGCGGATCTTCCCGTTGTAGGCGTCGAGCGACAGCACCTGACCGTTGCGGGTGAGCGCGATGACCTGGCGACCGAGCCGGAGCAGGGGGGCCTCGATATACCCGGTCCCCGTGTTCCACGCTTCACTCCCGCTCACGGCGCGCAGGGCATACACCTTTCCGCCAGGTCGATCGGTGGCGGCATAGACCAGACTATCGTCCACCAGGACGCCGCCGACCAGCGGGCCGGGGACGCGGACCGCCCAGCGGGTGCGGCCGGTGGCGAGATCCACCGCCACCACCCGGCGATCGGAGCCGCCCAGGTAGACATTGACTGCATCGAGTGCCATCGGGGCGCTCGGGCCCCGCACCGGTCGGCTGCGCCACAACCGGGTCAGCGGGGTGCCGGCCAGTGCGGTCGGTTCCGGCAGCTCCCCGGGATCGAAGTCGGGAATCGGCCGATAGCCGCCACACCCCGCGTTGACGGTCAACAGGAGCATCGCTAGACTCCACGCCCTCCGGCGGCCAGGCCGGCTCACGCAGAATCGCACATGACCATTGCCCGTATCTCCGAATTGGCCCCGCACGCGGGTCACACCGTCACCGTTCGTGGCTGGGTGAGTCATACCCGCTCAAGCGGCAAAATTGCGTTCATCGTACTCCGGGATGGGACCGGGACGCTGCAGGGCGTCCTGAGCCGGAAAG
This sequence comes from uncultured Gemmatimonadales bacterium, assembly GCA_963793205.1. Lineage (GTDB taxonomy): Bacteria > Gemmatimonadota > Gemmatimonadetes > Gemmatimonadales > GWC2-71-9 > JADJOM01. The sequence goes on from CAWBZM010000001.1 coordinate 808,588, forward strand.
AGGTGGCGCCTGAGACCTGGGAACGGTTCCCCCTGTTGACCCAGGAGGCGTCGGTCGCGCTGACCGGCCTGGTACATGCCGAGCCGCGGGCGCCGGGGGGATACGAGCTGCACCTGCAGGACATCGAGTTGATCGGCGCCAGCCCGGACTTTCCGATTCAGCCGAAGGAGCATGGCACTCAGCACCTCTTCGAGCACCGGCATCTCTGGCTGCGGAGTCGCCGCCAGGTGGCGATCGCCCGGGTGCGGCACGAGGTGGAACAGGCCATCCGCGACTTCTTCTACACCCGGGACTTCACCCTGGTGGATACGCCGATCCTGACCGGATCCATCGGCGAACAGGCCGGGGAGCTGTTCAGCACCGACTATTTCGACCTCGGCAAGGCCTACCTGGCCCAGACCGGTCAGCTCTACGTCGAGGCGGCGGCCGCCGCCCTGGGCAAGGTGTACTGTTTCGGCCCCACCTTCCGGGCCGAGAAGTCGAAGACCCGCCGGCACCTCACCGAGTTCTGGATGGTCGAGCCGGAGGTGGCGTTCAACGATTCGAACGACAACATGCGGCTGCAGGAAGAGTTTGTCAGCTATCTCGTCGGCCGGGTGCTGGAGCGCCGAGGGGAAGAACTGAAGGAACTCGAGCGGGATACCAGCGTGCTGGCCCGGGTCCAGGCGCCGTTCCACCGGATCTCCTACACCGACGCCGTGGCCCGGCTCAACAGCCTCGGCAGCGACCTGGAGTGGGGACGCGACCTGGGCGGGGATGACGAGACCCTGCTGGCCCAGCAGTACGACCGGCCGGTCTTCGTTTTCAACTATCCGAAGGCGGTGAAGGCGTTCTACATGAAGGAGAACCCCGACGATCCGCGAACGGTCCTGAACAACGACTGCCTGGCCCCCGAGGGCTTCGGCGAGATCATCGGCGGTTCCCAGCGGGAGGACAACTACGATCGCCTCCTGGCGCGGATCACGGAGCAGGAACTCGATCCCGAAGCGTACCGCTGGTATCTCGATCTCCGGAAATACGGCACCTTCGTGCATTCCGGCTTTGGTCTCGGCGTGGAACGTACGATTGCGTGGATCTGTGGGTTGCCGCATATCAGGGAGACGATTGCGTTCCCGCGGCAGATACATCGGTTGTATCCCTGAGTGGGCGAGGGTGAGTTGGGTCGCGGGTCGAGGGGCTCCTCTCGACCCATGACTCGACCAATCAGGCTCGACCCTCGATCTTTGGCCGCCCGACCGCCCGACCGCCCGACCGCCCGACCGCCCGACCGCCCGACCTCACCCCCCCGCCTTCACCTCGTCCCACAACTGATCCAACCGCTCCAGGCCTGCCGTACTGAGTTCGATTCCCCGCTCCACCGCCAGTCGTTCCACCCCTTCAAACCGCTGCTGAAATTTCTGGTTGGCCCGATCCAGCGCCATGGTCGGGTGGACGCGCGCTTTCCGGGCCAGATTGACCACCGCAAAGAGCAGATCGCCCATTTCGTCGATCACGGCCTCTGCTGCCTGGGGTCCACCTGGCTCGCCGGTCGCGCCTGGGGCCGCGGGCGCTTCCCGCGGTGCCGCGCTGAGCGCCTCCTCCACCTCGGCCAGTTCCTCCCGCACCTTGTCGATCGGGCCGGCGGTATCGGGCCAGTCGAAGCCGACCCCGGCGGCCCGTTCCTGGAGCCGGTAGGCGCGCAGCAGGGCGGGCAGGGCGGGCGGCAGGCCGGATAGTGTGCCGCCAGGTTTCTCCCGCTGCTTGAGTCGCGCCCACTGCTCCGGCGGGCCAAGGTCAAAGAGATGCGGATGCCGCCGGCGCATCTTCGCCTCGAGGTCGGCGGCGATATCGTCGGCGGTGAATTCGCCTCGTTCCTCGCCCAGCACCAGTTGCCAGCCCAGGTGCAGCAGCAGGTCCGCCACCTCTTCCCGGATGGCCGCAGGGTCACCGGTCGCGGTGGCGTGATCGAGTTCGAAGACCTCTTCGACCAGATACGGGCGGATGGTTTCGCGGGTCTGGACCCGATCCCAGGGGCACCGGATCCGGAGATCCCGGACCATCGCCTGAGCGCGTCCAAGCGCTGAATTGTCTTGCATTTATCCTCCTCGGCCCGTATCATACCCGCCGCCCGAACATGCCGTCAATTCCGCCCGAAACTGCGCGCGCCTGGGTCGAGGTCGATCTCGCCGCGCTGGTGCAGAACGCCCGATCCGTCGCCCGCATTTCCGGCGCCCCACTTCTGCCGATGGTCAAGGCGGATGCCTACGGGCTGGGGGCGCTGCCCTGTGCCCGTGCGCTCACCGCCGTCACCCCCTGGGGCTTCGGCGTCGCCACCATCGAGGAAGGGATCGCCCTTCGGGCTGGTGGCCTGACCCAGCCGATCATCGTCTTCGCCCCCCTCGAGCCTTCCCAGATTCCACAGTTACGGGCCCACGGCCTGCGCCCGGTGCTCGGCGACCTCGCGGCGCTGCAGGCCTGGCGGACCGCCGGAGCGGACCCGTTTCACGTCGAAGTCGATACCGGGATGTCCCGCTGCGGCTTCCGCTGGGACGGCGACGATGGCTGGCGCGAGGGGCTGCGTGGAGCTGCCGGTTTTGAGGGGATCTTCACCCATTTCCACTCCGCCGACCGCGATCCCGCATCGATCCAGCTGCAATGGCGCCGGTTCCAGGAGCAGGTCACCCTGCTGCCGCAGCGGCCGCCGCTGGTCCACGCCGCCAACAGTGCGGCTGCGCTCCGTGGTACGGCCTACGCGGGCGACCTGGTGCGCCCGGGGATCTTCCTCTACGGTGGCGAGGCGGCGGGTGTCGCGCCGACGCCGGTGGCGCGGTTGCACGCCCGCGTGGTCGCGCTCCGGACGGTGCGGCAGGGTGACACCGTGAGCTATGGCGCCCGGTGGACGGCGAGTCACGATACTCGAGTCGCCACCGTCAGCATCGGCTACGCGGACGGCATCCCGCGTTCCCTCGGCAACGAAGGTCTGGTCGAGATTGACGGCCAGACCGTCCCGATTATCGGCCGCGTCACCATGGATTTCCTGATGGTGGCGGTGGACCAATCAGTGGCACTCGGCGATCGCGCGACCTTCTACGGCGGGCTGGTCTCGCTCGATACCCAGGCCACCCGGGGCGGGACCATTGCCTACGAACTGCTGACCAGTCTCGGGCCCCGTGTGGCCCGACGATATCTCCCCAGCGGCTGAGCCGCGCCAGGACAATTGGAGTTGACCCATGAACCAGCATCTCGCTTCACTGATCTTCGGGATGACCGCGCAGGCTGACCAGGCCCTCAAGGGCGAACTTCCCGCGGGCGTCCCGACCGGGGCCTCGTCCCGGGACGTGGCGCGCGCGCTCATCGATACGCTCGGCATGCTGGAGCTGAAGACCAAGGGCAACCTCGATGCCGATGAGCAGCGCCTCCTGACGGAAGCGCTGACCCAGTTGCGGTTCCGCTTCGTCTCGAGCGAGAAGCCGCCCCAGTGAACGCTGGCGGTTCCCGTCGGGCGGCGCTCATCGTGCTGGACGGGGTTGGCCTCGGGGCCGCCCCCGACGCCGAAGCGTATGGAGACTCCGGGAGCGACACCCTGGGCAATGTGGCCCGTGCGGTGGGCGGGTTGACGCTGCCCAATCTCGAACGCCTTGGCCTGGGTTGTTGCGGTCCGATTCAAGGGGTGCGCGCGGTCGATGCGCCCGCAGCGGCCTGGGGCACGGCGCTGCCGGCCAGTGCCGGGAAAGACAGTACGACCGGCCACTGGGAACTGTGCGGGGTCACCCTGACCCGGCCCTTTGCGACCTACCCCGGCGGTTTCCCCCCATCATTCATCGAGGCATTTTCCGCGGCGACCGGCCGCGGGGTGCTGGGGAATCGACCTGCCTCGGGGACGGTGATCCTCGACGAGCTTGGGGTGGAGCATGTCACGACCGGGCAGTGGATTGTTTACACCTCGGCCGACAGCGTCTGCCAGATCGCCGCGCACGAATCGGTGGTCCCGGTCGAGGAGTTGTACCGGGCCTGCGAGATCGCCCGGCAGCTGCTGTCGGGCGACGGACCCGGTCCTGCGCGTCATCGCGCGACCCTTCACCGGCGCGGCCGGGAACTGGAGTCGCACCGTCCGGCGCCGCGATTACAGTGTCCCTCCGCCGGAGGGGACCCTGCTGGATCGGCTCGCGGCGGCCCACATTCCCCGGGTCGGGATCGGTAAGGTGGACGACCTTTTCGCCGGGCGGGGCATCACGAGCATGCATCCCGCGACCAATGCCGAGACGTATCAGCTGATTGCGAGTAGCCTGCGGATCCTCCCCCGAGGACTGTTGCTCGCCAACGTGGTGGAGTTTGACCAGAGCTGGGGCCACCGCAACGACGTGGCCGGGTTCCATCGTGGGCTGCTGGCGCTCGATGCCGCCGTACCGGCCCTGCTGGCCCCGATGCGGGAGCAGGACCTTGTTATAATTACCGCCGACCATGGTAACGACCCGACGACCCCCTCCACCGATCACGCGAGGGAACGGGTGCCGCTGCTCGTGGTTGGGCCGCGGGTGCACCCCCGCGCGCTGGGTGTCCGCCGCACTTTTGCCGACGTAGGTCAGACGCTGGCGGAATTCTTCGGTGTGGCTCCGCTCCTGTCCGGGCAGTCCTTCCTGGCGGAGATCTGGCATGACTGATCCCCTGCGCGTCGCCGCGGAGGCGGCCCGGGCCCGGGCCTACTGTCCCTATTCGCGGTTCGCGGTGGGGGCGGCGCATTGGAGGCCGACGACGGCCGGGTGTTCACCGGCTGCAACGTCGAGAATGCCTCCTTCGGGCTGACGTTGTGCGCCGAACGGGGGGCGGTGATGGCGGCGGTCGCCGCCGGGGCCCGGACGTTCGTGCGGCTGGCGATCGTGGCGGGCAGCGACCCGCCAGCGTCTCCATGTGGAGCGTGTCGGCAGGTGCTGGCCGAATTCGGCCTCGATTTGCCGATCACAGGGTATGGTCCGGCCAGCGAACAGCGCTGGTCACTGCGGGACTTGCTGCCAAATGCGTTCGGCCCGGGGAATCTCCCGGCGGGCTGACGACTTCCTTGTTCCAGGGATTCCGATTGCTGCGTACTCGAGCCGGTGTTGCACTCGCTACGATCCTGCTGATCGCCGCCTGCCAGGAGCGCCTGGCTGCGCCGGCAGATTGCCCCAACCTCTGTCCCGGCAGTTTCGACATCCGGGACACGGTGCTGTATGCGCTGGATGACGGCGACAGCACCTTCACCGGCTACGTGCGCGCAGGGCAGGGGGCCTCGCTGCGGGTTTCGGCCGGGCTCCCGATCAGTGAGGATCGGGCGATCGTCCGGTTCGCCTCCCGTCCCGATTCCTTCCTGGTCTCGGGCAGCTACCGTAGCTTCACGATCGACTCGGTCAAGCTGGAGCTGTCGCTGATCTACCGGGATACGACGGTCCCGGGGCTGACCCTCTATCTCTACCGGCTGCCACGCACCATCGATACCACCACCACATTTGCCGAGGTGGATGCCGCCTTTGTGCCCGGCGCCATCATCGACAGCTTCGTGGTGGATGACTCCATCCTCACCCACCGGTATATCACCACGTTGACGGGCGCCGACCTGGCCAAGGTGGAGATTCCCGCGGCGGACAGCGGGGTCCTGGCTATCGGTGTCGGGATCCGTGCCAGCCAGGGCACGGGCGTGCGGATCGGGAGCGCGGCGGCCGGCACCGCCACGCCGACGTTCCGATCGTTTGTGCAGGTGGCCGACACCAGCGATACGACGTTCGCCCGCACGATCACACCCTCGGTGCGGTTCAACAATTTCGTCAGCCAGAATCCGATCGTCGTGGACCCGGCGCTGCTGACGCTCGGGGGCGCGCCCAGCAGCCGGAGCATCATCCGCTTCCCCTGGCCGGCGTTGTTGCGCGATTCCGTCCAGCTGGTCCGCGCCACGCTGCAGCTGGTGCCCGCCGCGCCGATCGATGGGCTGCCAGGCGACTCTGCCTTCGTCCTGGTGAAACCGGTGCTGGCGGATCTCGGCGGCAAGAGCAGCACCGCCTCGGATCTGGCGTACCAGGCCGATAAGCTGGTCCTCCCCGGGGATGTCGATACCCTCGGGTTCGAGGTCCGACGGGCCCTCCTGCTCTGGCAGGGCGAGACCGGGCTGCCCCCGATGTTCATGACGCAGCTCTTTCCGGAGGCGAGTTCCTTCACCGTGGCGACCTTCGGCTCCTCCCGCTCGGCGGTGGCGCTCCGGCCCCGGCTCCGGGTGACCTACACGCTCACTTATCCCTTCGGGAATCCGTAACGTGCGACCGCTTCGCCTGGCGGCTGCGACCGCACTTGTCCTGCTCCTCACCGCATCGGTTGCCGAAGCCCAGTCCTCGATCTTCGGCGTCCGTGGCCTGGGGTTGCCCGGCCGGCCACAGACTGCCTTCGCGCGCGGTACCGCCGGGAGCTTCGCGCTGTTCGATGGCGAAAGCGATGTCAATCCCGCGGCGCTGGGCACCATCAACGGGGTGACCGCGGGCTTCGTGCTCTCACCCAGTTGGCGCCGGTGGGAAGCCCCCGCCGGCAGTCGCTCGCTCCGGGAGACCCGTTTTCCGCTTATGTATATCGGCGGGCCGGTGCCGCGCACGCCCCTGGCCCTGGGCGTCTCCATTGGCGCGTACAGCGATCGCGATTTCAAGCTGGCGTCGGTCGGCCTCGACACCCTCCGCGGTGCGGAGGTGCAGGTCTTCGACACGGTGGCCTCCCTTGGCGGCCTGAGCGAGATCCGGCTCGCCGGTGCGTATCAGTTGTCCGGCCGGACCACGATTGGTGCCGGGATTCATTTCATCACCGGCTCGAGCCGGGTCGACGCCCGCCGCGCCTTCGGCGACACCACCTACCTCGAAATCCGGCAGAAGGCAGAATTGAGCTACGGCGGGCTGGGGTTCTCGGTGGGCATCCTGCACCAGCTCAGCCGGTCAGTGGAGCTGGCGGCCATGGTCCGCAGCGACACCCGCGCCCGGGTCCAGGTGGACTCGACCGAGGCCTACCGGGTTGATCTCCCCTTCACCTTCAGCGGCGGGGCGCGCATCCGGGCCTCGCAGCGGCTCCGCGTCGCCCTGAGTGGGAGTTATCGCACCTGGTCCGGCGCCAACAGCGATCTGCTGAACCAGGGAAGCCCCGGGGCCCAGAACACCTTCGAACTGGCAGTGGGCGGCGAATACATGCGCAACCGTCGGCGGCCCATGAACCTTCCGCTCCGATTTGGCGTGCGGTACGCCCGACTGCCATTTCCGGTGGTCGCAGGCGCCGACCCGAAGGAGTTCAGCCTCTCGCTGGGCACCGGAACCCGGTTCGCGCAGGACCGCGCCGGGGTCGACTTCAGCCTGGAGCAGGCCTGGCGCAGCGAAAGCAGCCAGTACAAGGAGCGGGCCTTCAGTCTGATTATCGGGCTCTCCATCCGGCCCTACGGCAACACCCGCTAGTCCAGGCCCTCGGGGGCCGGGAATCCTTGTCCCGGCCTCTCCCGCCCGCCATCTTCCCTCCCATGAAGCGCCTCTACATCGAAACCTACGGCTGCCAGATGAACGTGGCCGACACCGAGCTGATGCTTGGGTCGCTGGCGCGCGACGGGTATGTCGCGAGCGCGACGCCGGAAGGGGCCGATGTGCTCCTGATCAACACCTGTGCTGTACGGGACAACGCCGAGCAGCGCGTCATCGGGCGATTGGGGGAGCTGCAGCATCACCTCAAGCGGCCGGGCGGCGTGCTGGGGGTCGTGGGCTGCATGGCGCAGCGACTCGGACCCTCGCTCCTGGAGCAGGCGCCCAAGGTGAATCTGGTCGCGGGTCCGGACGCCTATCGCAATCTGGGCGAGCTGGTGGCGCAGGCCGAAGCGGGGGGGCGCCCCACCGACACCGAGTTCCGAAACTGGGAGCACTACGAAGATGTGCCCCCGGTTCGGGAACAGGCGCCGACGGCATTCATCACGGTGCAGCGTGGCTGCGATTACAAGTGCACCTTCTGCATCGTTCCGTATACCCGCGGACCGGAGCGCAGCCGTACTTTGGCGGAGGTAGTTCGGGAGACCGGGGACCTCGTCGCCCAGGGCGTCACCGAAGTCACGCTGCTGGGGCAGACGGTCAACAGCTACCATGACGGCACCCACGACTTCGCCGACCTGCTGCGCGCGGTCGGAGCGGTGGATGGCCTGCGGCGGCTCCGGTTCACCAGCCCGTACCCGACGGACTTCACCGATCGAGTCATCGAGGCGATGGCCACCGTGCCCGCCGTCTGTGAGCACGTGCATCTCCCGGTGCAGAGCGGGTCGAACAGTGAGTTGAAGCGGATGCTGCGGCGCTACACCCGGGAGCAGTACCTCGATGTGGTGCAGCGCCTGCGGGCGGCAGTCCCCGGCATCACGTTCTCCACCGACATCATCGTCGGTTTTCCTGGAGAAACAGAAGCGGAGTTCCAGGACACGATGTCACTGGTGCTGGCGGCGGAGTTCGACGACGCCTACACCTTCCGGTACTCGGTCCGCGATGGCACTCCGGCGGTGCGCTTGAAGGACCATGTGCCCGAGGATGTCGCGGCCGAACGCCTGCAACGGCTGATCGAAGTGGTGCGGGGTCAGTCCCGTCGGAAGAATCACGCCCGTCTCGGAGAGACCCACGAGATCCTGGTGGAGCGGCAGGCCAAGCGCGGGGAGTTCATGCTCGGGCGGACCCGGACCAACCTCATGGTCCTGGTCGATCTTCCCCCCACGGCACTCGGCGAGTACCATCGGGTACAGTTGACAGGGACCACCGGGTCCACCTTCACGGGCAGCGTGGTGCGCCCCCAGCTCGCGGTGCTCGCATGAGCGTGGAACTGCACAACCGGGTCGAGGATCACGTGCGGGAGGCCTACACGAAGATCGTGGGGCATTTCCCCGAGTTCTGCGGCTGCGAACTCTGCCGCATCGATGTGCTGGTCTACGCCCTCAACCGCCTGCCGCCTCGATACGTCATCGGCCGGGAGGGGACAATCGTTACCGACGTCAATCTGGACAAGGATCAGAGTCGGGCTTCCATCGACGTGGCGGTCATGGAGGGAATCCGCAAAGTGAACCTCGCGCCGCGGTGCGGCCGGACGAAAGCGGCGGGGTGAGGCCGCCGCCGGCCATCCTGCTGTTGCTCACCTTCGGGGCCGGTCTGATGACCGGCCTCTTGCATTTCGGGGATACGACCAGCGTTGGGACGGTGTTGCTCCTCGTGGGGGCCCTCGCCTGGCGGCGCTGGAGCCTGGTCGCGTTCTGCTGCGGGGCAGCGCTGTTCGGGCGGGTCGAGGGGGTGGTGACGCTCCGCCGATCGCTGGGTTTCTGCGCGGCTCAATGGACCGCGGGTCGCCTGCAGGTCACCCTGCGTCTGCGGGAGCCGGTCCTGCCGGATACCCGGCTGGCGCTGGCCGGTGCGCCGGGTTGCACCGGGATGGTCAGTACCCGTTGGCCCGTCGGCACGTCGCTGGTCGCCGGGACGAGGCTGCAGGCCGCGGGGCGCTGGCTGCCGCGGGCCGACCGTCCCGGCCGACCCGACGGCCTGCTCCTGATTCAACAGTTTACCGTAGACCCTTCGACCCCGACCGTCGCGGAGCGCCTCCGGACCTGGGTGGCCGTCACGATCCGCCAGCTCTACGGGAGCCGGGCCGGCACGGTCGATGCCCTGGTGCTGAATCGCCGCGGCGCCATGCCACCGGAACTCAAGGATCGGTATAGCCGGGCCGGCCTGGTACACATCCTGTCTATCTCGGGCTTCCATGTGGGCGTGATCGTCGGCTGGATCGTCCTGCTGGCCCGTGCCATCGGCGTCCCCCGGGGCCGAGCCGGCGCGCTTGCCGCCCTGGTCGCGGCACTCTACGTAATGTTCCTCGGCTGGCCGGCGCCCGCGGCGCGGGCGGCGTTGCTCGCGGCGATGGCGGCCCAGCTGCATCTGCGCCAGCGATACGTCCGCCCCTTGCCATTGCTGGCCGTGACTGCCCTGCTGGTCCTCCTGGTCGATCCGTGGGCAGTGCTCGAACCCGGCGCCTGGTTGTCCCTGATGGCGCTGACCGGAGCGATCACCGCCACGCAGTGGAGCGATCGCGCACTGGGGGAGGGGTGGGGCTGGCGCACCCTGTCCGCCAGCGTGGGCGCGACCCTGGCCACCGCCCCGGTCACGGCCGCGCTCTTCGGCATGGTCTCTCTCGCCGGGCTGGGACTCAACTTTGTCGCCATTCCCCTCGCGGCAGCAGCCGTCCCCGGTCTACTGGTGAGCCTCCTGCTGGCACCGCTCATTCCGGCGCTGGCGCAGGCGGTGGCTGCGGGTGCCGGCGCCCTTCTCGGATTGCTGGATGCCCTGGCCTGGTGGGGTGGGCAGTGGGACCCGCTGACCATCATCCGCCCGGCAGAGCCCGCCGCCGCACTGCCGTGGATCGGGCTGCTGTTGCTGGGTGCCTGGGGATTGGCCGGCGGTACAACCCGGTGGGAGGCCGCACGCCGGTGGGCGCTGGGCTTCGCCGCGATCAGCTGGATCCTGCTCGGGGTGGACGGCCTGGAGCGCGTCCCTGACCGCGACTCCGGCCTCACGGTATATTTTCTCGATGTGGGACAGGGTGACGCGGCGGTGCTGCGCACCCCGGGTGGACACTGGATCCTGATCGACGGCGGGCCGGTGGGTGAGGGGTGGGACGCCGGTCGTCGCGTGGTGTTTCCGTTCCTGCAGCGGCACCGGGTAGCGGCCGTCACGCTGGCGGTCCTGTCCCACGCGCACGCCGATCACCTCGGCGGTCTGGTCTCCGTGCTGGCCGAGGTGAAAGCAGACCAGGTCCTCGATCCAGCGATGCTGTCCGCCGAGCCGTTGTACGGCAATTTCCTGGGGGAGCTCGAGGCGCGGGAGATCAGTTGGCATCCCGCTTCCCGGGGGCTGTCATTCGCGATCGACAGCGTCCACTTTGCGGTCCTGCATCCGCGCCCCGGGTGGCCCGGCTGGCAGGACGATCTCAACGAGAATTCGCTGGTGTTGCTGATCGAGTACCAGGGGTTCCGCCTGCTGTTCATGGGCGATGCCGGACTCCCGGCGGAAGCGGAGATGGCGGGGCGGGTGGGGCCGATCGATGTGCTCAAGGTGGGCCATCACGGTTCACGCTGGGCTACGGGAGACCCGTGGCTGGCAGAGCTCCAGCCTCGGCTCGCGATTATCAGCACCGGCAAGGGCAACCGCTACGGACACCCGCATGCCGAGGCGCTGCAGCGGCTGGCGGCACATGCGGTACCCACGTGGCGGACCGACAGGGACGGGACGATCACGGTGCAGGTGCGGGGCGGCGGTGCAGTAGCGACAGGGGAAGGTGAGACCCTGCGACTGACACCGCGTGGCACACCATAGAGTGGCGATTCATACCCCAGCAGAGGAGAGCCAGTGCTCCCCAGCACTATTGTCACGACCATCGAACGCTGGATTCTCGATCAGGAAGACCAGTATCCGGAGGCCACCGGGGAGTTTTCCAACCTCCTGTATGACATCGCCCTGGCCGCCAAGATCATCTCCGCCAGCATCCGGCGGGCCGGCCTGGTCAACATCCTCGGCAGTGCCGGCGCGGTAAATGTGCAGGGGGAGGAACAGCAGAAGCTCGACATCTTCGCCAACCTGACGATGACCAACGCCCTCAACCATACCGGACGCGTCTGCGTCATGGCGTCGGAAGAGGACGAGACCATCATCCCGGTGCCGGAGAACTATCCCGCGGGCAAGTATGTCGTCCTGTACGACCCGCTCGACGGCTCCAGCAATATCGATGTGAATGGCGCGGTCGGGACCATCTTCAGCATCTACCGGAGGGTCACCAGCTCGGGACGCGGTGACCTCACCGATGTGCTGCAGGCGGGGTGTCGCCAGGTGGCGGCGGGGTACGTGATCTACGGCTCCAGCACCATGCTGATCTACACCACCGGCCAGGGCGTCGTGGGCTTCACGCTCGATCCTTCCATCGGCGAATTCGTCCTGTCTCACCCGAAGATGACCACACCCCGCGTCGGCAAGTACTACAGCGTGAACGAAAGTCACTTCGCGCGCTGGAGCAAGGCGACCCAGTGGGCGGTGCGCGGCTTCCATGGCGACCGGCCCGAGGAGATCCAGGGGAAGAACAGCCGCTACATCGGCTCGCTGGTCGCCGATTTCCACCGCAACCTGCTGTCCGGCGGCATCTTCATGTACCCCGGCGACGTCCGCAACCCGAAGGGCAAGTTGCGGCTCCTCTACGAGTGCAGCCCGATGGCGTTCATCGCCGAGCAGGCCGGCGGATCGGCCACCGATGGCACGCGACGTATCCTCGATATCCAACCCGCGGAACTGCACGAGCGGACCCCGCTGGTTATCGGGTCCCGGGAGGATGTCGGCTACGTCTCCGATGTGATGCACCGGATGGGGGAAGGGTGACCGATCCCCCGAAGGTCTTTGGTCCGGCGGACTGGACCGGGTCGGTCGAGCAGGAGCTGGGACAGCCGGGGAAGTTTCCCTTTACCCGCGGCGTGTATCCCGGGATGTACACCGAGCGGCCCTGGACCATGCGCCAGTATGCCGGGTTTGGTACGGCGGAGGAAACCAATCAGCGATTCCGGCTGCTCCTTCAGGCGGGGCAGAGTGGGCTGAGTACCGCCTTCGATCTGCCCACGCAGATGGGCTTCGACTCCGACCACGCGATGGCGGAGGGCGAGGTCGGACGGGTGGGCGTCGCGATCGACACAGTGGAAGACCTCCACGACCTCTTCCGGGAGATCCCGCTGGACCGGGTCTCCACCTCCATGACGATCAACGCCACCGCGGCGATCCTTCTCGCGATGTACGTCGTGGTCGGAGAAGAGCAGGGGGTGGCTCGGCCCAAGCTCCAGGGCACGGTCCAGAACGATGTACTCAAGGAGTATATCGCCCGGGGCACCTACATCTTCCCGCCCCAGCCCTCCCTGCGACTGGTGACGGACCTGTTTCGGTTCGTGGCCGACGAAGGGATGAACTTCAATCCGATCTCCATCAGCGGCTATCACATGCGCGAGGCGGGGGCGACCGCCGCGCAGGAAGTTGGCTTCACGCTGGCCAACGCGCTGGAATATCTCAAGTATGCCGTCGCGGCCGGGCTCGACGTCAATCGTTTTGGGCCGCGACTCTCCTTCTTTTTTGCCGCCCACAACGATCTGTTCGAGGAGACTGCCAAGTTCCGCGCCGCCCGGCGACTCTGGGCCCGATTGGCGCGCAGCCGCTTCGGCGCCGACGACCAGACCTGCCGACTTCGGTTCCACACCCAGACCGGCGGCGTCACGCTCCAGGCGCAGCAGCCCATGAATAACGTGGTCCGGGTGACGGTACAGGGACTCGCGGCGGCGCTGGGCGGGACCCAGTCGCTGCATACCAACGGCTACGACGAAGCGCTGGCGCTGCCCACCGCCGAATCCGCGACCCTGGCGTTGCGCACGCAACAGATATTGGCCTATGAGAGCGGTCTCTCCAACGTGGTGGATCCGCTGGCCGGCAGCTGGTACATCGAAGCGCTGACTGATCGAATCGAGGCGGAGGCGCTGGCGATTGTCGAGGAGGTGGATCGGCAGGGGGGCGCCGTTGAGGCCATCGATCGGGGCTACTTCCAGGACGCGATCGCCGAGAGCGCCTATCGGCAGCAGCAGGCACAGGAATCGGGGGCGCAGACCGTAGTGGGGGTGAACCGGTTCACCGATGGCAGCGCGATCCCGGTGATTCCCCGTCCCGACTTCTCCGCCCTGGCGGAGCACCAGAAAGGGCGGCTGGCCAAGGTCAAAGCGGGACGCGATGGATCGGCCGTCCAGGGCACGCTGGCGGCAGTGACCCGGGTCGCCCAAAGCACCGGGGCGCTGATGCCGGTGATCATCGAGGCGGTGCGGGTCCGCGCCTCACTGGGCGAGATCAGCGACGCCCTGCGCCAGGCGTGGGGCGCGTATCGTCCCGGAGCGGTCGGGGGGTAGGCCGACGACCGCTTAAATCCCGATCTGCACCCCGAAATGGGCAATGAGCAGGTCGGTCTGGCTCTCGATCGGGTCGAGCACCACGTTGCCGCCCCCATCCACCTGGATACTCCCCTCCCGCAGATAGCGGGTCTGCCCGTGCTTCTGCAGTCGGAGCCCGGCATCGAGAAAGACCGGGTTCTTCCCGTGTGACACCTGGAACAGCATTCCACCCCCGCCGTAGTACGCCACCGTCCAATCGTTGAAGTTGGTGCTGCTCGCGAACGGGTCGGTGTTGTCGCTGCCCTCGGCGCTGGTCCGGGTGACGAAGTTGGAGAGGCCGATCGCGCCCTGGAGGTAGGGCTGGACGGCGCCCCGGGTCAGGTGAAATTCCGGCCCGACCCCAAAGCTGTAGATGCTGTTCGATGTCGTCAGGTCGACGAAAATGCCCGGCAATCCGGGGAACGCCACCCGTTCGGTGGTCCGGCCATACTCCACCCACGAACCAAACAGGCGCAGGCCGAATTGCCCGTTCCGGTCGAGGAGCACGGTGAGGTTGCCACCGATGCCGTACCCGGTCTTGACGAAATCGGCAAACTCGCCCTGGGGGAAACCCAGCTGCAGGTTGATACCCACCAGCCCGCGGGTCCGGTGCGGTGTCTCATCCACCTCGCGGTAGTTCTGGGCGATGGCCACGGCCGGGAGGGCGATGGTCAGGGCGAGGGCAAGCAGGGTGCGGCGCATGCGGTCCGGCTCCGGGAAATCGGTCGGCGCCAAGGATAATCGCGGGACCGGGGGGGACACCAGCAGCCACCCCTCTCGGCAGTGAGATTTAAGGTTACATTGGGGAAGCACTACCCATCGTTCCAGGGACGGAACACAACCTCGCCCGGAGTTCTGCCATGCGTGACCATGGCGAGCCGTACGGCGTTCCCCTGACGATGCGGTTCCGGTCGGCACTCGCCGTACTCTCCATTCTCCAGTTGATCGCTGTCCATCCGCTCCCGGCGCAGGGCACCGCGGCGGCCGCGAGCTATACGCGCGGGCGGCCGCTCGCCGAGTGGGTGAACCAGACCGGCCACTATATCCCCGAGATGCGACGGGAGGCGGTCAAGGCGATCGGCGGCCTCGGTGCCGGTGCCCGCTCGGCGCTCCCGGCCCTGATCCGCGCGACTCGCGATGAAAACCTCGAGGTGCGCTATTGGGCGGTCGATGCCATCCGGCGGATCGGCCCCGGGGCACGGGATGCTGCCCCGGCGCTCACCATCGTGCTGGCGGATGACGATCGCTCGGTCCAGGAGATGGCCCGTCGTGCCCTCGCCACACTGGGGCCGACCGCGGTGCCCGCACTGCTTCCCGCGCTCGAAAGCCCCGATCCCTGGGTCCGCGCCAGCGCGGCCGAGGTCCTGGGTGGGATGGCGGGAGATCGGAAAGACGCTATCGCCGGCCTGACCCGTCTGCTGAGCGATGACTCCCTCTGGGTCCGGAGCTCGGCCGCCTGGGGGCTGGGGCGGGTCGGTCGGCCGGCGGGGCGGGCGGTCAAGCCACTCACCGCCGCGCTCGCGGAGGAGATCCGGCGCGATCCGGGATTTTCTGATCCGCGTCAGCAGGCCCGGGTCGAAAACCTGGTCTACGCCCTCGGACGCATCGGTGACGCGGCGAAAGACGCCGTGCCGCTTATCGTCTCGGTGCTGTACGATGGCCGGGATTCCCTGCGACACACGGCGGCGGTCGCCTTGGCCGGCATCGGGAAGCGCTCGGCCCGTCCCCTGGGTGCCGCGTTGCGGGTCAGCCCGATGGCGGTGCGCCTCGAGGCCGCCGACGGCATCCGTCTACTCGGGCCAGCGGGGAAGGACGCGGTCAAGGATCTGATCAAGACGCTGGAGACCACCGATGAATTGGAGGGTGGTCGTCCGCTGGTGGTGGCGGCGGCGGACGCGCTCGGCTCGATCGGGAAGCCCGCCAGGTCGGCGTTATCGATCCTGGAGCGCCAGCGGAAGCGCAGCGTCTCCCCCGACGTGGTGGCCTCGCTGGACCGGGCGATCCGCAAGATCCGGATGGGTGGCTGAGTTGATGGTGGGTTGCCGTCCAGGGAGCAGGTTGGGGCATCTCCAACCCTGGAGTCCGAGTGGTTCAACGCAGAGGCGCAGAGCATCTCGCAGAGCACGCAGAGAGTCCGTGCAACAAACTTTCAGAAGTGGTCATTGGCGCAGCGATTGAGGTGCATCGCCACATCGGACCAGGCCTTCTCGAGTCGGCGTACGAAACCTGCCTCTGCCATGAACTGACCCTGAGGGGCATCTATTTTGAGCGGCAGGTCCAGATGGAGGCGGCGTACAAGGGCATAACGGTTGATCGCGGGTATCGGCTGGACATCGTGGTGGATCACTTGATTGTTGTGGAGTTGAAGGCGGTGGACGCGCTGACGGACCTGCATCACGTCCAACTTCTGACCTATCTGCGGCTCGCCCAGCGACCCTTGGGGTTGCTCATCAATTTCAACGTCCCGGTACTGTGGAAAGGGGTACGGCGGGTAGTCAACAACCTCTAGTGATCCCCTCTGCGGTCTCCGCGAATCCTCCGTGCCTCTGCGTTGCAGTTCCAGCCCAACTTGAATCAGGAGCGCAAGGCGGCTAAGATATTGCGCCAGTTTCTCTTAGAGCCTAGGCCGACGATGCCGACGTACGAATATCGCTGCCCGGAAGGGCATGATTTCGAACTATTCCAGAAAATGTCCGACAAGCCCCGGGCCAAGTGCCCGGTCTGCGGCAAGCAGGCCACCCGAAAGATCTCGGGGGGAGCGGGGCTCGTCTTCAAGGGCAGTGGTTTCTACATCACCGATTATGGCAAGGACGGCAAGGGGCCCCGCAAGGATCCTTCCGGCAGCAGCAGCTCGAGCACCAGCTCCACCTCCGGGTCGAGTGGGAGTGAGGCTGCGCCCGCGCCGAAGAGCGAGTCCGCCCCGGCGGCGGAGAAGCCCGCCGCCAAGCCCGGGAAGAAGAAGGCGGCGGAGTGAGTGAGTCGGTAATTCGGGCCGAGCTGGCCCGGGTGGCCGCGGAGCTTGGCGCCGACGGCGGGGCCGTCACCCTGGAACGGCCCCGCGACGCTGGTCATGGCGATCTCTCCACCAACCTCGCGATGCTTGCGGCTCGACAGCAGCGGACCAACCCGAAGGCCCTGGCCGCCCGGGTCCTGGAGATGCTGCAGATTCCCGCGTCGGTGGTCGCGAAGACCGAAATTGCCGGGCCCGGCTTCATCAATTTCTGGCTGGCCGAAGATGTGCTCGCCGGCCTCCTCACAACCATCATCGAGGCCGGCCCCCGGTACGGTCACAGCACCGAGGGGCAGGGGGTTCGGGTGAATGTCGAGTTCGTCTCGGCCAACCCGACCGGGCCGCTGCACGTCGGGCACGGCCGCGGGGCCGTGATCGGTGATGGCATCGCGGCGCTGCTCGAGTGGACCGGCCATGCGGTCTCCCGCGAGTTCTACATCAATGACGCGGGTGTGCAGATCGAGCGCGTCATCCAGAGCCTCTGGGCCCGGATCCAGCAGGCAACGGGACGGGACGCCGAGATACCCGAGGGCGGGTATCACGGGGAGTACCTGGTCGAGATGGCGCAGCAACAGATTGCCGAGTATCCCGCCCTCCGGCACGCCGACGATACCGCGGGCCTGCTGCATTCCCGCCTCGCACCCAAGCTGCTTCGGCAGGAGCAGGAAGAACTGCTGCGCGACCTGCGGGTGGAGTTCGACCTGTGGAGCTCGGAGCAGACCGTGCGGGACGCCGGCAAGGTCGAAGCCGCGGTCGCGCTGCTGGGAGAACGGGGCCTGACCGAGGAGCGCGAGGGCGCGTTGTTCCTCAAGACCAGCGAGTTCGGGGACGACAAGGACCGGGTGCTGCGCAAGAGCGATGGCTCCCTGACCTACTTCGTGCCGGACATCGCCTATCACATCGACAAGCACGAACGCGGCTTCGATCGAGTCATCGATGTCTGGGGTGCGGATCACCACGGCTACATCCCGCGGATGCGGGCGGCGCTCCGGGCGCTGGGCTACGGGGAGGACTTCTTCGAGGTCGCCCTGGTCCAGCTGGTGAAGGTGGTACGGGGCGGGGAGGAAGTCCGGATGTCCAAGCGCTCGGGGGAGTTTGTTACCCTCCGGGACCTGGTGGACTGGGTCGGGGTCGACGCGACCCGCTACTTCTTCATGATGCGGCAGGCCCAGTCGCCGTTCACCTTCGATGTGGACCTGGCGCGCAAGCAGACCGATGATAACCCGATCTTCTACGTGCAGATGGCGCACGCCCGGATGAGCGGGATCTTCCGCGTCGCCGGACGCGACCCCGAGTCCGCCAGCGGGCAGGTGGACCTGGACGGGTTCGTGGCGCCGGAGGACCTCGAGTTACTGAAGAAGCTGGCGGTCTTTCCCGAGGCGATCCAGCGGGCGGCGCGCCATCGCGAACCGCATCGCCTGACCGACTATCTCGAGGACCTGGCCCGGCTCACCCACGGCTGGTACCACAAGTGCCGGGTCCTGGGCGAGCCACCTGCCACGGAATCCGCCCGGCTGGCACTCGCCCGAGCCACCCGGATCGTCATTGCCAACGGCCTCGCCCTGCTCGGGCTCTCGGCCCCCGACCGGATGTAATCATGAAGCTGCTCGTTGTTGGCAGTGTCGCGCTCGACTCCATCATCACCCCGTTCGGCGAGGTCACCGATGCCCTCGGGGGCTCCGCGGTCTACTTCAGCACTGCCGCCTCGCTGCTGACCCAGGTGCGGGTGGTCGGCGTGGTCGGGGATGATTACCCGATGGCGGAACTGCGGAAGCTGGAGCCGCGGGGCGTCGACCTGACCGGAGTCACGCAGGTCAAGGGAGAGAGTTTCCGGTGGAAGGGGAAATATTCGTTCGACCTCTCCAGCCGGGAGACGCTCGAGACCCGGCTGGGGGTGTTCGCGGATTTCAACCCCAAGCTGCCCGCCGCGTTCACCGATTCGCCGTACGTCTTCCTCGGCAACATCCATCCTGATCTGCAGCTGAGTGTGCTGGACCAGATGCAGCGGCCCAAGCTGGTGGCCTGCGATACCATGAACTACTGGATCGATATCGCCAGGCCGCGCCTGATGGAAGTGCTCAAGCGGGTGGACCTGCTGATCATCAACGATGAGGAGGTCCGTCAGCTCTCCGGCGACTGGAACGTGCACCGCGCCGCCCGGTGGGTGCTGGCGCAGGGCCCGAAGCGGATTGTCGTGAAGCGTGGCGAGCATGGCGCCATGCTGATCGAGGAGGGGCGCACCTTCTTCTGCCCCGCCTTCCCGCTGGAAGAGGTTTTCGATCCGACCGGCGCGGGCGACGCCTTCGCGGGCGGGTTCTTCGGCGCGCTCGCGAAGAGCGATGATCTCTCCAGCGCCAGCCTGCGGCGCGCCATGGTGTATGGCGCCGCGATGGGTTCCTTCGCGGTGGCGAAGTTCAGCACCGGCGGGTTCGACGGAATCACGCCGGAGCGGCTGGCCGAACGGGTCCGCACCTTCCGGGACCTGACGCACTTTGATATCGCCGAGGCGATCGCATGACGGAGCGGCAGTATGCAGCAGCGGGCGTAGACCTCGAGAGCGCCGATGCCGCCAAGGAGCGGATCGGTCAGCTCGTGGCGGGCACCCGGACCCCGCTCTCCGTCGGTCATGTCGGGGCCTTCGGTGGCATGGTGCGCGTCCCGGCCGGGATGCGCCAGCCGGTACTGGTCATGAGCACCGATGGCGTCGGTACCAAGGTGCTCGTCGCGCTGCAGGCCGGGCGATACGATACCGTGGGCGAGGATCTCGTCAATCACAGTGTGAACGACATCCTGGTCCACGGCGCCCGCCCGATCGCCTTCATGGACTATGTGGCGGGGGCCGCGCTCACGGTGCAGCAGATCGCCGGGATCGTGGAAGGCGTGGCTCGCGGCTGCCGGTCCCACGCCATGGCCCTCGCCGGGGGTGAAACGGCACAGATGCCCGGATTGTACCAGGTGGGTCATTTCGATCTGGCCGGGACGATCATCGGAGTGGTGGAGGAAGACGAGGCACTGCACGGCGACCAGGTCCGGCCGGGCGACGTCCTGCTGGCCTATGCCTCCACCGGGCTGCACACCAATGGGTATACCCTGGCCCGGCACGTCATCTTCGACACCCTCGGACTGAACCTGGGCGACCGACTTGCCGATACTGGCTCCAGCGTGGCGGATGCCCTGCTGGCGGTGCACCGGAGTTACGTCGCGGCCGTGATGCCGGTCATCTCCCGGCTCCATGGGATCGCCCACATTACCGGAGGGGGAATCCCCGGCAATCTGGTACGCATCCTGCCCCGTGGATGTGAGGCGGTGGTCGACAGCGGGAGTTGGCGCTGGCCGCCCCTGTTCCGGGCATTGCAGGAAGCCGGAAACGTTTCAATCGACGAGATGCGCGACGTCTTCAATCTGGGCGTCGGGCTGATCGCGGTGCTGCCTGCCGCGGCCGTCTCGCAGGCGCAGGACGCGGCACGGGCCGCGGACGTCCCCACCTGGGTCCTGGGCGAAATCCGCCAGGGATCGACGGGGGTGCGCTTCACCACCTAATACTCTTGCCTGGGGTGTCTCATGCGTCGTGTCGCCGCTCTGTTCCTCGCGATCCTCTCGTTCGCGGCCGCGCCGCTGCTGGCCCAGACACCCTATGCCCAGTGTGATCAGCCGCTGATCACCGCCTCGCAGGACAATATCAACGTCTGTAACGCCGCCCTCGATGGCGCCGATATTTTCCACCCGGTGGCCGGACTCCTCGTGAGCGGCGGCAACCCGGTCCTCGGCAGCGTCCATATGCTCGGCGGGCTGGGACACTTCTCGTTTACCGCCCGGGCCAACGCGACCAAGCTGCGCACGCCCGATCTCAATTACGACGGCAGCGGCGGCACCACCGTCGTCGAAGACCAGAACATCATCGCGCCCGCCCCGCTGGTCGAAGTGGCGATCGGTCTCTTCCGCGGCATGAACGGATTCCTCGCCGTCGATGCCCTCGGGTCGGCCCAGCTGCTCCCGACGGACCAGGTGGACAATCTCTCGGTGGACAAGAATGCCCGGAAGATCGGGAGCATCGCCCTCGGCCTTGGCTACGGCGTGCGGGTCGGTGTCCTGCCGGGTCGGGCGATCGTTCCCGCGGTCACGGTGTCGGCGATGCGCCGGGATATTCCCCGGATCACGGTCGGCGATCTCACGAATGGTGATAACTATTCCTTCGGCGTGAACCTGAAGGCAACCAACCTGCGGGCGGTCGCGGGATATTCCCTCGGGTTCTTCGACATTGGCGCCGGCCTGGGCTACGACAAGTACACCGGCCAGGCGCGGATCGCCTTCACCGACCAGCTGATTCCCGGCCAGACCATTCAGGTGCGGACCGACCTCGACAACAGCCGGACCCTCGCCTTCCTGACCGGCGGGTTCGACTTCCCGATCATCAAGATCGGGTTCGAGGCCGGCTACCAGCTGGGCAAGAGCCAGAACCTCAAGACCACCTTCGAGGGGAACGACCCGAAGGACAATCGCCTCTTTGCCGGCGGCGGTCTCCGGATCGCCTTCTAGTACTTCGGCTGGTGGCGGGGCCATTGTGCCTCGCCACCGGCGGCAGCCCGGTCTTCCGGGCTCACGAGTGTGGCCATCCGTGCCGACACTCAGAGTATGACCTTCATGCGCATGCGCCGCGCGAGCCTGCTCGCGTTCGGCGTCGCCCTCTGGGCGGCTCCGCTGGCGGCCCAGAACCCGGACTGCCCCGCCGATACCACCGCCGGTGGCCGCATCTGCCAGGCGGGCGTCGATGCCCTCACCCTGTTTCTCCCGACCGAAAACGTGCTGGTGAGCGGCGGCAACATCGTGCCGGGCACCGCGGGCGCGATCGGTAAATTCGGTCACTTCCGCCTGGGTGGGCGGGTCGGACTGGTACGGGTCACGATTCCGTCCAGCAGCTACGACGGCGCCAGTGACACCGTGCTGGCGGATACCCGGCTGCTGATCCCGGTGCCACGCTTCGATCTCTCGGTCGGCTTGTTCAACAAGGCACTGCCGATGGGAACCGTCGGGGTGGACCTGCTGGGCTCGGCCGTCGTGCTGCCCACCAACGCTTCCTCGCGCTACCAGGTGGATGAGAACGCCCGCACCATCGGCGACATCGCCCTCGGCCTTGGCTTCGGATTCCGGGCCGGGTTCCAGATGGCGGGGAACAAGCCTACGATTTCGCTCTCGGTGATGAAGCGGGACATGCCGATTCTCCGGTTCGGCGACCTCAACGCCGGGGATGATCTCTCGATCGCCACCTCGCTCTCCTCCATCAACGTGCGGCTCGCGGTCGGCGGAAAGCTGAAACTGATCAAGCTCAGCGCCGGCGCGGGCATGGACCTCATCAAGGGGAATGGCACGGTCACCTACGCCGACTCCACCGCCGCCAGCGGTGATTCCACCCTCGTTCTCCCACTCAGCACCTCCCGGATCACGACCTTTCTCAATGCCGCCTTCGATCTCGGACCCCTCACCCTGTGGGGCGAGGGGGGCTTCACCATCGGGAAGGACGAGGGCGTCGTCACCATCTTCCAGCGGATCAGCCCCGGCGGCGGCGTCTTCTACGGCGGGCTGGGCGCGGCGATTCGGTTCTGAGGGTGGGGCAGGGAGAGAAGTCACGAGTCACAAGTCACAAGTCACAAGCCATGTCACAAGTCACGACTCGTGACCCGTGACTCATGCCTCCATCCCCCCCTCGCTCGTTTTCCGCTCCACATCGTGTAAATTCCCTGCTGTGAACGACTTCGACGCCATGCGGAGGGCACTGGAGCTGGCCTGGCGGGGCTGGGGCCGAGTGTCCCCCAACCCGCTGGTGGGCGCGGTGCTGGTGCGCGACGGCGCCGATCGTCGGCGAGGGGTGGCACGCGGAGTTTGGCGGGCTGCATGCCGAGGCGGCGGCACTGGCCGCGGCCGGCGAGCGGGCCCGGGGCGCTACCGCGGTCGTGACGCTTGAGCCGTGTAATCATCAGGGAAAGCAGCCTCCGTGTACCGACGCCCTCCTGACCGCGGGGGTGAGTCGGGTCGTGATGGCGACCGGTGACCCCAATCCTGCCGCCGGTGGCGGTGCGGAGCGACTGCGGGCCTCCGGCGTCGCGGTGGAGCGCGGGTTGTGCGAGGCCGAGGCGCTCGGGCAGAACGCCATCTTTCTGCATCAGTGGCGTGTGACCGACCGGCCGTTCGTTGCGCTCAAACTTGCCACCACCCTCGATGGACACATCGCTGACGATCAAGGTCGCTCGCGTTGGATCTCCGGCGATGAGGCCCGGGACTACGTGCACTGGCTGCGTGCGGGCTACGATGCGATCGGCGTCGGGGGGCACACCGCCCGGGTGGACGACGCCTCGCTGACGGTGCGGGGCGAGCTGGTGCCGCGCCGGATACCCCGTCGGGTGATCTTCAGCCGTCATGGGGAGCTGCCCGCTTCCCTGACACTGGTGCAGACCGCCGCCGAGATTCCCACCACGGTGATCACCGAGGCCCATGGTCCCTCCTCGCGCCTCGCGCACCTGGAGGACGCTGGGGTCGAGATCCTCCGGGTCGGCTCGCTGCAGCAGGGACTCGAGCAGCTGCGGGCCTCGGGTGTCGGGTCGTTGCTGGTTGAAGGAGGGGGGCGCCTCGCCGGGGCGCTCCTCGAGGCCGGCCTGGTGGATCGCTACTACTGGGTGCAGTCCCCGCTCTGGCTGGGCGCCACCGGTACCCCGGCGATCGCGGGGTTGCCGGGTACGACACTGATCGAGGCGGAGCGCTGGACCGTGGTGGAACGGCGCGCCCTTGGTCAGGACACTTTACTGGTGGTGGATCGGGAATGTTCACCGGCATCGTGAGCGCCGTGGGTACCGTGCGGCTGGCCACCCCGGGGGCCGCGGGCCTGAGCCTTCGGATTGGCGCGCCTTATCGCGGAATCAAACCGGGCGAAAGTATTGCGGTCGATGGCGCCTGTCTGACCGTCGAGCGCCTCGGCCGCGGCTGGTTCCAGGTCCATGTGGTGACCACATCGCTCGAGCGGACCCTGTTCGGGGAGTATGCCAGGGGCCGAAAGGTCAACCTTGAACGGGCGCTGCGGGCGGGCGACCGGCTGGGTGGGCATATCGTCCAGGGGCATGTGGACGGGGTCGGGGAGGTACGGCGCGTGGCCCGGCAGGGGGATGCCTGGCTGGTCGACCTGGCCGTCCCCCCCGCGATCGCCCGCGTCTCCATTCCCCTGGGCTCGATTACCGTGGCGGGGGTCAGCCTGACCGTGAATGCGGTGCCAGCCCCCGGCACGGTCCAGCTCTCACTCATCCCGTTTACTTTCCAGCATACCACGTTGGGCATCCTGGCCCCCGGGGATTCGGTGCACCTGGAATCCGATACCATCGGGAAGTATGTGGATGCCCTGCTGACAGCGCAGCCGGCCAGGCAGGCGGCCCGCGGGACATGAGGCTGACGGAATGATATTCGGAACGGTGGAACAGGCGCTCGAGGATATCCGCCACGGGCGGCTGGTAATCGTGGCGGACGACGAAGACCGCGAAAACGAAGGCGACCTGGTCGGGGCGGCAGAGCTGATCACGCCGGCCACCGTCAACTTCATGGCCACCCACGGGCGCGGGCTGATCTGTCTCGCGCTGACCGCCGAGCGCTGCGACCAGCTGGGACTGACCCAGATGGCGGACCGGAATACCGAAGAATTCAGCACCGCCTTCACCATCAGCATCGACGCCGATCGCCGCTTCGGGGTCAGCACCGGCATCTCGGCCGCGGATCGGGCGGCTACGATTCACGTGGCGATCAACCCTGCGACGGTGGCGTCCGACCTCCGCCGGCCGGGACACATCTTCCCGCTCCGCGCCCGGCCGGGCGGCGTCCTGCAGCGGGTGGGGCAGACCGAAGCGGGAGTGGATCTGGCCCGGCTGGCCGGGCTGTCGCCGGCGGGAGTCATCTGCGAGATCCTGAATCCCGACGGCACGATGGCCCGCCGGCCGCAGCTGGAGAGCTTTGCGCGGGAACATCAGCTGACGTTCATCACCGTGGCCCAACTGGTCGCGTACCGGCTGCAGACCGAACAGCTGGTGCATCGCGCGGCGGAGGCTCGGCTGCCCACCGATTTCGGCGAGTTCAAGATCATCGCCTATCAGAACGATGTGGACCGGGCCCACCACGTGGCGCTGGTGCGAGGTGAGGTCAGCGGCGAGAAGAACGTGCTGGTCCGCATGCACTCCAAGTGCCTCACTGGCGACGTCTTCACCTCGCGCCGGTGCGACTGCGGTGCCCAGCTGCACGAGGCGATGCGCCTGATCGCGGAGGCCGGGAGCGGCGTCATCGTCTACCTGGACCAGGAGGGCCGCGGCATCGGGCTCGAGAACAAGATCCGGGCGTATGCCCTGCAGGATCAGGGGGATGACACGGTCCAGGCCAATCAGCGGCTGGGCTTCCCGCCTGACCTGCGCAACTACGGCATCGGCGCCCAGATCCTGCGCGACCTGGGCCTCTCGTCCATCCGGATCATGACCAACAACCCCCGCAAGATGGTCGGGCTCGAAGGGTACGGACTCGAGATCGCCGAACGGCTGCCCCTCCTCACCAACCCCAATACCGAGAACCGCGCGTATCTCAACGCCAAGCGCGATAAGCTCGGACACCTCCTGGCCCACTGAATCGATGCCCGAATTTGACGGCCAGCTCCGGGGAACCGGGCGCCTGGCCATCGTCGTGAGTCACTACAACGAGCGGGTGACCGGTCGACTGCTGGAAGGTGCCCGGGCCTGCTGCCGCGACGCGGGGATGGCGGACACAGCGGTGGACGTGGTCTGGGTGACGGGTGCCTTTGAACTGCCGGCGGCCTCCGCCGCCCTGGCCATGTCGGGCCAGTACCACGCGATTGTCGCGCTGGGCGCGGTGGTGCGGGGGGAAACCGCCCACTTCGAATTTGTGGCGGGCGAGGCGGCGCGGGGGCTGAACGAAGTCGCCGTCCGCCATGGCATCCCGGTCGCGTTCGGGGTGCTCACCACCGAAACGATGGAGCAGGCGCTGGAGCGCGCCGGAGGATCGGCCGGCAACAAGGGATATGAGGCCGCGGAAGCTGCGGTCCGTACGGCCGACGTCCTGTCCCAGATCCGAAAGACGCATGCTTCGTCCTGAGACCAAGGCCCGGGCCCGGGCACTCCAGATTCTATACTCCATGGAACTGACGGACAGCACCCTGGACAATGCGCTGTCACGACTGGCCCGGCTGACCGGGCCCGATCCCCGGGTGTACGACCAGGCGGAGTCGCTGGCTCAGGCGGTGCTGGAAGGGAAGGCCGCCCTGGATCGGCATGCCGCCGCCGCGGCCGAGAACTGGCGCCTCGAGCGGATTGCCGCGGTGGAGATGAATATCCTGCGGCTCGGCATTCACGAGTTGGTGCTGGGTGAGGTGCCGCCCAAGGTGGCTATCGACGAAGCGGTGCAGCTGGCCCACTGGTTTGGCGGCGCGAAAGCACCAGCATTCGTCAACGGCGTGCTGGATCGGGTGGCGCACAGCCTCGGACGCCTGTGAACATCCTGCTGGTGAACTGGCAGGATCTGGAGAACCCCATGGCCGGGGGGGCGGAGATTCACCTGCATGAAATCTTCTCCCGCCTCGCGGCGCAGGGCCACCGGGTGCGCCTGGTCTGTTCCGGCTGGAAGGGGGCGGCGCCGCGCACCGACATCGGGGGGATCGCGGTGGAGCGGCACGGCGATCGCCACAGCTGGTTGCTTCGCGGACGGGGCGCGGTCCGGCGGGCGTTGCGGGCCGAACCCCCGGATGTGTTGATCGAGGACGTCAACAAGGTCCCGCTCTTTGTTGGCAACCTGACCTCCCGGCCCCTGGGGGTGATCATTCCCCATCTGTTCGGGGGCACCGCCTTTCAGGAGGCCTCGCTCCCGGTGGCGACAGTGGTCTGGCTCGCCGAACGACCGATCCCCTGGGCCTATCGGCGGGCGGCGTTTCAGGCCATCAGTGAGAGTACCCGGGACGATCTGGCGGCCCGGGGCGTACCGCTGGACCGGATAACGGTGATCCATCCGGGAGTGGATCTGGGCCGGTTTACCCCCGAGCCGGGGGGTCCCAACCGGACGGCGTCGCCGACATTCCTGTATATCGGACGGTTGCGTCGTTATAAAGGAGTGGAGACCGCCATCCGGGCGCTGGGGCTGGCCCGGGAACGGCGGCCGGACCTCCGGCTGGAGATTGCGGGCTCCGGCGATGACCGAGCCCGGTTGGAGGGGGTCACGGCCCAGCTTGGCCTGACCGATGCTGTACGATACCTCGGGTTTGTGGACGAGGACCGCAAGATCGACCTCTTGCGCCGGTGTTGGGCCAACCTCTTCCCTTCGGCCAAGGAGGGGTGGGGAATTACTAATGTGGAGGCGGCCGCCTGTGGCACCGCCTCCCTCGCGTCGGACAGTCCGGGATTGCGGGACTCAGTCCGGCCGGGTCAAACGGGGTTCCTCGTGCCGCACGGGGATCCCGCTGCGCTGGCGGGACGGATGCTGGAGCTTGCCGAGGACCCTGCCTTGACGAATCGGCTGGGCCAGGCGGCCCGGGGCTTTGCCGAGGGGCTCTCCTGGGAGCGCACCGCCGCTGGCACGGAGCAGTGGATTCGCGGTATGCTGCACCGGTCGTAGTCACCCCGTAACCGACGAGGGATCCATGCAGATGACCATCACCGCCCGTCACTGTGACATCTCTGAAGAACTGCGCCAGCGTGCCGAGGTCGTCCTGACCCGCCTGGCTGATCATGTACCGCGGGCCCTGGATGGCACCGTGGTGTTCGATAGCGCCCCCACCGCGCAGGCGGAAATCCGGTTGCACAGCGGGAAGGGCGAAGTGATCGTTGCCACCGGCGAGGATCGGGATCATCGCTCGGCGCTGGATCGGGCCGAGGAGAAGGTGAAACGCCAGTTGGAGAAGTCGGCGGGACAGCTGCGGCGGGCCCGTGGTGTGAAGGACGGTGTGTGACCCTGACCCTGCGGGATCTTCTCGCCCGCAAGGGTGACCCCCTCCAGCTCGCGCCACTGACCGGCGAGCTGGGTCTGGATCGGCCGATTCCCGATCCGGAACTGGCATCGCCCGGACTCGCCCTCGCGGGCTATACCGGCCGGTTCATGCCGCGCCGGCTGCACGTGCTGGGCGAGACCGAGATCAGTTATCTCAATTCCCTGGACGCAGGCGACCGGCGGGGTCGGCTGGAACAGTTCTTCAGCTTCGACCTGCCGGTCGTCTTCGTGACCAAGGGGCTCGACGTTCCGCCGGAGTTGCTGGAACTCGCACGGACCCGCTCGGTCCCGCTGCTGCGGAGTCAGCTCAAGACCGCCGAGTTCTACCGTCGGCTGAAGCCGATCGTCGAAGAGGCGTTCGCGCCGCGGACCACGCTGCACGGGTCGCTGGCGGACGTGTATGGCGTCGGCCTCCTGTTCATCGGGTCGTCCGGGATCGGCAAGAGCGAGTGCGTGCTCGACCTGGTCGAGCGCGGGCATCGACTGGTGGCCGACGATATCGTGCAGGTGGTCCGCCGTGGCAGCGACATCCTGCTCGGCTCCGGGCACGAGCTGGCGGCGCACCATATGGAAATTCGTGGCGTCGGCCTGGTGGACATTCCCGCCATTTTCGGCATCCGGTCGGTCCGGCAGCAGAAACGGATCGAGGTGGTCGTACAGCTCGAGTCGTGGGAGAAGGCAAAGGAGGCCGATCGTACCGGTCTCCAGCAGCTGGAGACCACCATCCTCGACGTCACCATTCCCCGCATGGTCGTTCCGCTCAATCCGGGCAAGAACATTACGGTCATTTCCGAGGTCGTCGCGATGATGCACCTGTTGCGCTATGCCGGCGTCGATGTCGCCGCCGCGTTCAATCAGCGGCTGATCAAGAAGATGCGAGAGAAACAGGGGCTGCGGGAATACCTGCAGGAAGACTATGAGTGACATTCTGCGGGGCGTGGTGGTGGCGCATGGCGGTCTCGGGCACGCCCTGGTGGCGGAGGCCGAGCGCATCAGTGGCCAGCAGGGCGTTCTGGTGGCGGTCAGTAACGCCGATGGCGACAAGGCGGAGATCGAGCAACGGGTGGCGGCCGCCATCGGCGGGCAATCGGCGGTGATCTTTGTGGACATGCCCTGTGGCTCCTGCTTCTTCGCCGCCATGCACGAGGCGCGGGGACACGACGAGGTCCGGGTGGTGACCGGCGTCAACCTGCCGATGCTGGTCGACTTTCTGCACAACCGCACCCTTCCTCCGGCGGTCGGCGCGGCGCGCGCAGCGGAGAAGGGGACGGACGCGATCCGTCACCCCTGATGCCGGTCCTGCTCTATCGGGTGGACGATCGCCTGGTGCACGGACAGGTCGTGCTGGGGTGGGGCCGGGCGCTGCACATCGGGCTGGTCATCCTGGTGGACGCGGAGGTCTGCGGCAGCGAGTGGGAGCGGGACCTGTACCGGATGGGCATGCCACCCGAGATCGAGTTGCGGTTCGCGGATGTCGCCAGCGCCGAGCGGGACCACGCCGTCTGGGAGGCGGATCCCCGGCCGACCATCGTGCTGACGGGTGATATCAGCAGCATGGCCGCCCTGTGCCACGCCGGCCTGCCGGTGACCCAGGTCAATCTGGGGGGCATCCACCATCGGACCGGCCGCTCGCCGCGGCTGTCGTACATCTATCTGACGGAAGATGAATTTGCGGCCCTGGAAGCGCTCGAACGGGAGGGGGTCACGGTGACGGCCCAGGACCTCCCCACCACCCCGGCGGTCCCGCTGGCGTCACTCCGATGAGCCCGACGCCGTTGGGGACGCTCGGCCTCCTGCTGGCCTGGGGCGTGATCAGTGGACTCGACCTGGTCACCGTCCCCCAGGCGCTGCTCAGTCGGCCCCTGGTGGCGGCGGCCGGTGCCGGCCTGATTCTCGGCGACCCGGTGGCGGGACTGCAGGTGGGCGTGCTGCTCGAGTTATTTGCGCTGGATGTGCTGCCGGTGGGGGCATCGCGCTATCCCGATTTTGGCGCGGGCGCCATCGGCGCGGTGCTCCTCGTGCACCAGCAGCCGGCGGCGGTGGTGCTCGGGGTAGCTGCCCTCTTCGGTCTGGCGCTCGCGGTCCTCGGCGGATGGAGTATGCAGTTGATGCGGCAGACGGTGGGGCATTGGGTGCAGCAGGAGACGGCGGGACTGGCCGCGGGCGATGCCGCGGTGATCGCCGCGCTCCAGCGACGGGGTGTGCTGCTCGATATCGTCCGCAGCCTGATCCTGGTGCTGCTCGCGACCACGCTGGCGCTCGTGCTGCGGCCGCATCTGCCCACCGCGCCGCGATTCATGCTGGTGACGGCGGTCGCCGGCGGGGCGGGCCTCGCGGCCGCCGTGGCGGGAGCGGTCCGCAGCGCCGGGTCCGGCGCGCGGGTCCGGTGGCTGGCGGTCGGGGGCGGGGCGGGCCTGCTGGCGGCGGTGCTCCAATGACCGGGTCGCTGCGTGCCAACCTGCGGCTCCTGTTGCTGCAGGGCGCCTGGAACTATGAACGGATGATTGGCATCGGGATGGGCTATGCCGCCCAGCCATTGCTGGAAGATCTCAAGTCGGCCGACCCGCTGCGCCATGCGGAGGCCTCGGTGCGCTCGACCGACTTCTTCAATTCGCATCCCTACCTCGCCGGGCTCGCGCTGGGCGCCCTGACGCGGTGTGAGTATGACCAGGTCCCCGGCCCGCAGATCGCGCGGCTGCGGGTGGCGCTCACCAGCGCGCTTGGGGCGCTGGGCGACCAGGTGTTCTGGGCCGGTTTCGTCCCGGCGACGATGGGGGCGGCCCTGGCGGGCGTCGCGCTGGGGCTGGGCGTCTGGTGGGTCGGGATCCTGTTGCTCGGCTACCTGCTCCTCCGGGTGGGCACCGGCCTCTGGGCGCTGCACACCGGGCTCCGCAGCGGCAGTCGGGTGGGTGACGCGATCGCCCAATCCTGGTTGCGGCCCGCCGCGGTCGGCAGCGGCCTGGTGGCCGGGGCACTCGTCGGGCTGTCGCTTCCGCTGGTGGCGGGATGGCTCCTGGTTCCCCTCGGATGGACCGGGGGGCTGCTCGCCGCGCTGGTGCTGCTGCTGGGACTGGGCGCGGGGTGGTGGCTCGGTCCGCGGATCACGGCGGTCAAGTTCGGCCTGGTGACGGTGGGCCTCGCGCTTCTCCTTGTCTGGGGTTGGCCATGATCGAGCAGGAAGCACGCATCGTCAATTCGCTGGGGCTGCATGCCCGGCCGGCAGCGCAGCTGGTGAAGCTGGCGTCCACGTTTGCGGCAGAAGTGGAGCTGGTCAAGGATGGGATGGCGGTCAACGGCAAGAGCATCATGGGGGTCATGATGCTGGCGGCCGAGACCGGGAGCAGCCTGCTGGTGCGGGCCAACGGCGCGGATGAATCCGCCGCCGTGACCGCACTGGTCAGGCTGGTGGCGGGAGGGTTCGGAGAGAAATGAGCCAGGCGGGCGTGGTGGTGCAGGGGATCGGGGTCTCTCCCGGAGTGGCGTTCGCGACCGCGCGGATCGTCCGGCTCGACGTGCCCGATGTCCCCAACCGCTTCGTCCGCTCGGATGAAGTCCCCCAGGAAGTGACCCGGCTGCACGAGGCCGTGGCCGGCGTGGTCGGCACCCTGCGGTCGCTGGGTGAGCGCGCCCGGGAGCGGGCGGGCCGGGAAGCGTCGCACATCTTCGACGCGCAGGTCATGATGCTGCAGGATGAGGAATTCCTGCGCGGCGTGGAGCAACTGATCCGCGAAAGCTGGATGAGCGCGGAAACCGCCTACGAATTCAAGGCGCTCGAACTGCGCAACCTGTGGGGCGGGTCGGGCCACATGATGCTGCGCGACCGGCTGGCCGACCTCACCGCCATTCATAACCGGATGCTGCAACGGTTGCTCGGCAAGGACGAGGATCAGCTGTTCCAGATCCCGCAGGACGACCAGATCATCATCGTGGCGCAGGAATTGTCACCCGGACTCACCGTACAGCTGGACCGCGATCATGTGGTCGGCCTGGTCAGTGAGGATGGCACCCGGACGTCGCACGCGGCGATCCTGGCCCATTCACTCGGGATTCCGGCGGTGATGGGCGCGGTCGGCGCGATGGCCAAGATCCGCAACGGCACCACGCTCCTGCTCGACGGCCAGACCGGGACGGTGCTCCTCGACCCCAGTCCGGCGGAAATCAACCGGGCCCGCACCCAGCTCTCCCGCCGCCACAAGCTGGAGCTCGAGTTCGAAGCGGCCATCGCCGAGCAGGCGGTGACGCCGGATGGGGTGCGCCTCACCCTGATGGGCAACGTTGACCTGCCGGACGAGATCATGCCCGCGGCACGGCACGAGGCCCAGGGGGTGGGGCTGCTCCGTACCGAGTTTCTGGTGACCGGCCGCGCGGCCCTCCCCACCGAGGACGAGCAGACCGAATACTTCCTGCGGGTGGCCGATGCCTTCCCCGGCTATCCGGTGGTCATCCGGTCGTTCGACCTCGGGGGCGACAAGTTCCCGACCGCCTTTCGCCCGCCGCTCGAGGCCAACCCCTTCCTTGGCTGGCGCTCGATCCGGGTGTGCCTCGATCATCCCGAGATCTTCCGGCCCCAGATCCGCGCCGTGCTGCGGGCGGCGGCGGAGCGCTCCATTCACCTCATGCTGCCGCTGGTCACGCGGGTGGAGGAAGTCCTCGACACCAAGGCGATGGTGGAAGAAGAGGCGGCGCTGCTGGCGCGTGCCGGGATCCGGGCGGCCAGGACCGTCCCGGTGGGCGTCATGATCGAAACACCGGCGGCGGCGCTGCTGGCCGATCACCTGGCGAAACACAGCGCGTTCTTCAGCGTGGGCACCAACGACCTGGTGCAGTACACCCTCGCGGTGGATCGGGGCAATGCCCGCCTCGCCGAACGTTTCACCCCGTTTCATCCGGCGGTGGTCCGCCAGCTCAAGACGATCCTCGACGCCGGCGTGGCGGCCGGGATCAGCGTGAGCGTGTGCGGCGAGATGGCGTCCGATCCCCTGGCAGTGGTCCTGCTCCTCGGGCTGGGGTATCGCACCCTCAGTGTGGCGCCTCCGTCGCTGCCGCTCCTCAAGTGGGTGGTGCGTACCATTCCCGTCGAAGCGGCCGCGCGCGCGGCGGCGGTGGCGCTGTTGGCAGATCGGCCGTCGCTGGTCGTCCGGGCCCTGCGGGAAGCAATGCAGCAGCACTTTGATCCGCGCACCCTGGAGGCGTTGGCAGCGTTGCCGCGCCCCACAGGGGCCACTACCTTGAGCGACTGATTCGCCAGTTGCCAGGGTTTCCTTTTCCCTTTGACTCGTCCCTGCTCATGCCCAAGCTGCCGCGGCACGTCTTCACGTCAGAATCTGTCACCGAAGGTCACCCCGACAAGGTCGCGGACCAGATCTCCGATGCCGTGCTCGACGCGATTCTCGACAAGGACCAGAAGGGTCGGGTCGCCTGTGAAACCCTGGTGACCACGGGCATGGCAGTGATCGCGGGTGAAATCACGACCAATACGTACGTACACTTCCCCAAGGTGGTCCGAGAGACCATTCAGCGGATCGGCTATACCGATGCCAACTACGGCATCGATGGCGCGACTTGCGCCGTGCTGAGTTCCATCGACAACCAGTCGCCGGATATCGCGCAGGGCGTGGATACCGGTGGCGCCGGCGACCAGGGCATGATGTTCGGGTACGCCTCCGACGAGACCCGGGAGCTGATGCCGCTGCCGATTCAGCTGGCGCATCGCATCGCGGAGCAGCTGGCCGCGGTCCGGCGGGGTACCGACGACGCGCACCTCGCCTGGCTGCGCCCGGACGGCAAGAGCCAGGTGTCGGTCGAGTACGAAGGCGATCGCCCGGTGGCCGTCCGCACCGTGGTGGTCTCGACCCAGCATGCCGAGAAGTGGAAGGGCCGGGACCTGTCGCAGAAGACCATTCGCGACAATGTCATTGCAGACGTCATCCGTCCGGTCCTCGCCAGGACCGGGATCGACACCAGCAAGACCAAGTTCCATATCAACCCCACCGGCCGGTTCGTCATCGGCGGTCCCCACGGGGACGCCGGTCTGACCGGGCGGAAGATCATTGTCGACACCTACGGCGGCATGGCTCGGCACGGCGGCGGCGCGTTCAGCGGCAAGGATCCCTCGAAGGTGGACCGCTCGGCCGCGTACGCGATGCGCTGGGTGGCGAAGAACATCGTCGCGGCCAAGCTGGCCCGGCGGTGCGAAGTCCAGGTGGCCTACGCGATCGGCGTGCGGGATCCGGTGTCGGTCATGGTCGACACCTTCGGCACCGGCGTGGTTCCCAACAGCCGCCTCGAAGCGGCGGTGCGGGACTGCTTCGATCTCACCCCGGCCGGCATCATCAAGGCACTGGACCTGCGCCAGCCGATCTACTCCCCGACGGCGGCCTACGGTCACTTCGGTCGCAAGCCATTCAAGAAGGGTGGCCTGCAGTTCTTCCCGTGGGAACTGACGGACCGGGTGGAGCGACTCCGCGCCGCGGTGGGATGATTGAGGTTATCGTCGCCCACCTGGGCCTCGACCGGAACACCAATTCGCCGGTGGTTATCCTGCGGGAGAAGGACGGCTCGCGGGTCCTGCCCATCTGGATCGGACCGGCCGAGGCCAGCGCAATCGCCATGGAGATGCAGGGGATTCATCCGTCGCGCCCGATGACGCACGATCTGCTGAAGACGGTGATTCTGGGGTTGGATGCCCAGGTGCAGCGGATCGTCATCAGCGGCTTGAAGGACAAGACCTACTTCGCGGAACTGTGGCTGGCGCGGGACGACCAGGTCTTTCAGGTCGACGCCCGTCCGTCCGACAGCATCGCCCTGGCCCTCCGGGCGCATGCCCCGATCTTCACCGATGATGGCCTGCTGGAAGAGGGGTCGGAGGAGCGTGGCACCGCGCTTCCCGACCCCTCGCTCGATGCGGAGACGCTCCGCGCCCACCTGGAGCGGATGAACCCGGAGGATTTCGGGAAGTTCCAGCCGTGATGCGCCCTCTCCCGCTGTTGGCAGCGTTGCTGCTGGCCCCGCTGGCCCCATTGGCCGCGCAGCAGACCCTGGCCGCTGGTCGTGTCGTCCGGATCACGGCAACCGACACCGTCCCGGCGGGACGGGTGCAGGTCATGCTGCACCGGGTGGCACGTGACGCTCAGGGACCGCTCGACTCCACCTTCGCCGGCCCCGACGGGCGCTTTCGCTTTCGCTACCGGGCCGATACTACTGCGATCTACCTGGTCAGTGCCGGGTGGGATGGCATCGAGTATTTCTCCAGCCCGCTGCACACCAACGCCGAACTGCCCGATACGGCGCTCCAGCTGGTGGTGTCGGACACCTCGTCCGCGGCAACGGTCAGCACGGTGTCTCGCCACATCGTCGTCAGCAAGCCCGGTACCGACGGTATACGTCCCGTCCTCGAGATCGTCGTCATTGCCAATCACGGCATCACGACCCGCATCTCCCCGGATACCCTCCACCCGTCGTGGGCCGCGCCGCTGCCGCGTGGTGTGGCCGGGTTCACTGCCGGCAGTGGTGACTTCTCCAGCGAGGCAATGACGGTACGCAACGACAGCGTCATGGTCTTTGCGCCGATCGCCCCCGGTGAGAAGCAACTGCTGTACACCTATGCCCTGGCGCCGGCACCCGGCCCGGTGCGCCTGGCGCTGCGGGACAGCGTGGGCACCTTCAATGTGCTGTTGGAGGAACGGGACCGCTCGGTGAAGGGTGGCGCAATCGTGGTCGCCGACACCCAGGTAATCGAAGGACGGACCTTCCGGCAGTGGACCGGTCCGGTGCCCGCCGGCACTGTGGTGGTCATCGACTTCCCCGGCAGTCAGACGGACTGGGTGTTGCCGGCGCTGGTCGCCGGGGTGGCCCTGGCCCTGGTACTGGTCGCCGTCCGGAGTATGCGCCGACGTCCAGCCCAGGTACCGGTGGTCGGGCCATCACTGCTGGACCAGCTGGCTCGGCTGGATGCCCGATACGCCAGCGTGCAGGACACGACACCGGAAGCAGAGTGGGCCGCGTATCAGGCGGAACGCACGCGGCTCAAGGCGGCGCTGCAGGCCGAGCTTGCGCCAGCGGAGAAGAAGGCCTAACTTCGCCGCCGCATCACCAATTGACGCACACGAGTCGGGATGCT
Source organism: uncultured Gemmatimonadales bacterium (assembly GCA_963793205.1). Lineage (GTDB taxonomy): Bacteria > Gemmatimonadota > Gemmatimonadetes > Gemmatimonadales > GWC2-71-9 > JADJOM01. The sequence goes on from CAWBZM010000001.1 coordinate 844,693, forward strand.
CGGAAGCCGGTGTGAATCCGGCGCGGCCCCGCCACTGTGATCGGGCGCAGGACCACTTCGCTCTGCACGCCACTGGGCAACCGGGAAGGCGAGCGAAGGCCCGAAGCCAGGAGACCTCTCGACTCGTGCCACCGCAAACAACCCTCGGGGGAGGGACGGGTGGCGAGGCCAGCCGGCCATCAATCCGGCGAGGTTCGCCCATCTCCGTCGCTCCGGGGATGGGCGATATGCATTTCAGGCCATGGGTGCCGCTGCTGATCCTGCTGGCAGGCTGTTCGCCGTCAGCTCGAAACGACCGTGTCCCGGCCACCTTGATGGTGGTGGATGACAACGGCGACACCACGCGTCTCGCCGCTCCCGCCACCCGGATCGTCTCCCTCAGTCCGGCCACCACCGAGCTGGTCTTCGCCCTGGGCGCGGGAGATCACCTCGTGGGCCGCACCCGGTGGTGTGATTACCCTGCAGCGGTCGCCGATGTCCCCGATGTGGGGGACGGCATCCCGCCCAGTATCGAAGCGGTCCTCGCCCGTCAGCCTGATCTCGTCCTGCTGTATCGCTCGGCCCAGAATCTGGAGGCCGCGACCCGCTTCCGCGCCGCCGGGATTGCAGTCCTGACGCTTCGATTGGACCAGCTGGCCGATGTCCCTCGACTGGCTCGTCTGCTCGGTCCGGCCCTTGGGCACCCGCGGACCGGCGATTCCCTCGCCACCGCACTGACCGCAGCCCTCGCGGCCGCGCGCGATACCGCCGACCACCTTCCCGGGCCCCGCCCACGCGTACTGCTCCTCGCTTGGGATCAGCCGCCGATCGCAATCGGCGCCGGCAGCTTTCAGAGTGAGATCCTCACGCTGGCCGGCGGACGCAATCTCTTCGCCGATCTCGCTGCACCGTCGGCACCCGTCAGTATCGAAGCGATCGCCGCCCGAAACCCCGACTGGATACTGACGTCGGACAGCACTGCCCCCGGTTATGCCCGCCGGCCCGAGTGGAAGGTGATCCCGGCGGTCGCCCAGCGGCACTTCATACAGTTCGACAATCCCGCGTTTGGTCGCCCGAGCCCGCGCGCGCCGCAGCTGATCGCCGATCTGCGCGCCCGTCTGTCGGCGGCCGCTCACTGATGCAGCGCCGCGGTCCGGTTCTTGTCCTGGTCACGATCGTTGCGCTGCTGGCCGGCCTCGGCCTCGGTGCGGTACGGCTGAGCCCGGGAACGGTCTGGACCGCCCTCTTCAATGCGGGCGAGCCCGCTTCCGCCATCGTGCGGGACCTTCGACTGCCACGGTCGCTCCTGGGATTTCTGGTGGGTGGCAGTTTGGCGGTGTGCGGCGCGGTGCTCCAGGCTGTCATCCGCAATCCGCTGGCCGATCCCTACCTGCTGGGGATTTCCGGTGGGGCGGGGCTCGCCGCGGTACTGGTCATCGCCCTTGGTGTCACCGGCGCAGCGGTGCTGCCGCTCGCCGCCTTCGGTGGGGCGCTGCTCGCGCTGGCGCTGGTCTACCGGCTGAGTCTTGTGCGAGGCGGCCGGCTCGACCCCCAGGTCCTGCTGCTCGCCGGCGTGGTCGTCAGCGGTTTCTGCAGTGCCATGGTCGGCGCGATCCTCACGCTCTCCGATGCCGGTCGCCTGCGGAACGCGATGCTCTGGATGCTCGGCGGACTCGGCAGTTCCTCCTGGTCCGGCCTCACGCTCTTTGCGCTGTACGCGGTCGTGCCCCTGGTGGTGCTGGCATGGCATGCCCGCTGGTTCGACCTGCTGGCCCTCGGCGATGAACCGGCGCGCCACCTCGGCGCCGACCCCGATGGTCTCCGTCGGGTCGCCTATCTCGCCACCGGGCTCCTGACCGCCGCCGCAGTCGCGACCTGTGGCATGATCGGCTTCGTCGGACTGGTCGTGCCCCATGCCACCCGGCGGCTCTGGGGACCGCTACACCGCGCGTTGTTGCCCTCGGCGTTCGTGCTGGGCGGAGCCTTTCTGGTTATCGCGGATGCGGTCGCCCGCTCCATCGCGCCCCCGGTGGAGCTGCCGGTGGGGGTGATCACCGCGCTGGTCGGGGTGCCGCTCTTCGCCCTGCTCCTGCGGCGGACCCTGCGATGATCATCGAGACGACCCCGCTCACGGTGCACTATCCCGGCGCCGCGGCACCCTCGCTCGAGAGCGTCGCACTCACCCTCCGGCCGGGCGAACTTGTCGGGGTGGTCGGGCCCAACGGGAGTGGGAAGACAACGCTGCTGCGCGCCCTGCTGGGGACCGCCCCCCTGGCTGCCGGCAGCGTGCGAGTACGGGGACGGGAGCTGTCGACCTGGGGCGCCCGTGACCTGGCGCGAGAGTTGGGGGTGGTCGCCCAACGAGAGGAGGCGGTGTTCCCGCTGCTGGTACGCGAGAGCGTGGCTTTGGGCCGGTACGCCCATCTCGGTCCGGTGGCCGCCATGGGTGAACGGGACGACCGTGCGGTCCACGACGCGATGGAGCGGACCGATATCCTCGGCCTGGCGGAGCGCCGGACCGACACCCTGTCCGGGGGGGAATGGCAGCGCGTGCGCATTGCGCGAGCCCTCGCCCAGGAACCGGGGGCGCTGCTGCTGGACGAGCCAACCGCGTCCCTGGATGTGCGCCACGAAATGGAAGTGCTGGAACTCGCCCACCGCCTGTGCACCCAGGGGCTCGGTGTCCTCCTGGTGACCCATCACCTGAATCTTGCCGCCCGCTACGCCGATCGGCTCCTGGTCCTGCATCAGGGGCGGCTGGCCGCCGAAGGACCGCCCGCGATGGTGCTGACCCCGGAGGTCCTGACGCCGGTCTTCGAGTGGCCGGTGTCGATCGCGACCTGGGATGGACACCCGCAGATCGTGCCACTCCGCCCGGGAGCCGTGGACCCGGAGGGATGACGGCACTTCCGGTGATCCTGGGATGGAGCGGTGGCAAAGACAGCATGATGGCGCTGGCTCGGCTCCGATCGGACCGACGGTATGACGTGGTGGGGCTGGTGACGTCGGTGACCCCGGCCTACGATCGCATCAGCATTCACGGCGTGCGCCGATCGCTGCTGCGGCAGCAGGCCGAGGCACTCGGGCTCCCGGTCATTGAAGCGCCGCTGGAGCCGGAGGCGGACAACACCGCCTATGAATCCAGTTTCCGTGCCGCGCTGTACGAGTGGCGGCGGCGGGTTCCGTCGATCACCCATGTGGCTTTCGGCGATCTCTTTCTGGCCGATATCCGTGCCTACCGAGAGCGCCTCGTCGCCAGCTGTGAGTGGGAGCCGCTCTTTCCGGTGTGGGGAGAGCCGACCGACGCACTGGCCCGTGCGGTCGTGGAGCAGGGGTATCGGGCCACGGTCGTCTGTGTCGATACCGACCAGCTTGATGCCGCGTTCGCCGGACGCTCGTTTGACGCACAACTGCTGCGAGACCTCCCGGCCGGGATTGATCCCTGCGGCGAGAATGGGGAGTTCCACACCTTTGTGTTCGACGGGCCGCTCCTCCAGTCGCCCGTGCGGGTGACCCTCGGGGAGGTCGTGCGCCGGGGGACAGCGGCCTACGCCGATCTGCTGCCATCGACGTGATGCGCACCTGGGGGGAGGCGCCTGTCCGGCCGTAACCTGAGCCAGGGTCGCGCGGAGGGCCGGCCGCGGTCATCTTTCAGTATGGGCAATTCGCGTACACAGTTCGCCACCGTGCTTCTCGCACTCGGTCTCGCCGCCGGGCTCGGGTTTGGTTGTGCCGATGCCACCGACCCGCTGCCGCCACCCACGGAATTGCTGCTCGTGGTCCATCGTACCGCCGCCACGATCCGTCTCATACCGGTGAATGGGTCGGGGGCGGGAACGCCGGTGGCGCTGGGGAGCGGAGGCGCCACCCCGACCTCTGTGGCCGCGTTGAATGGCATTGCCCTGGTGCCCTTGGGTGCGGAGCCCGCGGTAGCGGTGGTGGATCTCGATGCGGGGATCGTGTCGCGCACCATCGGCCTTCCGGCCAATTCTGGAGCGACCGGTGCCGCGATTGTCGACGACTCGATCGCCTACGTCGGGAACCCGAATCTGAATACCATCACCCGGGTGAATTATCTCACGGGCGATACGGCCAGTCTCGCCGTCGGCGTGACGCCGCAGGGTCTGGTCTTTACCCGCGGCAAGTTGTTCGTGCTCAATGGCAACCTGACGGCAGGCGTCCCCGCCGGGGCAGGGTGGATCAGCGTCGTGGATCCGGTGACCAATCGACTCGCGACGGGTATCGATTCCATCGGCCTGACACCTCCGGGCAACCCACTGCAGGGCGTCGTGGCACAGGACGGCCTGCTGTATCTGATGAACCGTGGACCCGAGAGTGGCACCACCGACGGGCGCCTTTCCCTGGTCGATCCGGTGGGGCGCGAAGAACTCGGCACGTTCAAGGGATTTGGGCATTTCCCGGGAGCGGTGGCGACCAATGGCGTGGATCGTCTCTATCTCAGTTCACTGACCCAGGGGCTGATGGTGTTCGACCTGCGCAACCGGCAGATCCTCCGCGGTGCGGGAAGTGGCGTTGCCATTCCGGACAACTCCGGCGTCACGGTCGACAGCGATGGAAGGATTTACGCCCTCGAGAGCGGGCCATGTGACGGCTCGGCCACTGGTCAGGTGCACGTCCTGCGCCCCAACCTCTCGCCTCTTCGCATGGTTCCGGTGGACGACTGTCCCGTCGCAGCGATCGTCACCGAAGTCCCACCGTCGTGATGCCGGGGCGCCACGTCGCCCGTGGCGGTGCCTGATGCCTCTGGTCTCAACGCCGGCAATCATCCTCGCCACGTCCCGTTTCAGCGAGACCTCCAAGGTGGTGCGTCTCGCCACCCGGGACCACGGAGTCCAGAGTGCGCTCGCCAAAGGGGCCCTCCGGCCTCGCAGCCGTTTCGGGGCCGCCATCCAGGTGCTGAGTTCGGGGCAGGCGCAGCTGCTGCTCTCCGACCGGAAAGACCTCCACACCCTCACCGCCTTCGACCTCACTCATCTCCCCGCGCTCCTCACCCGGGAGATCCCGCGCTTCGCGACCGCGGCGGTCCTGGCCGAAGTGATGCTGCGATTCTCGCCGCCCGAGCCGCACCCGGAGGGATTCGCCATCCTCGCCGAGGGGTTACGGAAGCTCGAAGTGGTCCCGGTGGATCACCTGGCGGCCGAGAGCCTGCGGGCTATCTGGCTGCTCGTGGGTGCCCTGGGATTCTCCCCGGCGCTGGAGCGATGTGCCCGGGACGGCCGACCACTGCCCGAGGGGGCGCTGCCGTTCAGCGCCGCTGAAGGCGGAGGCCTCTGTGCCGAGTGCGCCCTGGGGACGGAGGCACCCCAGCTTCCACTTGATGCCCGGGAGGCGCTGCTGGTGTTGCTCGACGCCGATGCGCCGCTCCCCGCGCTGGACGCACGGAATGCCGCGGCACACCGCCGGCTCCTGGTGCGGTACATCCAGTATCACCTGGCCGAAGGGGCGATCCTCCCGGCCCTCGGGTTCTGGCAGACAGAGAGTTCACGCGGGATGTGACGTGATGCGGGGTGACGCGTACTTGTTTGTGCTGGCGCAGCACTCCTGATGAGAGAGGGGGAGGACGTTCATGGTGAACGGCCTCCCCTGTCTCGTCATGTCCCATTCCTCGTGATTTTGCTCGCCCAGTTCATGCCTGGAAAGTGCAATGTGCAACGTGTGTATTTTCCGGGACCGCTCGGCGCGATGCGCTCGCCGCTCATGGCGCGCAGACCTCTGCTTGCGCTCCCTCCGGGGAAGGTTGATTTTTCCGGTTCCTGACTGAAGGGCAGGTCCGAGAGTTTATTCACCGTTTTGCCAGGAGAACACCCAATGGTCCAACGCTGGCCTGGGGTGCTTCTCGCACTGCTGCTCGGGCTGCCCGCTGTCGCCTCGGCCCAGGGGCGACCGCCTCCACGAGTGACCATCCGCGAGAACTTCCCCAATCCCTTTTTTCCGTCTACCACCATCCCGTTTGTCCTTGGTCCCGAACTGTGTGAAGGAGGCCATCAGCCCCTGGTCAGTCTGAAGATCTACAACGTGCTGGTGCAGGTCATGTCGGTGCCGGTGTTACTGAACTCCAACGGAGAACGACTGGACAATCTGCGGTTGCGCTGTGGCGAACATGAAGCGTTCTGGGATGGCAAGCTGCTCGATGGCGAGCGGGATCTCACTCCTGGGGTGTACTACGCCCAATTCAGCGTTGATGGGGAGCGGTATACGCTGAAAATGATCGCCCAGCGCTAGCGGTTGCACACTGCTTCGAAGGCATTCAAGATCGCTGGCTCACGCGGAGCCGCGGAGCCGCTGAGGTACGGCGATGGGGTTGGTGGAAGCGATTCCACCAATCCCTTTTCCTTTGAGGTGCACACCGATGTTCGCGTGCATTTTCTCCGCGACTCGGCGCCTCCGCGTGCGCCAGCGAACCTGACAGCCCGCGCGAGCCCCCGTCTGCTGGTGCGGCACTAGGATCTGCACGGTATCTGCCACCGGGGCAGGAATCTACGGCCCGTCGTTTGCCCTGTCGGTCCCCAGACCCATAGTGTATTGTCGATACAGGAGCCGACGACATGATTCGACCAGACCGCTTGACCATCAAGGCCCAGGAAGCCTTCCGCGACGCCTCCGCTGAGGCGGTGCGCCGGGGCAATCCTGTGGTGAACGATACCCACCTTTTTGCCACGCTTCTCGGACAGGAAGAGAGCATTGTGCGCCCGCTGCTCCAGAAGAGCGGCGTGGATGTGCCGGCCCTCCAGGAGGAGGTGGCCCGGGAACTGGACCGCCTGCCACGCCAGGACGGCGGGGGCGAGCCAACACTCGCGCGCGAGTTGCACAAGGTCTTCGATCGCGCCGAGTCGGAAGCGAAGGCGCTCAACGACGCCTACGTCTCGACCGAGCACCTGCTGGTCGGGCTGGCAGAGGAGAAGGGCACCACCGCCCGCACGCTGCTGTCCGCCCGCAACGTCGGTGCGAAGGAACTCAAGGAAGCGCTCGCCGGGGTGCGCGGATCGCATCGGGTGACTGACCAGTCTCCGGAGTCGCAGTACCAGGCACTGGAGCGGTTCACCCGCAACCTCACCGACCAGGCCCGCAAGGGAAAACTCGACCCGGTCATCGGTCGGGATGACGAGGTGCGCCGCGTGATGCAGGTGCTGTCCCGGCGCACCAAGAACAACCCGGTGCTGATCGGCGAGCCCGGGGTCGGCAAGACCGCGGTGGTCGAGGGCCTGGCGCAGCGCATCGTGAACGGGGACGTCCCGACCTCCCTGCGCGACAAGGAAATCATCGCGCTGGACGTCGGACTGCTGCTCGCGGGCGCCAAGTACCGCGGTGAATTCGAGGAGCGCCTCAAGTCCGTGGTCAAGGAGCTGACGGAGGCCGAAGGGCACTTCATCGTCTTCATCGACGAGCTGCATACCATCGTCGGTGCCGGCGCGGCCGAGGGCGCGGTGGATGCGAGCAACCTGCTCAAGCCCGCCCTGGCCCGGGGCGAACTGCATGTGGTGGGGGCGACGACACTGGAGGAGTACCGCAAGCACGTGGAGAAGGACGCGGCGCTCGAGCGTCGTTTCCAGCCGGTGCTGGTGGGCGAGCCCAGCGTGGCGGATACCATCGCCATTCTCCGCGGGCTCAAGGAGAAGTACGAGGTGCATCACGGGATTCGCATCACCGACAACGCGATCGTGGCGGCGGCGACGCTGTCCGACCGCTACATCGGCGACCGGTTCCTGCCGGACAAGGCGATCGACCTGATGGACGAGGCCGCCAGCAAGCTGCGGATCGAGATCGACAGCCTGCCCCAGGAGATCGACGACGTCGAACGCCGGATCGTGCAGCTCGAGATCGAACGCCAGGCCCTCCTCAAGGAAAAGGACAAGGCCGGCAAGGATCGGCGCGCCGCGGTCGAAAAGGAAATCGCCGAGCTGCGGGAGAAGTCGGCCTCCATGAAGGCGCAGTGGCAGGCGGAGAAGATGGCGATCTCCGATCTGCAGCGGATGAAGCAGGAGGTTGAACAGCTACGGACCGAAATGGATCAGGCCACTCGGCGCGGCGACCTCCAGAAGGCGGCCGAGCTGCAGTACGGCCGGATTCCCAAGCTGGAAGGGCAGATCTCCGAGCAGGAGAAGCGCCTGGCTGAGGTGCAGTCGAAGGCCAAGTACCTCAAGGAGGAGGTCGACGCCGAGGATATCGCGGAAGTCGTCGCGAAGTGGACCGGCATCCCGGTGTCCAAGATGCTCGAGTCCGATCGCGAGCGGCTGACGCGACTCGAGGCGGAGCTGGCGCAGCGGGTGGTGGGCCAGAACGCGGCGGTGACCGCGGTGGCCGATGCCGTACGGCGGAGCCGTGCCGGCCTCTCGGATCCGAACCGTCCGACCGGATCGTTCATCTTCCTCGGGCCGACCGGCGTGGGCAAGACCGAAACGGCGCGGGCCCTGGCGGAATTCCTGTTTGATGACGAGAAGGCCCTGGTCCGGCTCGACATGTCGGAATACATGGAGAAACATTCGGTGGCCCGCATGATCGGTGCGCCGCCGGGCTATGTCGGGTACGACGAAGGAGGGCAGCTCACCGAAGCGGTGCGTCGCCGGCCCTACAGCGTCATCCTCTTCGATGAAATCGAAAAGGCCCATCCTGACGTGTTCAACGTGCTGCTCCAGATCCTGGACGACGGCCGGCTGACCGACAGCCAGGGACGGCAGGTGGATTTTCGGAATACCGTGATCATCATGACGTCGAACATCGGCAGCCAGCTCATTCTGGATGCGGGTGAGCAGGTGGACGAGGCGTCGTGGCGCCAGGTGGAAGGAGCGGTCCGGGATCGGCTCAAGGACCACTTCCGTCCGGAGTTCCTGAACCGGGTGGACGAGATCATCGTCTTCCGGCAGCTCACCCGGATCGATCTGGCCAGTATCGTGGATCTGCAGCTCGCCGGATTGCGGCACCAGCTGGAGGAGCGGCACCTGCGGCTCGAGGTGTCCCCTGAGGTGCGGGCCCTGCTGGTGCAGGAAGGGTACGACCCGGTCTACGGCGCCCGCCCCCTCAAGCGGGTGATCCAGCGCCGGTTGCAGAACCCGATCGCAATGGAACTGCTGCAGGGAGTCTATCACGAGGGCGACGGTATCCGGATCGACCTGGCGGGGACCGAGATCACCTTCACCCGGATCCAGCCGGTCGCGGCGAGTGCCTGATACCCCGACCAGCGAAGGTGATCTGCGGGGCATGCGCCTGGCCATCGACGCGGCCAGGCAGGCGGCGTCGGCCGGCGAGATGCCGGTCGGCGCCGTCGTCGTTCGCGAAGGCGAGCTCCTTGCGACTGCGCACAATGAGACGGTGGCGCTGCGGCAACCGACGGCGCATGCAGAGCTACTGGCCATTCATCGGGCGCTGGCCAGGGCGGGGACCGACCGGCTGCCGGAAGCAACGCTGTACGTGACGCTCGAGCCCTGCGCCCAGTGCGCCGGCGCCATCGTGCTGGCCAAGGTGGGACGGGTGGTCTTCGGGGCCTGGGACGAGAAAGCGGGAATGGCGGGATCGGTCGGCGACCTGCTGCGTCATCCCGCGCTCAATCATCGGGTGGAAGTACAGGGCGGGGTACTGGCGGAGGAGTGCGGCCAGTTGCTGCGCGACTTCTTCGCGACCCGCCGCACCCACGATTATATGAACCTGCCGTCGCCGAGGATTCGTGGAAGGCGGGGAGACTCGGTGGATCCCAAGACGGCGCACAATTTCTGCCCGACCCTCAAGGTTGCAGCATTTGTCTCGCTACTCTGCGTCCTCCGCGATGTCCTCTGCGCCTCTGCGTTGCAGTTCCCCAGATTCGGAGCCCCATTGTGAACCGCCTGTCCGCCGTTGCAATTGCATTGTGCCTTGCTGCGCCGCTGAGCGCGCAGAGCCTTCCCAATCCGCTGGTGGACAAGGCGGGCACCGTGCGTACCGCTCGCCCCATCCCCGGGCCGGTGTACGAGACCCCGGAATTCACCGAAGCGGTCCAGCGGGGGACCCGCACCCGGACCGGTGTGCCAGGCGCGGGCAACTGGGTGCAGCACGCCCGTTATGCGATCACCGCACGGCTCGATCCGGTGGCGCACCGGGTCACGGGGTCCGAACGAGTCACCTATCTCAACAACTCCCCTGATACCCTCACCCGGGTGGCGGTCTATCTCCGCCAGAATGCCTTCGCCCCCGGGAGTCCCCATCGCGATCCGTTGCCCGTGACCAGCGGCGTGAATCTGACGAAGGTGGCCGCCGCTGGCCGAGTGCTCCTGCCCATGAGCAGCGACCGTCCGCGACGTGGCACGGCGCCACCGCCCGGCTACCTGGTCGATGGCACGGTCATGTGGATCCAGCTGCCGCAGGCGATTTTGCCGCATGACAGCGCGGGGTTCGAGTTTGCCTGGTCCTATGAAGTGCCGCTGTCCCCCTCGGATGGGCGCCAGGGGCGTGAGTCGGATGTCTACATCATCGGCTACTGGTACCCGCAGATTGCGGTCTACGATGACGTCGACGGCTGGGTGGCGGACCCCTATCTCGCCGGAGCGGAGTTCTACATGGACCCCGCGGACTACGATGTGCGGATCACTGTTCCCCGGCGCTGGGTCGTCGGGGCGACGGGGACGTTGCAGGATTCGGCGACGGTCCTCTCGCGCCGCAGTCTCGACCGGATCGCCTCCGCCCGCGGCAAGCGGGACGCCGTCCGGATCATCGCGCCGGAAGACTGGAAGACGGGTGGCGGACTCGCCGGGAGCGCCGCCACCTCCACCTGGCACTTCACCGCCCAGGATGTGCGCGACTTCGCGTGGGGCAGCGGGAATCGCTATGTGTGGGACGTTGCGTCGGCGCTGATTCAGAATCCGGCGAAGGGCGGAGTCGATACCGTCATGATCAGCAGCTTCTTCCGGATCAGTGACGCCGGCGGCGGCCTGGAACCTCGGAGGCGCGAGGTTCACTCGTGATGCGATCGAGCAGATGTCGGCCTGGCTCTGGCGCTATCCCTGGCCGCAGATGACGTCGCTCGAAGGGGTCCTCACCGGCGGCGGGATGGAGTACCCGATGTTGACCTCGATGCAGCCCTGGTCCGACACCCTGTCGCTGGCCGGCGACCTGATGCACGAGACCGGGCACATGTGGTTCCCGATGCAGGTCGGTTCCAACGAGACCCGCTATACCTGGATGGATGAAGGGCTCACCCAGTTCAACGTCGCCCAGGCCATGCGGGCGCTGTACGGCGAGCCTCGGCAGGGCGGGCGGGCCAACGACTCCGAGCGCGGCCAGCGTCAGGGCTATGTCCGTCCGGCCGCCAACGGGCACGATGCGGCCCTCATGACCTGGGGTGATCTCTTCCCACCCGATCTCTATTTCATCTCCAGCTATAACAAGACGGCCAACGTGCTGGCGGCGCTTCGTGCGCTACTGGGCGAGGAGCTCTTCCACCGCGCATTGCGCACCTACGGCCAGGCCTGGATCGGCCGGCATCCCGCCCCGGTGGACTTCTTCAATTCGATCAACAGCACCGCCGGCCGTGACCTGTCGTGGTTCTGGACGACCTGGTTCTACAATGCCTGGTCGCTCGATCAGGCGATGGGGAAGGTGGAACGGCAGGGTGACTCGCTCGCCATCACCATCGAGGATCGGGGAATGGCGCCCATGCCGGTACGGCTGGCGGTGACCCGGACGGGCGGGACGGTGGAGCGCATCGAGGTCCCGGTCGATGTCTGGCTGACGGGAGCGCGTACCGCCACGGTGCGGGTGCCGCACGGTGGGGAGGTGGCCCAGGTGGAGATCGACCCGGAAGGGGTGTTCCCGGATATTGATCGGACCAATCAGAGCTGGCGGCGGTGACCGCGGGCTGAAGCCCCCTCTCGGCCAACGGCCCAATCGCTGAAGCGATATTTCGCGCCGAGCCGCCGAGCCGCTTGGTCCCATCGGGGACCGGCATTAATATTCCCGCCCGGAGCAATCCGGACCTGGACAGGTGTCCGAGTGGCTGAAGGAGCTAGTCTCGAAAACTAGTGAACCCGCAAGGGTTTCGAGGGTTCGAATCCCTCCCTGTCCGTGACATGAAGAAGCGCCCTGACCCCGGGTGGAGTCAGGACGCTTTTTTGTTCGCACCAGGCGGGAGATTCCTTCGGCCCTGCGGGCCTCGCAATGACTGCCGACCCGCCGAAACGCGTTGCCGGGGGCTGAAGCCCCTCGGCCAACGGCGCAATCGCTACAGCGATAATTTCACGCCGAGCCGCCTACCGCTGCGGCGCCAGGTTGCCCCGGAGCTTCGCGATATCCAGCATCGGCACCCCACCTTCGGTCGGCACCAGGATGACCAGGTTGTTCGATCCCTTCATGTCGTGCAGCACCTCGAGGTACTGCTTGGTCAGCGCCTCCGCCGTCAGTGTCTGGTTCAGGAGCCGCTGTTGATCGCTCTGCAGTCGGGCGACCTCCACCCGGTGGCGTTCGGTCTGGATCTGCTGTTCCTGGGCAATCTTCCCATTGATGGCCTGCACCACCTGATCGGGCGGCTGCAGGTCCCGCAGGAAGAACGCCGTGACCTCCGCGATACGAAACGGGTCGCCACCAGCGCGGGGCTTGGTGATCAGCGCAGAATCGACCAGCGCTTTCATCGCCACCGCGATCTCGGTCCGCTTGGCGATATCATTGATCGAGAACCGTACCATGCCGTCCCGCACACCCTGACGGATCGCATTGTAGACGATCGAATGGATCTGCTCCTCGCCACCGATCTCGGTGAAGATGTGCGGGGCGTCGATCGGGTTGATCTGCCAGCGGAGGCCGGCGTCCACCGACATCCCCATCTGCTCACTGGAGAGGGCGGCGATGGTCTCGACCTGGTCGCCGCTCTGGGGATATTGCTCCTCCCGGGTCGAGTAGCGCTCGACGGAGGACCATGGCGTCACCATGTGGACGCCCGGCAGGAGCGGCGCCGGATCTACGCTGCCGAAGGCGTGCTTCACCCCAACCTCACCCGGCTCCACCACGACCACCAGCGCCGCCAGGAACAGCATGAAACCGAAGAAGCTGAACGCCAGCGCGAACATGCGCAGGATGCCTGAGCTGCGCCCGCCGGGAGCGCCGGAACGGGCGATCATCATGAAAAACGCCACGACCAGCAGAACCCCGCCAAAGACGAGTTTCCCCATGACCTGTTGTTCCTGTGGTGTGAGATGTCGGGAAAGCTACTGTGCGCCGGGGCAGCGGGACAGGGCCTCGTGTTGACGCAGCCTCCCGAGCGCCGCTAAGTTCTTTGCCCGCAACACATGAGGACGGGTGGCCGAGTGGCTGAAGGCGCACGCCTGGAAAGCGTGTAAACGTGCAAGCGTTTCGCGGGTTCGAATCCCGCCCTGTCCGTATTTTCCTGATCGTCTCCACCCCAGCACCCAGCGTTCCACCGGCCCGACGGGCCGGTTCTCCCGGTCCCGGGCGGTTCTCTTTTCCCCGCGTCCGGTGTACCTTGCCGCCTACAATGCCCTCCCGTTCGACCCTACTAGATGAACGGGCCATCGCCCGCGCCCTGACCCGCATGGCCTCCGAAATAGTCGAGCGTTGCCATGGAGCAGAGGGACCTGCTCCTGGTCGGGATCCAGCGCCGGGGTGTCGAGCTCGCGGACCGGCTCGCGCGCCTGATCGAGACCTCCGAGGGCACGCCGGTACCGTGCGGCAAGCTGGACATCACCCTCTACCGCGACGACCTCCAGTCCGTCGGGCCCCGCCCGGTGATCGGCGAGACCGAGATCCCGGAGGACCTCGACGGGCGGACGGTCGTGATCGTGGACGACGTGCTCTACACCGGCCGGACCATCCGGGCGGCGCTGGACGAACTGGCCGACTTCGGGCGCCCGCGCCGGATCCTGCTCTGTGTCCTGGTGGACCGCGGCGGCCGGGAACTGCCCATTCAGCCCGACATCGTCGGCCTGCGCCACGCCGCCCGCCCTGGTGAGCGGGTGGACGTGTTCGTCCAGGAGCTGGACGGTCGCGACGCCGTTGAGCTGGCGAGGCCATCATGACGCCTGCGCCTCCCGCATCCGCCCTGGGCAAGGACCTGATCGGGCTGGAGCACCTGTCGGCCGAGCAGATCCGGCTGATTCTCGATACCGCCGAGCCGTTCAAGGAAGTCAGCGAGCGCGCCATCAAGAAGATCCCGGCGCTCCGCGGCAAGACGATCGTCAATCTCTTCTTCGAAGCCTCCACCCGGACCCGGATCTCCTTCGAGTTCGCCGAGAAGCGTCTCTCCGCCGACACCGTCAATATCGCGGTGGACAGCAGCTCGGTCTCCAAGGGTGAGACCCTGGTCGACACGGCCCGCAACCTCGAGGCGATGCGGATCGACATGGTGGTGATCCGCCACCGCGCCTCGGGCTCGGCCGAGTTCCTGGGCCAGCGGATCCGCTCCAACGTGATCAATGCCGGCGACGGCAAGCACGAGCACCCGACCCAGGCGCTGCTCGACCTGCTGACCCTGCGCGACACGTTCGGCCGGATCGAAGGGCTCAAGGTGGCCATCTGCGGCGACGTGCTGCACAGCCGGGTGGCCCGCAGCAACATCTGGGGCCTCAACAAGCTGGGGGCGGAGGTGGCGGTGTGCGGCCCGCCGACGCTGCTGCCGCGGGAAATCGAAGGAGCTCGGGGTCGAGGTGCTGACGCGGATCGAGGACGCCATCGAGTGGGCCGACGCCCTCAACGTGCTGCGGCTGCAGCTGGAGCGGATGCAGGCCGGTTTCATCCCCTCGCTTCGGGAATACAACCGGGTCTTCGGGGTCACCCGCGAACGGCTGGCCCGCGCCGCCCGACCGATCGTGGTGATGCACCCCGGCCCGATGAACCGCGGGGTGGAGATCGACAGCGACGTGGCGGACGGCCCGCACAGCGTCATCCTGCCGCAGGTCACCAACGGGGTCGCGGTGCGGATGGCGGTGCTCTATCTGCTGGCCGGCGGCGGCGCCCGACTGGCCGCACCAGGGAGGTACCGAGTGACGCGCCCGATCCTGATTCGTGGCGGCCGGGTCATCGACCCATCGCGCGGCACCGACGGGGTGGCCGACGTCTATCTGGCGGACGGCAAGGTGGCGTCGGTCGGTCGCAACATCGCCGGCGACGATGGCTGCCAGGTGATCGAGGCCGCGGGGAAGGTGGTGGCGCCGGGCCTGATCGACCTGCACGTGCATCTGCGCGAGCCGGGCCAGGAGGATCTGGAGACGGTCGCCACCGGGGCGATGGCGGCGGCGGCCGGCGGCTTCACCGCGGTGTGCGCCATGCCCAACACCGACCCGGTGATCGACAACCAGGCGGCCGTCGGGTTCATCGTCAGCCAGGCCCAGCGGGCGGGCAAGGCGCGGGTCTACCCGATCGGGGCCATCACGCTCGGCCAGAAGGGCGAGCAGCTCGCCGAGATTCGGGAGAACTGGTCGGCGCCGGCGCCGTGGCGGTGAGCGACGACGGCAAGCCGGTGGTGTCGAGCCACATGATGCGCACCGCGCTGGAGTACGCCCGGACCTTCGGCATCCCGGTGGCGGACCACTGCGAGGAGATGACCCTGGCGCACGGGCGGGGCCATGCACGAGGGGATGGTCTCGACCCGGCTCGGCCTCAAGGGCATTCCCGCCGCCGCCGAGGAGATCATGGTGGCCCGCGACATCATCCTGGCGGAGCTGACGGGCGGCCACGTCCACCTCTGCCACATGTCCACCCGCGGCTCGGTGGAGCTGATCCGGCGGGCCAAGGAGAAGGGGCTCCGGGTGACGGCCGAGGCGACGCCGCACCATTTCACCCTGACCCACGACGGCGTGTGAGGGGTACGACACCAACGCCAAGATGAACCCGCCGCTGCGGGAGGACGCGGACGGGAGGCCATCCGGCAGGCGCTGAAGGACGGCACCATCGACGTGATCGCCACCGATCACGCGCCGCACCACTACGATGCCAAGGAACGGGAGTTCGACGACGCGCCGAACGGGATCATCGGGCTGGAGACGGCGCTCGGGCTCGCGATCAGCGAGCTGGTCGAGACCGGGCTGCTGACCCTGCCGCAGACTGATCGCACCGGATGAGCACCCACCCGGCCCGGATTTTCAGCCTGCCGGGCGGGACCCTCGCGGTCGGGGCCCCGGCCGACGTGGTGCTGCTTCGATCCCGAGGGCGGCAGTGGACGGTGAACCCCAAGACCTTCTTCTCCAAGAGCCGGAACACCCCGTTCACCGGCCGGAAACTGACGGGCCGGGCCGACCTGACGATCGTGCGCGGCCGGGTGGTGTACGAGTACGCCCCGGGCTGAGGTCCGGGCCGCCCCCGCGGCCGATGCCATCGTGCTCTGCTGCCTCCGCCTGTGGCAGGCGGGACTGATTGCCGGACAGGATGGCAACGTATCCGTCCGTCTCGAGGCAGACCGGATTCTGGTCACCCCCCGTGGCCTGACGAAAGCCGACCTCACACCCGCGGACCTGGTCCTGGTGGATCTGGCCGGGATGCACCGGGGCGGCTTTCGTAACGCTACTAGCGAGTTAGATTTGCACCTGCGGGTCTATCAGGAGCGGTCCGACGTGGGGGCGGTGGTGCATGCCCACCCGCCTGTGGCGACCGGGTTTGCAGTGGCGGGGGAAGGATTACCGCCACGGATACTTCCCGAACTGATCCTGCAACTGGGTGATGTGCCGCTGGTGCCCTATGCTACTCCGGGTACCCCGGCGGTCGGGGCGGTGGTCGCTCAGTTCGCTCGGACTCATGAAGGGGTCCTGCTCGCGAATCATGGGGCGGTGACCTGGGGGCCCGATCTCGCCACCGCTCGCATCCGGATGGAAAGTCTCGAACACGCGGCCCGTATCCTCCAGGCCGCCCGCTCCATCGGTTCGGTGCACGCGCTGACCGACGAACAGGTTCAAGCACTGCCACGGCCTCGAAGGAAACTGGGACATGACTCCTGACAACAATCCCATCGACCGGCTCCTGCAGGATCGGGCCCAGTTCGTCAACTGGCTGACGCGCCTCAACTCCGGTGGCGATGGACAGACCGTGCCCGAGGCGGTCCGCTCCCGCGTCCGGTCTGACTACGAGCGGCGGCTGGAAGCGGTCCTCGAGGAATTGCGTGGGCATACCAGCGCGCTGGACGAGCAGGTGGCCAGCCTGACGGAGCGGCACCGCGAACTCGCGGCCCGCGAAGGGGAGTACCGGGAGCAGCTTGCCGAAGCGGAAGTGCGCCACATGGTGGGCGAGTACGATGAAGGAAAGTGGGAAGGGATTCAGGCGGAAATGATGAAGGTGATCAATCAGGTCCGGGGCGACCTGACCGGTACCGCCGGCGAGATCACTCGGCTGACGGACGTCCTGAACACCATTCGCACCCCGATCATCACGGAAACGGCGCCGCCGGAGCCGGAACCTGAGCCTGAGCCGGTCGCGCCACCGCCACTTCCCTCGTTCCCCGGTGGCGCCCAGCGCTCCCTGTCCGGCTCGGGTCCGCGGGCGGCGGTGATTCCTGAAGCGCCTCAGCCCCGCGCACCCGAACCGCCGGCCCCGCCGCCGGAACCGATGCGCCCCGCCGCGGTCACCCCGCCACCTCCGGCGGCGGAGATTCCATTCCGACCGGCCTCGGCGCCTCGGCCGACCGCCCCCAAGTCGCCGCCACCCCGGAAGGAGGAAGTTCCGGGCCGTACCCTCTGGTTCCCTTCAGGGAAACCGGAGGGTGGTGGGCAGGGGAGCGGCGGCGGCAAGCTGGACGAACTGGCATTCCTGAAGTCGGTGACTGGCGAAGCTCCGCCAGTCCCCCCGGCCCCGGCTCCACCGCCACCCCCGGCCAAGTCACGGCCCAGCGGCGGTTTTACCCGCTCGGCCACCATTGAGCCGCCGGCCGCTCCTCCGACCCCACCGCCCGCACCGCCGGAGCAGGTCAAGGACCGCCAGTCGGGTCAGAAGACGCTCAAATGCGGGGAGTGCGGAACACTCAATCGGCCGACCGAGTGGTACTGCGAGCGCTGCGGAGCGGAGCTGGCGGCGTTGTAGGCGGTCGGGCGGACAGGGGGTCGGGCGGTAAACGACGAAGGCCAGCACTCATCACTGAGGCTGGCCTTCTTGCTTCTCCGTCCGCCGCCGCGTGACCGTTACTTCTTCCCCGCCACCAGCTTGGCCAGCCGGCTCTTGGTGCGGTCAGCGGTGTTGCGGTGTACCAGGTTCTTGCGTCCGGCCCGATCCAGCAGGCGGCTGGCCTCGACGTAGGCGGCCTTCGCGAGTTCCGGGGTTTCCGCGACCCGGACCTTCTTGAGCGCGGTGCGGAGCTGGCTGCGACGGGCGCGGTTCCGGTCCTGCGCGGCGGCGGACTTCCGCATGGCCTTCTTCGAGGACTTAAGACGGGGCACGGACTACCTCGGTTGCTGTGGCGCGTGCCGGGCTGAAAACCAGCTCGGCGGGAAGCCATGATTCTAGACAGAAAGCCGCGCAAGGTCAAGCGGGAGACGGGTTTTGCGGGGTTGGGCGGGGGGTTACATTCCCGCCCGAGTTGGTTGCGCCCATCATTTTTCCCGTTCGAGTCGATCCCCTGACCGATTTCTCTCTGGCCTGCGCGAGAACCCCGCGGATACGCCCCCTGTCGGCTCGGGGAGGCGCAGCGGACGCGACCGTGCGGGAACCCTCGTGAGCTCGCCCGGCACGCCCGCTCCGGCGCTCGGGGCCAACTCGGGGTTTGTGGTCCAGCTGGATGCTTTTTCCGGCCCGCTGGATCTGCTGCTCCACCTCCTGCGGGAGGAGCAGCTCGACATCGCCGATATCCCCATCGCCCGGATCGCGGACCAGTTCCTCGGGATCATCCATGATCTCGGGTTGAACCAGGCGGCGGACTATCTGGAAATGGCCGGCCGGCTGGTGCGGCTCAAGGCCCAGATGCTCCTCCCGCGGCGGGATGGCGAAGAGGGATGGGAGGACCCACGGCACGAGCTGGTGCGCCGTCTGCTTGAGTACCAGCTGGTCAAGGAAGTGGCGACCTGGCTGGAGCGGAGCGCCGAGCGACGGGCGGACCAGTATCAGCGCGGCTACCTGCCGCCGCCGCCGGACCTGCCGCCGCCGCCGCTCACGCTCGATCTGCTCCAGCTGCTGGAAGCGGTGCAGAAGGTGATCAGCGACATCCCGTCGCCGGTGCTGCATCGGGTGGTGGCCCGCCCGCTGGATACCGAAGGGGCGACCCGCCGTCTGCTCGCCATGCTGGAAGAGCGGGAGGAGTTCACCTGGCTGGAGGCGCTGGGGCCGCGGCCGACCATCGTCGACCTGCTCTCGACCCTGCTGTCGCTGCTCGAACTGGCCAAGCGCGGCGCCATCCGGATCACCCAGGACGGGGCATTCTCCTCCTTCCGGATCCGGCGCGAGAATCCCGACACCCAGCTGGCCCGGGCCCAGGAGATCGGTTCAGCGGTGGAGGCCGCGCAGGATGAGATCGCCGAGCAGAAGCGTGAGGCGCGCCGGGCGAACCTGGCCCGACGCCTCGCGGCGGCACGTGCGCGGGGTGAGACGGCGCCCGACGCAGGGGCTGAGGACGCCGACGCCGAAGACCCGATGACTGATGTACCCACCGAGGAAGGCATGGGGGAGGGGGCGCTGACCGATGCGGTCGCCGCACCACCCGAGAGCTCCGCCGGACCGGATTCCACTTCAACGCAGGTCCATGATGAAGCCGCTCGCCCAGTTGATTGAGGCGGCGCTGTTCGCCGCCAACCGACCGATCACCATCGAGGAGCTCCAGACCCTGGAGCCGGAGGCGGCGCTGGCCGATGTCCGGACCGCCCTCGACGAACTGCGTGAGCATTACGATTTCGACGGACATGCCGTGGAGGTCGTTGAGCTGGCGGGTGGCTA
Organism: uncultured Gemmatimonadales bacterium; assembly: GCA_963793205.1. Lineage (GTDB taxonomy): Bacteria > Gemmatimonadota > Gemmatimonadetes > Gemmatimonadales > GWC2-71-9 > JADJOM01. The sequence goes on from CAWBZM010000001.1 coordinate 864,508, forward strand.
CCAGATCCTGAGCCGGCGGGCGTTCGCCGAGGCGATCGAACGGGCCCAGATCGCGGTGCGCACCCCGAAGCTGACGGCGGCGGGGATGGAGACGCTGGCCGTGATCGCGTATCGGCAGCCGGTCGGCCGGGCCGATATCGAGGAGATCCGCGGCGTCTCGGCGGGTGGCGTGCTGCGCAGCCTCCAGGAGCGGGGACTGATCGAGGTGGTCGGTCGGAGCGAGGGACTGGGCCGCCCCCTGCTGTACGGCACCACGCCGCTCTTCCTCGAGCTGCTCGGCCTGCGCGACCTCAACGAACTGCCCCGTACCGAGGAGTTCAGCGTGGCGCTGCATCCCCACAAGCCGGAGACGGCTGACAGCGAATCGGCGGCCGCCTCCGTTCCGGCGGAATCATGAGCGAGATGCGGGTGCAGCGCGCCCTGGCGCGGGCCGGGATCGCCAGCCGCCGAGCGGCCGAAGAACTGATCGCTCAGGGCCGCATCCGGGTCGACGGCGAGGTGGCCACGATCGGCATGAAGGTCGATCCCGACAAGCAGCGGATCACCGTCAGCGGGAAGGCGATCCCCCGGATCACCAAGCGCTGGCTCGCGTTCCACAAGCCGCTCGGCGTGGTGACCACGGCGAACGACGAGCAGGGACGCCGCACCGTCTTCGATTTCCTGCCCAACTCCGAGGGACTCGCCTACGTCGGGCGGCTCGATGTCATGACCACCGGGCTGCTGCTGCTGACCACCGATGGCGACGCCATCCACCGGCTCACGCATCCCAAGTACCGGATTACCCGGAGCTACGTCGCCCTGGTCCACGGCCGGTCCGCCGGCGAGCTGGCCAAGGCGGTGCTGGAACCGGTCATCCTCGATGGTCGCAAGGTGGAACCGTATGGGCTGCGGGTGCGACCTGGGAAAAACGATCGCAGCATTATTGACGTGGTGCTGACCGAGGGGCGGAACCGGGTGGTGCGCCGCTGGGTCGAGGCGATGGGCGCCAAGGTTGAACGCCTCGCCCGGTTGTCATATGGGCCGGTGCGACTGGGCGACCTCCCCGTCGGGGAGTGGCGGCCACTGACCGACGCGGAAGAGCAGGGGATCTACCATGCCATCGGGATGGGGCCCGGTGTGAAACCGGTCGCCAAGGGTGAACGTCCCGGCCCGCAGATTGGCCGCCCTGCGGTGAAGCGGGTCGCCGCTGGTGGGAAGCGTACTGGGGCAGCCGCAAAGCGGGTTGCCCCTGCTGATCGGGCGGAGTCGTCGACGGCCCGGCCTCGCAAGGAAGGGCCGGTGCGCGATCGGTCGACCGGAAGTTCGGCGCGCCGGAAAGAGCGCCCGGGGGATGCCCGGAAGCGGGGCGAGGGCCGGTCGGCGCCTGCCGCGGAGAAGCGGCCGCCGCGCGACGGTCACTTTGAGGGGCGGGGTGGTCACCCGCAGAAGAAGGATCGGCTGGCGGGGCAGGAGAAGCCGGCAACCCGGCGGGAGGCGCGGACCCCCAAGGGCCGGAGCGGTCGCCCCAAGGGCGAACGCCCACCACGACCCGGCCGACCGTGGTAAGATGTGATGGCACCCACTTTTGCGGCCTCAGGGCCGCATTAGTTTTCGGGCGGTTTCGGACTCCGGACTCGCTCTTCTCTCAGCTCTGCGATTGCCCATGACTGCTCGTCCCTCACTCTCCACCCGGACGGTCGATCCCGCGCCGGTTCAGGCGGTCGTACACGAGGTTGGACGACGGATCGTCGGACAGGAAATGATGATCGAGCGGCTGCTGATCGGCCTGCTCTCCGGCGGCCACATCCTGCTCGAAGGGGTACCCGGGCCTCGCCAAGACCCTCGCGGTGAAGACCCTGGCCGAGATCGTCGATCTCTCCTTCAGCCGGATCCAGTTCACCCCTGATCTCCTGCCGGCCGACCTCATCGGCACCATGGTCTTCGATCCGAAGACCCAGGAATTCCGGGTGAAGCAGGGACCCATCTTCGCGCAGCTGATCCTGGCGGACGAAATCAACCGCGCGCCGGCCAAGGTGCAGGCCGCGCTGCTCGAGTCGATGCAAGAACACCAGGTCACCATCGGCGGGACCAGCTTCACGCTCGAGGAGCCGTTCCTGGTGCTCGCCACCCAGAACCCGATCGAGAACGAAGGGACCTATCCGCTGCCGGAAGCCCAGCTCGACCGGTTCATGCTCAAGGTGCGGGTGGGGTACCCGACTCGCGACCAGGAGAAGGAAGTCCTGCTGCGTCGGAGCGGGCTGACGGAAGCGCCGGTGCGCAGCCTGCTGGATCCGCCCACGATCCTTGCGCTGCGTGAGACGATCGCCTCCACCTATCTGGATCAGAAAGTGGTCGACTATATCGTCGACCTGGTCCGGGCCACTCGCGATCCGTCGATGGTGGGGCTCGCCAATCTGAAGCCACTGGTCGCCTTCGGCGCGTCGCCTCGGGCCTCGATTGCCCTCACCCAGGCCGCCAAGGCACACGCCTTTCTGCGGGGGCGGGGCTACGTCCTCCCCGAGGATGTGCGCGCCATGGCGCTGGACGTGCTGCGCCACCGGGTGCTGCTCACCTTCGAGGCGGAGGCGGAAGAGATCGATTCCGACCAGGTGGTGACGCGGATCCTGGATGCGGTGCCTGCGCCGTGATGGTCACGAGTCACGAGTCACGAGTCACGAGCCGTGCTGCCTGCGCGACTCGTGACTGATGACCTCCGCCAGGCCTGACCCACTCCCTCACCGACCCCATGCCCCCCATCTCCCCCGACATCCTGAAGCAGGTCAAGGCCATCGAGCTGCGGTCGCGCGGCATCGTGACCGCCCTGTTCGGGGGTGAGTACCGTTCAGTATTCCGGGGGCAGGGAATCGAGTTCGCCGAGGTGCGGCAGTATGACTACGGGGACGACTTCCGCGCCATCGACTGGAATGTGTCGGCGCGGCTGGGCCAGCCGTACATCAAGACGTTCATCGAGGAGCGGGAACTCACCCTGCTGCTGGTGGTCGATCAATCCGGCAGCACCCATTTCGGCATGCCGCGCTCCAAGTCGGGCGTGGCCATCGAGGTGGCATCGGTGCTGGCGCTCGCGGCGGCCAACACCAACGACCGGGTGGGGGCGCTCCTCTTCGCCGAAAAGGTGGAGCGGGTGATTCCGCCGGGGAAGGGTCGCAAGCACGCGTTGCGGGTCATCCGCGACCTGGTGGCGTTCAAGCCGGCGTCGCGCCGCACCAACCTCGCCTCCGCGCTGCAGTACGCCACCGGCCTGCTGCGGCATCGGGCGATCGTCGTGGTGCTGTCGGATTTCCTGGCCCAGGGCTGGGACAAGCCGCTTCGCCAGCTCGCGGTGCGCCATGATGTCGTCGCGGTGGCGATCGAGGACCCGCGGGAAAGCGAACTGCCGGATGCCGGCTGGATCGAGCTGGAAGACGCCGAGACCGGAACCCGCCGCCTGGTGGACAGCGGGGATCGGGCGGTGCGCGGTCGGCTGCGGGCCCAGGCCGCCAAGCGGCGCGAGGAGCGGGCCCGCATTTTCGCCGCCTCGGGGGCGGACCACATCGCGCTCAACACCGGGCAGGACTATGCGATGACCCTGCGGCGGGCGTTTGCCGACCGCGCCAGGCGCACCCGCCGGTGATCACCACCCTCCTGTTCCTGCTGCAGGCCCACGCGCCGACGGTGGGCGACACCATCTGGCTCGAGCGCCGGGTGCAGCTCCCGCCCGGCGCCGAAGTGCGGGCGCCGGCCTGGACCCCGGAGGACGGCATCGCTTTACTCGGCCGACCGGTGATCCGGGCCGAGGGCGGTGCGACGGTGATCGCCTGGCCGGCAGTGGCCTGGACCGCCGGGCGCCACGTCGTGAGCCTGCCGGGCCCGGTGGTGATTCGCGCCGATGGCTCCACCGATTCGCTGGGGAGCGAAACCCAGACGATCATGATCGCCAGTGTGCTGCCGGACAGCACCCCCGCCGACCGGATCCCGCCCCAGCCGGAGGCGGGGATCCTGATGCAGCGGGTGACATCACCCTGGCCGGTCCTGATCGCGCTGCTCGTGGCTGCCGTGCTTTTCCTGCCCTTTGCCTGGTGGTGGCGCCGGCGGGGGCCCGCCGTGACCGCGGTGGTCGCCCCGATTCCCGTCCCGGTCTGGCCGCTGTCCGAGTGGAGCGAAGCTGGAGAAGGGCGAGCGGTGGCCACCGTGGCGGCCCGGACCCTTCGGACCACCCTCGTGCGGATGCTGCCGGGGACGCCACCGGGTCTGGTCACCTCCCGGCTGATTCGCATCATGGTGGAGCAGCGGCCGAACTGGCCGGTCGAGGATATTGGCAAGGTGCTGCGGGAATTGGAGGCGGCGCAATTCTCCGCCGCGTCACCCGGCCAGATTCTGGCGCTCGCGAGTGAAGCGGAAGAACTCCGTCTGGCGATCGAATCGTTGGGCACCGGGGCCGGCCGAGCATGACCTTCGCGCGCCCCTGGCTGCTCCTGCTGCTGGTACTGCCGCTGCTCTGGTGGTGGTGGCGGCGACGTCGGCCGCGGCCCGCGGCGGGGTACAGCGACCTTACGCTGGTGGCCCCCGCGCCCCCGCGACTGGCGGTGGTCTACCTCCCCCTCGTCTGTCGCCTGCTGGCGTTTGCCGCCTGGGTGATCGCGTCGGCGGGGCCCCGCCTCGGCGGATCGCAGGTGGAGGTGAAGAAGGAAGGGATCGCGATCGTGATCGCGATCGACGTCTCGAGCAGCATGCTGGCGGAGGATTTCGCGCCCAGCAACCGGATGGAAGTCGCCAAGCAACAGGCGATCGCGTTCATCAAGGGTCGGAGCGCCGACCGGATCGGGGTGGTCGCCTTTGCCGGCGAGGCGATGACGCAGGTTCCGATCACGGTGGACTACCTGGTGCTGGAGCAGGCAGTATCCCAGTGCGGATCGGGATGATGGAAGACGGCACCGCGATCGGCACCGGGCTCGCCACCGCGCTCAACCGGCTGCGCTACGCCGCCGGCAAGACCAAGGTGGTCCTGCTGCTCACCGACGGAGAGAACAACCGCGGCACCGTCGATCCGCGCACTGCGGCCGCGGCCGCCGCCGCGCTCGGGATCAAGGTCTATACCATCGGCGTGGGCACCGAGGGGGAGGCACCCATTCCCACCGGACGCGGGCTCTCCGGGTTCCGCTACGAGATGCTGCCGGTGCAGATCGATGAAGACCTGATGCGGCAGATGTCGTCCACCACCGGCGGCCGCTACTTCCGGGCCAAGGACAGCGAGGCGCTGGCCGCATCTTTCAGCAGATCGACGGCCTGGAGAAGACGCCGATCCAGGTGACCCGCTACGTGAAGTACGATGAAGTGGCCAAGCCGCTGGTCCTGGCCGGGCTGGTCCTGCTTGGCCTCGAACTGCTGCTCGGTGCCACCGTGATCGTGCGGACCCCATGAGCTTCGACTCTCCGCTGCTCCTCGCCTTTGCCCCGGTCTTCGCGGTGGTGATCGGTATCATCGCCCTGCTGGCGCGCCGCCGCCGGATCGGGCGTTCGGCGGCCTGGTCCGCTGCGCTCGCCGCCCAGGCCCGTGCCAGTGGCCGGTGGTCCCCGCTGCTCCTCGCGATCGCGGGGCTCGCCGCGGCCATCGGGCTGGCGGGGCCGCGCGGGGGTCAGGCCACGATCAAGACCCAGACCCAGGCGCTCAGCGTGGTGCTGGCCGTCGATATCAGCCGGTCGATGCTGGCGGAGGACACCCGGCCCAGTCGACTGCAGCGGGCGGCCCGCGAGGCGCGGCGGCTGGTGCAGGACCTGCGGCAGGACCGGATCGGGCTGACGGCGTTCGCCTGGCGGAGCTACATCCTGAGTCCCCTGACGTCGGACGGTGGGGCCATCACCCTGTTTCTCGATGCGCTCTCCCCGGAACTCGCCAGTCAGGGCGGTACCGGGCTGGCTGCCGCGCTGGGTCAGGGGGCGGAACTGCTCAACGCCTCGCGCGAAGCCGGCGACCGGGTGCTGGTCGTCTTCACCGACGGCGAGACCCACGACTCGCTGCCTGACGTACTGGCCCAGGCCCGGGCGCTCAAGGAACAGCAGATTCGGCTGGTGCTGGTGGCGGAGGGGGGACCTCGACCGGTGACGATCCCCGTCAAGGACACCACCGGGGCGATGCTCGAATACCAGAAGGACGAGGCCGGGGAGACCATCGAGACCCGGCGCATGGATGCGGTCCTGCAGCAGGTCGCCGATGCCGCCGAAGGCGCCCTGGTTCCCAACGAGCTGCCGGACCAGGCCGGCGCCGTGCGAGACCTGCTCACCGCCTTCCAGCGTTCCCCGACCTCCTCTTCGAGCACCCAGGATCTGCTGCCCCTCGTCTGGATCCCCGCACTGCTGGCTGCGCTCCTGCTCGGGCATACAAACGGTCTCTCGCCGCACCGCGGCGCTGGTGGGGCTGGCGTTGATGGTCGGGCGCCACGTCCCTTCACGCGCAGCGGCCGGTGCCCGGCACACGGGCCTACGACGATGGCGACATGAAGTCGGCCGCCGCCCAGCTCACGCGGCAACTGTCGCCCTCCGCTTCGGACACGACCTGGTACAACGCCGGCACCGCGCAACTGGCGGCGGGTGAGTTGACGGCGGCGCGGACCAGTCTCACCCGCGCCGGGAAGTCACTGGATCCGGAGCTGCGGTACCGTGCGCTCTACAATGCCGGCGTCGCTGCCCTCAAGCAGGCCGCAGTCGACAGCACTCGGCGCGACTCCCTGTTGGGTGAGGCGGCCGGCTACCTCAAGGACGCCTTGAGCCTGGTCCCCTCCAGTCAGCGCGCCAAGTGGAATCTGGAGCTGGCCCAGCGCCGTCAGCCGCCGCCCCCGAGCGGCGGGGGTGGGAACACCCCACCGCCGCCCAAGCCGCAGGGGGGGCAGTCACCCACCGATCCCGGGGAGCGCAAGCCGAACCAGGGTACCCCCGATCTGAGTCAGGCGCAGGCCGACCAGATTCTCAATTCGGTCGAGCGGGAGGAGCGGGAGACCCGCTCCCGGCGACTCGGAAAGTCGCGCACCTCCTCGGGAGGGGTGAAGGACTGGTGATCACCGCCGCGCTGCTCCTCGTCCTGCTGCAGCAGGGCACCGGCCCGCAGATCGCGGTCGGGGTCGATCGCGACCGGCTCGCGGTCGGCGATGTGCTGGGCATGACCATCCGGGTCACCAGCACCAAGGACGATCCGCTGCGGGTCGATCTGGCGACGATCAAGGGGTTCGAGGTCGAAGCCCGGAGCGAACGCAGCGAGGTGGCCCCCGGCGCCGGCCGCACGACGGTGATCGAGTTCCGGCTGCGGGCCAACGACCCCGGTCGATGGCGGCTGGGTCCGATTACGGTGCGGCAGGCGGGGGTGCTGACCCAATCGGATGCCATCGAGGTAACGATCGAAGGGGGAACACCCGCGCCGGTCACCGCCAACATCGGGGTACGCCTCAGCCGCCTGCTGCAGCGTGCGCCGCCACCGCCGGCGCTGGGCCAGGCCGGCATCAGCGTGGTGGTCTCCGACAGCATCGCGGTGGTGGGCGAGCAGGTGGACGTGGTGACGATCGCCTGGTTCGATCGCGAGGTGCGGCAGCAGCTCCGTCGCGCGCCGACCGTCGAGGCCCCGCGGCTCGAAGGGGTCTGGAGCTACCCGCAGCCGGTACCCAGTGGGATCGCCGCGAGCCGTCAGGTGAATGGCCGCTGGTACGATCTCTTCATCCTGCACCACATCGTCTTCCCGCTGACCCCGGGCTCGGTCTCGATTTCCCCGGCGACGCTGCAGTACAGTGTGCCGCGCAATTTCCAGTTCTTCAGCCAGGAAGAGCGGTACAAGGCGGAGAGCCCGCGGGGCAGGTTCACGGTCCGGGCGTTGCCCGACCAGGGCCGGCTTCCCACCTTCGCCGGCGCGGTGGGCCGCGACCTGCGTATCACCCAGACTGGTGTCACCCGCCTCGGGACGACAGGGTGAATCGTTCACTGCCGACTTCACAGTACAGGGCGAAGGCAACGTGGCCCTCTGGCCCCAGCCGGACATCCGGTGGCCCACCGGGATCCGGGTATACCCCGAGGCGGCCGAGGAACGCGTCAGCGTCAAGGACGGGCGACTCGCCGGCGCCAAGGTCTTTCACTTCCTTCTCCTGGCCGACTCCGCCGGCACCCTCGCGATTCCGGCGGTGCGCTACGCCTACTTCAATCCGGTCGAAGGGCGGTACCAGCTGACCGAAGGCGCCCCCGTCTCAGTGGTCGTGGCGCCGGGCGGTGGTCACTCGGCCTCCCGCGCCGAGCCGCCGCCGATCCGGCTCAACCGCCGGCACCCGGTGGCGCTGCAGCTCCGACGGACCCTGCCAGCCGCGGCCTGGTGGATCGTTCTCGCGCTCCCCGTGTTTGGCCTCGTCGTGCAGCGCTGGCCGCGGCGCCGTCCTCCGGTGTCGGCTGAGGTCAAGGCCCGCCGTGGTGACAGCCTGGCGGCGGCGGAGCGTCGGCTGGAGACGGCGCTGCGTGGATTCGCCGGCGCCCGCCTCGACCGGGCGGACGGCTCGCTGGCCCAGTCGCTGCGACAGGCGGGCCTCGCGGCGCCGGTCGCCGAGGAACTGGCGACCCTGTGGGACCAGGTGCGGCTGGCCCGGTACTCACCGGTGGCGATGACGGCGCCCGAGGCGCTTGCCCGTCAGGTTGATGGGGCCCTCGGGCGGTTACAGGGCGAGGCAGCGCCGGACCAGCCCCGCTGGCGCCGGCGCACCGGGTTGCTGCTCTGCTGCCTCCTGGCGGGATCCGGCGCGCGACTCGATGCCCAGACTCCCCCTGAACAGTTGTATGAGGCCGGGGCCTACAGTGGAGCCGCCCAGGGGTTCCTGCGCCTCGTCACCGCCGACCCCGATGCGCCCGCCCTCTGGTTCAATCTCGGCGCAGCGGCGTACCGCGCGGGCGATGATGGACTCGCACTGGCCGCGTGGACCCGCGGCGCCCGTCTGGCCCCTCGGGATGCCGGGCTGCGTCGGGCGCTGCTTCTCGTCCCACCGGCCGACGCCGCCGCCGCGCACTGGCTCTGGGTGGCGCCACTGGCGCCGTCCGAAGTCTGGCTGATCGGCGTCATCTGCTGGCTGGTGGCGTGGGCCGGTATCCTCTGGACCCGTCGGTTCCAGGGCCGCTGGCTGGTGCTCCTGGTCGGCGGTGGGCTGGTGCTGGCGCTCGGTGTTGGCCTGGGCCGGTGGTACCGCGACGCCACCGCGGTGGTCAACAACAACACGGTGCTGCGCCTGTCGCCGCATGAACTCGCCCCGGCGGTCGGCGAGGTGGCCAAGCTGGGCGCGGTGCGGGTGGACATCATGCGCGCGGGATGGTGGCGGGTCGAAGCGCCCGGTGGACAGATCGGCTGGATCCGCGAGTCGGACCTGGCGCCGGTCATCATTCCCGCGCAGTCCTGACCGGTCCGCCCATGCCGCGCCGCATCGCGATCCTGCCAGATGTTGTCGCCGACCAGATCGCAGCCGGCGAAGTCGTCGAACGTCCCGCGTCGGCCGTCAAGGAACTGGTCGAGAACGCCCTCGACGCCGGTGCCACCCGGGTTCGCATCTCGCTCGAGCAGGGTGGCAAGACCCTCATCGAGGTGAGTGACGACGGCAGCGGTATGGGCCGGGACGACGCAGTCCTCGCCCTCGACCGTCACGCCACCAGCAAGATCCGCAGTGCCACCGACCTGGTCGGGGTGCGCACCTTCGGCTTCCGGGGCGAGGCGCTGCCGGCGATCGCCTCCGTCTCCCGGCTGTTGCTGGGGACCTCGGAAGGGGAGGGGGAGGGCACTGAGATTGAGGTGAGCGGGGGGCGCATTGACCGGGTAGGCAGCATCGCCCGCCAGCGCGGCACCACGATCACGGTGCGCAGCCTGTTCTACAACACCCCCGCCCGCCGAAAATTCCTGCGCTCCGCCTCGAGTGAATCGCGGGCCTCGTACGAAGCGGTCGCCACCCTGGCCCTGGCGCATCCCGCGGTCGGATTCGAACTCTCGCTGGATGGCCGTTCGCGGCTGGTCACTCCCGCGGGGCAGGATCGTGCCGCGCGGCTCGAGTCCGTCTGGGGCGCCGATGTGGCACGGAGTCTCCTGCCGCTCACCTATGCGATGGGGAGCTTTCGCATCAGCGGGTACATCCAGCGCCCCGCCGACGCGCAGCCCACCGGTCGCCGGACCCAGCTGTTCATCAACGGTCGCCCGTTTCGCGACAATTTCCTGGTCCGGGCGGCCGAGGCGGGGTATCGCTCGGCGATTCACCCGGGGGACCGGCCGTCGTTGCTGCTCGAGATCGAAACGACCAACGAAGATGTCGATGTGAACGTGCATCCCGCCAAGCTCGAGGTGCGGTTTCGCGACCGGATCGGGGTCGAGCGGGTGGTGGAGGAGGCCGTCCGGGACACCCTCGGCCGGTTACACGCGGCTGCGATGGTCGAGGCGCCCCGGGTACACGGGGTGGCGCCGGCCTTTGCGCCGGCCGATCCGTCGCTCCTGCCTCACGATCCCCATCCTGCGGGCCTGGTCACCGGGCTGTTCGCCATTCCCGATGCTGCCGATGTGGTCCCGACGGCGGCGGATGTGCCGGAACAGTCGGCCGGTCGCGAGTCGATCCTGCAGGTCTACCACACCTACCTGGTCTATCAGGGCGCGGAAGGTGTGGTCTTCGTTGACCAGCACTCGGCCCACGAACGGGTGCTGTATGAACGGGTGATGACCGAACTCGCCTCCGGCGCCTGGCCGGGGCAGCGGTTGCTGCTGCCGATCACCGTCGACCTGACGGATGAGGAGCTTGATGCGGTCGAGGCCTACGGCGACGTACTCGCCAAGGTCGGCTTTGAAGTGGCGCCCTTTGGCGGGCGGACCATCGCGCTGCAGTCGGTGCCGTCCCCCCATCCGCGGTTTGATGCCGAACGCTGCTTCCGCGAAATGGTGGCAGACTTTGCGCGGGGCCGCTTCGGCGGCTGGGCCAATCGCTTCGAGCGGTTTGCGGCCACCTTCGCCTGCCGGGCGGCGGTGAAGGCCGGGGAGCCGCTGGAGGAGCGGGAGCGCCGTGAGCTGTTGACCCGGCTCTTCGCCTGTGCGCTGGCCCCGCACGACGTGCATGGCCGGTCGACCATTGTGCAGCTGCCGCGCGAGGAGCTGGAGCGTCGGTTTGGCCGGCGCTAGAACGCCGGTTCTCGTAGGGCCGACCGGCATCGGCAAAACGGCGGTCGCCTATGCGCTGGCGGCACACTGGCCCCTCGAAGTAATCTCCGCGGACTCCCGCCAGGTGTACACCGGGCTCGATATCGGCACCGCCAAACCGCCGCGCCGCTGGCTGCAGACCCTGCCGCATCATGGCATCGACCTGGTCCCCCCCGGCGAGCGCTACAGCGCGGGCCGGTATGCGCGGGAAGCACCAGGGTGGATCACCGAGGTCCGCCAGCGGGGCCGACTCCCGGTCGTGGTGGGGGGAACCGGCCTCTACGTGCGGGCGCTGGCCGACGGGCTGTTCGCCGAGCCGCCGATGGAGGTCTCGCGCCGCCGTCAGCTGGAGGCGTGGACCGCGGTGCTCGAACCGGGTGAGCTGGTGCGCTGGGCGGGTCGGCTGGACCCGGGATTCCGTGGCGGTGGGCGCCAGCGGGCGGCGCGAGCGGTGGAAGTGGCGCTACTGACCGGCCAGCCACTCACCTACTGGCAGCAGGCGGCGCGGGCGCAGGGTGTGCTCACCCCCTGGTACATCGTGCTGACGGCTCCCCGGGCCATCCTCCATCAGCGGATTCAGGCGCGGGCCGACGAGATGGTGCGGCAGGGCATGATCGAGGAGGTCGCCGCGGTACTGGCGGACGGGTTGGCCCCTCGGGCGCCGGGGCTCGATGCCATCGGTCCCCGGGAAGCGGTCGAGTATCTCCACGGCCAGCGGTCGCGGGAGAGCGTTGCCGGCGCCGTGGCCATCGCCAGCCGGCAGTACGCCAAGCGGCAGGAGACCTGGTTCCGGCACCAGCTGGATGGCGAGGTGCTGACGCTGGATGCCACCCGACCGCCGGAAGAGGTTGCCCAGGTGATCGCCGAGGCGTGGCAACGCCGGCATGCGGGGGAGTAGGGGAGAACGGGGAACAGGGAAGGGGGAACGGGTCTTTGCTTCTCCGGGCCAAGGTGAGGAAGATGAATTATGCTTCAGCCTTCACCGAATGGTGAGGATAACCCGTTCCCCGTTCCCCGTTCCCCGTGTTCCCCGTTCCCCGTTTCCCCGTTCCCCGCATTCTCATGGCCGACTTCCGTTCCGATCTCGCCGAAGCTGCCCAGACAGGTGACCTCCCGCGGCTGCAGAAGCTGCTCGATGGCAATGCCCAGCTGGCCACGATGCCCGATCCCGACGGGTACACCCCGTTGCACTATGCCGCCTACTTCGGGCACGTCGACAGTGCGCGCTATTTGATCGGGCTGGGCGCCGATCCCTCATCGGTCTCCATGGATCCACTGCGCAACCAGCCGCTGCATGCCGCGGCGTCGAGTGGATTCACGGAGATCGCACGGATCCTGCTGGACGGGGGCGCCGACCCGAATGCGGAACAGACCGGGCAATGGACGCCGCTGCACGCCGCCGCTGCGAAGGGTCATACCGAGATCGTTCAGTTGCTCCTGCTCCGGGGTTCGGACCCCGCCCGTCAGAGTGCGTCCGGTGCCACGGCGCGATCACTGGCGGAGGAGAAGGGGTATACTGAAACGGTCGCCGCGCTCACCCTCGCGCCCAACCGCTGACGGCCGCGCGTTCCGGCCCGCACCCTCCACGTCATGAAAATCGGCATTACCTGTTACCCGACCTACGGCGGCTCCGGCGCCATCGCCACCGAACTCGGGCTCGCGCTGGCCCAGCGGGGCCATGAAATCCATTTCATCTCCTATGCGTCCCCGTTCCGGCTGCGTTTTGCGGAACGGGTGTTTTTTCATGAGGTCGATACCACCGTTTCCCGCTACCCGCTGTTCGAGCACTACCCCTACACCCTCGCGCTCGCGGCCAAGCAGTACGAGGTGGCCCGGCGGGAGAAGCTGGAAGTACTGCACGTGCACTACGCCATTCCCCACGCGACCACCGCCTGGCTTGCGCGGGAAATGCTTGCCGCCGAGCGGCCCCTCAAGGTGATCACGACGCTGCACGGCACCGACATCACCCTGGTGGGCCAGGAAGCCAGTTTCTACGAGATCACCAAATTCAGTATCGAGAAATCGGACCGGGTTACCGCCGTGTCGAGTTTCCTGCGGGACGAGACCTACCGCACGCTGGGATGCACCAGCTGTGGGGTGGACGTGATTCCCAACTTCGTGAACCTCGAGGAGTACCGCCCGGATCCGTCGGCCAACCGTGCCGCGCTCGCCCCGGAGGGACACAAGGTCATCACGCACATCTCCAACTTCCGCGAGGTCAAGCGGGTGCGGGATGTCGTCCGGATTTTCGCGCGGATCCGCAAGGCGCTCCCGTCCACCCTGGTCATGGTGGGTGACGGGCCGGATCGGGCCGAGGCGGAACGGGAGGCGGAGGCGATGGGCGTGGCGGACAGCGTCAACTTCCTGGGCCGCTTTGATCGGGTTGCCTCGATCCTGCAGGCCACCGATCTCTTCCTGCTCCCGTCCCAGAGTGAGTCTTTCGGCCTGGCCGCGCTCGAGGCGATGGCCTGCGGCTCTCCGGCTGTGGCCAGCCGCGCCGGCGGGTTGCCCGAGGTGATCGACGACGGCATCACCGGCATCCTCGAACCGCCAGGATCAGTGGAGGCCATGGGGCGCCGCGCCGCCGACCTGCTCATGGACCCCGCGAGGCACCGGGCCATGGCGGACGCCGCGGTCCGGAAGGCGGGCACCTTCTCCGCCGAGCGTGTCGTCCCGATGTACGAACAACTCTACCACGAGGTCACCCAGTGACGCCGTGGGAGGTCGTCATCGCCCTCGTCATGGGGACGGTCGAAGGGATCACCGAGTTTATCCCCGTCTCCTCCACCGGCCACCTGATCATCACCGGTGACCTGCTCGGATTCCAGGACGAACGGGCCAAGACCTTCGAGATCTTCATCCAGCTGGGGGCCATCCTCGCCATCCTCTGGCTCTACCGCGAAAAATTCCTGTCGGTACTGCGCACGGTCCGGGAGCGGGAAAGCCGGGACTTCATCCTCAATCTGTTCATCGCCTTCCTGCCGGCGGCGGTGGTCGGTCTGCTCACCCACACCTGGATCAAGGCCCATCTCTTCAATCCGATGATCGTCGCCTGGGCGCTGATGCTGGGTGGGGTCGTCATTCTCCTGGTCGAGTGGTGGAAACCACAGGTGGTGGTGGAGGAGGTCAAGGAGATCACCCCGCTAAACGCCCTTGGCGTCGGACTGGCTCAGGTGCTCGCGCTCATTCCTGGCGTCTCCCGGTCGGGTGCGACGATCATGGGGGGCTACCTGCTGGGGCTGTCCCGCACGGCGGCGACCGAATTCTCCTTCTTCCTGGCGGTCCCGGTGCTGGCCGCCGCGGCCGGGTATGATCTGCTGAAGAATCGCGATGCGCTCAGCGCCGGGGATATTCCCCTGTTCGCGGCCGGGTTCGTGGTCGCCTTTATCTCGGCGCTGATTGTCGTGAAGGTCTTTCTCCGCTACGTGTCGCACCACAGTTTCAGCGCCTTTGCGTGGTACCGCATCCTGTTCGGCAGCCTGCTGCTGTGGTTTCTGAACCGTCCCGCCTGAACCCCGGCGCATGCCACCCGAAATTCACCACTTCGATGTGCTGCCGTCCACCCAGGATGTGCTGCACCATCTGGCGGCCAATGGTGCCCCCGCTGCCACCGCCGTGGTGGCACGGGAACAGACCGCGGGGCGGGGCAGTCGCGGGCATGGCTGGAGCGCACCCCTGGGTGGCCTGTGGCTGAGCGTGTTATGCCGACCGACCTCCCTCCCGGCGCTGGAAGTGCTCAGCCTGCGCGTAGCCCTGAGTATCGCCGATGCGATCGAGCACCTGGTCCCGTCGGCCGGCCTGCTCCTCAAATGGCCCAACGACCTGATGCTCACGGGGCGAAAGGCTGGCGGCATCCTGTGTGAGGCGCGGTGGCAGGGGTCGGTGCTGGGGTGGGTTGGGGTGGGCGTCGGGATCAATGTGACCAATCCGATTCCCGAGGAGCTGCAGGGGCGCGCGGCCCGCCTCGCGGCTGTCGCTCCGGGCCTGGAACCGGAACAGCTTCTGGCTCCGCTGATCGCCGCCATTGACGGCGCCGCGATGCGGAGTGGCGCCCTGCAGGAGGACGAACTCGGGGCCTTTCATCGACGGGACTGGCTGCTCGGGCGCCATCTCGCGGAACCGGTGGTGGGCGTCGCGGATGGGGTCGAGTCCGATGGCCGCCTGCGGGTACGGGTTCCCTCGGGGATCACGCTGCTGCGGAGTGGCGGCGTGGTACTCGCCTGAGGCGGCATAGCCCCACCCTCCCTCGACCTATACCTTTCGCGCCATGCTCTTCGCCTTCGACGTTGGCAATACCGAAATCACCGTGGGCCTCTTCGCCGGCGACCGCCTGGTCGGTCACTGGCGACTGACCACCCATCCCGATCGCACGCCGGATGAATGGAGTGTTGCCCTCGGCACACTGTTGCTGCAGGGGGGACACGAAGCGCGCGGGATCCGGGCCGGGGTCATCGCCTCGGTGGCACCGGCCGTGACCCGGCCACTGCTGGAGGGGGTTCGCGCCCTGACCGGCATCACGGTGCGGGTGATCGACGCCTCCTCCCCCCTCCCGATCACGCTCGATGTCGAGGAGCCCCGGAGCGTGGGGGCGGATCGGATCATCAATACCCTGGCGGCCGTCGAGCGCTTCCGCTGCGATACGATCGTCGTCGACTTCGGCACCGCGACCACCTTCGACTGCATCACCGAAGACGGGCGGTTTCTCGGGGGCGTGATCATGCCCGGGCTTCGCACCTCCGCCGATCAGCTGACCCGCGCCACCGCCAAACTGCCTGCCACCGAGCTGGTGCCACCGACCCGGGTCATCGGCCGTCGCACGGAGGAGTGCATTCGGGCCGGCGTCCTGTTCGGGACCGCGGATGCGGTGGATGGCCTGGTCCGCCGGATCCTCGCGGAATGGCCCACCGGCCGGACCCCGAAGGTCGTGGCCACCGGCGGGCTCGCCGGAACGATTGTGCCGCTCAGCAGTACCATCGAGCTGGCGGATCCCGACCTGACGCTCCACGGTCTCCGGCTCGCCGCCGGGCACCTGGGCATGGCGTGGTGACACCGTCGGCCGCCCGGCAGAGCAGCGCGCGCCGGGCCGGCTACCGACTGCTGGGCCCGGCGTTCGACTACCTGTTGCACCTCCGTCCCGCCGAGTGGCCTATCATGGCCGGCCACACCCTGGTGGGGTGGCTGCTCGCGGTGGGCCTCACCGGCGCCTGGCGGGGAAACCACCTGGGCGATGCCCTGCTCGGCCTGGTGCTCTGGGTGGTGTTCCTGAACGGCGGGACCCTGGCCCTCAACTCCGCCTTTGACCGGGACGAGGGCGATATCGGCTACCTCAAGGCGCCTCCACCGGTGCCGCCCCGGCTCTGGCTGGCGGCCGTCATCCTCATGCTGGTCGG
Source organism: uncultured Gemmatimonadales bacterium (assembly GCA_963793205.1). Lineage (GTDB taxonomy): Bacteria > Gemmatimonadota > Gemmatimonadetes > Gemmatimonadales > GWC2-71-9 > JADJOM01. The sequence goes on from CAWBZM010000001.1 coordinate 881,049, forward strand.
GCAGGGCCTCTCCCTGCTGCTGCCGATCGGGTTCGCACTCGCGTACGCGGCGTGCCTGGTGCTGTCGCTGCTCTACTCCGTCCCGCCTGTCCGCCTCAAGGCGGTCGCCGGCCCCGACTGGCTGATCAACATGTGGGGATTCGGGACCCTGACACCGTATGCGGGGTATGCCCTGACCGGTCGCCCGGTCGAGCCGGCCCACCTGCTGGTACTGCTCGCGTTCTGCCCCCTCTTCGCCAGCCTGTATCCGTTGACTCAGCTGTACCAGTTCGAGGAGGACCAGCGGCGGGGGGACCGGACGCTGGGTCTCATCCTGGGCATGCGACGCAGTCTGCAGGTCGCCATCGTGGCTGCCATCGTCGCCTTCGCGCTGCTGGGGGCTGCGGGCCTGCGGGCCGGCTGGCGGCTCGAGGGGGCCGATCTGCTTCGGTGGGGCGGGTTGCTCCTGGCCGCACTGGTCTGGGGTCGGGTCCTGTTCCCCTGGTACCGGCGCCACGCGACCATGACCCCCGCCGAACACCAGGCCGGGATGTACGCCGGGCTGGCCGCCTGGGCGGTCACCGACCTGGTGGTGATCCTCGGCTGGGGTTGGTATACTTCCAGCTAACGTGTTGTTCGACCTCGTCTTCCGGAGTGGCCATGAGTGCTGCGGTCCCGCTGCAGGCCGGTGTTGATCAGACTGACTTGCCCGAGGTGTTGCGGGCGTCGGTGAAGCTCGGCCTTCTCGAGTCGGTTGCGATCCTGGTGATCGGGCTGGTGTCAAAACTGCTGGATGGGCCGCTGGAAGTTGCCCTGCTGAGCATTCTGGTGACGCTCGCCGTGCTCACGGTCACGATCCTCCCCGGCATCTGGACCCGCGCCCGGACCATCGAAGGCATCGCTGGAGCTGCCGGCATCGGGCTGGCGGCCACCTGGATCTTTCTGATTGTCGACGTCGCGCTGTTCCAGCCATTCGGGCTCTACAGCAACCGCTGGCTCGAGATCGGCGGTGGCAGCAACTGGTGGTATCACCCCGTCTTCTGGATGGTGGGCTGCTACCTCCCCTGGCTGGGCGCCTATCAGCTGGCGGCGCATCGGGCCAGCGGTGCCGAGCCGTCCCCCGCGAAGGTGGCCGTCACCTCGCTGATCTTTACCCTGCTGTGCGGCGTGCTCGCGGTGCTGATTCACGTGCCGCACGCAGGCTGGAACCTCGGCACATTCGGCGTGGCGTTTCTCCCGGGCCTCGCGCTCGCGACGCTCGTGACGGTGCTGGGGGCCCGCCGGAAGTAACCGGCATGCGCGGGCTCGATCTCGTCTGGCGAATCGCCGGCTGGCTGCTCGCGCCACTCGTGGTGTGGGCAGTTTCGCTTTGGGGGGCCTGGATCGCCTTCGGCCTCATCGGTGGCATCGAAAGCGCGCGGACGGCGCTGCTCGTTGTGTTCGCGACGGCCCTCGCGGTCGGGACCGTCGCGCTCCTGCTGTGGATGCGGGTGCTGCGCCGCTCACCGCGCCTGCGCCACTCGCTGCATGTGAATCGCGATGGTCTGCCCGTCATCGACGACCCGGAACCGGTGCCCGCTCCGCTCGTGCCTCCCACCACAGAGACCCCGATCAGCGAGAAAGCCTCATGAGGGCGCGTGTGGTGCTACTGGTACCGCTGCTGTTGCTGGCGGGCTGTGGCGGGCCCAAACCCGAGGCGTCTGCCGCAGATTCCACTCCGGCGCCCCCGGCCATGCCGGCGCCGGAACTGGTCCTGTCGGCACCAGGTGGCGTCGAGGTCTGGTTCACCGATGCGCGACCCGGCACGGATGCCAATGGCGGGACCTGCATCGAGCGGGTCATGCAGATCCGTCGTGGGGCCGAACGCATCGCGATTCCCCTGCTGTACACCGGGGCGCCACCCCGGTTGGTCAACGATTCCACGCTCGAAGCCCCGATCTGGCTGCACTGCCGGCCGGGCAATGTGTACCAGGTCAATCTCCGCACCGGCCGTCCGGAGCGGGTCCGCTGATGCGTGCGGTGGCCGGTGCACTGGGACTGCTGTGTCTGGCGATCCCGCTCCAGGCCCAGGGGCCCGGCTTTCAGCTTGCCCACCTCTTTACTGATCCCTCGGCCACCACCTACCGGGTGGACGCGGCCACGCGTCTCGCCGGCCCCGTCTCCCTTGCTCCCGCGCTGATGCTCGCGGATGGGCGGGATCCGATGGGAAATCTCTGGGGCGCCGGGCTGGACCTGGGGCTGTTTCGCGGTGGCCGCCCCGGCGTCTATGTCGTGGGCGGTGTGGATGGTGGCGTCGCCACCCAGGGAGACGACACCTTCTGGGGTTCGTGGAGCGCCGGCGTCGGGTACGAGTTTTTCCCGCTCGGCGGCGTCTCGCTCGCGGCCGAAGCGCGCTATCGATCGATCAGCCCGGGGGATTTCACCGGTGTCCAACTTGGCGTACGGCTCGGGATTAACCGCGGGCGCCGAAGTGGAACGGCGGTGCCGGCGGTGAGCAGCGCCACCCCGGTCAGCAACGCGGCTCCCGAGGCGGAGGAGGTGCGCACCGCCCTGGGCCGGGAAGGGGTGCCTGAGGACCGGGCCCGGCTGCTCAGCGACATTGTACAGACCGCGCTTGATGTCATGGGGATGCCCTACCGGTGGGGCGATGAAGGCGAGAACGGCTTCGATTGCTCCGGCCTCATCCGCTATGCCTTTGGGAAACATGGAATCACGCTGCCCCGCCGCAGTGTCGATCAGGCGCGGGAGGGCACGGCAGTGGAAAAGGGGCTCGACCAGCTCCGGGCCGGCGATGTGCTCACCTTCCGGACCCGCGGCAAGGGGGTCTCGCACGTGGGGCTGTATGTCGGCGACGGACGGTTCATCCACAGCGCCAGCAGCGGAGTGCAATTGAGCATTCTGAGCCCGGATGACGCTGCCGGCCGCTGGTGGTACACCCGGTGGATCGGGGTGCGGCGGATTGTGTCGTGACTACAGGTGAGAACTGCAGGTGAAAGAAGCAGGTGAAAGAAGCAGGTGAGAAAAGCGGGTGAGAAACGGCAGGTGAGGTCTTCTCCTCACCCGCTGTTCTCACCCGCCGTTCTCACCCGCCGTTCTCACCCGCCGTTCTCACCTGCTGTTCTCACCCGCAGTTCTCACCCGCTGTTCTCACCCGCTGTTCTCACCCGCCGTTCTCACCCGCCGTTCTCACCCGCCGTTCTCACCCTTCTCGCCGTTCTCACCCGCTGTTCTCACCCGCTGTTCTCACCCGCTGTTCTCACCCGCTGTTCTCACCCGCTGTTCTCACCCGCTGTTCTCACCCGCTGTTCTCACCCGCCGTTCTCACCCGCTGTTCTCACCCGCGTTCTCACCCGCCGTTCTCACCCGCCGTTCTCACCCGCTGTTCTCACCCGCATTTCTCACCCGCTGTTCTCACCCGCAGTTCTCACCCGCCGTTCTCACCCGCCGTTCTCACCCGCTGTTCTCACCCGCCGTTCTCACCCGCCGTTCTCACCCGCAGTTCAGTGTTCGTGGCTGCCATGATCGTGTTCGCCGGGGGCGGGGCCCATCAGCTCGAGCGAGGCGAGGTCCTTCTGGAACTCGGGATCGGACTCGTCGATGGCGGGCCACTGCCGCGGGTCATCCGGGGCGAAGATCCCGCTGATGTGCGCCATGCCGCCGTTGATCAGGGTGTCCTTCGTCAGGTTGTCGTAGGTTCCCACCAGGCGGTATTTCCTGCCGGCCGTGAGCTTCACGCCGCCGCCACGGATACCGGGGAGGCTGCGGCTGACACCGCTGACCTTGCCCGCCTTGTCGTGCTCGGACTTCACCCGCGCGATCACCTTGCCGCTGGCGACGTCCACCAGTCGCACGCCCATCCCGTAGTCATGCAGGTGGCCGCCGTACCCGATCAGCCGGCCGCTGATCGGCATGGTGAACTCATACGCCTGCTCGTGCACGCCGGGGGGGACATCGAACATGTTGGACGCGCCACGGTCAGGTTCGCGTCCATGTAGAGCGGCATGACGTCGTGCGGCCGCGGATTGAGATTCCTGGGCGAGTACTGGAGTACCAGCGTCATGTAGACGCTCTCCATGTCCTTGCCGGTATCGTTGTGCCAGGCGACGTAGAACCCGAGGTCCATGCCCGGCGACATCGGCACGCCGATGGTTTCCGGGATGGTGGCATCGGCCGTCTCGGTGCCCGCGCCGAACATCCGTTCGGCCGCAGGGTAGAGCAGCTGCCGACGGCTGAAGTTCATGCTGTTCATGTGGTGCATCACATGCTTCGGCAGCGGCCCCCGTCGGCGTCGACCACGTTGGTCTTGAAGCCCCGGAGCCAGCCGTCCACCGGCCAGGCGAAATGGTACACCGGCGTATCGTGGTGGACCCCATGTCCATCTGCATGTGATGGTCCTTCGGCCCCATGTGCGCAGGAAGAAGGGCCCCGCCTTGATGCGACCACATGCTTCGAGGAATCGATGGTCACGGTCACCGTGACATCGTCGTCGCGCACCGGGCGGAGGACGGAACTGGTATCGGACGTGGGCAGCGAGAGGCTGGCCAGCATCGCGAGGGTAAGCAACATGACGTTCTCCGGGGCAAGGTAACGACGCGGGCGGTAATCTAGGGCGGGGGCGGGAGCAGATGCCAGTAGCACTCTCGCTTGACTCCTGCTGAACGGCCCTTAGTTTCCGGTGTTACTTGGCAGTCGCGGAGCTAGACTGCTAAATTGTTGAAGTGCAATAACTTACCAGCACATTTCGAGAGGAAATATCCATGGCGACCAAGACCAAGCCGAAGCTCAAGATCAAGCCGCTCGAGGACCGTGTCGTCATCATGCCGACGACGAGGCCGAGACCATGCGCGGCGGGCTCTACATCCCCGATACCGCCAAGGAAAAGCCGACCCAGGGCGAAGTGATCGCCGTGGGCCCGGGCCGGGTCGAGAAGGGCGCGCGGGTGCCGATGGATGTGAAGGTGGGCGACAAGGTGCTCTACGGCAAGTACAGCGGCACCAACATCACCCTCGATGGCGACGAAGTCGTCATCATCAAGGCGTCGGACATCCTGGCCAAGATCGGCTGAGCCGATCTCGCCACGCCTGAGTGGGGCGGTGCGGGGCCCGGCTCAGGATCACAGGTTACCAATACTCGGCTGATGGTGAGCGGCATTCGCCCTACCGCATGCCCTAAGGAGAAGACATCATGGCTGCGAAGGAACTGATGTTCAACACCGACGCCCGCGCCAAGCTCAAGAAGGGCGTGGACGCCCTCGCCGACGCGGTCAAGGTGACCCTCGGCCCCAAGGGCCGGAACGTCGTCATCGACAAGAAGTTCGGCTCGCCCGACCGTCACCAAGGACGGCGTCACGGTCGCCAAGGAAATCGAGCTGGCCGACCCGATCGAGAACATGGGCGCCCAGATGGTGAAGGAAGTCGCGACCAAGACCTCCGACCTCGCCGGCGACGGCACCACCACCGCCACCGTGCTGGCCCAGGCGATCTTCCGCGAAGGCCTCAAGAACGTGACCGCCGGCGCCAACCCGATGGAGCTGAAGCGGGGCATCGACCAGGCCGTCGAGGCGATCGTCGAAGAGCTGAAGCGGCTCTCCACCCCGACGGCCGGCAAGAAGGAGATCGCCCAGGTCGGCACCATCTCCGCCAACAACGACCAGCGAGATCGGCAACCTGATCGCCGACGCGATGGAGAAGGTCGGCAAGGACGGCGTCATCACGGTCGAGGAGGCCAAGGGCCTGGAGACCACGCTGGAGACGGTCGACGGCATGCAGTTCGACCGCGGCTACCTCTCGCCCTACTTCGTCACCGACCCGGAGAAGATGGAGGCGGTCGCTCGAGGACCCCTACATCCTGATCCACGACAAGAAGATCTCCGCCATGAAGGACCTGCTCCCGGTCCTCGAGAAGGTCGCCCAGACCGGCAAGCCGCTGCTGATCATCGCCGAGGACGTCGAGGGCGAGGCGCTGGCCACCCTGGTCGTCAACAAGCTGCGGGGCACCCTGAAGGTCGCCGCCGTCAAGGCGCCGGGCTTCGGCGACCGCCGCAAGGAAATGCTGATCGACATCGCCAAGCTGACCGGCGGCAAGGTGATCTCCGAGGAGCTCGGCTTCAAGCTCGAGAACGCGGTCCTGGCCGACCTCGGCCAGGCCAAGCGGATCGTGATCGACAAGGACAACACCACCATCGTCGACGGCAAGGGCAAGGACGACGACATCCAGGGCCGGATCGCCGAGATCAAGGCCGCCATCGAGAAGTCGCACCAGCGACTACGACCGGGAGAAGCTCCAGGAGCGTCTGGCCAAGCTCGTCCGGCGGCGTGGCGGTGATCCACGTCGGCGCCGCGACCGAGACCGAGATGAAGGAGAAGAAGGCCCGGGTCGAGGACGCGCTGCACGCGACCCGCGCCGCGGTCGAAGAGGGCATCGTGCCGGGCGGCGGCGTCGCGCTGCTCCGCGCCCAGGCCGTGCTGGACAAGGTGAAGGGCACCGAGGACGAGAAGATCGGCGTCGACATCGTGCGCCGCGCGCTCGAGGAGCCGATCCGGGTGATCGCCCAGAACGCCGGCGTCGAGGGCTCGATCGTCCTGGCCAAGGTGAAGGAGTCGAAGGACAAGAACTTCGGCTACAACGCCGCCACGGACGAGTACGAGGACCTGGTCAAGGCGGGCGTCATCGACCCGACCAAGGTCACCCGGACCGCGCTGCAGAACGCCGCCTCGATCGCGGGCCTGCTGCTCACCACCGAGTGCGTCATCGTCGAGCGGAAGGAAGACAAGCCGGCGCCGGCCGGCGCCTGGCGGCGGCGGCATGGGCGGGATGTACTAAGCAGATAGCCGTGGACATGGAATGGCCCCGGGAGCGATCCCGGGGCTTTTTCATGTCGTCATGCCGGGAACGAAACCCGGTCAGCGGGCCTACCGCGGCACGGGAGGTGCTTTTACACTCGTGAGCCGGATGTTGAGCCCTGAATCGACCACTGGAGGAGTCATGCTGCGCGTCCTGCTGTCCACTCTGCTGTGCACCGGCGCCTTGATACACGCCGCGCCCGCCCAGGCCCAGGCCAGCGGCGGCCCGGCGATTCTGGGGACCTGGAACGCAGATCTGAAGGACCAGAAGCGCAAGGATGCGCCGCGTACCGTGATCGTCCGCGCCGATTCCTCCGCCTCCTACGGCACCGAGACGGTGCGCTGGCGGCTGAAGGCGGACAGCATCATGCTCGCGCTCGGAGGCGAGTGGGTGACCTACAAGCTTGAGGTGAAGGGGTCGAAGATGAGGCTGTCCGGGGGAGACCTGGTCAAGCCGGTGTCGCTGCAAAAGGCCGGCCCGCCCACGGAGCGCCCGGCCAGTGTGCCGGTCCCGCCCGATCCGGACGTGCCATAGGCGGCTCGGCGAAAGGTACGGTGTGAGCCGGACCTGTCGGTGAATTAGACGGCCAGCCGCGGTGCCGCCGAGCCCCCGAGCCGTATCGCCGGAAGCGGCTCATCCTGCAGCGCCACATGGAGCAGGGCACAACACCCTTCCTCGTCCAGTACCGGCGCGATGGCCTGACGGGCCATTTCAGGGGTATTACACCGTTCACTCAGATGGGCCAGCACCACCGCCGCGAGGCCGGCATGCGCCAGCTCGCGGACCAGTTCCGCAGCCGCCCGATTGGAGAGGTGACCGGAGCTGCCCGCAATCCGTTCCTGCACCACCGGCGGATAGCTGCTCATCCGCAGCATGATCTCGTCGTGATTCGCTTCCAGCACCAGGGCGTCGGAGTCGCGCAGCAGGAACTTGACCGCGGCGGTGGGGCGGCCCATGTCGTAGGCGATCCCGATGCGGTGCCCCGCACTGGTCCGCACTGAGATGGCGATGGGCTCCGCGGCATCGTGGCTGATGTGGCAGGCTTCGATGTGAAAATTCCCCACCGTCACCCCGCCCATGATCGCCAGCGCGCGGTATTCCATGGTCGGCATCCGGGGCCGGAGCCGGTCCCAGGTCCCGATGGCGGTGAGAATGGGGATGCCGAGCAGGTGGGCGATCCGGGCCGCACCATTGGTGTGGTCTCCGTGCTCATGCGTCAGCACCAGTCCCTGCGCCCGACGCAGGTCCACCCCGGCCAGCACCGCCCGACGACGCAGATTCCCGCGCACTGAATCCGGCATCTACCAGCAGCACCGCGCCGTCCGATTCGATCGCCAGCGCATTGCCCCCCGACCCGGAGCCAAGGACGTACAGTGTCGTCATGAGCCGGAGAGTGCCCGCCAGGTGGCGCTCAGGGCGGCCCGGCGTTCCGCCGTCAGCGCCACATCGCGCCGCGGCATGACTCGGCCCGCAATCGTCAGGAAGCCATCCTCATGCAGGCGTTCCTGCCCGTCGACACCCCACGCAAATGGAGGAACCTCCTTGGGGATCGCACCGCTGCCAAAGACATTCGCGCCCGCGCCGATGACGGTCCCGGTCGGCAGCAGGGTGCCGATGGCGGTCTTGGCGTGGTCGCCGATCAGACTGCCGAGGAATTGCCGTCCGGTGTTGACCCGCTGGCCATCGAGCTGCAGCGCCACCTCGCCGTAGGTGTTCTTGAGGTTCGAGGTGGTCGTGCCGGCACCGAGGTTGACCCAATGGCCGAGGACGGTGTGTCCCACGAAGCCGTCATGGCCCTTGTTGGCGTAGCCGAGTGAAGACCACGTTCGACACTTCCCCCTTCACGTTGCAGCGCGGACCGAACACCGAGGCGCGCAGGTGATCGCCCAGCAGGCGACACTTGCTGCCGGCGTAGAGCGGTCCTTCGAGCCGGGTACCATGTCGAACCTCCACCCCGGGTTCCAGCACGATGGCGCCATGCCGGGTGTCGAACACCACCCCCGGTTCGATGATCGCCTGGTGCGTCAGGATCAGGGTGGGATCGCCCAGCACCACCGACGCGGCCGGTACCGGGTCGCGGGGCCCGGCCTGAAAACCGAGGCAGTCACTGGGCAGGAAATGATCGAGGGCGGCGAGCAGATCCCAGGTGCCGTGCAGTGTCAGGCCGTCGACGGGCTGGGCGGGGCCGGTGTCAGTGGGGCCCGTCCATCGTGGTACCGGCAGGCACCACCCAGCCGACGGTGGCGCCGTGAGCGGTGAGTCGGCGGGTCTGCGGAGCAAGGGCCAGCGGGGCTCCGCTTGGCGCGAACCAGCTGGCGGCGATGATCGCCGGACCCTCGACGGGCGCGAAGGGGATGCAGGAGGGCTCGAACCCTTCGTGAAAATGGGCGATGTGATCGCCCATGATGCTGTCGGTCTCGAGGTCGAGTGCCGCTTCCCACCGCTCGCGGATTTTCCAGATACCGGCGCGGAGTTCCGCGATGGGGCGGACACCGGCGAAGGGCGGCCAGGTCGGGCCGTGGCGCCAGTGGCTCGAGCAGGACGAGGCGGCTCAAGGGAGGTCGCGCACCTCACCGGGCAACCGGTCGAGGATGCCTTTGAGGTCGGCGCGCCTGACGGCGGGGCATGATGAGCATGCGTCCGTTGGCGCTGATGATGACCAGATCCTTCACCCCACTGACCACCACCGGCGTTCCGTCAGACCAGACCACACAATCGTCGCTGTCGAGCAGGTGGACCGGACCGACCGCCACATTCCCCTGCGGGTCCCGCCGTCGTACGCGGGCGAGGGCGTCCCAGGTCCCGATGTCGTCCCAGGTGAACCGGCCGGGGACCACCGCGACGGCACTGCTCCGCTCCAGGACGCCAACATCGATGGACACGCTGGTGACTGCCTCGAAGAAGCGGGTGACATCTCCCTGTTCGAGGTGAACCAGCGCCGGCGCGATTTCCGGGGTGAACTGGCGGACCTCGTTCAGCAGCGCATCCGCGGTCCAGGCGAACAGCCCGCTGTTCCACAGGGCGCCACTCGCCATGAGGTCGAGCGCAGTGGCGGCGTCGGGCTTTTCGGCAAAGCGGGAGACCGCGCGCGCCACCTCATCCAACCCGGCGCCGGGGACGATGTAGCCGAAGCCGGTGTCGGGCCGGCTGGGTACGATCCCGACGGTCACAAGACGGTTGTGACGGACGGCGGTGGCGAGCGCCTGTTCCGCGGTCCGGCGGAAGGCATCGTCCTCCCGGATGGCCCAGTCGGCGTGGAGCGAGAGCACCTCTGCCTGCGGGTCCCGCCGTTTCGCTTCGAAGCTGGCCCACACGAGGGCCGGACCGGTCGAGGCGGCTCGCGGCTCGACCAGGATATTCTCCCGCGTGAGCCCGAGTGCGTGCTGCAGCTGATCGGCCAGGGCGGGACCGGTGACGATCAGAATCCGCTCCTTCGGGACCAGCCCTTCGAGGCGGGCGACGGCGGCTTCAGCGGTGGATTGGGGGCCGGCGAGCGGCAGGAGTTGCTTCGGGGCGCTGGGGGTCGAGAGCGGCCAGAACCGGCTCCCCGACCCACCAGCAAGGATGACAGCCCAGCGCATAGGGCGGAACGCTCAGAGCAGAGTGACGAGGGTCGGCGCGTCGCGCCGGAGATCATACAGGAGGGTCCCGATGTTGGTGCCGCGGGTCGCCAGGACGAAGAGATGTCCTTCGCTGCCCAGGGGTCGCAGGACCGCCAGCCGGTCGGCGAACTCCACCACCGATCCCGTCAGGTCATCGCACTCCACCGCTTCACCCAGCCGTCGGGCGCCGTTGGCGAAGGTGGCCGCCAGGGCCGCCACCGCGTCCTGATCGACCGTCATCCGGCCGGCGTGGTCGATGGGGAGGCCATCGGTGCTGACCACCACAACAGCGTCCACATCCGGACGAGCGGCCAGAGCCTGCACCACGTCACGCAATCCAGCCATGCCAGATTCTCCGGGAGGGGGGAACGACGTTGCGGATTGTACCCGGCCGAGGCGGTCGAAGTCAAGCAATGACTGGAGGTTGACCCGCTTTGACCGCTCCCGTAGCTTCCCGCCCATGAACCGGCTGATTCCCCAGGCGGCCCTTGCGGCCTTTGTGGCCCTCGCGGCCTGCAGTGATCCGAACCAGATCGCCAATGCCAGCCTCACCAATGAGGTGGATACGGTCACGCTGTACTCGCTGAGCCACGGCACGATCAGCCAGCCGTCGGCCTACTCGATTGCGTCGCGCAACGGGGTGCGGACCTGGGAAGCGGGGATCAACTTCGAGTTCGTGTATGATGTCGATTCGACCGGCGCGTCGGTCCTCGTCCCCATCGAACTGCTGGGTCTGTTGCCCAACGGCGCCCTGAAGCCGGGGCTCAAGCGTCCGGACGCGACCGCGACCTTTGATGCCCTGACCAAGGCACCGCTCAACGGCTACACCACCGAGACGGTGGTCCCGGTGGCGGTGGGCGACCTGTTCTATATCCGCAGCACGGTGTCGACCTGTTCGATCCTCAGTGTGCCGCTCTATGCGAAGGTCGAGATCCTCAGCTTCGACACCGCCGCCAAGACCATGGTCATGCGGGTCCTCGCGAACCAGAACTGTGGGTACCGCGGGTTGAAGCTCGGCATTCCCAAATCGTAGCGCCCCGTGATTGACATCAAGTTGCTGCGGCAGGACGCCGGCGCGGTGCGTGCGGCGCTGGCGCGCCGTCAGGATCCTGCGATCGCCCCGATCCTCGATGAGCTGGAAGGGCTCGACCGGCGGCGGCGCGACCTGCTGGGTCGGGCCGAGCAGCTCAAGGCGGAACGCAATGCCGCCAGCGACGAGGTCGCCCGCCGCAAGAAGGCCAGGGAACCGGCCGACGAGCTGCTGGCGACGTTGAAGCAGTCGGGCGAGACGGTCAAGCAGCTCGACGCCGAGACCCGCGAGATCGAGGCGGCGCTCGACCAGCTGCTGCTCACCGTGCCCAACATCGTGCTGGCGGAGGTCCCGGACGGGGACGCGACCGGTAACCAGGTCGTGGCGACGTGGGGCACCCCGCCGACGTTCAGCTTCACGCCCCAGCCGCACTGGGACCTGGGACAGGCGCTGGGTCTCTTCGACCTGCCGCGTGGGGCCAAGGTGTCGGGCTCGGGATTCCCGCTCTTCACCGGTCCGGGCGCCCGCCTGGTCCGGGCCCTCAAGAACTTCCTGCTGGATCTGCACACCGTCGAGCATGGCTACACCGAGGTGGCGCCGCCGCTCCTGGTCACCCGGGCGGCGATGACCGGCACCGGGCAGCTCCCGAAGTTCGAGGACGATGCCTACCGCTCCGACGCCGACGATCTCTTCCTGATTCCCACGGCAGAGGTCCCGGTCACGAATATTCACCGGGACGAGATGCTCGACGGCGTCCAGCTGCCGGTGACCTACTGCGCCTACACGCCCTGCTTCCGGCGGGAAGCCGGCGCGGCGGGGAAGGACACCCGCGGACTCATCCGGGTGCACCAGTTCGACAAGGTGGAGCTGGTCCGGCTCTGCCGGCCCGAGGAAAGTCCGGCCGAGCTGGAGCGGATCACCCGTCATGCGGAGACCGCCCTCGAACGACTGGAGATCCCGTATCGGCGTCTGGCGCTCGCCGCCGGCGATACCGGGTTCGGCAGTGCCCGCACCTTTGATCTCGAGGTCTGGGCCGCAGGTGTGAATACCTGGCTGGAGGCGTCGAGTGCCAGCAGCTTCACCGACTTTCAGGCCCGGCGCGCCGGCATCCGCTTCCGCCGCGAACCGGGTGCCAAGCCGGAGTTTGTCCATACGCTGAACGCCTCCGGCGTGGCCTTCCCGCGCACGATCATCGCGCTGCTCGAGAATAACCAGCAGGCGGATGGCTCGGTCCGGATTCCGCCGGCGCTGGTTCCGTACCTGGGAACCGATCGGCTGACGCCGCGTGCGTAAGCGGGGCCTGCGCCGGCTGGCGCCGGCGCTGGTCATCCTGCTGGTCGCGCTGCTCGCGGGACTCTCCGCCGGATCGGGCTGGATCATTGTCCGGCACTTCAAGGGGGACGCCTCCTCCATCAGCCGACTCTACTCGGGCGTGTTTGCCGGACTGAACGATCCCAGCGACGGTGGGGCGGAGAATGCCCTGCTTGGCCTCGGCGAACAGGTCCGTGCCGTCGGGATTCCGCTGATCGTGACCGACGACGACGGCCGAGTGACGGCCGCGGCCAACCTGCCATTTACCGCGGTGCTCGAGGACCCCCGGGTCAAGCTGTACGCGGAAGAGCTGGATCGTCGCAACCCGCCCATTCGCGATTCCGCGCTCGGATCGCTCACCCTCCATTACGGGCCGGTCCCCGCCCAGCGGCAGCTGACGGCGCTGGCGGTGGTGCAGGGTCTCATCCTCGTCATCATCATCGCGGTCGGCGTGACCGCCTGGCGCAATGCCATGGCGGCGCAGCGCGATGCCCTGTGGGTGGCGATGGCCCGGGAAGCGGCGCACCAGATGGGGACGCCGCTGATGAGTCTGCAGGGTTGGATCGAGCAGCTCCGGCATCGGGCCGCCCCGCCGCCCCAGCTGGCAGAGCACCTGGAGGCTGACGCGGTACGGCTGGAACGGGTGGCGCAGCGCTTCGAGCGCATCGGCCATACCTTGCGCCGCGACCCGATTGACCTGGGCGAACTGGCCGCGAAGCTGGTCGCCTATTTCGGGCCCCGCCTGCCGACCCGGGTGAATCGCATCGTGCTGACGGCTGACGTGCAGGGGACCGCCCCGGTGGTGCTGGGCGATCCGATCCTGCTCGAATGGGCCCTGGAGTCCCTCATCAAGAACGCGATCGACGCACTGCAGGGCCGGGAAGGGACCATTACCGTCCGGGTGCGCCAGGAAGCGGGCTCCGCGGTCCTGCGGGTGGTCGACGACGGTCCCGGGGTGTCCGGCGAGCTGCGCCGGACGCTGTTCGATCCCGGAGTGACCACCAAATCGAGTGGCTGGGGGATCGGACTCGCGCTCGCGCGCCGCGTTGTCGAAGACTCGCATGGCGGTGAATTGATGCTGGAACCCACTGAGTCCGGCGCCACCTTCGTGATCCGGATTCCGATGCATGAACGGTAAGACAGCCCCCCTGATCGGCCTCGATGGCCTGAACCCCGCCCAGCGGGAGGCGGTCGAGCACGTCCACGGGCCGCTGCTCGTTGTGGCGGGCGCCGGGTCCGGGAAGACCCGGGTCCTGACCATGCGGATCGCCCGGCTGATCGACACGACCGGCGTCCCGGCCCACCGCATCTTCGCCGTGACCTTTACCAACAAGGCCGCGGGGGAGATGAAGGAGCGGGTGGGCCGGCTGCTGGGGCGTGATCCCGGCGGGCTGTGGATCGGAACCTTCCACTCCCTCTCCGCCCGGCTGCTCCGGCGCGAGGCGGAGGCGCTCGGCTTCACCCGTTCAGTTCACCATCTATGACAAGGACGACCAGCTCGCGCTGATCCGTCGGCTGATGGATGCCCGCGGGCACTCGACCAAGCTGTTCCCGCCCAAGATCGTCCAGAATCTGATCTCGGGCGCCAAGAACCGGATGCAGGGCCCCGAGGCGCTGGCCAGTGCCGACCAGTTCGACCGTGCGTCGCAGGTGGCGGCCGACGTGTTCCGGGCGTACCAGCCGGCGCTGCACGCCGCCAACGCCATGGATTTCGACGACCTGCTGCTGCACCCGCTCACCCTGTTCCGGGAGCGGCCCGACCGGCTGCAGTTCTACCAGGATCGTTTCGCCTTCCTGCTGGTGGACGAGTTCCAGGATACCAACGGCGCCCAGTACCACCTCATCCGTCAGCTCGGTGCGCACGGCAATGTCGCGCGCGGTGGGCGACGACGACCAGTCCATCTACGGCTGGCGTGGCGCCGATGTGCGCAACATGCAGCGGCTTCCGTGAGGACTTCCCCGGCACGGTGGTGGTGCGGCTGGAGGAGAACTACCGCTCGACCCAGGTCGTACTGGATGCGGCCAATGCGGTGATCCAGGAAAATACCGGCCGGATCGGCAAGACCCTGCGCACGGTGCGACCGGGCGGTGAATCGGTCACCGTGGTGGCTGCCGCCGATGAGCGGGACGAGGCGGAGTGGGTGGTGAAGGAATTCCGCGAGCGGGCCGCCCGTGGCGACTGGGCCTACACCGAAATGGCGGTCCTGTACCGCACCAATTCCCAGTCGCGAGCGCTGGAAGAGGCATTCCGCCGCGCCGGCATCCCCTACCGGATCGTCGGCGCGATCAGCTTCTACGATCGGCGCGAGGTGAAGGATCTGCTCGCGTACCTCCGCCTGGTCGCCAACCCGGCGGATGACGAGGCGTTCCTCCGCGCGGCGGGCGTGCCGAAGCGCGGCCTGGGGGAGTCGAGCCTTGCCACCCTGGCGGAGAGTGCCGTCCAGTGGGGCAAGCCGCTGCTGTCCGCTGCCTCCGCCGCCGACATGATCACCGGCCTGCGTCCGGGGGTGCGGGAGGCGCTGCGCAAGTTCGCGGTCCTGATCGACCACCCTGACCGAGCAGTCGGGGCACTGGCAGCCGGCCCAGATTCTGGAGCAGCTGATCTCCCGGATCAACTACGAGCAGGTGCTGCTGGCCGAGGGTCCGGAGGGGATGGACCGCTGGGAAAACGTGCGTGAACTGGTGGCGAGCGCGGCCGAATGGTCTGAGGTGGTTGTCCCCGAGGACGAAGAGGCCACGACGCCACTGGAGCGGTTTCTGGCCGAGGCGGCGCTGCTCTCCGCCAACGACAACATCCAGGGCAAGGTCGAAGGGGTCACCATGATGACCCTGCACACCGCCAAGGGTCTGGAGTGGCCGGTGGTGGCGCTGACCGGACTCGAGGACGGCCTCTTTCCCCTCATGCGTGCTATCGAATCGCCGGATGGGGTCGAGGAGGAGCGGCGGCTGGCGTACGTTGGCATTACCCGCGCCAAGGACAAGTTGTATCTCACCTGGGCCCGCTCCCGCCGGCGGGGCGGTCAGCTGATGCCGGGCAAGCCGTCCCGGTTTCTGCAGGCGCTGCCGCCCGGCGTGATTGAGGAGAAGCGGACCTCGAATCTCTGGGCACCGGACTGGAGCGGACGGGCGGCACCGCGGCTCGGCGGCTCGGCGGCTGGCTACCCCGCGAAGCGGTCATGGCTGGACGATGATTTCACACCGAGCCGCGCTGCAGCCAGCCGTGTAGAACCGCCAGAAGAGGCTTCCCAGGATCAGCCCCGCTACGTGAAAGGGGAACGGGTCCGGCACCGGCGCTTCGGCAGTGGCACCATTCTGGGACTCACGGGGACTGGCAAGGATCTGAAGGTCTCGGTCAAATTTGACGACGAAGAACACGGCACCAAGCAGCTGCTGGTTGCCTATGCCGGCCTTGAACGCGAATGGGAGAGCGCATGAGTATCGGTCGCAAGGAAGTGTTGCACGTGGCCCGACTCGCCGAACTGGACGTGGCCGAGGCCGACCTGCCACGGCTGGTGGAGCAGATGCAGGGGATCGTCGCGTTTGTGGAGCAGCTCAACGAAGTGCCGGCCGGGGAAGAGGCCCCTCCGTTTCTCGCCGGCCCCTCCCAGGTACCGCTTCGCCCCGATGATCGGCCGCCGGTGCCGCTGGTCCGCGGGCCGGAGTCCTTCGCGCCCGAATTCATTCAGGGCTTCTTCGTGGTGCCCAGGCTGGGCGCGATGGAGGGGACCGAATGAGCGACGTGGCCACCATTGCCCGCGGGGTGCAGGACGGCTCGCGTCCCGCCGGAACGCTGATGCGGGAGACGGGCGCCCGGCTCACGGCCGCGGCGCCGCTCAACGCGACGCTGCACTGGTCGCAGGAGCTGCTGGATCGTGACGCGGCCCGGGTGGACGGCATGCCCGCCGCCGACCGGGCGACGCTGTCGCTGGCCGGCGTGCCGGTCGCCATCAAGGACAATATCGTCACCACCGATCAGCCGACGACCTGCGGCTCGAAGATCCTCGAGGGGTACGTCTCGCCCTATGATGCGACGGTGGTTGCCCGGCTGCGCGCCGCCGGCGCGATTCCCACTGCCAAGACCAACATGGATGAATTCGCCATGGGGTCCTCGACGGAACATTCCGCCTGGGGTCGGGTGCTGAATCCGCTGGACCACGCCCGGGTGCCGGGGGGCTCATCGGGTGGGTCCGCGGCGCTGGTCGCGGCTGGGGTGGTCCCCGCCGCGCTCGGCTCCGAAACCGGCGGCTCGGTGCGGCAACCGGCGAGCTTCTGCGGCATCGTGGGGGTGAAGCCGTCGTACGGACGGGTCAGCCGGTTCGGCCTGGTGGCCTTTGGCTCGTCGCTCGATCAGGTCAGCGTGTTCGGCCGTACGGTGGACGATGCGGCCCGGGTGCTCAGCGTGATCAGCGGTCACGATGTCAACGATGCGACGTCGTCGCCCGAGGCGGCCCTGACGCTCGAGCCCGCGCGGACCACGCTGGCCGGATTGACCTTTGGCATCCCGCGGGAATACGTCCCCGCGGATCTCGATCCCGGGGTGCGAGCCGGACTCGATCGCACCGCGGACCTCATCCGGAAACTGGGCGGAACGGTGAAGGAGGTCGGGCTGCCGCATACCCGCTTTGCCGTGCCCTGCTACTACATCGTGGCGCCGGCGGAGGCGGCGGCCAACCTCGCGCGGTTCGATGGGGTACGGTACGGCCAGCGCCGCGTTCCGCCGGGCGGGGATGTGGCCGCGCTGTACCGTGCCACCCGGGGTCAGGGCTTCGGGGCGGAGGTGCGGCGCCGGATTCTGATCGGCACCTACGTGCTGAGCTCCGGCTACTACGACGCCTACTACCGGAAGGCGCAGCAGGTGCGCGCCCTCCTCGCCCAGGACTTCAAGGTGGTGTTCGATGCCGGCGTGGATCTTCTGTTGACGCCAACCACACCGACTCCGGCCTTCAAGGCGGGCGAGAAGACCGAGGATCCGGTCGCGATGTACCTGGCCGACATCTTCACCTGCTCGCTCAATCTGGCGGCGCTGCCCGCAATGAGTCTGCCGGTGGGTCGGTCGCAGGGGCTGCCAGTCGGGGCCCAGCTCATCGCGCCGATGATGGGGGAGGCCCGGATGCTGAGTGTGGCCGCCGCGCTGGAAGCGGCGCTCGACGCGAACGCGGAGACCCGCTGATGACCTGGGAAACCGTGATCGGACTCGAAGTCCACGTGCAGCTGCTCACCCGCTCGAAAATGTTCTGTGGCTGTTCCACTACCTTTGGCGGTCGGCCCAATACCCAGGTCTGCCCCAACTGTCTCGGGCTGCCGGGCGCGCTGCCGGTGCCCAACCAGCACGCGATCGAGCTGGCGACCCGCGCCGCACTGGCGCTGGGCTGCACGGTGCATGAAACCAGCGTCTTCGCCCGCAAGAACTATTTCTATCCTGACCTGCCGAAGGGCTACCAGATTTCGCAGTTCGACCAGCCGCTGGCCACTGGGGGGGCGATTCACATCGACTCCCCCGAACGGGGGCGCATCGCCCTGGGCGTCACCCGGTTGCATGTCGAGGAGGACGCCGGCAAGTCGATTCACGATCGTCTGCCCGGCAAGACCGCGGTGGATCTCAACCGGGCGGGGACGCCGCTGGCCGAAATTGTCAGTGAACCGGATATGCGGAGCCCGGCCGAGGCGCGGGCCTACCTGACCCACCTCAAGCAGATCCTGCTGTATTGCCGTATCAGCGACGGCAACATGGAGGAAGGCTCCCTTCGGGTGGATGCCAATATCTCCATCCGTCGCATGGGCGATAGTGCCCTCGGTACCAAGGCCGAAGTGAAGAACATGAACAGCTTCGCCAACGTCGAACGGGCCATCCAGGTCGAGCGGGACCGGCAGATCGCCCTGGTGGAATCGGGTGGGCGGGTAGAGCAGGTGACGATGCTCTTCAACGCCGGCACCGGCGAGGTGCGCCCGATGCGGTCCAAGGAGGAGAGCCATGACTATCGCTACTTCCCCGATCCCGACCTGCCCCCGCTGGTCCTGACTCGCGCCTGGATTGAGGAGCAGCGCAAGGCGCTGCCGGAACTCCCCGAGGCGAAGCGTGAGCGGTTCACCACCGCCCTCGGTTTGTCGGCCTACGATGCCGGCGTGCTCTCTGCTGATCGGGAAATTGCCGATTACTACGAGGCGGTGGTCCAGTCCGGTACCGATCCCAAGATCGCGGCCAACTGGGTGATGTCGGAGGCATTGCGGAGTTACAACGAGGCTGGTGCGTTCGCCGTACCCGCGAAGTGGCTCGCAAGTCTCATCGCCGAGGTCAAGGCAGGCACGGTCAGCAACCAAGCGGCCAAGCAGGTGTTCGGCGAGGGAGTCGTCACCCTTGGGGCGCTGAAAGTAGAAGCGACAGGGACGGTGAGCGCACCCACCCCAAAGGAACTGGCCGAGAAGCTCGGCTTGATTCAGGTCGGTGATGCCGACGCGCTCGGTGGCTGGGTCGACGAGGTACTCGCGGCCAATCCGAAGGAGGTCGCCCGCTACCGCGGCGGGGAGGTCAAACTGCTCGGGTTCCTGCAGGGACAGGTCATGAAGAAGAGCGGCGGAAAGGCCGACCCGAAAAAAGTCGGCGCGATGCTGCAGACGAAGCTGGGGTAGGAAGCGGGGAACAGGGAACAGGGAACGGGGAACAGGGAACGGGGAACGGGGAACGGGGAACAGGGAACAGGGAACGGGGAACAGGGAACAGGGAACAGGGAACAGGCCTACCAATCTGGAATGGCCGGCGCCTCGCATCCGTTTCCCGTCATCTAATCCCCGTTCCCCGCTCACCGTTCCCTGCTTTTTCTCCCCCGTTCCCCGTTCCCCTGTTCCCCTTTTCCCCCTTCGGATGCCGTCACCGCCACCACACTCAGCGGGTCCACCGTGGTATTCCCGTAGCGCATTACCCAGTGCAGGTGTGGTCCCGTCACGCGCCCGCTCTGACCCACCAGTCCGATAATCTGGCCCCGCTCGACCAGCTGGCCGACTTTCACGCGCGCTTTGCTCAGGTGGAAATAGGCGGAGATCAGCCCTTCGCCATGGTCGATGTATACCACTCGGCCCGCGAGATAGAACCGCTCCACCAGCACCACACGGCCACGGTTCGCCGCGCGGACTGGCACCCCTACGGCGCCGGCGAAATCCGTTCCCAGGTGCCTTGAGGTTACGCTCCCGTTAAACACCCGTGCCGTTCCAAAGGCGCTGGTGATCCGGCTCGTCCGCGGCAGGACGAAAGGCCCCTCCCACAGCCGTACCGTTGCATGGGACGCTTCTCCCGCTTTGCGCGCCTTTCGGCCGTCCTCGCGGATTCGCATGCGGGCCGCGCTGTCGGGCTGCGCCATCCCCGGCGCGACGCGGAGCGTTTCGGAGGGGTAAGGCGGCTGCGCCACGCGCAGGAAGGTGTGGACGGTGTCCGCACGATCGGGGTACTGGAGCACCAGGTTCACATACAGCGTGTCGCCACCGTCCACCGGGACACCGGCCAGCCCGGTCCAGGCGCGGCCATCACTGGTCCAGAGATGGAGCGGCTCGTTGGCCACGTCGCCAGAAATCGCCGTCACCTGTTCGCTGGTGGACGGTGTCACCCGCAACCGGATCAGACTGCCACGAGAGGGTACCAGGGGCTCCGAGGAGACACGTGTCTGAGCGGCGAGCCCAAGGGGGAAGATCGCGAGGACAAAACAGGCAATCGGCAAATGGCGCATGGACATGGGTGGGGGCCGGACGACGCGTCAGGGTAACGTGATCGGAGTGCTGCTCGACACCGGCGGGCGGGGGCGGACGCTGTCGTTCACTTCCGCCTGAGCTTCGTGTAGCAGCAGGAGGCGGGCGCGCAGCTCCTGCGCCGCCTCCAGTTCGGCTGTGAGGGTCTCCGGCACGGTGCTCCCGGCGTGCAGCTTGAGGAGGCCAAGCCGCAGCGATTCGAGCAGCGTGACCGTCTCCCGGAGCCGGATGGCCCAGAGGTCGCGCGCTGCACGCAATTCACCCGCCCCACCGTCGCCCGCCGGCCGGTCGCCGAACATCGAATCAGGAGCGGCCTGGGCGATCAGGTCGTCGAGTTCTTCCAGCCGCGCCCGAAGCCGGCTGGCCTCGGTCGCGAGGAAGGTGATCTGCTCGGGCAGCTGCCTGAGATCCTTCCGCTGGGCCGACGGCAGCGCCCGGAACAGCGCTTCCGCCGCCTGGCCGAGGGCCACCTCGGTGGGCCGATGGACCAGTTCATCCGGGGTGCTCTGGGCCTTGAGCCGCCACCGGGCGATGCCGGTGAGCCAACGGCCGGCCGGTCCCTTCCAGAACCAGCGGCCGAATTCGGTGAGGCGGTCCCGCGCCCCGCTCCGCGCGCCCGGGATGAGGTTGCGGACGAAGTACACCACTCCGGAGCCAATGGCGGTAATCGTGGTCGACCACGCCGCGAAGACGTCCAGCGGTGTCCCGCGATGCGCCGCGAGGGACACGATGAGCCCTGCCAACGTCGCCAGCACCAGGCTCCCCAGCGTGATGTTGACGATGCGACCTGCCGTGGTCGAGTGGGTGCCATGCTCGAAGGCCAGCTCCTCCCGCCGCTGTTCCAGGTAGCGGTCGAAGGCGTGGACAATGTCCTGATGATGGTAACCCGCGCGCAGCAGGCGCCGGGTATGGAGGACGCGGAGGAAGGTGTAGAGCCCCCACGGTGCGATGATCGCGAGTGTACCGACCACCGTCACCCCGAAGAACACCCCACCCACCGGGTTGGTGACCCACGCGACCACGCCGCCGACGAGCAGCGGCAGGCCCCAGGCCATGGAAATGAATGCGGTCGGGCGGGCACGCTGCTTTCCCTGGGCCAGCCACACCCGCAGCGGGGCGGGGAGTTCGCTGGGGGCGGTCTGCAGTTGCTCCAGCGCTTCCGCCAGCTCCTCGCCGGTCTGGAACCGGGCCGAGGGGTACCCGGCCAGGCAGCGGTCGATGGTGCGGGTAAGGACCCGGGGGATGTGTGGCGCGGCCTGGGCCAGCGGGGGCGGCGTGCCGGCCAGCTGTCGCTGGACCAGCTCTTCCAGGGTCGCGACGGGGTAGGGCAGCTTGCCGGACAAGGCACAGTATCCGACGACGCCGAGGGCGTAGAGATCACTCCGGCCGTCGACGGTATCGCCCCGCGCCTGCTCCGGACTCAGATAGGCGATGGTGCCGACGACGGAGCCATCGGCATCGGGCTCGCCCTCGGCGGCCGCCGCGATCCCGAAGTCGGCCAGCAGCGCCCGGCGGCCGCCGCTCTCGAGCAGGATGTTGTCCGGTTTGACGTCGCGATGGACCACGCCCTGGGTATGGGCGTGGGCCAGCGCCCACGCCGCGTCGCGCAGGATCCGGCAGACGTCGCCCACCGGGAGTCCGCCCCGCTCGCGCAGCCGGGCGCCGAGGCTTTCGCCCGGGGATGTAGGCCATGACAAACCAGACCAGCCGTCCGGCTTCTTCGACCGCGTGAATCGGGACGATGTTGGGGTGCGACAGCCGGGCGGCGGTGCGGGCTTCGCGCAGGAAGCGGGCCCGCAGGGCGGGCCGGGCCGCCAGGTCCGGCGGGAACAGCTTGATCGCCACCAGCCGGTCGAGGGCGACATCGCGCGCCAGGTAAACGATGCCCATCCCGCCACGGCCGAGTTCCCGTTCGAGCGAGTAGCGTCCGAGGACGGCGGACTGCAGTTCGACAAACAGCGGGTCAACTGGCGAGGCGGTCATGCCAGGGCTTCTTGAGGGTGGCGGCGGGCCAATGGTGCAGCGCCTGTGCCGGGAGCCCAAAATGCGTTTCGGCGGCGGCGGTCAGCCGCTGGCTGTCCCGCCAGCCGCCCGCCAGCAGCGCTTCCCGGCGCATCCGCTTGGCGATCCGCAGCCGGGCATCGCCGGCGGGGTCGAGCTGACGGACTGGCGCCTCCGGGGTGGCCAGCATGTCGATGATATGGTCGAACGACAGCGCCAGGTGCCGCTCGACATCCTTCACCGGGAGGTCCCACCGGCTCCGCTTCTCCGCCACATCGAAGGCGCGGTGCCACCCCTGCGATTCCGTCAGATGCACCATGCCACGGAACAGCCGGCGGTTGGTCTTCACGCTGAAAATGGTCGGCGCGATGATCTCGTCCAGGTGGGCGTCGGCCGGGGTGTGATCGAGCAGAATCACCTCTTTCGCCGTACCGGCGAAGCTCTCGCCCAGGGGCCGCTCGAAGCGGCTCTCCCAGTAGCTGTGGCCGAATCCGGTGGTGGAACTGGTGATCACCAGTTGCCGCGGCACAAAGTAGTTGTGGGCCACGACGTCCGCGGCAAGGTGGGACAGATAGCCCAGTCCGAAGGCGCGCAGGGCATCAGTGCCGGCCCGGTCGTAGATCTCCTGCCCCACGTGCCAGGCATGGCAATGGCGGCCGACCGGCGCATACTTCTTGGCAATTGAGCTGTCGGCGGCGATGTTGCCGTACAGGTAGTCGAACGGAAAGGCCCGCAGCAGGTCGCCCACGGCGGCGGGGAGGCTCAGCAGGTTGGCGAGCACCGATTCCCCGAGGTAGATGTGCGTGCCCGGGGTCCAGGCATGGGCCGGAGCAGGACAGAGCAGTGCCAGCAGGAACACCGCCGCGAAGGCGAGGCACACCCGCTGGGTGGTCAACGCCCCCGACCTGCCCGCAGCAGGCGCCGGACGATGCCGAACCACCCGACGCCGGAACGAAAGGTGCGGAGCTGCACCGCCACATCCAGCGCCGTTTCCTCGACTTCGGCTTCCACGACCTCATACACCGCCTGGAGATTGGCGAAACGCTCCTCCAGCCCTTCACGCAGTGCCCGGCTGGACTCCACCAGCGCCTCCGCCTCACCGCTGACCAGCCCGGCCAGCCGTTCACCCTCGGCCGAGACCGACTGGACCGCCTTGAGGGCGGGACTCAGTTCCCCGTGGAGCTCGGCGAGCGATTTCGACAGGTCGCCCAACTGGCTCGCCGCCTGCTTGGCTGCGACGGCGATGACGACGGCAATGACGACAAAGGCGCAGGCGATGATGGCCAGCGACAGCGCCATGACCGGCCCGACCCAACCGCCTGGTGCGGCGGATTGCAGTAGCATCCTGATTCACTTTCCCGGGGGCGAAGGCCCGCCACCCGTGGGGCGTGCACTGACCGCATCTCGGCCAGCGACGGCAAGATAACGCCGCGCTTGACGCTCGCACCACACTACGAGAGGTTTCCGCTCATGTCACCTCGATTCCTGGTCCAGGGCGGCCGCCCGCTGCATGGCGTCGTCCGTCCCGCGGGCAACAAGAACGCTGCGCTCCCTGCCATCGCCGCCACCCTGCTGGCCGATGGCCCCGTCGAACTCGACAACATGCCCCGGATCCGGGACGTCGAGATCATGCTCGAGCTGGTGGCGTGGCTCGGCGCGTCGGTCGAGTGGATCGCCCCCAATACGGTCCGGGTGGACGGCCGCGGCGTCACCCTCAAGCCGCTCGATCCCGGCCTCTGCTCCAAGATCCGGGCGTCGATCCTCCTTGCCGGCCCTCTTCTCGCCCGATTCGGCAGCGTCATGCTGCCGCCGCCGGGCGGTGACGTGATCGGGCGGCGCCGGGTCGATACCCACTTTCTGGCCCTGGAGCAGCTCGGAGCCTCGCTGATTCTGGGCGACCGTTATGAGATCGAGGGCAAGCAGCTGATCGGGGCAGAAATCTTCCTCGATGAGCCGAGCGTGACCGGGACCGAGAATGCCCTGATGGCGGCGGTGGCGGCACGGGGCCGCACGGTATTGCGGAACGCCGCCGCCGAACCGCACGTCCAGGACGTGGCCCGGTTGCTGGTGGCGATGGGGGCTTCGATCGAAGGGATCGGTACCAACGTCTACACCATCGAAGGGGGCAAGCCCCTCGGGGGCTGTCGCTACGCCATCGGACCCGATCACATCGAAATAGCCAGCTTCATCGGGCTCGCCGCCGTCACCAACGGCAGCATCGAGATCGATGGCGTCCGGGGCGACGACCTCCGCAGCACCCTCATGGGCTTCGAGCGCCTCGGCGTCCGGCCCCGCCTGGATGGTCCGCGGCTGATCGTGGATGCCGCCCAGGAACGGCGGGTGCGTCCCGACCTCGGTGGTCATGTGCCGAAGCTGGAAGACGGCCCCTGGCCTGCCTTTCCCGCCGATGCGATGTCGATCGCCGTGGTCACCGCCACGCAGTGCGAGGGGATGATTCTGATTTTCGAGAAGATGTTCGAGTCGCGACTCTTCTTTGTCGACAAGCTGATCGGGATGGGTGCGCGGATCGTGCTATGCGATCCGCATCGGGTGGTGATTTCGGGGCCGGCCCGCCTGCGGGGCGGGACGGTGGAGTCGCCCGATATCCGCGCCGGCATGGCGATGCTGCTCGCGTCGCTCGCGGCGGAAGGGAAGAGCACGATTCACAACATCGGCCAGATCGAGCGGGGCTACGAACGCATCGATGAGCGGTTGCGGAGCCTCGGGGCGGAGATCGAGCGGATCGACTGAAACCACAAGCGACCACCGCGAAGGCGCGAAATACGCAAAGATGCAACGCGCCTTTGCGACTTCGCGGTGTTCTTTTCTCAGGATGGGGGACATGTCGGAGAAAATCACGAAGACTGAGGCGGAGTGGCGGGCCCAACTGACGCCGGAGCAGTACCGTGTGGCCCGGCAGCAGGGCACCGAGCGGGCCTTCACCGGTGAGTACTGGGACAGCCACACCCAGGGGACCTACCGGTGCGTTGCCTGCGGCGAGCCGCTGTTCAGCTCGGACGCCAAGTTCGAGTCAGGCACCGGGTGGCCCAGCTATTTCCAGCCGATCACGGCGACGGCGGTGGAGGAGCAACACGACCAGTCCCACGGGATGACCCGGACCGAGGTGCACTGCCGCCGCTGCGGGAGCCACCTCGGGCACCTGTTCACCGATGGACCGAAGCCGACGGGGCTGCGGTACTGCATCAACTCCGCCTCACTCAAGCTCACGCCCGACACGCCGTAGTCTCCAGGGAGGACCTTTCGTGGATCCGTCGACCAGGGTGATTCGCGCCGGGGCTCCCAGCCCGGCGCAAGGCGCGCCCTTCCTCCCCGGGCCTGTGCTCGCCAGCGCCTATCACGCGAGCGGTGATCCCACGTCGTCTCCGTATACCTACGCCCGCTTCCACAATCCGACCTGGAGCGCCTTCGAGGCGGCACTGGGTGAACTGGAGGGCGGTGGAGCGCTGGTGTTCCCGAGTGGCATGGCCGCGACGACGGCGGTGCTGGCCACCCTCCTGCGCCCCGGTGACGTCATCTGCCTGCCCGCTGGCAGCTATTACACGACCCGGGTGATCGCTGGTGGCTACTTCACCGAGATGGGCGTCACGGTCCGCCTCATGCCGACCGGTGCGGAAGGCGACCGCGCCCTCCTCAAGGGGGCCAAGCTCGTCTGGCTCGAAACACCGACCAATCCCGGGCTCGAGGTCTGTGACATCGCCGCCATCGCCGCAGAGGCCCACGCTGAGGGCGCGCTGGTCGCGGTCGATAACACCACCGCCACGCCGCTGGGGCAGCAGCCGCTCCGGCTGGGCGCCGACCTGGTCCTGGCCTCCGACTCCAAGGCACTGACCGGTCACAGTGACCTGATCCTCGGCCACGTGGCGGCCACCGATCCCGCGCTGCTGGAGCGGGTGCGCACCTGGCGGACGCAGTCGGGCAGCATCGCCGGACCGTTCGAGGTCTGGATGGCCCACCGGGCGCTGGGTACACTCGCGATGCGGCTGGAGCGTCAGACGGCCAACGCACTCAGCATCGCCCAGTTTCTGCAGCGCCATCCGCTGGTGAAGGGGGTGCGCTATCCCGGCCTCCCCGAAGATCCGGGGTATGCCATTGCCTCGCGCCAGATGCGCTACACCGGCGCCGTCCTGTGCTTCGAACTGCCCGATCGGGCCGCAGCGGAGCGGTTTCTCGCGGCGGCGACCCTGGTCGACGAGGCGACCAGTTTCGGCGGGCTCCACACCTCGGCCGAGCGACGGGCCCGCTGGGGCGGGGACGCGGTACCGGAGGGATACATCCGGATGAGCGCCGGCTGCGAACATCCCGACGACCTGCTGGCTGACCTTACCCAGGCTCTCACAGCCTTACAGTAGCTCCCTGGGGTACCCACCGCCCGGACCATCACCATGCTAGAGCAAACGGATCGCCCCTACGACGTCATCGTGGTCGGCGGCAGCTGGGCCGGACTGTCGGCGGCCATGCAACTGGGTCGGGCGCGGCGCCGGGTCCTGGTGCTCGACGGTGGCCAGCCCAGAAACCGGTTCGCGGCCGAGGCCCACGGATTTCTCGGGCAGGACGGACGGCCACCGGCGGAGATCATGGCAGCGGCCCGCGCCCAGGTCATGGCCTATCCCACCGTTACGTGGCAGTCGGTGTTGGCTACGCATGCCACCGTCGGGGATGGTGCGCTCCACGTGAAGCTGGCATCTGGCTCTGCGGTGGTCGGGCGTCGCCTCGTCCTGGCCACGGGGATCGTGGACGAGCTGCCTGCGGTCGCGGGCCTGCAGGAGCGCTGGGGCGCGACGGTGCTGCACTGTCCGTACTGTCATGGCTACGAGGTCGCCGATCAACGGCTCGGCGTCCTCGCGATTGGGCCGGCCACTGTGCACCTGGCACTCCTGCTCCCCGACTGGAGCGGAGATGTTACCCTGTTCACCAACCAGGCGGTCGCGCTTACCATGGAGCAGCACGCGGCGCTGGGGGCACGCGGCGTAACGCTGGAGCCGCGTCGGGTGGTCGGATTGGCGGGGGAGGCGCCGGGACTCGCAGGGGTCATCGTGTGCGGAGAACGGGGTGACGTCACTGTACCGATCGATGCGCTGTTCGTGGGCACCCGCACCCGGATGGCGAGTCCACTGGCCGAGCAACTCGGTTGCGCCTTTGATGAGGGACCATTCGGGCCGGTGATCCGGACCGATGAGAAGCGGCAGACGACTGTTCCCGGTGTCTATGCCGCGGGAGACGCCGCGCGGGCTCCGCACAATGCCACCTGGGCCTCGGCGGACGGTGTCACCGCAGGCATCGCCGCCCACCAGTCGCTCGCGCTCGCCGCACCCTGAGTCCCAACCGACCCTGGAGCCTATGGAGCCGAATGTCGTGAACAGCGCCCCCCTCGTTTCGTACTGCCGAGAGGTCGAAGTGCGTGGTCCGGTCCCGCGATGGGAGATTCCGGGGTGGCGGGAGCAGTACGGGGTGGTGGCGGGGATTACTGGGCGCGGGGACGAGCCGGGACGGGGGTTCGACCTGGGCCTCTGGAACGAAGCCCCGGTGGGGGAGACGATGAGTCGGTGGCGCGCTTTCCGGCGGGCTGAGGCCGGCTTCCCCGGGGTTGTTCTGGCGACCCAGGTCCATGGAGCTTCGGTGGTCGCGCACGCCGGTGGGGAGGGGTGGATCCAGCTCGATGGGCACGACGGACATGTCACCGACCGGCCGGGGTTGCTGCTCACGGTGACGGTGGCTGACTGCGTACCGGTCTACCTGATCGACCCGGTCCGGCGGGTCCTCGGGTTGCTCCATTCTGGCTGGCGCGGCACCAGTGTGGAAATTTTACGCGTCGGTGTCGAGGCGATGGTCAAGCGCTATTCTTCGAACATAGGCGATATCGTAATGCATTGCGGTGTAGCCATTTGTGGCGCGTGCTATGAAGTAGGTTCTGAAGTCATGTCAGGATGTGGTCTGCCGGCGGATGGTGCCGGTCCCTGGCATGTGGACTTGCGTGCCGTTCTGGCGGACCAGGGACGGCGTCTGGGGCTCACCAAGATTTCCACATCACAATGGTGCTCGTCCCACGACCGGCCCAAGTTCTTTACCCATCGCGGTTCCGCGGGTCGGGACGGGAGGATGGTAGGGTACCTGGGATGGCCGGCGGGGTGAGGGGTGGAGTCACAAGTCACAAGTCACGAGTCCCCGGTCCTGCTGAGCTGTGACCTGTGACTGGTGACTCGTGACTCCTGACCACACTCGACCTCCACCCCACGCCACCCGCCGTGACCTCCCCGCTACACCGCCCAATTGACGCTTCCCGGTTCCCTCCTTATACTCCCCGTGCTGTCCGGGGAAACTCCTGCAGGGCGTGGGTTTGATGTGGGGGAGTTCCCCCACGTTTTTTTTTCGGGTACCGCAAGGGATGGGGGCCGACTCGTTGCTCGAGGCAGTCCGCCGCCACGTCGCCGACCTGGGATTCGAGCTGGTTGAATTCCGGCAGTCCGGCCCGCCGCAGCGCCCAGCCATTCAGGTCAGAATTGACCGCCCGGATAGTCGGCCCGGGCACGGCGTGACCGCCGGGGACTGCGCCCGGGTCAGCCGCGCACTCGAGCATCTGTTCGAGGCGCCGGGCGGCCTGGGACCGCAGTACCTGTTGCAGGTGTCGTCGCCCGGCATTGAACGGCCGGTGCGGTTCGCCGAGCATTGGCAGCGCTACCTCGGCCGGACGGTGAAGGTGAAGGCGCGGGGTCTGCCCGGGTTTCCCCGGGCCATCATCATGGCAGTGCCGGACCCGCAACATGTGCGGCTCCGGCTTCCCGACGGCAGCGAAGCGGTACTCCCGCTCGAGAAGATTCTCGAGGCGCTGCTGCAGGAGGACACGGCGGCCGAGGGCCGACGCGACCCATAGAGATCAGGTCAGGAGACGAGGGATGTCCGGTTCCGGTTCCCCAGAGGTGTTGAGTGCGATTCGCGAGCTCACCACCACCAAACAGCTCGATCGCGCTGAACTGCTCGACCTGCTGCGTGATGGCATTCACGCGGCCCTGGCTCGGCGGTACGGCCCCAACGTCAAGTTTGAACTCGAGTTCGACGAGCTCAAGGGCGCCATCCGCATCGTGCGGCTGCGCCAGGTGGTGGAGGCCGTCGAGGACGACAGCGCCCAGATCTCGCTGGAAGAGGCGCAGTACGAAGATCCCAGTTTCGCGATCGGCGACATGCTGGAAGAGGATGTCCCCTTCGCCGAGTTCGGCCGGCTGGCGGTACAGGCCGCCAAGCAGCGGATCATCCAGCGGGTGCGGGAAGGTGAGCGCACCCGGATCCGGGACGAGTTCGCGTCCAAGGTCGGCGAGCTGTTGTCGGGTGAAGTGCAGCAGATCGAGCGGGGCAAGCTGGTCATCATGCTGAACAAGTTCCGGGAAGCGGAAGCGATCATTCCGTACCGCGAGCAGAATCATCGCGAGAAGTTCCATCAGGGCGACACCATCCGCGCCGTGCTCAAGCGGCTGGAGGAGACGCCCAAGGGGCCGCGCCTGATCCTGTCCCGCGCCGATCCGCTGTTCGTGAAGGCGCTGTTCAAGCTGGAAGTCCCCGAGATCCAGCAGGGCATCGTCGATATCCGCGCCTGGGCCCGGGAAGTGGGCAGCCGTACCAAGATCGCGGTCATCTCGCGGGATGACGCGATCGACCCGGTGGGTGCGTGCGTCGGCCTCAAGGGCTCGCGGGTGCAGGCGGTGGTCAATGAGCTGGGTGGCGAGCGGATCGATATCGTACCGTGGTCGCCGGATCCGGAGCGGTTTGCCCGGCTGGCATTGGCGCCGGCGCGGGTGGCGAAGGTCTTCTCCGATCCCGCCAGCAAGACGGTCCAGGCGGTGGTGGACGAGGATCAGCTGTCGCTCGCGATCGGCCGCAACGGCCAGAACGTGCGGCTGGCCTCCGAACTGACCGGCTGGAAGATCGATCTCTACTCCAGCCGCGAGTGGCTGGAACGTGGGGGCGAGGGGCCGCTGTTCGCTCCGCTCCCCTCGGAAGATGAAGTGGGCATGCGGGTGCCGCTCACCGAGCTGGAAGGGTTTTCGCCCGAGCTGCTGGCCATGCTCAACGGGGCGGGGTATCAGACTCTGGCCGATGTGCTGGACCTGGAGCGGGAAGATGTCGAGAAGATCCCCGGCATGACCCCCGACCGGGCGGAGCAGTTCCTGACCTTCCTCGCCGAACTGACGACCGAGGATGGTGGAGACGACGCCCCCGCCGCAAGCTGAGCGGCTGCTGCGGTTGCTGGGCCTCGGGTTTCGGGCCCGCAGCGTGGTGATCGGCGTCGATGCGGTGCGGAGCGGGCTGCAGGCGGGGCAGTTCTGCAGCGTCGTGGTCGCGGCGGACGCGAGTCCCCGGGCGCAGGACAAGGTGGTGCGGCTGGCGGTCGGCAAGGGCATTCCGGTGCTCGCCGGCCCGACGGCCGATGCGATCGGCCAGCGGTTGGGCCGTCCGCCGGTGATGGTGGCAGGTGTGGTGGACCGGGCGCTGGCCCTGGGGCTCGCGGATGCGGCCCGGAGCGGCACCCAAACGGAGGCGTGAGTTTTGGTCAAGACCCGAGTGCACGATCTGGCAGCGGAGTTCGGCATCAGTGCCGAACAACTCATGAACATGCTCAAGGACATGAGCGTCTTCGTGCGGAGTCACATGTCTCCGCTGGAAGATGGCCAGGTGTCCGCGATCCGCGTGCGCTGGGAGCGGGAGAAGCGCAAGGCGGCCCAGGCCGACGAGCCGGCGCCCAAGAAGACCCGCAAGAAGGCCAGCGCCAAGACCGCCAAGGCGAAGGAGCCCGAGGCGTCGGCCGACCTGGATGAGGCCGGCAAGCCGGCCAAGCGGCGCCGCACTGCGGCGGAAGTCGCCAAGGTCGAAGAGCAGGCGGAGGCCGAGCGGGTGGCCGAAGCGCTGCGTCTTGAGGCGATTGAGCTGGCGCGCCCGGTGGAGAAAGAGGAACTGCCCACCGCAGCCTCCATCGAGGAGCGGGCCCGGGCGCTGTTCAAGGATCTCCCGCCGCTGCCTGCCGAACCCGAGTCCCCGCCGGAGGCCCCGGTGGCCCGTCCGGCCGCGGCGTCAGCGCCCGAAGCGCCGGAGCCGTCAACTCCACGTCCTGCGGCCCCGACCCCGCCACCGGCCGCCGCCAGTTCGGGCACTCCGCTGCCCCGCATTCCCACCCGCATTCCGCGCCCGGTCGCGCCTCCCGGTGCGGGCGTGCCCCGGTTCGGCCGGCCCACGCCGGTCTTCAGCAGCAGCAACCCCGGACAGAGCAACCAGCGGTCGGGTGGGGGTCCGGGCCAGCGGCCCGGTGGTCCCCGTCCGCCGGGTGGTCGCCCGTCCAGCGGCGGCCCCATCGGGCCGGCCACGGGGGAGCGGCCGAAGGTCTTCGGACCCGATGCCGAAAAGGGCGGCGCCCGCAAGAAGGGGAAGAAGGGGCGCAAGCCGTCGGTGGACCAGGATGCCGTGCTGGCCAACATCGAGAAGACGCTGGCCGGCATGCGCGGTCCGGTCAAGCGCGGCGCGCGGCGGGACAACACCAACTACGCCGATGCCCTGGTCCGTCAGAAGGAGGAGCGCGAGCGCGAGAAGACTCGCATTCGCGTCAACGAGTTCATCTCGGTCTCTGAACTGGCCGACCTGATGAAGGTCCCGGCCAGCGCCATCGTGCAGCTGGCGTTCAAGCAGCTCGGCCTCATGGTGACGGTCAACCAGCGGCTGGACTTCGACCAGATCGAGCTGCTGGCATCGGAGTTCGGTTTCGAGGCGGTGAAGGAAGAGGAGTATGCGGCGCCGGCCGAGACGGCCGCGGCGGAGGAATCCGACGAGGGCCAGATGCAGCCCCGTCCGCCGGTCGTGACGATCATGGGTCACGTCGACCACGGCAAGACCTCGCTGCTCGACTACATCCGCAAGGCCAACGTGGTCGCCGGTGAGTCCGGCGGCATCACGCAGCACATCGGTGCCTACAGCGTCACCCTGCCGAGCGGGAAGCACATCACCTTCCTGGACACCCCGGGCCACCAGGCCTTCACCGCCATGCGTGCCCGCGGCGCCCAGGTGACGGACATCGTCGTGCTGGTGGTGTCGGCCGAAGACGGACTGATGCCGCAGACGATCGAAGCGATCAGCCACGCCAGGAACGCCGGCGTCCCGCTGATCGTCGCGATCAACAAGATCGACCTGCCGGCGGCCAACGTCGCGAAGGTGAAGCAGGAACTGCTGAGCCAGAACGTGGTGCTGGAAGAGTTCGGTGGGCAGGTGCTGTCGACCCCGATCTCGGCCAAGAAGGGCACCAACGTCGACCAGTTGCTCGACCAGATCCTGCTGCAGGCCGAAATCCTGGATCTCAAGGCCAATCCCGACCGCGCGGCCTCGGGTGCCGTGGTGGAAGCGACCCTCGACCCCGGCAAGGGTCCGGTGGCGACCATCCTGGTCCAGAAGGGGACGCTCAAGGTGGGCGCCAACTTCATCTGCGGCAAGTTCTCCGGCCGAGTCCGCGCGCTGTTCGACGAGCGCGGCAAGAGCGTGAAGTCGGCGGGTCCGTCCACCCCGGTGCAGATCCTGGGCTTCGAAGGCACCCCGTCGCCGGGCGACAACTTCGTGGTGACGACCGATGCGGTCGAAGCCCGCGAGATCGCCCAGAAGCGGCAGCGGCTGGAACGGGAAGCGCAGAACCGGCGCACCGCGCGGGGCGGCTCGCTGGAGGATATCTCGCGCGCGCTGGCGCAGGGACAGATCGGCGCGCTGCGGCTCATCATCAAGGCCGACCAGGGCGGTCCCGCCGAAGCGCTGGCGGATGCCCTCGGCCAGCTCTCCACCGGGGAAGTCCGGGTGGATATCGTGCTCCGCGGGGTCGGCTCGATCAGCGAGAGCGACATCCTGCTGGCCAAGGCTTCGGGCGCGATCATCATCGGCTTCCACGTGCGGCCCGATGCCGGCGCCCGTGCCGCCGCGGACCGCGAAGGCGTCGATGTCCGGACCTACCGCATCATCTACGAGGCGGTGGACGACGTCCGGAACGCGCTGGAGGGCCTGCTCAAGCCCGAATCGCGTGAGACCATCCTGGGCGACGCCGAAGTGCTGCAGCTGTTCAAGGTCAGCAAGGTCGGCGTCATCGCCGGCTGTGTGGTCAAGAACGGCAACATCCTGAAGTCGGCCAAGGCCCGGGTGGTGCGGGACGGGGTGCAGATGTACGAAGGCGTGCTGTCGAGCCTCAAGCGCTTCAAGGACGACGCCAAGGAAGTGAAGGAAGGCCAGGAGTGCGGTATCGGCATCGAGAACTTCAACGACCTCAAGGTCGGTGACGTGATCCAGTCGTACCGGGTGGAGGAGATCAAGCGGTTCCTCGCCGGCAGCACGGCGTCGAACGCGAACTAGCCGCCCGCCCGGCTGATGGTCGTCCTGGTACAGACCTGGGACCTGCAGCTCGACGGGTGCCAGTCGTTGAAGGACAAGCGATCGGTACTGCTGTCGCTGAAGGCGGCGTGCCGCAAGCTGAACCTGGCGGTGGCGGAAGTGGCCCACCAGGAGTTGTGGCAGCGGGCGGGGCTGGCCGCGGTGACGGTGGGCAGCGACCGGCGGGTGGCGGAAGAGACGCTGCGCGCCGCGGATGCCCTGATCGACGCGGCGGATGGGGTGCGCATTCTCGAGACGGCGGTGACAGTGGTATGAAGGGATCGAAGCGGCGGCCGGACCAGATCGGGGAGACCATCCGTCAGATTGTGGCCGATGCCGTCATCCACGAGCTCCGCGACCCCCGGGTCCGCGGTTTTGTGACGGTGACCGAGGTGCAGGTCACCAACGACCTCTCCTACGCCACCATCCGTTTCAGCGTCATCACCGAGGAGGAAGCGGTCCGCCTGTCGGCGCTGGAGGGGCTGCAGAGCGCCGCCGGGTTCTTCCGCTCCAAGGTGAGTCAGGCGCTGTCGACCCGCATCGTGCCCGAGTTGCGCTTCGAACTCGACCGGGGCCGGGAGCATGCCAACCGGATCAACGAGATCCTGGGCACCATCCGGCAGGAGCGGGGCGACTGAACGGAGTGCTGCTGGTCGACAAGCCGGCCGGGCCCACCAGCCACGACGTCGTTGCCCGGGTGCGCCGGGCGGTGGGAACCCGGGCGGTGGGGCATGCCGGAACGCTGGATCCCTTTGCGACCGGCCTGCTGATCGTGCTGGTGGGGAAGGCGACGCGGCTGGCGCGGTTTGCGGAGCAGCAGGCGAAGACGTACCTGGCGACCGCGCGTCTGGGGTTCGCGACCACGACCGATGACGCCACCGGCGACCCACTGGGCGAGGGGGCATCGATCGAGCCGGGACGGGTCGAGATCGAGGCGGCGCTGGCCGGGTTCCTCGGGACCAGTCTGCAGCGCCCGCCGGCCTTTTCGGCGAAGAAGGTGGCTGGGGAGCGCAGTTATGCGAAGGCGCGGCGCGGGGAGGCGGTGGAACTGGCGGCGGTGCCGATCACGGTGCACCTGGCCGAGCTGACCGGCTACCGGTATCCCGAGGTGGAGTTCCGGATGACGGTCAGTGCCGGGAGCTATCTCCGGGGCATCGCGCGGGACCTGGGGGAACAGCTGGGTACGGGAGCGCACCTGACGGCGTTACGGCGTGAAGCAATCGGCAGCCTGAGGGTGGCGGATGCCATTCCGCTCGCAGCGGTCGGCCCGGACGACATGCGGACGCCGCTGACGGTGGTGAGCCATCTGCCCCGGATCGACGTCACGGCGGAGGAAGCCGCAGCCCTGGGGCATGGCAGGCGTCTCCGGCGTGCGACGGCGCTGGCGGGGGACGAGGCGACGGGTCCGGTGGTGGCGACCAGCGAGACGGGGATCGTGATCGCGGTGGGACACATCGGAGACGGCATGTTCCATCCGGAGGTGGTCCTGGAGGCGGCGGGCTGATGCCGATGCTCCCACCCCACCCCGAGGGCACGGTCGTCACGGTCGGGACGTTCGACGGCGTGCACCGGGGCCATATGGCGGTGCTGCGGGAGATCGCTGAACGGGCGCGGGTGGCAGGACGGAAAAGTGTGCTGGTCACCTTCGAGCCGCATCCGCTGGTGATCGTCAATCCGATGGCGGCCCCACCGGAGCTGACCTCCGGACCGGAGCGGCGCGAAATGCTGGCGCAGAGCGGACTGGACTACGCCGTCTTCCTGCGATTCGACCGGGAGCTGGCGTCGTTCTCGCCCGAGCGCTTTGTGCGGGAGATCCTGGTCGGGCGGTGCGGCATGCGGGAGCTGGTGATCGGACACGATCATGGTTTCGGCCGAGGGCGAAGCGGCGACGTCGAGACGTTGCGCCGCCTGGGCCAGAGCGACGGCTTCGCGGTGGATGTGGTCGGTGCAGTCGAGCTGGGTGGGCATGCGGTGTCCAGTACCGCCATCCGGCGTGCGGTGGCCGGCGGCGATCTCGCCAGCGCGGCCCGGTTGCTGGGCCGGCGGTACAGCCTGAGCGGACGGGTGGTCCGCGGGGCGGGGCGGGGCCGGACGATCGGCATCCCCACGATCAATCTGGGGGAGTTTGGCGATCGAAAGCTGTTGCCGCCCGATGGGGTCTACGCGGCCCGGGTGGAATGGGCCGGCGGTGTCGCCGGCGGAATGTTGAATCAGGGGGGGAAGCCTACCTTCGGCGACCAGCAGCGGTCGCTGGAGGTGCACCTCTTCGGGGTGGATGCGGACCTGTACGATCAGTGGGTCCGGGTGGAATGGATCGAGCGCCTCCGTGATGTCCAGCGGTTCGACTCGGTCGAGGCATTACAGCAGCAACTCGCACAGGATCGTGCCATGGCGGTCGACGCGCTGGCCCGGCACGGCCTCTCACTCGAACGGAACCGCGCGTCTCATGCGTAGAGTCAGATGGTAGTTACGACGATCAGGAACCGGCTCATCATCATCGCGGTGCTCGTGGTGGCCGCCGTGGTGTCGCTCATTCCGCGGGAAATCAAGGTGCGCAAGCGGGGCCCGGACGGCGCCATTCGCGACACCCAGGAGGTCCGTGTCCCGCTCAAGCTGGGCCTCGACCTCCAGGGGGGAATGCACCTGGCCCTCGAACTGGACCAGTCGAAGAAGGTCTCGGCCGATCCCGCCAAGGACATCGATCTGGCGCTCACCGTCCTGCGCAAGCGGATCGACGAGTTCGGCGTGACCGAACCGCTGATCCAGAAGCAGGGCACCGAGCGGATCATTGTCGAGCTGGCGGGTATCGAGGACCCGGCGCGGGCCCGGTCGATCGTCCAGAAGAGCGCCTTTCTCGAGTTCCGGATGACCGACCGGACCGAGGCGCTCGACAAGGTGCTTCCCGCCATGGACCGGGTCCTGACCCGGCTCGGCGTGCGCGCCACCGCCGGCAGCGCCAATCCGACCACCTCGAATGCCGTCACCCAGCTGCTGCAGGGCGACACCACGGCGAAGGATTCCGCCGCGGCCGATACCACGGCGGTGACCGGTGGCGCGCTGTCGAGCCTCATCGCCACCCAGGCGACGATCGGCGTCCAGCTCACGCCGGGCGAGTACCTGGTCGAGGAGAACGCGGTGGCCCGGGTGGACAGCCTGCTCAGCCTGCCGGACGTCAAGGCACTGTTCCCGCGGAACCGTGAGTATCGCTGGTCGGCCACGCCCCAGAGTCTGGGCACCCGGAACTACCGCCCGCTGTACGTCCTCGAAGATCGTCCCATCGTCACCGGCAGCAGCCTGGTCGACGCCAAGGAGGACATCGATCCGCTGACCAGCGGCCCGATCGTCACCTTCGAGCTCGACCGCAAAGGTGCCCGTGACTTCGGCGAGGGGACGGCGCGGAACATCGGCAACTACATGGCGATCCTGCTGGATGGCCGAGTGCAGGGGCCGCCGCCCGTGATCCAGGGCCGGATCGATCGGCGGGGCCAGATCACCCTGACTGGGAAGACCTTCCAGGAGGCGCGGGACCTGGCGCTGACCCTCAAGGCGGGCGCCCTGCCGGTGCCGCTCAAGGTGGTCGAAGAGCGGCAGGTGCTCGCCAGCCTGGGTCAGGACTCGATTCATGACGGCGTGAAGGCCGGCGTGGTCGGCACCATCCTCGTGATCATCATCATGATCGGGTACTACGCCTTCAGCGGCGTGCTTGCGGTGGTGGGCCTCGGGCTCTACTTCCTGTTCACCCTGGGCACCCTCGCCGCGCTGGGCGCCACGCTGACGCTGCCGGGCCTCGCGGGCCTGGTGCTGTCGGTCGGCATCGCGGTGGACGCCAACGTCCTGATCTTCGAGCGGATCCGCGAGGAGCTGGCGCTGGGCAAGTCGGCCCGGCTGGCGGCGGATGAAGGGTTCCACCGGGCAATGAACGCCATCGTGGACTCGAACGTCTGTGCCGTTGTGACCGCGCTCTTCCTGTATCAGTTCGGCACCGGGCCGGTGCGCGGCTTCGCGGTGACCCTGATTGTCGGTACCCTGGCGTCGATGATCACGGCGATCTTCGTCACCCGCACCTTCTTCCTGATCTGGCTGCAGAAGCGGTCGGCGACCACTCCGCTGAGCATCTGACCCATGCGCAAACTCTTTTCGAATACCTCGATCGATTTCGTCGGTGTCCGACGGTACGCCTTCGGCATCACCGGCCTGATCTTCATTCCCGGCCTGATCCTGCTGCTGGTCCGGGGCCTCAATTACAGCATTGAGTTCACCGGCGGTACCCTGGTGCAGGTGCAGAGCACCGTGGCCGTCGACAGCCGCGCGATCCGCTCGGCGCTCGACGCCCAGGGGGTGCACGGGGCCGAGATCCAGGCCTTCGGTGGCAGCAACGAGTTCGTGGTCCGGGCCCGAACGGCCAAGGAAGGCACCGACGCCGATAACACCGAGGCGACCAAGGTGGCGGTGTCCAGTGCGCTCGATCAGGCGATCGGCACCGGCAAGTTCACCATCCTGCGGTCGGAAGCGGTCGGACCCAAGGTCGGCAGCGAACTGCGGCAGAAGGCCGTCATGGCGATCCTGCTGTCGTTCGGCGCGATCCTGGCCTATCTCGCCTACCGCTTCGAGTGGCGCTTCGGCGCGGCGGCCATCACCGCCACGGCCCACGATATCATCGGCACCATCATCTTCATCAGCTTCATGAACTTCGAGGTCAGCCTCGTCATCGTCGGCGCGGTGCTGTCGGTGCTGGGTCTGTCGCTGAACGAGACGATCATCATCTTCGACCGGGTCCGCGAGAACGAGCACAAGCGGATGCCCGGGGACATGCGGACCGTCCTCAACCGCTCGATCAACGAGACGCTGCCGCGGACGGTGCTGACCCACGGCACCTCGCTGGCCACCATGATGACGCTGGCCATTTTCGGCGGTGAGGTGATCCGGCCCTTCGCCCTGGTGATGTTCTGGGGCGTCTTTACCGGCATCTTCTCGTCGATGTATATCGCGCCCTCGGTGCTGATGTATATCCGGCAGCGCTGGCCCGTCGATGGGCCCTCGTCGCCCAGCAAGAGCGCGCGCCCCACCGCCCGTCCCAAGGCGCAGCCGGTCGGGTGAACCGTCGCGAGTCACAGGTTACAAGGGCGTCACGAGTCACGGGTCCCGCGACTCGTGACTCGTGACCCTCTCCATGCTCATCGACTCCCACTGTCATCTCGGTTCCGACAAGTTTGCCGGTGAAGAAGCCCAGGTGCTGGATCGCGCCTGGGCGGCCGGGGTGTCCCATATCGTCCTGATCGGGGAATCGCCCGAGTCGGCCGCCCGCGCCCTCGCGCTGGTCGACCAGTTTCCCCGGCTCTCCGCCACCGCCGGGCTGCACCCCCACGAAGCCACCCGCTGGACCCCGGAGATGGAGGCGTGGCTCGCGGCGGCGCTGCAGGATCCGCGGGTGGTCGCCGCCGGGGAGATGGGGCTCGACTATCACTATGAGCATGCGCCGCGGGCGGTCCAGCAGGCGGTGTTTGACCGCCAGCTGGCGGTGGCCACCGCCGCGGGCAAGGCGGCGGTCATCCACGCCCGGGAGGCCGACGCCGACGTCGCTGCCATCTTGT
The DNA here is from genome assembly GCA_963793205.1 of uncultured Gemmatimonadales bacterium. Taxonomy (GTDB): domain Bacteria; phylum Gemmatimonadota; class Gemmatimonadetes; order Gemmatimonadales; family GWC2-71-9; genus JADJOM01. Next base: position 920,537 of record CAWBZM010000001.1, read on the forward strand.
CCAACCATTCTGCAGCGACGGTCATCCTGCATTCGTTCTCGAGCGGTCCGCTCCTCTTGCGTTCCTCCCTCGATGCAGGCCACTATGTCTCGTTCAGCGGGATGGTCACCTTCCGGAACTGGACCGATCTTGATGCCGTCCGGGCCGTGCCAGCCGACCGGCTCCTGGTGGAGACCGACGCACCGTACCTGGCGCCGATTCCCCATCGCGGGAAGCGGAACGAACCGGCGTATGTCGCAGCCACGGCTCAGCGGCTCGCGGAGGTGCGGCAGGTCCCGGTCGAGCAGCTCATCGCGGAGACCGGGGCCAATGCCCGCCGGGTATTCGGTCCGCGCCTGACGTAACGATTTGTGTGTTGTCCGTCCGGATGACCCGTGGCCCAGAGCCCGGGCGTCCGTCACCAGTACCCACGCCCTTCTCCCGGGAGAAGACCCTGCAATGACCAAGGTGCCCAGCGACATCGAAATTGCCCAGGCCGCGAAGATGCGGCCGATCGCCGACGTGGCCGCGGAAATCGGCCTCAGTCCGGACGAGATCCTTCCTTACGGCCGCTACAAGGCAAAGATCGCACCGGAGGCGATCGCCAGGCGGAAGCCGAAGGGACGGCTGGTCCTGATTACCGGCATCAATCCGACCCCGGCCGGCGAGGGGAAGTCCACCTGCACGATCGGGGTGGGACAGGCGCTCCGGAATCTGGGCAAGAAGGTCGTGATCTGCATTCGCGAACCGTCGCTGGGTCCGGTGTTCGGGGTGAAGGGCGGGGCGGCGGGCGGCGGCTACGCCCAGGTCGTGCCAATGGACGAGATCAACCTGCACTTCACCGGAGATTTTCACGCCATCACGTCGGCGCACAATCTCCTGTCGGCGATGCTGGACAATCATATCCATCACGGGAACGCGCTCGGGATCGATTCCCGTCGCATCACCTGGCCCCGCACCATCGACATGAATGACCGGGCGCTGCGGTCGATCGTCGTCGGACTGGGCGGGCTGAACGGGGGGCCGACCCGCGAGGACCGGTTCGTGATCGTGCCGGGGAGCGAAATCATGGCGCTGCTCTGCCTGGCGACCGACCTGAGTGATCTCGAGACCCGCCTGGCCCGGATCATTGTCGGGCTCACCCGGGACCGGAAGCCGGTGACGGCCGGCGATCTCAAGGCCAGCGGCGCGATGACGCTGCTGCTCAAGGACGCCATGCTTCCCAATCTGGTGCAGACCCTCGAGGGCGGGCCGGTCCTGGTCCATGGCGGGCCGTTCGGCAATATCGCCCACGGCTGCAACTCGATCGTCGCGACCAAGCTGGGCCTCTCCCTCGGCGACATCGTCCTGACGGAAGCGGGATTCGGAGCGGACCTGGGGGCCGAGAAGTTCTTCAACATCAAGTGCCGCTTCGGCGATCTGAAGCCCGAGGCCGCGGTGGTGGTCGCGACGGTGCGCGCCCTCAAGATGCATGGCGGGGTCAAGAAGGATGCGCTGGGCACGCCGGATGTGGCCGCGCTCAAGCGGGGCATGGTCAATCTCGAGGCCCACGTGCGCAACGTGCAGCAGTTCGGGGTGCCGGTCGTGGTCGCGGTTAACCGGTTCCTGTCGGACACGCCGGAGGAGCAGCAGGCGGTGATCGACGCGGCGAAGAGCTGGGGCGCCCGCGCGGCGCTGTCCGACGTCTGGGCCCAGGGAGGCGCCGGCGGCGTGGAGGTGGCCAAGGAGATCCTGGCCATGCTGGACGAGAAGAAAGCCAGCTTCAAGCCGCTGTACGACGCCGCGCTGCCCATCAAGCAGAAGATCGACGCGATCGCGACGAAGATTTACGGGGCCGATGGGGTCGACTATTCCGCCGCAGCCGAGAAGGCGATTGCGCAGTGCGAGGCGATGGGACTCGGGAATACCCCGGTCTGCATGGCCAAGACCCAGTACTCCTTCAGTGACGACGCCACCAAGCTGGGCCGGCCGAAGGGTTTCCGGATTCACGTCCGGGATGTCTATCCCTCCGCGGGCGCCGGGTTCATCGTGGCGCTGGCCGGCGAAGTGATGACCATGCCCGGGCTCGCCAAGGTGCCGTCTGCCGAGGCGATCAAGGTGCACCCGGATGGGCGCATCGAGGGATTGTTCTAGCCTCTACTCTCAGGACGGACGTATGCCACTCGAGTTGATTGCCACCGCCCAGGCGCCAGCTGCCATCGGTCCGTACAGCCAGGCGGTCCGGGTCAATGGACTGCTCTACACCGCGGGCCAGATCGCACTGCACCCCGAGACGATGGAAATCGTGAAGGGGGGTATTCGGGAGCAGACCGAACGGGTGATGGAAAACCTCAAGGCGATTCTCTCAGCGGCGGGGTCGGATCTTTCCAGGGTGGTGAAGACTACGGTCTTCCTGATCGACATGACCGACTTCACCGCCATGAATGAGGTGTATGCCGCCCACTTCGGGGCGCATAAGCCGGCTCGGTCCACCGTGGCGGTGTCGGGGCTGCCGCGCGGAGTCCGGGTGGAGATCGAGGTCGTGGCGACGGCGTAACATCTCGCGGGGTCGCGCATGACCACGCTATTGCTCGTCAATCCGGCCGCCGGGCACGGACGGGGCGCTCGGCTCGCCGGTGAAACGGCCGCCGCGCTGGAAGCGACGTGGGGCGCGGTGGAACGGGTCGATACCCGCGGGCCCGGTGAGGCGGCGGGGCTGGTCTCCGCCGCCGTCGGTCGAGGGGTCGCGCGGGTGGTGGTGTTGGGTGGCGATGGGACGCTGCACGAGGCGGCGAATGGCCTGCTGCACACCGGACTGGCCGATCCGCCGCCGATCACCGTCCTGCCCGCCGGGACCGGGAACGACTATGCCCGGATGATCGGCACCCGGGGGCTCAGTCCGACAAATGCGGTGCGGCGCCTCGCGACCGGGGTGCTGCGCCGTTTTGATGTGGGGCAGGCGTGGGGGGAATACTTCATCAACTCGATCGGGGTCGGGTTCGATGCCGCGGTGGCTCGGCGGGTCAACCAGACCCGGTGGGGTACGGGGCTCCCGGCCTATCTCGCCGCCGTCGCCCACATGATCGGGAAGTTCGCCCCGTACCCCGCCACCGTCGCCCTGGATGGGGAACAGTTCCAGGACACCTTCCTGCTGATCGAAGTGGCGATTGGCTATTCTGTCGGTGGCGGATTCCGACTGACCCCCGACGCCAGGCTCGACGACGGGCTGTTCGACCTCTGCGCCATCCGTAAGCTCTCGATTCCCGCTATCTTGGCCAAGCTCCCGCTCGCGATGGTGGGACGCCATACCCGACTTCGCCAGGTTCGCATGCGTCGCAGCACCCAGGTCACGATCACTCCGCACGACGGTGCGCTGCTCACCCAGTTCGATGGCGAAGTCCGCCAGCGTCCCGGGCCGCTGGATATCCGCCTCCTCCCGGGGGCGCTGCCTGTCCTGACGGTGGCTCCATGACCGTGCGGCGTCATTTCGCGAGCGACAATTACGCCGGCATGCACCCCGAGATTCTCGAGGCGCTTGCCCGGGCCAACAGCGGGCATGAACCGAGCTATGGTCACGGCGCGTGGACCGAACGGGTGGAAGGCCTCTTTCGCGAACACTTCGGCCCCGACACGCGCAGCTTCCTGGTGTTCAACGGGACGGCCGCCAATGTGCTGGGGATCCAGGCGGTGGTGCAGCCGCACCACGCGGTGCTCTGTGGCGAGGAGGCGCACCTCCAGGTCGATGAATGCGGTGCGCCCGAACGGTTCACCGGATGCAAACTGCTCCTGGTCCCGGCGACCCAGGGTAAACTGACTCCCGCCGCCATTCTCCCGCTCCTCACCGGGATCGGAGATGAACATCGGGTCCAGCCGCGCGTCATTTCCATCACCCAGGCAACGGAGTTCGGCACCGTCTACACGGTCGAGGAGATCAAGGCGCTGGCGGACCTGGCCCATACCCACGACCTGCTGCTCCACATGGATGGCGCCCGGATCGCCAATGCCGCGGTCGCGCTGGGCCGGACGTTTCGTGAGTTCACCACGGACGCCGGGGTGGATATCGTGTCCTTTGGCGGTACCAAGAATGGTGCCGCCGGGGCCGAAGCGGTCCTCTTCCTCAACGGGCTCGAGCCGCGGGATTTCCTGTTCATCCGAAAGCAGGGCATGCAGCTCGGCAGCAAGATGCGATTTCTCGCGGCCCAGTTTGTCGCCCTGCTGGGGACCGACCTGTGGCATCGCAATGCGAGCCACGCCAACCGGATGGCGGCGCTGCTGGCCCAGCGTGTCGCCGGCATTCCCGGTGTGTCGATCACCCACCCGGTTGAGGCGAACGGTGTCTTCGCGATCATCCCGCCGAACCATATCCCGGCGCTGCAGGAACGGGCATTCTTCCACGTCTGGAATCCCGCCACGTCCGAGGTGCGCTGGATGACCGCGTGGGATACCACGGAGGAGGATGTGGATCAGTTCGCCCACGCGGTGCGGGGGATCATCCGGTGAGACGCTCTGTCTGGTGGACCCTGGTGGCCGGCGTGATCGCGGTCGCGCCGCTGGCGGCCCAGGATGCGCCACCTGCGGCGCCGGTGCCGGGTGCGGCGCTCGACTCGGCGGTGGCGGCGCGCGATTCCGGCCGGGCCAACCGGCTGGCGGAGGCGGAGCGCGCCCGGCAGGATTCGATCCTCTACGGGAAAGCGCCCGTTACCCCGATGGGGGCGCTGTGGCGCTCGATCCTGATCCCGGGATGGGGCCAGGCCAAACTGAATCGCAAGCTGACGGGCGCACTGTTCGTGACCTGGGAAGGCGTCACCCTGGGCATGGCGCTCAAGAGCAGTCACGAGCTGGGCTACCTGCGGCGCACCGGCAGCAGCAGCGTCGCCGCCAAGGAGCAGGAGCGGCAGGACTGGCTGGTGCTCCTCGCGTTCAACCATCTCTTTGCCGCCATCGAGGGCTACGTCTCCGCCCACCTGTGGGACTTCCCGGACGACCTGCAGATGCGTGCGGTGCCGGTTCCCGGCGGAGTCGGCGGGTCGGTCACCATCCCCTTCCGCTTCCCGTGAATCGCGCCCCCATCGGCATCTTTGACAGCGGCATTGGTGGATTGACCGTGGCCCGTGCGCTCTACGACGAGCTGCCGGGCGAGTCGACCATCTACTTCGGCGATACCGCGCGCGTCCCGTACGGCCCCAAGAGTCCGGAGACGGTGCTGCGGTACAGTCGCGAGATCGCGCAGTGGCTGCTGGGGCAGGGGGTCAAGCTGATCGTGATCGCCTGCAACACCAGCACGGCGCATGCGCTGGCCGCGCTGCAGGCGGAATCCCCGGTCCCGGTGATCGGAGTGATCGAGCCGGGGGCACGGGCCGCGGTGGCGGCCACGCGGGGCGGACCTGTCGGCGTGATCGGCACCGCTGGTACCATCGCCAGCAACGCCTACGCCCAGGCGATTCACGCACTCGCGCCGACGGTGAGCGTCGTGCAGCGCGCCTGTCCCCTGTTTGTGCCGCTGGCGGAGGAGGGATGGTTCGACCACCCGGCGACCCGGCTGGCGGCGGAAGAATACCTCGCGCCGCTGCGGGCGGCGGAGGTGGACGCCCTGGTGCTCGGGTGCACCCACTACCCGCTGCTCAAGCCGCTGCTGGGCGAGGTGATGGGGCCGACGGTGCGGCTGATCGACAGCGCGGAGGAAACAGCGCGGGCGGTGTCCCGGGCGCTGATGGCCGACGGACTGGCCGCGCCCGCCGGCGCGGAGGTGTATCATCGGTTCGTGGTCAGCGATGACGAGCCACGCTTCCGGCAGGTGGGGAGCCGGTTCATCGGGGAGCGGCTGCAGGCGGCGGAGGTGGTGGCACTCGGGTAGTCGTTCCCGCACCAACTCAGGCCAGGACCCGCTCCGCCTCCGTCAGCTCGCGCTCCACGTCGTCGGCCGTCCCCAGCCCCCCCTTGATTCGCACCAGCGCCAGCCGGACATTTTCCATCGCGGCCACCACCGCCTCCCGTCGCGCCGTCACGTCCCGCCGAGCCTGGGTGAGTTCGTCCTCAAGCGCCCGCTGCCGATCGCTCGAGGCGGTGCCGCCCGACGGGGTGCGGCCCCGTGCCTCGGTGGCGGCCGCCTCCAGTTCGCGGGCCCGCCCGGCCAGCCGTTCGAGTTCTCCTTCCAGTCGCTGGATCACCGTCCGGGTCCGGCTGAGGCGACGCCGGATCGGCTGCGGCAACCCACCCAGCAGGGTGAGGGCGGTGCTGCCGCCCTGGGCCGGTGCCGCGCCGCCCTCCGCAGAGTCCAGTCGCCAGCTGGCCAGCCGGAAGAGCATCCTGCCGACTCGGCCGGTCCACAACCGGTGGATGCGCCGAGTCGAGTCGGCCGGAGGCGGCGAGGGTGGCGGCGGCAAACACGATGCACGCGAGGAAGAGACACAATCCGAGGAAGAGGGCGATCAGGGCGGGGGCCGAGACGGTGTAGCCCCCCTCGGGCTTCGCTGTGCGAGCGGCCCACGCTACCGCGATCGTCACCACCGAGAGGGCAATCGCTCCAAGCAGCAGGAGCCGGCGGCGCCGGCGGCGGCGGACAAAGCGGGGATCGGCGTTCGCCGCGGCCAGGACCTCTTCCCGCTCGAGATCAATCGCCATGAATACCGTTCCGGAAATCGGGGTAGGTCCAGCCCTGCCGGGCGAGCTCCCGCATCATGACCGGGACCTGGGCCCAGAGTGCCGGCACGATGATCGTCACCATGACCAGCGTGAAGATGGCCTGGATCGTCTGGGTACCGAACCGGACGAATTGCGGCATGACGATGGCCAGCAGCAGGCCGTTGCGAAAGAACTGATCGGCCCGCACCGTCCAGACCCGGATGGCGGGGTGGATCTCGATCCGGCGGCCGCGCACCTGTTCCAGCGCTTCCACCAGCGCTTCGCCCGAGGCGAACCGCGCCTCGGGCGCCTTGGCGAGGCAGCGATCGACAGCCTGGCCGAGCGGCGCCGGTAACTCGGGACGGAATGGTGCGATCGGGGTCGCCGTCTGGCTGATCTGGGCGACCATCACTGCCTGGGCGGTGGGGCCATCGAAGGGCAGCCGGCCCGTCAGGGCGAAATAGCCGACCACGCCCAGGGAGTAGAGGTCGCTGCGCCCGTCGACGGTCTCGCCCGCCGCCTGCTCCGGACTCATGAAATGCGGGGTGCCGATGGCCTCGCCCACCTGGGTGAGGCCGGACGCCGTCACCGACCGGGCGATACCGAAGTCCATGACCAGAGCTCGGCCCGTGGCGCGCTCGAGCAGGATGTTGTCCGGCTTGATATCGCGATGGACCACGCCGCGCCCATGCGCGTACGACAGGGCCCAGGCGACTTCCTGCAGCAGGCGGATCGCGTCCGGCACCGGGAGGGGTCCCTGGCGGCGCACCCGCTCGGTCAGGGTCTCCCCCTCGATGAAGGACATGACAAAGAAGAGCAGCCCCGGCGACTCATCGACCGAGTGGACACCCACGATATTGGGATGGGAGAACGACGCGGCGGTCCGGGTCTCGCGCAGGAACCGCTCGCGCAACTCGGGGCGCACTCCGAGTTCGGGCGGGAGGACCTTGATGGCGACCGGCCGGTCGAGCTGGACATCGCGGGCCAGAAATACCGCGCCCATCCCCCCACGACCGAGCTCACGCTCCAGCGCGTACCGTCCCTCCACTGCAGCGGCGAGCTCGCGGGCGATCGGATCGGTGAGCGGGGCGGGAGCGGTCATGGTTGCAGGACCGGAGCAGGCGCGTTCGGATCGAACTGGAGCGGCGTCACGCCCTCGTGGTCGACCAGGGCGTAGTGCCAGCCGGCGCACCAGGCACCGGGATTGACATAGCGCTGCCCGGGCGCGACCCCTGCCACCGCCGGTTGGTGCGTATGTCCCATGATCAGGAGGCTGAGGTCCGGTTCCGCGGCGAGCCGCGCCCGTGCCCAGCGGGCCTGACCTTCGGCGTTGGCCGCCACAGCACTGGGCGGGCGGGGTCGATCACCGAGCGGGCCGCTCATCCGGTCGACCAGCCACATGCCGAGATTGGGGTGCAGCACGCCGAACAGCGCGATCGTGGCGGGATGGCTCGTGATGCGCTTGAGCATGCGGGCCGGGAGATCGAGCGAGGTGATGCCATCCCCGTGGATGGCAGCCGCACGGCGACCGGCCAGGCGGAAGTGGGCCTCCTGCGGGAAGAATTCGATATCAAACGCCTCCTGCCAGAAGGTGCCGCCCCAGCGATCATGGTTCCCGCCGATCATCACGATCGGCACCCGGCGGCGCAGCGCCCCGAGGGCCGCGGCGACCCGGGCGCTCCGTCGGGGGATCGCGCGCCGGTAGCTGAACCAGAATTCGAAGAGATCGCCGGTCACGAGGAGACCGTCGCCCAGCTGGGGGACGGTGTCAAGAAAGGCGAGAAAGCGTTCCTCGATGGCGGGATCTCCCCGGCCCAGGTGCGCGTCCCCGACCAGGACGAGGCGTTGGCATTCCACGGGCCGAAGATACGGCGCCGCCGGACCGGGAGCAACGCGCGGCGTCCTACCCACGGCCGCCGGGAGGCCCTAACCTTCCAGATCCTGATTCCTACTACGGCGAGCCTGCCTGTGCACCGAGCACCGTCCGAATCCGTCACCACCCTCCGGGTGAACTACTCCGAAATTGACCAGATGGGCGTGGTGTACCACGCGCGCCACGTGGTGTGGCTGGATGTGGCCCGGACCGAGCACCTCCGCCAGGCGGGATACAACTATCGGGAGATGGAGGCATCGGGGATCCGACTCGTGGTCACCGATCTCAAGCTGCGCTACATGGGGGCAGCACGGTACGACGATCTCGTGCGGATCCGGTGCCGGGTGCGGGAGATCGGCAGCCGCCGGGTGATCTTCACCTACCTGCTGGAGCTGGCCGAATCGGGCGGCGCCATCGCCGAGGCCGAAACTACCCTCATGAGTCTGGACCATTCGCACCGCCTGGCGCGCATGCCGGCCGCGGTGGTGGAGGCGCTGACCCCATGAGACAGCGCACGATACCGATTGCCTCCCGATGGGTCCTGGGCGCGCTGCTCCTCGCGTGGGGTGGGCTCGTCCGCCCGCTGGTCGCGCAGGACGCGAACGTCGAAACGGTGGCCAGAATCCTCGCGGCCGAGGACGCCCGCCGATTCGACGCCGGGGTGCTGCGCCTGGCCCTCGCCGACCCCGACAGCATGGTGCGCCGGGTCGCGGCGCAGTCGGTGGGGCGCCTGCGCGACCCGCGCGGCATCCCGCTGCTGGCTCCACTGCTGCGGGACCCCGACAGCCTCACGCAGACGGTGGTGATCTTCGCGCTCGGCCTGATCGGGGACACCGGGGCGGTGGCGCCGCTGCTCGACCGGGCCAGGGATGCCTCCCCCCTCTCGGAGCCCGCGGCGCTCGAGATGGTGACGGCGATGGCACGGCTGGGCACACCCGAGGGAGTGGCGTTCCTTCGCTCGGTGCTGGACGGGAGCGCGACATCCGGTCGATCGGATCAGCCGTATCTCGCGATCCGGGCCGCCCTCGAGGCGTGGCGCCTCGGGCGCAATGCGCCCATCAACGAACTGCTCGGGCTCCTCAGCGACCAGCGGGAAGATGCCCGCTACGCGGCGGTCTACTCCCTGGGGCGGCTGCGGGCCCGGGCGGCGGCCACCCGCATGCTGGACGCGCTCTCCGACCGGACCGCGCCCCAGGTCCGCGCCACGGCCGCGAGGACGCTTTCGAAGGCGTACGCCGATTCGGCTGGGCTGGATGCGGAAAATGTGGCCGATCTGTTGCTTCGCGGAACGAACGACGCCGATCCCGGGGTCCGGATCAACGCCCTGGTCAGCCTCGGGACGTACCGGTTGCCGCGACTCAGCCCCCGCGTGTTGCCTGTGGTGGAGGATCCCGTCTCCAACGTGCAGGTGCAGGCCGTCCGCACCCTGGGTCAGACGGGCGGGGCTGAAGCGGTGACAGAGTTGAGTCGGATTGCCACGTCGCCCAAGGGAACATTCGCCCGGCGGCGGGAAGCACTGCTGGCGCTGTCAGGGCTGGATTCCACCGCCTTCGCCGCTGCGGCGGTGAGCTGGGAGGCGGCCGGCGACTGGCGGCAACGTGCGGCTGCAGCGACCGGTGCGGCCCATTGGGGCTCGCCCCAACGTTTCCTGCAGGACCGTGATCCGCGGGTAGTTGCGACCGCGCTGCAGGCCTGGGGCGACGAAGTATCAGGGCCGGAGCCAGTCATCCTTGAGGCCGCTCGACGGCTGCTCGGGTCTCCGGATGCGGCGGTGCGGACCATCGCCGCCGGACTGACCAGCCGAGCGGCGTCTCTGGCCGATGCCCCGGACCTGGTCGCCGCGTATCGCCGGGCGCAGCGGGATTCTTTTCCCGACGCTGCCATTGCCGCACTGGGGGCGCTCAACATGATCGGGGGGGCGTCGCCCGCCGCCCGCAGCACCGTCGATCACGAGATCCTCGGCAGCCTGGATCCGCCGAAGGACTACGTCATCCGGCACTGGGCGGAGGAGAACTGGCCCGCGGCGGCGAGTACCTGGGGCGGGGCGTTTCCGCTGGTGACGGGACGCACGATGGAGGACTATCGCGCGATCGCCCGGCAGTACCTCGTGGGCTACGCCCCGGGGCGCTATCCGGTGGTGAAGGTCGAGGTGGACCAGTTGGGGACTTTCGAGCTGGAACTGTTCGGGCCTGAAGCACCGCTCACGGTGGCCAACTTCCTTCGCCTCATGAACCGTCGCTATTTCGACGGCATGCGGTTCCACCGCGTGGTTCCGAATTTCGTGGCGCAAACGGGTGACCCCCGCGGCGATGGCTGGGGGGGCCCGGCGGGGCCATTCGTGACGAGATCAATCGTCGCCGTTACGTCGGGTACACCGTGGGCATGGCGCTCTCGGGCCCAGACACTGGAGGCAGCCAGTGGTTCATCACCCTCAGTCAGCAGCCCCATCTGGATGGCGGCTACACCGTCTTCGGCCGCGTCAGCGATGGGGTGCCGGTGGTGCAGCGCATCACTCAGGGAGATCGCATTCGCACCATTCGCCCCTGAATCGATGGGTGCTGCTGGCGGGAGTGCTGGGGTTGACGCTCGCCGGGGCGGCGCCGCTCACCGCGCAGTTCTTCCAGGTCGGCGAAAACAAGATTCAATATCGCCGACTCGATTGGCAGGTGCTCAAGGGGCCGCGGGTCGACGTGTACTACTACCCCGAGGAAGCCGACCTGGCTCCGGTGGCGCTGGCCTCGGCCGAAGAAAGCTATGATGTCCTGGCGGTGAAGTTCGGGCATACCGTAACCCGCCGCGTGCCGCTCATCGTTTACGCCTCCCATTCCGATTTCGAACAGACCAACATCCTGCCCTTTACACCCCCCGAGGGACTGCTCGGGGTCACCGACTTCCTGAAGCGGCGCGTCACCATCCCGTTCCGCGGCAACCTGGCGGAGTTTCGCCATACACTGCGGCACGAGATGGTGCACGTCTTCCAGATCAGCCTGCTGTACGATCGGTACGACCGTTCGCCGCGCTCGACCCAGATCCCGATGCCCCTCTGGTTTACCGAAGGGCTGGCGGAGCTCTGGTCGGCCGGGGAGGATGCCCGGGACGAAATGGTGATGCGGGACCTGGTGATCAGCGGACGGCTGCCCCGCCTGCAGGACATCAGCTATGTCACCGGTGGCATCGTCTATCCGCTCGGCGGACGGATTCATCGCTGGCTGGCCGACACCTACGGGGACTGGCGGGTCGCCTCACTGTACCGGGAGATGTGGCGCTACGAGACCTTCGAGCAGGCGATGCAGGAGACCTACGGGCGCAGCCTGCCCGAGCTCAACGACGAATTCCAGATGGCGATGCGGCGGGCCTATTTCCCCGTGGTGGAGGGCCATGCCTCGCTGGCGGCGACCGCCAGGCTCCTCGCCCGCGCGGCCATCAAGCCGACGTTCTCCCCATCCGATTCCACCGATGGCGACGCGATTTTCTCCTCGGCGCTGAATGGGTTCGTCACCATCAAGAGCCTGCCGCTGGATGGCGGTCGGGAAGAGACGCTGCTGTCGGCCGGACGGAACGCCACCTTCGAGAATCTCCATTCCTTCGAATCGCGGGTGGATGCCAGCCGCCCCGGCCTGCTGTTGCTCAGCACCCGCTATCACGAACGCGATGCCCTGGTGGTGTTCGACCGGGTCAAGCGCGAGGTGGTGGGCCGCTACCAGTTCCCCTCGCTGGTCTCGATCATCTCTCCCGTCTGGGATCCGGACGGCCGATCGGTGGTCTTCAGTGGCCTGGCGGAGAGCGGTATCTCCGACCTCTATCGGGTGGAGCTGCCGGAAGGCCACCTGATCAGGCTGACGGATGATCGCTACCAGGACCTCGATCCCAGTCTCAGTCCCGACGGGCGCCAGGTGGTGTTTGCCTCGGACCGGACCGCGGGCGGTCTGGACGACGCCGTGAACCTCTTCATCATGGATCTGGAGACCAGGACCATCCGGCAGCTGACGTACGGGGCGTGGGTGGACGAGACCCCGCGGTGGGTCGCGAGCGACACCATTCTTTTCAGTTCCGGCCGGGATGGGGTGCTCAATGCCTTCGCGGTCGACACCCTGGGGAACGGTCATCGGGAGACGTCGGCCTGGACCGGGGCCTTTGATGCGGCGCCCGTGCAGGGACGGGATGCGCTGCTGGTCGGCGGGTTTCAGGACCTGTATCTCTCGGTCTACCTCTATCCGGGGGACAGTCTGGCCCGACGGGAGACCTTTGCCCTCGCAGCGCCGCCCGAACACAGCACATGGGAATGGCCGCTCGGAACCACCGGGTCGGTGGCGACCGCGAAGAGTCAGCCGTACAACCGCAAGTACAATCTCGATTTCGCCGCCGGTGAGTTCGTCTACGCGCCGCGCATCGGGACGGGGCAGGGCGCCACCTTCCTCGTCAGCGACATGCTGAGTGACAATCTCTTCTTCTTCAATCTGTCCACCTATCAGGGGCGCCAGTTCAAGAACCTGTTCGAGAATATCAGCATCCTCGGTCTGTACATGAACCAGACGAGTCGCATCAATTGGGGTGTGGGCGGGTATCGCTTCAAGGGCAACCAGTATGTGGGCGACTTTGCGGTGGCCTACACTGAGGATGTGGTTGGCGCCTTCGGCATGGCGCGCTATCCGCTGTCGCGCTTCGCCCGCATTGAAGGCTCCCTCGATGTGCACCACTCGGACCGGTTCGATTTCACGTTGCCGGTCGACAACCCCCGCCGCAAGGGATGGATCAGCACCCAGTACCTCACCTATGTCCACGACAACTCGCTGTGGACCACGACCGGTCCGATCGATGGTCACCGGATCGCGCTCAGTGCCGGGATCGCCAGCGACTTCACCAATGCCCGCTTCGACAGCCACACGATCATTGGTGATGTCCGCCAGTATCTGCGCCTCAGCCGGCGCAGCGCCCTCGCCCTGCGGGCCTTCGGGTTCCATAGCGGCGGCGATCGCCCGGAGCGGGTGAACATCGGTGGCACGCTGGGGATCCGGGGCTACCCGAATTACGGCTACATCCTCGGGGCCCAGGCATGGATGCTCAACGGGGAATTGCGCTTCCCCCTGCTTGATTACTTTACCCTCGGCACACCGATCGGGGCGATCCGCTTCCCCGATTTCCAGGGCGCCTTCTTTGTCGATGCCGGCAAGACCTGGTTCGAAGGCGAGAAGCGTGCGCTGCTGGGCAGTTACGGTGTCAGTTTCCGCTGGCCTGTCTTTCCGGGCCTGGTGTTGCGGCTCGATTGGGGCCGCCGGTTCACCGATAACGATTTCCGCGGCTACGCCCTCCAGCCGGAGCAGACGCGCCGCAGCTTTGTCCAGTTCTTCTTCGGGTATAACTACTGATGCCGCAACGATTTCGGCTTGACCGGCCGGTCGCGCTCACCTATCTTTGCCTCAGTCTGGCCGGGTGCGGACCCAAGCAGGTGGCGCTCATGCCGAGCGGGCTGGAATCGGTGACTCCGGGGCAGATTCAGGATTGGGTAGCAAAGACCACTCCGCGGGTCGGGGCCCTGCACCGATTCACCTGGCTCTACCAGGACAAGGACGCCTCCAAGGGGGGGCGGGGTAGCGCCCGAATCGCCCGGCCGGACACGCTACGATTCGACATTGCCGGGTCGCTGGGCATCGGTAAGGGTGCCGCGCTGGTTGTCGGGAACGAAAAGCAGTGGGTAGTGCCCGAGAAATCGGTGGAAGACCTGGTGCCGAGTTTTCCGCTGCTGTGGGCGCTGCTCGGGGTGGCCCTGGCTCCGGAGGCCACCGCGGAACTCGCCGGCCTGCCGTTGGAGGGAAAGGCCGCGTGGCGGTATGCGATGGGGGCGGACACCGTCGAGTACCTGCGGGTGGAGGGCAATCCGAGTACCCTGTCGGCCGAAGTGCGGCATGCCGGCAAGGTGGTGGGCCGGACCCGGGTTACCGTGCGCCCGGACGGATCGCCGGTCAAGGCACAGCTACTGGTGCCGAGTGCGCCAGCCAAACTGGAGATCACCTTTTACGCTACGGTCCCGACGCCTGCCTTCCCGCCCGATACATGGGTTCGTCCTGAGCCTTAGTCTGCTCGGACTCTTCGGCTGTCTCTACAAGTTTTCCGGCGGTGGGTTCCCTGCGGAGATCAAGACAGTCGCCATCCTGCCGTTCGACAATTTGACGACCGATCCGACGATCTCGCAGGAGGTCTCGGATTCCGTGCGTGCGGCGGTGCAGGGACGGCTCGGGCTGCGGCAGGCGGGCGAAGGGAGCGCCGACGCCATTGTGCGGGGCACGATCTCCCGATACGAGCCCGATGTGCCCGTCGCCTTCACCGGCAATGGCAACAGCCAGGTGACGGTCACCAAGCGACTGGTGCAGATGACCGTATCCGTCGAGATTGTGGACCGGGATGGCAAACCGCTCTGGAAGAACACCGGGATGCCGCTCGAAGGCGATTACGAGCCGGGGACTGAAACCGAAGCTCGTGCCCGTGGCCGTGCCCTGAGCAAGCTGGTGACCAATATCGTGGATGGAGCCCAGTCGCAATGGTGACCCCGAACCTCAGGTCTCGCCGCGGAACGAGTGCGACGGGGTGTCTGGTGTCCCTGCTCATCTTCGCCGGGGCAGTCTTTTACGGCATACACCTGGGTGAACCCTGGGTCCGCTACTACCAGCTCCTGGATGAGATGCGGGTCTCGGCCCGCCTGGCCCCGACCCTGAGCGATGGGGTCATCAAGCGCCGGCTCGAGGCGAAGGCGGACGAACTCGGCCTGCCCCCCGAATCCAAGAAATTCCAGATCACCCGCTCCGGCAAGCCGCGGAAGATCCTCATCACCAGCGAATACAGTGAAACGGTGACCGTTCCCCTGCTGACCCACACCTTTCTCTTCACGCCCAAAGCGGAAGAACCGCTGTGACCCGGAGGTTCCGGCGCGGGGTGCCCCGCGCCTGGCATCTGCTTCTCCTCCTGCTGTTCGCTCCTGGTCTCCTCCGCGCAGCGGGGGCTGAGCAACACCTCCCGCACTTCCTGCTGATCGTCGCCGCCATGCTGGCGGGCGGCAAGATACTCGGCGAGCTAGCCGAACGTTTTGGCATGCCCTCGGTCCTGGGCGAACTCATTGCGGGTGTGCTGCTCGGCCCGAGCCTGCTGGCGATCGTCCCGGGCCCGGGTGGCGAATCGTACGAGCTGGTGCGGGTCCTGGCCGAACTCGGCGTGATCCTGTTGCTGTTCGAGGTGGGCCTCGAAACGGAATTGAAGGAGATGTTCAAGGTCGGCCCGGCGGCGCTGGCCGTCGCCGCTGTCGGCGTCGCGGTGCCCTTCATCCTCGGGTATCTGTTCTGGTCCAAGGTTCCGCATCCGCTCATGCAGGATGGTGGGGCAATCGGGACGGTGGCCATTTTCATCGGCGCCACCCTCACCGCTACCTCGGTCGGCATCACCGCCCGGGTCCTCAGCGACCTGGGCCAGATGGAGACGCCCGAAGCGCGCATCATCCTCGGGGCGGCGGTCATCGACGACGTGATCGGTCTGGTCATCCTGAGTGTGGTCTCCGGCATCGCGGGTGGCGACTCCATCACCGTCGTCAGTGTCGGGGTGACCTTCGCGGTGGCGGCGGGGTTCCTGATCGTCGCTGTGGTCGTCGGCAATCGCCTGATGCCCACCATCGCCGATCGAGTCCTGCGCATGCGGGCACGGGGGGTGGTGGTCGTGTTGTCGATCGCGTTCGCCCTCGCCCTTGCGGCCTTTGCGGCCCAGGTGGGATCGGCGCTGATCATCGGGGCGTTTGCCGCCGGGCTGATTCTCCGTGGCACCCAGCACACCCGCATCGTGGAGGAGCAGGTCGGGCCGGTCGCCGCGGTGCTGGCACCGATATTCTTCGTCAACGTAGGGGCCGCCGCGGATCTGCGACTGCTGGATCCACGGGTCGAGGGGGCGGGAGGCCTGCTGCTGATCGCCGGGGCGTTGACCCTGCTGGCGGTGATTGGCAAGCTCGCCGCAGGGTGGGCCGCACCGTGGGTGAAGTACAACCGGCTGATGGTCGGGGTCGGCATGGTCCCCCGGGGCGAGGTCGGGCTCATCTTCGCCGACGTCGGGCGCCGGGCCGGGCTGTTGAGCGACGCGACTTTCAGTGCCGTGCTCCTGATGGTGATGGCCACCACCTTCATTGCCCCCTTCGCCCTCAAGGTGCTCTCGGGCAAGAGGTAACACCCGATGAACCTGGATACGGCATTCAAGGTCCGGGATCGCACCGACGCGGTGCGCTGGCGGTCGCTGCAATCCGGCATCGTCGTCTTTACCAACGGCGTGTTTGATCTGCTGCATCCGGGTCACGTCCTCCTGCTTGAGGCGGCCCGTCGCGAGGGGGATGCGCTCATTGTCGGGGTGAACGACGATGCCTCGGCCCGTCAGCTCGCCAAGGGACCGGGGCGTCCCGTCGTGGGGCAGGAGGCGCGGGCGCGGATGCTGGCGGCGTTCGGCGTGGTGGATTGTGTCGTCCTCTTCTCCGAACCCACGCCCTACGCCGTGATCCAGGCGCTCGAACCCGATGTCCTGGTCAAGGGCGCCGATTACACTGTCGCCTCCACGGTGGGCGCCGACATCGTTCAGGCCCGCGGTGGCCGGGTCAAACATGTGGAACTCGTCGCCGGTTTTTCAACAACTGCAATCGTGGAGCGTCTGCGTGAGCCGTCCTGATGGTCGTGCCCCGGATCAGTTACGTCCCGTTGTGCTGGAACGGAAGGTCAATCCCTATGCGGAAGGCTCCTGCCTGATTCGGATGGGGGGCACGCTGGTGCACTGCACCGCCTCGGTGGAACAGGGCGCCCCCGGGTGGAAACGGGGCAGTGGGGAAGGCTGGGTCACGGCGGAGTACTCCATGCTCCCCCGGGCCACCTCCGAGCGCACCGACCGGGAGCGTCGCGGTCCCGGCGGCCGGACCCAGGAGATCCAGCGGCTGATTGGCCGGTCACTGCGCGCCGCGATGAGCACGATGAAGTTCGGGGAGTGGACCATCAAAGTGGATTGCGACGTGCTCACCGCCGACGGCGGCACCCGCACGGCGAGCATCACCGGCGGCTGTGTGGCGCTGGCCGATGCCTGCGCCTGGCTGGCGGAGCGCGCCGGTGTCCCGAACCCCTTCGGCCGGCTGGTGGCCGCGGTCTCCGTCGGCCTGATCGACGGCGAGCCCCGGTTGGACCTCGCCTACCTCGAGGACAAGGACGCCGGCGTCGACGCGAACGTCGTCAAGCTGCACCCGGATCATTATGTGGAGGTGCAGGGAACCGGCGAACATGGGACCTTCGCGCGGGCGGAGCTCGATCTGCTGCTCGGCCTGGCCGATGGGGGTATCCGCCAGCTCTTCGCGGCCCAGCAGGCGGCCCTCGGCTGGTGAAACTGCTCTTCGCCACCCGCAGCGCGGGCAAGCAACGGGAGGTGCGGCACTACCTCGAGGCCGCTGGCCACGAGGTGGTCTTTCCGGATGACGCGGGGGTGGTGGAGACCACCGCCGAGGACCTGCTCGAGGTGTCGGACAGCTTTGAGACCAACGCCCGGAGCAAGGCGGAATACTTCCTGAAGAAGACCGGGTTGCCGACGGTGGCGGACGATTCCGGGCTTGAGGTCTTTTCGCTGGGCGGTCAGCCGGGGGTGCGCTCCAAGCGCTGGGCCGGCGCCAGTGGGACGCCGCACCAGGTGGATCAGGCCAACAACGCCGAGCTGCTTCGCCGCCTCACGGGTGCTCCCGAGCCCCGCCGACGCGCCCGGTACCGCTGCGTGCTGGTCCTGATGCGGTCGGCGAGCTCCATGCCCGAGGTGTTCGAAGGGGTATGCGGCGGTCGTATTCTGGAGGCACCGGTAGGGACAGATGGGTTTGGCTACGATCCCCTGTTCTTCGCCGATGCGCTGGGTAAGACATTCGGTGAGGCCACGATTGAGGAGAAGGAACGCGTCAGCCACCGCGGACAGGCCCTGGCGGGCCTGGTGGAGCGCTTGAACGGCAAAGGAGCTCCCCCGCCCGGGGGGTTGCACGGACAATGAATACCACACGACGCATGGTGATCGCCGTCCTGAGCCTGCTCACCGGGATGGTGGCGGTCTACCTGCACCTCTACAAGCTGGGCTACGTCGGTAACCTCAGTTGTTCCAGCGGCGGGTGCGCCAAGGCGATTTACAGCACCTGGGGCTCGTTCCTCGGGATCGACGTCGCCCTGATCGGGGCGGGTGGCTACCTGGCCCTGCTGATCACCAGCCTGGTCAGCCTGCAGCCGAAATACCTGGCGGAGCGGTGGCCGGTACAGCTGCTCCTGGTCCTGGCGACGCTGGGATTCGTCTTTACCCTGCGCCTCAAGTACGGCGAGTTCATCGTGCTGCAGACCTTCTGTAAGTGGTGCGCGATCTCCGCCGTGTCGATCACCACGATTTTTGTTCTGTCGATCGTCGAGTGGCGCCGGACGGCCTCCCTGCAGCAGGGCCGGTAGCCGGCTGGTTCGGGGTGCGCTTGCACTCCGGGTAAGCCCATCTAACTTGATGCACGTCTTGACGGGGTGTGGCGCAGTCCGGTAGCGCGCCTGCTTTGGGAGCAGGAGGCCCCGGGTTCGAATCCCGGCGCCCCGATTCGTAATTGTGGTCCGCTGTGCATTGGCCCCACCCGCTGTCGTCCTCTTCGTATGCCCACCCCGAAGCGGTTGGTTGCCGGGGCGCTCGCACTGTGCCTTGCGACGCCTCTCGCGGCCCAACAGTCCCGTTGTGCCCTCCTGACCACCAGCCCTGCCCAGACCACGTTCCGATCATCGGCCGCCGACCTCCCGGTGGACCGGCTGGCTGACCTGCTGGTACTTGCCCCCGGAACCAGCGCATTGAACCATGGCGAGCTGAGCGTGCGCGGTGCCGGCCGCGGCGCCAATGGGCTCTACCTCGATGGGGTCCCCGCCAATCCTGGCTGGCGCAACTTCGCGTCACCGGCGCTGGGCGGGAGCTACTACGGCGATGCCGGAGCCGGGATCGGTATCGGGACCAACGGCTTCGAGGAACTCCGTCTGATCACCGGGTTGGTCCCGGTCGACCGTGGCAATGCGGTCGGTGGCGTGATCGACGTCGAGACCGATCCCTGCAGCTCGACGGATTCGTCCGGCGCGCCAAGCCTCCGCGCCAGCGTGGCCTCCGACGCCTTTCTTGGTGCTGACCACGGCATCGGGTTCAATCGCCTGGCGCTGCGTGGCGGGGGGCGGTTCGGGCGACTCCGGGTAGGAGGGGAGGCCATCGCCGAAGGACAGCGGACGGCCCGTCTCGGTCTGGACCAGAACGGCTCGCCGATCTACCTCGCCGATGGGATCGATACCACGGTGACGTATAACGACGGCACGGTCGACCATTCCGTCGACATCCTGCGCTTCGTGCCGGCCCCTGGCATCCGCCTGCCATCCAGCGCGGCCACGACCTATACCCTCGGCGGTCACGCGACCTACGACCTGTCCGACCGTCACCGCCTGCAACTCAGTGCCTTCGCCAGCCAGCGGCAGGCCAGAGCACTCAGCTACGAAGATTTGTACAATCCCCGCCAGGCATTCGCCGATCGCGCCTGGAGTCAGGTCGTGACTGGAAGCTGGTTGGGCCGGCTCGGCGGCAGGGATCGGCTCGCTCTCTCGGGTGAGGCGCACCTCTCCATGCAGTGGGACCATGAGACCAACGGCCCGCTCAGCGATGCGGGTGAACGCGACTCCCGCGATCCTGCCTCCGGTCTGATGCTGGCCCCGCTCGGATTCCGCTTCGATGCCGCGAATTTCCCGGTGAACGACGCGCTGGTCGACAACTTCCGCCGCAACTCCGGTCGTCGGTCGCCATACGATCTGAATGATCCCACCCAGTATGGGCTGGTGGATGAGTTCCGGAACAATGCCTATGGACTCCTCGGGTTCTCCGAGAGCGGCGGACCAACCGGGCTCCTGACGCTCTACCGGGAGCGCCGCCTGGTCGGTTCTGCCGCGCTCACGGCGCAGGTCGGCGACCAGCATCGGCTCCGGGCCGGGGTGGAAGGCATCCACTATGACCTGAATCTCTATTCCAGCCAGTTGACCAGCCAGGTGCTGGCGGACGCGTATGTGGAGTCCCCCCGGCAGGTCGCACTGTTCAGCGACTACCAGTTCACCGCCGCCGACATCGTGCTCACGGCTGGATTCCGAGTCGACCATTTCCAGAGTGGCGCCAGCCGGCCTGACTTTCCCCGGATTTCCTCCATGCCGGGATTTGATCCCGCCAACCCCACCGCACTCTTCCACGATGACCGCGGACATAGTCGCATCAGCCCACGGGTCGCGGCGGAATTTCGCGCCAGTCCCAAGGCTCGGCTCTTCGCCGGGATCTCCTCTCTGGCGCAGATCCCCGATTTCGCGCAGCTCTACCGTGGCATCAACACCGACTACAGCATCACCTCCCAGCGACAGCAGTTCGGGACCGACCTCGGCTTCGAACACGCGACACTGATCGAGGCCGGTGGATCGTATCTGCTCGATCCCATGACTTCGGTGCGGGGATCGGTGTGGACCCGGAAGGACAACGACGTCATCGCGGCTGTTTCGCAGCTGGAGTTCGACCCGCTGATCGGTTCCACGGTCGACGTCCAACGATTGAAGAACGCGATCAGTGGGAAGGCCACGGGGATCGACCTGCAACTCACGCGCACCCTCGGAAGCCACGGCCAGGCCTGGGTGAGCTATGGCTATGTCTCGGCCGACAGCCTGGTGCGGAGCGGCGCCCGGACCCACAATCTCGCCGCCGCCCTCCTCTACGAGACCGGCCCCGCGAGCCAGGCCCTCGGCGGTGTGCTGCGCAACGTCGGGATGTTCGCCACCGTGCGGGTGGCGAGCGGCACCGCCTATACCCGCTGTGGTGGGGAGCTGAATGAGGAGAGCGGGGTGCTGTCCGACAATGTCCGCTGCGATATCTATGTCGGGACCTTCAACAGCGCGCACCTGCCAGCCACCCGAGTGGTCGATCTGCGTGTCACTCGGACCGTGACGGCGGGGCCGACCTCCCTGGTGATCTTCGCGGATGCGCGCAATCTGCTGAACACCCGTAACCTGATCCGGGTCTTCACCCAGACCGGATCCACCACCAACGAACTGGATCGCCTGCGCGCCGTCTCCGGTGGGCTCGATGCCTTTGCGAACGAGGCGAGCCAGAATGGGGCTCGCTTCGCCGACGGAACCATCGACCTGACGTTCGGTGGTGCGGCAGATCCGCGCGGTGCCTGCGGAGGGTGGGGTACCGCGGCCGGGACGCCAGCGCCGCCCAACTGCCTCTATCTGCTAGGGGCGGAGTCGCGATTCGGGAATGGTGACCACCTCTTTACCGAGGCGGAACAGACCCGCGCGATCGAGGCGTACTACTACGTCGGCCATGGCGAACAGGCGTTCACCGGACCAGGGCGGCGGGTGCGGCTGGGACTTGAGGTTCGCTTCTGAGGCGCTGAGGTGTCCGCCTGCCGCGAGCTACCGCGCTCAAGCCAGGGCGGACTCAGGACCAGGGCTGCGGGCTCTCAACCCCGAACTCCTTCGCATACTCGGCGTGCAGCCGCTGCCAGCCGTCGAATTTGAGTGCCTCGCCCCCAACGATGCGGCCGATGGGGGCACCATCAAGCAACTGTACCAGCACATCGAAACAGATGTGCCACCCCGCTGCACCCATCGCGATGAAGCGGCGATCGATGCCGTGCCACAGCGTCATTCGCGTGCCCCCGTCAACGGGCTCGAGCTCCCACCGCAGTGTACTGCCGCCCCAATCGTACTCCAGGACCCTGGGAGCATCGGCTCGCGTCACCCGGGTTTGGGATACCTGCGCGTTGGGTGCGCCGACCGTGCTGAGTTTCACGGTGGAGCCGACCCTGCCGAGGCTTCCGTCGGCGTCGAAGGGTGCCCACTCGCGCAGATGCTCAGGATCGGTGAGTGCCTGCCAGACCTTCGCCGGGGCGTGGCGCAGTTCCCTCACGAGCACCAGCGTCCATGTGGGACCATCCTTGTGAATGTGCGCCCCACTGGCTGGACCCGGCGTATACCGCGCGCGATCAGTCACCTGTGTCTCCGAGCTGTCGTTTCATGTATGTGATGGCGTCCCGAGGGCATCCACCGGAATTGACCCGCTATTCGTTGCACTGCACCTGCGAGGCCGCCGTAGCGCGATACTAGCTCGACCGCCGGAAGGGGATCAGTTCCCGGAGGCGAGGGTCCCGGAAGTAGAGGCCGCCCCAGGCCAGGATCCCCGCGACCAGCGGAATGGCCGCGCGGGCAGTGTCCGCCACCCGCAGGTGGGCTGCCACCGCGCCACCCAGATAGCCGGTCAGCACGATTGCTCCGAGCACAGCGGTCTGCGGCACGAGATAGAGCACGACCAGGATGCACTCGGCAATGACAATCATGGTGATGGCCGATTCGGGGAACCCGTAGCCCGTCACGACCTCAGCAACCGCGTTGGCGTGCTGAGTTCCCCTGACAACGGCACTGCTCAGCAGGATGAAGACGGGGATACAGGAGAAGGCCCAGCCGGTCCAGCGCATCCAGCGGGGAAGGGGGACAGTCTGGGCGGTCATTTCGATGCTCCACGTTGACGTTTCTGGTCCGGCTGGCGCTTCCGGGCCTTTCCGGGCGAAGGGTTTCCCTGATCCATGCGATCGAGATGCCGCTCGAGGGCATCCACGTGCGACGACCAGAACTGACGGAACGGCGCCAGCCAGGCCGCGACCTCCTGGAATGGTTCCGGCTTCAGCCGGTAGAGCCTCCGCTGGGCGTCCACCGTGGCCTCCACGAAGCCGGCTTCGCGTAACACCCGCAGGTGCTTGGACACGGTCGGTTGCGGCATGCGAAGCTGCCGCTCGATCGCACCAACCGATTGTTGCGACGCGACCAGCAGGCTCAGGATGGCGCGGCGGTTGGGCTCCGCGATGATCTCGAAGGCAGATTGCATGGCTTAATGTACGCATTAGAGTATATACGTGTCAAGGTATGATATGGAGACGACGAGCGGCGGGCGCGGGGGAGGGGAGGAGGGGGCTGCGTGGGGGAGATCAGAACAGATATCTGGGGTACCCGTGCCGCCCGGCTGCCTGGCTGCCGAGGTCGAGGTCCAGAGTGACCCACGGCGTGTCGGCGCTGGTCCGCCCCAGGACGTCGCCATCCGGTCCGATAATCCACCCCGCGCCGCCGTACGTCCCCGTCGGGTCCACCCGGTTGGACGAGAGACTGAATGCGCCCGACCGCACCGCCGCCACCACGCCAGCCGCAAGCCATTTGGCAGTGGTCGCCGCTGCCGTGGCACGGGGTGACAGGATCAGTTGCGCGCCCCGCGCGGCGTATCCCGCGTAGCTTTCCAGGGCCCACAGCTCGGTGCAGATGTTGAGCCCGAATCGGAGCCCGCCGACCTGGTACGTCAGGAACTCGGGATCTCCCCGATCGAACCAGGCCGTCTCCCACCCTCCCGGGTCAGCTGGCAGAAAGTATTTGCGTCGGAGTGGCACCAGGCCACCCTCGCCGGACCAGAGATACCCTTCGTTGAACCGCCGACCCCGTTCAGCGATCGGTGTCGTTCCGATGACTCGCTCCGCACCCAGGTCGGCGAGCTGGCCAAGCAGGGCATCGCCCTGCCGCAGTGCATCCGTCCAGCGCGCCGGGTCGAACTGCTCCGCCTCCCAGACCGCATTCACCAGGGCGAACTCCGGCAGCAGCACCAGTTCCGATCGGTGCTGCGACACGTGCTGACACAACCCGGCCCACGCCACCGCGAGTGCCGCCGGCTCCTGGGGGAGTTCACAGACAGTGACGCGCATGGGATCAGGCCTTACCAGATGCGGACCCGCGCCGCTGGCGCGAGATACAGTTGGTCACCGGGCCGCACGTCGAAGGCAGCGTACCAGGCATCGAGATTCCGGACGGTGGCGATACGGAACTGCTCCGGCGCGTGGTCGTTGCCGACGAGTTGGGCACGCAACGCGCTTTCGCTGATCTTGCTCCGCCAGCTCCGGGCAAACCCCAGGAAAAAGGCCCGGTCCTGCTGCTGTACGTAGGCCGTGTCGCTCGCACGGGCACCGAGGCTCAGCCGATAAGCGTCAAATGCCGCCGAGAGTCCCCCGAGATCGGCAATGTTTTCAGGGAGCGTGAGCTTCCCGTTGACACCCAGGTCCGGGAACGGATGGTATCCCGAGAACTGCAACAGCAATCGCGCCGCTGCTCCCTGAAACCCCGCGCTGTCCGCGGGCATCCACCAGCGTCTCAACCGGCCGTCGAGGTCGTACTCCGCTCCGAGCGGATCGATGAAATGGCTTGCTTCATGGCCGATGATCGCGCCGATCGCACCATAGCTCTCGGCGTCGGACGCGCTTGCGTCATACTTGGGCGATTGCAGCAGTGCCGCCGAAAAGGTGAGCTCATTCTGCGGGAACATGAGCAACGCACCGACCGTCTGGGGTGCCATCCACCACTCCGTCCGGTCCACCGGCCGCCCCAGCCGGCGCAATGCCCGGCGGTAGCTCCGGTCCGCCACCCGCCGCTGATTCCCCAGCGCGTCCGTGGAATCCACATCCAGATCGGAGTAGTCCTCCCACCGCTCCGGGTAGCCGATGCCGAGGTAAAGTGTGCTGAGCTTGGTCAGCGCGATCTGCCGGGTGGCGGGAGACATCCAGGTCGCTGACTCCACCCGGCGACTCAGCGCCGCGATGACATTGGCCCCGATGGCCCTGACCCGCGCCTTCTGGACAGGGGAGAAATGGCGCTCAGCGTAGAGCTGCCCGATCGCACCACCCATCGCCTCGTCGGTCGCCGTGAGCGCCCGCTGGGGCAGGGGCTCCTCAGGCATCCCGGTCGCGCTCGCACGCAGCGCCCCCGCCGCCTCCGCGTACGCCTGTGGCAGCACCTCGGCGAATTCATACAGGGCGTGGAAACGGAGATAGTCCTTCCACGTCTCCAGCGGCGCGGTCGCGACCTGGGCAGCTAACCCGGTTATTGCGGTCGGCTGCCACACGCCGAACGACTCCTGCCCGGCGAGTCCCGCCTCCTGAAAGAACGCCGACCAGTCCATGCCAGGCGCCCGCTCCGCGAACATCCGGCGGGTCCATACACTGTCGGCGTTGTGGTCATTCGCCGATGCCTGCATGGTGGCCTGCGATTGGGCCAGCGCTGTTTCCAGTTTCAGCACCGCTGCCGCGCGACGCTCCGCTCGATCGGCGCCTGCCAGCGCCAGGAACCGGGTGATGCAGCGCTGATACCGTGTCCGGAGCGCCTGCATGCCGGGCTCGCTGCTGATATATGGCTCGCGGTCAGGCAGGCCGAGCCCTCCCTGGAGCAGGAAGGCGACGTTGGTCGTTTCGCCATGCAGGGAGGGCTCCACCGAGAGTCCCAGCAGTCCAGCCGAGCGATAGACGCCCCAGTTCAGCGGATCGACATCAGCGGCGAGTCGTCGACCGAGGAAACTCGTCAACGACACCCGGTCGCGGACCCGGTCGATGCTGTCGAGCAGCGGCCTGAGTGCGGCTATGCCGCGTGCCTCGATGGCAGCTTCGTTCAGCCGGGCTGCCCGGTAGTCGGCAACCTTGCGGGCCAGCGATCCTGCGGGCGCCGAGGCGGCATCATCAAGCAGTTGCGCGATCTGCTGGCGGGTAAGCTCATTGATCGCGGTCCGCGCATTCCACCGCTCCTTGCCCGCGGGAATCGTCGTGGCCTTGAGCCAGGCACCGTTGGCGTAGGCGAAGAAGTCGTCGCCCGGCCGGATGACTGGGTCCACCCCGTGCCCGACCTGCGCGTAGTTGCTGGTTGTCTGCGCGGTGAGCACCAATCCCTGCCACCCAGGAACAATCGTCATCAGGACCAGGACGGTCGCGCAGACCGGCACGGGGAGCCCCGGGCATCGCGCTCTCGGGGGACGGCCGCGCGGTGAGATGTTGTGCATGGGGAGGGCTGCTCCGGTGAACGGTGGTGATCGGGGACGGCACCCATCCGCAGGGTGCGTCGCAAAGCTACGGGATCACTCTCCCGCCGTCCGCCGACCCGGGCCGACAGCTTTCGAGCACTTTCGGACATCGGCCCCTGCTCGCTCATTCCGTCCATCCAGTTGGCGTTGTATCCTTCGGCCTCCTCCTCATGTCCTGGAATGATCGCTCGCGCGCACCTGATCGATCTGCTCTTCGTGATCGCACCGCACTCGCTGCTGCTCGACATCGCGGGTCCGGCGGAGGCGTTTCGCCTGGCCAATCTGCATCGCCACGCCCAGGGATTGCCGCCCCGCTTCCGCCTCGGCTACACCGGCCCGACCGCAGCTGTCTCGACCTCGGTCGGACTCGGGTTGGTGGATCTCGCGCCGCTCCCCGACCGCCTGCGCACCCCGACCTGGGTCGTGCTCGTGGGTCAGCCAACCGCGCAGCTGGCCCCGGTCACTCCGGCCGTCGCCGCGATCGCGGCATGGCTGAATCAGCGGCTCGGCCGAGCGCTCCGGACTGAGGGCACACCACACCGCCTGCTCGCGATCTGCTCCGGCGCACTCCTCGCCGCACGGGGCGGCCTCCTTACCGACCGCCGGTGCACCACCCACCACGAATTGTTGTCCACCCTTCGCGCGCTCGCACCCCAGGCGGACGTGATCGACAATCGTGTCTTCGTGGTGGACGGGCCCGTGGCAACGAGTGCGGGCATCACCGCCGGGATCGATCTCGCCCTGCATCTGATCGCGGAGGAGTGCGGCGAGTCGCTCGCCGGACGTGTGGCGGAGGACATGGTGGTCTACCTCAGGCGCTCCCCGCGCGATCCGGAGCTTTCCCCTACCTGCAGCATCGCGGCCATCTGCACCCCGCCGTGCACCGGGTGCAGGATGCCATCCTCACCCGACCGGACCGTGAGTGGGATATGGCGTCGCTGGCGGGAGTGGGTCATGCGACCGGTCGCCACCTGCTCCGGCTCTTCATCGACCACACCGGGGTCTCTCCACTGCAGTACCTGCGCTCCATCCGCCTCGAGCGCGCCCGACAGTCCCTCGAAGCTGGCGCGACCGTTACCCGCGCCGCCGAAGTGGCCGGCTTCCGCTCGGCGCTGCAGCTCCGCCGAGCCTGGCGGAGTCAGTGGGGTGGGTCGCCGCGCGACGTGATGCGAGTGGCAGAGGTGCTCTCGGTGGCGTCTCACCACCGACCGGGCTAACGCGGGCGCACGGCTCCGCCAGCTTGCGGCGGTTCGCCTGCGCGGTAGATTCATCGTGCGCACTGATGTTCTCCCGACTATTTCCCGGATGCACTCGATGAATCGCCTCGTGGCTGGCACCGTGACCACGGTGCTGCTGGCGGGCTGGTCGCTGCCAGTGGCGGCCCAGCAACCTTCCTCCTGTTCCTTGTCGGAACATCCCACCACGACCACGTTCGACGGAACGGCGACGCGGCTGCCCGTCGATCGGGTCGCCGATCTGCTGGCCCTGAGTCCAGGGGTGAGTTCGCTCAATGCGGGGGAACTGAGTGTCCGCGGGGCGCGACTGGAGGCCAACGCGACCTATCTGGACGGCGTCCCGGTGTCACCGGGATGGCGGGGGCTCGCGTCGCCCAGTTTCGGCGGGAGCTACTATGGAGACACCGGGCCCGGGCTCGTCCTGGGAACCAATGCGGTGCAATCGCTGACGCTGACCACAGGGCTATTCTCACCCGACCTTGGCAATGCGCGGGGAGGAATCATCGCCGCGGAAACCGTCCCCTGCAGTGCGCCGGACGCCCCGCGGGCGTTCAGCATCCGTGGCGGGCTGGCCTCCGACGCCATGCTGGGTGCTGGAAGCGGGATCGGGCTGAACCGGATCACCCTGAATGGTGATGGTCAGCTCGGACGACTGGTCCTGGGGGCGGCGGTGCTGGTGGAAGGCCAGCGCACGGCGCGGCTGGGTCTCGAGCAGAATGCCTCGCCCATCTACCTGGCGGATGGGATCGATACCACTGTCACCTTCACGGACGGGGCGGTGGACCAGACCGTCGACATTCTCCGCTTCCGGCCCTCGGACGGGATCCGTATTCCTTCGAGCGCCGCGACGACGTACGCCCTGTCGGGTCGGATTGGATACTTCCTCAATGACCGGAACCGGGTCGAGCTGACCGGCCACGCCAGCCAGCGGCAGCAACGCGCATTCTCGTACGAGGACCTCTACAACCCGCGGCAGACCTTCGGCGATCGGGCCTGGAGCGAGGTGCTGACCGGGAGCTGGTTTGGCCGGCTCAAGGAATCAGAACGGCTCACCCTGTCGGCCGAGGCGCATCTGTCGCTGCAGTGGGATCACGAAACCAACGCGCCGTTCACCGCGAAGGGCGAATCCGATACCCGGGACCCGGCAACCGGGATCATGCTCGCGCCCTTCGACTTCCGCTACGATGGATCGAATTTCCCGGTGAATGAGGAACTGGTCCGCAACTTCCGGCTGAATTCCGGCCGGCTCTCGCCCTATGATCTCACCAATGCCACGCAATACAGCCTGATCGATCGCTATCGCAACAACGCCTACGGCCTGACGGGGTTCACCGAAGGCGGTGGGCCGGTGGGTCTGCTGGCGATCTTCCAGGAGAAACGGGTGATCGGGACCGGCATCGTCATGGCGCACCTGGGATCGTACCATCGGGTACGCGCGGGATTCGAGCTGGGCCACTACGACACCCGATTGTATTCCAGCGGCATGACGACCCAGGCCTTCGCGGAAGCGTACGTCGAGTCTCCAAGCCGGAGTGCGGCTTTCGGGGAGTACCAGCTGACGTACAGGGAACTCACGCCTCACCGGCGGGCTCCGCTTCGATCATTTCAAGTCAGGGGCCAGCCGCCCGGATTTTCCTCGGATCTCTTCCGCACCGGGGTTCGACCCGGACAACCCCACCGCCCAGTTCATCGCCGACCAGGGACACAGCCGCCTCAGTCCGAGGGTGGCGGCGGTGGTGCAGGCCAATCCCAGGGTGCGGGTGTATGGTGGGATCACCGCATTGGCGCAGATTCCCGATTTCGCGGCGGTCTTCAGGGGAATCAACACTGACCTCAGTACGACGAATACGGGCCACACGTTTGGCACCGACTTACGTTCGAGCGGTCAGTACTCAGCGAGGTTGGGGCCGACTGGCGGCTTGACTCCGCCACCACCGCGGCGATTGGGTTGTGGAACCGATCCGACGCCGACGTGGTGCAGGGGACCCTGGTCTCAGGAATTCGATCCTTTCCGCGGGTCCTCGGTGGATATTCGCCGCTACGTGAATGCGAACTATCGCGACCCGACCACTCAGGGACTGGATCTGCGTCTGGTGCGTCAGCTCGGCGAGCATGGACAGGCCTGGCTGAGCTATGGCTTCGTGTCCGCGCCCGGTCCCGCGCAACCAGAGGGAATGTTCGGCTTCCCGCAGAGGCCGTTGGCCCCAATTGCGCGGAAGCACAACCTCGCCGTCGCGGCGTTGTATGAGACGGGTCCGCAAAGCACCCTGTTGCTGGGCGCGCTCCGGAATATTGGGATATATGGTGCGTTCCGGGTGGGGAGCGGCACGAGCTATACCCGCTGCCCGGCCGATGAGCCGGAGAATGACGGGATAGTTTCCCCTGATATCTGCAGCCGGGGCGATTGCCGGCGATTTCTACGGGGCCGCATTGCCTGCCTTCAAGGTCCTGGACCTGCGGGTCACCCGGTCGTTCGCGCTGGGAGGGGCAACGCTGCTTGCCTTCGCAGATGCCCGAAATCTGCTGAATTGGAGGAATGTGCTCCGGGTATTCACCCAGACCGGGACGACCAGCAATTCCCGGGAACTGGACCAGCAGCGGATTGGGGCACTCCAGAACTTTGCCAACGAGGCCACCGAGAACGGCGCGTATCAAGTGGACGGAACGGTCGATCTGAGTTTCGGTGGCGCCGCCGATCCCGGTGCGGCGTGCGGGGCCTGGCGTACCGCCAACGGGACGGCTTCTCCTCCAAACTGCCTCTACCTGCTCCAGGCCGAAGAGCGGTTCGGTAATGGGGACCATCTCTTCACCGTCGCGGAACAGACCCGCGCCGCCGACGCGTACTATTACGTCGCCCGCGGGGAACAGAATTTCACCGCTCCGGGCCGCCGGGTCCGATTTGGCCTCGAAGTGAGCTTCTGACCGCTATCTTCCCACCTCCCGGCGAAACCGCCAACCCGGCCTCCCGTACAGCGGGGACTGATGGGCTCTGAATTCCTGGTGTACCTGCGTCTCGGCTTGAACCATATCGCCGACCTGCGCGGGTACGACCATATTCTGTTCGTAGCGGCACTTACCCTCGCGTATCGACCGCGGGAATGGCGCCGACTGCTGCTGCTGGTCACGGCGTTCACCCTGGGTCACTCGCTGACCCTGGCCCTCGCCACCCTGGATCTGGTCCGCGTCAACAGCCGGCTGGTCGAGGCCGGCATCGCCGCGACGATTCTCTGCTCCAGTCTGGTCGCCGTCGGGCTGGCGCTCCGGTCTGACGAGGGCGATGCCCCTGCGGAGCGTGGCCAGCGGCTCCGCTACGGGCTCGCTGCGGGATTTGGTCTCATTCATGGGCTGGGGTTCTCCACCTTTCTGCGCAGCCTGCTCGGGGCCGAGGAATCGCTGGTCGTCCCGCTGCTCGCCTTCAACATCGGCCTCGAAGTCGGGCAGCTGTTGATCGTCGGCGTGGTGCTGCTGATCGGTGCAGGCGCCGAGCGGTGGCTGCGCATCTCCCGGCGGGACTGGGTGCTCGTCGCGGGGGGTGGCATTGCCGCGATGGGCGCCTCGATGTTGCTCCAGCGGTTGCTTCCGTCATGAACCGATAGATCGCTCTCCGGTCGCCTCTGACTCCTTCAGGACAACGCACCGTGAACCTGCTCAAGCCCGTTCTTGCCGGTACCTCCCTCCTGGCCGCCCTGGTCGTGGCACGCCCCGTGGCCGCACAGCAGTGGCTCAACGCGGAACCCAACACCAAGACCAACAAATCCTACTTTCGTGAGCTGGAGGAGGTCCCCTCACCCAACGAGATGCGGAATGCGTCGGGCGCGCCGGGGCCGAAGTACTGGCAGCAGCAGGTGGACTACCAGATCAAGGCCACGCTCGACACGACCGACCACCGGGTGACCGGCAGTGAACGGGTGACCTATCGCAACAACTCACCGGATGCGCTGAGCTACATCTGGTTCCAGATGGACCAGAACATTGACGACCCCGCCGTCAGTCGCACCATCCAGAACCAGGGGGCGCTGCCCCGGCAGCTCTCGCCGGGGGCCCGGCGTTTTCTCTCGG
This sequence comes from uncultured Gemmatimonadales bacterium, assembly GCA_963793205.1. Lineage (GTDB taxonomy): Bacteria > Gemmatimonadota > Gemmatimonadetes > Gemmatimonadales > GWC2-71-9 > JADJOM01. Next base: position 952,220 of record CAWBZM010000001.1, read on the forward strand.
CGCCGCTTTTTGATGGCGGTCACAAGCTGACCCGGGTACAGGTCGCGACCACCAGGGCAGGGAAGGTGACCCGGAGCGACGCAGCGTATGTGATCAACGGGACGGTGATGAAGGTGCCGCTGCCGACGCCCCTGCTTCCCGGCCAGCGCGCGGTCATCGAGATCGACTGGCACTTCGAAGTCCCGGAGCAGAGCCGGAACGGGCGCGGCGTACGGGAACAGGTCAAGGACGGCTATCTGTATGAGGTGGCCCAGTGGTTCCCCCGCGCGTCGGTCTACGATGACGTGAGCGGCTGGCAGACCGACCAGTTCTACGGCAGCGGTGAGTTCTACCTGAACTTCGGCAGCTATGACGTCGAGCTCACGGTGCCGCACGATCATATCGTGGCCGCCACCGGCACCCTGCTCAACCCGACGGAAGTCCTGACGGCGACGCAGCGGCAGCGGCTGACTCAGGCGATGACTTCCGAGACACCCAGGTTCATTATCACGAAGGAAGAGGTGCTCTCGCCCGCCAGTCGCCCGGCCGGGTCCCGTCCGCTGACCTGGCGGTTTCACGCCGACAGCGTTCGGGACTTCGCCTGGGTCTCTTCCAAGGCGTATGTCTGGGATGCCGCCGGCTTCCGCTACCGGCCGGGCGGGCGGGTGATCGAGATGCACTCGCTCTACCCCAGGGAGGCGATGCCGCTGTGGGACAGTGTCTCCACCCGGGCGATCGCGCAGACCATGCGGACCTACGGCCGGCTGGCGTTCGAATACCCCTATCCCCGGGCCACGAACGTACATGGTCCGGTGTTCGGGATGGAGTATCCGATGATCGCCTTCTGCGGCGCGCGCCCCGCGGCCGACGGGAGCTACACTCCCGGAACGGCGCGCTCGCTGATCTCGGTGACCATTCACGAGGTGGGCCACAACTGGTTCCCCATGATTGTCGCTTCCGATGAGCGGAAGTGGACCTGGATGGACGAAGGGATCAACAGCTTCCTGCAGTATTACGCCGAGAAGGACTGGGACCCCGACTATCCCAGCCGTCGGGGCCCGGCCCCGAACATTGTCGGCTACATGCGCGAGCCGGAGCAGATGCCGCTGATGACCGAGAGGGACTTCATCCTGCCGCAGACCTTCGGCAACAACGGGTATGGCAAGCCGGCCGCAGGGTTGGTGATGCTCCGGGAGCAGGTGCTGGGGCCCAAGCTCTTCGACCAGGCCTTCGGGGAGTACGCCAAGCGGTGGGCCTTCAAGCATCCCCAGCCGGCCGACTTCTTCCGCACCCTGGATGACGGCGGCGGCGAGCTCCTCAACTGGTTCTGGCGCGGCTGGTTCTTCACCACCTACGCCAACGACCAGGCCATTGCTGACGTCGACGTGCAGCCGGCGGACTCCCTGATGGGCGATCTGTCGAAAGGCAAGAACTACTATCGCGTGAAGGTGGACAACAAGGGTGGGCTGGTCATGCCGCTGCAGATGGAGATCACCCTGGACGATGGCACCACGCGCCGAGTGAAGCTGACCGCCGATGTCTGGCGCCAGAACGAGCGCACCTTCACCTATGGCTTCTTCACCGATCGGGCTGTCACCAAAGTGGTGCTCGATCCCGACGAAGTCTTCGCCGATGTGGACCGGGACAACAATGTCTGGAGCAAGGCCCCCACGCCGGCCTCATGACACCCTGGCTGTTGGCAGCGCTGCTGGCCCTGCGGCCGGGCGGAGATCTCCCCGCCCGGCCGTCGGTGCACGATCTGCACCTGACCCATACCCGGATGGTCATCGAAGGGACCACCGTCGCCTGCCGGGTGCGGGTCTTCCGCGACGATCTGCAGGCCGCCTTGCGCCAGTTCAGCGGCAAGGCGGACCTCACGCTGACGGATGTCGCCCACCAGGATTCCCTCTTCGGCGCGTACGCGGCGGTACACCTCACGCTGCGGGCGGACGGGGAGCGACTGACTTCCGGGTCACGCAGTCCGGCGCCGAGACACGATCCCACGTCCCAGGAGACGCTGTGGTACGTGCTGGAAGCGGAAGCACCCCGGCCGATTACCCGGCTCGGGGTGCTCAACGGATTGATGTTCGAACTGTACCGGGACCAGCAGAACCTGGTGCAGGTGCTCCGACTGCCTCAGGATGCCCGCCAGACGCTCTACTTCGCCGCCACCGATCCCCGCGAGCAGGTCATCTGATCAGGGCGTGACCCACGCCGGCCGAGCAAAGGCAGCCGGGTCGAACAGCGCATCCGGCAGCGGCATCCCCTGACGGACATCCCGGTATTCCTCTTTGGTGGCGGCCTTGCCGTTCACACTGAAGAGCACCTCCACCGCGATCCAGCCACCACCGAGTGGTTCGTATTTGTTGAACTGTGTTTCCACCCACGCCCCGCCGCGACCGGTTTCGAGCGAGCGGACGAACACCAGCCGCTCCTGATCGATCCAGAATTGCCTGGTGGTGCTGTCGCCCGCCGCCGCCCCCACCACGAACACCTTCCGCCCCTGCCAGGTATCCTCCCGGATGCTGCTGAGATCAAAGCCGATCCCCTGCAGCTTCGCGACCGTCTTCTCCACCGGGTCACGGTAGACATCGAATCCCAGCACCATGAGCGGATGGACCAGCGGTGCCTGCTGGGCGAGTTTCCCGTCGGCGAACTGGTAGATGGAGTCGTGCTGGAAGAGGAGTGCTTTCCCGCTGTCCAGCGGGGCGATATCGATGCGAAGGCTGCCAGGAATGCGGGCCGCCTCGTACCACGTTTCCACCGTGTTGGCCCGGTAGTTGGTGGTAGTTTGCACGAAGGTGAGGGTCTGGTACCAGGTGGTGGCGTACCGGTCGTGCATCGCCCGCAGCAGCGCGTGCCCATCGGCATATGGACCGGCTGGCGGAGCCGGTGTGGGACCAGGGACCGGAATCAGCAGGGCAGCAAGCAGTGTGAGCACAGGGCCTCCGAAAAAGGGCGCGGGAACCGCAGGGCAGTGGGCCTTCTACGCATGTGGTGCCCCTCGGGTTTCCCGCTTAAGATAGGGGGCCGCCGGGGCCTCTCTGGCGGCTCCCGCGCTCGTAGCTCAGCTGGATAGAGCATCTGCCTTCTAAGCAGAGGGTCGCAGGTTCGAGTCCTGCCGGGCGCGCTCAGGCTACGCGTTGGAACTTGTTCAACGGTGTGATGCCGTTCCCTGCTGTACCGCGGCGGGCCAGTGCCCGTCCGTGGCCTGCTGACGCTGGCGCTGGTGATCGCAGTCCACCCTGGCAAGATGGCGATGGGTGCGGCGGACCCGACTTGACCCACCGGGCCGACGTTCAGGGATCGGCGGTGCTGCAGGACATCAGCCAATCGGTGCATACCCTGATCGGGCCACAGGAGAGGCAGTGCGCTCCATCGTCGACCACGCCGCCGGGCTGGCGGCCCCGTCGGTGCCGGGCCGTCGCGCGCCGGCACCGAGGACTGCTTCGGTCGCCACCATCCGATAGTCGTGATCGGGGTGCTGCCGGCACCCCGTGGCGGCGGCCGCCAGCTACACGGCACGCCGGTTGTCCCGTTCCAGCACCACGCGGCCGCGCCCTTGGTGTGACCTCGACGTCCGCTCCAGGGCGTAATCCACAATTCCCGGTCGACGATCCCGGCGCCGTCCGCACGGTTCCCGCTGCAGCGTGTCCACTTCCAGCTCCGATTTGCCACCTATCAATCGAAGGAGCGAATCCCTTCCCTCTGGAGTACCGAGGGGTCAGGTTTTCACGTGCGATTCATCACTGCTACCCGATTGGGTGTGAAGATTGGTCGCAAAGGACGGTTTCGACCCCGCCGTCCTGACCTGGCCGCCCCAGTTCCTGCGCATCCCTCGTATGCCATCCGGCAGAAGGATCGGGCCACGTGGCACTTCGCAGCGGAACGTACATCGTTCCCACCGACAGCTGGTACATCGAGCGCACCGTCTGGCTGATTGCCGGTATCGTACTGCTGAGCAGCACCGCCCTTGCTGCCTTTCTGGATCCCCGGTGGGTGCTCCTGATCAGCGCGACCGGCATTTCCTCGATCATCGTGTCCCTGACAGGATTCTGCGCCGTCGGCACCATTCTCAAGCGCCTGGGCTTCACCTCGAGGCTTGGTCGACCCGAGGCCGCCACGGGAAATCTCTACTTCCTGCACACCGACAGCTGGTATCTCGAGCGGCGGATTTATCTCGCTGTGGGGATCAACATCTCGCTGGCGTCCGTCCTCAGTCTGGCCGTCAGCCCGCTGTGGCTGCTCTTCACCGGATTCGTCGGCTCGGCAATGGTCTGGTTTGCCGGGACGGGGTACTGCATCATGGCCAACGGTCTCTACTGGCTGGGGGCTGAGCCTCGGCTGGCACCCGAAGCGGGAGCATCCTGCAAGGTCAAGACGGCGCTTGAGGGAAGAATGAAGGCCTGACGTCTGACCCGCGGGCCCGATTCATCCGGCCTGTGGATCGGCTTCAAGGTTGTGAGGCAATATTGGGCAGCACGGGACTGCGGACCCAGGGCGCCTCGCCGGCCCTCGGGATGCCGCTGGTCCCCATCCCAGCCTGGAGGCACCACCGATGTCCCTCCCCTACCTGACCCAGTCGATCGGCGGTGAACGGCTGCAGGACGAGCTGGTCCGCCACGGAGTCTCGCGCCGCGACTTTCTGGAGTACTGCAGCAGTCTCTGCGTCATTCTGGGTGTCGGCAAGTCTGCCGCGCCAAGGATGATGAACGCCCTCCTCACTCCCGGGCGCCCCCCGGTCATCTGGCTGCAGCTCCAGGAGTGCACCGGGTGCGTGGAGAGTGTCCTCCGCAGCGGGGACCCCACCATCGGTGACCTGATCCTCGACCTCATCTCACTGGACTACCAGCACACCCTGATGGCGGGCGCGGGCGAAGCCGTCGAGTCGGCCAAACAGGACTCGATGAAAGCCAACGCTGGCAAGTACATCCTCATGGTGACCGGGTCGATCCCGACGCTGGACGGCGGGATCTACTGCACCGTGGGCGGCCGGACGGCGCAGGATATCCTGGAGGAGGCGGCGGCGGGGGCCGCGGCGGTCGTGGCCGTCGGTGCCTGTGCCCACTGGGGCAGTATCCAGGCGGCGCGGCCCAATCCCACTGGCGCTGTGGGCGTGTCGTCGATCGTCAAGGACAAACCGGTGGTCAACATCGCCGGGTGCCCGCCGATCGGCGATGTAGTCACGGCGACGCTGGTGCACTTCCTGACCTTCGGCCGGCTGCCCGAACTGGATGCGGAGGGACGCCCCATGTTCGCCTACGGGGCGCGTATCCATGACCAGTGTGAGCGCCGCGCGAATTTCGACGCTGGCCAGTTTGTCGAAGTGTTTGATGACGAAGCGGCCCGGAAGGGGTGGTGCCTCTACCATGTGGGCTGCAAGGGGCCGGCGACATTCTCTCCCTGTCCGATCTTCAAATGGAATAGTGGCACCTCATGGCCGATCGGCGCAGGACACCCGTGCATCGGCTGCACCGAGCCCAACTTCTGGGACACGATGACGCCGTTCTATGACCGGCTGCCCGACATCGGCGGCTTCGGGATTGAGCAGCGGGTCGATATCCTGGGCGCCGCGCTGGCGATCGGCACAACCGCAGGGGTGCTGGCCCACGCGGCGGCCACTGGCGTCCACCAGTTGCGGGAGCGGAAACGCCAGCTGCCCGTCGTCGAGCCGCCACCTGCCGGCCCCGGCCCCTCAAATCCCTGACGGAGAACCGATACCATGGCTGTGACCAAGGTCGTTGTCGACCCCATCACCCGGATCGAGGGTCACCTCCGTATCGAAGTACAGGCGGAGCATGGCCGGATCACCGACTCCTGGGCCTCCTCGACCCAGTTCCGCGGGATCGAAGTCATCATGGAGGGGCGCGATCCCCGGGACGCGTGGGCCTTCACCCAGCGGATCTGCGGCGTCTGCACGGTCGTTCACGCAGTGGCCTCCTGTCGGGCGGTGGAGGATGCCCTGGGCATCGTCATCCCTCCCAATGCCAATATCATCCGTAATCTGATTCACGGCATGCAGTTCATCCACGACCATGTGATCCACTTCTATCACCTCCATGCGCTGGACTGGGTGGATGTCGTGAGCGCGCTGAAGGCCGACCCCGAGGGGACCGCGCGGGTGGCCAGGTCGATTTCACCCTGGCCCAACAATTCGGCGACCTGGTTTGCCGAGGTGCAGAACCGGGTCCAGAAATTCGTGTCCGGCGGTCAACTCGGGATCTTCGCGAATGGATACTGGGGCCATCCCGCCTACAAGCTGCCACCCGAAGTGAACCTGCTCGGTCTGGCGCACTATCTCGAGGCGCTCGACTGGCAACGGGACGTCATCAAACTCCACACCATTTTCGGCGGGAAGAACCCGCACCCCAACTTTCTGGTCGGGGGCATGGCATCGGCCATCAACCTGGACGATACCGGCACCATCAACATGGTCCGCCTCTCCGAGGTCCGGGACCTGATTACCAGGGCCCAGCGGTTTGTGGAACAGGTCTACTGGCCCGACCTGCTGGCGATCGCGGGATACTACAAGGAGTGGGGCAGCATCGGTGGCGGGGTCTCGAACTTCATGAGTTACGGCGAATTCCCTGAGGGGGACCTCACTGATATCAACAAGCTCTACTTCCCGCGTGGCGTCATTCTCAACAAGGATCTCACCCGGGTGCATCCGGTCGAGCCGGAGAAAATCCAGGAATACATCAACAGCTCCTGGTACGAATACTCGGGCGGGGATTCCGCCGGCCTGCACCCCTACGATGGAGAGACCAAGGCGAAGTACAGCGGTCCGCCTACGCCCTGGACCTACCTGCAGGGTGAATCCAAATACTCCTGGATGAAGGCCCCCCGGTACGATGGCATGCCGATGCAGGTCGGGCCGCTGGCGCGGATGCTGGTTGGGCACGCGAGTGGCCACAAGGAAATTCAGGAGATGGTGAAGATTGTCATGGATACGCTGGGGGTGGGGCCCGAAGCGCTGTTCTCCACGCTCGGTCGCACGGCGGCGCGCGGGATGGAGACCGTCCTCCTCGCGCGTCGCATGAACACCTGGTATGCCCGGCTGGTTGATCGGATCCGGAGCGGTGACACCCAGACCTTCAATAAGGAGAAGTGGGAGCCGGCCAGCTGGCCCGCCGAGTCGAAAGGCTTCGGATGGCTGGACGCCCCGCGGGGTGCGCTGGGGCACTGGGTCAGGATCAAGGATGGCAAGATTACCAAGTACCAGTGCGTGGTGCCAAGCACCTGGAATTGCTCTCCGCGCGATGGCAAGGGACAGATGGGCCCGTACGAGGCCTCACTGGTGGATAACCACCCGCTCGTCCGGCCGGACCAGCCCCTGGAAATCCTGCGCACCATTCACTCCTTTGATCCCTGCATGGCGTGCGGTGTGCATGTGCTGGACGCACAGGGCGGGTTGATCACGCAGGTGAAGGTCCAATGACTCCGCCCGGACCGGCCAGCCACCGGCGATACGGATTCAGCCTGGGGCGCAGGGTGCCGCCGCCCAGCGGCAGGTACCACTGGGTCTACCTGTGGGGTTGGCCCATCCGGATCATGCACTGGATCGCCGTGCTGTGCATTCTGTCACTGGTCGTGACCGGGCTCTATATCGGCATGCCGTACTTCGTGGTGGGGGGCGACACCGGACAGCACTTCCTGATGGGCCGGGTCCGGTTCGTCCACTTTGCCGCTGGCGCCGTGCTCGTCGCAACCGGGCTGGCGCGGGGGTACTGGCTGTTCGCGGGGAACAAGTTCGAACGGGTGACTGCGCTCTTTCCGATCAAGCCGCGTGACTGGGTCAACATGTGGCGGCAGACCAAGTTCTACCTGATGATCCAGCCGGAGAAGGCGCCCCACTACCTGGGGCACAATCCGCTGCAGCAGCTCAGTTATACCGGCATCTACCTCGCGGCCATCGTCATGGTGGTGACCGGGTTCGCGCTCTATGGCCAGTCGAATCCTGCCGGCCTGATTTACCGCTCAACCAACTGGATCGGGGTCCTGGTCGGCGGGATGCCGATCGTGCGGTTCGTCCACCATGTCCTGACCTGGGTATTCCTGGCCTTCATCCCGATTCATGTCTACCTGGCCATCCGGGCCGACCTGTTGGAGCGCACCGGCGTGATCTCGTCCATCGTCAGCGGTGGGCGGTTCGTACCGACCGACGAGCGGTTCATCGATGCCGATGACCTCTGAGCTCCCGGCACCCGGCACGCTGGTCCTCGGGCTGGGGAACCCGCTCATGGGTGATGACGGGCTGGGGCTGGCCGTGCTGGACCAGCTTCGTACCGACTGGGAACTGCCACCCGAGATCGAGCTGGTCGATGGCGGCACCTGGGGGATGAACCTGCTGCCGTTGATTGAGGATGCGGGCCGGCTGGTCCTGATCGACGCGATCCGGGCTGGTCGCGCCCCCGGCGCCCTGGTCACGCTGGAGCGCAACGAGCTGCCGAAGTACCTGGCGCACAAGTTTTCCCCCCACCAGGTCGACCTCAAGGAGATCCTCGCGCTGGCCGAGCTGCGGGGAACCCTGGCCCAGGACACGGTGGCGTTCGGGGCGGAGCCTGACCTGATCGAACTGCAGTGCGGCCTGTCACCGCTGCTCGCGGAGCGGGTGGGCGAGGTCGCATCCCTGGTAGTGGCTCGTCTGGCGGCGTGGGGTCACCGGTGCGAGCCGCGGACCGCGGGAACCAATGCATGAGATGAGTCTGGCCCTCGAGGTGGCTCGGCTGGTCGAGGACCAGCTCGTCGCCCACCCGGGCCGGCTGGTACGTGTCGGCGTCACCGTCGGAGCGGAGTCGGGGGTGGAACCGGACAACCTCGCCTTCTGCCTGGAGGCGGTCTTCGGTTATCCCCCCTTTGTGGGAGCCGCGGCGGTGCTGGAACGTGTCCCCGGTGATGCACTACGACTCAATTTTCTGGAGGTGGAGGATGGCTGTCCGGACGATTGAGGTGCGCGAGCGGTTGATGGCACGGAACGACGAGCTGGCGAGCCTGGTCCGCGCCCGACTCCACACCGCCGGCATCACGGCGTTCAACCTCGTCTCCTCTCCCGGGTCCGGCAAGACGACACTCCTCGAGCGGACGCTGGATGTGCTGGGCGAGGAACTCGACATGGCCATCGTCACCGGGGACGTCCAGACCCAGAATGACGCCGATCGGCTGGCCCGACGGACCAGCAGGCTGGTGCAGGCCGTCGTCACCGGTGGGGCCTGCCATCTTGATGCGAGCCAGGTGATGGCGGCGCTGGAGGCGATCGATCTCGCGCGCACCCGCCTGCTCTTTGTGGAGAACGTGGGTAATCTGGTCTGTCCCGCCGGCTGGGATCTGGGCGAACAGGCGAAGATCGTGGTGCTCTCCGTTACCGAAGGAGAGGACAAGCCGCTGAAGTATCCCAAGATGTTTCGCATGGCCCGATACGCCGTGCTGAACAAGATCGATCTCCTCCCGCACCTCGACTTTGACGTGGAGCGGGCGATCGCGTATGCCCGCCAGATCAATCCCGAGCTCCGATTCTTCCGCACCTCCTCGCGCACAGGGGAGGGGCTCGACGAATGGTTCGACTTTCTGCGGCAGCAGGTTTCCGCCCCCGTGTCCGCATGATCGCTTCCGCCTCGCCCCCGGTCGTCGCCTGCCGTATCCAGGTCTATGGCGTGGCCCAGGGCGTGGGGTTTCGCCCCTTCGTCCACCGGCTCGCCCTGCGCCATCAGGTGAACGGCTGGGTCAGAAACCGATCGGGTGTCGTGGAACTTGCCGTCGAAGGCGGGCCGGTCGACCTCCAGGCGTTCGTCCACGCGCTGCGGGCCGATGCACCAGCGCTCTCTCGCATCGACGACCTCGTCATTGAGGAAACCGCGCCCGAGGGTTTCGACCGGTTTGCGATCGAGGCCAGCGCAGAATCGCCTGATGGCCGGATGCCGGTGCCCCCCGATGTGGCGTTCTGCCAGTCGTGTGAGCGGGAGCTGACCGACCCGAGCGATCGTCGGTACCGGCATCCGTTCATCACGTGCACCGAATGCGGGCCGCGGTACTCGATCATCGAGCAGCTGCCGTACGATCGTCAGCGCACCACCATGCGCGCCTTCACCCAATGCGCGGCGTGCGCGACGGAGTATCACTCCCCAACCGACCGTCGCTACCACTCGGAGACCAACAGCTGTCCCGCCTGCGGACCAACGCTCTGGTTTGAGGCGGGGGCGGGGCGTCCGAGCGCTTCGGGCGAGGTGGCGCTCCGGGATGCAGCCGCGCTGCTGCTGCGCGGCGGGATTCTCGCCGTGCGCGGTATCGGCGGCTACCACCTGGCGTGTGACGCCACCAGCGAAGCTGCGGTCGCGGAACTCCGTCAGCGCAAACGCCGGATGGCGAAACCATTCGCGGTTCTCGTGCCGACGCTGCAGGCCGCGCGTACCATCGCCCGGGTCGGCGCCACCGAGGCGGCATTGCTCACCAGCCGTGAGCGGCCGGTGGTCTTGCTGCAGGCGACAGGGGGCCACCTCGCACCTTCGGTCGCTCCTGGTCTCGCCGCGATCGGCGTGATGCTCCCTTCGACCCCGCTGCACCTCCTGCTGCTGGAAGCGGTGGGTCGCACCCTGGTGATGACCAGTGGCAACCTGAGCGAGGAGCCGATCGCGATCGGTAACGATGAGGCCCGACAGCGGCTCGCCGGGGTCGCCGACGCCTTCCTGATGCACGACCGCGAGATTCTCTCCCGGACCGATGATTCGGTGCAACGTGTGGTTGCCAGCGGACCGCTCCTCCTGCGCCGAGCCCGGGGGTACGCGCCCCTGCCGCTGACGCTGCCCGTGGCGAGCCCGGTGCCGCTGCTCGCGGTCGGGGCCCACCTCAAGAACAGCTTCACCCTGGTTCACGGCGCCACTGCCTGGGTGAGCCCGCACATCGGCGACCTCGAGCAGCTCGAGGGGCTCGAGCATTTCCATCATACGCTCGCGGTCTATCGCCGGTTGTTCCAGGTGACACCCCAGGCGGTCGTCCATGACCTCCACCCCGGGTACCTCTCGACCCGCATGGCGCTTGAGCTCGGTGGTGCGCCGACACTCGCGATCCAGCATCATCACGCGCACATCGCGGCGGTCATGGCCGAGTCCGGAAGAACGGCGCCGGTCATCGGCGTCGCCTTCGACGGAACGGGGTATGGCACCGATGGCGCTATCTGGGGCGGGGAGTTGTTCACCGGGGGCCTGACCGGCTTCCAGCGGGTGGCGCACCTTCGCCCGGCACCGCTGCCGGGTGGCGATCTCGCCGTCACGCACCCGTGGCGGACCGCGGTTGGCTACGCCTCGCTCTCTCCCGATCTGGCGACCGCCACCGCCTCACTCTTCGGATCGATCGCGTGCCCGGAACGTGAGATGGCGCTGCACCAGATCGCCCGCAGCCTCAACTGCCCGCTGGCCTCCTCGATGGGACGGCTGTTCGATGCCGCGTCCGCCGTGCTCGGCGTGCGGCTGGTGGCCACCTATGAAGGACAGGCGGCCATGGAGCTGGAGGCGTTGGCAGCCTCGCGGCCAGGGTCGGTGCTGCCGGTGGGGATTGAGACGGGCGCCGATGGAATCCTGGAACTTGATCCCGTTCCCTTGCTCACCTGCCTGGCGGAGCGACGTCGGCGTGGAGTGGATGTCGGCGACCTTGCGGCGGATTTCCACGAGAGTGTGGCCCACGCGACCACCATCCTGGTCGTGCAGCTCGCGGAGGAGAGCGGGCTCACGACGGTAGCCCTTGGTGGCGGTGTTTTTCAGAATGCCCGGTTCCTGGATGGCCTGCGCGCACGGCTGGAGCAGAGGGGCTTGCAGGTGCTCATCCCCCGTGACCTGCCGCCCAATGATGGCGCCATCAGCTATGGACAGGCGGCGATCGCCGCCGCCCTGTTGTCGGCCCAGTAAGGATTGTCGTCCGTTCTCCCGGAGGTTCCGATGTGCCTCGGTATACCTGGCCGAATCCTCGACATGACGGACGATCGCGGCCTGCTTATGGGTACGGTGGACTTTGCTGGTGTTCGTCGTGCGGTCTGTCTCGCCTATGTCGCTCCTGAAGTTGAGGTCGGAGATTTCGTGATGGTCCATGTCGGCTTCGCCATCTCCCGGGTGGATGAGGCGGAAGCCCACCGCACCTTTGAGGTGTTGCGCGAGATGAGCCAGCTCGAGGAACTGGACTGGATCCGCGAGGTGGCTGACGCCGGGCTGAACGAATTCCCTGCCGGAGCGGAACCATGAAATTCCTTACCGAATACCGTGATGGCACCATGGCCCGCGGCCTCATCGCCCGCATTCGGACCGCCGCGACCCGGCGCTGGACCCTCATGGAAGTCTGTGGTGGGCAGACCCATACGATTGTCCGTCAGGGACTGGATGAGCTGCTCGACGGCACCATCGAGATGATTCACGGCCCCGGGTGTCCCGTCTGCGTGACTCCGCTCGAGCAGATCGACAAGGCGATGGCCCTGGCGGGTCGCCCCGAGGTGATCTTCACCTCCTTCGGGGACATGCTGAGGGTGCCCGGCTCGTCTTGCGACCTGCTTCAGGTGCGCGCCCGTGGGGGAAACGTGCGGGTGGTCTACTCCCCCCTGGATGCCCTCGAACTTGCGATCCGGAATCCTGACCGCCAGGTGGTCTTCTTCGCCGTCGGATTCGAAACCACCGCTCCGGCCAATGCGATGGCGGTCTGGCGCGCCCGGGAACTCAGGGTACCGAACTTCAGCGTGCTGGTTTCGCACGTGACCGTCCCTCCCGCGATGTGCGCGATCCTTGACGCACCGGATACCCGGGTCCAGGGCTTCCTCGCAGCCGGGCACGTATGCGCGGTGATGGGCTGGACGGAGTATGAGCCCATTGCGGAGCGCTATCGGGTCCCGATCGTCATTACCGGATTCGAGCCACTCGATCTCCTCGAGGGGATGCTCCTCGCGGTGCGCCAGCTCGAGGCGGGGCGCCACGAGGTGGAGAATCAGTACGTCCGGTCCGTCCGCCGTGATGGAACACCTCCGGCCCAGGAACTGATCCGCCGGGTATTCCGGCTGGGCGACCGGCAGTGGCGGGGGATCGGGACCATCCCGAAGAGTGGTCTCATGCTCCGCGAAGAGTTCGCCGACTTCGATGCCGAACTGCGGTTCGGGCTGGATGCGATGAAGGTCAACGAGCCGGCAGAGTGCCGGGCCGGCGAGGTACTGCGAGGCAACCTGAAGCCGAGGGAATGCTCCGCCTTTGGCACCCGGTGCACGCCGGACCACCCGCTCGGGGCGCCGATGGTGTCCTCCGAGGGCGCCTGTGCCGCCTATTACAACTACGCCCGGTTCCGAGAGCCGGCGGCGACCGAGCGCTGAGTCGATGACCAGCGTGCAGTATTCCGGTGCCGGTTGCAGCCTCCCGCTCGTCGAGACCGAACGAGTGCAACTCGGGCACGGATCCGGTGGGCGGATGAGCGCTACCCTCCTGCGTGATCACTTTCTCCCCCATTTCGGAAACCCCATCCTGGCCCAGCTGGGAGACGGTGCCGTGGTCACCCTCGGGACGGCGCGCCTGGTGGTGTCCACGGACACCTTCGTGGTGAGCCCGCTCGAATTTCCCGGGGGAAACATCGGCAGTCTCGCCATCCACGGCACCCTCAACGATGTGCTGATGATGGGCGCCGTTCCCGCCTACCTGACCGCCGGGTTTGTGCTGGAGGAGGGGCTGCCGCTGGCCCTCCTCGATCGCATTGTCCGTACCATGGCGGACGCGGCATCCGCGGCAGGGGTGCCGCTCATCACCGGCGACACCAAGGTGGTCGAGCGCGGCAAGGCGGACGGACTCTATATCAACACCACCGGCCTGGGGTTGGCCGATCCCCACTTCCAGCCAACCCCTGCGCAGGCTCGGCCAGGCGATGTGATCCTGGTGAGCGGTCCCATCGGCAGCCATGGGATGGCCATCATGGCGGTGCGCGAAGAGCTCGCCTTTGAATCGACGATTCAAAGCGACACCGCGAATCTCGCGCCGCTCGTTACCGCACTGCGGGAGACCGTGGGGCGGGGCGTCAGGACGCTCCGCGACCCGACACGGGGCGGGCTTGCCAGCGCGCTCAATGAGATTGCCCAGGCCTCCGCCGTCGGGATTTCGCTGGAGGAATCAGCGATTCCGGTGCTCGGAGAGGTGTCGGCTGCCTGCGAGTTGCTGGGGCTGGACCCGCTCTACGTCGCGAACGAGGGCGTACTCGTGGCGATCGTCGCACCCGAGCAAGCCGACGCCGCGCTCGCCGCGCTCCGCTCCCACCCCCTTGGCGCCAGCGCAGCAAGGATTGGCCAGGTCGTCGCGACGCATCCCGGATACGTCGCACTGACCACGCCCATGGGCGGGACCCGTATCGTTGACCTGCTGCCGGGCAGCCAGCTGCCGCGCATCTGCTGAGGTCGCTGGAGTGATTACCTTTCGGCCGTTGGTCGGTCGTCGCGTGGTCACCCCAGGCCTGGTGTTATGCCATTCCCCGCTGGTCCGCCAGGAGTCTCTCCGCTCCGCGGTCTGCTGACCCTCGCCCTTCCCGTCGTCACCGTTCAGGTTGGCATGATGGCCATGGGCGTGGTCGATACCATCATGGTCGGCCATCTCTCCCCGACCGCGCTTGCCTCGGTGGCCGTCGGCAATCTCTATTTCTACGTCGGTTCCATCTTCGGACTCGGCGCGCTCATGGCGCTCGATCCGGTGATCGCGCACTCCGTGGGCGCCGGTGACGACGAAGGGGTGGCCCGGGGCGTGCAGCGCGGGATGATTCTGGCCGCCCTGCTCTCGATCCCGACGATGCTGCTGATGATCCCGGCACCCACCGTGCTGGCGTGGGCTCATCAACCGGCGGGTGTGGTGCCGCTCGCCGGGGCCTACGCCCGCATCTGCATCCCCGGTGTGTTCGGGTTCTTCGCCTTCGTGGTCCTGCGTCAGAGCCTGCAGGCGCTGTCGCTGGTGCGCCCCATCGTCGTGACCATCCTGCTGGCGAACCTGCTGAATGTTGGACTCAACTGGGTCCTGATTTTCGGCCACCTCGGCGCACCCGCCATGGGTGTCGCCGGGTCGGCCTGGTCGAGCTCCATCGCCCGGATCCTGATGGGGCCGATCCTCCTCGGACTGGCGTGGCGCGAGTTGCGACCGACCCTTCTGCCATGGCGTCGCGCCGCCTTCGCATGGGGACCTCTCAAGCGCATGATGCTGCTGGGGGCACCCATCGGCGTTGCGCACCAACTCGAGTACGGCGTCTTCGGGCTGGTCGGCCTGCTGATGGGCTCGCTGGGGACGAACATGGTCGCCGGTCACCAGGTCGCGCTCAACCTGGCCTCGATCACCTTCATGGTGCCGCTGGGGCTGTCGTCGGCCGCCGCGGTGGTCGTCGGTCACGCGGTGGGGCGGGGAGACGTCGATGGGGCCCGCCGTTCGGCCGGGGCCGCGCTCCTGGTGGCCGTCGGCTTCATGGGGACCACCGCCCTGATCTTCCTCCTCTTTCCCGGACCGCTCGCCCGGGTCTACACCGGCGATGCCCCGGTGCTTGCGGTGGCGGTGGCGCTGATCCCCCTGGCCGGCGTCTTTCAGATCTTCGACGGTATCCAGGTGACCTCCATCGGCATCCTGCGCGGGCTGGGCGACACCCGGACGCCCATGCTCGCCGCCATCGCGGGCTACTGGATTCTTGGCCTGCCCGTCAGCCTCTGGCTCGGCTTCCGCCTGGGTCAGGGCCCTGTCGGACTCTGGTGGGGGCTGGTGGTCGGCCTCGCCATCGTCGCGATCTTTCTCATCTTCCGGTTACGCTGGCGCCTGCGGCAACCGTTTCACCGCCTGCGACTCGATGGGCCGAGCACCGACGAACAGCTGGCGGCGGTCCTGGCGGATGCCGGCGGGTCGGTTGCCTGATGTCTGCCCCCTACTTTGCCACCGTCATCTTCGATTGCGACTCGACCCTCTCGGCGATCGAAGGGGTGGATGAACTCGCGGGGGCACATCGCGAGGAGATCGAGCGGCTGACGCACCGGGCCATGCGGGGCGGGGTGGCGTTGGAGGATGTCTACGCCGAACGCCTCGCCATCATCCGTCCCGGTCGTGAAGCGGTGGAGGCGCTGGGCCAGCGCTATATCGATCACCTCGTGCCTGAGGCGCGGGAGGTTGTGTCCGCCCTGCGTGATCTTGGGGTCACGATCCAGATTCTCAGTGGCGGTTTCGCGCCCGCCGTCAGAGTGGTGGGTGCGTACCTCGGAATCGCAATGGACCGTGATTGCTGCCGTGGACCTCCACTTTGATGGGGCCGGCGACTATGCCGATTTCGACCGGTCCGCTCCCATGGCGCGTTCCCATGGCAAGCGCGTCTGGATCGAAGCACACGGTGATCGACTGCCGCCCCGTCGGCTCCTGATCGGTGACGGCGTGACCGATCTCGAGGCCCGTCCCGAGGTGGATTGTTTCGCCGCTTTCGCCGGTGTCGTGCGGCGGGAAGCGGTGGTGACCCGGGCCGATGTGGTACTTGATGGCCCCGGACTCGGCGCGGTGCTCGACCTGGTCCGCCACGGTCCGGCCGCCTGACTATGACAGGGTATATTTGTCCCCCGTTCGTACTCTGACCCGAGAGCCTGCATGACCGCTGCACCCGCATTCGGACGCTTCTTCCTCCCCGGCCCTACCGAAGTCCTGCCGGAAATCCTGGCCGCGCAGGATCGCCCGATGATCGGCCATCGCGGCAAGTCCATGGAGCAGCTGCTGGCCCAGATGCAGCCCGGCCTGCGGCGGATCTTTCGAACCGCGCGTCCGGTGTACCTCTCCGCTTCATCCGCGACCGGATTCATGGAAGGCGCCATCCGCAACTGCGGCGGCGAGCGCGTGCTGTCCCTCGTCAATGGGGCGTTCAGCGAGCGGTTCTACAGGATCGCCGTGGCCAATGGGCGCGAAGCGGTGGCCCTGGAAGTGCCGCATGGGCAGGTGCACACCCCGGAGATGCTGGCGGACGCGCTGAAGCGCGAGCACTTCGATGCGGTCACCGTGGTCCACTCGGAAACTTCGACCGGGGCGTTGAATCCGATTCACGACCTGGCCCAGGTGGTCCGGGCCGCGGGTGATGTCCTGCTGCTGGTGGACAGTGTCACCGGCGTCGCGGGCGCGCCGGTGGAAACCGACGCCTGGGATCTCGACTTCGTGCTGACGGGCTCCCAGAAGGCGCTGGCCTTGCCGCCTGGGCTGGCGCTGGCGGTGGCCCACCCCCGCGCCCTCGATCGGGCGAAGCAGACGGCCAACCGCGGGATCTACTTCGACCTGGTCGAGTTCGAGAACTACGCCGCCAAGGACCAGACCCCGAACACCCCGGCGCTCTCGCTGTTGTACGCCCTCGCGGCCCAGGTGGCCCGCATCGAGGCAGAGACGATCGAGGCCCGCTGGGCGCGGCACGCCGCGATGGCGCAGCGGACCTGGGCATTTGCCGACCAGATGCAGAGGCGCGGGATCCCGGTGCGGGTCCTGGCGCCCGAGGGTGGACGCTCGCCCACCGTCACCTGCCTGACAATGCCGCCCGACCGGAAGGGATCCCAGGTGAACGAGGCGATGAAGCAGCGTGGCTTCACCATTTCGGCCGGCTATGGCTCCCTGAAGGATGCGACGATCCGGATCGGGCACATGGGCGATCATACGCTCGACGAACTCGAAACCTTGCTGGATCAGCTGCAGGAGGTACTCACCGCATGACCTTTCATATCCTGGTGGCCGACAAGATTGCCCGGGACGGCCTCGTGCCCCTGGTGAGCGATCCCCGCTTCACCCTGGTGGAACGGCCCGGGCTCAAGGGCGAGGAACTCGCCGCGGCCATCGCCGATGCCGATGCCGTCCTGGTCCGGAGCGCCACGAAGATCACCCGGGAATCGCTCGCGCGGGCGACGAAGCTGAAGGTGATCGGCCGCGCTGGGGTCGGGGTGGACACCATCGATGTCGACGCCGCGACCGAGCGGGGCGTGGCGGTCATGAACGCTCCGGCCGGCAATACGATCTCGGCGGCGGAGCTGGCGTTTACCCTCCTCCTGGCACTGGTACGCAAGGTGCCCGCTGCCGATCAGTCGATGAAAGCGGGGCAGTGGGAGCGCTCGGCGTTCAGTGGCACCGAGCTGTATCGCAAGACCCTGGGCCTGGTGGGTGCGGGCCGAGTTGGTGGAGAGGTCGCGCGCCGCGCCCGCGCCTTCGGTATGCGGGTGCTGGCGTACGATCCCTACCTGAGTCCCGAGGCGGCCCGGGCCCTCGAGATGGAATTGGCCCCGCTTGAGACGGTACTGCGGGAATCGGATGCCCTGTCATTGCACGTGCCGCTGACGGAGAGTACCCGTGGGCTGCTCGGGGAAGCGCAGCTCGCGCTCCTCAAGCCGACGGCGGTGATCGTGAACGCCGCCCGCGGCGGAGTGCTCGATGAAGCGGTGCTCTATCGCCTGCTCAGCGAAAAGCGCATCGGCGGCGCGGCGCTCGATGTCTTCGACCAGGAGCCGTTGCCCGGCCGATCATCCCCTGCGCTCCCTGCCGAATGTCGTGCTGACACCGCACCTGGGCGCCTCCACCGAGGAAGCCCAGCTCAACGTGGCGCTGGAGATCGCGGAACTGGTCAAGCTGGCCCTTCTCGAGGGCGATTTCTCGGGCGCGGTCAACGCCCCGCTGGTCGGTGGCGAGCGCCTCCGCCGCCTCCGCCCGTTGCTGGAGCTGGCCACCCGCCTCGGTCGGTTGGCCGTCAGCCTGGTGGACGGACCGGTCCGCCAGGTCGAGGTCCGTTTTGCCGGTGAGGGAGATGACCTGCTCCGGCCGCTGTCGGCCGGGGCCATGATCGGCATCCTGGAGCGCGCGGTAGGTGCCGGTGGGGTCAATGTGGTCAACGCGCTGCACCTGGCGAAGCAACGCGGTGTCCAGGTCGAGCGCACCCGGGTCGAGTCGGGCCGCGACTTCGCGGACCTGATCGAGGTGCGCGTCACGAGCGGCGGAGAGACGGTGCGGGTCGCCGGCGCGCTGCTGGGCGAAGGGCACCCGCGGATCGTACGGATCAACGATTTCCGGGTAGACGTGGTGCCGCACGGTGTCCTGCTGATCCTGCAGAACCGCGACGTCCCCGGGGTCATCGGGCGCGTGGGGACCATGCTGGGTGATGCCGGGATCAACATCGCCGAGTATCACCAGGCCCGCCTCGCGGTGGGGGGTGAGGCACTGGCCGCGGTGAGTGTCGACACCCTCCTGCCTGACTGGCAACTGGCCGCGCTGCAGAGCATGCCGGAGATCAGAAAGGTAAGTCTGGCCGGACTGGATGGTCCGGCGG
This sequence comes from uncultured Gemmatimonadales bacterium, assembly GCA_963793205.1. Lineage (GTDB taxonomy): Bacteria > Gemmatimonadota > Gemmatimonadetes > Gemmatimonadales > GWC2-71-9 > JADJOM01. Next base: position 971,486 of record CAWBZM010000001.1, read on the forward strand.
CCAATGGCTGAGTCGGCCTCTATCAGGGTCCCAGGGGCTGTGTCATTCCCGGTCCCCCGCGCGTCCCCACGCTGAAGCGGGACTCGGCAGCCGCGCCGAGTCCTGTCCCCCCGAAAATCATCAGATCGCTGCGACTCGGAGCTTCTCATGGCCGTGGTTCGTTCGATGCTGCTTATCGCCCTGCTGGTGGCGGGGCCACTGGTCGCCCAGACGCCGACCAAGGCCCGCCCATTCAGCCTGCTGCAGCGGGCCAGCGCCGGTGTGGTCTACACGCCCAACCGCACGTCCTGTGGCCTGACACCTATCTGGATCGGGCCAGATATCAATGTGGATGGAATTTTCGGCTGTGGCTGGCCCAGCGGGACGTCCAATCAATACGTATTCAACTCCGGCCTGCAGCTGGCAGGTATGATCGGCCCCGATGGGGGCCCCTGGGCGGGAGACACCACTGGCGGCTTCTTCTTCGACCCGAAGGGCACCACGGAACATGGTGTCGGTCTCACGAGTGTCTTCCTGAGCAACGTGGCCCGGGATACCGCCCGATGGCCCGCGGCCGCCCACGTCCCCGGGGGGGCCGAAGGGAACATCTACCTTCCCGCGGTGCAGGGGAGGCGGGCCGCGTCGGACCTGGACGCCTGGGCACTGAGTTGGGAGGGCGACGCGACCAGGGGCGCCGGACGAACGCATCCGCTTGGCGTGCTGGTGGAAGTGCGGGCCCTCGGCTGGAACATTCCGCGAGGGAATGAGGACATCCAGTATTACGTCTTCACCCTGTACAACATCACCGCCTCGGATCCGTCCGCCTATGCGGGTGCGCGGCCGGAACTTCGCCCCACGCTGCTCCGGTATGCCGCCGATTTCCGGACCGGGGTGGCGAACCGGTTTGGCGTCACGCTGCCGGCGGCCGGCTATTCCATCACCGACCTCTACGCCGCCCTCAGCATGGACGCCGATGTTGGAGATGCCGGTTCCAACCTGGCGAGCGTCAATGGCCCGGTGGGCATGGGCTACACCTACCAGGCGAACTTTGGTCAGCCGTTTGGCTGGAAATTCGATCCGACTGACTATTCGCGACCGCACTTTCGCGGGGCGGGGTTGATCGGCGTGAAGGTGCTCGAGGGCGTGAATGGTGCACCGGGGATTCACCTCTTCTCGTCGACGGGGTCCGGGGGCGAAGCGCGGGATGTGCGGCAGTTGTATCGCTATCTGAGCGGTATGCTGGATCCTGCGGCTGGCGACCCGGGGTGCAATGTGGGAGACCCCCTGGTGAGCCATATCTGTTTTCTTGGCACCTCCCCGAGGGACATCCGCACCACCCAGTCGACCGGACCCGCCACTCTCACGCCCGGCGGCTTCACCCGGCTGGTCGTGGCCTACGTCTACGCGGCTCCGTCGGGGACCTGCCCCGCGCCTTGCAACGTCTCGCCAGGCGATCCGTTGCGGATCGGTGATGCGACGCTGCTGGCCTCCGGTGCCAACCAGATCGACAGCCTCACTGGCTACACCGGGTTCACCGACCTGAATGGCGATGGGGTGGTGCAGGGAGGCGAACTGCGGGCGGTGCCTCGGTCGCTGCTGGCGAAGGCGCAGATGGCGCAGGCTCTCTTCGATACGAAATTTCAGCTCCCTGAGGCACCGGCGGCGCCGGACTTCTATCTCGTGCCCGGCGACGGCCAAGTCACGGTCCTCTGGAAGCCATCACCGTCCGAGGCGACCGGCGATCCCTATTTCGCCACCGTCAGCACGCCGACGCTCCCCGGGGCGAACGGTGCCCCCGTCATCAATCCGCTGTACGACCCGAATTACCGTCAGTTCGATGTCGAAGGGTACCGCGTATACCGGGGACGCACCGCCGATCCCGGCGAGATGATGCTCGTGGCGCAGTACGATTACCAGGGGACAGTCATCCGGGATTACACCGGGCGGGTCAATCCCCAGCCCTTCTGCGCCCCGGATCTCGGGATTCACGCCGATTGCCCGACCCTCGATTCCCTGGTGCCGGGCGTGGGACTCACGGTCGCGGTTGAATATCCCCTGGTCCAGCCGCTCATCCAGGAACGGGAAGGGGACCGGATCCCGCTCCCCGATGGGTCGACCTTCGCGGTGCGGGCCGATACACTGTTGGACAATGGCCTTCGCTGCCTCTGTGACACGGGGGTGCCGTTCATGTTTGTCGACAGTACCGTGCGGAACAGCTTTCAGTACTACTACAGTGTCGTCGCCTTCGACGTGAACTCGCTGCAGTCCGGGCCCTCCTCCCAGGAGTCTGTTCGCCGACTCCGGGTGGTGCGGCCGGTTCGGCCGGGGGTGACCGTGGAGACGCATGGCGAGGTGACGTGGACCCTCAGGGGGCGGCAAGGTGTGCTCACCGACACGATCGAGGCTCAGGTCAACCCCGTCACCGGCACGTTCGACAAGCCTGCCCCGCCGGCCAATGCGTGGAGCCTGTCCCTCTTGAACCTGGCGCCGCAGGTGCTGCAGGGATCGCGGGAGGTGCGCATCCGGCTCGACAGCCTTCGACTCGGTCAGACCAATCTGTTGAACTGCTGCACCGCCGGACGCGAAGGCATCCCGGTCCTCTACTACCTGTCACTCAGCGGCACCGAGGGGGTGACGCAGCTGACGGTGCCGATTCAGCAGGAGATTAACCAGTTCACCAGGACCGAATACCGCACCTCGATTCCTCTCTTTCCCACGGACAGTGCACTGGCACTGCAGTATGGCGGCCTGCCGGGAACGGTGAATGGCGAACTTGCCATCCTGCAGCCGTCGACCGGTGACATGGGCGACTGGGGGATCAATGCCGTCAGCTCGGGAGCAGCGGGGCGGTACAATGGCGCCCGCTGGTTTGAAGGCCCCAGTCCGCAGCGCAACGAGGTTGGTCCCCACCCGACCAGCGGCAATTGCGGAGCCGGGGGTCTTGGCTGTACCTCGACCCCTTCCTTCAACAACGCTGGATCCCTGCCGGGCGTGACCACCGTTTATCAGCCGCTGGCCTACCTCATGTTTGACCGGGAGTGGCGGAACATCGGGGAATCGCAGGCCGGTGCCCGGCGGGCGGCGGACTACAATGTCTATTGGGGCCTCGGCGGATTCATCGATTCCGTCATCGACATCACCCACGATGTCATTGTTCCGTTCAGCACCACCGCCGGTGGAACCTGGGGCATCTTGAATACCTCAGGCCAGGGGAACGGTGGCCACGACGGCCGGCCGGGGGTCCTGACCCCGACCGATTGGAGCTGCGTCGAGCCCTTCCGGTCCCAACTGACCCAGCCGACTGCCAGCTTCTTCCCGTGCAATAGCCCGGCCCCTTTCCTGCTCCGTCAACGGGCAGAGTTGGGGGTGATCGCGTTTGGAGCCGGCAACAACAACAACAGTTCCTCGGCGCAGTCGGTGACAAATCCGGCCAATCTGTCGGCGGAACCGGGGTTCGCCCTGTACCTCGCCGGCACCATTACACACTTCGGACTGCGGCTACTGCCTGTGCCCGGAACCGTCTGGTCCCTGCGGGACTACACCGGGCGGATCAACGGTGGGGATCCCGTGTCCGGCGCCACACCCTACACCTTCATCCCTGCAGTACGTCCGTTCACGGCGGTGGGGGTGGAAATTGTCGGCCAGCTGGAGGCAGGAACCGTGGTGGCGCAGGCCCGTGATGCGGACCTGAAGCGGGTGCACACCGTCCCGGACCCGTTCTATCTCACCAGCAGCTTCGACGAAGGGCGCATTGTCCGTTTCGTCAATCTCCCACCCCGCGCCACGATCCGGATCTATTCCGCCGGCGGCACCCTGGTACAACTGCTCGATCACAACTCCGCGACCCTCGGCAGCGAAGCCGTCTGGGACCTGCGCAGCCGCAGCGGGCACCGGGTGGCCAGCGGGGTGTATTTCTATCACATCGAGTCCGGGGATGCCCGCCGGGTGGGCCGGATGACCATCGTCAATTACGTGCAGTAGCGGCTCCAATTCGGAACGCGGTTGACAACCGCTCCACCGCGACCGAACTTCTCCCGCTGTGCCGCAGACGGGGCGATTCCGCCCCGTCCACACCCCGGACAACCAGTCGTTCTGTTCTGTACTCCTCCTCCAGCCCCGGACTCTGACATGCTGGTGCTCGGTCTCATTCTGCTCGTGCAGCAGCCTGCCCAGCCGCAGGCGCAGCAGCTGCCCCCGTCACCCATCGCCCGCGTGGCGATCACCCCCGCCATCCGCAGCCTGACCGCCGGCGACACGATGCGGCTGACTGCCACCCCGCTCGGCGCGGACGGTAAACCGATTGAAGGCGCCACCATCCGCTATTTCGCCTCGGGCGGCCGGTTTGAGGGGCGGGTGGATTCCACCGGGCTGGTCTATGCCGGCTCCACCGGGACCCTCGGCATCAGCGCCGTGGCCAGCGTGCCCGGCACCCGCCCCGTGGTGGAGCGGATCGAAATCGGCATGGGGCCCGGCCCCACGGCCAGACTCAGCCTGACTCCGGCCGCGACCCGCCTGGTCGTGGGGCAGGCGATGTTGATCGAGGCGAAAGCCTATTCCGCCGCCGGTGACGTCCGCGCCGATCCGGTGCGGTGGCGCAGTTCGGCCAGCCGGGTGGCCAGTGTCTCGCAGGATGGCCTGGTAAAGGCGATCGGCGCCGGCCGGGCAACGGTGAGCGCCCGGGTCGATGGCGTGGAGAAGACCGTCGCGGTCGAGGTGCTGCCCAACACCATAGCGGCGATGGAAGTCACCCCCGCGGCCAGCTAGCGCCCGTCAGGGCGATGTCATCCAGCTCAAGCTGGCGGTGCGGGACCGTGCCGGCCGCCCGATCACCGGACTCACTCCCACCTGGAGCTTCTCGCCCGGGGAGGGATCGATCGATGGCGACGGTGCCTTTGTCGGGTATCAGGCCGGCAAGTACGTCATCACGGCGACGGTCGGCGGCCACGCTGCGGATGCGGTGATCACCCTCGCCAGCCGCGATGTCCGCCGCCCCGCCCAGATTGTCGGCCGACTCCCGCGTTCCCTCTTCACCACCGAGGAAGTCTGGATCCATCCCGATGGCAAGCATGCCTACCTCGGGACCGGCAGCGGTGGGGATCGGCTCTACGCCCTCGACATCAGTGATCCCGCCAATCCGGTTGTCACCGATTCGCTGATGGCCAACACCCGCCGGGTGAACGACGTCATGACGACCCCCGACGGGAAGTACCTGGTGCACACCCGGGAAGGGGCCTCCGACCGTAAGAACGGGATCGTGATCGCCTCGCTGGAAGACCCGGCCCATCCCAAGGCCATCGCAGAGTTCACCGATGGGGTAAACGGCGGCGTCCATTCGGCGTTTATCTACCAGCAGGAGAAGTACGGCACCCACATTTACCTGACCAACGATGGCACCGGCTTCATGCACGTCATCGATATCAATGATCCGTACCACCCGAAGGAAGTCGCCCGCTGGACCACGCGCCCCGATCAGCTCGGCAATGCCCTGCACGACATCGATGTGCAGGACGGTCTGGCCTATCTGAGCTACTGGAACGAGGGTCTCGTGATCGTGGACATCGGCAACGGGGTGAAGGGCGGCAGCCCGTCGAACCCGCAGCTGGTGTCGCAGTACAAGTATGACTTGAACGCGCTGTACCGCGACGTCGAGGCGAGCGGTGGCAAGGGGTTTATCCGGGGAACCCACACCGCGTGGCGGCACGGCAAATACGTCTTCATCGCCGATGAAGTCTTCCCGGCCTCCGGCGTCTCCGGCGGCAAGGACGCCTCGGCGTTCCGCGCCTACGGTCGGCTGCAGGTGATCGATGTGAGCGACTACGCCAATCCCAAATCGGTCGCCTGGTACGAGCCGGAGTACGGCGGCGTCCATAACGTCTGGGCCGCCGGCGATACGCTCTACATGGGCGCGTACAACGCCGGCTTCCGCGCCTTTGATATCTCGGGCGAACTCAAAGGCGATCTCCGGGCCCAGGGCCGCGAAATCGTGCACGTCAACACCGCCGACATGACCGGCAAGACCCAGAACAGCGCCATGACCTGGGGTGTGGTGGTCCGGGACGGCCTGGCCTATGTGAATGACATGAACAACGGCCTGTGGATTATTCGGATGGAACCGCGGCGGGAGAACCTGACGCCGTAAGGGGGTACGTGGGTACGCTGGTACGTGGGTAGGCAAAGGGCCGGGTCTCCAGAGAGATCCGGCCCTTTACCTACCCACGTACCCACGTACCCACGTACCCACGTACCCCCTACTCACTGCTCCACATTCGACGGCACGCTCTCCAGCAGGATCTCGATCGCCACCGCTTCAGCCAGGGGCTGGCCATCCTCGAGCTTCCGGTCGAACTGTTCCAGGGCTTCCTCGGCGGCCCAGTAGAGCAGGCGGCAGGCCGTCAGGTCGGCGGGATGGTCGTCGCCCAGCTCGTGGGCCGCCTCCCGCATCGCTTCCTGCTCGACCATCAGTCGTCCCATCAGCGCGAGATCCTGGCACCGCGCTTCGGACACCGTGGTTTCGCGGTAGTTCCCCTTGCCGCGCGAGACCGCAAGGTCACGGAGCGCCGCCTGCTGCAGCAGTGCCAGCGTGGTGAACCGGCGCTGATAGCCCCGCCGAATCTCATCCCGCTGTACCCCGAGGGCGCCGTGAATCATCTCCTGCAGCCCAGGATGTTCCACCACCCGATTAGGCAGACGCTGCCACAATCCAGGCACGGGGCGGCCCAGTTGGCCCCGTACCATCTCCTGTACCGCGAAGACGGTGTCGCCGGTCATGGTGGCGTAGCGCCAGCAGGCGCGGCCCAGCGAGCCTTCCCGACTCCAGAGGGACCGGAGATATTCGTGGCGCTGCTGGTCGTTCGGGCTAGCCGGCTTCATAGTCGGATCCGGGTGCGCGGGCGGCACAGATCCCGGCATTCGCGCGGGGGTGCGCCACTCATCGACCGCTGTCAAAAGCACCAACCGTGCCGCGCGGAATGGCGTCGGATTCGCTGACTTAACTTGCATAAAGGCAATGGGTTACGGTGTCTCGCTTGATCGTCTGATTCCCGCCTCCCCCGACCGGCTGGAATCCGGCCCCGGAATCTGCATGTGACGAATCACTGTGCCACGGGTCCACTGCGCGCTTTCCCTGCAGGCTCGACGGCAGCCACCGCAAACGAGGCATTTCTGATATCTTCTGCCGAGCCGCATATTCACCACTCCAGAGAGCTCCGATCGTGATGACCGCTTCGACGCCAGACCTCGCGTTTGATCTCGCAGCCGTTCGCTCCGCCTTTCCCGCGCTGACCAGAGTGCACCAGGGACAGCCAGTGGCGTTCTTCGACGGGCCTGGCGGAACCCAGGTGCCGCGTCGGGTGGTACAGGCGATGACGGAGTACCTGATCCACCACAACGCGAACACGCACTGGGTGTACCCGACCAGCGTCGAGACCGATGCCCTGCTCGCCGGTGCCCGCAGCGCCTTCGGGGATTTCCTGGGGTCGGCACCCGAGGAGATCGTGTTCGGCGCCAACATGACCACGCTCACCTTCCATCTGGCACGCGCGCTGGGACGCGCCTGGGGGCCGGGCGACGAAGTCGTGATTACCGAGTTGGATCACCACGCCAATATTGCCCCCTGGCAGGCGCTGGCCCGTGAGCGCGGCATCACCTTGTACACCGTCCCGTTCATCCGGGAAACGGGGCAACTTGACTATGGCGCGTTGGAACGCCGGTTGTCGCCGCAGACACGCCTGCTGGCGATCGGTGCCGCATCGAATGCGCTCGGGACGGTGAATGCCATCCGCCACGCCATCAGGATGGCGAAGAAGGTGGGAGCGCTGACCTTCGTCGATGCGGTGCATTTTGCGGCCCACGCCCGCGTGGATGTCAGCGAAATCGGCTGCGACTTCCTGGCCTGCTCCGCTTACAAGTTCTACGGTCCGCACGTCGGCATTCTCTTCGGCCGTAAGGAATTGCTCGAAACGATGGATGTACCCAAGCTCGAGCCGGCGCCGGAGACCGCGCCGGAGCGGCTGGAAACCGGCACCCTGAATCACGAGGGGATTGTCGGTGCGGCAGCGGCCGTGGAGTTCCTCGCTTCGCTCGGGCAGGGGGAGACCCGGGTAGACCAGCTGCGTGACGCCAGCCGCCGGCTGCACGCCCAGGGACAGATGCTGATCGAGCGCCTCTGGTATGGATTGGAAGCCATCGACGGGGTAACCTTGCATGGCCCCACGCCGGATCAGCCACGGACCCCGACCCTCGCCTTTACGGTGGCAGGGATGACCTCGGAAGAGGTGGCGCGGGCGCTCGTTCCCAAAGGAGTATTTGTCTCGAACGGCGATTTCTACGCCAAGACGGTCATCGAGCGGCTGGGCCTGGCGGAACATGGGGTCATTCGCGCGGGTTGCGCCTGTTACACCTCGCCCGACGAGGTTGACCGCCTGATTGCCGGCGTGGCCGCCCTGTCAGGTCGATAACCACAACGCAAAGACACAGAGATCTCGCAAAGATCGCAGAGCAGGGCGCTGTAATCACTATCTCAGCGTTCTCTGCGAAATCATGGCGCCTCTGCGTTGCTTTTCCCCAGCTGAGAAATGACTGGAATGAAAACGACCGCAAGCCGATTGATTCCGACCCCGCACGGGACCACCCTGAGCTGCAAAGGCTGGCATCAGGAAGCGGCGCTGCGCATGCTGCTCAACAACCTGGATCCCGCGGTGGCCGAGCGCCCCGAGGATCTGGTCGTGTATGGCGGCACGGGCAAGGCGGCCCGCAACTGGGAATGCTTCGAGAAGATCGTCGCCACGCTGCGGCGACTCGAGAACGACGAGACCCTGCTCATCCAGAGCGGTAAGCCGGTGGGCGTGTTCCGGACCCACGAAGAGGCGCCCCGCGTGCTGCTGGCGAACTCGCACCTCGTGCCCCGCTGGGCGACCTGGGGAGAGTTCCGCCGGCTCGAAGCACTCGGCCTGACCATGTACGGCCAGATGACCGCCGGCTCGTGGATCTACATCGGGACCCAGGGAATCCTGCAGGGGACCTACGAGACCTTCGCCGAATGCGCCCGGCAGCGCTTCGGCGGCACGCTGGCAGGACGACTGGTCGTGACCGGCGGCCTCGGCGGGATGGGTGGGGCCCAGCCGTTGGCCGCCACGATGAACGGCGCGGCCTTCCTCGGGGTGGATGTTGATCCCGAGCGGATTCGCCGTCGGGTCGAGACCGGGTACTGCGACCGACTCGAAACCTCGCTCGATGCCGCCCTCGCTCTGGTCCAGCAGGCCAAGGCTGAGCGCCAGTCCTTGTCTGTCGGCCTGGTGGGCAACATCGCCGACGTGCTCCCCGAACTGGTCCGACGCGGGGTGGTACCGGACGTCGTCACCGATCAGACCTCAGCCCACGATCTTCAGGTGGGCTATCTCCCGCTGGGCATCACGCCGGCGACGGCTGCCGCCGCGCGGGAAAAGGATCTGGCCGGGTATGAGTCGCGCGTACTGGATGCCATGGTCCTGCACGTCAACGCGATGCTTGAATTGCAGCGCCGCGGAGCGGTCGTATTCGACTACGGCAACAACCTGCGCGGCCAGGTCGCCGATCACCGCGGCCTGGCCGCGGCCTTTGACATCCCCGGCTTCGTCCCCGAATTCATCCGGCCGCTCTTCTGCCGCGGGGCAGGGCCCTTCCGCTGGGCGGCCCTCTCCGGTGACCCCAACGACATCGCCGTGACGGACCAGGCGGTCCTGGAGGTCTTCCCGAAGAACGAGGGCCTGGCCCGCTGGATCGCCAGGGCGAAAGACAAGGTGCACTTCCAGGGTCTGCCGGCTCGCATCTGCTGGCTGGAGTACGGCGAACGGGCCGAGATGGGGCTCAAGTTCAACTGGCTGGTCAAGCATGGAAAGGTGAAAGCGCCGATCGTCATCGGACGCGATCATCTCGACACCGGATCGGTTGCATCGCCCAACCGTGAGACCGAAGCGATGAAGGACGGATCAGACGCCATCGCCGACTGGCCCCTGCTCAACGCCATGCTCAACACGGCCTGCGGTGCGAGCTGGGTCTCGCTCCACCACGGGGGCGGCGTGGGGATCGGATATTCCATTCATTCTGGGATGGTGGCCGTCGCCGATGGCACTGACATGGGCGATCGCCGCCTCCAGCGGGTACTCACCGCCGATCCAGGTACCGGGGTGATGCGTCATGCCGATGCCGGGTATGACATCGCCATCGACACCGCTCGGGAGCGCGGTGTCGATCTCCCCATGTTGTCGTAGTACGGAAAAAGCAATGCAGAGAGACAGAGTTCTTGCGAGATTGCACAGAACCGGAGTGCGTCGACCACCTTCCAACAAATGATCCCTCGATGGTACTGGTGATCCCGCACAACAGGCTCTGTGTCCTCTGCGAATCCTCAGCGCCTCTGCGTTGCGGTTCCTCCAGCGGTTCCTCCAACGTTCCTCCACGTTCCTCCAACGGTTCCTCCAACCGTTCCTCCAACGGTTCCTCCAAACGATGATCCTGCGACGCATTGGCGTTCTGGCGACGTGCAGCGGCCCTGGGCAGGCCGGCCTCAACCTGATCCGCGATGCCGCCCTCGTCTGGGACCAGCAGCGGATCGTCTGGCTCGGCCCCGATCGGGATCTGCCGACCGCCTATCGCGGGCATGAGGAACTGGACGCCGGTCAGCGCCTGGTGGTTCCCGGGCTGGTTGACAGCCACACCCATCTCGCCTTTGGCGGATGGCGGGCCGAAGAGTTCGAGCAACGGATCCTCGGCAAAGGCTATCTGGAGATCGCCGCGGCAGGCGGCGGGATCGCCTCCACCGTGGCGAAAACGCGCGCCGCGTCGTGGGATCAGTTGCTGCTGCGCTGCAAGGCCCATCTCCGTGGCATGGCCGAGCTCGGCGTCACCACCGTGGAGGCCAAGAGTGGGTATGGTCTCTCGGTGGAGGAGGAACTCCGGCTGCTCCAGTTGTACGCCGAGGTGGGAACCGGTCCCCAGCGCCTGGTGCCAACCCTGCTGGGCGCGCACGTCATCCCACCCGAGTTCAAGGCCCGCCGCGAGGAGTACATCCGCCTGGTCATCGAGGAGATGGTCCCTCAGGCGGCGGCCCGTGGCCTGGCCCGGTTCTGCGATGTCTTTGTCGAGGCAGAGCGCCTATACCGCCGAGGAGGCGCGACGGATCTTCGCGGCCGGGACGGCGCACGGGCTGCGGCCCAAACTTCATGCCGACCAGCTCACGGCCAATGGCGGCGCGGAGCTGGCGGCCGAGGTCGGCGCGATCTCGGCGGACCACCTCGAGCGGATTTCGGCGGCCGGGATTCGACGAATGCAGGAGGCCGGGGTGGTGGCGGGGAGCCTTCCCTTTGCCTCGCTCTACCTCAATGTGGCGCCGCTGCCCGCCCGCCAGCTCATCGACGCCGGGGTGGCGGTCGCCGTCGCCACTGACTTCAATCCCGGGTCTGCCCCCTCCTATCACCTCCCGATGGCGATGACGCTCGCCTGTACCCTGCAGCGGATGACGCCGGCGGAGGTCCTGATGGGGGCCACCCGGATTGCCGCCCGCTCCGTAGGCCTGGAAGGGGAGATCGGCTCGCTGGAGATCGGCAAGGCCGCCAGCTTTGCCGAAATTGAGGCGGACAGCGTGGAGCAGTGGCTCTATCATCTCCGGGCCAATGCCTGCTATCGCACCGTGGCCGAGGGGACGGTACTGTTCCCGCGTTAGCTGGGTGAGATCTTCCCGTCGACCACCTGCAGGACCTCCGCCTCCGCCGCCTCCGCCCGTCGCACCAGCGCCTCGCCGTCCGCCAGGTAGCGGCCTGCGGCGGCGGGGTCGCCCAGGCCCGACAGGTTGATGCGGACGTTGAGCCAGGCCCCCCGGACCGCGGCCCGGGCGCACAAGGCGCCCACCCCGGCGTCCGAGACACTGGCCGGATTGCCGTCCCGGGCCATCGCCAGCAGGAGAGGGAAGCTCTCGGCGGCCCGCTGCATCACCTGAAACGGCACCTCGATGGCGCCGCGATTGGCCTCGGCCAGCGCCGTCTTCCGGGTGGCGGCCTCGGCTGGCGTGCCCTTCGGGAGCCCGAGAGCGGCCATCACGCGATTGAACGCGGCCGTATCGGCGTCCACCAGTCGCAGCAGTTCGTCCTTGAGCGTCTGGCCCTGTTGCGCATGGCGACTGAACTCCTCCCACCGGCTGTCCCATCCCCGTTTGTGAGCCGACAGGTTGGCGACCATTGTACCGAGGGCAGCGCCCAGCGCGCCGACGTAGGCGGCGATGGAGCCGCCACCCGGGGCTGGGCTTTCGCTCGCCGTCTCGTCGGCAAAGGCGGACAGCGTCATGGTGGCAAGCGGCGGCACGACTCCACTGCGGAGCCGATACTCGACGATCCGCTCCGCCGGGACGAAGGGGGCCAGCTGGCTCAGCCCCATCGTATCCACCGCCGTCCGGATCAGTTCTGCCTCGGACACCCCCAGCGATCGCTGCTGTTTCGCCAGGAAATACCGTCCTGCCTGCGTGAGGGCGTCGAGGGGTACCAGCCCGACGAGTTCCGAACCGGTCACGCGCATGCCCCGTGCCTCCGCGGCGCGACACACCTCTTCGAACGCCCGGTGGAGGGGGGTGACGCTGAGGTCGGTCAGGTTCATGGACACCTGCGCGGTGCGGTACTCCTCGATATACCAGCCGATCGCCTTCACCGCCTTCAGGGTGCCGGGGATCGTGATTGGCTGTCCGCTGGCATCGAGCGCGACTTTTCCGGTCAGGGTGTCGCCCTCCCGCCGGGGGCGCCCCGCCTCGCGTACGTCAAAGGCCACCGCGTTGGCCCGACGGGTGGAGGTCGTGTTCAGGTTGACGTTGTAGGCCACGAGGAACCTGCGGGCGCCGATGACGGTGCCGCCGCTCCTGGGATTGAACGCGGTGGGGCCGTGGTCGGGGCGCCAGCTGGGATCCCGCATCCGGGCCTCCAGCGACTCGTACTCGCCGGCGCGAATGACCGACAGGTTTCGGCGCGCGGGATTGGGCTGGGCGGCTTCATAGAGGTAAACCGGGATTCCCAGCTCCGTTCCCACCCGTTCCCCCAGCCGGCGCGCGTAGGCGGCGGTTTCCTCCAGGGTAATCCCGGAGAGCGGGACGAGGGGGCAGACGTCGGTGGCTCCCATCCGGGGGTGTTCGCCGGTATGGGTCCGCATATCGATCAGCTCGGCGGCGAGGGCGATGGCCTGAAACGCGGCCTCGACCACCGCTTCCGGGGTGCCAGCAAAGGTCACCACGGTGCGATTGGTGGCCACGCCTGGGTCGACATGGAGCAGGATCGCACCCGGCACCGCCTGAATTCGGTCGGTTATGCGGCGGATGACCTCGGGATCGCGGCCATTACTGAAGTTGGGGACGCACTCGATTAACGCGGTCATGGGGGAGGGGTTGGAGAAGGGGGGAAAGTAGGCGGCTTGGCAGCTGGGCGGCACCACGGTCGCGCGGCCGCCTGTTACCTACCCCTTGCACTCGGGCTGGCCTGTAGGTACAATCCCCGCCCCGCAGAATTCCCGTAAGACGGTGAAGGG
>CAWBZM010000001.1:987500-1140078 GCA_963793205.1 uncultured Gemmatimonadales bacterium
GAACCTGAAACCGTGTGCTGACAAGCGGTCGGAGGGTCGTCTTCGGATGGCCTGACGGCGTGCCTTTTGCATTATGATCCGGCGAGTTGCTCTTCACGTGCATGGTTAAGGCCTTCAGGGCCGGAGCCGTAGCGAAAGCGAGTCTGAATAGGGCGAATAAGTACGTGGAGGCAGACCCGAAGCCGTGGCGATCTACCCTTGAGCAGGTTGAAGCCGCCGTAACAGGCGGTGGAGGACCGAACTGATGTGGGTTGAAAACCGCTCGGATGACTTGAGGGTAGGGGTGAAAGGCCAATCAAGCTCGGGGATAGCTGGTTCTCCGCGAAATATATTTTGGTATAGCCTCGGAAAATGAGTTCCTGGGAGGTAGAGCACTGGATGGGTCCGGGACGTGAATAACGTTACCTCCCCCAACCAAACTCCGAATGCCCATGGAATGCTGTCCGGGAGGCAGTCGCTGTGCGCTAATGTACAGCGGCGAGAGGGAAAGAACCCAGAACGTCGGCTAAGGTCCCGGAGTGGTGGCTCAGTGTAGCAAAGGATGTGATTTTGCTGTGACAGCTGGGAGGTTGGCTTAGAAGCAGCCATTCCTTTAAAGAGTGCGTAATAGCTCACCAGTCAAGCGAGATCGCGCCGATAATGGTCGGGACTTCAAGCCACCCACCGAAGCCACGTCTTCACCGCCTTGCGCGGTGAGGGGTAGCGGAGCGTTCCCACAGCGACGAAGCCGGGGCGGAAGCCTTCCGGTGGAGCGGTGGGAAGTGAGGATGCCGGATTAAGTACGCGAGAAACCATGTGAAAACCATGGTCACCGTAAGCCTAAGGTTTCCTGAGCCATGGCAATCAGCTCAGGGTCAGTCGGTCCCTAAGTCGAGGCCGAGAGGCGTAGACGATGGGAAACGGGTCAACATTCCCGTACCAACGGTTGGCCGTTACGAGTTCGAGGAGGGACGCAGGAGCAAGGTTGTCGGCGGGTGGGTGGATTATCCGCTGTAAGCCAGGTAGACGTTGCCCCGTAGGCAAATCCGCGGGGTTAGTCGAGTGGCGATGCCGAAGGGACCGTAAGGTTCCGTAAAGGACGGCCGATGCACGCTGCCAAGAAAAGCTTCGCGAACCAGGACAATCGTTGACCGTACCGTAATCCGACACAGGTAGGCGAGGCGAGCAGCCTCAGGTGCTCGAGTGATTTACGGAGAAGGAACTCGGCAAAATGACCCCGTAACTTCGGGAGAAGGGGTGCCCTCGCGAGAGGGCCGCAGAGAATCGTCTCAAGCGACTGTTTAACAAAAACACAGGTGTCTGCTAAGGCATTTTCCAAGCCGACGTATAGACACTGACGCCTGCCCGGTGCCGGAAGGTTAAGGCAAGTGGTCAGCCGCAAGGTGAAGCCATGAACCGAAGCCCCGGTAAACGGCGGCCGTAACTATAACGGTCCTAAGGTAGCGAAATTCCTTGTCGGGTAAGTTCCGACCTGCACGAATGGCGTAACGACTTGAGAGCTGTCTCCTCCGTAAGCTCGGCGAAATAGCAGTATCGGTGAGGATTCCGATTACCCGCGACAGGACAAAAAGACCCCATGCACCTTTACTACAACCTGTCATTGATTGTCGGTATCAGCTGCGTAGCATAGGTGGGAGCCGTTGATCTCCAGGTTTCGGCTTGGAGGGAGGCATCAGTGAAATACCACCCTTCTTTTACTAACAATCTCACTCAGGCGGCAACACCGCCGAGGACCGTGACTGGTGGGTAGTTTGACTGGGGCGGTCGCCTCCCAAAAAGTACCGGAGGCGCGCGATGGTACCCTCAGTGCGGTCGGTAATCGCACGTCGAGTGTATAAGCAAAAGGGTGCCTGACTGCGAGCGCGACGGCGCAAGCAGGGACGAAAGTCGGCTTAAGTGATCCGGTGATCCCGTGTGGACGGGTCATCGCTCATCGGATAAAAGGTACGCTGGGGATAACAGGCTTATCGCGCCCGAGAGTTCACATCGACGGCGCGGTTTGGCACCTCGATGTCGGCTTGTCACATCCTGGGGCTGGAGAAGGTCCCAAGGGTCCGGCTGTTCGCCGGTTAAAGTGGCACATGAGCTGGGTTCAGAACGTCGTGAGACAGTTCGGTCTGTATCCGTCGTGGGCGTGGGAGAGTTGAGGGACGTCGTCTCTAGTACGAGAGGACCGAGACGAAGTGACCGCTCGTGTACGGGCTGTCCCGCCAGGGGCAGCGCCCGGTAGCGATGTCACGCGGAGATAACCGCTGAAAGCATCTAAGTGGGAAACTTTTCCCAAGATTAACTCTCCTGGAGCTGAAGCTCCCTAAAGGGCCCTGGAAGACTACCAGGTTGATAGGCGGCAGGTGCACGGAGAGCAATCTCTTCAGCCGAGTCGTACTAATCGCCCGTGAAGTTTGATCTCTCCCAGTTTTTTCACTGCAGAGAGTTGGATTCCCAAACACATCCGTTACTTCGGTTGCCAAATCTTGATCCGTCCCTCGGGATGGATCGCTGAAATGGCTGACGACTAGCGCGCGGGGGCCACACCCGGTCCCATTCCGAACCCGGAAGTTAAGACCCGCAGCGCCGATGGTACTGCACTCGAGAGGGTGTGGGAGAGTAGGCCGTCGCCAGCCACCCCTGTGGACCCGGATCTCACGATCCGGGTCCATTTTTTTGCGCCCCTAAACACCAACGCGGCGCGAACCCGAAGGCCCGCGCCGCGTCCACTCACCATCCCTGAGTTTGTGTTTACGATCCGGTGACCTTGCCAACCCGGAGGAATCGGCCCCCGGCGGGAAACGGCCCAGGGTCACCACCCTGCGACGAGCCGGTGATCAGCAGCGTATCGCCCTGCAGGGTGCCGTCAAACCGGAGGGGTGGAGCAGGCACCGGCAGCGGGATGGCAAACCAGACCTGAGGGCCCTGGATCGCCCCAGCCAGAGGGCCGAACCGGTCTGCGGGAAGGCCCATGTCGCCGCTCATCCAGTACGTCACCCGCCCGGTGATCGAATCCCCCCCCGCCGGCTGCCAGAGATCGAGTTCCAGCGCCGTGCGCCCAGCCGGGACGGCCGCCCGATACTGCCAGTGACCGTCAATCACCGGGCTGGCACCAGTGGGATCCCCGGCCGCCGGGCTGCGAGAGGCCCCGGCGGCACAGCCCGCGAGGAGGGCTACGGCGCACCACAACCCAAACGGCCTCACTTGTCGACCGACAGGGCGTAGCCGGTGTTGGCCCGCAGGGCATAGGTGGTCGAGGCGACCTGGACCACGGCCGCACTGTAGTCACCCACCGCCCGGGTATCGGGGACCGTGAGTGTGAGGATGGGTCCCGCCGTCATATCACCGGTGACCACCACCGTGGTGGTCGTGCCGATCGTTCCGCTCACGAAGAGCCGGAGCCCCGCACTGGCGGCCGCGATGGCGGTCGGCGCGACCGGGCTGGTCAGGGTCAGCTTGATGGCGGCGTCATCGATGTTCGGCGTGGTGAGCGCGACCGAGAGCGCGCCGGGCTTCGGAACGTCGGGTTCGTTGCCGCCGCCACCGCAATTCACGCCGAAGGCGACGACCGCGCTCAGGAGTGCCAATCTGGTCAGGTTGCGCATGGCTTACTTCTCCTTACTGGTCTGGGCACGCTGGGCCTGCTCGAGTTCGCGGAGGGCGCCCACCGCACCGGTCTCGCGCACCCAGGCAAGGAAATCACCGAGGTCAAAACTGCCGTTCTTGTTCCCCAGCAGGTCCAGATACGCCAGGTCCGTCGCGGCGAGCGTGCTGCCGCCCGTCACGATCAGTTTGACGACCTCCGTGCTCACCAGCGATGGCTGAGTGATGCTCAGGGTGACGTCACGCGTGCCGTTCAGGCTTCCCGAGGTCGCGGCGACCGTGAAGGCGTAGTCGCCGGAGGCGCCGGGCGTACCAGCGAGCAGTCCGCCAGCGCTGAGGGTCAGCCCCTGGGGCAGCGTCCCGCCGTTCAGGGTCCAGGTGAAGGTGCCGGTGCCGCCCGTCGCGACCAGCTGCAGGTTATAGGGCGTACCCATGAGTCCGGCGGTCAGGGCCGCTCCCGTGGAGATGGAGACCGGCGCGCTGAAGTTTGCGGTCACGGTATAGGGTCGGCCCAGCGGGAGCATCAGCGTGGCATTGCTGGTGGTGGTATCACCGGTCCAGTTGAGGAAGACATCCGCGCCTGTCGGTGCGGCCACCAGCTGCACCGGCGTGTTCTCCGCCACAAAGGTCCCGGTCAGGTCGATGGCGGGCGTTGGGGTAATGGTGCCGTTACCTGAGACGCCGGCGATGACCTTGTGCTCCCGGGTCATCGTGGCCGTGATGGTGTCGCCCGCCAGGGTGGCGGTGATGTCATGCGTCTGCGAACCGCCGTCGGTCCAGCTGGCAAAGGTGAAACGCCGACGGCCGTCGCCCGAGACCTGGGGCGACGTGACGGAGAGCGTGTGGGTGGAGGCGTCGATCAGGAGCCCCTGGAACAGCGTCGTCGCGACGTTGTCGACCAGGACCGACACGGCGGGGTCATTGGCATTGACCCGGTACGTGCCACCGAAGTCGATCTGCATGCTGGCCACCCCGCCGGTGATCTGGATCTGGGAGATGGCGAACCCTGCGGCACTGCCATTGGCGAAGGCCGTGTTGTTGAGCAGCGCGGCCGGGGCACTCGCCGGCGTAAAGGAGGTGTTGGCGGTGATGCCGGGGTAGGGGTCTCCGGCGTCGCCCCGATTGGTGGTCGGGTTGCGGAGGTTGTTGAGATTGTCCGCCTGGACCAGCTCGAGACCGTGAATCGCGCCCGAATTGACCGAATTATTGAACCGGCTCTGATCCAGCTTCGTCTGGTCGATGTGCCAGATCAGCAGTCCACCGCCGCAGCCGACGGGGTTGCCGCTCCGGGCGCAGTGCACCCGAATCACTGCTGAGTCCGCTTGCACCGGCTGACGGTTCTCGATCAGGAACCGCTCCCCCCGCAGATTGGTACCGCCGGGCGTCAGCACGAAGGCGGTATCGCTGGTTGGGGCGGGGCCCAGGGTATACGTCCCCCCGCTTGCGATGGGCCGAAGAGTCACCCAGCCCAACTCGTTGAGGGACCACGCCTCCATCCGGCTGGGGCTGAAGGCGGAGGTGTAATTCCCGGACCCCATCAGACCCCACTGACCGATCCCCTCAGTGCCTTGCTGAGTGTCGTACAGGTCCGGCAGTCCCAGTCCATGTCCCAGCTCGTGCGCCGCCGTCCCGACCGGCATCAGCTGACCCGCCGTGCAGGACCCCGAGCCGCCGACGGCGCTCTGCAGGATATAGTCACGGAGCCGGATGTTCCCGCCCCCGTTGCGGGCGTCACCGGTCGTATAGCTCATCTGGGCCCGATGGGCCCAGGGGTGGTTGTTCGCCGCCCCTCCGCCGCACGCCCCGTCGACTTCGGCCTGCAGGAAGATGGTGACATCGACGAACCCATCATCATCCCCGGAGTTCGGAATCCCGTCCGGGCCGTCGTTGTCGTACTGCCCGTAGTCGACCGCCGCGTCCTGGGCTGCGGCTGTCGCGACCAGGGCGTTCTGCAGCAAGGCGAACGAGGCGTTGCTCCAGACACCGTTGCAGTTGCCGGCGTTGGGTGCACCGGGACAGGCGCCCGGCTGGCCAGTGTAGCTCGCCTCGCTGAGCGGCAGGGCGGTCCAGCCGAAGACATCCCCCTGCATGCTGAACACCGAGTTGGACATCTGCTCGTAGAATGTCCGCAGCGTGTAGGAACGGCCCGTCGGAGGTGTGGCTCCGTATAGTGCGGCCGCGTACTCCGTCGTGGGAAACGGCTCTGGGACTGCCGTGGTCGCGAACGAGAAGAGGAGCGCCGGCATTCGGAGCACGCCGCCTACGGCGCTGCTGCTGCCGCGGGGAGCTCCACCCATCATCGGGGCCGCCAGGTTCGCAAAATCTCCCCGTGCCAGGGCCTGGGCTCGGGCGGCCGCGACGGCGCGCCCTTTGGAGCGCCAGACGCCATTGGGAGCGAAGTCTCGGCCGGTTCTCTCCCAGCCTGGGATCAGGCCAGAGGTGGACGGGCGCTGGGCTGAGGCCAGGGCAGGCACAGCGAGCAGCGCCACCCCGATCAGGGCGGGGCGGAGGAGGCGGGTCATGTCCAGCACCTCATTATGTGTGAGTATGAGCAGGAAGGTTACGTTGTACGGTTTCCGGGCGCCAGTCTTGCCTTTTTCGGGACGGGGCGACCTGCTGCATCGGTGCGTCAGGCGCTATCTTCTGCCGCATGACCACCCGCACCGGCCATGTTGCCCTCGCCGGCGCGCCCAACGCCGGCAAATCCACCCTGCTCAACGCCATTGTCGGGAATCACCTGGCGATTGTGAGCCCCAAGGCTCAATCGACCCGGCTCCCAGTTGTCGGGCTGCACACCGACGAGACCACCCAGTACATCCTCCACGACCTCCCCGGCCTGCTGGACCCCCAGTATGCCCTGCACGTGCGCATGCGGGAGGCGGCCATTGCCGCGCTGCAGAAGGCGGATCTGGTGCTGCATCTCCATCCCGCCCCGTCCGCCCCAGCCCCCGACTTCTGGTCGCTCACCGGGCTGGAGCAGCCGCTCCCGGTGCCGGTCCTGACGGTCTACACCAAGAGCGATCTGGGTCGGGACCGGGTGCCGCCTGGCGCCCTCATGATCGCGGCAGAATCGGGCAAAGGGCTGCCGGCACTGCTGGCCGCGGTGCGCGCGCAGCTGCCGGAGCGGCCCTTCGAATTCGACCCGGAGGATGTCGGGACCCAGCCGCTGCGGTTCTTCGTCACCGAGTACCTGCGCGAAGCGGCCTTTCTCCATCTGGAAGACGAGGTCCCATATGCCGTTGCCGCCGAGGTGGAGGAGTTCCGCGAGCACACGGAGCCGGTGTACATTCGTGTGACACTGCTGGTCGAGCGTGACTCCCAGAAGGGGATTGTGATCGGGAAGGGCGGCCGGACCCTCAAAGCGATCGGCCAGCACGCCCGCAAGCGTCTGGAAGCGTTGCTGGGCCAGTCGGTTTTTCTGGATTGCTGGGTCAAGGTGCTGCCCAACTGGCGTCGCAATGAGGGGGCACTGGACCGCCTGGGATTTCCCCGGGAGTAGCGGGCGGCGGGGTGTCGTGCCCCCGAACTCTCACATACCTCTATCGCGCCGGACTCCCCCTGGAGCCCGCGCCCAACGTCGGTTGCCCATGTCGCTTGCTCCCGAGCTGCTCGAGATCCTGGTCTGTCCCAAATGCAAAGGGGAACTCGAGTATCGCGTCACTCCCGAAGCCCTCATCTGCCATAGCTGCCGCCTGGTCTACTCCGTTGAGGACGGCATCCCCATCATGCTGATCGACGAGGCCAAGCCGCTTTGAGCGACTACCTGAGCGCCGCGCGGGCGGAAGCGGTCCGCCTGCAGCACGATTACGTCGGCACTGAGCATCTCCTGCTGGGATTGCTGCAGCGCGAGGACCCGTCGCTGGTCACCATCCTCACGGCGTTCGAGTCCTCCCCCGACGCGCTCCGCGAGCGGCTGGAGAAGCGCAGCCCGCAGGGTCGGGGGGCCCCGGAAAACCCGGAGGAGCTGACGCTGCGTTCCGGCGCCCGGCGGGCATTGGATTCCGCCCGGGCCGCTGCGGGTGGTGGAGAACCAGAGGCTGGCCAGCTGCTCGGGGCGCTGCTCCAGGATGGTCGGGGGGTGGTCGCGGCGAGCCTCGGCGATCTCGGGATCCCGACGGCGAAGGTCCGGGAGGCGCTCGGCCTGCCACCGCAGGAGCCGCGACCGGAGCGACCGCCGCGCGCCGAGCGTGCGCCCAAGCCGGAGGTGACGGAGAAGGCCGAAAAGCCGGAGCCGGCGCCACGAGCCGAAAAGGCCCGTGATCCGGAGCGGGCCGAACGCCCACCGCGGGAGAAGGGAGAGCGGCGCGAGCGGGAACGCGCCGGTGGTGAGCGACGGGGAAGCGGCCGTCGAACGCGGCGAGCGTCCCGAACGCGGCGAGCGTCCCGATCGAAGTGAGCGCCCCGAACGGGGCGAGCGAGGGAAGGGACGACGGGAGCCTGTCGTCCCGGAGCCGGTGATGGAAGCGCCGAGCGAACCTGCACCTAGGACGCCCTCGGGAGCCCGGCGTATTGCTCCGGTCCACCAGCCCTTCTTCACGCCAGGGAAGCTGCTCTGGCTCGCCATTCCGGTGAGCCTCTATCTCAAGTTCGCCGGTGGCTTCAGTGATGCCCTGGTGTTCGCCGTTGCCTGTATCGCCGTGCTCCCCCTCGCGGGTCTCATGGGGGAATCGACCGAGCATCTCGCCGCCCGGACCGGTCCGGCGGTTGGTGGACTGCTCAACGCCACCTTTGGCAATGCCGCCGAGCTGATTATCGCGATTACGGCGTTACGCGCCGGCCTGATCGAGCTGGTAAAAGCCTCGATTATCGGCAGCATTCTGGGCAACCTCCTCCTCATCCTCGGATTATCGCTGATCGCCGGCGGCATCGGCCGTCCCCTGATCCGGTTTAATCGGACCGCCGTTGGGGCCAGCGCCGGCATGCTCGCCCTCGCGGTAACGAGTCTGGTCTTTCCGGCGGTATTCCATCAGCTCCATCCCGAGGCCGCGGTACTCACGGAACTGCGGCTGTCGGAGTCGGTGGCCGTCGTTCTGATTGTCACCTACGCCTTTTCCCTGCTGTTCTCGCTGAAGACCCACAATCGGCTGTTCGCCGGCGATCCGCACCCCATGGAGGCGCGGCTCTGGACCATCCCGAAGGCGACGGTGATCCTCGCCCTCGCGACCATCGGTGTAGGGGTGGAGTCCGAGATCCTGGTCCATTCGGTGGAAGGGCTGACCCGGGACATCCCCTTCATCTCTCAGGCCTTTCTTGGTCTGATCGTGATCCCTATCATCGGGAATGCCGCCGAGCATGCCACGGCCGTGGTGGTGGCTCGCAAGGGCAAGATCGATCTGGCGCTGAACATCGCGCTTGGATCGAGCACCCAGGTGGCGCTGCTGGTCGCCCCGTTGCTGGTCTTTGTCGGGGCGATGATGGGGGCGTCCGGGTCGGGACAGTTCCTGAACCTGGTGTTCACCCCCCTGGAAGTGGTGGCGGTGGGGCTCGCCACCGTCCTCGCGGCGATTGTCACGCTGGATGGGGAATCCCACTGGTTTGAGGGTGTCCAGCTTCTGGCCCTCTATGCCATGGTGGCAATCGCGGTATTCTTTATCTAGGGAGAAGCGGGACGGTCGATTGACAGCAACTATGGGACGTCCTAAGTTGCTTTCAATACATCTCTTACAGTAACTACCCGGAGTCTCAGGCTGCGCACTCGCCCGACGGTCCTCTATCACGCGCCGGCTGGGCAGGCGGTGCCCGACCTGGTGGCCCATTGGGCCGAGGCCCGGGCGTTTCCGCTGATGACCCTGCCGGATCCGGAAGAGGTACGGGGGATCATTCTGCGTGGCTTCCCCTGTTTCCTCTTTGTGGATGCGGATGGGACTGGAGCCGCCGGGGTCGTGTTGGTCCGGGAACTGAAGCAGGATCCATTCACCGCAATCGTCCCGGTGGTGCTGCTCTCCTCCCGCCACGAGGCAACCGAGGTCGAGGGGTGGTTCGAGGCGGGAACGGACGAGGTCATCAGTCCGCGGTTCTCGCCCGCCGAGCAGCGCTCGCGCATCGAAGCGATCCTGACCCGCACCGAGCGGGATGTATCGGTCCACCCCTCCACCCGGCTGCCGGGGACGACCGAAATCGAGCGCGCCATCCGGCGCAATCTCGACGGCGGTGGCGAGTTCGCGGTCTGCTATGCCGACCTGGATCACTTCAAGGAGTTCAACGACCGGTACAGCTATTACGATGGCGACCGGGTGATCTACATTCTGTCCCGGATCCTGCATGATGTCGTGAAGGGCATGCTGGAGGTGCGGGGTTTTGTGGGCCACATCGGGGGTGACGACTTCATTTTTGTCATCCCGCTGTCGGATGTGCATGCCGTCTGCACCGAGATCATTTCGGTGTTCGATACCCTGATCCCGCTGCAATACAACGACCAGGATCGGAGGGCGGGGTACTTTTTCGGCAAGGACCGCCGGGGGCAATTGCACCGCGTGCCGCTCATGACGCTCTCCATCGGCATCGTGAGCAACCATAGCCGCAAGTTCACCCATCCGGCCCAGGTGAGCGAGCTGGCGACGGAGATGAAGAGTTACGCCAAGACGCTGCCGGGCTCGGTCTTTGTCGTGGACCGGCGGCAGCAGTCCGACGGGGACGAACCCGGTGACCGCACTGCGGGACCGGGCCGCTAGGGGGACGCATGAATGTGACCTGCCCTTCCTGTACGACGGTGTACCGGGTTGACCCGAACAAGGTCCCCGAAGCCGGCGTGCGGGCTCGCTGCAAGGTGTGCGCGGCGATCTTTCCGGTAACCCGGACTCCGGTGGCCGCAGCGCCGGCGGATACGGAGACAACCGGTCGCCGGCCCGTTCCACCCCCGGTTGCGCCTCCGGCCGAACCCGAGGTCACGGCACGCCGCCCGGTCGCGCCTCCAGCACCACAGGCGCCGACCGAGCCCCCGATGGCCGCGGCGCCGCCCGAACCGCCCCGGCCGGCGGCCCCAGCGCCGCCCCCTACACCGGGGCTCAGCGAAACAGCCCGACGTCCGTCACTGCCCGCGGTGGATCACACCGCCCGGCGTCCGGGTGTCCCCCTCGACCCCGAAGAACTCGCCCGTCGCTCTGCCCCTCCGGCGGCGGAGCGTCCGGTGCCCATGACTCCGGCGATGCCGCGGCCCACGGCGGCGCCGCCGGCGCTGCCGGGAATGCCGGGAATGCCGCGCCCAACCACGCCCCGTCAGTTTCCTCCGGGCGCTCCGGCCGCGCGGCCAGCGATGCCTCCGCCGGCGATGCGGCCCCCGGTCGCCGCACCGGCGACACCAGCGGCCTCTGCCCCCGCTGCCCCACTGCCGGCGCCGCCGACACCGACGCCCACCACGGCCCCGTCCGCCGCCGTGCCGGCCCGGCCCGCCGGTCGGCCGGTGAATCCTTTCCTGACGCAGGATCCCGCCCAGAAGGCCCGGCGCCTGGCCCGCGCGCTGATTTCGGACCTGGTGGTGTACTACCCTGACCGGCGCAAGGATGGACTGGCGCAGGGAACGCTCAAGACACTCTTCCAGGAGGAAATCCAGAAGAGCTGGGAGGAGTACACCGACCAGGTGGGGAAGGAACTGGCGGAGTCGACCAATTACTTCAACGAAGCACTCAACGAGATCCTCGCCGGCGGACAGAAAGTCTTCTAGCCGCCTGCGGCACGCGCCGCCGGTTGGGATGGTGGGGGTTCCGGGCCGGTGCCGGGAATCCCCACCGATCGTTTTCGGCTCTCGTGCGAGAACCCTGCCGGGCAACGCCCCGCCGGAATCCCACGCGCGGCGGTCGAGCCCGCTTATCTTTCCCGTTCACCTTTGCCTTGGACCTGCCATGAAGGATCTCATCGAACACCTCGACAATTTCGATCAGCGGATCACCACGATCCGGGGTTTTCTTTGACTTGGATGGCAAGCAGGCACGATTGGATGAGCTGGAATCCCGCCAGGCTGATCCGGCCTTCTGGTCCCAGGCCGACAAGGCTCGCGAAACCGTTCAGGAAATCAAGCAGCTCAAGGGCTGGCTGAGTCCCGCCGTGGATCTGGGCCGTCGAGCTTCCGATGCCCGGGCCATGATCGAGTTGCTGGAGGCGGAACCGGATGCCGATCTGACGGCGGAGCTGGAACGGGAAGTGGCCGCGCTCGACAAGGGTCTGGAGTCGTTCGAACTCCAGGCGATGCTGCAGGGGCCCGACGATGCCCGTTCGGCCATCCTCACGATTCATCCCGGGGCAGGAGGCACCGAGTCGCAGGACTGGGCCGAGCAGCTCATGCGGATGTATGCCCGCTGGGCCGAGCGTCGCGGCTTCGGGGTGACGGTGCTGGATCGCCTCGATGGAGAAGAGGCCGGCATCAAGTCGGTCACGCTCGAGATCACGGGCCAGTACGCCTTCGGATTCCTGAAGGCGGAGAAGGGGGTGCATCGGCTGGTCCGGATCTCGCCATTCGACTCCCAGGCCCGGCGGCACACCTCGTTCGCGTCAGTGTTCGTCTACCCGGACATTGACGACACGATCGAGGTGGACCTGCGCGATGAAGACATCAAGATGGATGTCTACCGTGCCTCCGGGGCCGGCGGTCAGCACGTCAACAAGACCTCCTCCGCGGTCCGGCTGACGCACATCCCCACCGGCCTGGTGGTGGCGTGCCAGCAGGAGCGTAGTCAGGGCAAGAACAAGGTGACGGCCATGAAGATGCTCCGGGCGGCCATCTACCAGATGAAGCTGGAGGAGCAGGAAGCGGAGAAGGCCAAGCTGGAGGCCACCAAGACGGACAACTCCTGGGGCAACCAGATCCGGTCCTACGTGTTCCAGCCCTACACCATGGTCAACGATCACCGGACCGAGCTCAAGGTGAGCGATGTGCAGCGGGTGATGGACGGCGACATCGACGAGTTCATTGAGGCGTATCTGAAGCGCTTCGGGCATCGGGCCGCGTGACCGACGATCGCTCCTTTGTCGAGGAGGCTCGCCGCGCGAAGCTGCCCCAGCTCGTGAGCCTCGGCGTGCGCCCCTTTGCCTACCGCTTCGACCGGACCCACAGCGCCAGCGCGGCGGCGGCCCTGTACCAGGATGCCATGGGCGAAAACGGCCCGGAGGTGCGCATCGCCGGACGGATCGAGTCGTGGCGTCCCAAGGGGAAAGTGGTCTTCGGCCACCTGGAGGATGCCAGTGGCCGGATCCAGGTGTATCTCCGATCCGATGCGCTGGTCGACGCCTGGCCGGTGATCCAGCTGCTCGACCTGGACGATCACATCGGGGTGCGGGGCACCCTGATGCGTACCAGGGCGGGCGAGGTCACCGTCCGCGGCGCCGAGCTCACCCTGCTGACCAAGTCGCTCCGGCCGCTCCCTCGGGCCAAGCGGGAGGTGCTGGAGGACGGCACCGAACGGGCCCATGGCGGACTGGCCGACGCCGAGCTCCGGTACCGTCAGCGCTATGCGGATCTGGCGGTCCATCCGGACGTGCGGCAGGTGTTCCGCCAGCGGTCCCGGATCATCAGCCGGATCCGGACGCTTTCTGGACGACCGGGGCTTCCTCGAGGTGGAGACGCCGGTGCTGCAGCCGTTGTACGGTGGCGCCGCGGCGCGGCCCTTCACGACCCACCACAATGCGCTCGACATGCCGCTCTATCTCCGGATCGCGGACGAGCTGTACCTCAAGCGGCTGCTGGTGGGAGGACTCGAACGGGTCTACGAGATCGGCCACGACTTCCGGAACGAGGGGATCGACCGGACCCATAATCCCGAGTTCACCATGCTGGAGCTGTACCAGGCCTATGCCGATTACGGCGACATGATGGCGCTGGCCGAGGCGCTGGTGGGTGAATTGGTCGGGGAGGTCACCGGCGGCGGACACACCCTGGTGCGCGATGGCGTCACCCTCGATTTCACCGCCCCGTTCCGGCGGGTCTCCTTCGTCGATGGCGATTCGTGAGGCGAGCGGGGTCGATGTGCTGAGCGCAACCGAGGCGGAGATGCGGGCTCGCCTGCTGCGGGCCAACCGGGCGGCGGAGGAGGTGGAGACCTTCACGGGCGCCAAGCTGCTGGACGAGATGTTCACCACCTTTCTCGAGGGCCGTCTGGAGCAGCCCACCTTCGTGGTGGACTATCCCAAGGCGATTTCGCCGCTGGCCAAGGAGCATCGGGACGAGCCGCGGCTCACCGAACGCTTCGAGCTGTTCGTCCAGGGCCGCGAGCTGGCCAACGCCTTCAGTGAGCTCAACGATCCCGATGACCAGCGGGCCCGGTTCGAGGACCAGGTCCGGCAGCGGCAGGCGGGCAATGACGAGGCCCAGCCCTACGACGCCGACTTTGTGCGGGCGCTGGAATATGGCATGCCGCCTACCGGCGGCATGGGTATCGGCGTGGATCGTCTGGTCATGCTGCTGACGGATCAGCCGTCGATCCGCGACGTCATTCTGTTTCCCGCCATGCGGGCCGAGGAATAGTGCCCGCCGCAGGATCGACTCCGCCGGGCGCAACGCTCCGCGAACTGCTGTGGCCGCCCAGCCGGCTCGAGCGGGACCTCGCCCGACGCTATCTCCGGAGCCGTCGGCCCTCACGGCAAGCTGTCGCTGATCACCGGCATCGCCATCGGTGGCGTCGCCGTCGGGGTCTGCGCCCTGATCGTGGTCCTCGGCGTGATGAACGGGCTTCGCAATGACCTGCGGGACCGGATCCTGGTCGCCAATCCCCACCTGCGGATCCTGACCTACGGTACGGGGCTCCGGCTCGATCACTGGCAGGAGATGCTGCCAGAGATCCTCAAGGAAAAGGGCGTGGTGGCCGCGGCGCCCGAGGTGCTGACCCAATCGATCATTTCCGCCGGTTCCGATTACGCCGAAGGGGTCCAGATCCTCGGCTTCGAGCCCGATACCGGGAGTCGATCCGTCACCTCGCTGCCGCAGTCGATCGTGACCGGGAATCTCAAGTTCGAGACCACCCGGGACGGCGTTGACGGCGCGATCATCATCGGTTCCCGCCTCGCCGAGAGGCTGACGGTGTATCCGGGAGATATCGTCACCCTGGTCCCCGCCAAACCACCCGAGGTGAACCGGGCGCTTGGCGTAGCGGTGCCACGCTACTTCCGCTTCGAGGTGACCGGCACGTTCAACACCGGGATGTTCCTGTACGACAACCAGTTTGCGATCATGTCGCGGTCGGTGGCCCAGCGGCTCGCCGGACTCGGCGACGCGGTCAGCGGGATCGAAGTCCGGGTGTCGGATCCATGGGCGGCCCCGGAGATCGGCAAGCGACTGGAGGAGCGCCTCGGCTATCCCTATCGGTCACTGGACTGGCAGCAGCAGAACGCGACCCTGTTCAGTGCCCTCAAGCTCGAGAAGCTCGCGATGGGCCTCATTATCTTCTTCATCATGGTGGTGGCGGCCTTCAATATCGTCGGGACCCTCACCATGGTGGTGACCGAGAAGACCCGGGAGATCGGGATCCTCAAGGCGATGGGGCTCGGCGCCGGGGCGATCGGGCGGATTTTTCTGGCGCAGGGGGCGATCATTGGAAGTACCGGGGTGGGCCTGGGCCTGCTGGCGGGGCTCGCCATCTCGTTCAGCGTCGATCGGGGCCGATGGATCAAGATTGATCCCAGCGTGTATTTCATTGATCACCTGCCGATCCGCATCGAGCCGCTGGATGTGCTGGTGATCGTGCTCGGGAGCCTGGTGCTCGCCGTCGTCGCCACGATTCCCCCCTGCCGGGCCGCCTCGCGGCTGCAGCCGGTGGACGCGATCCGGTACGAATGAGCGCCATCCTCTCCGCCCGGGGCCTCGGAAAGATCTATCCGTGCGGCGATGGCGGTGTGCTCGAAATCCTGACCGAGGTGGATTTCGACATCGCGCCGGGGGAATTTGTCGCCATCATTGGTGAGAGCGGGGCGGGGAAGAGCACCCTGCTGCACCTGCTGGGGGCGCTGGACCGTCCGACCAGTGGAACGGTCCGGCTCGAGGAGACCGAGTTCAGTACCGCCAGCGCCCGGACGCTGGACGGGGTGCGCAGCCGGCATCTGGGGTTTGTGTTTCAGTTCCATCACCTGCTGCGCGATTTTTCCGCGCTGGAGAATGTGATGATGCCACTCAGGATCCTGGGGACCGAACCGGACGTGGCCCGCGACCGGGCCACGGCGCTGCTGCGCCAGTTCGGCCTGGGGGCGCGCCTGAGCCATCGTCCGACCCAGCTCTCCGGTGGCGAACAACAGCGGGTGGCGGTGGCCCGGGCGCTGGCGAATCAGCCGCGGGTGGTGCTGGCGGACGAGCCCTCCGGCAATCTGGATCAGGCCCAGGCGGAGCGGCTGCACGATCTGTTCGGTTCGCTGGCGCGCGATTTTCAGACGGCCCTGGTCGTGGTCACCCACAACCGGCAACTGGCCAGCCGGGCGGACCGCACACTGGTGATGGAGGGAGGACGGCTCCTGCCGACCCCGTTGCCGCAGGAGTTCGCATGAAGCGCTGCGATCAGTGTCACGAACGGGAAGCCGTGGTCTCACTCACCCAGGTCGCGGATGAGCAGAAGACGACGCTTCACCTGTGTGAACGCTGTGCGGCCGAACGTGGAGTCGAGACCGGCGCGAGCCTGGGGAAGATTCCGGTGGGCAGCTTCATTGCGGCCCAGGCGAAAGCGGCGGATGTGGCGGCCGCCCTGCCTGGCCCCACGCCGGGCGGATCCTGTGCCGTCTGCGGTGCGACGCTGCAGGACTTCCGGGAATCGGGTCGGTTGGGGTGTGCCGACTGCTATGTGAGCTTCGAGGGTCCGCTGCGGGACCTGCTGCGCCGGCTGCACGGGTCCACCCGTCATGTGGGGGAACGGTACCTCGCCCCCGGAGGTGGTCCGCTGCCAGTGGCGCCGTCGGGCGAACTCCTCCGGGAGCAGCTGCGGCTGGCGGTGGAAGCGGAGCGGTTCGAGCTCGCGGCTCAGTTGCGGGACCAGCTGCGGGCGGTGGACGAGGCGGGAACATGATCGACCTCAGCCTGCTCCCCGATGGTGGGATGGCCTGGCTCGACGCCAGCGGGCCACACAGTCACCTGGTGCTGAGCACCCGGGTCCGTCTGGCCCGGAATCTCGCCGGCCGACCGTTCGGCCCACGGGCCACCCAGGCGGACCGGGAGCGGGTGCTGGCCGACGTGTTGGGGGCGGCCAACCAGACCGTCTCCCTCCGGACAGCGTTGCAATTCCGGCTCGATCGGCTGGAGCGCACCGACCGCCAGGTGCTGCATGAGCGGCATCTGGTCAGCAAGGAACTGGCGGGGCTGGACGAGCATGCGGTGGTGCGTCCGGCGGCGGCGTTGCTGGTGCAGGACGGGGTCGGGGTGATGCTCAACGAGGAGGATCACCTGCGATTACAGGGGCTGCGGTCGGGATTCGCCCTGGAGTCGACCTACCGGGATGTCGACCGGCTGGACGGTGAACTGGGACAACGACTTGCTTTCGCATTTCACCCTGAGTTTGGTTACCTTACCTCGTGTCCCACCAATGTGGGCACCGGTCTTCGGGCCTCGGTGCTTATCCACCTGCCGGGCCTGGTTCTGACCAAGGAAATCTCGAAAGTGTTGCAGGGTCTGGCGCAGGTCGGCCTGACGCACCGCGGCCTGTACGGCGAGGGCAGTGAGGTCGTCGGGAATTTTTTCCAGCTGTCGAATCAGACCACGCTGGGCAAGTCGGAGCCGGACCTGCTGGATCACCTGGCGAAGATGGTACGTCAGGTCATGGCCTACGAGGAAAAGGCCCGCGAGGTCCTGCTGCGGGATGTACCGACCATCATCGAAGACAAAGTCTGGCGCGCCTATGGTCTTCTGCGCCATGCCCGCACCTTGTCTTTCGACGAGACGATGAATCTCCTCTCGGGTGTCCGGCTGGGTGTCGGGCTCTCGCTGATCAACGGTGTGGGATTGTACACACTGAATAAACTGCTGGTTCACACGCAGCCGGCGCATCTGGCAGTGCTGGAGTCCGTGCAGCCGGATGACCCGGATCTGAACGTTCGTCGCGCGCGCTACGTCCGCGCGCGGCTGGAAGACGAAGCTGGACGTCGAGGATAGGCCGATGAACGGGTACAACTTCACCGACCGTGTGCGGAAGGTTCTGCAGATGGCTCGCGAAGAGGCGGCCCGCCTGCACCACGAGTATGTGGGCACCGAACACATCCTGCTCGGCCTGATTCGGGAGGGCGAGGGGGTTGCCGCCGCGGTTCTGCAGAATCTGAACGTCGATCTCGAGGAAATTCAGCAAAAGATCGAGGAGACGGTCAAGAAGGGGAAAGCCGCGGCCGCCACCGGTCCCGACCTCCCCTACACTTCGCGCGCCAAGAAGGTGCTCGAGCTGGCCATGACCGAAGCCCGCGAGCTGAATCACAGCTACGTCGGAACCGAGCACCTGCTGCTGGGCCTCCTGCGGGAAGAGAAGGGGATCGCCGCGCAGGTCCTCACCGATGCGGGTGTGAACCTGGAGCAGAGCCGGGCGGAGACGCTGCGCCTGCTGGGCAGCGACATGCCCCAGACGCCGGCGTCGAGCAGCTCCCCCACCCCCGCCGCCGCTCCGAAATCCGAAAAGAAGTCCAAGACGCCAGCTCTCGATCATTTCTGTCGCGATCTGACGCAGCTGGCGGCCGAAGGCCAGCTCGACCCGACCATCGGCCGGGCGAAGGAGATCGAGCGGGTGATGGAGATCCTGGCCCGCCGCAAGAAGAACAATCCGGTGCTGATCGGCGAACCGGGGGTGGGCAAGACGGCGATCGTGGAGGGCCTGGCCCTGATGATCGCCAACGGCCTGTGCCCCGACGTGCTGAAGGACCATCGGGTGCTCTCGCTGGACATGGCCGCCGTCATCGCCGGCACCAAGTATCGCGGCCAGTTCGAGGAGCGGCTCAAGGCGGTGATGAACGAGATCGCGCAGAACAAGCAGATCATTCTGTTCATCGACGAGCTGCACACCCTGGTCGGCGCCGGTGCGGCCGAGGGTGCGATCGACGCCTCCAACATGCTCAAGCCCGCGCTGGCGCGGGGCGAGCTGCAGTGCGTGGGTGCGTCGACCCTGAACGAGTACCGCAAGTACATCGAGAAGGACGGCGCCCTTGAGCGGCGCTTTCAGACCGTGCTGGTCGATCCGCCGTCCATCGAGGAAACCTTCGAGATCCTCAAGGGGCTGCGGAAGAAGTACGAGGACCACCACCGCATCGTGATCCCTGACGAGACGTTGCTGGACGCGGCGAAACTGTCGGAGCGGTACATCACCGACCGGTTCCTGCCGGATAAGGCGATCGACGTGATCGACGAGGCGGGGGCCCGGGCCCGGCTGGCCTCGCAGGTGCCGCCGGCCGAGGTGGCGAACCTCAAGGCGGACCTGGAAAAGGTCAACCTGGACAAGGAGGATGCGGTCCGCGATCAGAACTTCGAGCGGGCGGCGGCGTTGCGGGACAAGGAGCGGGATCTGCAGAACCAGATCCGGCTCAAACAGGAAGAGTGGGAGAAGGAACGGCAGACCCGGCGTCCGGTGATCACCGAAGAGGAGATCGCGTTCATCGTGTCACGCTGGACCGGGATTCCCGTCACCCGGCTGCAGGAAGCGGAAGCCTCGCGCCTGCTGCGGATGGAGGATGAACTGCACGAGAGCGTGGTGGGGCAGGACGAGGCCATCAAGGCCATCTCCCGCGCCATCCGCCGGTCGCGCGCCGGCCTCAAGGATCCCAAGCACCCGATCGGCTCGTTCATCTTCTGTGGCCCGACCGGTGTCGGTAAGACCGAACTTGCCCGCTCGCTCGCCAAGTTCCTCTTTGCCGATGCGTCCGCGCTGATCCGGGTAGACATGTCGGAGTACATGGAGAAGTTCTCGGTCAGCCGTCTGATCGGGGCGCCTCCGGGCTACGTGGGCTACGAGGACAGCGGCACCCTGACCAAGGCGATCCGCCGGAAGCCCTACTCGGTGGTCCTGCTGGATGAAATCGAGAAGGCCCATCCCGATGTGTTCAACATCCTGCTGCAGGTGCTGGATGAAGGCCACCTGACCGACAACTACGGTCGGTTGATCGATTTCAAGAACACCGTCGTGATCATGACCTCCAACGTCGGCGCCCGGGACATCATGCAGGGCAAGACGCTGGGGTTCCACGGCCAGGACTTCAAGACCTCGTTCGACAAGATGCAGGAAAAGATCAAGGACGAGATCCAGAAGGTCTTCAATCCCGAATTCCTGAACCGGATCGACGATACCATCGTCTTCCACCCGCTGGCGAAGGAGCATATCGCCCAGATCGTCACCATCCTGGTCCGCGAAGTCCAGCGGCGGGTCGGCGAAGAAATTCTGCGCCTGACCCCTGCGGCCACCGAATTCCTGGTGGAACACGGATACGACCAGAACTACGGCGCACGCCCGCTGAAGCGGGCCATTCAGAAGTACATCGAGGACCCGCTCAGCGAGAAGATCCTGCTCGGCGAGTTCAGCCGCACCGATGAGATCGAGGTGGATGTGGCCCCGGATGGGGAACGCCTCGCCTTCCGGGCATTCAGCGGCACCAAGGCCTGACCCTGCCACCGGTACCGGCGGCCCCGCGGGGCCGTCGGCCCTCCCCCCGCATGTTTCGTTCGCGACCGCTCGCACTCGCCGTCTCGCTACTCTGCCTCACGGCCGGGTCCCTCTGGGCGCAGGACCCGGTGCCAGGTGCCGCACCCGCACCACCTCCGGCGCTGCCGGTGGTCGACAGCCTGGCAGTGGAGGGCAACGTCCGGCTGACGGCCCTGCAGGTGATCACCAGCTCGGGGCTCCAGCTCGGGCGGCCCACCAACTACCGGGACCTGCAACGGGCGATCACCGCCTTGTTCCGGACCGGGCAGTTCGACGATGTCTCCATCAATCAGGCGGCGGAGGACAGCACCAATCCCCGGATTGTGCTGGTCATTCACGTGAAGGAGCGCCCCCTGCTGCAGCGGTGGGCGCTCAAGGGCGCCGAACTGGTGTCGCCCCGCTCGCTCCGTGAGAAGGTCAAGCTGTCGGAGGGACGTCCGCTGGATCGCGCCGCGGTCGAACGGGGGCGGGGCGCCATCGACTCCATCTACCGGGCCCAGGGGTACTACGCGGCCACGGTCAAGGTGATCGAGACCAGCCCCGGCCCGGGACAGGT
Organism: uncultured Gemmatimonadales bacterium; assembly: GCA_963793205.1. Classification (GTDB taxonomy): domain Bacteria; phylum Gemmatimonadota; class Gemmatimonadetes; order Gemmatimonadales; family GWC2-71-9; genus JADJOM01. The sequence continues at coordinate 1,008,216 of CAWBZM010000001.1, forward strand.
GGGGATCATCTTCGACATCAACGAGGGTGGCCGGGTGGCCATCAGCCAGGTGGTGGTCGAGGGGAATCCGACCTTCACCGACAAGACCCTCGTCGGCCACATGGCGACGAAGCCGGAAGGGTTCTTCTGGTGGCAGAAGGGGCGCTACGAGGACGACAAGCTGCAGCAGGACCTGCGGGAGCGACTGCCCAACTGGTACGGCAGCAACGGCTATATCGACTTCCAGGTGACCAGCGACTCGATCAGCGTGGACGCCGATCATGGCAAGGCGACGCTGCATCTCGCCGTCGAGGAGGGTGCAGCAGTACAAGATCGGCGGATTCCAGATCATCGGGAATCGCCGTTTCAGCACCGAAGAGCTGATGGCGCTGTACCCGTTCGGGCTGGATGGCGGGCACGGGCCGGCCGTTCAACAGCACCGAGTGGAGTGACGCCAGCGAGAAGGTGAAGACCCTCTACGGCAACAACGGCTACATCTACGCCCAGGTGAATCCCGAGGAGACCCGGCGGACGGGCCCTGCGGGCGAACCGATCCTCGACCTGCGATGGACCATCCGGGAAGGGCAGCCGGCCACGATCAACAAGATCAACATCGTGGGCAACGACGTCACCCACGAGCGGGTGGTGCGCGACGCCATCGCCCTGATCCCGGGCGCAGCTGTTCAATCAGGATCGTCTGGTGCAGAGCTACCGGAACATCGCCAACCTCGGATTTTTCCAGCAGCCGATGGCGTCGCCCGACGTCAAGCCGGTGGAGAACGGGGTCGACGTCGATATCACCTTCCGGGTCGAGGAGCGGCGGACCGGCAATATCAACTTCGGCGCGTCACTGGGGCAGGGCACCGGCGTCGGCGGATTCCTCGGGCTGGAAGAGCCGAACCTCTTCGGCCGCGGGAAGCGCGGTAAGCTGCTGTGGCAGTTCGGCCGCAACATCAATGACTTCACCCTGAGCTACACCGACCCGGCCATCCGCGAGTCCCGGATCTCCGGTACCCTTACCCTGTTCAACTCGCGCCAGCGGTTCACGGTGGGTGACCTCGGGCGTCGCCGCCAGGTCGGTGGCAGCCTGCAGCTCGGCTTCCCGTTCTTCGGCTCACGGTTCACCCGGGTATTCACTTCGTACGGTCTGCAGCAGATCAAGTTCACCGGTGGGTCAGAAGATCTCCGGGCCCGCTACCGCTGCTCCAACTGCACCCGCTCCACCCTGGGCGGCAGCATCGTGCGCGACACCCGGTTCGGTCTCCCGTTTGCCACGGGTGGCGCCCTGACCAACGTCTCCTTCGAGTTCAACGGTGGTGTGCTCGGCGGGACCGGCAACTACCGGAAGCTGGACCTGGAGGGCCGCTACTACGCCCCGCTGGGACAGATGGGTGGAAACCAGCAGCTCGGCAGCGGAGTACAGTTCGTACTGGGTCTGACGGCCAAGAGCGGATTCATCTTCGGAGACGCCGGGCCGTTCTTCACCGAACTCTACTCCCTGGGCGGTACCCAGTTCGGGATCCCGCTTCGGGGCTACGACGAGTTCTCGATTACGCCCGATGGCTTTGACCCCCAGGCGGGTGGCAGCTCGGCGGCCAGCGTTGGGGCCTTCGGCAAGGCGTACGCCGCGTTCACGGTCGAGGCCGGTGCCCGGGTGAGCCAGTCGCTCTACTTCAGCACCTTCCTCGACGCCGGAAACGTTTACCGGACTACCGAGCAGTATGATCCCAGCCGCCTGTTCCGGGGCGCGGGCTTCGGGGTGGCGGTGCTGTCGCCGCTGGGCCCGATCGGTCTCGATCTCGGGTATGGTTTCGACAAAGTCACCGCGAGCGGGAAGCCGGCTCCCGGCTGGCAACTTCACTTCAAGCTGGGCCAGTTCTTCTAACCGGGCCCACCACCATCAGCAGGAGTTTGCACAATGTCGTCTCGTATGTTCGGACGTGGGTTGATGCTCGTCGCGCTGCTTGTGGCGGCTCCGGCTGCCCTGACGGCCCAGGCGGGTGGGACCAAGATCGGGTATATCAACTCCCGCGCGGTGCTGCTGGCGACCCCCGGGTACGCCCAGGCCGAGTCGACGTACAACCGGGAGCTGGGCGGTTTCCGGGCCGAGGTCGAAAAGCTGCAGGCCAGCCTGGATTCAATGGCCGGCGACTTCGAGCAGAAGTCGGTGATGCTCTCGGCGACGGCGCGCACCGCCAAGCGCAAGGAGCTGGATGACCGGCGCGCCAAGATGGAGACCCGGGCGCAGGAGCTGCGGGAAAAGGCGGCCCAGCGGGAGCAGGAGCTGATCGCCCCGATTCACGATAAGGTGAATCAGGTCATCGAAGGGATCCGTGTCGCCGGCGGCTACGGCATCATCTTCGACGTGGGCGCCAACGATGGCATGATCGTCACGGCCGATAAGTCGCTCGACCTGACCCAGCAGGTGGTGGACAAGCTCAAGGCCAGCCCCTGAGCACCCCGGGCGCACTCCCGCCACTGACCGCTCGCACGGTCGCCGACCTGGTCGGCGGTCGGCTGGTCGGGGCGGGAGATCCAGCGCTCACCCACCTGGCTCCGCTGCACCGCGCGGGCCCGGATGCTCTCAGTTTTCTGGTCTCTCCCGCCTATCTCCAGGATTTTCAGCAGAGCCGCGCCGGTGCGGTCCTGGTCGCGACCCCGTTTGCTGAGGTGGCGGGCGGCCCGAGCGTCCGGATTATCGTCGCGGACCCCGACCGCGCCCTCAGTGCCGCCGCCGCCTGCCTGCATCCGGTCGACGCCCCCGCGATCGGCATCGATCCCACCGCACAGATCTCCCCCGACGCTCAACTCGGTACGGATGTCCGGATCGGTCCCTTCGTCGTCATTGGCGCCCGTGCCCGGATCGGTCACCGGGCGATCATGGACGCGGGCGCGGTCGTCGGGGACGATGTCGACCTGGGTGACGACTGCCAGCTGGGGGCGCACGCCGTCTGCTATGCCGGAGTCAGACTCGGGCATCGGGTCGTGCTCAAGGCCGGTGCGGTGATCGGCGGTCCGGGCTTCGGGTACCTGCGGGGCAGTGAGGGTCACCGCCGCATCCCTCACCTCGGTGCCTGCATCCTCGAAGATGATGTCGAAATCGGCTCCGGCAGCTGCGTCGACCGGGGGAGCTTCGAGGATACGATCATTGGACACGGCACCAAGATCGATAACCTCGTGCAGGTCGGCCACAATGTGCGCCTGGGCGCCCGCTGCCTGATCATGGCGACCACCGGAATCGCGGGGAGCTGCCAGATCGGGGACGATGTCGTGATTGCTGGCGGGGTCGGCATCGCCGATCACGTGACCATCGGCGACCGGGCGGTCGTTGGGGCGAAGAGCGTCGTCTTCGGCCCGGGGCAGGTGGCGGCGGATACCGCCGTGAGTGGCTATCCTGCGCGCCCCCACCGGACCTTTCTGCGGGCCCAGGCTGCGGTCTACCGGCTGCCGGCCCTCATGCACGACCTCGAGGCCCTGGTGGCGGAACGGGAGCGCCATGGCGCGACGGACGGTCGCTCGCAGGGCTGAACTGCGTGGCATGGGACTGTTCTCCGGGGTGACCTGCGCGGTGGCTGCGGTGCCGGGTGCTCCGGGCGCGGGAATCCGATTCCGGAAGCCTGACCCTGCGGCGGCAGTTCTCGAGGCTCGCGTCGACCACTGGATCGCCGCGCCGCGCCGCACCGCACTCTCGGGGGGCGCCTGGCGGGTGGACACCGTGGAGCATTTGCTGGCGGCGGTCACGGCGCTTGAGTTGGACGACCTCGATCTTGTGGTTGATGGGCCCGAAATTCCGATTGTGGACGGCTCCTTCCAACCCTTCCTGGACCTGCTGAACCGGGCCGGCGTAGTGGAGACCGAGGGCGACATCGACCGCTGGGGCGTCACGACCCCGATTGAGGTGCGCTGCGGTGATGCGCACTATGTCGTGTCGCCGGCCCCGGTGCTGACAGTCGACGTGACGCTGGTGTATTCTCAACCGGTGATCGGGACCCAGCGGGTGGTCGTCACCCTTGAGGGTGACGCGTTCGAACGGGAGCTTGCCGCGGCGCGCACCTTCGGCTTCCGGGCCGACATCGAGCGGGCGCAGGGGGCAGGGACCCTGCGCGGAGCCACCGAGGACGCAGGCATCGCGCTGGAGGCCCATCGGGTGGTGAACACCACACTGCGCTGGCCCGACGAGTTTGTCCGCCACAAAGCGGGCGATCTGATCGGTGACCTCGCCCTCCTCGGTGCGCGCCTGGAGGCCACCGTCCAGGCGACGCGTCCAAGTCACGAGGGCAACATTGCCTGTGTGCGCGCCATCCGCGCCGCAGCACTCACCGGGGAGGGGTAATGCTGGACGTCCGACAGATTCTTGCGATGCTGCCGCATCGGTATCCGTTCCTGCTGGTCGATCGGATCCTCGAGGTGGAGGGGACCCAGCGGATCGTGGGGCTCAAGAACGTGACGTTCAACGAGCAGTTCTTTCAGGGTCACTTTCCCGGGCATCCGGTCATGCCGGGGGTCCTGATCGTGGAGGCCATGGCCCAGACGGGCGGCATGCTCCTGATGGAGCAGATTCCCGACCGGGAAACGAAGACGGTGTACTTCATGGCGCTCGACAACGTCAAGTTCCGGAAGCCGGTGGTCCCGGGCGACCAGCTGCGGATGGAAGTGGAAATGCTGCAGTTCCGCGGCAAGGTGGCACGGATGAAGGGCACCGCGACCGTCGAGGGCAAGGTCGTCGCCGAAGCGGAGATGCTTGCGGGCGTGGTCGACAAGTGAGTGCAGTGATTCACGCGACGGCGGTGGTGGATCCCGCCGCGAGTCTGGGGGTCGATGTCGAGATCGGCCCCTATTGCGTGATTGGCCCCTCGGTCGAGATCGGCGATGGATGCCGACTGGGCCCGCACGTCGTGCTGGAGCGTTTCGTCCGATTGGCGGAACAGGTCGAGATCGGCGCCGGCGCCGTCCTCGGAACTGCGCCGCAGGACCTGAAGTTCCGGGGGGAGGCCACCTGGGTCGAGGTTGGTCCTCGCACGGTCATCCGGGAACACAGCACGGTCAATCGCGGGACGGAGGCCACCGGCGTCACCCGCATCGGGGCCGACTGCTACCTGATGACCTACGTCCACGTCGCCCACGACTGCCACCTGGGCGACGGAGTGACCATCGCCAACTCCACCCAGCTCTCCGGCCACATCACGGTGGAGGACCACGCCACCCTCAGCGGATTGCTCGCCATCCACCAGTTCGTGACCATCGGCACCCACAGTTTCATCGGGGGTGCCTCGCGGGTCAATCAGGACATTCCTCCCTATGTGAAAGCGGTGGGGAACCCGGTCGAGCTGTTCGGACTCAACACGGTGGGCCTGCGTCGTGCGGGATTCCCCTCCGAGACCGTGGCCGCGCTCAAACGTGCCTACCGGCTGTTGTTCAACTCCTCGATGCCTCGCGCCGAGGCGGTGGCGGAGCTGCTGGCGGAGCCGGAGCAGTGCCCGGAAGTTCGACGCCTCCTCGATTTCGTGACCACGGCGCGGCGCGGGGTACCGGCGTGAAGCGACCGGTGCCGGTTGGAGTGATCGGTGTGGGTGCGCTCGGCTGGCATCACGCCCGGCATCTGGCAACTTTGCCGGAAGCGGAGCTGGTCGGGGTGTACGACATCCGGCGTGAACGGGCGGAGGAAGTGGCGCGTGCGGTGGGCACGCGGGCCTGCCGTTCGCGCGAAGAGCTGCTCGACCTCGCCTCCGCCGTGACCATCGCCGTGCCGACCCCGGTGCATGCTGAAGTCGGGCTGGCGGCGCTGGCCGCAGGGGTCGCCGTCCTGATGGAAAAGCCGCTCGCCACCTCGCTTGAAGAAGCCGATCTGCTCCTCGCCATGGCCGACCGCACCGGCGCGCTGCTGCAGGTGGGGCACATCGAGCGGTTCAACCGGGCCATCCGCTCGGCGCTGCCCTTCCTGGATCGACCGCTGTTCATCGAGGGCGAGCGCCTGGCTCCGTTCCAGCAGCGGGGCGCCGACGTGCCGGTGGTGCTGGATCTCATGATCCACGAGCTCGACCTGATGCTGTATCTCACCGGGAATGCCGCCGCTACCGATATTCGCGCCAACGGGGCCTCGGTATTGTCGGGCCTGCTCGACGTGGCCCACGCCCGGGTGGAGTTCAGCACGGGGACGGTGGCGAGTGTGACCGCCTCGCGCATCGCCAAGGAGCGGGTGCGTCGCCTGCGGATCTACCAGTCTGAGGGATACCTCTCGCTGGATCTTGGGGCGGGTCGCGGGGAATTTCTCCGCCTGCGCGATGGCTGGACCCCTGGTGGGCCGACGGCCCTGGATCAGGTGACAGAGCGGGTGGTGCTCGAGGCGACGTGCCGCCGATGCCCTTGGGCTCGAACTCGTGAGCTTCCTCCAGGCGGTCCGGGGTGAATCGGCGCCGGTGGTCTCTGGCAGGGACGGGCGCGATGCCCTGGCCCTGGCACTGCAGGTCACGGAAGCGGTGCGTCTCGCCGCGCTGATCCCCCACGTCGAGACGTGACGGAGGGGGACCGACGGCACGTGCTGATCTCGGCCGGCGAACCGTCGGGGGATATCCATGGCGCCGCGCTGGCGGAGGCGCTCTGCCGTCAGCTTCATGATGTGAGTATCGAAGGGTGCGGTGGACCCGCCATGGCCGCGGCCGGCGTGCAGATCCACACCCCGATCGATCAGCTCTCCGCCATGGGCTTCATCGACGTCCTCGGTGCCATTCCCCGTCATCTCCGCATCTATCGCGATCTCGTGCGGCGCGCCCGGGCCGGTCGCTACTGTCTCGCCATTCTCATCGACTATCCTGGCTTCCACCTCCGACTGGGCCCGGCCCTGCGGCGGGCGGGCGTGCCGGTGTTGTACTACGTCGCCCCGCAACTCTGGGCCTGGCGACCGGGGCGTATCCGGCGCCTGCGGCAGGCAGCTAACCGACTCGCCGCCATTCTCCCATTCGAGGAAGAGTGGTTTCGGGTGCGTGGGGTGGATACCGTCTTCGTGGGTCACCCGCTGCTGGATCGGGCACCCGGACCGGTCCCGAAGCCGCAAGTGTATGCCGGACAGCGGGTTCTGGCTATCTTTCCGGGGAGCCGGGCGGGGGAGGTCGACCGCCACTGGCCGCTGTTTCGGGACATCGGCCAGCAGCTGCTTCAGGCTGGGAAGTGCGATGTCGTACTCGTGGCCGGGGTCAGTGGCCGGTCATATCCCGAGCCGGGGGATCTGCAGATCCTGTGGGATCGCCCGGACGAGGTGATGGCGGTCGCGACCGCCGCCCTGATCAAGTCGGGGACGACGACCCTCGAAGCGGCCCTGGCAGGGGTACCATCCGTCGTGTGTTATCGGGCGAGCGGGAGCAGTTATCGGATTGCCCGGGCGCTAATGACGGTGCGGTGGATCAGCCTGGTTAACCTGGTGGCGGGCAGGATGGTCGTGCCCGAATTCTGGCATCTGCCGATTGACCCCGAAGCGGTCAGGCAGACGCTCGAGCCGCTCCTCGATCCTGCCAGTGAAGCCGCTCGGCAGCAGCAGAGCGGATTGACCGAGGTGGTGGCTGCGCTGGGCCGGCCCGGGGCGCCGCGGAGCGGACGGCACGAATGGCGTGTGAGCTGGTCGGGCCGTGAGTCGTCCTGGACACTGGGTCGCGGCCCGTTTTGGTCCGGGGATCGCGCGTACCCTGGCCGCCACCTGGCGGATGGAACTGGTGGGCGAAGAGCGCTGGGCCGCGGTGCAGGCGGCCGGACGGCCGTACGTCATTCTGAGTTGGCACGAAGCGCTGTTGCCGGTGATGTGGCAGCATCGGAGGATGGGCATAGCCGCCATGGTCAGCGAAGCGCGGGATGGCCAGTATCTCGCCGCGTTCGCACAGTCCCTGGGCTACCGGATCATTGCCGGCTCCAGCAGCCGGGGGGACGCGCGCCCTGCGGAGCGCCATCGAGGCGCTGCGCAGCGGGGTGCCGGTGGGCCTCACCCCGGATGGGCCGCGGGGACCCCGCCGGGTCTTCAAGGCGGGTGCGGTGGTCGCCGCGCTGCAGGGCGGTGCGGTCATCGTGCCGGTGCACGTTGAGGCCCGTCCCGCGTGGCGGGCCGGGTCGTGGGACCGGTTCCTTCTCCCACTGCCGTGGGCCCGGGTGCGGTTGGCATATGGGGAGCCGATTGCGGTGAATGGGGCGATGGACCGGCGCGAGGCCGTCGCGCTGGTGATCCGGGAACTCGAGCACGCGACGAGGTTGGCATCATGGCCCAGCGGCGAGGCGATACCCACCGGTTGATCCGGTGGCTCTGGACCAGCCGGCGGATCGACGCGCGGCTTGCCCGGACCGCCCTCCTGCCGGTGGCACTCCTGTGGCGGACCTGGATGTCGACCAGGCGATGGGCCTATGCCCGTGGCTGGATGCCCGCCACCGATCTGCCACTGCCGTCGGTGGCGGTCGGGAACCTGACGGTCGGCGGCTCCGGCAAGACGCCGGTGGCGATGTGGATCGCCCGGTTTTACGCCGACCGGGGGCTGATCCCGGGGGTCCTCCTGCGCGGCTACAGCGGGGGGGACGAAGCCAAGGTGCACGCGCGGGCGCTGCCGTCGGCCCATGTGGTGATGGATCCCGACCGCAAGGCTGGCGCGGAACGTGCCTTGGCTCGGGGGGCCCAGGTGCTGGTGCTGGACGATGCCTACCAGCGGCTCGACCTCAGGCCCGAGCTGAACCTGCTGGTCGTGAGCGCGGAGACGACCCGGGCGGTCCGCTGGCCACTCCCGGCCGGACCCTGGCGGGAGGGGTGGGATGCGCTGGACCGGGCCCATTGCATCGTGGTCACCCGGAAGCGTGCCTCCGCGGAGGCGGCGCGGGAGCTGGCCGAGGAGTTGCGACGTCGTGCCGGGGTGCCGGTGGCGATCGCTCATCTTGGTCTGGCCCGCCTGGAAGGGCTGCTGAGTGGGCGAGTGACCCCGCCGGCCACGCTGTCTGGCCGCCGGGTGGTCGCCGCTTCGGGGATTGCCGATCCGGAAGCGTTCGTCACCCAGACCAAGGCCACCGGCGCCGCGGTCCAGGTGGCGACCTGGAAGGATCACCATGACTACAGTCAGGCGGATATTACCTGGCTGGTGAGTGCGGCCCGCCGGGCGGATTTCCTGGTGGTGACGGAAAAGGATGCGGTGAAACTGCGGGACCGGTGGCCGGTGGATGCTCCCGAGCCGCTGGTGGCTGTACTGGATCTTACGTGGGAGGAAGGCGGCGATCAGATCGCTGCCGCCCTCGAGGCGGTCCTGACGCCGCCTGAGGGGATGTAACACCTAATGGAGAGTGTATGACAGCGACCAGTCCGCGCCCCAGCCAGACCGTCATTCGGCCTGACAAGGACCACTTCCTCGAAGCGGAGAACCCCTTCGAAGAGATGATGTCACGCTTCGACGACGCGGCCAAGCGGCTCGATCTCGAACCGGGGCTGTACAAGATCCTGCGCATGCCGGAGAAGCAGATCACCGTGGCGGTGCCGGTCCGGCTGGATAACGGCGAGGTCGAGGTCTACACGGGCTACCGCGTCATCTACAATACCTCGCGCGGGCCGGCCAAGGGTGGGATCCGGTTCGACCTCCAGGTGACCCAGGAGGAAGTGAAGGCGCTGGCGGCATGGATGACCTGGAAGTGTGCGGTCGTGAACCTGCCATTTGGCGGGGCGAAGGGTGGCGTCGTGTGCGATCCGTCCATCATGTCCAACGGGGAAATTGAACGGCTCACCCGTCGGTACACCTCGGGGATCATCGAGACGCTTGGCCCGGACTCGGACGTGCCGGCCCCCGACGTCAACACCAATGAACGGGTCATGGCCTGGGTGATGGATACCTACTCCATGCACAAGCGTCACACCGTCACCGCCGTCGTCACCGGAAAGCCGATCGCGATGGGCGGCTCCCTCGGTCGGCGTGAGGCCACTGGTCGCGGGTGCATGCTGGTCACCCGCGAAGCGCTGAAGAAGCTGCAGATCCCGATCGAGGGAACCCGGGTGGCGGTGCAGGGTTTCGGAAACGTCGGCTCGGTAGCGGCGGACCTGATGGCAAAGGCGGGAATGACCATTGTAGCCGTCAGCGACAAGTCCGGCGGCATTTACGACCCCAAGGGCCTCGATCTCCCCGCCGTCTTCGATCACGTGAAGACGCACCGCTTTCTGAGTACGTATCCCAATGCCGAGCACATTACCAACGACGAGCTGCTGACACTCGAGTGCGATGTGCTGGTCCCGGCTGCGCTGGAGAACGTGATTCACGACGAGAACGCCGGGCAGATCAAGGCCCGGATCATCTGTGAAGGTGCCAACGGACCCACCACCGCGGCGGCGGACAAGATTCTCAATGCCAAGGGGATCTTCGTGATCCCGGACATCCTGGCCAATGCTGGTGGCGTGACCGTCAGCTACTTCGAGTGGGTGCAGGACCGCGGCGGCTACTTCTGGGACGAGGAGACAGTGAACTCCCGCCTCGAGCGGATCATGGTGCAGTCATTCGAAGAGGTCACCGCGATGGCCGAGAAGCACCAGGTGGACAACCGCATCGGTGCGTACATGCTCTCGATCGACCGGGTCGCCGCCGTGCACCGGCTGCGCGGGATGTACGCCTGAGACGATGAGTGACGGATTGGGGGTGGGGCGGTGGGGCGTTCGCGCTTCGCTCCCCACCTCTCTTACCTTTGGGCGATGGAAATCACCCTGCTGGCCGTTGGTCGCCTCCGGCCCGCGTTCCGTGAGGCTGCAGACGACTACCTCGCCCGGCTGGAACACTACGCCAGGGTGACGGAGATCGAGGTACGGGAGGCGGGACGGGCCCCGACCCCCGAACTGATGCGAGCCCAGGAAAGCGAACGATTGCACCAGAAGGTGAAGCCGGGCGCGTTGCTGGTCGGCCTCGATCGGGAGGCGAAGGGGTGGAGCAGTGAACACGTGGCCGCCCGGCTCGACGTCTGGCGGCAGGCGTCGCGGCCAGTCGCCCTGCTGATCGGTGGCTCGCATGGCATCGATCCAACCGTGCTCGGGAGCTGTCAGGAGCGCTGGGGACTCGGTCCCTTGACGCTGCCGCACGAACTGGCCCGGGTGGTCGTGCTGGAGCAACTGTACCGCGCGTGGACCATCCTCCGGGGCGAGCGCTACCACAAGTGACCATGCCGAAATGGTGGCCCGCCGATGGCTGAGTGGTTTCAGGACTGGTTTGGTGAGGAATACCTCGAACTCTACCCCCACCGGGACACCGCCGACGCGCAGCGCATGATCGCGCTGTTGCAGCGGGAATTGCCCTGGACGCCCGGATGGCGGGTGCTGGATGCCGCCTGCGGAGCGGGACGTCACCTCGTCACCCTGACAGCGGCCGGAGCCTTTCCCGTCGGGTTTGATCTCTCGATGGCCCTGTTGCGCCGGGCCCAGCAGTCCACCACCCGTCCGCTGGTGCGAGCCGACCTGCGGTACCTGCCGTTTCGCTCCCGCTGCATGGATCTCACCGTCAACCTGTTTACCAGCTTCGGTTATTTTGCGACCGATGCCGAGCACGCCTCGGCGCTCAGGGAAATGGTGCTGACCGTGAAGCCCGGCGGGTGGTTCGTGATCGATTTTCTCAATGCCGGGTACGTGCGCCGGACGCTGGTCCCGACCGAACGGATGCAGCTCGGGGCGCGCAGCGTGGACGTTCAGCGCCGACTCTCGTCCGACGGCCGCTATGTCCACAAGACCATGACGCTCGACAGCGGTCGTGTCTTCGAAGAACGGGTACGGCTGCTTGAGGCGGAGGAATTGTCCGGCATGCTGGGACAGTGTGGCGCCACGGTCCGTGGGGCCTGGGGGGACTACGAGGGGGCGGCGCTGGGGGCCGGCCCGCGCACCATTCTGATGGCCCAGGTCGCGGCGTGAGCCTGCGCATCCTCACCACCCCGCTCGCGGGGACGGTGCGGTGGCCTGAGCCGCGTACCGGGGGTATTGCGCCAGCATTGCTGGACGCCTTCGTCCCGAATGACCTCGCGACGTCCGCCCTGGACCGGCTGCGCCACCCAGAGGCACTGGTGGTCACGACCGGCCAGCAACCCGGTCTCCTGACCGGGCCGCTCTACACCATCCATAAGGCGCTGAGCGCCGTCGCTCTGGCTCGGCGCTGTGAAGCCGCCTGGGGACGACCGGTGATTCCGGTCTTCTGGGCTGCGGGGGGTGATCACGATTTTGCCGAGGGCAATCACGCCTCGTGGACCGCCGAAGATGGGTCCACCCGGACCATGACACTGCGCGAGCGACCGGCCGATGCGCCACTCACGCCGCTCTATCGCGAACCGGTCGGCCCCGAGATCGAGCCGGTGCTGTCGCAGCTGGCACAGGATATTGCCGCGACGCCATTTGGTGAACAGACCATGGCGCTCTTCCGGAAGTGGTATCGGCCCGACTCCAACCTGGCGGACGCCTGCGCCGGCGTGATCGCGGAGCTGCTCGCGCCATTCGGGGTGGTGGTATTTGATGCCACCCACCCGGCGACCAAGCGGGCCCAACTGCCGGTGCTGCTGCGCGCACTGGCGCAGTCGGCCCAACTCGATACGGCGCTCGCCACTCGGCATGCGGAGTTGCGGGCGGCGGGGAAGGACCCCGGCGTGGCGGTCGGCGATGGAGCCACGCTCGTCATGCTCGAAGGAAAGCTGGGTCGGGACCGGTTGGCATCACGCTCGCCAGGCTTCGTCACCCGCCGCAGTCACGAGCAGTTCTCTCTGGCTGAGATTGAGCGGCTGGCCGCCAGTGAGCCCGGTCTCTTCTCCCCCAACGTGCTGCTTCGCCCCGTCGTGGAGAGCGCCATGCTCCCGACGGTGGCTTATGTGGCGGGGCCGGGAGAACTGCGGTATCTGGCACTCGCTGAGGCGCTCTACGCACCGCTCGAGGTGCCACGGCAGCTTCCGGCGCCCCGCTGGTCCGGGGTGCTGGTGGACGCGCGGGTGGACCGGGTGCTCGCCAAGTTCGCGGCGACCTATGAGGAGTTGTGTGCCCCGGGGCATGCGCTCGAGAATCGGGTGATTCGGGCATCCCTGCCCCCAGAGGCTACCGCCGCGCTGACGACGTTGCGCGAAACGGTGCTGCCAGCCTACGAAGCCCTCGCCCAGGCCGCCGCTGCGATTGACCCGACCATCGAGCGGCCAATGCACAGTTTCGGGGCTCGGGCCGCGGAGCAGGTGGAGGCGGCGGAGAAAAAACTGATCAACCACCTGCGCAAGCGGCAGAGCGTGGAATCGGATCAGATCCGTCGTGCCCGGGAACTGGTCTTGCCGCTGGGGCAGCCGCAGGAACGGGTACAGACTCTCGCGCCCTGGCTGGCGCGGTATGGTCCAACCCTGCTGACGGATCTGGCCACCGTGATCGATGGCTGGTACGCCGACGCCCTTGTAGCCGCTTCCCCAACCTCCTAGACTCGACTCATGGTCTTCCTCGGCATGATCCTGCTGGTGGCGCTCATGATTCCGATCCTCGGCATCGTGATCGATTCGCCGATCGGGCGGGCCCTTGGCCGGCGGATCGAGGGCCCGGAGCCGCAGCCACCGACCCCACTCGCCGACGTGATTCGGCGGCTTGAAGCAGTCGAGAGTGAAGTCGAGGAGATGAACACCCAGGTGCGGCTGCTGCAGGAGGAGAATCAGTTTCTCCAGCGTCTGCTGGAAGAGCAGCCCAAGCGCCAATCGCTCCCTCCATCGGCCTGACAGGTCACGCCGGTGACCATGCCCGCTGACCCGGGGCCCGGCCCGTTGGGCGAAGGTCGGGCCAGGCGCCCTGCCTCGGCGGCGGTTCTCGTCGCCGCCGGCATCTTTCTCAGTCGCATCTTCGGTCTGGTCCGCCAGCGCGTCCTGGCCCACTACCTCGGTCTCTCCGACAGCGCCGATGCCTTCGGTGCCGCCTTTCGGATTCCCAACCTGCTGCAGAATCTCCTCGGCGAAGGGGTGCTCTCGGCCTCCTTCATTCCGGTCTACGCGCGCCTGCGGGCCGAGGGGCGGGAGGCGGATGCCGATCGCGTCGCGAACGCCGTGTTCGGCCTGCTGGCCCTGCTGGTCTCGATCATTGTGCTGGCGGGTGTCTTCCTCGCGGGTCCCCTGACAGACCTGGTGGCACCGGGGTTCGATGGGGAGAAGCATGACCTGACGGTACGACTCGTCCGCCTGCTGTTCCCGGGTGCCGGGCTGCTCGTGCTTTCCGCCTGGTGCCTCGGGATTCTCAACAGTCACCGCCGGTTCCTGCTGTCGTATGCGGCGCCGGTCGTGTGGAATCTGGCCATTATCCTCGCGGTGATGTTGACTGGAACTGGTGGGGGAGAGGCGAAGTCGGCCTGGGCCGCGGCGGTGGGCTCGGTGATCGGGAGCGGGCTGCAGTTTCTGGTGCAGCTGCCGTCGGTGCTGCAGCTCCTGCGCGAGTTCCGTCCGCGTGTCGAGACCGGTTCGGAAGAGATTCGCACCGTCGCCCGCAACTTCGGGCCGGTCTTTCTCAGCCGCGGAGTGGTCCAGCTTAGTGCCTTCGTTGACACCATCATTGCCAGCCTGCTGGGGCAGGGCCCGGTCGCCGCGTTGGGCATGGCGCAGGCGCTGTACACCCTTCCGGTGAGTCTGTTTGGCATGTCCGTCTCCGCAGCCGAATTGCCCGCCATGTCGAGCACCACCGGGACCGAGGCCGAGGTGGCCGACGCGCTGCGCACCCGGATCAACCGCGGGTTGCGCCAGATCGCGTTCTTCGTGGTGCCATCCGCGGCCGCCTTCCTCGCGTTCGGCGGAGTCCTCGCTGCTGCCCTGTTTCAGACCGGCAAGTTTTCCGCCGCCGACAGCCGCTTTGTCTGGGCGATCCTCGCTGGCTCCGCGATCGGCCTGCTCGCGGCGACACTCGGCCGACTCTACAGCTCCGGGTTCTACGCCCTGCGCGACACCCGCACGCCGCTCCGCTGCGCCACCGTCCGGGTCGCGCTGACCATCACGCTCGGATATGCCGCCGCCATTCTTCTTCCACCGGCGCTGGGGATCGAACTCCGCTGGGGTGCCGCGGGACTGACTGCGTCGGCTGGGATAGCGGCCTGGGTGGAGTTCCACCTCCTTCGCCGAGGGCTCAACCGCCGCATCGGGCAGAGCGGGCTCCCCTTCGAGCTGCTGGGCCGCCTTTGGATTGCCGCGCTGGGCGGCGCGGGCCTGGGCCTGGCGGCCTACGGCCGGTCAGCGGGTTTCGGCGCCGTGCCCCGCGCCGCGATCGTGCTCGTCCCATTCGGGCTCGGCTACCTCGCCCTCACGGCGCTCCTCAAGGTGCCTGAGGCCCGCCTCGTGCTCGAACGCTTCCACCGGATCGCAGGACGATGACAGCGGCGCGAGGCCCTCTAGGCAGGGCTGATACCTTTCTGGTGCATGTCGATCCCGTCTGACGCGCTGCAGCGCAAGCTTGATACGCTCTCGGATGCCCCCGGGGTTTACCTGTGGAAGGACGCCGAGGGGAATGTCCTCTATGTGGGGAAGGCGAAGCGGCTCAAGAGCCGGGTCCGGAGCTACTTCAATGCCGACAGTACCGGCAGCCTCAAGCTGCAGTATCTCCGCCGCTATATCGCGGACGTGGAGACGATTGTCGTCGGCAACGAGGCGCAGTCGCTGCTGCTCGAGAACAACCTGATCAAGGAGTATCAGCCGAAGTTCAATGTCCGGCTGAAGGACGACAAGAGTTACCCTTCCATCGCCGTCACCCTGGGAGAGCCGTTCCCGCGCGTCCTCGTGACGCGCCGGCTGGATATCCCCGGTGCACGCTACTTCGGACCCTATACCGATGTCGGGTTGTTGCGGCAGACGCTGGCCATCGTCCGCCGGTTGTATACCGTGCGCAGTTGCCACGATAATCTGCCGGTGGATACGCGCGACCGCCCCTGTCTCGATTATCACATCGGTCGCTGCCGCGCCCCCTGCGTCGGATGGCAGTCGGTAGCGGAGTACCGTGCGATGATCGACGAGGTCCTGGCGTTTCTCGAGGGACGCACCGTGGATGTGCGCGGGAAGGTGCGGGAGGCGATGTTCACCGCCAGTGAGCGGCAGGACTACGAACGAGCCGGCCTGCTGCGCGATCAGCTCCGCTGGCTGGAGCAGGTGGATACCCCTGCCGGGGTGGAAGTGATCGGGACCGGCGATGCGGATGTCATCGGCTATGCCCGAGATGGCGACGACGCCGTGGGCGTGCTGCTCCGGGTGCGCGATGGTCGGGTGGTCGCCCGGGAACAGTGGTTCCTCGAAAATCTCGCAGAGGAAACCGACGACCAGATTCTCGAGTTCCTGCTGGTGCGCTCCTACGTACCCGCGCAGGGTCGGGTCCGGCGGCTGGTCCTGCCATTTCCGCCGGCCGATGTCGACCTGCTGCAGGAGATTCTGCCCGAGACCGAATGGAATGTGCCGCAGCGTGGCACGGCGCGACGCTGGCTTGACCTGGCGGATCAGAACGCGCGGCACCTCATGGAGAGCCTGCGGATCGAGTCCTTCGAAACCGATGAGCGGGCGGGTGATCCGGTTTACGCCCTCGGTCGGGACCTGGGGCTGAGTGTGGTTCCCCGCAGCATGATCTGTGTTGACATCTCCACCAACGCCGGACGGGATACCGTCGGCTCACTGGTGTGGTTCGAGGCGGGGCGCCCTCGGAAGGGCGAGTACCGCAAGTACAAGA
The DNA here is from genome assembly GCA_963793205.1 of uncultured Gemmatimonadales bacterium. Classification (GTDB taxonomy): domain Bacteria; phylum Gemmatimonadota; class Gemmatimonadetes; order Gemmatimonadales; family GWC2-71-9; genus JADJOM01. Next base: position 1,024,858 of record CAWBZM010000001.1, read on the forward strand.
TCAAGGGTGAGGGCCAGCAGGATGACTTCGCCGCGGTCCACGAGGTCATCTCCCGGTTCCTGACCCGTCGGATCGAAGAGGCCAAGCCGATGCCGGATCTGATCGTGATCGACGGAGGCAAGGGGCAGCTCAGCGCCGCGGTGGATGCGGCCACCGCCGCAGGAGTGACCACCATCCCGATCATCAGCCTGGCGAAGAAGGAAGAGGAAGTCTTCTTCCCCGGACGCTCGGACAGCGTCCGATTGCCGCGCCGCAGCCCCTCCCTGCGGCTGTTGCAGCGGATCCGGGATGAGACCCACCGGTTCGGCGTTGCCTACAGCCGCAAGCGCCGCAGCCAGCGGACGATTACCTCGGCGTTGATGGAGATTCCGGGGATCGGTGCCAGTCGGCGCAAGGTGCTGCTGGAACGGTTCGGCAGTCTGGCCGGCGTGAAATCCGCCACGGCGGCGGAGATTGCCAGCCTCCCTGGGTTTTCCAGCAAACTGGCCGAGAGGATCCTGGCGTCCTTCGTCTCGCCGGCGTGAGTCCGCTGGTCGCTGGGGCTGGTGCCTCGGGCTATCTTCCGGGCATGTCGCGCGCCTTTGTCAAAGAGGACCCGGACGAGGTCCCTGATCGCTTTTCCCTCCCGCCACGGGAGGACCCGGCGTACACGGCCGCCGCGGCCTGGGCACTGCTTGAAGGTGCCAATCGCGGTGACTCCCGCGGGGCGGAGGAGGCCACCGGGCATCGCTGGGGCGATCCCGCCCTTCGACCCGCGATGGAAGCCATCCTCCATCAGGCCCGGGTCCGCGGCGATGATCGCATGGAGCAACTCGCTGAGCGGTTCCTTGCCGCCGCGGAGTGACCGACCACCCCCCGACAACTGGATTCATGGACTGGATTCTCGAATGCTCGGCCTGCGACAACCGTCGCGGTCCTGAAGGACTTCCGACGGTCTGCGATCGCTGCGGTCAGCCCTGGCTGGTGCGGTATCCCGATCGGCCGTTACCTCCCCTCCAGGCGCGGGCAGAGGTGCGCCGCGGGCACGGGATGTGGCGCTACCGGACTTTTCTCCCGCTGGCGCCGGGCGAGTCTCCCATCACGCTGGGGGAGGGTGATACTCCGTTGCTCCAGGTGCCGCGGATCGGGCAGCGACTCGGCCTCCGTGATCTCTGGATCAAGGACGAAGCCTCGAATCCGACAGGATCATTCAAGGCGCGGGGGCTGAGCGCCGCGATCACCCGGGCGGTCGCGGCGGGCGCGCGGGCATTCGTGATTCCCACCGCAGGGAATGCCGGCGTCGCTGCCTCCGCCTACTGCGCCCGTGCCGGTGTGCAGCTCCGGGTCTATGCCCCCCGCACTACGCCGACGCCGATCCTGGGCCAGATCGTCGCATTCGGCGCCGATCTGCAGCTCCTGGATGGGCACATCGGTGATTGCGGAAAGGCGGGCCGACAATGGGCCGCCGACACCGGCGCGTTCGATCTCTCGACCCTGCGGGAGCCCTACCGGATTGAGGGGAAGAAGACCCTGGGTCTCGAGCTGGCCATGCAGCTCAACTGGACCCTGCCGCAGGTCATCGTCTATCCCACCGGTGGTGGCACCGGGTTGATCGGCATGTGGAAGGCGTTCGCGGAACTGCGGGCGGCAGGGTGGGTCACCGATCCGGCCCCGCGGATGATCTCCGTGCAATCCACGGGCTGCGCGCCGATCGTCCGCGCGTTCGACGCCGGACTCGATGCGGCACTGCCATGGCAGGACCCATGGACGGTGGCCAGCGGGCTCCGGGTTCCTGGTCCCCTGGGGGATCGCCTGATTCTCCGGGCGCTCAAGGAGAGCAATGGACTGGCGATCGCGGTCACGGATGACGAGCTGACGGCCGACACCGAGGCGGGCACGCGGGACGAAGGAATCGACCTCGCCCCCGAAGGGGGCGCCGGACTCGCGGCCGTCCGTCATCTGGTCACGCGCGGGGCGATCGATCCCGGGGAACGGGTCGTCGTCTTCAATACCGGGGCAGGGTGGTTGTATCGCGATCCGGCCCGGTTGCTCCCGGCCTGACGCTCCCGTGATATTCTCCGCATGACTCCCTCCCGGTTTGCCCTGCTGGACCCCGCCGCCGGGATCAGCGGTGACATGCTGCTGGGTGCACTGATCGATGTCGGGGCCCCGGAGGCCTGGCTGCGGGAACTGCCATCCCGGCTGGGGCTGCCTGAGGTGCGGGTAGCGATTCAACGCGTACGGCGCTGTGGAGTGGCGGCGACCCGGGTTCACGTCATGCTGGCGGATGGGCGGGCTGAGCAGCCGGCGCCGCTGTTTCCTCACCCCGAGGGAGACCAGGGGGAGCACGATCACATGGTGCCGCCCGGGGCGCCGGGTACCGGGCATGGACATCGTCGCCTGGCCGATATCCTCCGCATCCTTGCGCAGGCCCGGATCAGTCCCCCGGTGCGCCGTCGCGCGGCCGCCGCCTTTGAACTGCTCTGCGAGGCGGAGGGACGTGTGCATGGGGTGGGGCCGGAAGCCGTCGTCTTGCATGAAGTCGGAGCGGCAGATGCCATCGTCGACATCGTCGGTGGCATCGAAGGCTTCGAGCAGCTGGGGATCGAACGGGTGCACGTCGCGCCGGTGGCGCTCGGTCGTGGCTGGGTCCGGGCGGCGCATGGGGTGATGGCGGTGCCCGCGCCGGCCACACTTCGTCTGCTTGAAGGCCTCGCGATCGGACCCAACGGACCGGTCACCGGTGAAGCGACAACCCCGACCGGCGCGGTGCTGCTCCGCGTCCTGAACAGCGGGCCGGTTCCGGACGCATGGCGGCCGGTGGCCAACGGATGGGGAGCCGGTGGCCGCGACCCCGGCGAGTATCCCAACGCCCTTCGGCTGGTACTGGGGGAGTCCGCTGCTGAAGCGGCCCGGGTGGTGACACTGTCCTCTGACCTGGACGATTTGAGCCCCGAGTATGTCGAGCCGCTGCGGGAGGCGCTGATGGCTGCTGGGGCGCTGGATGTCGTTCTCTGGGGCACTCAGATGAAAAAGGGCCGCCCAGGCTATCGCGTGGAGGTGACCTGCGACACACCCTCGACAGAAGCGGTCATTGAGGCATTCTTTCTGCACTCTACGACCTCGGGACTGCGGCGCACCGTGGGGGAGCGTGTGACGCTCGCGCGGCGGCAGCTCGCGGTCCGGACCGCTGATGGATTGTCCGGGGTCGTGAAAGTGGTGGACACCCCGGCCGGCCCTCGGGTCAAGGCCGAGTTCGATACAGTACGGGAAGCCGCGCGGCGTTCGGGAAGGCCGGCGCTGGATGTGGCACGAGAGATGGAACGGCAAGCCTACGAGCTGATGGCGCACATGCCACCAGCCGGGACACCATTACCGAAGGAGAAGGGATGACCAAGGCATTCGTCGGCGCGTTGCTCGGTCTGGCTGTGGCCACCTCGAGCCCCACGGTCGCTCAGGCGCAGAATGGGGTCGAGAACCGGGTGATCGGTTCGCTCGACTCACGAATGGCCCAGCCCGAGTGCAAGCTCGATGGCGCAGGCGATTTCCGGGTCAGCAGCGCCAAGGTGTATTTGAAGACCGGCATCGAAGGCAGCGGGGACGTCAGCAATCGGACCAACGCGCTCAAGAACGGCGTCCGGGTGCTGAACGAGGCCATCGTGAGCAACGGGCAGGGCAAGAACCCGGCAGCCTGGTACTACATGGGGCGGCTCAATATCCAGCAGGGGGACCTCGAGGGGGCCGATACGGCATTCACCCGGGCCGTCGCGCTGGCCCCCGCCTGCAAGGCGGATGTCGACAAGTATCGCTATCGGGTGTGGGCCGCCCTGGTCAACGCCGGACAGACCTTCCGTCAGGCCAAGCAGGGTGACTCCGCCATGGTCATGCTGCGTGCGGCCAACCATATCCACCGGTCGCTCCCACTCGCGTATGTGGTCATGGGGGAGCTCTTCAACGACCGGGAAATGCCGGACAGCGCTCTGGTCTATTTCGGCAAGGCCGGCAACACGGAACCGACCGATCCCGCCCAGATCAAGGCACGCAACCAGGCCGCGTTCAACTACGGCGCCCTGCTCATGAACGCCGGTCGCTCTGCGGAAGCGGTGACCGCATTCCGTCACTATCTCACGCTGGAGCCGGACGATGCGCAGGCGAAGAGTGCCCTGGCCCGGGCCTTCCGGGGCGCCAACATGCCGGACAGCGCCAAGGTGCTCGAGAGCGAGATTATCGCGACGGCTGGCACGGCTGGTGCCGCCGATGGTGCCGAGATTTCCGCTAGCGATCTCTTTGATATCGCGGTGAAGCAGTTCAACGACAAGGATTTTCAGTCGGCGGCTGCGACCTTCGAGAAGATCACCACCGCCAATCCCAATAATCGGGACGCGTTATACAACCAGGCCAGTGCGTACTACCAGCTGAAGAATGGCGCGAAGCTGCAGCAGACGGCCGACAAACTCATTGCGCTTGAGCCGCTGTCGGCCGACGCGCTGACCCTGCGGGCGCAGGGCTATCAGATGCAGAAGGACCAGGACGGGACGATCAAGGCCTTCACCGCCCTGACGGCCCTGCCGATTGATGTGAAGGTGGACAGCCTCCGCGTCAATCCGGAGGGGGCCGTCTTCTATGCTGTCGCCACCGGGCGCGAGCCCAAGGATCTGGGAGGGAAGGCCATTCCGACCACGCCGGTTACGCTGACGGTCGAGTTCCTCGGTACGGGCGGAACGGTAGTGAACAGTCAGGATATTACCCTGCCGGCGCAGGCCCCGGCGGCCGTCCACCCCTTCTCGGTGACCGGGACTGGCGCAGGCATCGTGGGCTGGCGCTACACCAAGAAGTAGCGACGGGCGGAGCATTGACAACGCCTCCATAAGGCAGGCATGTTAATGCCCCGCTGCGGGCGTAATTCAGTTGGTAGAATGCCAGCTTCCCAAGCTGGACGTCGCCGGTTCGAGTCCGGTCGCCCGCTCTCCCCCCTGCCGAAGTTCGGATCTTCGGCAGGGGGTCATTCGTAGGGTCCGCTTCCTCTCCGGAGCCTGCATGTTCACCTCCGTTCAGCTCCCCCCATGAATCACCTGCGCCGCATCATGGTGCCAGCCCTCGACGGCCTGCGGGCCTATCGTCGTTCGACGCTGCTCCTGGCCCTGGTCGCCGGGGTTTCCCTCGGCGTGGCGCTGCCGGTGAGCTGGTTGGCGGATGCAGCAGTGCCCTTCCAGCACACCCGCCTTGCGCTCCCGGAGATCGCTGGAGCCGGTCTCGCAGCACCCGGCAGCCTCGTCACCCGCTCCGTCACCGCCACCCGGCAGGCCGCCTCCGACACCTTCTTCCGGTTCCTGCTCAGCGGGGCTGGTGCCGTCCTCCTGCTCGGTGGGCTCACGGCACTCAGCCTCGGTGCCGCTCGGGCGGCGATGCGGCGACCGGAACAGGCCACCCGCCGGGCGATTGGTGCCTCCGCCAGGTTGCAGCTCGCCTCACTCCTCATTGAAAGTCTGGCGCTGGTGGTCGGCGCGCTCGGGGTTGGCGTGCCGCTCGGGTGGATGGCCAGTCGGGTGGCGTCGGCCTCCTGGCCTGGCACCATCCCCGGAGCCTCCTCGGCTCTGCCTGGATATGCGCTGCTGATCCTCCTGGGGATCGGGTGCGGCAGCCTGGTCCTCCCGCACCTCCTCGCCCCTCGACCGCATCTCGGTGGGGAGAGCGCCCGGCCGATCGCCCTGACCATTCCCATCGTCCAGCTCGCGCTGAGTCTCATCGTGCTGCTCGGGGCCGGGATGGTCATGCGGTACGCCGCACGGGCCGCCGTGTCCGGAGTGACGGGTGGGGCGGGCACCCTGATCGATCTGCGGGCCAGTGGGGCTCCGGTCCAGCGGGGGGCCGGCTACCAGCGCCTGCTCCGTCAGCTTCAAGTGTCCCCGGCGGTGTCGCTGGTCAGCCTGGCCAGCGCCGGGACGTCCCGCGGGCTCGGGACGGTGGAGTCGGTCCTCACCGATTGCGGGGCCTGCCAGGAAGGGGAGATCTACACCCGCTTCAAGCCGCTGCTGGTGACGGAGTATCTGGCCAGCCCCGATACGTTCCGCGCACTGGGGACTCCACTGATCGCGGGTCGTGGCTTTACCCTGGCGGACGACGGCGCTGCTCACCCCGTGGCGGTGGTCTCCCGCAGCCTCGCGCTCAAGGGCTTCCAGGCAGGCGAGGCGATTGGGCGGGAGATCCGGATTCGCACCGGTGGCCCCGACGCCGATCCCGATGGCGCCTGGTACCGGGTGATCGGCATTGTCGAGGATCTCCCCGCGGGCGGATTCGGGTTCGGCCTGCAGCCTTCCATGGCGGCCTACCTGAGCATCCTGCAGCAGCCCCCCGAACGGGCGGAGCTCCTGGTGCGGGAAGAGCCAGGTGGGTCGGGAGCGGGAAAGCTACTTCTCCCCGACGGAGCGATTGGAGCCCCGATCCAGCAGGTGGCGCTTCAGCGCGAGACGGAGGTGGCAGCGGCGGAGCTGGCCCCGCTGCAGTGGTTCGGTCGTGGCTTCGGGCTGCTCGGCTGGGCCATGCTCGGGATCGCGGGGCTGGGCGCCGTGGTGCTCATGCGCAGCTGGCTGGTATCGCTCCTGCCCGAGCTTGGACTGCGGTGGGCTGTCGGGGCCACCCGTGGGAGCCTGCTTCGCCTGGTTCTCTTCAGGGTGATCGGGGCAGCCGTCGTGGCCGCGGCTCTGGCCTTCTGGGTTGCTCCCGGGATTCAGGACACGTTGATGGCGGTGGTTGGCCCCGAGGTAGGGGGCCCCTATGGCCTGCTGGGTGGGTACTTCGGGCTGCTGGGCGCGGCGGCGCTGGCGGGGCTGCTGTGGCCGTTGCGCGCGGCGGGGAAACGGTCGCCCAGCGAGTTGCTCGAGAGCGCCGGGGAATGAAAATGAAGCGGAATTGTCCCGGCGGCGGACGCGCTGGCCTCCGGGAGGACAACGGCGTCCCATCGCCGGGGATGGTGGCGTCAGGTGTATTTCTGTAATATATTGGCTCGTAACGAGTTACTTGCTGGTCGCCGAACCCGTTTCTGGTGGCAGGTTGGGGTGGTAGTCGGCCCATCTCTTGCTCATTGAGAGCGCAACACGGTGTTCAACCTCTTCTGGGGAGTTGGGAATGACGATGCTTCGTGTTGCCGGTGCGCTCGCCCTCCTCGCCACCCTTTCGGCGGCCTCCGCGAGTGCGCAGGCGCTTCCAGATGGGGTGACGCAGGCGATGGTCGACAAGGGGAACGAGACCTTCCACAAGGCCGGGCTCTGCTACGCCTGTCATGGCCAGGATGCCAAGGGCCTGGTCGGTCCGAATCTGACCGACGATGTATGGCTGCACAGCAAGGGCAGCTACCCGGAGCTGATCGAGCAGATCACCAAGGGTGTGACCAAGGAGGAATCCAAGAGTGGCATTCCGATGCCGGCCAAGGGCGGATCGTCCATCACGGACGATGACGTGAAGGCTGTCGCGGCCTACGTCTGGAGCCTTAGCCACAAATAACGCGGCCACCCTCCCATGAGACCTTCCCACGAGCGCCGATCATTCCTTCATGGTCGGCGTTCTGCTTCTCGCAGTACGCCGACTTCAGGCACGGTAAAATGGGTGTTGTTCGAACCCTGCAGTTACACGATAAGTCGTTGTGGACATTGGCGTTAGTATACGTTTGCCGTTTCATGGCACACCTGTTGCCTTCTAGTTGGGCAGTTGCGGTCCACCCAGGTCCGCGCCCTCTCGGATGGAGCGGAACATGCTGACACGAAAAGGGTTTACCCTCATCGAGCTACTGATCGTCGTGGTGATCATCGGCATCCTGGCCGCGATCGCCATTCCGAAGTTTGCCAACTCGAAGGGCAAGGCCATTCTCGCCTCGATGAAATCCGATCTGCGCAACGTGGTGACGGCGCAGGAAGGGTTTTACTTCGACAACAACGACTACGCGGGCAACCTGACCAGCGGAGCCCAGGTAAACGGCATCGGTGGCGGAGGGGTGATCAGCTTTACCCCCTCGACCGGGAATACCATCACGATCAACTATCTCGGGGCGACCGGGTACAATGCCGTGGCGACCAACGTCGTCCTCCAGACCGGGGTGATGACCTGCGGGGTCTATATCGGTGATATCAGCTTCTCCCCCAATTCTGCCGTGACCCAGGAGGGTGCCCCGGGCTGCTGGTAAGCGCTGGTCGACTCACCCACGGGGCGGGCCCACTCGGGCCCGCCCCTCTGTATTCCTCCCCGGGGGCGTGGGCTCCGTTATCTTCCGCCCCGCATGCTGAAAGTCACTGCCGTCTCCCCCGCATCGCTCGGGGCCGATCTGGGCCTCCAGCCCGGTGCCGAACTCCTGACCGTCAATGGCCGGGAGATTGAGGATTTTCTGGATTGGGAGTTCCTCACCGCTGATGAGCAGTTCCTGCTCCACGTGCGGCAGCCGGACGGGGAGGAAATCGAATACGATATCGAGCGACCCGAGGGGCTCCCCATGGGCGTGTCGGTCGAGCCGCCCCGGATCCGCCGCTGCGCCAATCGCTGCGACTTCTGCTTTGTGGATGGACTGCCGACCGGCCTCCGGGAGGCGCTCTACATCCGGGACGATGATTATCGTCTGTCCTTCAAGTATGGCAATTTTGCCACCCTCACCAATCTGAAGCCCCGGGATCTCGAACGGATCATCGAGTACCGACTGTCCCCGCTGTACGTCTCGGTGCACGCGACCGATCCGGTGGTGCGGCGCTGGGTACTGCGCAATCCACTGGCGCCGGATATCCGCGAGCAGCTCGGGACGCTGGCGGCGCACGGGATCGTGTTTCACACCCAGATTGTCATGAGTCCCGGCGTCAACGACGGCGAGGTGCTGGAGCAGACGCTCGCCGATCTCTATGGCTTCGGCGCACCGGTGCTGAATGTGTCCGCCGTGCCGGTGGGTCTGACCACCTTCAGCAAGCACCACCTGGTGCGCGAGCCCACCCGCGACGAATGCCGCCGCGCGATTGACCAGCTGGAGCGCTGGGCGCGTCGGGCCCGGGCGGAGCGGGGGATCACCTGGGCCTTCGCCGCAGACGAGATGTACCTGCGGGCCGAGCTCCCGCTCCCCGCGGCCTCGCACTACGACGGATTCGAGCAGGTCGAGAACGGGATCGGTGCGGTACGCTGGCTGCAGCAGCGCATTCAGGACGACCGGGAGGCCATGGTCGATTGGCGCGGCCGGCGGATCGCGGTCCTCACCGGCAGTTCCATGGCCGGACTGATGCCCCAGGTGCTGGCACCACTGAGTGAGGCCACCGGGGCCACTTTCGAGCTTATCGCCCTCGGCAATCCGCTCTTTGGCGATTCCGTGAGTTGCGCCGGCCTGCTGCCGGGTGCGGCCTTCCGCATGGCGCTGGCGGGCCGGTCCGATCTCGACCTGGCCCTGATTCCCGGTGAGTCGCTCAACGAAAATCAGCTGTTCATGGATGATCTCACGCTGCAGGACGTCCAGGCATTGGCGCCGGTCGAGATCCGTCCCTCCTATCATTTCACCGACGCACTCGACACTCCGCTGGCCTCGTGAATAAACCAACCGTAGCAATCGTCGGCCGCCCGAACGTGGGCAAGTCGACGCTCTTCAACCGCATTCTCGGCGGCCGTGATGCCATCGTCTCCGAAGTGGCCGGGACCACCCGTGACCGCCACTTCGGCGACGCGGAGTGGAATGGCCGCCATTTCTGGCTGGTCGACACCGGCGGCCTGATGCCGGGCTCGAGTGATTCGATGGACCGGGCGGTACGGGCCCAGGTGGAGATCGCCGTCGAAGAAGCCGATGCCATTCTGTTTGTGGTGGATGGCAAGGAAGGCCTCAACCCCGTGGATCGGGAGATTGCCGCCCAGCTCCGCAAGGTCAAACGGCCAATCCTCCTCGCGGTGAACAAGCTGGACGACTATCCCAGGACCACGAACCACCTCGATTTCTACGAGCTTGGCTTCGGCGACCCGTTGCCGGTGTCCGCGGCCGTCGGGAAAGCCAGCGGCGACCTGCTCGACGCAGTGGTTGCGATCCTGCCTGCGAAGGGGGAAGGGGAGGACGAGACCGCAGTTCAGGTGGCGGTGATTGGCCTGCCTAATGCCGGTAAGTCGTCACTGATCAACAAGTTGCTGGGGGAAGAGCGGCTGGTGGTTTCGGCCCAGCCCGGCACCACGAGGGATGCGATTGACACCCCCTTGCGGTATCACTCGAAGACGCTCAACTTCATAGATACAGCGGGTTTACGGCGCAGAGCTAAAGTACAAGATGACATCGAGTTCTACTCCACCCTGCGGATGCATCGCGCGGTCGAACGGGCCGATGTCTGCGTGCTGGTGGTGGACGCGAAGAATGGGCTGCACACCCAGGACCTGCGGATCGCTACCGAAGCATGGGATCGTGGTGCAGGCCTGGTGATCGCGGTGAACAAGTGGGATCTGATCCCCGAGAAGGATGCGAATACCGCCAAGCGGGGCGAGGACCTGCTCATCGAGAAGGCGCCTTTCCTGCGAGTATGTGCCCTTTGTCTATATCTCGGCCAGGGACGGGCAGCGGGTGGCGCGGATTCCCGACCTGATTCTGGAAGTGGCGGAAGCGCGGGAAAAGCGGGTGCAGACCAGCGAAGTGAACCGGGTGCTGGAAGAGCTGATCCAGCGCAACGCCCCGCCCCAGCAGCCAGGCGAGGAAGTGAAGCTGCTGTATGCCTCACAGATCGGCACCCGGCCGCCCGGCATCGCGATCGTGACCAATCGGCCGGACGATGTGCCCGAGGCATATCAGCGATATCTGCACCATGGATTCCGGGCGGCCTGGGGGTTTGAGGGTGCGCCGCTGAACATCCGGTTCACCGGCCGCGGCGCGAGTCAGCACAGCGGCAGGGACGACGGTCCGACGGGTGCGCTGGGGGCCCACCCGTCGCCGGGGACGGCTCGACGGGGGAACGCTGATGGCCCAGGCAGTGTTGTGGCTGGTGGCCTCCTATTTCGTCGGGGCGATTCCCACCAGTTACCTCGTGGGACGCGTGCGCGAGGATTGATCTCCGCGAGCATGGCAGCCGGAATCTCGGGGCGACGAACGTCTACCGCACCCTCGGGTGGCGGTTCGCGATCCCGGTCGGCATGGTGGATGTCGCGAAAGGGGCGGTGCCGGTCCTGCTCTTCGGCCCACGGGTCCCGACGGTGCCGTATTTCGCCGTCTGGTGCGGGGTCTGGCGGCGGTCGTCGGCCACATCTTCTCCATCTTCGTCCGTTTCCGGGGCGGGAAGGGGGTGGCGACGGCGGCCGGGGATGGTCCTCGCCCTCGCCCCGTGGGCGTTCCCGGTGGTACTGGTGATCTGGGCGCTGGCGTATGGCTGACGGGCTATGTCTCGCTCGGTTCGATCGTGGCGGCGGCGGTGTTCCCCTTCGCCGACTGGTGGCTGCATCCGGCGCGGCGCGGGACCATCACCCTGGTGATCGACCTGCTGCTGGCCGGGTTCATCATCTGGAAGCACCGGGTCGAACATCCAGCGCCTGCTGGCCGGAACCGAGAACCGGTTCGGGCGCAGAGGGTCCAGGCCTCAGCCGCCGTCACCGGCCGCATGACGACTGTCGGAGTACTCGGGGCGGGGAGCTGGGGCACCACCCTGGCAGACCTGCTGGTGCGGCGGGGCTGCGCCGTGCGGCTGTGGGCCCATGAGCCGGAGGTGGCGGACGCTATCAACCGGGCCCACGAGAACCCGGTGTATCCTCCCCGGGTGTGCCCTGGCGCCCGGGCCTGCGTGGCCACCGCGGATCCGGTGGACGCGGTTCGCGGGCGCCGAGGTGATGCTGACGGTGGCGCCGAGCCATGTCCTGCGGCAGGTGGTGGAGCGGGCCACCCCGGGCATCGGGGCCGGATGCGTTGATGGTGAGCGCGACCAAGGGCATCGAGCCGGGACAGCTCAAGCTGATGTCGGCCGTGCTGGAGGAAACTCTGCCGGGAATCGGGTGGCGCCGCGCTCTCAGGGCCGAGTTTCGCGCTCGAAGGTTATCAGCGCCAGCCGACGGCGGTCGTGGCGGCGGCCCGGAATCGCGGCGACGGCACCGCGCGGTGCAGGGGGTCTTCGCGACGCCGCGGTTCCGGGTGTATTCCAACACCGACGTGATCGGCGTGGAGCTGGCGGGTGCGCTGAAGAACGTGATCGCGATCGCCGCCGGGATGCTCGAGGGACTGGGGCTGGGCAACAACCCGCGGGCCGCGTTGGTGACCCGGGGGTTGGCCGAGATGACTCGACTGGGCGTTGCGCTTGGGGGCGGATCCACTGACTTTCGCGGGGCTGGCCGGCATGGGCGACCTGATTCTGACGACCACGGGGGCGCTGAGCCGGAACCGCGCGCTGGGGTCGCGCTGGCCCAGGGGCAGAGCTTCGCGCCTGTATAAAGCGCCAGCCGCACCGTGGCGGAAGGGGCGACATACCGCGCGCGCCGCGCTGGCGCTGGCCGGCACGGTAGGGGTCGAGTTGCCGATCTGCTGCCCAGGTGGCCGGCGATACTGTTCGAGGGCCGCCCGGCGGCTCAGGCACTGGCCGACCTGATGGAGCGGGCCCTCAAGTCGGAGCAGTGGCGGTGACGATGATGCGCCCGGTCCAGGAATTCTTTTCCATCGGAGAGGTCTGCGCCCTCACCGACCTGAAGCCGCACGTCCTGCGGTACTGGGAAAGTCAGTTCCGGTTCCTCAATCCGGCGAAGAACCGCTCCGGCAATCGGGTATACAAGAGTCGCGAAGTCGAGCTGATCATGCTCGTCAAGCACCTGCTCTATACCGAGAAGTACACCATCGAGGGAGCGCGTCAGCGCATCGAGCATTACCGCCGTACCGGCGAGTTGCGGGCCGCCGCCCGGGCCTCCATGGAGCGGGAGACGCTCCGGGAACTCCGCGAGGCCATCGAGGAAATCGTCGACATCCTCGAGGGGAAGGTTCCGCCGCCCCGGCCGGAGCGATCACCGAATAATCCGATTCGGCTACCCCGCGGGTGACCCTGTCGGCTCCGACCCTCCGATGAACATCCTCGTGTCCAACGATGACGGGATCCTGGCCCCGGGCCTCGCCCTGCTGGCCGACGCCTGCCGGGGCGTGGGGTCAGTCACCGTCGTTGCTCCCGACCGGGAGCAGAGCGGGACTTCGCACAGCCTCACCATGCACCGTCCGGTCCGGCCGGCCCGACGGCCGGATGGATCCTTCCAGGTGGATGGTACCCCGACCGACTGCGTACTCCTGGCGCTGGGGACGCTGCTCCCGGACCCGGCCCGACTTCGTCTTCTCCGGGATCAATCACGGACCCAACATGGGGGAAGACGTGCTCTATTCCGGCACGGTGGCCGCCGCCATGGAAGGGGTCACGCTGGGCGTTCCCAGCGTCGCCATCTCCTTCGCTGGCCCGGCGAGCGACCTGGAGACACTGGAATCGTATCGGGAGGTGCTGGCGGGATTGGTGCCCGGATCGTCAGCGTGGAGGATTTCGCCCCCGTCCACGCTGTTGAACATCAATCTGCCGCCCATGCGGAGCGGCCGGACTGAAGGGGGTGAAGGTGACGTCGCTGGGGAGCCGTTACTTCAAGCGAGTCGCTGACCAGGATGAAGGATCCCTGGGGGCGGGAGATCTACTGGATCGGCGGCGGCTCGATCCACTGGACCGGCGGAGCGCGAGTCGGACCACACGCGGTGGCGGAGGGGTACATCTCGATCACCCCGCTCCATATGGATCTCACCAACTACGCCCTGATCGAAACGGTCCGCGGCTGGGCCCTCGAGGGCTGAGGGTGGGAGACAGTTACGGCGGCTACCGTACCCAGCTGGTGGCCGAGCTCCAGTCCAAGGGGATCCGCGATCTCGCGGTGCTCAAGGCGGTGGCGGAGGTCCCGCGGCATCTCTTCGTCCCCGAGAGCGTGCGCCACCGGGCCTACGAGGATAGCGCCCTGCCGATAGGCGGAGGACAGACCATCTCCCAGCCCTGGGTCCAGGCCCGGTCGCTGGAGCTGGCCCGACTGACCGGGCGGGAGCGGGTGCTGGAGGTGGGAACCGGGTCAGGATATCAGACCGCGCTGCTGGCCCGACTCACCGACCAGGTCTTCAGCATCGAACGCATCGCGTCCCTGGCCCAGGCTGCCCGGACTGCCCTGACCTTGGCCGGAATCCGCAATATCTCCGTGATGACGGGGGACGGCAGCTGGGCTGGCGTCCCTATGGTCCCTACGACGCGATCGTCGTCGCCGCGGCATCCCCACAGGTCCCCCAACCGCTGATCGAGCAACTCGCCCCCGGAGGGCCGCCTGATCATTCCGATCGGGGATCGGGACACGCAGGTCCTGCACCTCCTCAGCCGGTCAGCCGACGGCCAGGCGGTGGAGACCCGGAGCCGTGAGTGATGTACGATTTGTACCCCTGCTGGGCCAATTCGGCTTCAGCGCGGACTCGAGCCCCTGACGGAGCGGCAATGGAGCTGATCAAGCAGTTCGTGGATCTCTTTCTCCATCTCGACCGGCACCTGAGCGACCTGATCGCCCAGTACGGCAGCTGGACCTACGGGATCCTCTTCCTGATCGTCTTCTGCGAGACCGGGCTGGTGGTGACCCCGTTCCTGCCCGGCGACAGCCTGCTGTTTGCCGCGGGCGCCTTCGCGGGTCTGGGAGCGCTGAATCCCCTGGCTGCTGTTCGCATACTGACCGGGGCCTCGCTGCTGGGGGACACCACCAACTACTGGGTCGGGGCGGTTCATCGGTCCCCGGGCCTTCAGCGGAACACTGTCGGTTTCCTCAAGCGGGAATACCTGGAGAAGACCCAGGCCTTCTACGAGCGGCACGGGGGCAAGACCGATCATCCTCGCCCGGTTTGTCCCCATCATGCGGACCTTCGCGCCATTCGTGGCCGGGGTGGGGCAATGAAGTTCTCCGGTTCCTCGGGATGACATTGCCGGAAGCCTGGCTCTGGGTGGGGCTGTTACCGTCGGCAGGGTACTTCTTCGGGAACCTGCCGTTGTCCGGGACCACTTCTGCGTGGTGGTCATCGGCATCATCGGGATGTCGGTCGTCCCCATTCTGCTCGAATGGCTGAAGGCATGTATGGGAGGACGGGGTGATCCATGGTCAGGGTGGCTGGTGTCCGGGCTGGTCCAGGGGGTCGGGTACCGCTACTTCGTGTACCAAACGCGTTACGAGGCTTGGGGCTGGGCGGGTGGGTCAGGAACCTGCCAGATGGACGGGTTGAGGTTGGGGCGAGCGGTGTGGAAACCGCACTATTTGAGCTCGAGGCCCTGCTCGGACGCGGTCCAAGCCACAGCCGGGTATCCCATGTGGAAAACACGGAGATTTCGGATGAGGTGGGCTCGTATAACTCTTTTCTTATAAAATAGATACAGTATCCACGCGAATTAATTTCTAGGCGAGGTTCGCGACCAGAAATGCCGCCAGATCTCCGAAAATACCTCCGCCAGGTGCCCGACTTTCCCAAGCCCGGGATTCTCTTTCAGGACATCACTCCTCTGCTCGGTGATTCGCTGCGCTTCCGGCAGGCCATTGAAGCGATGGCGAACCCCTTCGCGGATCGGGGCGTGACCCATGTGGCTGCCGTCGAGGCGCGCGGGTTCATCCTCGGTGGCCCGTTGGCGCTTCAGCTCGGCGCTGGAGTGGTCCCACTCCGAAAACCTGGCAAGCTGCCCCGGGAGCGAGCGCGGCAGGAATACGATCTCGAATACGGGGTCGACGCCCTGGAGGCCCATCGGGATGCCATTCCGGCGGGGGCCAACGTCCTGATTGTGGACGATGTGTTGGCCACGGGAGGAACGGCCGAGGCGGCCGGTAGGCTGGTCCGCTCCCTTGGTGGGGCGGTACTCGGATGGTCTTTTCTATTAGAGATCCCAAGCCTCGGCGGGCGATCCCGACTCCAGGATGCCCCCGTCGCCGTGGCCATCCCAGCGTAATCTCTCCGGCTGGCTCGGCGGGCGGCCTTTTAATCGCTGAGCAGCTCGACATCCACCGGAGCCACGGCGATCTCGCCGTGGCCCGCAATGTCGACGGTGACTCGCTCGATCAACGGTTCGCCGCCCCGCCGTCCTCGCGTCACCTCCACAATCACTCCGGTTTTCCCCCGAACCCGGGCGACGCCGGACCCCAGGATCCGCACGGACAGGCCCGGTACGCAGTCGTTGAACGTTGCCATTCGGCTACCTTGCGCTGATGTTGGTTGCACTGTACACTCAGAAGTGTAAACTTGCAATGACACTTCACCGGGGCTCTATGCTGACCATTGCACCCTCGGCCACGCTGCCCGGCCAGTTCCCCCTGGTCCGCCCGCGCCGACGGCGTCGTACCGCCGCGATGCGGGCCCTGGTCCGGGAACATCGCCTCTCTCCAGACCAGCTGATTCTGCCCCTCTTCGTCTGCCACGGTGCGTCGGTGCGGCGCCCGGTCAGTTCGATGCCAGGTGTGGCGCAGCTCTCGGTCGACGCGATGCTGGATCGGCAGGTGGATGAAGCGGTGACCGCAGGTCTCCGGGCGGTGCTGTTGTTCGGGCTGCCGTCGGAAAAAGATGCGATCGGCTCGGAGAATGTCGATCCCGACGGAATCGTGCCCCGGGCGGTTCGTCGGATCAAGGAGCGACATCCCGATCTCTGCGTGATCACCGATCTCTGCTGCTGCGAGTACACCAGCCACGGACACTGCGGCATCCTGCAGGGGGAGTCGATCGACAACGATGCCACGCTGGAGGTGCTGGGCCGAGCTGCGCTGGCGCATGCGTCGGCCGGGGCGGACGTGGTGGCGCCAAGCGGGATGATGGATGGGATGGTCTCCGCCATCCGGGCCGCCCTGGACGGTGAGGGGTACGCCGATACCGCGATTCTCAGTTATGCGGTGAAGTATGCCAGCGCCTTCTATGGTCCCTTCCGCGAAGCGGCCGGCAGTACGCCGGCTTTCGGGGATCGCCGGCAGTATCAGATGGATCCCGCCAACGCCCGTGAGGCACTGCTGGAGGCCCGTCTGGACGAGGCCGAAGGGGCAGATTTCCTGATGATCAAGCCGGGGCTTGCCTATCTGGATGTGATGAGTGCCGTGCGGGCCCAGTCCGAACTGCCCCTGGTCGCGTACAGCGTCAGTGGCGAGTACGCCATGATCAAGGCGGCGGCGGAGCGGGGCTGGATCGATGAGCGCTCGGGTGGTGCTCGAGTCGCTGACCGCCATGCGTCGCGCCGGGGCCGACGCCATCATGACCTACCATGCGATGGACGCCGCCCGGTGGCTCTCGGATGGGCCGCGATGACCGACCTCCTCGCGGCGCCTGCGCCGGCCGAGCATTCCCCGATCGGCGGCGCTCTTCGCCCAGGCCCAGCGCCTGCTCCCCGGTGGCGTCAACAGTCCGGTGCGCGCGTTCCGTGCGGTGGGCGGCACCCCACGATTCATCGCCCGCGGGTCGGGCCCCTGGCTGGAGGATGTGGACGGACATCGGTATCTCGACCTGGTGCTGTCCTGGGGTCCGCTGATCCTTGGACATGCGGCACCCGCGGTGGTGCAGGCGATCACCGAGGCCGCCGCCCGCGGCACGACCTACGGCGCGCCCTGCGAACTGGAGATCCAGCTCGCCGAACGGGTGATGGAGACCTTCCCCGCCATGGACATGGTCCGGTTCGTCAATTCCGGCACCGAGGCGACCATGAGTGCGCTGCGGCTGGCGCGGGCCGCGACGGGGCGTACGCTCATCGTCAAATTCGACGGCTGCTACCACGGCCATGCCGATGCGCTGCTCGCCGCGGCGGGCTCGGGCAGTGGCCACGCTGGGACTCCCCGACTCTCCCGGCGTCACCGCCGCTACCGTGGCGGACACGATCATTGTCGGTTACAACGATCTGACGGCCGTCGAAGCACTGTTCCGCGCCCGGGGCGATGCCATCGCCGCGGTGATCGTCGAGCCCGTGGCCGGCAACATGGGCGTGGTCCCGCCGCTGCCAGGTTTTCTGGAAGGGTTGCGGGCACTGACCGCGCAGTACGGATCGATCCTGATCTTCGACGAAGTCATGACCGGGTGGCGGGCGCATCCGCAGGGCGCGCAGGTCCTCTACCAGATCGCGCCCGACCTGACCTGCCTGGGCAAGGTGATGGGTGGTGGGCTGCCGGCTGCCGGCTACGGCGGACGGGCCGACCTCATGCGCCAGATCGCGCCTTCGGGGTCGGTCTATCAGGCCGGGACGCTGGCGGGGAATCCGGTGGCCATGGCAGCCGGGCTGGCCACCCTGGAGGCGCTGGACGATCCGACGCGCTGGGAGTCGGCGGAACGGTGGTGTGCCGCCGCGACCGACCATCTGCGTCGGAGTGCACAGCAGGTGGGGGTACCCCTGGTCGTCCATCGGGTGGGGACGATGTTCACGGCGTTCTTCACCTCGGTCCCGGTCACGGACTACGCCTCGGCGAAATGCGCGGACCGCTCCGCCTATACCACCTTCTTCCACGCGATGCTGGGGCAGGGGGTCTACCTCGCGCCCTCGGCCTTCGAGGCCGGGTTCACCTCCACGGTGCATGGCAGCGGGGAGCTGGAACACTGGGGCCGCGCGGTCGAGGTGGCCATCCGTCAGGTGCACGAAAGCCACGGCCCATGGGCAACGTCGCGATAATCGGCGGCGGGATCGCCGGCCTGACCGCCGCCCTGGCCCTGCGTCGCAAGGGGCACCAGGCCACAGTCTTCGAAACCTCGGGGCGCCCGGGGGGCGTCATCCGCACCGTCCGGGAACGTGGGTTCCTGGGCGACCTCGGTCCCAACACGATGCTCGCACCGCCGCCCCTGGTGCGCCACCTGCTGCAGGACCTCGAGCTGACCCGCCACCAGATCCCCGCCACGGCGGCGGCCCGCAACCGATTCGTGGTGCGGGGCGGCCAACCGGTTCGCATTCCGACGTCGCCCGCTCGCCTTCCTGGTGTCGCCGCTGTTGTCGATGCGGGCCAAACTTCGCCTGCTGCGGGAGCCGTTCCTGCGCGCGACCGGCGATGGAGAGGAGAGCCTCGCCAGCCTGGTCCGCCGGCGGCTGGGGCAGGAAGTGGTGGACTATCTGCTCAATCCGATGGTGGCGGGGGTCTATGCGGGCGATCCCGATATCCTCTCCGCCACCCATGCGATGCCGGTCCTGGGCTCGCTCGAAGCGCGCTATGGGTCGCTTATCGGCGGCGCGATCCGCATGCGTCGGGAGCGGCCGACTGAGCCCGGGAAACCGGAGGGCCACCTGTTCAGCTTCCGGGAGGGGATGGAAACCATCCCCCTGACGATGGCCGATCAGCTGGGCCCCGCGCTTGTCCTCCGTACCGCCGTCGAGCGCATCACCCGGGTGGGCGAGGGTGCCTGGATGCTTGGGTTGCGCGGGCCGGGAGGGGTCCAGCGCCGGGTGTTCGACGCGGTGATTTGCGCGGCGCCGACTCATGCACTGACGCAGATCGCGTTCGAAGGACGGAAGGCCGGGCAGTGGAGTCAGCTCAGTCAGGTCGGGTACAACCCGGTTGCCGTGGTGGTATCGGGATTCCGCCGCGCCGATGTCCGACACCCCCTCGACGGATTCGGCATGCTGGTGCCGGCCGGCGGAACGGCAGCGGACGCTCGGAACCTTGTTTTCCTCCACGCTCTTTCCCGGTCGCGCCCCGGACGGGTGCGTCACGCTCACAACATTCGTGGGGGGGGCTCGTCATCCCGAGCTGGCCATCGGTCCCGAGCGCGCGATCCTCTCGGCCACTCAGGCCGATCTCGTGGAACTGTTGGGGGTCCAGGGCCGGCCCTGCTTTCAGGTCGTGCAGCAGTGGCCCCGTGCCATCCCGCAGTACACACTGGGCTACGCTCAGCGCCTGCAGGACATGGATGACATTGAACGGGGCAATCCAGGATTGTACCTGACGGGGAGCTTCCGGAATGGAGTGGCGGTGGGGGAAGTGATGACCTCCGGGGTGCTCTCCGCCGAAGCGGCGATGCAGGCGCTGCATCCGGCCGATGGCGTTCCCGCGGGCTGGGCCGTATGACGGCGGGGCTGACGGTCGCCGGCCGTGTGCTGGTGGGCCGGGAGACCGCCGAGGCGCTGTGGCCCGACCAGTCGGTCTGGCTGGATGCCGTCCTCGAGGGGCGCGAAATGTTGCGCCGCAAGGCGCGCACCTTTCATCTGGCCACCCGCCTCCTGCCCCAGACGATCCGCGACGACATCGCCATCCTCTATGCCTGGTGTCGCATCGCGGACGATCTGGGCGATGAGGCGTCCGATGCGGTCGCGGGCGCGACGGCCCTCGACCAGTTCACCGAGGAGCTGCAGGGCCGCGCCGCACCCCGGCCGGTAGTGGCGGCCCTGCGGTTGGTGGCGCGTCGCCATGATCTGGCGCTGATCCACGCGGGCGAGCTGCTCGACGGGGTGCGATCCGATCTGGGCGAGGTCCGGATCGCGGACGACATCGCATTGCGCCGCTATTGCTACGCCGTTGCGTCAACCGTCGGACTCATGCTGAGCCGCATTCTCGGCGTCCCGGCCGGTCCGGCGGACGCCTTCGCGGTGGACCTGGGGCTGGCCATGCAGGTGACGAATATTGTCCGGGATGTCCAGGAAGATGCGGTGCGTGGACGGGTGTATCTGCCGGCCACCCGGCTCGCGGCGCACGGCCTCACGCCGCAACAGGTGCTGGATGGATCGGCCGATCCCGAAGCGGTACGGCAGGTGAGTGAGGAACTGCTGGCCATGGCGGACCAGTACTATGCCAGCGCGGCGGCGGGATTGTGCTATATCCCATGGCGGGCGCGGTTCGGCATCGCGGTCGCACACCGGGTCTACGCCGCAATCGGCTGGCGGATCCGCCGGCTGCGCCACAATCCATTGGATGGTCGCATGATCGTTCCACCCGCGGAAAAAGTCGCCCGGGTCGCCCAGGCGCTCGTGACCACCCTTGCCTCACTTGTGACCCCCGGCACCCACGTCGCGCACAATGACGACCTGCATCGCGGACTGCCCTGGCACGGCGCTGGGGTCACCCATTCCAATCGTTGAACTCGCCAGCGCGCCCCCGACGCGTGAATCGACGCCCTGCCTGACTTGTGGCAGCGAGACGCATGAACCTGTCGTCCGCAGCGCAGTGCAGATGGGGGATCCGACGGAAGCCTTTCAGTGGGTGCGGTGTACCCGGTGCGCACTGGTCTTCCTGATGCCGCGGGTCCGGGAAGCCGAGGTGGGGCGGTATTACGAGGACTACCTGCCGCACCGCGGGGCGGGGGCCTGGGGGAAGTGGGCGCCCATGGTCGAGCGCGCCCAGGGCCAGGTCGACCGGCAGCGGTTGCGTACCCTGCTTCAGCTCGGGGCGCTGGACCGCCGACACGCCGTGCTCGACGCCGGATGCGGCCACCCCACGTTTCTCCGACGGCTGCACCGCGAGACCGGAGTGCGGTCGGTGGGTACCGATTTCGACGGCAGTGGCTGGGCCGATGCGCCGGCGGAGTGGGAGGGGTTGGAGTTGCATGCGGGCATCCTGGAGCAGCTGCCGCTGCGGGGTCCCTTTGACCGGATCACCATGTGGCATGTGCTGGAACACCTGTACCAGCCACTGGAGACGCTGCGCTCTCTCCGCCAGCTCGTCCGGCCCGGTGCCGCCCTCATCATCGAGGTGCCGGACCATTCGAGTCTGCCGCGGCGCATGCAGGGTGGGCACTGGGTGGGCTACCACACGCCGCGACACACCGCAGCGTATACGCCCGCGACCCTGCGACGGTTGCTGGAAGGGGCGGGGTGGACCGTCACCCAGCAGTATCAGCGGGGCACGCTGGATGTGTACGCGCTCTGGTGGCTGGGGCGGCAGGAACAGAACGGGCGTGGCGTAACGGGATCGCTGGAGTCCCGCTTCCTGCCGTTCATCCTGGGACGCATGCTGGCGATGCCGGTCACGCTGCTGGATCGCTGGATTCCGCTGGGACTGCAGACCGCCATCGCGGTCGCCTGACATATTGGAGGCGCACGTGAGTCACCACTATCCGTTCAGTGCCATCGTGGGGCAGGAGGAGATGAAGGTCGCCCTGCTGCTGGCCGCGATCGATCCGGGGATCGGCGGGGTCATGGTCTTCGGTGACCGTGGAACCGGGAAATCCACCGCGGTCCGCGCGATGCCGGGGATACTTCCGCCGATGACGGTGGTGGCGGGGTGTCGCTACGGCTGCGATCCGACCGCCAACGGAGCCCGGTGCGAAGAGTGCCATGCTCGTGAGGCTGGCGGCGAACGGCTGAAGACCCGCAAGGTGCCCGCCCCGGTGGTCGACCTGCCGCTGGGGGCCACCGAAGATCGCCTGGTCGGCGCGCTCGACCTGGAACGGGCCCTGACCCGGGGAGAAAAGCACTTTGAGCCGGGGCTGCTGGCGCGAGCCCATCGCGGGTTCCTCTATGTCGATGAGGTGAACCTGCTGGAGGATCACCTCGTGGACCTGCTGCTGGATGTGGCCGCCAGCGGCACCAACGTGGTGGAGCGGGAAGGCCTGAGCATCCGGCATCCCGCGCGATTCGTGCTGGTCGGCAGCGGCAACCCGGAGGAAGGCGACTTGCGTCCGCAATTGCTGGATCGATTCGGCCTCTCGGTGGAGGTGCGGACCCCGACTGTCTTGGCGGAGCGGATGGAAGTGATTCGCCGCCGCGACGCGATTTGACCGGGATCCGGCGGCTTCTCGGCGAATGGGGGCCGCCGACGGCAAGATCCGCCGTCGGATCGAGCGGGCCCGTGTTCACCCAAAGCGGTGGAGGTACCAGCCGCGAGTCGGCTGCACCCGGCGTGGCGACCGAACTGTGCATGGCGCTCGGGACAGATGGCCTGCAGGGGTGAACTGACATTGATGCGTGCCGCCCGTGCCGCGGCGGCGCTCGAGCGGGCACAGCGAAGTCGCCGTCAAGCACCTGCGCCAGGTCGCGCCCTCCGCGCTGCGGCATCGGCTCCGCCGCAATCCCCTGGATGAATCGTCGGCCACGGCGCGGGTAGCGCGTGGTATCGACGAACGGCTGCCGGCCTGATGCTGGACCCGGTGCCGGCACTGCTGGCGGTGGATCCCGAAGGCCTCGGGGGGGTGGTGTTGCGCGGTCCGTCCGGCCCCGAGCGGGATGGCTGGATGGCCGCCTTTCATGCCCTGCTCCCGGCGGGATTGCCGCGGCGTCGTCTGCCGCCCAATACACCCCAGGACCGCCTGTCCGGCGGGCTGGATCTGGCAGCGACCCTTACCGCCGGTCGACCCGTGCATGAGGCTGGCGTGCTCGCCGCCGCCCGGGGTGGAGCGGTGACGCTTCCCATGGCAGAACGTGCGACCCCAACCATGATCACGGCGCTGATCGGGATGCTTGACGGCCACTGCGGCCGGGCCGAGTCGACCCTCCTGGCACTGGACGAAAGCACGCCGGATGAGCCGGGGATCGCCGCGGCACTGCGGGAACGGCTCGCCTTCGTCGTCGAGCCGCGAGGGCCTTCACGATGCGATCGCCCCCATCGCGCCCGACGCCATTCTCATGGCGCGGGCGCGCTATCCGCTGGTGCAGATCGACGGCGCTGCCCTGGAGAGCATCTGTCATACCGCCCAGGCGCTCGGGGTCGGCTCCGCCCGCGCAGAACTGCTCACCGTGCGCGCGGCCAGGGCGTCGGCCGCGCTCGACGGTCGGGACCGGGTGGGAGAGGACGATCTGACGCTGGCGGTGGCGCTCGTCCTCTCGCCTCGGGCCACGCGGGTCCCGCAGGCGGAGTCCCCGCCACCTCCGCCCGAATCGGCCGAACCACCCACCTCCGCCGCCGGGGAAGAGCAGCCTGGGTCCGACACGCAGTCGGAACCGCAGCAGCTTCCCGATCGGGTGCTCGATGCAGCCAGGGCGGCGCTGAGCGCGGACCTGCTCGCCGGATTTGCGCCGCCCGATGGAGGGAAGGGGAGCGGGCGCGGCGCGAATGGCGCCCGGGCCCTGGCCCACGGCCGCCGGATCGGCGCGCTGCGCGGTGATCCCCGACGGGGAGGACGACTCGACCTGGTCGCGACGCTGCGTGCCGCCGCGCCATGGCAACGGGTGCGTGAGGGACGCGCCGGACGGCTGGCGATCCGGAAGGATGACTTCCGCATCCAGCACCTCGTGCAGCGCACCGGGACGACGGTCATCTTCGCGGTGGATGCCTCCGGCTCGTCCTCGCTCCACCGGCTGAATGAAGCCAAGGGGGCGGTGGAGCTGCTGCTGGCCGAGAGCTACGTGCGGCGGGACCGCGTGGCCCTGATCAGTTTCCGCGGCACCCGCGCAGAGCTCATGCTGCCGCCGACCCGCAGTCTGGCCCGTGCCCGTCGGGCCCTGGCGGGGTTGCCGGGCGGCGGCGGTACCCCGCTGGCGGACGCGTTGATGGTGGCCGTGGAGGTCGCACGACAGGTGGCGCGTGAGCCTGCCGGAGGCAAGGCGCTCGTCGTGCTGCTGACCGATGGGCGGGCCAATATCGCCCGGGATGGTACCGGGGGTCGGGCGCAGGCCGAGACAGATGCGCTCGCGGCGGCGGAGGTGCTCGCGGCGACCGGGGTGCCCGCGATTCTCATCGATACCGCGCCACGCCCCTCACCCTTCGCCGCCCGCGTCGCGCAGACGATGGGTGGACGCTACTTCCCACTGCCGGTCGCGGATGCGCGTCAGCTCAGCGCTGCGGTCCGACAGGTGATGGCGGCAGAGGCATGACGGGCCCGTCCTCATCTCAGGAGCGCTGGGGAACGGTCGGCCAGGCACTCGCCCTGGTCATCGCCTTCTGGTGGCTGGCCACCGGGATCCTGCTCGGCCTCCCGCGGAGTCCGGCCGGACAACAGGCGGCCTCGGTGATTGCCTCGCTCCTCGGCGGCTCGGGCCTCGCGCTGGCCATCCTGTACCGGCAGGACGATTCCCCCCGTGCGGCGTGGATCGGCTTTCTGGCGGGTGGGACGCTGTGGGGATGGACCCAGGCGGCGCTGTACGGTGGGTGGTTGGTCGGCCCGGGTCTGACCAGTCTCCCAACGCCAGGCACCTCGAAGTTCATGCTGGCGATGGAAGCGCTCCGGGCCACTGCCTGGAGCGAGCTCGCCATGCTGGCCGTCCTGCTGGTGTCCGCCGTGCTCGCTGTCGGGGCCCGTAACCGGATGGCGTTCTGGACGGTGCTGCTCTTCTGGGCGGCCCACCAGGTCGCCCGAATGAACGTCTTCTTCGGAGTGGCCAACCCCTCTGGCGATCTCCTGCCGGAGCACCTCGCGTTCCTGAAGGTGTTCTTCGGACCGGCGGTGAACTCGCCATTGCTCCCGATCTCCATCCTGGGCTGGATCGCCGTCACCGTGGTGCTGGTCCGCTGGGGATGGCGCTCGCGAGACCTGTTTACCCGCCGAGCCGGCCTGGTGCTGAGCGTGCTGGCGGGGCTGGCGGCGCTGGAACACCTCTTCCTTGCCTTACCTGCCCAGCTCCCGCTCTGGCAGATGTTCCTGCAACAGCAGTAGCGGTCGTGGGGCAGGGAACTGGGGGCGCAGGCGCATTCGAGTGTAAAGAGATATTGACAAATAAATGTGTAAGCTGCACTTTACATTCGTTGAGGTTGCTCATCGGCCGGTGCAGGTCCCTCAGTGCCGAGGAGTCGGGTTGCAAACCAATGCCGTCGTAATCGAACAACCGGAACAATTGGTCCTCCGCCGACTCGGGCTTCAGACGCCTGGCGAGGGGGACGTGGTGATCGCGGTGGAGTGGACCGGGATCAGCACCGGCACCGAACGCCTCCTGTATACCGGGCGCATGCCCCCGTTCCCCGGGTTGGGTTATCCGCTGGTCCCGGGCTACGAAGCGGTTGGCCGGATCATCCAGGCGGGCCCCACGGCGGGTCGGAAGGTGGGCGAGCGGGTGTTCGTGGCGGGGGCGCGATGCTTTGAGGGAGCGCTAGGCCTGTTCGGCGGAGCGGCGGATACCCTGGTGGTTCCCGGGGAGCGGACGGTGCCGCTGGCGGAGCCGATCGGACAGGATGGGGTGCTCCTCGCTCTGGCTGCGACGGCGTTCCACGCCGGGTGGGGGAAGGGGGGACGGGTCCCCGAACTGATCGTCGGGCACGGCGCCCTCGGTCGGTTGCTGGCCCGACTCGCGGTGCTGCTGGCTCCCGCGGCGCCACCGGTGGTCTGGGAGACCAACCCCGCCCGGCGACTCGGTGCGACTGGCTATGCGGTGATTGATCCGGCCGACGACGACCGCCGGAACTACCAGTCGATCTGTGATGTAAGCGGCGATGCCCGCCTGCTTGACTCGCTGGTGTCTCGGCTGGCGCCGGGCGGCGAGGTCATCCTGGCGGGGTTTTATGAACAACTGACCTTCGAGTTTGTCCCGGCCTTTCTGCGCGAGGCAACGATACGTGTGGCGGCGGAGTGGAAGCCCGCCGATCTGCTGCGGGTGGCGGAGCTGGTCAATCGCGGTGGCCTTGCCCTCGATGGGATTGTCACTCACGCGATGCCGGCGGAGGCGGCGGGGCCCGCCTACACCACCGCCTTCACCGATCCGACCTGCGTCAAGATGATCCTCGATTGGAGAACCCAGGCATGATCGCACCAGTGACCGAGCCGATTCAGCTCATGCACGCCGGCCTGCGCGCCGAAGCCGCGGAAGAACCGGCGGCACCGGTCGCCACCGGCACCGCCAAGGCGACCCAGATCATCGCGATCTATGGCAAGGGGGGCATCGGCAAGAGCTTCGCCCTGGCCAACCTCTCCTACATGATGGCTCAGCAGGGCAAGAAGGTCCTGCTCATCGGCTGCGACCCCAAGAGTGACACGACCTCGTTGCTGTTCGGTGGGAAAGCATGTCCCACCATTCTCGAAGTCTCCGCCCGGAAGAAGCTGGCCGGGGAGCAGGTCGAGATTGGTGATGTCTGCTTCAAGCGGGATGGGGTCTTCGCCATGGAGCTGGGCGGTCCGGAGGTAGGACGCGGCTGCGGCGGGCGCGGAATCATTCATGGATTCGAGACCCTCGAGAAACTCGGGTTCCACGAGTGGGGTTTCGACTTCGTGCTGCTGGATTTTCTGGGCGACGTGGTCTGCGGCGGCTTTGGTCTCCCGATCGCGCGGGACATGTGCCAGAAGGTGATTGTGGTCGGTTCCAATGACCTGCAGTCGCTCTACGTCGCGAACAACGTGTGCAACGCCGTCGAATATTTCCGCAGACTTGGCGGCAACGTCGGGGTGGCGGGGATGGTCATCAACAAGGATGACGGCACCGGGGAAGCCCAGGCGTTCGCCGAATCGGCCGGGATTCCGGTCCTGGCCGCGATCCCGGCGCACGACGATATCCGTCGCAAGAGCGCCAACTACGAGATCGTAGGCCGCCCCGACGGTGAATGGGGGCCGCTGTTCGCGAGCCTCGCGCAAAATGTGGCTGACGCGCCGCCGGTGCGCCCCAAACCAATGACGCCGGATGGACTCCTCGGATTGTTCAAGGGCGAGGTGGTAGGCCGCGGCGTCACGCTGGAGCCGGCGACCCTGGAAGACATGTGCGGGGTGAGTGCCGTGGATCGCCCGTCGCTCGAAGTCGTTTACGACTCGGTCTGATCCGATGACCGCCCCGGATTCCGCCCTCGCCCCCGTGGCGCATCCGCTCCCCGTGATGGAGAGCGGCAGCGGGTGCCATGGCGGGAAGGAGACGCTCCTGGCCGCCGCCCGGGCCGCGGGCAAGAGCGAGCTGCTGGACGGTTTGGCGCGCGATTATCCGAAGGGTCCCCACGATCAGCCCCAGTCGATGTGCCCGGCCTTCGGTTCGCTGCGAGTTGGCCTCCGCATGCGCCGTACCGCCACCATCCTCTCCGGTTCCGCCTGCTGCGTCTACGGCTTGACCTTCACCAGTCATTTCTACGGGGCGCGCCGCACGGTCGGGTATGTGCCGTTCAACTCGGAGACCCTGGTCACCGGACAGCTGTTCGAGGATATCCGGGATGCGGTCTTCAAGCTGGCGGATCCGGAACACTACGACGCGATCGTCATCACCAATCTCTGTGTGCCCAGCGCCAGCGGGGTTCCGCTGCAACTGCTGCCGAAAGAGATCAACGGTGTCCGGATCATCGGCATCGATGTGCCCGGGTTCGGCGTCCCGACCCATGCCGAAGCGAAGGACGTCCTGGCGGGGGCCATGCTGCGCTACGCCCGGAACGAAGCGGAACTCGGCCCGGTCCAGCGGCCCCGCGGGGGAGTCTCCGACAAGCCGACGGTGTCGCTGGTCGGGGAGATGTTCCCGGTTGATCCGGTCAGCATCGGGATGATGCTGGCGCCGATGGGGCTGGCCGCCGGACCGACCGTCCCGACCCGCGAATGGCGCGACCTGTATGCGGCGCTCGACTGCGCCGTGGTTGGCGCGATCCATCCGTTCTACACCGCCTCGTTCCGCGAATTCACCGCAGCGGGTCGGCCGATCGTCGGCTCCGCCCCGGTTGGCGTGGATGGCACGGCGGCGTGGCTGCAAGCGGTGGGCGCCGCCTGCGGGGTGAAGCAGACGACGATCGACGCGGCGCGCAACCAGTTCCTGCCGGCCATCGCGGCGGGCCTGGCCAGGCATCGCATCAACGCACGGATCACCCTCTCGGGCTATGAAGGCTCCGAGCTGCTGGTCGGGCGCCTGCTGGTCGAGAGCGGCGCGGACCTGCGCTACGTGGGCACCGCCTGTCCCCGTACCGAGTGGAGTGCGCCCGACCGCGAGTGGCTCGAGGCTCACGGGGTTCGCGTGCACTATCGCGCGTCACTGGAAGACGACCTGAACGCCATGGCCGAGTTCGCGCCGGATATCGCGATCGGGACGACACCGGTTGTTCAGGCCGCGAAGGAACAGGCGATCCCGGCGCTCTACTTCACCAACCTGATCTCGGCCCGCCCGCTGTTTGGCGCCGCCGGCACCGGTTCCCTCGCCCAGGTCATCAACGGTGCGCTGGGGAATGTGAGCCGGTTCGCCCAGATGCAGGAGTTCTTTGCCGGGGTGGGGACCGGGTATACCGCCGGCGTGTGGGAGCAGACTCCGGTGGATCGGCCGGAGTTCCGGGAGCACTATCGGCGCCACCTGGCCAAGGCGGCGCGGCAGAAGAAGGCGGAGGAAATGGTCTGATGCTGGTTCTCGATCATGACCGCGCCGGCGGCTACTGGGGTGCCGTCTACGTCTTCACGGCGGTGAAGGGCCTGCAGGTCGTCATTGACGGCCCGGTCGGCTGCGAGAACCTGCCGGTGACCTCCGTGCTGCACTATACGGATGCGCTGCCGCCACACGAGTTGCCGATCGTCGTGACCGGACTGGGCGAGGAAGAACTGGGCCAGAAGGGCACCGAGCAGAACATGAAGCGGGCCCACGCGACACTGGATCCGGAGTTGCCTTCGGTGGTCGTGACCGGCAGCATCGCCGAGATGATCGGGGGTGGCGTGACGCCGGAGGGGACCAATCTCAAGCGGTTCCTGCCGCGCACCATTGATGAGGATCAGTGGCAGGCGGCCAACCGGGCGATGTTCTGGCTGTGGACCGAATACGGCCTCAAGCGGGGGGTCCGGCCCGATCCCCGGCCACGCGAACCTGGCGCGAAACCGCGGGTGAATATCCTGGGCCCGATCTACGGGACCTTCAACATGGCCTCCGATCTCGCGGAGATCCGCCGGCTGGTAGAAGGGATCGGGGCCGAGGTCAATCTGGTCTTTCCGATGGGCTGCCATCTGGCCGACGTGCCCCGCCTGGTGGACGCCGATGTGAACGTGGTGATGTATCGCGAATTCGGGCGGTTGCTCGCGGAGTCGCTCGAGCGCCCCTATCTGCAGGCTCCGATTGGTCTGCACTCGACCACCAAGTTTCTCCGCAGCCTGGGCGAGCTGCTCGGGCTGGATCCCGAACCGTTCATCGAGCGGGAGCGGCACAGCACCATCAAGCCGCTGTGGGATCTGTGGCGCAGCGTCACCCAGGATTTCTTCGCCACCGCCAGCTTCGCGATCGTCGCGACGGAGACTTACGCCCGCGGTGTCCGGCATTTCCTGGAAGAAGAGATGGGTCTGCCATGCACCTTCGCCTTCTCCCGGAAGGCCGGGGTCAAGCCGGACAATGACGCGGTCCGCAACGCCATTCGCGACACCCCCCCGATGGTGATGTTCGGCAGCTACAACGAGCGGATGTACCTCGCGGAGCTGGGATCGCGCACCCTGTACATCCCCGCCTCATTGCCCGGAGCGATCATCCGGCGCCATACCGGGACACCGTTCATGGGCTACAGCGGGGCGACGTACCTGGTCCAGGAACTCTGCAATGCACTGTTTGACGCGCTGTTCCACATCCTGCCGCTGGGCACCGAAATGGACAAGGTGGAACCGTCGCTGACCCGGCGCAGCGAAAGTCTGCCGTGGGCGGACGAGGCGAAGCAGCTGCTGGATGAACTGGTGGAGCAGCAGCCGGTCCTGATCCGCATCTCGGCCGCCAAGCGGTTGCGCGACCGGGCGGAGCGTGAGGCACGCCAGCGGGGCGACGACATCGTCACGGTTGATCGGGTGGCGGCCGTCCGCGCGGTGCTGGCGGGAGCCACCAGCTAGGGACGGAGGAAGGTCAGGATCATCTCGGCGGTCCTGGCCGGTTGCTCCTCGTGTGGCAGATGGCCGGCGTCGGGGATGGTGGCACACGCGGCGTGCGGGAGGCGATCGGCAAAAGTCTGGACGATGCGAGGCGGATACCAGGGGTCACGACTGCCGGCGAGCAGCAGGACCGGGCTGGTGAGGCGCGGCAGGGTCTGCTCCAGCGAGGCGAGTCGCCACTCCGCCATGAGGGTGAGCGCCGCCCGCAGATGGGCGGGCTGGGAGATCAGGTCGGTGTAATGCCTGAGGCGGTCCGCCGACACTGTCGCCCGTGCCTGGGCGAAGATCAACCTGGCGGTGCGGGGCTGATGACCCAGGTGAGCGAGCCATCGCAGCGCCGTGTCGCTGCCGGCCAGGGCGCGACCCAGCCAACGGGCGGGTCCGGCGAGCACTGCAGGGGGCTCACTGAGGGCGGGTGCGATTCCGACGACGGGCAGCTGACCCAGGGATTCGGTGAGGGCGAGAGCGATGGCCGCACCGGCCGAGTGACCAATGATGGCGACGGGTCGCTGCTGGAACGTGCGAAGCAGGCCAGTGATCGCCGCGACCAGGGCCGGCAAGGTCAGGGCGTCGGCGGAGACGGGTTCCGAGGCGCCATGGCCCGGGAGATCCGGAGCGAGCAGGGACCAATGTGGTGCCAGGAGCGGGGCGATCGGCTCCCACGACGTGGAGTCGGCCCCGGTCCCATGGAGCAGCAGGATCGACGGCCCCGTACCCGACTGGCGCAGGTGCCAGCGGTGGGGGCCATCAACCAGGGTGGTGGAATGCATCATCGGCCGGTTCTCCGGTCACCCTCGTCGCCCGGGCCAGGCGCGACAGCTTCAACGGATATGGAAGGAGGTGGCATATGGCGAGCCCATCCGGACTCAGCGAAGAGGAAGCGAAAGCATTCGGTTCCGTCTTCTTCATGAGTTTCGTCGGCTTCGTAGTGATCGCCCTCGTAGCCCACTTCTTGGTGTGGCAATGGCGGCCCTGGATTACCCCTTGAGGAGATGGCCAACATGCACCGGATCTGGATGATTTTCGACCCACGGAGAACGCTGGTTGCGCTCTTCACGTTCCTGTTCGTGCTCGCTGCCGTCATCCACCTCATCCTGCTCAGCACAGCGAAGTACAACTGGCTGGACGGGGCGAAGGGGACGCAGGTCGGCGTTGTCTCGGACATGACCCCGCTTCCGCCGCGGTAACGCGCGAAACGGAGTCGCATGGTCCCGGACCGGACGGCGTCATCACGGCGTCTTCCGCCCGGGCCATGCCTCGGGGCCTTCTCCCGGAGGCCCTTCACCAGGGGAGATCTCTCGCCATGGCAATGCTGAGTTTTGAACGCAAGTATCGGGTGCGCGGTGGAACGCTGCTGGGCGGCGACCTGTTCGACTTCTGGGTCGGCCCGTTCTATGTCGGCTTCTTCGGCGTCACCACGATGGTCTTCACCCTGATCGGGACCCTGTTGATTCTGTACGGGGCCGCGATGGGCGAGGGCCTGCACGGGCAGACCTGGAACCTGTGGCAGATCAGCATCGCGCCACCCGACCTGTCCTATGGTCTGGGGCTCGCCCCACTCCTGAAGGGTGGACTGTGGCAGGCGATCACGGTCTGCGCGATTGGAGCGTTCCTCTCGTGGATGCTCCGGCAGATTGAAATCTGCCGCAAACTGGGTATCGGCTTTCACGTTCCGGCGGCCTACGGGGTGGCGATCTCCGCCTACGTGACGCTGGTGGTGTTCCGGCCGATCCTGCTGGGTGCGTGGGGACACGGCTTCCCGTACGGGATTCTCAGTCATCTCGACTGGGTGTCCAACGTCGGGTACCAGTTCCTGCACTTTCACTACAACCCGGCCCACATGATTGCGATCACCTTCTTCTTCACCTGCTGCCTCGCCCTGGCGATGCACGGTTCCCTGATTCTGTCGGTGACCAATCCGGCCAAGGGTGAACCGGTGAAGACGAGTGAGCATGAGAACACCTTCTTCCGGGATGTCCTCGGCTACTCGATCGGCGCGATCGGCATTCACCGGCTGGGGCTCTGGCTCGCGGTACTCGCCGTGCTGTTCAGCAACGTCTGCATTCTGATCAGCGGACCGTTCTGGACCCGCGGGTGGCCCGAATGGTGGACCTGGTGGCTCAACCTTCCCATCTGGAGCTGAGGAGGTGCCGATGCGCAGCCAACCGTCGCGCCCCGTTGCACCACTCTGGGCCACCACCGCAGCTGTCATCACCCTGCTGACGCTCGCCGCCAGCAGTCTCGTCCTCGGGGCAGCGATCGCGCACTCGGTCGCCACGCACTGGCCCCCCGTTCTCACGCTGGCCGCCTACTGACCGAGGGCGAATATGGCCGAATATCAGAATCTGTTCACCCGCATCCAGGTGACCGCCCCGCCGGACTGGGGCGTCCCGATCGAAGAATACTCGACGAAGCGGATCCTACCACCCCGGTTGAATTATCTGCTCGGCAAGCTGGGCGACTCGCAGATCGGGCCGATCTACCTGGGCTGGACGGGACTGGCGTCGCTGATCTGCGGCTTCGTCGCCATCGAGATCATGGGCCTGAACTTCCTGCGCCCAGGTGAACTGGAACCCGATCCAGTTCATCCGCCGGCTGCCCTGGCTGTCGCTGGACCCGCCGGCGCCGGCGTATGGACTGCATCTCTTTCCGCCGCTGGCCCACGGTGGCTGGTGGCTGATCGCGGGCGGGTTTCTCACCGCATCAATCCTGCTTTGGTGGGCCCGCCTCTATCGTCGCGCGCGGTCACTGGGGCTGGGGATGCATCTCCCGATCGCCTTTGCGTCGGCCATCTGGTTGTACCTGGTCCTCGGATTCATCCGGCCCCTCCTGATGGGGAGCTGGGGCGAAGCGGTGCCCTTCGGCATCTTCTCGCACCTCGACTGGACGGCGGCATTCTCCATCCGGTACGGGAACCTGTTCTACAACCCGTTCCACATGCTGTCGATCGCGTTCCTGTACGGCTCCGCCCTGCTGTGGGCCATGCACGGCGGGACCATTCTGGCGGTCAGCAAGCTGGGTGGTGAACGGGAAATCGAGCAGATCACCGATCGCGGGACGGCTTCCGAGCGCGCCGCGCTGTTCTGGCGCTGGACGATGGGCTGGAACGCCACGATGGAATCCATCCACCGCTGGGCCTGGTGGTTCGCGGTGCTGGTGACGCTCACCGGCGGCATCGGGATCCTGCTGACCGGGACGGCGGTCGACAACTGGTACCTGTGGGGGCAGAAGCACGGTCTCGTGCCCCAGTATCCGCCGACGTACGCTCCGCAGACCCCCGAGGAGCAGGAAGAGGAGAAGGGCAAGATGCAGGAGGCGCCACCCGCGGCCTTCCCCGGTATCACCTCCCGCTCGAGCACCGTAATCCTGCCGGGCGGCACCCGGCTCGCGCTTCGCCTCCCGACGGAAGGAGCCCGGCCATGATGCGGTATCGACGTCCGCTGCAGGGGACTCTCCTGCTGGGTGTGGCCCTGCTCGCCGGGTGCGAGCGGCCGCCGATCAAGGTGACGCAGGAAGGATTCCGGGGCAACGCCCGGGAGCAGAACAGCAATCCCCGTCTCGCCGCTCACACCCTCGCGGCCAATCAGCCGCCAGCGGTCATTCCGGCGGCGGCCCCGGATGTGCCGATGGCGGCGGGGACCTACCAGAATGTGCAGGTCCTGGGCGACCTGAGTGTCGGCGAGTTCAACCGCACGATGGTGGCGATGGGGCAGTGGGTGGCCCCCAAGCAGCAGTGTGCCTATTGCCACAACCTCGCGAATCTCGCCTCGGATGAGAAGTACACCAAGGTGGTCGCGCGCCGCATGTTGCAGATGACCCGGGAGATCAACACCAACTGGACCGGGCACGTGGCCCAGACCGGGGTGACCTGCTACACCTGTCACCGCGGCAACGCCGTCCCCAATGGCGTGTGGTACTATACCGATCAGAACCAGGTGCTGCGCTACATGCTGGATCGGGAGGACGTCCGGGTGCAGTCTCGCGCGGCGCTTCCGGCGGACGCCCACAATCGGTCGTCGATCAAGCAGACCGAGGGGACGTATAGCCTGATGCTCCATATCTCCAAGGCGCTCGGCGTCAACTGCGTCTTCTGCCACAACTCGCGGCAGTGGTCCAGCTGGGAAGAGAGTGCTCCTCAGCGGCTCATCGCCTTGCGCGGACTGCGCATGGCCCGGGCGCTGAACACCAGCTACCTCGGGTCGCTCAACACCGTCTGGCCGTCGGGCTCACACCATGACTGGGCCCAGCTGGATCAGTACGGCACGCTGGTGGGCCCGGCGCAGCAGGATACCGCGCGCCTCGGGCCGAGTGGTGACGCACCCAAACTGCAGTGCGTCACCTGTCACAACGGAGTGAACAAGCCGCTGTATGGTGCGCCCATGGCGAAGGACTATCCTGGGCTGATGGGCCCGCAATCCGCCGCGCCAGGATATGTGGCGCCGGCAGCGAGTGCCGCGCCCACGAATGCGGCGGACGGTACCACGGCGATGGCGAGTGCCAGCACGGGGATGGGTGCGGGGGTCATGCCCGCCCCGGGCAGCAGCACGACCGCAGAACTCCAGAACGGCCCCGGAGCGATGGGTGGTCATGGGAACTCGGGCAAGTCACCCGATACACTGCGGGTATCTCGGCCGTAGCGCGCGATCCGGTCCCTTCCACCGAAACCCTCCGGCGATCTGCCGGAGGGTTTCTTGTATGTATCCCTGGCGGGCGGATCGGCCACACGCCCAGGCAGAAGAAACCCTCCGGCGACGTGCCGGAGGGTCGATCCGCCAACGGCGTCACGGGCTCAGTAGGCCGGTTCGAGCCGGCAATTCGCGGGGAGCGAATTCTCGATCGGGGGGAGCAGGTACAGCTGCAGGAAGATCCTGGCGTTATCCAGCATCCGGAGCTTGATCGGCGATGGCCGAGCCCAGGCCACCCTTCGCTCGCGCAGCGGTGATGGCCATCGTGTTCTGGTACATCCGGTCGCACAGTTGCTGGAACTTCGGGTGATCGATGTCGATCAGCACCGGGAAGACCTGCTTGGAGATCTCCCTGGTCTTGCGGAACACTTCCATGTCATACGTGGTCGGATCCATCCCAGCGGCGGCGAAAAACTTGGGCCGCATATGATCACGCACATACATGGTAGCAGTAGACCGCCAGCTGGAAGAACCGGACCCAGAGGCGATTTCGGCCCTGCAGGATGTGAGGATTGGCCCGCATCAGCACGGCAAAGGCTTCTCCGTGGCGGAATTCATCGTTGCACCAGTTCTCAAACCACTTGAAGATCGGATGGAACCGGAGCTCGGGATGCTGTTCGAACTGGCGGTACAGGGTAATGTACCGGGCATAGCCGATCTTCTCGGAGAGATAGGTCGCGTAGTAGATGAACTTGGGCTGGAAGTAGGTGTACTTCTTCGCCTTCGTGAGGAACGACAGGTCGACCCCGACGCCGAGGTCCTTCAAGGCGTGGTTGATGAAGCCGGCGTGGCGGCCTTCATCCCGGCTCATGAAGCCGAACAGCTCGTGGATATCCTTGTTCTTCACCCGGTTGCGGATCTCCGCATACAGGATGCAGCCGGAGAATTCGGCGGTAACCGAGCTGACCAGGAAGTCCAGGAATTCCTGGTAGCAGGCGATGCCGCTGAAATCGGCGTTGAACTCGTTGGTACGCTTGAAATGGTCCTTATTGGGATCGCGGCGGAACTCGGCCACCAGCTCATCCCACTCCTTGCGGAGCGGGGTCATGTCGAGCCGGTCCATCGCCTCGAAATCGGTGGTGTAGAAGCGCGGCGCCAGGACCGCGTCATCCGCGGCTGCCTGCTTCGTGGTTTCGTTCAGGTTCGCGAGCTGAGGCTCGACGCCTGAGATCGGTACATCAGTCTGCATGGGATACATAGCGTCTCACTCGAAGCCGACGTCGTACAACTCATGGAACTGCAGGGCACCCACCACTCGAATCCAGGTCCGCCGGAGCCGGCTGGCCTGCTGCACCTCGGCCCGCGATTTCAGGCGTCGTTGGGTACCGAACTCGATGCGCTCCGGGGCTGACTCCACCCGCACCGCGTCCCCCGGATGTACCAGGAGATTTTCCAGCGCCACGTGGGCATGGAAGTGGTCATGGGTGGCCTCCAGATCCAGTTCGCACGGCACCGATACGCGGCGGCGCCAGAAGAACCAGGCCGTGAGGGCGATAACTGCGAGGCCCGCCGAGAGCGGGAACAGGGATGTCATGCACCAACCTCACTGTCAGGGGTGCGGGGCGGCGATTGCGGTGCGGCGGAGGTCAAGGAGCCGGGCGAAGGCGTCGCGATTGGTGGGCCCGAAGGCCCCCAGTTCCACCTGCTCGCCGGTCGCTGGATCCTCAAGGGTAACTGCGCCCGACGCCCAGCGCTTGACCACGAACGGGACTTCCGGCCCAAGACTGCGCAGACGACGTTCCCGCACGAAGGCACGCAACGCGCCCCGCACGAATCCATTGGACCCGGGGAGCAGGACGGCCAGCGTGTCGCCAGCCGGCGGGAGCGTGACGACCACGGCGCCATCCGCTCGATCCGAGAACTGCATGGCCCGCTCACTGATGACCGTGCTGCCGGGATCCCCACCCACCGCCATGCCGCGCATCCGGGCCACGGCGGAGATCAGGATCACGAAGACCACCATGGAGATCGCCGCCACGATGATCGGCTTGGGGATCCGGATGTCCTCCGATTCCTCTACCTCGGCGTGGACCGCGCTCATGAGGCGACCGCCACAGGAGGGGCGTGGTGGTCCATCCGATCGCGCCAGGCGACCGGCGCAGCGTCGCTGCCACGTTCCTCGGCCACGACCTTCTGCCACGCCTCGCGCAGGAGGTGACCGATCTCGTCCGCATTCCGGATGGACCGGAGCGCCGGCTCGGGTTTCCCGAGCCTCCAGCCGCGCGCATGGGGCCAGAGCTGGAAGTAGGCGATGCGATCGGGACCCGCAAGCCGCAACGCGATGTCCCCGGTGCCATCGCCGAACGCCCGGACCCCTGCGGACTCGATCTGCCGAAATGGAATATTGAACAGCTGCGGCACCACGATCCCGATCTTCATCACCACGCGACGATCGGTGACCGCGTAGACCGACGTGCGCTCCGTGAGCCAGCCCAGGCCGATCGAGCAGGCGATCGCGACCATGCCCAGGACCACCAGTGGGACGGCACCGGCCAGGAAGTAGACATCTGCCGCCGGCTCGCTGAGTGCCCCGGCTGCCCGCCAGAGCAGCAGCACCGCGAAGTAAATCGCGATTTTCCGGGCGTGAAAAGTGTGCAGCGCCAGTGAGCGCCAGTCGGGCGCCCCCGTCCAGCGGACCCGCTCGCCGGGAGGGAGGGGAATGGCGATGCCGCGGATCTGCTCGCCAGGAGGTGCGTTCACAGGATCGGTCCCAGCCGCGAGGGTTCGGCGTAGAGGTTACCGCCGGCAAAGTAGGCCATGATCTTGTCTTCCTCGAGCAGGGTCACCTGGGTGGGCTGCCGATGGGCGGGCACCTCGGCAAAGTGCTGCGCAAGAATGGACTGCACCCGGATGGTGCCCGCGTCGACATTGACGACGCAGCAGGTGATCGGCACCAGCACGTTGCGGCCATTGGCGCTGACGTTCACCTCCAGGTACCGGACCTGTGGCTCGGAGGTGTCCACCCAGATCTCCGTGACAGTCGCGGCCTGGACGTCATCCGCTCCCAGCACCGCCATGCCCATGGGATTCGGATCATTCGGATGGACCGCGAACCCGGTGGCGAACTTCATCGGCACGATCTTGGGTTTGCCGTGGATGGTCAGGTCCGGTGTGTCGGCCCGGTCGGCCCACGCTGCGGGTCCCACCCCGTCGATCATCGGGTTGCCCGTCGGAACGAGGGGAGACCCGGGACGATTGTCGAACGGCTTTGCGGCGATGGTCATGGCTGCCATTCCTCAGTGCGAGAGTTTCCGGGTCTTCGGCTCCGGCATGGGCGGGAAGCCCTGCACGGTGATGTGGGCGCTGCGTTCCGACTCCAGCGGATACCCTTCCCGTTTGTCTTCCCGGCGGAGATAGTAGATCAGGCCGAAGAAGAAAAACCAGAAGACGTACAGCACCACCTGGGCAACATCGATGTACTCGGTGATCATGGGCTCTCCCTTGTGGAACGTGAAAATGTCAGCCGGGCAACTCGGCCAGCCCGAACGACTGCCGGACACGCGGCGCGCCTGCTGGTGCCGCGAGTGGCCCCACCGCCGCCATCGCGGCGAACAACAACAGAATTTCCAGGTGATAGACCGCGCTGTATCCGACCGCGGGGTCGCGCAGGACCGGTCCCAGGGCCCCGCTCTCCGCGAGGCGCCCCACGAGATCGCGCACCCCGCCACCGGTGGCCAGCGCGAGACCGGTCGCCGTGGCCTGCACCGCTCCCCAGGCGCCGATGGCGAGTCCGTTGCCGTGACGCTGATCGAGGCCCATCGCGGCCGTCAGGGTGCCGACGGAGAAGAGACCACTGCCAAATCCGAGGACCGTGGTGCCGAGCCGGAACAGGGCAGGGGATCCAATGGGCGACGAAAAGATGATCGCCGCCAGCGCCAGGATTCCGGCCACTGCTCCGATGGCCGAGAGCCGCAGGGCGTCGCTGCCGCCTTCGAGGAGCCGCGCCGCCAGCACGAAGGCGACGATCGCCCCGGCGGCCATCATGGCGGTGAGCTGCGTGGTCTGACCGACGCCGAGGTGCAGCACCTGACCGCCGTACGGTTCGAGCAGAATGTCCTGCATGCTGAACCCGGCGGCACCCAGGCCCACGGCGAGCAGCAGCCGCGCGGCGCGGCCGCCCGCCACGAAGTCACGCCATACGTCGCCAAAGGCCGGCACCGGCTCCTCCGGCGGGACCGCGCGGCTTGCATCCCTGGGCTCCTGCTTCCAGAGGGCAGCGATGTTCAAGGCAGCAGTCAGCATCGCCGCGCCCTGAACCACCCCCACGAGGCGGGTATTCGAAAAGTCGAGCAGCACCGTGCCCAGACCGACGCCGCTCGCCAGCATGCCGACCAGCAGCATCAGGTAGAGCAGGGCGACGACCCGGGGCCGTTTCTCCGGCGGCGCCAGGTCGGTGGCGAGCGCCATCCCCGCCGTCTGCACGGTGTGCGCGCCGAGGCCTACGAGGAGGAAGGCCAGCGCAGCGCCAATACGGCCGGGCAGCAGCGATCCGTCCTTGTCGCCGTTCAGCAGGATCAAAGCGAAAGGCATGATGGAAAGGCCGCCGAACTGCAGCAGCGTCCCGAACCACAGATAGGGCACTCGGCGCCAACCAAGGACCGATACATGGGTATCAGAGCGATATCCGATCAGCGCACGGAAGGGCGCCACCAGCAGCGGCAGGGAGACCATCAGCGCCACCAGCGAAGCTGGAACATGCAACTCCAGGATCATCACCCGATTGAGGGTGCCGGCCAGCAGCGCCATGGACATCCCGACGGACACCTGGAACAGTGACAGGCGAAACAACCGCGCCAGCGGCAGCTCGGTCGAGGCGGCATCCGCGAAGGGCAAGTATTGCGTCCCGACCCTTCGCAACCCCTTGAGCGCCAGCGTCGCGACCCGGTTCATCGTGTCAACTCCGCGGCCTGGGAGGTGTAGAAGCCATTCTGAATCCGCTGCGTCCGGGCCATTTCCCACTCGACCAGCTCCGGTCGTTGGGCAATCGCCATCTGCAGCACGCGTTCGGCCACCGGCTCGATGCGCGGCGCCCGGTTCCCCTGGGGGAAGAGCGACCCCATGGCATGGACGGCGGCCAGCAGCGGAGTGCGCGGGGCAAAGGTGAAGAGGACGGACGTCGTGGTCCGTTCCGCCAGCCGCTGCAAGGCGTCGACCATATCCGCCGCCTGGTAGTGAATCAGCGAATCCATCGCGAGCACGTGATCAAACGCGCCCCACGCGGGATCCAGCATGTCACCATCCCCGAAGGTGACCCGGCTCCGCAGCTCCGCGGGCAGTCGTTCCCCGGCCAACGCCACCAACGTGGGGGACAGATCCACCGCCACCACAGTGGCCCCACGACGGGCCAGTTCGGTGGTGGCCGCACCAGTGCCACAGCCCGCATCGAGGATGCGACGGCCGGTGAGATCCTCCGGCAGCCAGCTGAGCAGGGTGGCCCGCATCCGGTCCCGGCCTTCGCGCACGGAAGCGCGAATCCGTCCGACCGGGGCGTTGGAGGTCAGGCGGGCCCAGGTCTGGGCCGCGGTGCGATCGAAGTATTCCTCGAGCCAGGCGCGGCGTGCCCGGTAGCTGGAGGTGAGGGCGGCCTGATCCATCAGTCGAAGCCCAGCAAGTCGAAGATTTCACGGTCCTTGAGCGACTGCGGGGCCACCGGCGGGGTCCCGTCGAGCAGCCGCTGCGCCAGCGCCAGGTACTCTGCCTTGATCTCCTCGAGACCGGGGGCATCATCCATCTCGAAGAGGGTGCACTTCTTCAAGCGGCTGCGGCGCACGACATCGAGATCCTGGAAATGGGCCAGGATATTGAGCCCCACCATGTCGGTGTACTTGTGGACCTGGTCGGTTTCCTTGCTGCGGTTCACCACCACGCCCCCCAGCCGCACATTGTAGTTCTTGGCCTTGGCGCTGATGGCCTGCACGATCCGGTTCATGGCGAACACCGAGTCGAAATCATTCGCGGTGACGATGATGCCGCGGTCGGCATGCTGCAGCGGGGCGGCGAATCCCCCGCAGACCACGTCACCCAGCACGTCGAAGACCACGATATCACTGTCTTCCAGCAGGTGATGTTCCTTCAGCAGCTTCACCGTCTGCCCGACGACGTAGCCCCCGCATCCCGTCCCGGCCGGTGGCCCCCCGGCTTCCACGCACAGTACGCCGTGGTAGCCCTCCACGACGAAGTCCTCTGTGCGCAACTCCTCCGGATGGAAGTCCACGCTCTCCAGCACGTCGATCACGGTCGGGATCATCCGACGGGTCAGCGTGAAGGTTGAGTCGTGTTTCGGATCGCAGCCGATCTGGATGACCCGCTTGCCGAGATGCGCAAAGGCCGCGGACAGGTTGGAGCTGGTGGTCGATTTACCGATGCCGCCTTTGCCGTAGACGGCGAGGACCAGGGCGTTACCCACCTTGGGGCCTTCCTCCATGTGGACCTGCAGGCTGCCGGTGCCATCGCCGGGCAGAGAGCCGACCACGGGGAGCGAACGCTTGGCAGGAAGAATGGCTGTCATGCCGTCTCCGTCAGTACGCCTTCAAGGCGATCATCCAGGTCTTCGCTCGCGCGGCGGAGTGCCTCGAGCGTTGCATCATCAGGGGTCCAGTAACCCCGGGCGTTGGCTTCCAGCAGGCGTTCCGCCATGCCGGCCGCCGCGCTCGGGTTGAGGCGCGCCAGGCGATCACGCATGACCGGATCCAGCACAAAGGTTTCGGTGATATCGCCATACACCCACTGCGGTACGTCACTCCCGGTGGCCGACCAGCCGAAGGTGGTGGAGACATGACCCGCGATATTGCGGACGCCTTCGTACCCGTACGCCAGCTGCGCTTCATGCCACTTCGGGTTCAACAGCCGGGTGCGGGTCTCGAGTGCGACCTGCTCCTCAAGGGTGCGGATGCGGCCCTGCGCGCCGGTGTGATCCCCGACATACACGGTGGGCTGGGCGCCGCGCTCCCGGGCGATGACCCGATTCATTCCGCCGAGCGATTCGACATACTGGTCGATGTCAGTCGTGCCAAGCTCGACGGAATCCAGATTCTGGAATGAGACCGCCGCGCCGCCGAGCGCCCGCTGCATCAGCGCGGCCTGGGGGACCGGGCGCCCATGGACCCCGTAGGCGAATCCCTTGCGCCGGACAAACTGTTCCGCCAGCTCATCCTCGTCATTCCATCGGCCAGTGTCGATCAGCAGGTTCACGTTGGACCCGTAGGCGCCTTCCGCGTTCCCGAAGACCCGCAGCGCCGCCGTGTCCAGATCGCACCCGAACTCGGCCATGTGCGCCAGGGTGTGCTTGCGCACGAAGTTCTGTTCCAGCGGCTCGTCGGCCTGGGCCGCGCACAGCGCCGCTTCGGCCAGCAGCTTCACCTGCAGCGGGAGGAGATCTCGAAAGATCCCCGACAGGGTCAACACCACGTCGACCCGGGGACGACCCAATTGCGCCAGTGGGACGAGGCGCGCACCGCACAACCGACCGACGCCGTCAAAGCGGGGCACGGCCCCGAGGAGGGCAAGCGCCGTCGCCAGCGGAGTGCCGTCCGACTTCATGTTGTCTGTCCCCCACAGCACCATCGCCACGGATTCGGGGTAGCCGGCGCCATCCGCCGCGTGACGTGCCAGCAACTGGTCGGCCCGTCGCCGCCCTTCGAGGATCGCGTATCCGCTGGGGACCTTGTAGGGATCAAAGCCATACAGGTTCCGCCCGGTCGGGAGAACCGCCGGGGTCCGGAGCAGGTCCCCGCCAGGCGCAGGCGCGACGTATCGCCCATCGAGAGCCCGCAGGACGCCGGCGATCTCATGGTCGACGGCCAGCAATCGATCAAGGCGGGCCAACTCCGCCACCATGGGTTCGGCGGCGGTCCGGTCGAATCCACGCCCGCTCAACAGATCCAGCGCTGCCGCCGGTGACCCGGTCTCGACCATCAATGTCAGGCCGTCCACCATGGCCTCGTTGACCGACGACTCCGAAGCGCCGCTCGCGGCGAGCAGGTCCTGCAAAGGAGGCAACTCCCGCTCGGGCCGACCGGCTCGGCCGAGCGCCAGCAGGGTATCCACCCGCTCCGCCGACGACATCGCCTCGCCCACGACATGGAGGCCGACGGGGATCAGGGCGTACTCCAGCTCCAGCAATCGCTCACGCACACGGCGCACGGACGAATCCACTTCGTTCGCAGGCCAGACCGGTTCCGCCGTCGCGAGATCCAGGGCGGCGGCCTCGGTCTGCACCAGGGCCGTCAGGGTTGCGCGCTCCTCGACCTCGCGCTCGCCCAGCGCGCCCAATCGGTCCAGACTCGTCTTGAGGTCGGCCAGCCGACGATAGAGCCCGGCGTTCGATACGGCGGGTGTCAGATACGACACCAGCGTCGCGCCGCCACGGCGTTTGGCCAGCGTGCCTTCGGAGGAATTGTTGGAGGCGTAGAGATAGACGTTCGGCAGATCTGCGATCAGGCGCTCCGGCCAGCAGCGGGCCCCGAGCCCGACTTGCTTGCCGGGCATGAACTCCAGCGCGCCGTGGGTCCCGAAGTGCAGCACGGCGTCGGCCGCGTAGTCTTCCCGCAGCCAGCGGTAGAAGGCGGAGAAGGCGTGGGTGGGGGAGAAGTTGCCCTCGAACAGGAGGCGCATCGGATCGCCCTCCCAGCCGAAGGAGGGCTGCACACCCACGAAGACATTGCCGAACTGTGCTCCCAGCACGAACAGCGACCCCCCATCCGACTGCTGCTTGCCTGGTGCCGGACCCCAGGTCCGCTCGATTTCGGCGAGATGCGGCTCCCGCCGGACATGGTCATCGGTGGGTATCCGCGCACCCACATTGGCGGGGGCGCCATACTGCGACGCATTGCCGAGGGTGATGGCCTCGCGCAGCGCATCCGCGCTGGCCGGGAGGTCCACCCGGTAGCCTTCCTCCTTCAACGACGCGAGCACCCGCTGCAACGAGGGAAAGACCGCGAGGTACGCGGCGCTTCCGGTGTTGCCGGCATTAGGCGGGAAGTTGAAGAGCACGATGGCCAGTTTGCGCTCGGCCCGCGGCCGCTTGCGCAGGGCGATGAGCCGCGCCACTCGGCGGGCCATGAGGTCAACCCGGTCGGCGATGGCGATCGAAGGCGCCGCACGTCCCTCGCCGCCCCGGCCTTTGCCGCCGAAGACGATCGGGGAGATGGCGCCGTCCAGTTCCGGGATCGCCACCTGCAGCGTTGCCTGCAGCGGATTCAGCCCCCGCGCGTCGCCGTCCCACTCTTCGATGGTCTGGAACTCGAGCGTCTGAGCCGAGAGGTAAGGCACGTCGAGGGCCGTCAACACCGCCTGCGCGGCTTCCGCGTCGTTGTAGGCCGGGCCCCCGACCATCGAGAAGCCGGTGAGTGAGATCAGGGCGTCGATCGTCGGACCGGTCTCGGTGCGGAAATACCGCTCGATAGCGGGCCGGGCATCG
This sequence comes from uncultured Gemmatimonadales bacterium, assembly GCA_963793205.1. Classification (GTDB taxonomy): domain Bacteria; phylum Gemmatimonadota; class Gemmatimonadetes; order Gemmatimonadales; family GWC2-71-9; genus JADJOM01. The sequence continues at coordinate 1,069,505 of CAWBZM010000001.1, forward strand.
AGCCCCGACGCAAAGGCCGCCACAACCCGGAGGCCCTGCGTCTCCAGGGCGGTGATGACCGCGTCATAGTGAGCGGTATTGCCGGCCAGCAGATACGATCGGCCGACCAGCAGGCCCACCGTTCCACGGGCGCCTCCACGTGGCAAGGCCGCCAGGCGCTCGTCGATTCCCCGTCCCGGCAGGGAAGGATGGTAGACCCCCACCTCGGGATAGGTCTCCGGTTCGGCGACGGCGAGTTGCCCACGCAGGACGGCGCGCGGACCGGCAGCGTAGCGATTCAGGTGCAGCCGGATGAGCTGCTCGACATTGATATCCGTGCCGCCGAGCCAGTACTGCAGGGAGAGAAAGTAGGCCCGCAGGTCCTGGGCGGCGCCGGGGATGAACCGCAGCACCTTGGGCAGGGTCCGGAGCAATTGCATCTGCCGTTCGCCCGCACTGCGCCCTTCCTTCCGCTCACCCCGCAGCTTCTTCAACAGTGCCAGGGGAGACCAGGGACTGCGGTTCCCGTCCTCTGCCATGCTGAATCGACCCAGACGCGTCAGGCGCACCAGTTCTGCCGCCGAGAGCGCGCAGAGGATGGCATCGTATTGCGCCTGACAGGCGGTCAGCGTGGGCAGGATCTCCTTCACCATCTCATCCTGGAAGATCTGCGTCACGGCCACGAAATGGGCCTCGCCCAAATCCTTCCGGCACCGCTCCGCGGCAGCCGGACTGGTGCTCCAATCCGCCGCGATATGCAGACGCAGGTCGAGGCCGGGGACGTCGCGCGTCAGGCGACCCCGGGCCTGCTCAAAGGCGTCGGCCAGGTGCGCATCGAGCGTCACCAGGACGAACCGCACGGCGGGCGCGGACAAGGCGGAGGCGCGCTTACCGGCCATAGTGGGCCTTCGCCTCGTACAGCGTCGTCAGGGCAATCTCCCGCAGGCCGTGCTCGGCGGCGTAGCGTTCGGTATTACGGCGGGCCTTCCCCCGCACGAAGAACGGGATCTTCCGCAGCTCTCGCTCGGCGTCTTCCGTCCAGGGTGGAGTTCCATCGGCCACCGGGACCGAGGCAGGGGCTGATCGCGGGTGCTGGCGCGACGGCTACGCCACCCTCCTCGGGCGCGGCAAGCGACCGCGGGGCCAGGTGGCTCGGGGCGACCCCATCATGGAACTCGAAATCCTCGCGGAACATCGTCAGCAGATGCTCCTCGAGCCCCATCATGAGAGGATGGACCCAGGTGTCGAAAATGACGTTGGCACCTTCGGCGCCCATCTGGGGCGAGTAGCGGGCGGGGAAGTCCTGGACATGCACCGGTGCTGAGATCACCGCACAGGGTATCTCGAGGCGTTTGGCGATGTGACGTTCCATCTGCGTCCCCAGCACCAGTTCCGGCGCGGCGGCGGTGATGGCTTGTTCCACCTCGAGGTAATCGTCGGAAATGAGCGCGGTTAGTCCGTACTGTTCCGCCGCGGCGCGGACATCGCGCGCCCGTTCCCGGCTGTAGGTCCCGAGCCCGACCACCTCGAAGCCCAGCTCATCGCGCGCAACCCGTGCCGCCGCCAGCGCGTGGGTGCCGTCACCGAAGATGAAGACCCGCTTCCCGGTGAGATAGGTGGAATCGACGGACCGGGAATACCACGATGCCCGGGCCTCCACCCCAGCGGCGGCGGCCTCGGGATCCTGTCCGCAGAGTACTGCGACTTCCGACGCGAATTCCCGGGTGGCGCCGAGTCCGATCGGGACGGTGCGGGTGAATCCCTGCCCGAAGCGTCGCTTGAGCCATTCCGCGGTGCTGAGCGCGAGTTCCGGATACAGCACCACGTTGAAATCGGCCTCGCCCAGTCGGGCGATATCGGCGGCCGAAGCACCCAGGGGTGCGACGACATGCACATCCACCCCAAGCCCGTCCAGCAGCCGGGTCACTTCAGTCACGTCGTCCCGATGGCGAAAGCCGAGGGCCATCGGACCGAGCAGGTTGCAGCGGGGACGCCGCCCCTCCGGAATCGCCGTTGCGGCCGGCCGCCCCGCCGGCCCGGCACCGTTCAGGGTGCGAACCAGCTGATACAGCGTCTCGCTCGCGCCCCAGTTTTCCCGACGCTGATAGGCGGGCAGCTCCAGCGGCACAATCGGCACCGGCAGGTTGAGCGCGCGCGCCAGGCCGCCAGGATCATCCTGGATCAGCTCGGCGGTACAGGACGCCCCGACGAGCATGGCCGCCGGCCGGAACCGCTCGTAGGCATCGCGTACCGCGCTCTTCAGCAGTTCCGCGGTGTCGCCGCCGAGGTCCCTGGCCTGAAAGGTCGTGTAGGTGACGGGAGGCCGCTGATCCCGGCGCTCGATCATCGTGAACAGCAGGTCGGCGTAGGTATCGCCCTGCGGGGCATGCAGGACGTAGTGCACGTCCTGCAGGGCGGTGGCCACCCGCATCGCCCCGACGTGCGGCGGTCCTTCGTAGGTCCAGAAGGTCAGTTGCATGGGCCTTACACCAGGAGCCGTTCGCGCCGCTGGAGCGGCCGCGAGAACAGTTCCGCCAGGTCGCCAGCCTGGTCGTAGCCGTGAATCGGAGAGAAGACCAGCTCGATGGACCACTTGGTGGGAATGCCGAGCGCCTCCAGCGGATTCGCGAGGCCCAGGCCGCAGATGACCAGATCGGGCTGCAACGCATGGCACCGGTCGAGCTGACGGTCGACATCCTGTCCTTCGCTGAGCTGGACACCGGCGGGAAGCATCGCCAGCTCCTCGGACAGCAGCTCCCGGTGCAGATACGGGGTCCCGACTTCGAGCAGGGTCATGCCGAGCTCTTCGGCCAGAAACCGGGCCAACGGGATCTCGAGCTGGGAATCGGGGAAGAACATCACCCGCTTGCCGCCCAGCCGGGCGCGGTGCCGCTCAATCCCGACCCGGGCCCGCGCCGCCGCCGGCATGCAGACCCGGCGCAGCTGCTCGGAGGGAATGCGGAAGGCGTCGGTCGCGGCGGCCAGCCAGCGGGTGGTACCGCCGATTCCAAACGGGAAGGGTGCGGCCAGCCGGGTGGCGCCGCGGTCCTGCATCGCGCGGACCGTGTCTGCCAGAAAGGGTTGCGCCAGCAGCACCCGGGTACCGGCGCCGATGGCGGGCAGGGTGTGCGCCTGGCGCGGGGGAAAGAACGTGGTCGGAATCCCCAGCTCCGCGAAGATGCGCGCGAACTGATCCTCCACGATATCCGGCAGCGTCCCAACCACCAGAAGGGAAGGTTCCCCCTCGGGATCGGCCATCGGCATCTCCGGCACCAGGGCGGCGAGGCAGGCGTCTTCGCCCTGGGTGAAGGTGGTCTCGATGCCACTGCCGGAGTAATGCAGCACCCGCACCGCCGGCTGGTGCAGCCGCGACAGCCGCTGGGCTGCGCGCCCCAGATCCAGCTTGATCACTTCCGAGGGGCACGAACCGACCAGGAAGAGGGTCCGAATGTCCGGCCGGCGCTCCAGCAACGTGGAGACCACCCGGTCGAGCTCGGCATTGGCATCCGCCAGCCCTGCGAGGTCCCGGTCCTCGATGATGGCGGTGGCAAACCGAGGTTCGGCGAAGATCATGACGCCTGCCGCCGACTGCAGCAGATGGGCGCAGGTGCGGGACCCCACCACGAGGAAGAAGGCGTCCTGCATTTTCCGGTGCAGCCACACGATTCCCGTCAGGCCACAGAACACCTCGCGCTGGCCCCGTTCCCGGAGGACCGGCAACTCGCCGGGGAGGGCCGGTGGTGCGGGGCAGGCGACCGGAGGCAGCAGCACGCTGGTCATGCCAGCACCTGATAGATCGGATCGCGATTCACCGGGTCGTTCGCTTCGTGCCGGGCCTGCCGCAGCTTCACCAGGAACTGGGCTGCATTGACGGCATAGCTGGCATAGGCGGCCAGCGCGAGCAGCATCAGCGCCACCGGCGAGAGGCCGCCGGTCGCGAGCGCAAAGAGATAGGAGGTGTGCAGCGTCAGTACCAGCATGCTCACCACATCTTCCCAGAAGAAGGAGGGGGCGAAGAGGTACCGGCCAAAGACCACCCGTTCCCAGATGCTCCCCGTGATCATGATGGCATAGAGGAGCAGCGTTTTGACGACGATCGATGCGGTGGCGAGCGCGTACCCCTGGCCCGTGGCCAGATAGCGCAGCACCAGGCAGAGGCTGGCGAGAAACACCAGGAACTGAATCGGCGCCAGCACCCCTTGCACCAGGGTCCAGCGGGTCGCGTCCCGACGTCGCCGCTCGTCCGGGGTGTAGACTCGGGCGCGGGTGACGAGATACGGGGACTGCGCGGTGGAGCGGACGGGCTCGACCAATCCGGACATAGGATACCGGGGGCTTAGTGACGGTCGGAGCGGCAGGCAGAGTGAACGCCCCCAACGTATGGCGCGGTGGTTCATGTGTCAAGCACTCTTGACGTAAACACAAGTTGACAACAAGTTGGTGTCGTGGTCCCGGCCCCGGGCGCTTGACGAGTCTCAATATTCGGGCGCATATAGCTCATCACACCGGTGGTCTCGTCCGATCAGAAGCTTGATTCCACGTCCGCGCAGACTCCTCCAGGAGGGCGCCCCCGTGACTGACAATCGCCAGGGTTTGGGTAGTGCCCTGCAGGCCGTGTCCGATCCCCCACTTCCCGGGAAGGCGCCGACCGTGCCCCATCGGATGACTCGAACACCCCAGCCGCAGATCCTGGTGCGCGTTCCGCCCTTCGGCATCGAGCCGGTGCAGGAGCTGGTGCAGCGGTTGCGCCGACCGAGCGCGGATGTCGAGGGGTTTGTGTTGCAGTTCATCGACCGGGGGATGCCCGCCGAGGCGATCCTGCTGGATCTGTTCGCGCCGGCCGCGCGCAAGCTGGGCGATCTGTGGGTCAAGGACGATTGTTCGTTCGTCGATGTCACGGTGGCGACGGGACGGTTGCAGCAGCTGGTGCATGTGGTGAGTGACCGGTTCCAGACGCCACCGACGCCACCCAGCACGATCGGTCGGATTCTGTTGAGTGTGGTCCCGGGCGACCAGCATTCGCTCGGGCTGGTCATGGTCGGGGAGTTTTTCCGCCGCGAGGGATGGGACCTGTGTCTGGCGCAAATGAGCACGGACAACCAGGTGCTCCTGGCGCTGGTGGAGCATGAATGGTTCGATGTGGCGGCATTCTCCGTCGCCTGCGAGGAGAATCTTCCTCGACTCCGGCGGTTGATTCGTGACCTCCGGAAGCGGGCGCGGAATCGGGAGATGCGGGTCCTGGTGGGTGGGGCCCTGTTCGACGAGGAGGGTCGCCGGGCCAACGAACTCGGAGTGGATGGCTGGACCGCGGATGCGGCCTCAGCGGTGCAACTCGCCGCTTCGCTTTTGTGACACTGGTGTAAACTGGCAGTTGACAGTTTATGTTCCGATGTGCTAAGGTTCAACCTATGAATGACTTAGCCAAAACGCTTGACGCCCGTTTCGGGGTCCCCGGAGAAGGTGCGAAGGTGCTTATGTCCTCGATCCTGACGGCTGCCTCAGATATTGCCCTGGTCCTCGATGAGGGCGGGGTCATTCGTGATGTCGCCCTCGGGCAGTCCGAGCACCCCATCGATGAATCGAAAGGGTGGGTCGGGCACGGCTGGATCGATACCGTCACTGCGGAAAGCCGCCCCAAGATTGTGGAGATGCTGCGGGAGGCGAATGCCGATGGCGTGTCGCGCCGCCGTCAGATCAACCATCTCTCGCCGACCGGTAACGACATTCCGGTCCAGTACACGACGGTCCGGATGACCACGGGCGACCATCGGATCGTCGCGATCGGCCGGGATCTTCGGATGGTGTCGTCGCTGCAGCAACGGCTGGTGGAGGCGCAGCAGTCCCTCGAGCGGGACTATTGGCGCATGCGTCACATCGAGACCCGCCATCGGCTGCTGTTCCAAGTGTCGTCGGAGGCGGTCCTGGTGATCGATGCCGCCTCATTGCGGGTAGTCGAAGCCAATCCAGCGGCAGCCTCCCTGTTTGAGACGAACCCCAAGAAACTGGTCGGTCGGCAGTTCCCTTTCGATCTGGCGCGGGGAGAAGACTCGGCCATCCAGGATCAGCTCGCCACCGTACGGGCCCACGGACGCGCCGATGATGTCCAGGTGCACATCGGGAGTGAGGAGCGTCCGGCCAAGGTCTCGACCTCGTTGGTCCGTCAGGATGCAACAGCACTGTTCCTGCTGCGGATCCTGGTGGACAATGCCAACCAGACCGAGGTTGCCGGCGACGGGCAGGGACGGGTGGCCCGCCTGCTGCAGGCGATCCCCGACGCCTTCGTCGCGACCGATAACGAAGGTCGGGTGCTCTCGGCCAACCGGGCCTTCCTTGATCTGGTGGAAGTCGCCACGGAGGATCAGGTACGCGGTGCGGCCGTGAGCCGGTGGATCGGACGCCCCGGTGCCGATCTCCCGCTCATGTTGACGACGCTCCGGGAGCATGGTGTGGTCCGGTTGTTCGGCACCTCGGTGCGGGGGGAACTCGGCTCGACCAGCGAAATCGAAGTGTCGGGTACGGTGGTGACGGATGGCGCGCAGGGTACGCTTGGCCTCCTCATCCGCGATGTGGGGCGCCGGCTTGCACTCGGTCCCCGCGGTGCCCGGGACCTGACCCGGGCCGTGGAGCAGTTGACTGGCCTGGTGGGCCGGGTCACGCTGCGGGATCTCGTGCGGGATACGACCGATCTGGTGGAGCGGCACTTTGTCGAAGCGGCACTGGAAATGACGGATGACAACCGCACCTCTGCGGCCGAGGTGCTGGGGGTCAGTCGCCAGAGCCTGTATGTGAAGCTTCGGCGGTACGATCTCGGCAACGAGCCCTCGGGCAATCGTCCCGCCCGGATCGCCAAGACCAGCAGCAAGAAAAAGAAGAAATCCCGGTAAGGCGCGGACGCCCCGGTGGGGGTCCGCTTTCGGCTTTCCCTGACTGTCAAGGTAACGTGACAGCTTCAAGTGTCATTCACGGCATACGCGCATCGGACACCCGGCGGCCGAGCCCTGGGGTGGTGCTGGCGCTGTTCAAGCCGGTGACCTGGTTCCCGCCGATGTGGGCGTTCACCTGTGGGGTGGTGTCCGCCGGGAGCGCGCTCACCGGACGTTGGGCGGTGCTCGCGATTGGCGTCGTCCTGACGGGACCGCTGGTCTGCGGCACCAGCCAGGCGGTCAACGATTGGTTCGATCGACACGTCGATGCGATCAACGAACCAGAGCGCCCCATCCCGTCGGGTCGGATGCCCGGGACCTGGGGCCTGACTTGCGCCCTGGTCGGATCACTGCTCTCGCTGCTCGTGGCGCTGGCGCTGGGATGGACCGCTCTGCTGGCCACCCTCCTCGGGCTTGCCTTCGCCTGGGCGTATAGCGCACCGCCCTTTCGCCTCAAACTGAACGGCTGGTGGGGGAACCTCGCGGTCGGGCTGACCTACGAGGGCCTCGCCTGGGTGACCGGTGCCGCGCTGATGCTCGGCGGCGCCGTGCCATCCACACCGATTCTGCTCGCCGCGCTGCTGTACAGTCTCGGTGCCCACGGCATCATGACGCTCAACGACTTCAAATCCATTGATGGCGATACCCGTATGGGGATCGGCTCTTTGCCGGTTCGCCTGGGCGCCGCTCGTGCAGCCCGGGTTGCCTGCCTCGTGATGCTGCTGCCCCAGTGCGTGGTCGTGACCGCCCTTTGCCTGCGGGGGCAGCCGGTTCATGGGGCGATGGTCGGACTGGTGGTCCTGGCCCAGTTGCCCCTGATGCGGCGTCTGCTGTCCCGTCCGCGGGAGCTGGCCCCCTGGTACAACGCGACCGGGATTTCCCTGTACGTGCTGGGAATGATGATTACCGCGGTCGCCCTCCGCGCGGGAGCCGGCCAATGAAGCCCGGCGCCTTCTTCTCGTGGGGGCAGGTGGCGCGTCTCGGTCTGGTGCAGGCCGCCATTGGATCGGTGGTGGTCCTGATGACCTCGACGTTGAACCGGGTAATGGCGGTCGAACTGGGGTGGGCCGCCGCCGTCCCCGGGGCGCTTGTGACACTCCATTTCGCCATCCAGCTGCTCTTTCGTCCGCGCATGGGCTTTGTGTCGGACCACCAGGGGCGGCGCACCAGCCTCATCCTGCGTGGTATGGTCCTGCTGGCCGCGGCGGGGACCGCCGCCGCCGGCAGTGTCGCCCTGGCCAGCACCCACCGGATGCTCGGTCTGACCGCCGCCGTGCTCGCCTTCAGCGGCATCGGCATCGGGGTGAGTGCCGCAGGCACACCGCTCCTCGCGCTCCTCGCCCAGCGGGTGGAACCGGATCGCCGGGCACGGGCCGCCGCCATCGTCTGGTTGATGATGATCGCCGGATTTGTCATCACCACCCTGACGGCCAGTCAGTTCCTCGAGCCCTTCTCCTTCGGCCGTCTGGTGGCGGTCACCGGCACGATCGGCGTTGTGGCCTGTGCCGTTGCCGCAATCGCACTCGCGGGCCTTGAGCCCCCGGGGAGCGCTGGCGCCGATTCGACTGACAGCGAGCGCCCTGCCTTCAGGCAGTCGGTCCGGGCGCTGTGGGGGAACCCCGTCGTGCGACGGTTCTCCCTGTTCATCTTTGTCTCAATGCTGGGCTACAGTGCGCAGGATCTCATTCTCGAGCCATTTGCCGGAGTGGTCTTCTCCCTCTCGCCTGCCGCGTCCACCCGGATCAGCAGCATGCACCAGGGAGGCATGCTGGTCGGCATGCTCGCGGCCGCCGCCCTCGCGGCACGGTGGGGTGGTCTGGCGGTGTGGGCCGCCGGGGGTTGCATCGCCTCCGCGCTCGCCTTCCTCGCGCTGGCATTGACCCCCGCCTATGGCTCCCTGTTCCTGCTGAAGCTGACGGTGTTCTCTCTGGGCGTGGCCAATGGCACCTTCGCGATCGGCGCAATCGGGAGCATGATGCTCCGCGCCCGTGGAGACACGGCTGGCCTTCGTATGGGGATCTTCGGAGCCGCCCAGGCTGGAGCCTACGCCCTCGGCGGATTCCTCGGGGCGGCGGGGAGCGATGTGGCCCGAGTCGCCTTCGGTTCGCCGGCAAGGGGGTACATGGCGGTCTTCCTGGCGGAGGCTGTGCTCTTCGTCGGTGCGGCGCTGCTGGTGGTGGGGGATCCCCGGCCGCAGGCCGCATCGGCACTGCTGCTGCCGGAAGATGGAGACAGCATGCTCGCGGTGTTGCGGTAGCCGATGGGGACCCTCGCGCTCCCCGTCGTGACAGCCGCTGCGCTGGCCGCGCCAAAGGCGCGCGACCTGTGCACCGACTGCGGTATCTCCCGGACGACGGATCCCGGGCGCTGCGGGCGGGCCTGTCAGTTCATCCACCCGCGGTATGCCGAACTGGAGCAGGCCGTCCATGGGCGCAGCCGCAATCCGCTGCACCAGGACGAAGAGCTGTTCGGGCCGCATCAGCGAATGCTGCGGGCTCGTCTCGCACCGGCGCTGCCGGGTGCTCAGTGGACCGGGATCGCGAGCCGGCTGGGCGAGCGATTGCTGGCGCTGGGTCTGGTTGAGGCGGTGCTGGCCACCGCGTCGGATCCGGAGGACCGGTGGCGTCCCCGTCCGGTGCTGGTGCGCGACCCTGCCGGCATGCAGGAGTGCCGTGGCATGAAGATGGGATTTTCCCCGGTGCTGGCCTTGCTGGATGAAGTCCAGCGGCTCGGGCTCAAGCGCATCGCGATCATCGGGATCCCCTGTCAGGTGCACGCGCTGCGGGCACTGGAGCAGGAACTGGGACTCGAGCGGATCTACGTAATTGGTACGCCGTGCAGCGATAACACCACCACCGACCGGTTTCATGAGTTCCTCGCCCGGCTCACCGACCGTCCGGCCGAGGTGTCCTATCTCGAGTTCAAACCGGATTTCCAGGTCGAATTGCGATTCGATGACGGCACCGTGCGACGGATTCCATTCATCCAGCTGCCGATCGCGGATCTCCCACCGGACTTTCTCCCGCTGACCTGCCGGTCCTGCTTCGACTATGCCAATGCGCTCGCGGATCTCACCGTGGGGTACATGGCCGGCGAAGGTGAGCAGTGGTTGATCGTCCGCAATGATCGTGGGCAGGAACTGATTGACCTGCTGGGTGAGGAACTGGTCCAGGGCCCGGTCGGCAGCGCCGGCCAGCGGGGCGGGGCGGTCCGCACCTTTCTCGGTGGCCTCCTGCGGATCGCCGATGGGCTGCCGGCTCGACGTGCCCCGCGCTGGCTCAAGCCGGTGATCGGATGGGCCATGACCCGGTTCGGACCCAAGGGGCTCGAGTTCGCCCGGGCCCGGGTAGAGATGAAGCACCTCGAGGGCATCGTCACGCTGCGCCGGCATCGGCCGCACCGGCTCAAGCGGATGGTACCTGATTTTGCGTGGCGGACTGCCGCGCGGTACGGACTACCGGGGGAGATGCCATGACCGACGAAACGTTCGATGTGGCCGTCATCGGCGGCGGCCCGTCAGGCAGCACCGCGGCCGGTGACCTCGCCGCGCAGGGACACCGGGTCCTGTTGCTGGACCGGGCCGGCCGGGTGAAACCGTGTGGCGGGGCGGTGCCGCCCCAGCTGTTGACTGAATTCGAGGTGCCCGACTCGCAGGTGGTCAATCGCGTCGACACCGCCCGCATGGTGTCCCCCAAGGGTCGGTCCGTCGATATCCCGATTGAGCATGGCTTTGTCGGGATGGTCGACCGCGAGCACTTCGATGAGTGGCTGCGGCTGCGGGCCGTGGCCACGGGGGCCGAGCGGCGGACCGGCATCTTCACCCAGCTGGGCCGGGACCGCGATGGCGTCGCGCTGATTCACTACACCCAGGGCTCCTCGCGAAGCGGGGCGCCGGCCACCGTGCGGGCCCGGATGGTGATCGGGGCGGACGGAGCGCTTTCTGCCGTGGCACGTCAGGCGGTACCACGGGCGGATGAGGCACGGTACGTCTTTGCCTATCACGAAATCATTCGTTCGCCGCGGACCTGGTCCGGCCAGGCCGAAGCGGCCCGCTGCGATGTGTACTACGACGGTGGGTTGTCGCCCGATTTCTATTCGTGGGTCTTCCCACATGGTGACACCACCAGTATCGGGACCGGCAGCATGATCAAGGGCTTCGACCTGCGTGGCGCCGTGGCCACCCTGCGCGAGCGGAGCGGGCTCGATGCCGTCCAGACCATCCGGCGGGAAGGGGCACCGATCCCCCTCGCCCCTCTGCCGCGCTGGGACAATGGACGGGACGTCGTGCTGGCGGGTGACGCCGCCGGGGTCGTCGCGCCGGCCTCCGGCGAAGGGATCTACTACGCGATGGCCGGCGGGCGGATGGCGGCCGATGCCGTTGCGGTGGCACTGCGCACCGGCGATGGACGCGCCCTGGCGCAGGCCCGACGGCGGTTCATGCGGGCGCACGGCCAGGTGTTCCGGGTGTTGGGGGTGATGCAGCGCTTCTGGTATCACACCGATAACCGGCGAGAGCGCTTCGTGGCGATCTGCCGTGACCGCGATGTCCAGCGTCTCACCTTTGAGGGCTACATGTACAAGAAGCTCGTGAAGGCCGAGCCGCTGTCGCACCTCCGGATCTTCTTCAAGAACCTCGGCCACCTCAGCGGGCTGGTGCCGGTCTGATGGCGCCCGCGCTGGTGGAACGGGATTCAACTGTGCGGCAGGACCAGGCGCTGCATCGGTTCGCCGCCCACCACCTGCCCGCGGTGGAGCGGGCCCTGGCACGGGCCCTCGATGGTTTGCTGCTCGCCACCCCCGACGTGGCCCGGGCCGCCGTGGCCGCGGTCGATCCCGGTGGCCGGGACGCCCATCGCTGGCGGCCGCTGGTGGTGCTGGCGGCGGCGGAGGCGTGCGGCGCCCCGGCGCGGAGCGCCCTGCCGGTGGGGGTCGCCGTTGAGCTGACGCATACCGCTTCACTCATCCTCGACGATCTGCCATGCATGGATGACGCCGCGACCCGGCGCGGGCAACCCTCGACCCATGCCCGCATCGGGTCGGCGGGTGCGATCCTGGTCGCGGTGGGCCTGCTGGGCAGGGCGGCGGAGCTGGTCGGTGGTGTGCCTGCCTGCGGTGGAACGCTCGCACGCGAATGGGGCGCCGCGGTGGGGCTGGAAGGCATGGCGGGCGGCCAGGTGGTGGACCTGCAGGGTGCACGGCGGGATCGAACTGCTGGATCCTCCCGCCGACTGCATCGCCGTAAGACGACCGCACTCGCGGCCTTCTCCGCCCGGGCCGGTGGCCTGATCGCGGGCGCGACCGGCCCGATCCTGCGGGCACTGGGATCCTTCGGCGATCACCTCGGCTGGGCCTATCAGCTGCGGGATGACGACGCCGACAACCTCGAAGATGGACCCGGCAGCCGGATCGCGGGGGCGGAGCAGCTGGTGGCCCGCCGTCGGCGCCACGTTCGGCGTGCGACGCTGGCTCTGGCATCGGTCGGCTGGTCACGGCCGGAGACGGCAGACACCCTGGTCGCTGCGGCACGCATGATTGCCGGTGTGGCCGATGGCGTCGCGTGACCTCGATGGAGGGCTCGGCACCGGTGGTGATCGCCGCGGTGGTGTGGATCGTCGCCATGGGGGTCGGTGGCCGCACGCTGACGCGTCTCGACCAGTGGTACTACAACCTGCGACAGCCGCCATGGAAACCATCCGATGTGCTGTTCGGTCCGGTGTGGACCACCATCTTCCTCTGCGCCGCGGTGGCGCTGGTCCTGGGATGGCGCTCGCCGGTCGCGACGGCCGCGACGCGGGCAGCCCTCGTCGCGGCCTACCTCGCCAACACGGTACTGAATCTGTACTGGAGCTATCTGTTCTTCCGGCGCCACCGGCCCGATCTGGCGCTATGGGAAACCGCCCTGCTCTGGTTGTCGATCGTCGGCATGATCGTGGTGCTGTGGCCGCTCTCGCGCGTCGCCGCCAGCCTGATCGCCCCGTATCTCCTGTGGGTCTCCTTCGCCTCGGTGCTGACCCGCGCCGTGGTGAAACTGAACCGTCCGTTTGCCTCGTGATCACATGCTGATCTCCGTCGCGCTCGACTTCAGGCACGCTCCGCTCAAGACCCGCGAGCGGTTCCACCTTTCGGAAGGCCGCGTCGCAGGTCTCTTCGCGGCCCCGCGATCCGGGCTGGTGCGTGAGCTTGCCCTGGTCTCTACCTGTAACCGGCTGGAACTCTACGGCTGGAGCGGGGCCCAGACGGCGGAGGAGGAGGGCCGCGCCGCGCACGAGCTGATCGATGCCTGGGTTGGCCCGGACCGGCAGCACGCCACGGAACTTGAATCCCTGGTGGTACACCGGCAGGGTGAGGAGGCCGCCCGTCACCTGATGCGGGTCGCCTCCGGCCTGGAGTCGCTGGTGCTGGGTGATGTGCAGATCCTCGGTCAGGTGCGGCGGGCGTATCGCGATGCGGTGGCCGCAGGGGCCGTGGGGACCGGGCTGCATCGGTTGTTCAGTGTGGCTCTGCGGGCAGCGAAGCGGGTCCAGACGGAGACCGGTCTGGTGGGCGGGCGCCATTCGGTGGGGACCGAGGCCGCCGCACTTGCCGCGCGGCGGCATGGCCCGCTCGTGAAACGCCGGTGCGTGGTCATTGGGTGCGGCAAGACCGGCGAGCGGGCCGCGCGACACCTCGTGAAGCTTGGGGCCGCGGATCTGGTCCTGATCAATCGTTCGCCGGAGCGCGCCGAGCAATTGGCTCGTGATCTCTGGGGCCGCGCCGCGCCATGGGACCGGCTGCATCGCGAACTGGCCCGGGCCGACGTCGCGATCATCGCCACCAGCGCCGAACAGCCACCGGTGCGGTCCGCTTCGCTCCGATTCTGCCGGGAAATGGCAGGCACGGGTGCGCACCAGCTCCTGCTCGTGGACCTGTCGGTGCCGCGGAATGTCGAACCCGAAGTGGCGGGGCTCCCCGGGCTGACGCTGCTTGACCTCGATTCCCTGCATCCACCACTGGCGCGGGCCGAGGCGCTGCGTCAGGAGGCGGTGCCGCGGGCCGAGGCAATTGTGGAGCACGAACTGGCGGATTTCCTGGCATGGGTGCGGGCCGAGGCGGCGCGCGACGCGCTGCGTCCCCTGCGTGAGGCGCTCAATGAGGTGTGCCGCCGCGAACTGGCCTGGGCCCAGACCCGGAGCGGTCCGGACCTCGAACGGGCGGCAGAACGCATCGTGGCCAAGCTGATGGCGCGGCCCATGACGGTGCTGCGGACCGCGACCGAGCGAGGCGAGTCGGTCGACCGGGTCAGCGCCACCGTCCTGGAACTGTTCGGCCTTCCCGTGGCCGCCGAGCCGGCCGCCCCGGTGCAGGTGCGATGATGCCCCGCACCCTCCGCGTCGGGACCCGCGGCAGCGCCCTCGCACGGTGGCAGACCGATCGCGTCTGTGAGGCCCTGCAGGCCCGGGACGTGGTCACCGAGATCGTCGAGATCAAGACCACCGGTGATCTCTCGCCGGAGATCGCGATCGCGACCCTCGCGGACCCCGCGCTCTTCACCCGACAGCTCGATGAGGCGATGCTGGAGGGGCGGATTGATCTGGCGGTGCATTCCCTCAAGGACCTGCCGACCACCTTGCCCGCCGGTATCTGCCTCGCCGCAGTCGGGAGCCGGGAGGATGTCCGGGATGCGCTGATCACCCGCGATGGACAGGGTTTCGCCGCGCTTCCGCCCGGTGCGAGGATTGCCACCAGCAGCCTCCGTCGCGGTGCGCAACTGCGGCGGGTCCGGCCCGATCTGGACATCGTCGAGATCCGCGGCAACGTCGACACCCGGTTGGCGAAACTTGATGGCGCCGGCGACCTGCACGCCACCATGCTGGCCGTCGCGGGGCTGGTGCGCCTCGGTCTGAGCCACCGGATCACCGAACGCCTGCCGCTCACGCTGATGCTGCCCGCCCCCGGGCAGGCCGCCCTGGCCATCACGGCGCGCGGCGAGGACAGTGAAGCGAGAGCCGCCGCGGAAGCGGCGCTGCATCGGGCGGACGTCGCCTGGTGCGTGAGCGCCGAGCGCGCCCTGCTGCACCATCTCGAGGGTGGCTGCGAAGTGCCGGTCGCGGCGTATGCCGAGGTCACGGATCCCGCAGCAGGTCGGGTCCAGTTGCGTGCCTGCGTCGTCTCGCTCGATGGAAAGCAGGCGGTCGAAGGGCATGTCGAGACGGCCGTCTCCTCCGTGACCGAGGCGGAAGCGCTGGGACGGATGCTCGCTGATCGACTGATTGGCCAGGGAGCGGCGCGCATTCTGGAAGAGCTGCGACCCCTGGGACTCAAGCGGTAACGGTGGTCGGCCCGCAGGTTGTCCTCACCGGTGCGGTGGGAAGTCTCCACGAACTCGTGCCGCTGCTCCTCGAGCAGGGGATGCGGGTGGAGCAGGTGGCCTTGCTTGGGTTTGAACCTCCCGCCAGCTGGGCCACCGTGGATCGGGCGCTGCAGTCGCTCCAGCGGTATGCCGCCATCGCGATCACCTCTCCACGCGCGGCCCATGCGGTACTCGCGCGCGTGAAGGCGCTTGGGCTCAATGCCGATTCGGCGCCGGTGGTGTGGACCGGTGTTGCGAGTGCTGCGGTGCTGGGCGACGTGTTCCCCCTGGTGCGAATTCCCGAGCAGGCGCAGGCCGGCCCTGCGAGCCTCGCCGTGGCCATGGCAGGAGGGATGCTGCAGGCGGGAGTGGGGAGCCCGATTCTCTTCCCCTGCGGCGCCATTCATCGCGAGGAACTTCCGGTGCGGCTGCGTGCCGCCGGACGCCGGGTCGAGCCTGTCATCTGTTATCACACGCGGGTCGCATCGCCCGACGAAGCGCGGGCGGCGCTGCGGGGCGCAGATATCGTGGTCGCCACCAGCCCGGTGCTGGCGCAGGTGCTGGCCACCGTCCGCCCGCCCCGACATACGCCAATGCTCGTCGCCATCGGGGCGACCACCGCCGAGGCGGCTGCGGCGTCGGGCTGGACCCCGGACGCCATCGCGGAGCGACCCACGGCACCGGCCGTCGCGCGCGCTATCCAGTCTCTTTCTGTGAGTCCATCATGACGGTCGCTCTTGGAAATGATCTGTTCCTCCGTGCCTGCCAGGGCGCCAAGGTGGGGCGCCCCCCGGTCTGGATGATGCGGCAGGCGGGTCGGTATCTCCCCGAGTATCGTGCGGTCCGGCAACGGGCGGATTTTCTCACCATGGTGCGGACGCCGGAACTCGCAGTCGAGGTCACGCTGCAGCCGGTGGACATCCTGGGCGTCGATGCCGCCATCATCTTCAGCGACATCCTGGTGATTCCCGAAGCGATGGGGATGCACCTGACGGTGGACGAGGGCGTCGGGCCCCGGTTTTCGGAGCCGCTGCGTACCGAGGCGGCGCTCGATACCCTGCGGGATCCGCTGGCTGATGGCGGCCTCGAATATGTCTTTGAGGCCCTGCGCCTGGCACGCCGCGAACTCGATGGCCGGGTGCCGTTGATCGGGTTCGCCGGTGCTCCGTGGACCCTGGCGGCCTACATGATCGAAGGGCAGGGCACCAAGAGCTGGGCGGTTGCCAAGCGCTTGCTGGCGGAGGACCCCGCCCGCGCCCACCGGCTGCTGGGACTGCTGGCGGACCATGTCGGGCGGTATCTCGCCGCCCAGGTGGCCGCCGGGGCGCAGGCGGTCCAGCTGTTCGACTCGTGGGCTGGTGCGTTGGGTCCCGGCGATTTCCGCATGTTCGCGCTGCCGTACCTTGCGCAGGCGACCCGAGTGGCGCGGGCGGCCGGGGTCCCGGTCATCGTCTTTGCGCCGGGTGCCGGGTGGGCCCTGAAGGAAATCGCGCAGGCAACCGGAGCCGACGTCATCGGTGTTGACTGGCACACGACAGCAGCGGATGCCCGTCGGCGCCTTGGGCCAACCCAGGCCTTGCAGGGCAATTTCGAACCCTGCTGGCTCTATGCCGAACCGGCAGAAATCCGGCGGCGGACGCGGCAGATGATTCGGGATTTCGGGCCCGGTCCGCACATCGCCAACCTGGGGCACGGGATTTTGCCAGATGTCCCGGTGGACCACGCCCGGGCATTCGTGGACGCTGTCCGGGAGTGGACGCCGTGATTGGGACCGCCCCCTCCTTCGCCCCCGAAGCCACCCGCTGGATCGCGGAGGTGCACGACGCGATCACCGCTTTCTTCACGGCCGAAGAAGCGCAGGGGGCGTTCGTCGAAGAAGTGTGGGAGCGACCGGGTGGCGGCGGAGGGGTGACCCGGGTGCTGTCGAATGGGAGCACCTTCGAGAAGGCCGGGGTCAATCGCTCGGCGGTCGAAGGGGCCCTCGAGACGGGGATGGCCGAACGCCTGGCGTTACATGCCGCCCCCCCGGGTGGGGCGCGGTTCTTTGCGACCGGTGTCAGTGTCGTGGCGCATCCGCGGAGCCCGATGATTCCGACCGTGCACCTCAACGTGCGCTATTTCGAGATCACCTCGCCGGAAGGAGACGCGTGGGACGCCTGGTTCGGTGGTGGAACTGACTTGACCCCGACGTACCCCTTCGAGGAGGACGCGGTGCACTTCCATCGCACGCTCGCGGGTGCGTGCGATCGACACGACCCTGGGTACTACCCGCGCTTCAAGCGGTGGTGCGACGAATACTTTCGAAATCTGCACCGGGGAGGGGAGGCCCGCGGTGTGGGCGGGATCTTCTTCGACCATCTCCGACCTGCCGGTCCTGAGGACCAGCGTCGCGAGGAGTTGCGCGCCTTTGTCGACCAGATCGGCCGGATCCTCCCGCAGGCCTATGGGCCGCTGGTGCACCGCCGGCGTGAGCTGTCCTACGGTCAACGCGAACGGCGGCTCCAGCTGTTTCGCCGGGGACGGTACGCCGAGTTCAACCTCCTGCATGACCGTGGCACATCGTTTGGCCTTCAGAGCGGGGCCCGGACGGACAGCGTGCTCATGAGCATGCCGCCGCTGGCGTCCTGGGAATACCCACAACCAGGCCAGAAGGACCCGGACTCCAGCGCCATCGAAGCGCACCTGATGCAGATGCTCCGCCCACGGGACTGGCTAAGTGGAGGTCCGGTGGGCTCTTGACAGGGTGACACTTTTGTGGCATTTCATACCCTGCTCATGGCAACGCCCCATCTGCACCCCCCCTTTGGCACAGCGGACCTTACGAATTGCGAGCGGGAGCTCATTCATCTCCCTGGCTCCGTTCAGCCTCACGGCGTCCTGCTGGTGCTCCACCCGGAACGACTCCAGGTCCTCCAGGCCACGCTGAACGCGGCCGAGATCCTGGGGCTCTGGGGCAAGTCTCCGCTTGGCTCCCACATCGATACCCTGGATCCGGACCTTGGCGCGCGTATCCGCAGCCTGGTGGAGGCGGATGAACTTCAGTCACCCGTGCCGGTGGTGGCGCGGGTGCGCGACGGGGACACGGTGCGGCGCTTTGAGGGGATGGTGACGCGCCTGCCCACCGAGGGGATTGCGGTGGAGCTGGAACCGATCGTCCCCGACATCTGGGGAGATCCCGAGCAGGAGACCGCGACCCGGCTTGCCCGGGTGCTGGCATCCGGCATCGAAGCCGTCAGTGCCGCACCGAACTCGCAGGCGCTGTATCAGGAGACGGTCCGCGTGATGCGGGATCTGGCCGGCTACGACCGCGTCATGGTCTACAAATTCGATCCGGAAGGCCACGGGGAAATCGTCGGAGAATCCAAGCGGGACGGCCTCGAGGCCTTCCTCGGCTTGCACTATCCCTCCTCGGACATTCCGCAGCGTGCCCGGGAGTTGTACCTCCGGAATCGGGTGCGGGTGCTGGTGGATGTCCAGGCCAGGCCGGCGGCGCTCTTCCCGCAGCACTCGTCCCTGAGCGGTGGCGACGTCGACATGTCGATGTGCTACCTGCGCATGATGTCCCCGATGCACACCCAGTACCTGAGCAATATGGGTGTGCGGGCGACGCTGGTGACGTCGCTCACTCGAGGGGAATCCTTGTGGGGGCTGGTGGCCTGCCACCACTACAGTGTGCGCCGGATCCCCTACGAAGTCCGGGCGGCGTGCGGCATCATCTCGGAAATCGTGTCGACCCGGCTGTCCGCGCTCGAAAACCAGGCGGTGGCGCAAACCGAGCTGCTGGTGCGGCGGATGGAACAGACCATCGTGGAAGCACTCGCGACGACGGGCGACTGGCGCTCGGCACTCTTCTCGGCACCCAAGACGCTGTTGCAGGCGGTCGATGCGGTAGGGGCGGCCCTGGTCCACGAGGGGGAACTGCTGACGGCGGGTGAGGTGCCATCCTCCATCGATACCCGACGCATCGCGGAATGGCTGGACACGGAGCACCCGCTCGACACGGTCGTGGCCACGCACACCCTTGCCCATCTGGCCCCGCAGTTCAGCCATCTGTCGTCGGCCGCCGGCCTCCTGGCCATCTCGCTGTCCGGCCGCGGGCATGACCGGTTGATCTGGTTCCGGCGGGAACAGGTCCAGACGCTCCGCTGGGGTGGCAATCCGCATAAGCCGGTCAACCTCGACGATCCGAGCGGCCTGTCCCCTCGGCGCTCCTTCGCGGTGTGGACCGAGATGACCCGCGGGACGTCCCGGCCCTGGTCCGAGCCGGAGGTGGCGACCGCGCGGGCGATACGGCTGTCTCTGGTCGACCTGGTGCAGCAGGTGCAGGCGGTGCGGGTTCTGATCGCAATGGATCAGTTACAGCGGGTGTGCCAGGTGGTGGAGATGGCGCCGGAGCCGACGCTCATCATCGATGCCCTGGGCCGCATGGTGGTGGTGAATCGGGCGTTCCGTACGCTGCTGGGTCCGACCCCCGTGTCCCTGACCTCGGTGGAGGACCTGAGCGCGCTCTTCGGCGGATCGAACGATCTGCTCGCGATGCTCAGCGCCCTGCGGAGTGAACGGCGGGCCTGGGCCGGCGAGCTGCTGCTGCAGCGGGGAGTCGGCACGGCGCCCATTCCACTGGCGGTTCGTGGCGAACCAGTGCCAGGGGAGGCAGGGAGCGACCTCGGCTGCATCCTGTTCGCCACGGACCTCCGGGCGCAGCGGGACGCGGAAGCCGCTCGTCGCCGGGTCCATGATGTCATGCGCGACGCCCGCCGCCGCTCCCGGGCGGATGCCAAGACCGTGGACGCTGATACCGCCCGGGACTTCAGCCAGATGATCGATGCGATCCTGTCGAATGCCCGCCGGGCCATGACGCATATCGCCGGGGGGGCCACCGCCGAACCGCATCCGGCGGCCATGGCCAGTGTGGAAGCCCTGACGCGCCGTGCCGCGGCGCTCGCGCTGCAGCTGGAAGGCTATACCGCCGCCCGTCGCCGCCGGGACGCCTAGGCGGCTTCCAGCGCCTGGAACAGCGCGGTATTCGCCTCGAAGGCGGCGATGGCTTCCGCCACCACCCGGTTCTTCCCTTCCTCCGTCAGCTCGATGTTGTCCAGCGCGGCCCGATAGCCGTTCTTGAAGTCCTCCGGTGCGGGCAGGGCGGGAAAATCGTAAAAGGCCGTGCCCGACCCGCCATCCACCGGATACATCTCCGCCACCATCCGCTTCAGGATCTGCCCGCCCGAGAGGTCCCCCAGGTAGCGGACATAGCTGTGGGCGATCAGCAGCGCCGGGTCTTCCGCCGCCGCGGCGTGAATCCGGGCGGCATACGCCAGGGCAGCGGCGGTGGGGGGGCCAGCAGGCTCACCGTTGGAGAGGGTGGCGATGTCGGCCTCCAGCGCGGCACTGCGGGCAAGGCCGGGGTGATAAAAGGGAGCCACCAGCGGGTCCGACATCCGGCGTGAGAGTTCCGCCTCGAGGGCGGCATAGACCGGGACGAGGTTGCGCAGCAGCGCCACATAGGTCGGCCGATCCAGCACCTTGGTGAGCAGGCGGCGCATCACCCCGCTGCGCTCCGCGTTGGTGTGATAGGGTCGGGTGTCCTGCCGGAGACGGGTCGCGAGCGAAGGGTGCACGGGAAGTTCCGAGTGGAAGTGGGGGCGGAAGGGTGGGACCTCGAAATGGCGGGAGGAGCGATTTCACCCCCGCGCCTTGCCCAAGCCCGACCGCGCTAGTGATATTACAGGGTTCTGGCAGTCTACGGAATTGTCTGTACCGGCCCCCGTAGCTCAGCTGGATAGAGCAGCGGTTTCCTAAACCGTTGGTCGGACGTTCGAATCGTCTCGGGGGCACTGTGGCACCCGTTGGACTCGGCGCCCCTCACTTATCTCAGGATCGCGGTATGAATTCAGCCGTATCAGCCAGCACCGCCCAGGCAAAGACCTCCACCAAGGCCTCCCGCGCCGGATCGATGGCGGAGTGGTTGAAGGAACCGCGCAACCGCTATTTCGCCATGGGCGGGGCGGTGGTGCTGCTGCTCCTGGTGGGCTGGCTGGTCTATTCCAGCGGCAACCGCAAAGAGGAGTTCGCCGGACGGGCGTTGGATCAGGCCCGGGCGGCCGCCGAATCCGGCAACTTCCCGCTCGCCGCCAGTGAATTCCAGAAGGTGATCACGACCTACGCCGGTACCCGGGCGGCGCAGGAGGCCACGATCAACCTGAATCAGGTTCGGCTCATCAACGGCCAGCAGGAACTGGCGGTGGTCAACCTCCAGGACTTCCTGAAGGGGGGGCCCAGCAAGGAATTCCTCGCGCCGGGATACGGGCTGCTGGGCCGGGCCCTCGAGAACGCCAAGCGGCCCGCTGAAGCAGCCGAGGCCTACAAGAAGGGCGCGGACGCGGCCGAGGTCGCCTACCTCAAGGCGGATCTCCTGATGCAGGCGGGCCGAGCCTATGTAAATGCCGGCGACAAGGACAAGGCGATCGCCACCTATCGCGGCATTATCGACGGGTTCCCGGAATCGGTCGGCAAGACCGAAGCCCAGGTTCGGCTGGCTGAGCTGACCGCCGGCCAGATGTAATCCAGGCCTTCGGGGCCGCGGGCCACCAGCCTCCCACCGATCCGGTGGGGGGCTTTGTTGTATCCGGAAGCCTACCGCCTTGACCGGCACTCACCCCGAGGAGTCGTCCCACTGCGCCTCGACTGGCGAAGGGGCCAGAATCAGTCGATCCGGAGCCAGGGGGTGGACCGCAATCCCCTGAAAACAATGTCGTATAATAAGTATTATGTTAAGTAGCTTGGTGGATAACTGGGGATAACTCCAGAATCCGCCTGGGATAACTCTCCCACCCTGTTGTCAGTATTGGAGTTACAGCAGAACTGAGAGGGCTCAGAGAACCCCGGTGAACACCCGCCGGCCCTCGCCAGCGAGCCACACATCGCGCGCCCACCCGTCCGACAGTGTCGCGGTGATGCGCAGGATGCGGCCGCTCCTGGTGTACAGCTCGAGCGGCAGCGCAGCCACGCCGGCGTATGCCAGTGCCACGGCGGTGGCCACCGCGCCGGTACCACAGGCCAGCGTCTCGCCTTCGACGCCGCGTTCGTAGGTCCGCACCCGCCAGGCGTTGCCGCCCCGATCCCGAGCTGCGAAGTTGGCGTTGGCGCCGGCGGGTCCGACTGCCGCATCGTATCGCAGCGATCGCCCCCGATCCATGAGGTCCGGCCGCTCCAGATCCTCGACCACCACGGTGAGGTGCGGAACCCCGACCGTGGCGAGTGCGCCGAGGGATTCTCCCTCCCGGAGACGCAGCGTGGCGGGGACCGCCGGCAGCGGGAAATCAGGAAGGTTGAGCTCGGCCCCTGCCCCGTCCCCGACAATCCGCGTGCGGAATGTGCCGGCCCGGGTGATCAATCGCATCCCGGTCTCCGGGACCAGGCCAAGGACGCTCGTGGCGAGCCGGGTACTGCAGAGGGCAGCGTTGCCACACATGTCGGCCTCGGAGCCATCGCAGTTCCAGAAGTGCATCCGCACCTGGTCCGCCGACTCCGGGCTCAGGACCACCAGGCCATCGGCCCCGACCCCCAGGCGCCGGTCGCACAGTTCGACAATGCGGCTCGCTGTCAGGTCGGCAGCGGACACGTTCCGGCCGTCGAACATGACGAAGTCGTTGCCCGACCCCGACATCTTGTAAAACGTGGTTCCAGCCCTAGGCATTGTTCCGGTCCTGCCCATTCTGTGGAAAAGTCGGTCTAGAGTCGTCCGAACATGCTTTGCAGGCGGAGCCACCAGACCATCCAGACCGCCTCCCGAACGATCCGTTTGCTCATCTTGCTCTGACCCTCGACCCGGTCGTGGAAGATGATCGGGATCTCCTTCAGCTTGAAGCCCCGCTTCCACGCCCGGAAGCTCATCTCAATCTGGAAGGCGTACCCATTGGACTTAACCTTATCCAGGCTAATGGCTTGCAGTACTTCTCTGCGAAAGCACTTGAACCCGCCGGTCGAATCGCTGAGCGGCAGGCCGGTGATCACCCTCGCGTAGAAGTTGGCGCCCAGCGACAGGAGCAGGCGCGAAATCGGCCAGTTGATCACGTTCACGCCCGTCGCGTACCTGGACCCGAGCACCACATCCGCTTCCTGGATCGCGTCCAGGAACCGGGGCAGGAACTTCGGATCGTGGGAGAAATCGGCGTCCATTTCGCAGATCGCCCCGTAGCCCCGCTCCAGCGCCCAGCGGAAGCCGGCGATGTAGGCCCGCCCCAGCCCTTCCTTCGCCGCCCGGTGCAGCACCTGAATCCGGTCGTCCTGCGCCGACATTTTGTCAGCCAGCTCCCCGGTCCCGTCGGGCGAGCTGTCGTCCACCACCAGGACGTTGATCCGCGGACTCTGGCTCAGAATGGCGGGGACAATCTCCGGGAGATTCGCCGCCTCATTGTAGGTCGGGACAATCACCAGGACCCGGTCCGGCATCGGCAACCCGGGCGTACCAGCCGCGTCAGCCATGGGCCGTCCTCCGCTGACGGATCGACATGCCCCAGGAACCGAGGGTCGCCAGCAGGATAAGGGCCCAGGCGGCAAGGCTGATTGACCGGGACGTCGCGACGATCGCGGGACGATAGGCAAACTCCACCTTGTGGGCGCCGGCCGCGGCCAGTGGCACGCCGATGAGGGCATGGTCCGTCCGGATCGGGTCGGTCCGCTGCCCATCTACGGTGACCTGCCAGGACGGGTGAAAGGTTCGGCTGAGCAGCAGCATCGAGGGGCCGGAGGTGGTGGCCTCGACGGAGACAGAATCGGCGCCATCGAGCAGAATCCTGGCGCTGCCGGTGCCGCCACCCGCACCGATCGCGCTGACCGGTGCGGCAACCAGTGCCTCTTTCGCCGCGTCGAACGCGGGGTCCCACAACAGCCCAATGGTCCTGCTCGAGTCGGGCTCGACGCGAACCGTGGGCACGATCGACGCCCCCGGGAGTGCCTGGGTATTCCTGTAGATCGCCACTCGGCCATCCTGGCCCAGCAGCTCAAACCCGGGCTCGGTCACCTTTGTGGGCATGATCAGCACCCGGGCGGCGAGTGCCCGCAGCGCGGGACTCCGAATCAACCCGCCCCAGTACGCATCATAGGTGGCCTGATCATGGACCCCATCCCGCTCCGAGCGTCGGGTGAGCTGGTCGTACCACCGGAGCTGGTTGCTGTGGTACCCGAAGACTTCTGGAATCCGGTAGGTGGCCAGGTAGCCACCCTCCCGGCCACCACCGGGCATGGTCTGCAGACCCGGCAGAACCCGCTCGCCCGGCTGCAGCAGTTGGCGCAGGCTCTCGAGGCCAGGGTCGGCCGGGAAGAACTGATCGTAGGGCGCCACGGTCACGTAGTGGGAATCGACCCGTAACAGATCGACGGCGGTGACGGCCGTCAGACTGAGTACCAGCCCGGTGGCGCCCAGGACGCCGCGGCGCCAGGCCAGGAGGGCTCCCCAGGCGATGCCGAGCCAGACCGCCGAGAGGATGGCGCTGAGTACCATGCCGGAGAGCTGGGCCGGCAGCGCCTGCACCCGCTGCGGGGTGCCGAAGATGCCGAACCAGAGGCTCAACGCTCCCGCGCCTCCGGATTGCAGGGCGATCCCGAGCAGCAGCACCAGCCCCGCGAGCACTGCGAGGACCCGACCAGCGATACGACCCTCAGGCGCGTTGCGGTCCCGCAGGATCCGCTCGAGCAGCAGCACCGCAAGCAGCGCCATCGCCGTCAGCATGATGAACGTGGCCAGGCTTGGCGCCCGGAACCGTTTGAGTCCGGGCACGGTGAGATACATCAGCCTGAAGACCGGGGTCGTCGCCCCCAGTGCATACAGCAGAGAGACGCCCGCCATGATACCGAGCCCGAGGCGCCGCCGATCACCCTTCAGGGCAAAGAGCCCGGCGAGGCCCAGGGCGAAGATCACCACGCCCCCATACTCGAGATTTTCCTTGAGCGGATTGCGTCCCCAGTAGTTGCCGCTGATGCCGGTGAAGTCCGGCACGACGAAGTTGACGACCTCTTCCGGGTTGATGGCGTAGCTGGCCGCCGTCTCATAGGAGAGGCCCGGGCCCGCCCGCGGCGACACATCCCGCAGGTAGAGGTACATCGGCAGCAGGACCATGGCGCACGCCGCCAGGGCGATCATCAGGGCCAGCGCCCCACCTCCCACCCGCTGCAGCAGTGGCCGAGTGCCCTCACCCCGCCGCATCACGATCACCACCAACGCGTAGATCCCCAAGGCCAGCCAGGCGTAGAAGGCGAGCTGCGGGTGCGCAATCAGGATCAGGGCCGCCGAGGCGCCGAACCAGAGCCACCGCAGCCAGCTTGGCCGGTCCAGCGCCGCGACCAGGAGGGCAAGCGCACCCGGAAACAACGTGATCACGTACATCTTGCCGTCCTGTCCACCCAGCACCAGTCCGACCAGGTTGGTGGACAACAGCCAGCCGACGCCGGCGAACATCGCGACGGAGCGGCGCGCCCCGTAAACCCGGGCGCAGGCGTACATGCTGAACCCCGCCAGGAAGACGTGCAGGATCAGCTTCCAGGCCAGCGCCTGCACCAGCGGCAGGGTCATGTGCAGCGCGAAGGAGACAGGATAGAGGATGTCCCCACTACCCGCTTCGATGGTCGGGACCCCGCCGTAGAGGTAGGGATTCCACAGCGGCAGTCGCCCGAGCGCGTGGTACTGCTCCACGAAGAAACTGCGCATCATGACGCCGGCAGCGATGGTATCGCCCCCGACCAGCATGCTGCCCGGGGGCGACAGCAGGTAGACCCGGAAAACCAGGCAGGTCAGGACCGCGAAGACCAGCGCCGGCAGCCAGCGCGGGAAGGTGTCCGGTTCAGCCTGCGGTGATGGCGGCTCGGTCATGGAGTCCTGAGTGTGCGACGCAGTGCGGGGAGGAACGGCAACGCTGCTCCCAGTTCGGTAATGGTCAACAACAACCGTGACGCAACGGCCAGCGCGAGCGCGGCCTTGTACCCCGTGGCGGGTGCGAGCAGCAGCACGAACGCTGCCTCACGCGGTCCGACACCGCCCGGCACGAAGGCCGCAATCAGTCCGACGAGATAACTCGCGGTGAACACCGCCGTGGCCGCTCCCCACCCGATCACCTGGCCGGGAATGAGCCCGCGCGTCATGCACACGAAAGCCAGTCCGTATGCGCCCCATGCCACGACATTGGCCAGCAGCCCCAGGACCAGCGGACCCAACGCCACCGGCTGCAGCGAATTTGAGCGGTCCTGGCAACCATCGTCGAATCGCGTCGAGCGCACCGGGGACCACGAACAGCAGCAGCCCAGCGACCGCCAAGATCGCCAGCACGATCAGCGCCACCTGGGCGACGGTCCCCAGGTCGGCGATCGATTGCGGCGCCAGCAGGGCGATCAGCAGCACGCCACTCGCCAGCGAAAGCGCCTGCAGGATGAGCGCCGAGGCGATCGCGGCGGCAGGTCGCACCCCTGCCCGCTCCGCCAGCATGGCGGCGCCGGCGATGGCCCAGACCTTTCCCGGCAGGTACTTGCCGAGGTTGGAGACCATCGTCACCCGGGCGGCCTGCAGCCAGGTGAGCTGCTCTCCCATCGAGAGGACGACCCGGCGCCATCCTTCGATCAGGACGGCGTACGACAGCCAGACAATGGCGAGCGAGAGCGCAAGCCAGCCGAGGTGCGGCTGCCAGGCGATCTCCTGTTGCTGGAATTTTTCCCACTGGCGGGACAAGGACCAGACCGCCAACCCGCCAATCGCCAGCGCGAGGATCAGCTGGACGATGCGCCACCAGCGTTTCGCGTCAGCCATGGCCGAGTACCGGCCAGGGGGTGACGACGGGCGCCGCGTTGCCCTGCTGCACCTCGACCGACCAGGTCCCGTTCGTCTCGCTCGTCAGCTCCACCTGTCCGTTCGCATGTCGCCGTCCGCGCAGCCCCCGGCGTGCCTGCCGCCAGGCCACGATCTCCTGCAGCGGCGCAATATAGGGGGCCTCATGCGCCAGCGAGAGCAGCAGGCGTTGATACGCCACCAGAGCATCAGGAAACCCCAGGGCGGGTACCACATTCGGGTGCCAGAGGCCGACCCACAGTCCACCGACCTCACGGCAGACCTGGGCGAGTGCCAGCGCGTCATCCACCCAGCGGTCCGGGTCCTCCTCCCCCTGGTACTTGCTCAGCGCACGGTCCATCCAGACCAGCGGCGCTTCGATGAGGTCGATCGGGGCCATGGCCGCGCTATCCCACAGACCGACGGTGTCGGCCACCCCGAGCCGAAAGCCGGTGCGATCAGCGAAGCCATGGGTTGAATCGTAGGTGAAGCCGGCGTCGGCAGCGAGCCGGCTGGTGCCCGGCACCGCCATGCGCAGGAAGTGCTGTCGCACACCGACCGGCTCCCTTCCGGTTGCCCGACCCACCAGCGCCCGCTCCGCCTGCATTCGCTCGCCCGACTCGGCGGTCGCAAAGCTGCCATGCAGGCCGATCTCATGGTCCGCGGAGGTCATCCGCTCGAGCAGTCGCCGGGCGGCGGGTGCATCGAGGCGGTAGGTGATGTCGCCCCGGCGCCAACTGTCCCAGGTCGGGATGCCAGCAAGTACGAACCAGGTGGATCGCACTCCCGCTTCCCGTTCCAGTTCGATAATGCGCGCGACCGCGGACTCGACTGGTGATCCAAAGGCAGCCCCGAGTGCGTCGCCTGCCGCTCGAGTCGCCCGACGAAATTCGCCCTTTCGCAGGAGCTCAATGCCACGGAGGCCCGCGAACAGGGGCCAGCCCGCCACCACATCGAGATCGTGCGTGAATGCCGCGGCCCAATCCTTCCCTTCGGGCCAGGCACCAAGGGTCACCGGATCGCGGTCGACGGCAATCACCGCCTGGCGAAAGGCGTCGGCAAGTTTCTGCACCGGAACGGTGCGTTCCGACTGTGCCCGTACCAGGGGATTCGCTTGCGACGGGATTCGGCCATGCCGGTCGCGCGCGGTGCACCGCTGTTCGACTCCGGCGCCGGCGAGGTCGAGGATCTGATGCAGCATGCCTGCCGACACCGGGACATCGCCCGCCGCATCCGCAGTGGCAGTCGCGTCGGTGCGTCTGCCCCGTACTGAGGCCTGTCCGGGCACTGCGGGCAGCAGACGGGCGAGGTCGACCAGGGTCTCGAAGGCCCATTGCTCCGCGGCAGATGGATTCCCCGCCAGCTGCAGGTCGATCACGCCCAGCCCGGTGGCGGTTCGAGCACCCGCAGAGTGCGGGCGGGCTGACCGGCGACAATATGGAGCGGAGGGACGTCGTGGGTGACCACACTGTTCGCGCCGACAATCGCGCCGCGGCCGATGGTGACGCCGGGCAGCACGACCACGCCGGCCCCGAGCCAGACATCGGCTTCGATCACGATGGGCGCCCGCTTCTCGGGCGCGAAGGGACGGATGCGCGAGTCGTTGGGGTGGGAGGAGGTAACCAGGGTGATCCGGGGCGCCATGCTCACCCGGTCTCCGATGGTGAGCATGCCGCGATCGCGCAGTTCCTCCGCGATGATCAGGTCGTCGGCGATGTAGACTCCTTCGCCAATCGACACTCCGCACCAGCGGAGCAGCTGGATGCGCCACGCCGGGAAGAAGGCGTTGCGGGCCCATCGCTTGAAGACCTTCTTCCGAAGCCGAAAGAGAAAGTCCATGGATTACCCCAGGTAGCGATAGAGGCCTGAGCCAAGCCGGGCGACGGACGCCGGCAGACGGGACCAGATCTTTGACGCGAGGGCGAGCGGGCCAGTGTCCCGCCGAGCCTGGTTGAGGCCGCCGGCGGTCGGGAAATAATCATAGGCCAGCGGGACCACCGCTGCTCCCCAGCGTGCTTTGAAGTCGGAGAGCGTCCCCTGTTCCGGTGCAGTGCGCCCCAGGTCCAGGACAACATTGGCGGCGACGGCCGCCCGGAGTCCCGCCCACAGCAGGACGTGCGTGGGACGGTACTCGCGCACCAGATCGGGTTCCGAGGCGCTGAAGGCGTAGATCCAGTCGCGCGGTCCCTTGTACATCACGAATCCGGCCGCGATCCGCCCATCGGGAATACGCGCGAGGTAGAGATCGACCAGCCCCTCCCGTTGCAGGCCGCGCAGCAGGTCGACAAACATCCGGCGGGGCGGCGCCGGGACGCCATGTCCCCGCTGAACCCCTTCCTCCAGCTGCGCCATCGCGAGCCAATCGGCCTCGCTCTCGCCCATCACCACCTGGACGCCCGCCTTCTCCCCTTTGCGCACCCGCTGCTGCACACTGGTACGATCGAGTCGTTTCCACACTGCCTGCTCGCCCCCATCGGGGCTGATGCGGTAGGTCGAGTACCGGGTGCTGCGGACAAACCCATCCGGCACCGTGCCCCCGGGGCCCAGCGCCTTGATCTCAACCCGACGCGCATGCCGCTCCACCATGAGCGATCGTGCCGCTTCGACCACCGCCACCGCGGCCGCCTCCGACTCCGCCATCGGTCCAGCGATGAAACTGAACGGGTAACTCACCAGCCGGCGCTTGCCGCTGAGGGTCGGTACTTCGGCGAGGGCGAGGCCCGCGACCGGTCGACCGTCGTCGGAGGCCGTCAGCCAGTGGGTCCGGTAATCAAAGCAGCGCGCGAGTCCCGTCACCCAACGGGCATCGTGATAAAAGGTGCCGTGGCTCCGGGCGAGTTCCTGCCAGCCCGCGGGCTCGCTAGTGGCGCGGCTGATCGTGAACGGCGGCATCGAATTGGATGAGGAGGCGATCGACACTGGACTCGAGGGAATAGAGCTCCCGCACATGGGCCTGCCCCGCCAGGGTGAGCCTGGCCCGGAGCGCGGGATCATTCAGCAGGCGGCCGAGGGCGGCGGCGAGCGCCGCCGCGTCGCCATCGGGGACCAGGAGGCCGGTCTCGTCGTGGCGGACGACTTCCGGAATGCCACCGGCAGGCGTACCAACGACCGCAGACCCGGCCACGAGCGCTTCAACCAGCGTCAGGCCGAGCCCTTCTGCCTGACCGCGTGACAGCAGCACGGTCACGGTGGCGGCGCCGTATTCCGCGGGCATGCTGGTCTGGGGGACGAACGACGCGAATGTCACCCGATCCTGGAGGCGGAGTCCAGCCACCTGCTGTTCGAGGGCCGCGCGAAACGGCCCCTCCCCCAGGAGCCGCAGGCAGCAGCCCACCCCCTGGTCCCGCAGCAACCCGACAGCGGTCACGAGAATATCGAGCCCCTTGCTGGCGAGGAGATTGCCGGCGTAGAGGATGCGAGCGGGTGCGGCCTTGGGCGTATCCTCTCCCTGGGCAAAGAGGGCGAGGTTGGCCGGCATGGGTGTGACCGCGACCGTCCCCGCAGCGAAACCGAGCTGCCGTTCGATATCGCTGGCCAGGAATCGAGAGGCCGCGGTCCAGTGAGCCCGGTGGGCCACACGGCGCGCCAGGCGCCGGAGCATCGCACTGCGATCGAGCAGCCGCACATCGCTCCCGTGGCTGGTCATCACCAGCGGGACCATGAGGCTGGCGGAGAGCCAGCCAGCCGGGATCCACCAGTGGGCATGAATCACGTCGGGGCGGAACTCCCGGGCGGTGCGTCGCAGGGCGGCACGGAAGGCGTACAGATAGGCAGGCAGGAGCAGTGCTGAGGGCGCCCGGAGCAGGCGTGCGGGGCGCGCCTCGCCCCGATAGCCAATCCGTTCCAGCGCGACGGGCGCGTAGCGGAACCGGCGTACTCCCACCCCGCCCTCCGTCTCGCGCTCCAATGTCCCGGGTGCATGGGGGGCGATCACCTGCACCGCGTGTCCGCGCTCCTGGAAGGCCAGCGCCAGCTGGCGCACATAGGTCCCGGCAGGGTCACCGGGAAACCGCGGATAGTTGTGGGTCGCCACCAGAATCCGCATCGCCTCAGCGGTCGTCCGCATGGCGCCGGAGCGATTCGCGCATTTCCTCGCGCATCCCCGCCACCATTTCGCCGAGGAACCCGAAGCCGAACAGCGCCACACCGGTGATAACCATCGTTTCGACCAGATTGAGCAACGGCCGCAACCCGATGCCATATCCGAAGCGGAGCACCAGCGCGACAATGCCAGCGATCAGACCGATACCGAACAGCAGCCCGCCCAGCACGCCGAAGAAGAGCATCGGCTTGCGGCCGAACTTGAGCAGGAACCAGACGGACACGAGGTCAAAGACGCCGACTGGGATGCGTCGCCAGGTGAATTTCGATACGCCGGCGACCCGGGGGTAGAGCGGCACGGGTCGGCTGGTGAGCCGGTATCCGTCGGCCGCGGCCACCACCACCATGTAGCGATGCCAGTCGGGCCGCAGCGGCTGACCAATCTGGATCTCCCGCAGGTACGCCTTCACCGAGTTGAGGTCAGTGACTTCGAGCCCGAAGAGGTAGCGGCAGAGGCCGTTGTAGATCCGGGAGACGAACGCCTTCTCGTACTTCCCCTGCTTGGTCCCGGTGACGATATCGGCGGTACCATCGAGAATGGGCTGCACCAGCGTGGGGATATCGCGGGGGTGGTACTGCAGGTCCGCCGGATAGAACACGAAGATGCCGCCACGGGCCTCGAGGCCTGCGTCGTGCAGCGCGTCGGCGATGCCCCGTTGCCGCCGGTGGGTCACCACCCGCAGGAAGGGGTACTGCTCCTGGAGGGCGACCAGGACGGCGGCCGAGTTGTCGCGCGAGCCGTCGTTCACCACCACGACCTCGAACGTGAAGCTGGCCGCCGCGAGGGACTCGGCGCACTGCTTCAGGAATTCGGGAAGATTCTCCGCCTCGTCCTTGGCGGGGACCAGCAGGCTGACGTCCACCGTGCCGG
Organism: uncultured Gemmatimonadales bacterium; assembly: GCA_963793205.1. Classification (GTDB taxonomy): domain Bacteria; phylum Gemmatimonadota; class Gemmatimonadetes; order Gemmatimonadales; family GWC2-71-9; genus JADJOM01. Next base: position 1,101,520 of record CAWBZM010000001.1, read on the forward strand.
TCATACCCGTTTCCGCATCCGGGCCGGAAGAATCCCGAGCTGGTCGCGGTACTTGGCCACGGTGCGGCGGGCAATCTTGATCCCCTGCTCCTGGAACAGGTGCACGATCTGCTGGTCGGTGAGCGGGGTTCCGGTCGATTCCTCACCCACCATCTTCTGCAGCTTCGCCCGGATCGACCGGGCGCTGGCATCCTCGCCCGAACTGGTCGACAGTGCACTCGAGAAGAAAAACTTGAGGGGCAGGACGCCGCGGGGTGTCTGGACGAACTTCTCGTTGGTGACCCGGCTGACGGTTGACTCGTGCATGTTGATGACCTCCGCCACCTCGCGCAACGTCAGCGGCTTGAGGTACTCGATGCCTTTCTCGAAGAACTCCCGCTGCCGATCGACGATGAAATTCATCACCTTCAGCATCGTCTGCCGCCGCTGTTCGATCGCCTGAATCAGCCAGTTGGCGCTGTTCATGCGCGACGCGATGAACTCGCGATGCTCGGGGGTGAATTTCTTCTTGTCGCGGGCGAGCTCCTGGTAGGAGCGTGAGATGCGGAGCCGCGGCACCCCGGTGTCGTTCAGGAAGACCCGATAGGCGCCCTCCACCTTCTCCACCACGAGGTCGGGGATGACATAGCCGTCGCTGCCGGAGGAATACTTGAGGCCCGGCTTCGGGTCGAGTCGCGCCAACTGATCGGCCGCGGCCTGGACGGCGGCTGGCTCGGCCCCGAAGCGGCGGCCCAGGTCGTTCCAGCGATGGGCGATGAGGTCGGCGAATCCTTCATTCACCAGGCGGTAGGTGAGCGACTCGGTGTCCTTCGCCTCCCGCAGCTGAATCAGCAGGCACTCGCGCAGGTCGCGGGCGCAGACGCCCGGCGGGTCGAGCTTCTGGAGGAGTTGCAGCATCTCCTCGACTTCCGCCGCCGTGAAATACGGGATGGCCGGCTTGAACGGGACGGCGGGCGCCTCTACGGCTGGCTCGACGGCCGCTGCTTCCTCCGCTGGCGGCGCCAGCGGGGTCGCACCGATCGCCTGGTCCGGGGAGAGAAACGCGCTCGTTACCGGCCCATCGAAGGAGTCCGCCTCGTCATCATCGTCGCGCTCCAGCGCAGCGGCGGCGTCTTCTTCCTCCTCCTCCGGCGTCGGGGCCATCCGCTTGGCGACGTGGCCTTCCAGGAGGGCATTCACCTGAAGCAGGATTTCATCGGTGGTGGAGCCGAGGTACCCATCCTCCTTGATGTTGCCGAGGAACTCCTCCGAGAGGAGCTGCTGCCGGGGCGTGAGGTCCATCAGCATCAGCTGTTCCCGCAGGTGGTCGATCAGGTCGGCGGATTCGACCGAGGTCGGCTCGGTGTACTCCTTCTCCTCGTATTCCTCCCGGGCGCCACCGGTGACTTCGAATCCGTTGAGCAGGATCTCTTCCCAGTCGGTCTCGTTCTCCTCCTTGATCTTCTCCTTTTCCTCTTCCTTCGTCGGCGTCTGATCGCCCTGGGTTACGTCCTCTTCCTCCGGCTCCAGCAGCTCAAGGAAAGGGTTACTGAGCAGTTCCTGCTTGAGGTGCTGCTGCAGGTCCATCATGGGCATGTACAACATGTCCATGGCCTGGTACAGCCGCGGGTTGATGCGCAGGTCCTGCCGCATCGAGGTGTGCTGGGAGAGTCCCGTCCTCATGCGACGCCTTCCAGACGGGCGCGGAGCCGCGCCGTCAGCGTGGGACCCAGGTAGAGCTGCGCCACCCGGTCGTCATAGACCAGATCCCGCACCGGCCCCGAGACCTGGACCTTGCCTTCGAACATGATGTACGCCCGATCGACGATATCCAGCGTCTGCTCCACATTATGGTCGGTGATGAGGACGCCGATGCCGCGGTGGCGCAGGCCGGCGACGATGGACTGGATGTCATGCACCGCGATCGGGTCCACGCCGGCAAACGGCTCATCCAGCAGCATGAACTTCGGGCGGGTGACCAGCGCCCGGGTAATTTCGAGCCGGCGCCGTTCACCCCCGGAGAGCGAATAGGCCTTGCTCTTCCGCAGGTGCTTGATCGACAACTCGTCGAGGAGCGTCTCCAGCCGCTCGCGACGCTCGCTGCGCGACAGCTTCAGCGTCTCGAGAATGGCCATGATGTTTTCTTCGACCGTCAGCTTGCGGAAGACGCTCGGCTCCTGGGCGAGGTACCCGATCCCCCGTCGGGCCCGCTGGTACATCGGCGCCCGCGTGAGGTCGTCACCGTTGAGCCGCACCTGGCCCTGGTCGGGACGAATCAGGCCGGTGATCAGGTAGAAGGTCGTGGTCTTGCCGGCGCCGTTGGGACCGAGCAGGCCGACGATCTCCCCCTGCTCCACCCGTACCCCGACATCGTCGACCACCTTGCGGCGCTTGAAGCTCTTGCTGAGCCCGATGCCCTCCAGCACGCTTCCGCCCGCCACTCGACCAGGGCGTGGTCCCGCCTGCACCCGTGGCCGATCCGCCTGTTGGGCTGCCTCCAGCAACCGGTGCCGCATGCCCGCACGATCGGCCCGCGCCTCCATCCACCATGGTCCCTCGGCCTGCACGACATCCCAGTACCCGGTCGCGTCCAAGGCAATCCATCCGTCATTCGCCAGCCGCGGGAGGACCGACCCGGTCAGATTCTCGTGGACCTCGTCGCTGCTCAGCTCCCGGCCCTGCCCCACCCCACCGGAGTGGGCGGCGGCGACGGTTTCCCGATAGGACACGCCGAGGGTAGGCAGGTCGATGAGGCCGTCGTCGCCGGCATCGCGCACGATGGCCGCCAGCGCCAGCGGGACCGTGGCATCCCGTTCCGACAGGCGAGAGAGATCGGTCACCGGGCCCCCTGCGGTGCGCTGGACCGGGGCGCGACGCCGGTGCTGTCCCCCGGAATCGCCGGAGGAAGCGACTCGAGATGGATCCCATCCACCTGACCACGCAGGTCGACCCGATCCACCCCACGCTCCGGCCCGGTCTTCATGTGGACGACGATCCGATCACCGCGGGAATAGTTAATGGAAGGCAGGAGTGCCACCCGCTTGGTGTCGGACACGCGATAGAAGGAGCGAGCACTGCCAGTCGCCTCGAGCTGACCGAGCGTGGTGCGCGCCGTGCCGGCGGAGTCCCACCGTGTGAAGTTCGCGACGACGGTATCGCCGGACATCCAGTCCCGGTCGCCGGTGCGGGCGTCGACCTTGCCGCCCACCCACCCGCGCCCGAATGATCGGACCTCGGTCAACACCCGTTCGGGTGTATCGAAGGCCAGCGAGTCGCCCCGAATTTCGTAATCAGAGGTCAGGGCCCGTGGCGCGATGCTGTCTCCCCACGCCAGGGTCTGGATCAGGTTCCGCTGGTCGATATCCAGGCCGATCGTATCGGCGACGAGGTCCACCTGACTGCTGATGGCGTGGCCATCGCGGAGCGCCAGGACGTAGGTGATCGCACGGTGGTCCAGGATCAGCTCGATGCGCCGCCCGTGCAGCTCGAAGGAGTCGCGACCCAGTCCCTGCAGCACCGGGGTCCCCACCAGGATCCCACGATTGCCCGCTCCCATGTCCAGGGCGAGCGAGTCGCCCCGGGCCTTGAAATCACTGCGGTCGATCGTCACATGGCCCCCGGCCCAGGTCCGATCGCTGCCCTTCATCCGCACCCGGTCCGCCACGATCACGTAGGGCTCATCCGGCTTCCCGGTCGAATCCACCGTGACGGATTTGATCGTGGGCCGGCTGATGGCGTACATCTCGACGGTATCCCGGACTCCGCGGATGGCCCGGTAGTAGTCGAGGGAAGGCCCTGAGAGGGTGGATCCGTTCTGCTTGTTCTCCGTGATGACGTGCCCCCGTGCTTCCCACCGTTCACTGGCCCGGAAGTAGGTCCCGCGGTCGGCGGTCATCACGATGGTGGAATCCTCGTACCGGACCGTGCCGATGAACTGCACGATCGTGCCACCATACGAGGCGAGGCTGTCCGAGCTCATCCGGATCGCGGTACCCTTGCAGCGCAGCTGCACCCCGCCGCCGGCGAAGTAGTTCGTGGTGATGCCCTGGGCCTGGGTGCTCCCTTCGCGCCCCACATGGTCGACCTGGAAGACACACTGCTGCTCCTGCCCGGCCACGACGGCCGGCAGCAGCAACAGGGCACCCGCGAGCGCGATGTGTCTCATTGGCCCGGCAGCAGGAAGCCGCCGCTGGTGGAGTCCGATTTCTTGTCACCCTCCTGCTGCCCACCGCGTGGCCTCGTGGCCACGATATTCTTGAAATCGGGGTCAGAGTGGAACGCATCACCCACGAGATGCTCACCCGGCCGGTCAAAGACGAACGGCAGGGAAGACGAAATCTCCTGCCGGCGGGAGTCGTACTTGAGTTCCTCGCTCCGCAGCACTCGGCCATCAGGGGTGGTGGCCACGACACCGCCCCAGGCGCTCATCGACCCGTCACGGGTCTGATACAACCCCGAATCGCCGGTCACTGTGGAGGTCTCCGCCCCGACCGCATTGTAGAACGTCACCTTCACGTGCTTGAGGCGCGCCAGTTGGGTGGCCTCGTACAGGTAGGCGGTGTCGGCCAGGACCCGGGTCCGACGCACGCCATCATTGGTGATGAAGTGGTCCATCCCCTCGAGTACCTGATCGGCGGAGTCAGCGGCGGTGGCCGTGGTGGGTGGGCGCACCACATCCTCGCGGCATCCGCCCAGCGATGCCAGCAGCAGGAATGCAGTGACCGGCAGCCCAACGTTCACGGTTCGCCCCGATCCTGGAGATAGGTCTTCACAGCCTCATCCCATCGGCCCTGTGCCCGCAACACCGCTTCGATGGCCTCGCGCACTGCGCCCTGCCCGCCCGCAGCCCGGGTGGTATAACTGCACAGGTCCTTCACTTCGGCCACCGCATTGGCCACCGCGATCGGCATTCCGACGCGCCGGAGGACGGGAATGTCCGCCAGGTCATCGCCCACAAAGGCCACCTCTTCCCAGCCGAGGCCCCGGCGCAGCAGCATCTCGGTCATGGCCGGCACCTTCCGCGCACCGGGGTCCTGAATGAGTTCATCCACATTCAATTCCGTGGCCCGCAGCGTCGTCGCATCGGAATACCGCCCACTCACCCAGGCCAGCAGCAGTCCCATGCGGCGGGCCAGCCCCATCGCCAGCCCATCCTGAATGTCGAACTGCTTGAATTCGACCCGGTGGTCATTCACCAATCCCAGGTAGATCGCATTATTGGTCAGCACCCCATCGACATCGAGGGCGATCATCCGGATCTTCGCCGCTGCCGCTGAGTCCATCATGTCGCGCGCGCCGAGTGCCAGACCGCCAGTGTACGACGTACCAGCCCCTCCAGCTGATCCAGCGGCCACTGGGTGGCAGCGTCGCTCAGCGCGTCAGCGGGAGCCGGATGAGTCTCGACGAAGAACCCGTCTGCGCCCGCTGCTGCCGCCGCCGCCAGCAGCGCCGGCACATGCTCACGCTGCCCACCACTGGTCCCGGCCGTTCCCAGGCCTGGTTGCTGGACGGCGTGAGTGGCGTCGAACAGCACCGGAGCTCCGGTGGCCTCCCGCATCCGGTGGAAGCTGCGCATGTCGACGATGAGATCACCGTAGCCGAACATCGTCCCTCGCTCCGTGACCGCGACGTCGACACTCCCTCCCTCGCGAACCTTCTCCACCGCGCCGAGCATCGCTTCCGGCGCCATCCACTGGCCCTTCTTGATGTTGACCGGTCGACCCGTCCGTCCTGCCGCGGTGAGCAAATCGGTCTGGCGGCAGAGAAACGCCGGAATCTGGAGCACATCCACCACAGCGGCAGCTTCCGCCGCCTGTCCCGGCTCATGAATGTCGGTCAGCAGAGGCAGGCCAAACCGGGACCTCACCTCCTCCAGCAGCCGCAGGCCGGCCTCGAGTCCGGGCCCCCGTCGGGCGCCGGCACGCGCCCGGTTGGCCTTGTCGAAGCTGGCCTTGAAGCAGACGGGAATCCCCAAACGATGCTGCAGGGTCGCCAGGACCTCGGCGATGCGCGGCACCACATCTCCCGGTTCAAGGACGCAGGGGCCGGCGATCAGGAGGGGCGCCTGGTGAAAGGACCAGGCCATGACCTGCTACCGCCGCGCCGTATCGAGCACTGCTTCGCTGGGCGCCGGGGTCTGCCGCTGACTCCGGCCCAGCGCCGCCTTGACGAAGGCGGCGAACAGGGGATGGGGCCGGGTCGGCCGGGACTTCAGCTCCGGGTGGAACTGACAGCCGAGGAACCAGGGATGATCCGGCAGCTCAACCATTTCAACTAGTCCGCCATCCGGCGACTGGCCCGACAGCCGCAGGCCGTGTTCTGCCAGGACGTCACGGTAGGCGTTGTTCACCTCCCAGCGGTGCCGATGGCGCTCACTGATCTGCAGCGAGCCGTAGGCCTGTGCGGCGCGGGAACCGGGACGGAGGCGCGCGGCGTAGGCCCCCAGCCGCATAGTCCCGCCCATGTCCTTGACCTCTCGCTGGTTCGCCATGATCGCGATGACCGGCGAATCACACTCGGGCTCGAATTCGGTGCTGGTGGTGCCAGTCATCCCACAGACGTTGCGGGCGAACTCGATGACGGCAATCTGGAGTCCGAGACAGATCCCGAAGAATGGCATCTGGTTCTCGCGGGCCCAGCGGATGGCTTCGATCATGCCGTCGATGCCGCGAATACCGAAGCCGCCCGGAACCAGGAGCCCGTCATAATTCTTGAGTAGCTCTCCCGCCGCTTCCTGGCTGGTGAAGGCGTCACTGGAAAGCCAGTGGATGCTGACCCCGGCGTCGTTCGCGATCCCGCCGTGCCCCAGCGCCTCACCGACCGACTTGTAGGCGTCGTGCAGGTCGGTGTACTTCCCGACCACCGCGATCTTCACCCGGTGCTTCGGGTGGAGAATGGTCTCCACCATCGCCTTCCACTCCGTGAGGTCTGGCTCCCGGGTTTCCAGCCGCAGGCGCTCGCAGACCACCCGGTCGAACCCCTGTTCCCGGAACCGGATCGGGATCTCATAGATCGAGGCTGCGTCGGGACTCTCAATGACGCAGTCGAAGTCCACGTTGCAGAAGCCGGCAATCTTGCGCTTGATCTCCGACCCGATCGGCTGCTCGCTCCGGCAGATCAGGATGTCGGGCTGGATACCGATCTGCATCAGGTCGCGGACCGAATGCTGCGTCGGCTTGGTCTTGAGTTCCCCCGCCGCCGCGATGTACGGCACCAGCGTCAGGTGCATGAACAGGGCGTTGTCCCGGCCGACTTCCTGCCGGAACTGCCGGATGGCTTCGAGGAACGGGAGCGATTCGATGTCACCCACCGTGCCGCCGATCTCGGTGATGACCACATCCTGCCCCGGGCCGCCCCGCCGGATGGCGTTCTTGATCTCGTCGGTGATATGGGGAATGACCTGCACCGTCGACCCGAGGTATTCGCCCCGCCGCTCCTTGCTGATCACCGTCTGGTAGATGCGGCCGGTGGTAATGTTGTTCTGTTGGGAGAGGGAGCGATCGATGAACCGCTCGTAGTGCCCCAGGTCGAGGTCGGTTTCGGCGCCGTCATCCGTCACGTAGACCTCCCCGTGCTGGAAGGGCGACATGGTGCCGGGGTCGACGTTGATGTACGGATCGAACTTCTGCATCGTCACGCTCAAGCCCCGTTCCACCAGGAGGCGGCCGAGCGATGCAGCGGCGATGCCTTTACCCAGCGAGGAAACGACTCCGCCGGTGACGAAGATGTACTTGGTGGCGTTGGTTCCCGTGCTCATGCATGCTCCTCTTGTGCAAACCAGTGCGCCTCAGCTCGGCGCAGATCCTCGGGGGTATCGACACCGGGTGCTGCTGCCAGCGCGAGGAGGGCCACGCCCACCGTCAGGCCGTAATGCAGCGCCCGCAACTGTTCCAGCCGTTCTGCTTCTTCCGCCCGCGAGGGCGGCATCCGGGTCCAGTGCGCCAGCGCCTCCCGGCGATAGGCATAGACCCCCAGGTGCTGCCAGTAGAGGTCAGGCGCCGTCGTGGTCCGCTCCCGGCGATAGGGAATCGGGGCCCGCGAAAAGTAGAGCGCCCGACCCTGCGCATCGGCGACCACTTTGACCCGGCTGGGATCGTCGACATCGCCGGCGTCCATGGGCGCCGCGGCAGTGCCGACGTCGTCCCCGCCCCGCACCCGGTCGATCGCGCCGGCGAGAGCGGCACGCGGGAGGAAGGGCTCATCGCCCTGGATGTTCACCAGGACATCATGGCCGGCATACTCCGGCAGGCTGGCGACCTCATGGACCCGATCGGTGCCACTCGCGTGGGAATCGCGGGTCATGATGGCCCGGACCCCCGTCAGTTCCACGACCCGGGTCACCATGGTCGAATCGGTGGCTACCACCAACTCATCGACCAGCCCCAACTGCTGAACACGCTGAATCACGCGGGTCACCAGAGGCTCGCCGGCCAGAAGCTGCAGCGGTTTGTGTGGGAGTCGTGTCGAGCCGAGTCGGGCCGGGATGACGCCGAGGACGCGCATCACCGAACCTAATAAAGCGCGGCGTCCCTGTCAAAACTCATGCCGGAAAGTGCCGGGACCGGGCAATAGCGGCTATCAGGCGCTGCGTCAATAGGTTAGGCCGCGGTGCGTGGGCCAGCCTTGCGGTCTCCCAGCGTCAGGTCCAGAAAATTGGAGAGCAGCCGTTTCCCCTGTTCGGTGGCGATCGACTCGGGGTGAAACTGGACCCCGAGGATGGGGTGGACCCGGTGCCGGAGCGCCATGATCTCCTGGCCCGCGGGGAGGTCGCTCGACCACGCGGTCACTTCGAGCTCGGGCGGCAGATGAGCGGGCGCCACGACCAGGCTGTGATAGCGCATGACGGTCAGTGGGGTGGGGAGTCCGTCGAACAGCCCAGTTCCCCGGTGAGCGATGGCGGTGGTCTTGCCATGCATCAGCCTGCCCGCCCTGACCACGGTGCCGCCAAAGGCCTCACCAATCCCCTGGTGGCCCAGGCAGACTCCAAGGAGCGGGACCCGCCCGGCGGCAGCGCGAATCAGCGGGATGGAGATGCCGGCATCGCGCGGTTCGCCGGGGCCGGGAGAAATGACGATGGCCCTGGGCTGCAGGGCCAGGGCCTGGTCCACCGTCAGTGTGTCATTCCGGACCACATGAGGCTCCACCCCCAACTCGCCCAGATACTGGACGAGGTTGTAGGTGAAGCTGTCGTAGTTGTCGAGGACGAGTATCATGCCCGGCGAGGACGAGAGAGTTACCCGAAGGTAACGGGGGTCGCGCGCCGGGGGCGACCCATGGCGGGTGCTACCGGGGGGCAGGCGCCTTGGGTACGGCGGCAGGTTTGGGGGGCGCCGGGGCTTCGACCGACACCCTTGAGCCAGAGGCTGCGGCCGCCCCCTTGGCCGAGGCTGCGGTCCCTCGCCCCGAGACCGTGGTCCCATTCATATTGATATCGATCTTTACCCCAGTGACGCCGGCACGCTCCAGTTCACCCTGGACCTTGTTGAGTTCTTCAGCCACGACCTTCTGGATGGAATCCGACAGCGTCCGGTTTCCATTGTGTCGGCCGGTGCCGTTGGTGCTGGCCAGTTCGCTTAACCGGCGGACCGAAGCAAGACGTGCTTCATCCCCTTTCATCAGGTCGAGCAGCGCGCGCATGTGGGTGCGCACGGAGTCGGCGCTCCGCTGCAGGGTGCGGCGCCGTGCCTGGGGGGCCTCAGCCGAGGAGTCCTCCAGGTCCGAGGAGAGTTCCTTCAGGGTATCTATGGAATCGGACCGGGCCTCAATGCGGGCTTCCAATTGGGCCGTGAGGGAATCGGTGCGGGCCTCGAGGGCATCCGCCGCGAGGTCCGGGGGACCGGTAATATCGAAGCTCCCGTTGTGAAACCGGAAGGACGTCTGGCGCAGCCGGCTGATGGCGTCCGCTGGGAGCAGAAGTGGAAAGGTGTCGTCGCTATTCTTGAGCGCGATCACACCGAACTGCTCCAGCCCCGCCTGCGGTGTGCCGGCAGCGCCGCAGCGGAAGGTGGTGCGATCGTTGATGTGATCCAGATCGTCCAGCGCAATCTGGCACTGACCAAGCGCACCAGGCTGCACGGAGTCGGCGAGACTCACCACGACCCGGACCCCGGACACATGTTGGGGGTCGGAGCGCAGGAACTCGACCCGGCTCACGCTGCCCAGCTTGTCGTTATCCAGCCGAAACGGGACGAGCCCGATCAGCGGGATGGGAATCGGGTCACTGCTGTTGAGCGCGTGGTGGACGGTATTCTTCCCCTTGCGCACCATGGTGATGACCACCATGCCGACCACGAAGATGACGAGCGCTTTCGCGACGATTTTGATCCAGTATCCGCTCATGGCCTTGCTCCAACCAGTGGGCCACCGTCATGGGGGCCGTTTCACTTAGAGACGCATAGAACAAGCCGAAGGTTTCAACCCCTGTACCGGCGGGAGTGCTGATGATCGCGGTAGAAAGCCTGACCAAGCTGTACGGATCGCTGTCCGCGGTGCAAGACCTCAGCTTTACGGTGGCCGCCGGCGAGATCCTCGGCCTGGTCGGTCCCAACGGGGCCGGAAAAACCACCACCCTTCGGAGCCTGGCCGGGATCATCGCCCCGTCCAGCGGCCAGATCCGGGTGGCGGGACATGATCTGGGCAGCGACCCGACTGCCGCCAAGGCGGCCCTGGCGTTCATTCCCGATGAGCCGCAGCTCTTCGAGTACCTGACCGTGAGCGAGCATCTGCGTTTTGTGGCCCGGCTCTACCGGCAGCCGGATGCGACCGCCTTGATCCCCGGCTTACTGGACGAACTCGAACTGCGCGACAAGGAGAATACTCTTTCCACCGAGTTGTCGCGCGGCATGAAGCAGAAACTTGCTATCGCGTGCGGCCTGATTCACCAGCCCCAGGTGCTGATTCTCGATGAGCCGCTGACCGGCCTGGACCCTCTGGGCATCCGACGGATGAAACGTACCATCTCGGCCCGGGCGGCGGCCGGGGCGGCGGTGGTGCTCAGCTCCCATCTCCTGCAACTGGTGGAGGAGTTGTGTACCCGGGTGCTGATCATCCAGCAGGGTCGGAAGGTCGCCCTTGGCACCCTGGCTGAAATCGCGGCGGATCGGCCGGAGATCGCTGGTCAGGGGCTGGAGGAGATCTTCCTCACCCTGACCGGGATGACTCCGCCACTGCCACCCGCGCCGGCCGCATGAGCTTCGCTCATCAGCTCGGATGGTCCCACGGTGCTTGAGGCGGCGGCGTATCTCCTGACGCGCAGTGCGGCGAATCGGTTGCGCCTCCTTTCGCGCAAGGCACGCAGCCCACGGTATCTGATCGCACTGGTCGTTGGGATCGGGTACCTCGCGCTGGTTTTCCTGGGGCAGCATCGGGGAGGAAGTGGCGAAATCGTGGTTCCCGCCATCCAGGTGGCCGGGACGCTGCTGCTGCTGGGGATGGTGGCCAAGTGGTGGCTGCTGGGGACTGATCGCATGGCGCTGGCGTTCTCGCCGGCGGAGATCCAGTTCCTCTTCCCCGCTCCGGTCAGCCGGACCCAGCTGCTCTGGTTCAAGTTGCTGCGGGCCCAGCTTCCGATTCTCCTCAACGTGACCATCTGGGTCGTCATCCTGAACCGTGGTCGAGGCAGCCCACTGCCAGTCGTGGCGTACGCCGTGAGTCTGTGGGCGATCTTCATGCTGATCATGCTGCACCGCCTCGGGGTGGCGCTCACCCGCGATTCAGTCGCCGAACATGGGGTCGCTGGTGTCCGCCGTCAGTGGCTGTCGATCGTGGGCGGACTGCTCCTCACCGCGACGGTGGTGTACGGAGTGAAGGTCCTGCTCGAACTGCGCGCCGATGATCCCGATGGCGACCTGTTCGAACTGATGTCGATCATGATGGGGCAACGCCCGCTCGTCTGGATTCTCTTCCCGTTTCAGCTGCCCTTCCGGTTGCTCAGTGCACCGGACCTCGCCGGGTGGGCCACCGCGTTCCTTCCGGTGATCGGACTGATCGCCTTTCACCTCGTCTGGGTCCTGCGCGCCGATCGCGCCTTTGAGGAGGCGGCCATCGCTGCCAGCGCCCGGCGGGCCGAACTGCTGCACCGCTGGCGCCGCCAGGGTGTCGGAGCGGCACCGGTGCGCGGAGCGGGCCGCCGTTCGCTTCCCCTTGGCCACAGCGGACACCCGATCTTCGCCATTGTCTGGAAGAACCTGACCCGACTGGCTCGTACCAGCAGCGCAGCCGCCTTCGTTCTGCTGGTCGGCCTCGCCGCTGCTGTGGTCGGATTTCTACTCACCGAGGGGGATGCATTCCCTCAGGCCGCCGACGTCATTGGGGTGTTGTCTCTCGGCTGGCTCGCGGTGCTGACGCTGCTCGGTCCCCAGTGGGTTCGCAACGACCTGCGGGGTGACCTGGAGCATATCGACGAGTTACGGACCTGGCCCCTGCCGGGCCATAGCATTGTATTGGCAGAGGTGCTTTCCTCGGGCCTCGTACTCACCGCCATGCAGGGGTTGCTGGCAGTCGTTGGACTCACCGCGTTCGCCAGCCACAATACGATTGGGTTACCCACCGGTGTCCTGTTGGGACTGTCGCTGCCCGGCCTCCTGGTGCTCACCGCAATCAACCTCCTCGCCCTGCTCTTCCAGAACGCGGCTGCCCTGCTGTACCCGGCATGGGTCCGGACCGAGATCCGTCCGGGTGGGGTCGAAGCGATGGGCCAGCACATCCTGACCGCGGGTGCCTCCCTGCTCCTGCTGCTCCTGGCCCTGCTCGGTCCGACCGGACTGGGAGCGGCGGCCGCCTATGCCGGCTATCCATACCTGGGCTGGTGGAGTCTGGGGCCGGGCATGCTGCTCGCCCTGGCGGGTATCGCGCTGGAGTTTGGCCTGCTCCTCGACTGGCTGGGACAGCGGTTCGAGCGATTCGACCCCAGCACCGAGCGCTGAATGCTCACCCACTGAGGTTCGTCGGCCGATACCTCTGGGATGACCTCCCGGACCGCGGCCCGCCTCGCCGATGCCTTCCTGCTTTATCTCGTGGGCGTCACCCTGCTCGTCACACTGATCCCGTTCAATTTCACCGTCCCCGAGAGTCTCCACATCCTGTGGGGCGGGACGGTCGCGGACAGTGTCGCCAATGTGCTGATGTTTGCGCCGCTGGGGTTCCTCTACCGGTTAACCCGCCACCGGGCAGGCGATCGATTCGCCTTGCGGGTCCTCGGTGTCGCGCTCGCCTTCAGCCTGGCCATTGAGGTGTCCCAGCTCTTTCTGCCCACGCGGAGTACCGCTCCGCTCGACCTGCTGGCGAACGGGCTCGGTGGGTGGTTCGGCGGAATGGCACTGGATCTGGTATCTCGCCGCCTTCAGCTGACCCCCGCCCTCGTGGGTGCACTGGCGCTCGAGCTACCGCTCATGGGGCTGGTGTACCTGTTGATCCCGCTCCTCTGGGTCAATGGAATCGCCGCCGGGGATGATCGGACCCATTTGCTCTTGTCAGTCGTTCTGGGCCAGGTGGGCGCCATCGTGCTGGCGGCGGTGTACCGGCACCGGCTGCGACCTACCGCGGCGGTGCATCGTGTGCGGTATGCGGCGGTCGCGGCGGGTTGGTTCCTGGTCGGCGCACTACCCGGGCTGGTCCGTGCGCCGGTCTGGGTCGTGAGCGCCGCGCTCAGCGTCGGGCTGGGCACCTATCTCTGGTCGCTCGAGCCGTTCCCGGCGGAGGGACCGGAGCGCCGCTTCGAGGGGGAAACCCTGCGGCGCCTGGCGCCACTCTTCCTGCTCTATCTGGTGCTCCTCGCCGGATGGCCGCCGTGGTCCGAATGGGTGGCACTGCACGGCGGAGTGGGCACCGGTCTCCCGAGCGGCGAGCCGAGCACGATGGGCATCGTGCGCCTGCTCGAGCAGCTGGCGGCGTTTACCCTGCTCGGGTATCTCGTGGCGGAGAGTCGGGGGCGACTGGAGCAGTCGTATCGCGCTTCCCTGGGGGTGCTGGCCGCGACGGGAACGATGGGAAGCATGGTCATCGAGCTGGTGGCAGCGGCACACCCGGGGCCCGGTGCCAGTGTGCTTCGAGGGATCCTCGGCATCCTTGCCACCTGCTACGGTGGGTCGATCTACCATCTGCAGCGCTCTCACATCCGGGCGCTGCTGGGTCCCGTGCCGATGCTCCTGCGGTTCGGGGTGGTGCCGGGCATGGAGCCGGCGGCACTCACGCCACTCCCTCCCAACGCCCTCCTGACGGGGAGCACCGTCTCCCGCCGCGGTCGCTGACTACCCGCGCGGGTGGAACTTGCGGTGCACCGTGCGCAGGTATTCCCGGTCGACGTGGGTGTAGATCTGGGTCGTCGAGAGGTCGGCGTGTCCGAGCATTTCCTGCACCGCGCGGAGATCGGCGCCTCCCTCGAGCAGGTGCGTCGCGAAGCTGTGCCGCAGCGTATGGGTCGTGACCCGACGGGTCACGCCCGCCTGTGCCGCGCGCTTCTTGACGATGGTCCACGCGCCCACCCGTGAGAGCGGGTGTCCCCGGGCGTTGAGCAGGACGCGGTCTTTCGACTTGCCCCGATCGAGTTCCGGCCGGACCTGGTGGAGGTAGACCGAGACCGCCCCGATGACCGCGCGTCCGATGGGGACCAGCCGTTCCTTGGATCCCTTCCCCAGCACGCGCACCAGCCCTTCCGCCAGCAGTAGACCCGAAAGCGTCAGGCCGCACAGTTCCGATACCCGCAGGCCGGCGCCATATCCGAGCTCCAGCAGGGCACGGTCGCGCCAGGCCAGCGGTTCATCGGCCTGGGGCGCAGCGAGAATGCGCTCCATCTCCGAGGCGCTGAGCACATCGGGGAGCTGGCGGCCTCGGCGCGGCATCTCGAGCCGGTCGCTCGGATCGATCCGGGCGTGGCCCTCGGCGAGCAGGAAGCTGTAATACGTCCGGATGGCGGAGACCTGCCGACGGATGCTCGACGCGGCCAGCCCCATGTCCTTCAGGGCAAAGACGAACTCGCGCAGCAGGGGCCGACCGACGGCCTCCGGCGTGGCGGCCCCGGCAGTGGTGGCGAAATGGATGAAGCGCTGCAGGTCCCGGGAGTAACTCTCAAGGGTGTTCTTCGAGTGTCCTGCTTCGAGGGACAGGAAATCGCGGAACTGCTCGAGGTAGTAGGCGCGCTCGAGCGCTTCCAGCGCACGGGCGGTCGGGCTCATCCGGCCGGCGGTGGCGCCGCCCCGGGGCGCGCCTCGGCGACGTCGGCGGCAGACAGCCCCAGGAGGGCACCCGCGCGGCGCATCAGTCGTTCCTCGTGGCGGCTGAGCATGCCATCGCTGAGGGCAATGCGGTACAACTGGGCCATCAGCTCGAGGCGCTGCGGGCGATCGTACTGGTCGCTCAGGAGGGTCGCGACTTCTGCGGTCTGCAGTATCGGGCTGGTGATTGAGGTACGGAACGGTGTCTCGGGCCCCAGCCCCCAGCGCTCCCGCAGGTAGCCCTCGATCAGCAGACGCTCGGACCCGGTGATCTGACCATCCGCATCGGCCAGTTCGAACAGCAGCGCTGCCGCGCCGGCGGTGGCAGGATCGGCGCCCGGAAACTCGGGTGGCTCCGTCCGACCGGCGCCCAGAGCACGATGGACCGCGCGGAGCAGCCGGTCCCGGGGTGGCGGGTTCCGGCGCCGACGGCGAAGGATCGTGATCACAATGACGACCACGACCGCGAGGCCGACGATCGCGAGAGAACGGTTCACCTGCTTGAGCACGCGGTTGATCGACTCCCATTCCTCGCCCACCGCCGCACCGGCCCAGGTGATGCCGGCATACCAGATGGCGGAGGCCAGCGCGATCGGCGCGAGTGCGGGAAACCAGTGGAGGTTGATCAACCCGACGAAGGGCGCCACGACCCAGCGGAACCCGGGCAGGAAGCGGCTGAGAAAAATGCCCGCTGCCCCGAACCGGAGGTACTCTTTCTCGAGGGCGACCAGTGCATCCGCCGGCAACAGGCGCTGGCCGAGGCGGCTGGTGACGAACTGGCGTCCATAGCGCCGGGCCAGGAAGTAGATCATGACGGAACCGGCGAGGTTGGCCAGCCACGAGACGAGCCACACCACGGTCCAGGAGAGACCCCCATGCTGGGTGAGAAACCCGCCCAGGGCGACCAGCAGGTCGGAAGGAGCTGGTGGGACCAGGTTCTCAAGGAATGTCCCCAGCCCGATCACGAGGTACACCGTGCCGGGTGCGAGTTCCCGCAGCCAGGCCATGAATTGTTCCATCACACGGGGTCCACCGTGGCGACGGCAATGACCGCGATGCCTTCGCCGCGCCCGACGAAGCCCATGCCTTCATTGGTCTTGGCTTTCAGGCCGAGCGCGTCCACCGGGATGCCACTCGCCGCGCTGAGCCGGGTAACCATGGCTGGCAGGTGCGGAGCCAGCTTCGGGCGTTCGAGGATGACCGTGATGTCCGCCTGCACCGGTTGCCAACCGCGCTCCCGCACCACGGCACATGCCTGACGGAGGAGCTCGATGGAGTCCGCCCCGGCCCAGCGGGGATCGGTGTCGGGGAACAGTCGGCCGATATCGCCCGCGGCGGCGGCGCCGAGGATGGCATCCGTGAGGGCGTGCGCCACCGCATCGGCATCGGAATGGCCGGTCAGCCCCCGCTCGAACGGAATGACGACCCCACCGAGGATCAGGGGTCGCCCGTCGACCAGGCGATGCGAGTCGTAACCGATTCCGGTACGGGTCATGGTTGGCCGGGCACAGACGGGGCGCCGATCGAGGGATCGGCGCGAAGGAACTCAGGCGGCGACAGGTGCCGGGAGCGGGAGGACGGAATAGTCCTGGCGGCGTGGTCGGGGAGCAAAACCGGCATCGCGTACGATCCGTTCGATTTCGTTGATGGTGGTCCGGTAGGTGGTGCCGGCGGCGGACACCACATTTTCCTCCATCATCAGGCTGCCGTAATCGTTGGCCCCGAAACGCAGCGCAACCTGCCCCACCTTGTGGCCCATCGTCACCCAGGACGATTGCAGGTTGGGAATATTGTCCAGGATGATCCGGCTGATCGCGAGGGTCCGCAGGTAGGTGACCGCATCGGTCTTGGGCATGTGCGCCATCGTCGGTGTGCCCTCGGGCTGCAGCGGCCAGCAGATGAACGCCGTGAAGCCTCCGGTCCGGCGTTGGACCTCCCGGACCCGGAAGAGGTGCTCGATGCGGTCCGCCTCGGTTTCCCCAATGCCGTACATCATGGTCACCGAGGTCTTCATGCCCTGACGGTGCGCTTCCTCCTGGACCCCCAGCCACTCATCGGTCTGGGCCTTCTTGGGGGCCACCTGCTGTCGGATCCGGTCCACCAGGATTTCGCCCCCGCCCCCGGGAATACTGTCGAGGCCCGCCTCACGCAGCTGCCGGATCACCTCGGTGATGGGGAGCCGGAAACGCTCCGCGAAAAAGACCACCTCTGACGGGGAAAAGCCGTGGATGTGGATCGGGTGGTTGGCCTTGATGTACCGCAGCAGGTCAAGATACCAGTCGAACGGGATGTAGGGATTGTGCCCACCCTGAATCAGAATCTGGACGCCACCTACCGCCTTGCACTCGTCGATCTTCTGTCCGATCTGCTCGAAGCTGAGGACGTAGCCTTCCCCGTTCTTGGGGCGGCGATAGAACGCGCAGAACCCGCAGTCCGCCACACAGACGTTGGTGTAATTGATGTTCCGATCGATGATGTAGGTCACCATCGGATCGGGATGCTGCCGCCAGCGGATCGTGTCCGCCAGCTCGCCGAGTTCCAGCAGGGTGGCCCGCTGGTACAGCTCGAGATAGTTCCGGAATTCCGGCGTGTCGCGGTCAACGGCGAATTCGGTCATGGTCCTGATACCCTCCGGCGATGGCCGCCGGTGCAATGCTGGTGCGTCGGCCCCGTGGGGCGGCGGCACGAGGCCCGTACTAGGCCGCGGTGATGAAACTGAGCGATCCGTCCGGTACCAGGCCATCCTGGGCCAGCCGGCGGAAGAAGTCGGTCAACCCGGCCAGATGCGGATACGAGAAGTCGTAGTCGAGGTCACCGAGGTAGGCTCGGCAGACCGGACGAGGAACACTGGTCGTGGCCCACGCCTGATCGGCCAGCAGATCCAGGTGCTCAAGCCCCCACGCACGGGAGGCGAGCAACCGGCTGTGCACCTGGCGCACGATCCCCTGATCCGAGCTCCGGCGAGCGGCCCAGACGGCAAAGACGAACGGCAGCCCGGTCCATTCCTTCCACGCCGACCCGAGATCCACGCTGTACGGGTACTGGGCTCGCACATCGAGCAGCAGGGCGGCATCGCCAATTGCCAGCACCGCGTCGTGCGGAAAGAGCGCGAGGGCGTCGAGATCCGCCGGCTCTGCCCGGACACTGGCCCAACGTGGCTGCACCTTCCAGCGGTGGCGGCACAGGAGCTCGAGCAGCAGCACCGAGGTGCGGGAGGATGCCGTCCGCAACACAGTGGCGTCCGTCAGCTCGGTGACGGGCCGACGACTGAACAGCTTGACGCTGTGCACCGGCCCGTCGCAGCTGATTGCCAGGTCCGGCAGGAGGTGATAGGCCGCGGCATCCCGGGCATACTCCACGGCGGAAACCACGCTGACGTCGAGTTCTCCGGCGGCCAGCAGGTCGTTGAGATCCGAGGCGGTGCCGCTCACGAGCTGGTGGCCGAAAGGGACCAGTCCGCGATCGATCGCCCCGTACACCGGGTAGCAGTTGATCCAGGGAATGCGCCCGACCTTCATGCGGCGTGAACCGTTGGTTGGCCTGCGCCGGCGACTGTGACACTGTCTGCGGGAATGTCCTCGAAGGTCTCCCGCACCGATTCATACAGACTGTTGCGCTCCACCGGCCGCCGACCTGCCCCCTGAATCAGGGCCACCAGGTCGCGATAGTGCATATGCATCTCGGTCTGGGCGCCGGCTTCGTGATAGATCCGCTCGAAGACCACCGTTCCCTCGACGTCGTCGCACCCGAAACTGAGCGCAATCTGGGACAGGAACGGCGTGACCATGGGCCAATGAGTCTTCACGTGAGGGATGTTGTCCAGGAAGAGGCGCCCGACGGCGATGTTCTTGAGATCCTCGAAGCCGGTCGTCGCCGTCCCCACCCGGCCGAGTTCCTCCCCCAGCTCGTTGTGGTCGGGGTGGTACGCCAGCGGGATGTAGGTGAGGAACCCGCCGGTGTCGTCCTGCAGGGCGCGCAAGGCGGCGAGATGCTCGATCCGGTCATCGGCGGTCTCGACGTGCCCGTACAGCATGGTGCAATTGCTCGGGATCCCGAGGGCATGCGCCTCCCGATGCACCGCGAGCCACTCGTCACCCGTCAGCTTGCGCTCGGCGATGGTGGCCCGGACGGCTGTGCTGAAGACCTCCGCCCCGCCACCGGGGAGGCTGGTCAGCCCGGCCTCCTTCATGGCGAGCAGCACCTCGCGCACCGGGATCTTCTCGATCCGGGCCAGGTGGGCAATCTCGACCGCCGTGAGCGCCTTGATGTGGACCTGAGGAAACCGCTCCTTCAGGCCACGGATCATGTCGGTGTAATACGCCAGCGGGAGCTTGGGATGCAGACCACCGACGATGTGGAACTCGCTCGTCGGGCCGTTTCGCGCTGCCTCCGCCTCGTGGTACACCTCGTCGAGCGACCGGGTATATGCCCCGTCCTCCCTGGGCATCCGGGCGAAGGAGCAGAAGCTGCAGGTGTTGCGGAGAATGCAGACGTTGGTCGGATTGATGTGCTGGTTGGCCGAGAAGAACACCCGGTCACCATTGCGCTGCTGATTGGCGAAATCGGCCAGTCGGCCGAGCCCCAGGAGGTCGCTGCTGGCATACAGCACCCGGGCATCAGCCGCATCCAGCCGCCGTCCGTCCAGGACTTTGGTCGCGATGGGGCGGAGGGCCGCATCGTGCAGCCGTGATGGATCAAGGGTATCGGGCATGCATGTCCTTGGGACGGAGCAGGTTATCGCACAACTCGAAAACTAGCGACGCCCCGCGCTCCGGGGCCACCCCTAGAAGGCCTCCGTCGCGCCGATGCTGAGGCCTGATTCCCCGAAACTGGACAGGGTATAGTCGACCCGGAGGTTGAGCGGGTCGGCTGGGTTGACGTTGAACCGCAGGCCGGCGCCATAGGTGAATACAACCCGGTCGCCCAGGGATGCACCGGAGCTCCCGAAGACACTCCCGGCCGATCCGAGCACGACATAGCCCACCCGACCTCGGAGGTGCCCGCGGTAGTCCACCTGCCCGACCACTTCATGCCGGTCGCGAAAACGCCCCAGATAGATGCCGCGCGCCAGGATTGCGGTATTCGCCCCCGAGATCATGGACATCATCTGGATGGGTACCTCGGATCCGTTAAACTGGCCGTACAGGTTGAGGGCGATGATATCCCGCTGGTGCCGGACCGGCAGATAGGTTCGGGCGTCGACCGCGAGGTAGTCGAAGGCCACGTCGCTACCGAGCCAGTCGGCCTGGTGCAGGTAGTCGACCAGGAGGAACTTGCCCCGCGTCGGGGTGGTGGCAGAATTCCGGCTATCCACCATTAGCGAGACACCGAGCCCCGAGCTGACGACGTCGTGCCCTCCGGATAGGTCGGACGGGATTCGATCGGGAAACTGCCAGTCCAGTGCGTAGTAGGAGTTCAGGCGGTAATACAGGCCGGCATACAGGTCCCCGTGGAGCCGGCGCACCGCTTTCGCCTCGAACTTGATGAAGCGATTCTCCATGAGATTGGTGTCCGCCCGCTCGGTGCGGGGACCGATCCCGTAATAGAACAGCGGGAAATAGGCGACATTGGCGCGGGCCCAGAGCCACCACCGATTGCGGGGCGCGTACAGGCTGGCCTCCTGGTAGACGCTCCACTGGCCCTTGGTGGTGTACGCGAGGTTGCTGGCGAGGTAAGATGGTCGGGTCAGCGGATCGGCCGCGGCGCCCGGCCACTTGAACTGCAGTCCGCCCCCGACCCCGAACTGGACTTTGGTCTGCGGGGTATACGTCGCGTACGGCAGCACAGTGAGTCGTCGGCGGTACGGCGGCGCGAGGGCGGTGGAGTCGGCCGGGACCTGCGCTGTCAGGGAGTTGCCCGCGAGGAGCACCAGCACCATCGCGATGAGAACGCTGTGGCGTGCTCTGCGTTGTACAGGTGTCCGCCACGCTCGACGAGCTCCGGCTGGGTACATGCTGACGCTCAGGACTTCGCGTGGATCTTCAGGTGCAGGGAGGCGGTAACGTATTATGCGCGAATGGTATACGCAACTGCATATAAACCAATTTCGAGTCCGAACCGTCCCGCTGTATACTTAAGCTGTTCCGTCGCGGTCTGATGGCGAGCCAGCCACCCTGCCGCCGGGTCGGGGCAGGCTCGTGATGGTCCTGAGGGAGGCGCATGTACCGCATTCGGCTGGAGTCTGGGGAGGAGGCAGTCTACCGTACCGTGCAGGAGCTCGCGCAAGCGGTCTCCTCCGGGATGGTCAGCCCCACCGCCGAGGTGTACCACAAAGCCGCGAATCGCTGGCTCCCGATCAACAGCCACCCCGATTATCGCGCCGCGATTATCACCGGGAAGCAGACGGCGATCAATCCCAGGATCGTCCTGCCCAACACCCCTCCCGGAGGGGCAGCCGCGATCCCCGCGCCTCCAGCGAAGCCGGAAGCACCTCCCGCCACGAGCGCCGCTCAGGCGACTGTGCGGAACCCGGGGATTCATCTCACCCCGCCGGCGGAGCCGCTGGAGGGGGAAACCAGCCGGCTGCCGGCCCTGGACCTCACCCTCCTGCCCGGTTCCGAGCCGACGCTCAAGCAGGCGGCGATTCCGCCCGAAGTCGCGCCTGACTTCCCCGCCGAGGCCGAGCTGCTCACCCTCGACGCCACTCCGCTCGAGGTAGCCCCGCCCCGGCCGGACCGCGCGCCATTCTGGAACCGTACACGGATCCAGGCAATCGCCGGGGTGGCTGCGGGGATCATGAGCCTGGCTATTCTCGGGGCGGTACTGCTGCTGCGGCGCCCGGGCGCAGCCCGTGAAATCGTGGTCGACTCGGTGGCCCTTGCCGCCGGTATGCGGACAGACTCCCTGCGGGACAGCACTCTTGCCGCCGCAGCGACGGCCACGCCCACGTCCACGCCGCCTCCACCCGACACCGTTCTGGTAGTCGCACCACCGGTGCCCACCTATCCGGCGCCGTCACAGCCGCTTCCGGCACCGCGCCCACCGGTGCAGCGCGATACCGCCCCTGCGCCGCGGACCCTTCCGCCGCCCGTGGTCAGCCGGCTCAAGAGCACGGTGAACCGCATGCCGTCGTACTACCAGGCGTACGCGGATGCCAGGTCGGAAATGGACGAGTCGCTGAATTACGTGAATTTTCGACGGGTCTTTGCCACGGCCCGGCTGACCACGCCGGACAGTTTACGGGCCACCAAACGCATGGTCGTGGCCGCGGGGAACATTCTACGGGTCTATCGGGGGCGTGAGGTCCAGCTGGAGCAGACCTACCGGGCGGACGACCCCGATGGCCGGAACTCCCTCCGGGAGCCGTTCGAGACCTCCCAGGCGGCCCGGGCCCTGCTGGATGACGTCGACAGCCTCTTTGCGATCCTGGTCTCCCAGCAGGGAGAAATAACGGTGAGCGAAACTGAGGTCCGGTTCCGCAATGGAAGGATTGCCCGGGCGTACAATGACGTGCGCCGGGACATTGCGGGCACGATCTCTGCTTGGAGGGATTCGGCGGAAGCAGCGAATCGAGTCACCATGCCGCGCCTCGTGCAAGCCCTCGGACCGGCCCTCCCCCCACCCGGTCGCTAGTGCCAGTGCCGGCGCCGACAGGAGCGACTGCCTGACCATGTTCCGATTGCGCCAGGCCTCCGGTGAGGAGGCCGTCTTCCGTTCGGTGGATGAACTGGCGCTGGGCCTCCGCAGCGGCATCATCGGCGCGGAAACGGACGTGCTGGACGGGCCGGACCAGGAGTGGCGACCACTCTCGAGTCATCCTGTCTTCCCGCAGGTCCAGGCGATTGCCTCGACGCTGGTGTCCCCGGGTTCCCTCGATTTCGAGCCGAGCTATGCCACCACGCCCGTCACGATCACTGGTGAGCACGGTACCCCGACGCCCTCCCAGCCGGTGCTGCAGATGTTCTCCCGCAGCGCCGCGGAGCTCCGGGCCAAGCGGCGCCCCAAGATTTTGATCAAATCGGCCATCGTGGGTGGCGCCATCCTGGTGGTGGTTGCGACGGCGGCCGTGATGTGGCGGGAACAACAGGATCACACCGATCTCCGAACGATGGGAACTCCGCCTGCGGCCTCTTCCCTGGCGGGGGCACAGGCCGGGAATGCGGTCGGTGGCGGAATCTGGATTTCACCCGCCATCCTCGCCAGCCGGCGGGATGGGGTCCGGGCCAGGCTCGACCAGGGCCTGATTGACAGTATCGGAGCCCTGCGGCTGCGTGGCCTCCTGGACCTCGCAGTGCTGCAATCACCCGACAGTGTGCGGGTAGGCAGGCAACACATTTCCGAGAGTCGGCGCCTGATCGAGGCCTACCGGAACGGTCAGCGGTCCCTGGCCCGGGCCTATGAAGACACCGCTGACGGCCAGGTGCGGTCCACCCGCTGGTCGCCGCTCGATGCGAATGACTGGAAGTCCCGCCGCCCGGCGGGAGAACCCGCCCCGGACGCGATCCGGTCCGATTCCCTGCTGGCGGCACTCGAGGGCCTCTACCAGCTGCTGCTGACGCAGCAGGGCACCTACGTCTTCACGGCCGATTCCGCCCAGTTCTCCGCCTGGCGTGTCGCGGTGGAATATGAGCGCTTGCGGGGCATCATCACCCGACACAGAACGGCAGCGACAGCACCCGGTTCGGATGCCTCGCTGCCGTTGAATCTCCTGCTGCGTGGCCTCGAGGGCCCGCGGCTGCCTGCAGTCCCTGTGCCGGTTGACTGAGGCCCCGGCTCAGCCCGGGAAGCCCCGTACCGCCAGCGCCACGTTGTGCCCCCCAAACCCAAACGAGTTCGACAACGCCACCTTCACCTGCCGCTTGACCGCGGTATTGGGTGCGCAATTGAGATCGCACTCCGGGTCCGGGGTCGCGTAGTTGATGGTCGGCGGGATGACTCCGTGCCGGATGGCGAGCAGGGAGACAATGAATTCCAGGGCGCCCGCGCCCCCGAGCAGGTGACCGGTCATCGACTTGGTGGAGCCGAACACCAGGTCCTTCGCGAGATCGCCGAACACACTCTTCACTGCCCGGGTCTCCGCGACATCGCCCTGCGGGGTGGAGGTGCCATGGGCGTTGATGTATCCCACGTCGGCGAGGTCAATGCCGCCATCACCCAGACACATCTGCATGGCCCGCGCGGCACCATTCCCATCGTCCGGCGGTGAGGTGATGTGGTAGGCATCCCCACTCAGGCCATAGCCGATCACTTCGCCGAGGATGGTGGCGCCCCGCGCCTGGGCATGCTCCAGGCTTTCGAGCACCACGCAGCCGGCGCCATCCCCGAGCACGAACCCGTCGCGGTCCTTGTCGAACGGCCGGCTGGCTGCCTCGGGGGCATCGTTCCGGGTCGACATCGCCCGCATATTGGCGAAGGCAGCGACGGTGAGCGCGGTGATCGCGGCTTCCGACCCCCCGGTGACCATGGCATCCGCCAGCCCATCACGAATGTGGCGGTATGACTCCCCGATGGCGTGGGCCGACGAGGCACAGGCGGACACCGTGCAGAAATTGGGGCCGCGCAGGCCGTATCGAATGGAGACCAGCCCAGCCGCGATATCCGGAATGAACATCGGGACGAAGAACGGGGAGACCCGGTCGGGGCCCTTCTCCAGGAACGCGCGGCAGTTGTCCTCGAAGGTCTGCATCCCACCGATACCGCTGCCGATGATGACACCGGTGCGGTCGGGGTTGGGGAACTTCCCTTCGAGGCCGGCCTGGGTGATCGCCTGATGCGCAGCGGCCAGGGCAAACTGGGCGAAGAGGTCGTAGCGCCGCGCTTCCTTGCGGTCGATGTACTGCAGCGGATCGAAGCCCTTCACCTCGCAGGCAAAGCGCACGCTCTGATTGGACGGATCGAACTTGGTAATCGGCGCCGCCCCCGAACGGCCGGCCAGAAGGCCGGCCCAGGTATCGTCCACCGTATTACCCACCGGGCTCACCACCCCGAGCCCGGTCACCACCACTCGGCGCTGCAAGCTACTTCCCGAGTTTTTCGTGGAGATACTTCAGCGCATCACCCACCGTGCGCAGCTTTTCGGCCTCTTCGTCGGGAATATCGATATCGAATTCCTTCTCGAACGCCATGACCAGCTCGACGGTGTCGAGGCTGTCCGCGCCGAGATCCTCCATGAAGCTGGCTTCGTTCGTGAGCTTCTCGCGCTCGACGCCGAGCTCCTCGACGATGATGTCCCTGACGCGGTCTTCGACGTTACTCATGACGTTCCTCTAGGAGAGGGGGTTGATTGCACGTACCGGGATCAGAGGGCGAGACCGCCATCGACCACCAGCACCTGTCCGGTAATGTAGCCCGCCAGATCGGACGCCAGAAAGAGGACCACGCCGGCCACCTCTTCCGGCTGGCCCAGCCGCCCCAGGGTGATCCCGCCCAACATGGCGGACTGGGCCTCGGCGGGCAACCCGGCGGTCATGTCGGTCGAGATGAATCCAGGGGCAATGGCGTTCACCAGGATGCCGCGGCTGCCGTACTCCTTGGCCACGGACTTGGTGAAGCCGATCAGCCCTGCCTTGCTGGCGGCGTAGTTGGCTTGACCCTTGTTCCCCGATATGCCGACGACACTGGTGATGTTGATAATCCGACCCTGCCGCCGCTTCATCATGCCCTTGAGCACCGCCTTGGTGCTGTGAAACGCGCCGGTGAGGTTGGCCTGCAGGACCTCGTTGAAGTCAGCTTCGGTCATGCGGAGCAGCAGGTTGTCCTTCGTGATCCCGGCGTTATTGACCAGGATGTCAATCGGACCGAGGGCTTTCTCCGCCGCGGCAATGGCGGCATCGATCTGGCTCCCCTGCGCGATATCCGCCGCGAACCCGGCAGCCCGTTCACCCAGCTCGGCCGCCACGGCCTCCGCCCTGGCTGCCTCCCGGCCGACGATCGCCACCTTCGCCCCGGCTCCGTACAGGGCCCCGGCCACCGCGCGACCAATGCCGCGGGTCGAGCCGGTGACGAATGCGGTTTTGCCGGTGAGGGAAATTGTGTGCACAGTTCTGCCCGATCAACTATTCAGGAAAGCTTCGACTTCAGCGGCAGTACCCAGGGTCATCGTCCTGGCGCCGGGCAGGATCCGCTTCACCAGTCCACTCAGCACGGCGCCGGGACCGATCTCCACAAAGGTCGCGTCGGGAACCCGCTCCGCCGCCTGGCGCATGCACTCCACCCAGCGGACGGGTGCCGTCAGCTGCTCGGCGAGGAGACGCCGAGCCGTCGCCGCATCGGCCACCGGCGCTGCTGTCGCGTTGGCCACCACCGGGACCTGGGGCGGGCCGAACGCAGCCTCGCTCAGGGCCGCGGTCAGGCCGGGGACGGCGGGCGCCATCAGCGGCGAGTGGAACGCACCGCTCACCTTGAGCGGCAACACCCGCTTGGCGCCGCGGCTCCTGCATCCCTCGCCAGCCCGTTCCACCGCCCCGGGATCACCGGAGAGGACGGTCTGGTCGGGGGCGTTGAGATTGGCCGCGACGGCCACCTCGCCCCCGGTGGAGGCCTCCGCGCAGGCGGCCTCGACATCGGCCGTCGCGAGGCCGAGGACTGCGGCCATGGCGCCAGGCCGCGCGGTGCCGGCCTGGTACATCAGTTCGCCCCGCCGCCGCACCAGGCGGGCGGCGTCATGGGCGGTGAGGGAACCGACCGCCACGTAGGCGCTGTACTCGCCGAGGCTGTGCCCGGCGGCCGCTTTGACGGTCGGCCGGAGCTTCGATCCCACCACTGCCCACACCGCCGCGCTGTGGGCCAGGATCGCGGGCTGGGTGTTGTGGGTCAGAGTCAGCTCGGCCTCCGGACCCTCCCACATGATCCGGGAAAGTCCCACACCGAGCGCGTCGTCGATCTGCGCGAAGGTCTCCCGGGCTGCCGGAAAGCGATCGGCGAGATCCTTCCCCATCCCGACCTTCTGCGCCCCCTGGCCGGGGCAGACCAGCACCGTCACCACCGGATGACCGCGCTGCCCCAGGTGAAGCCGGCGCCGAACGCCACCAGCAGGACCACCTTGCCGCGGGTGAGCCGGCCGCTCGCCTCGGCGTCCGCCAGCGCCATCGGGATCGATGCCGCCGAGGTATTGCCGTACCGGTCGACGGTGATCATCACCTTCTCGAGCGGAATGCTGGCATGCTTGGCCGTCGACTCGATGATGCGGATATTGGCCTGATGCGGAATCAGCAGGTCGATCTCCTCCGGCTTGATGCCGGCTCGCTGAATGGCGACGTCACACGCTTCGGCCATGCTGAGCACGGCATGCTTGAACACTTCGCGACCCGCCATCCGCATCAGGTGACTCCGTTCCTGGAGCACCTGCTCGCTGAACGGGACCAGGACGCCGCCGCCGGGGATATAGAGCAGCTCCGCCAGCCGGCCATCGGCCTTGATGAACGACGACAGGATCCCGCGGCCATCGCTGTTGCCGTTGGTGCGGGAGACGACCGCCGCACCCACGCCATCCCCAAACAGGATGGCAGTGGAACGATCGTCCTGATCGGTGATATGGGTGAGCTTTTCGCCACCCACCACCAGGACGTGGTCGCCCTGCCCCGCCGCGATCAATCCCTCGGCGAGGGTGAGGCCGTAAATGAATCCGGAGCAGGCCGCCGACACGTCGAACGCGGAGGCCTGCGTCGCGCCGAGGAAGGCCTGCAGGTGGCAGGCGGTCGACGGCAGCAGCCGGTCCGGGGTGGCCGTACCGACGATGATGTGGCTCAGATCGCCGACCCCGACCCCGGCCCGGCGCATCGCATCCTGAGCGGCCGGCACCGCCATGGTCGCCACGGTTTCCTCGGGCCGGGCGAACCGGCGTTCCCGGATCCCGGTGCGCTCGACAATCCATTGATCGGAGGTGTCGAGCCGCTGGGCGAAATCGTTGTTGGTGACAATCCGCTCGGGGATGTACGCACCGAGACCGTTGAGGACGGCGAACGGTCGCTGTATCACGCCTTGGGCTCCGCTTCGCGGCGGGCAAAATGGGCCCCGATATGGGCGCTCAGATCACCGGACACCGCGAGATTGGCCATGCGGATGGCGTTCTTGAAGGCATTGGGAGACGAGGAGCCGTGGCCGATGACGCTGACACCGCGGACGCCGAGCAGCGGCGCGCCGCCGTACTCGGAGTAGTCGAGGTGCCGGAAGACCCGCTGGATCTCGGGCTGGGCCATGACAGTGGGCGCTTCCTTCTTCACGAGCCCGACGATGAGACGGCCCACCGACTCGTAGAACTTGAGCACGATGTTGCCGACGAAGCCGTCGCAGACGACCACGTCCACCTGGCCGAAGCGCTGGTGTCCGGCGAGGATGTCGCGCCCTTCGATGTTGCCGATGTAGTTGATGCCGGCCGCCTGCTTGAGCAGCGCATGCGCCTCCCGGGCGGAGGCGTTCCCCTTCTCGTCTTCTTCCCCGACGTTGAGCAGGCCCACCTTGGGATTGGGTCGGCCGAGGACATCCTGCATGTAAATGGTGCCGAGCCAGGCGAAGCCGAGCAGTTCCCGGGGGGAGCAGTCGATGGTGGCCCCGGCATCGAGCACCAGGACCGGCAGGTCGTCTGTCGGGAGGAGTGGGGCGACGGTGGCGCGCTCGACGCCCTCGTGGAGCCCGAGCAGGAGGGTCGAGGCGACCAGCACCGCGCCGGTGTTGCCGGCGGAGACAAAGGCGTCGGACCCGCCGCTCTTCTGCAGGCTGAGCCCGACGACGAGACTCGACTTCGGCTTCTTGCGGACCGCCGAGAGCGGCTTCTCGTCCATGGCCACGACATCGGGGGCATGGATGATCTCGATGCGCGACCGATCCACCGTCGGGTGGCGCGCCAGTTCGGCCTCGATGGCCTCCTGGCGCCCCACGAGCTGGATGGTGAATCCGGGCGGCAGTTCCGCGAGCGCCCGGACCGCACCTTCGATCTCCGCTTGCGGGGCGTGGTCGCCCCCCATGGCGTCGAGCGCGATGCGGATCACGCTCAGGCGTCCTCGACCTCGATCATTTTCTTGCCGCGGTAGTAGCCGCACGTCCCGCAAACGCGGTGCGACAACTTGGGCGAACTGCACCGCGGACAGGCCTGCGAGGCCACCAGGGGCGCCTTGTCATGACCCCGCCGGAGCCGCTTGCGGGACTTGGAGACTTTACGTTTCGGGACTGCCATGGCATCCTCAACCAGGTTCGGCCGTGGTCCCGCAGACGCAGGCCCCGGCGTTCAAATCACCTCCGCACCGGGGGCAGAGCCCGGCACAGTCCTCTCGACACAGCGGGTACGCCGTCACGGCGAGCGCGAGCTCTTCACGCACCGCAGGGCGAAGATCCACACGCAGCACCGGCGGGTCGAGCGGATAGACCGCAGGGTCCTCCGCTGTTTCCGGATCGGCGCTGAACAACACACTGAGCTGCAGGTCGAAGGGAGTCACGACATCCGTCAGGCAGCGACGGCAGGCACCATGTACCTGGCCGTCAACACGTGCCTGCCAGAGAAACGCATCCTCACCAGCCCGCGACAACCGACCGGAGATGTCCACCGGCGCGTTGAGCTGCAGGTCCAATCCCTCGAACATCGGGTCGTCCTGCGCCAGCTGTCCCGTCGGTCTCAACAGCCCCCTTGTTGAGATCCCGGATATCGACCAGAAGCATAGCCCCAAAAGCTAGCCACGACAACGAGTTGGGTCAAGTCTGACCCGGCTGCTCGCCTCAGCCCCAGAGGCCGGCCAGCTCCCCTTCGGTGAAGAAGAAGGCGACCTCACGCGCCGCATTTTCCTCGCTGTCGGACGCATGGATCGCGTTCTTCCCCTTGGACTCGGCGTACAGCTTCCGGATGGTGCCGGCGGCGGCCTCGGCGGGATCGGTGGCGCCGATGACGGTCCGGAGGTGCGCCACGGCATCGTCCCGCTCCAGCGCCATCGGCAGGCAGGGCCCGCTGGTCATGAAGCCGACCAGCTCGTCGTAGAACGGCCGGCCCCGTGGACCTCGTAGAACGCCTCCGCCTGCGCCGGCGTGAGGCGCGTGAGACGGGCCGCCCGCAGCAGTGAAACCTTCCTTCTGCAGGTGGGCGACGATGAGGCCGGCCTTGCCGCTGGCGATGGCGTCGGGCTTGAGCATGCCGAGCGTGAGAATCTTGGACACGATCAACCTTCAGTGAGTGGTCAGGTGTGTGGGACGGCTTACTTCAGTCGTGCCTTCAGCAGCGGCACGACGTCCACCGGGCGCTTCATGACGCTGATGCCGGCCGCCTCGAAGGCCGCGATCTTCTCGGCGGCGGTGCCGGAGGCGCCGGAAATGATGGCGCCGGCGTGGCCCATCCGGCGGCCCGGCGGCGCGGTCTGCCCGGCGATGAAGCCGACGACCGGCTTGGTGACATGTTCCTTCACGAACTCGGCGGCATTCTGTTCGTCGGTGCCGCCGATTTCGCCCATCATCACGATGGCGTCGGTGGCCGGATCGTCCTGGAAGGCGCGCAGACAGTCGATGAAGATGGTGCCGATGATCGGGTCGCCGCCGATGCCGACGCAGGTGCTCTGGCCGATCCCGGCCCGGGTCAGCTGGTTGACGACCTCGTAGGTCAGGGTCCCGCTGCGGGACACCAGGCCGACCCGGCCCGGGGCGCAGATATTCCCGGGAATGATGCCGACCTTCGCCTCGCCCGGGCGTGATCAGGCCAGGGCAGTTCGGACCGATCAGCCGGGCGCCCCTTCTCCCGCACGAAGGGCATGACCCGGGTCATGTCCATGACCGGCACGCCCTCGGTGATGCAGACGATCAGGGCGATGCCGGCATCGGCCGCCTCGATAGATCGCGCCCGGCGGCCCCGACCGGCGGCACGTAGATGACCGAGGTGTTGGCGCCGGTCTCGGCACCGCCTCGGCGACGGTGTTGAAGACCGGCACCGTGCCTTCGAAGGTCTGGCCGCCCTTCCCGGGCGTGACGCCGGCCACCACCTTGGTGCCGTACTCCATCATCTGCTTCGCATGGAACGAGCCGTCGCGCCCGGTGATCCCCTGCACCACCAGCCGCGTGTCCTTGTTGACGAAGATGCTCACGCGGCCTCCTTGGCCAGCGCGACCACCTGCTGGACCGCCTCGTCCATGTCGTACAGCGCCGTCATGCCGATGCCCTGGAGGATCTTGACCGCTTCGGCTCTCGTTGGTGCCGGTGAGGCGAATGACGATCGGCACCTTGACCTTGAACTGGCTGGTGGCGGTCACGATGCCGTTGGCCACGTCGTCGGTCCGGGTGATCCCGCCGAAGATGTTGAAGAGGATGGCCTTGACGCTGGGATCGCCGGTGATGATCCGGAGGGCGTTGACCACCTTCTCGGGGTTGGAGCTGCCGCCGATGTCGAGGAAGTTGGCCGGCTCGCCGCCGTAGTACTTGACCAGGTCCATCGTCGCCATGGCGAGCCCGGCGCCGTTCACCACGCAGCCGACGTTGCCGTCGAGCTTGATGAAGGTGAGGTTGGCCCGACGGGCTGCGACTTCGCTCGGCTCTTCGGCCGTCTCGTCCCGCAGCGCAGCGAGGTCGGGGCGACGATCGAGTTCGTTGTCGTCGATCGAGACCTTGGCGTCGAGCGCCAGGACCTGCCCGTCGGGCGTGGTGACCAGCGGGTTGATTTCCGCCAGCGAGCGCGCCGTTGGCGATGAACACCTCGTAGAGCTGGTGCATGATGCTGGCCGCCGCGCGGGCCTGCTTGATGTCGCTGATAGATGAACAGAGCCAGGCCGAGCGCCTGGTGCGGCAGGAGGCCGAAGCGGGGATCGACCGCCAGGCGGCGGATCTTCTCGGGGGTCTTGGCCGCGACTTCCTCGATGTCGATGCCGCCGGCCGGGCTCACCATGAAGACCGGCCGCTGGGAGTCCCGGTCCATGATCAGACCGACATAGGCCTCGGTGGCGATCTCGGCCGCCGGCACCACGAGGACCTTGTGGACCACCAGGCCCTTGATGCGTCATGCCGAGGATCTTCTCGGCGCGCCGCGCTGGCCTCGGCCGGGGTCTTGGCCAGCTTGACGCCGCCGGCCTTGCCCCGGCCGCCGGCGTGGACCTGGGCCTTGACGACCACGGTGCCGCCGATGCGGCGGGCGATGGCCTCGGCTTCGGACGGGGTCGAGGCGACGTCGCCGTCGGGCATGGGAATGCCGGCCGCCTTGAGCAGTGCGCGGGCCTGGTACTCATGAAGATTCACGGGATCCTCGAGCTCCTGGTTGAGCTGGTCACGGCCCGACCACTGGCTGGCCGGGGCGTTCGCGGGGCGGAAGGTACCATGTGGGCTAAGCCACGGCAAGTAAGAGGGTTATGCCGGTTCTCAGGGAGCGCGAAGTACCTGCTTGAGCGCCTCCCAGGAGCGTCCAAACGCCTCCAGGTCGCCGCGTTTGAGGGCCGCCTCGGCCGCCAGCATGTGGCGTCGGGCCTCGAAGACCAGGGCCCCTCGCTCGGCGGCGGAGATGGTCGGGGCGGACAGCCCGAGCAGGTTCTGCCAGGCTTCCTCCAGGTCGTGGCCCGCCCCACGGCGGTCGGTCACCGCCACATTCATCCAGACCAGGGTCGGTGGTGCGCCTGAGTGCTCGACGAACCAGGCCTGATAGGCCCCCAGCCCCTCGGAGGTGGGCGCGTAGTGCACCGGCCCCGGGTCCAGCCGCCCGCCGGCTTTTTCGACCGAATCCTTGAGTTGCTGATAGGTCGGAAACCTGGTCCATCGAGTCTGGAGCAGTGAGGGAGATGGCAGGGAGATGAGGCTGTCGGTTCGAAGGATCGCGATGACCTCCCAGCCGTCCGCGACCCGTGCCCGGACGACCGCGGAGATCTGATGCTGGCCGACGGCCTCATACGGGACGACCTGTTCGATCCCGCTGCTGTCCGGTTCCCACCGCGCATCGGGCAGCGGGCCCCCGACACCGATCTCCCGGCCACGACCGAGAAGCTTGCCCAGTCCCCAGTGCGGGGCCTCAAGCACCCGTACCTGGGCTTCGAGCAGCTCGCCGGAATAAGGGAGCGCGCGGGCGATTTCCGAGGGCATGGTGGACGCCGCCTGCACCAGGCTGTCGGAGAGGAGCTGCCATTCCTTCGCCAGCTCACCCGCGGAGTGGCGCAGGTAGATCGTGGTGGCGCCTGACTCGGCGTGCACCACCCCGATGAAGCCCGCCTGGAGGGCGCCCACCTCCGTCCCTCGCCACACCACGCGGGTGGTGCCGGGAAAGGTCTCCGATGCCAGGTAGCCATCCACCAGCCAGACCAGTTCGCCAGCCACCAGTCGGGGGACGGGCGTTCCCCAGATGGCGAACGGTGCCAACCGATTCAGCCGTTCCGCTGGATCGAGATGCCAGAAAGCCCGGGACCCCGATGCGCGGGCCCCGAGTACCGCCCCGGATTGCAGCGCCCAGCCGAGGGTCAACCGTCGGAGCCCGGCGCCCAGCGGCACCCCTTCACCGATGGAATCCAGGACCGCGTCGCGGCGCCCCGGCCAGCTGGCCCGCAGGGGGAGACGGAGGGGAGGCGCGCCGTGCGGGGTGATCAGACTGTCGGCTTCGTGGAAGACAATCGGCTGGCCCGACGCGGTGGCCTGATCGTCCAGCAGCACTGTCAGCGCGGCGCCCCGGCTGCCCTGATCGCGGAGCACCAGCCACGCCGGCCGTGGACGCCCTCCGACCGTCACAATCGCCCGGTCGAGCGAAACCGGGCGCCCGGAGTCGGCAGCGGTCGCGCTGAGCGCGGCGGCCGGGGACCAGAGAGCGACGGGCCGAGGTGGCTCGGGTGGACCTTCCCCGCGGTGCAACGCGGAATCCCGCAGAGCGGTCATGCCGTATGCGGCGCGCTCGAGGCGCTGCCGGGTGGCGGCGTCGAGCAGGGGGGTGCTGCTTTCGATCATGGCCGGGGCGATGAGTTCGCCCACCAGCGCCGTCAGCAGCAGGATGACCCAGATGGTCACGAAGGCCCCGTGCCGGCCGCGCAACACCCACCACAGGGAGAGGACCGCCGCCGCGAGCGCCACTCCGGTGAGCAGGCTCGCGACGGTCTGCTGCAGGCCGAAGCCACTCTCCGTCAGCTCGCCGCCGAGGCCGGCGACCAGTGCGTAGGGCTCCAGCACGTAGCCCCACGCGATGATGACGGCGACAAGCGCCGCCAGGATACCGAGGTGGCGCCGGGCGTGGGTATTCAGCGCCAGCCGGCGATCCTGCCAGCGGATGGCGCCGATGACGCCATACAACGCGGTGACCCCCGCCAGGGCGAGCAGCGCGAGCTGGAGGGCGAGGTCATGCAGCCCGAGCCAGAGTGGCAGGCGATTCAGGTAGAAGCCGAGATCGCGGCTCAGGACCGGATCGAGCTGGCCGAACTGTCGTCCGTGCCACCCGAGGACGACCATCGGGGCCCAGTCGGAAAGGCCTCGGCCCACCAGCCAGCCCACGAACAGGCCACCCCCGATGCTGAGCCAGACGAGCAGCTGCATGTTGACCGCCTCGCGAATCTCCAGATTCGCAAGGCGGCGATGCACCTGGATGGAACCAATGGCGTGATGGACCAGCAGGAGGTGCCCGATACACCAGGCGCAGGCCACGAGGATCCCCGCCGACTCGAGCGTCAGCCGCAGCAGTGCCCAGTCGGTGACGGCCTGGACGGCATCGGCGGAGATGGCCTCGGCCCACCAGCGGTCGGCCATGAACGCCACGGTCCACCGCCCCGCGAACAGCAGGGCGACGACTGCGGCGGTCCACAGTGCCCAACGACGGATACGGGGAGGTGAGGCCACAAATGTCCGATCGCTCGCCCGGCGAGGGAGTTCAGGCGTTGGCCGACAGCCAGTCCATTACTTCGCGCTGGTACTGATCGCGGGTCTCGGGGTCAGTGGCCTCGAAGCGCAGGACCAGAATCGGCTGGGTATTGGACGCGCGGACCAGGCCCCAGCCCCTGGCGAAGGTCATCCGCACGCCATCAATGGTGTTGACGGGGTACTTGGTGGCAAAATATTTGGCTGCGCTTCTCCACCAGGGCGAACTTCCGCTCCTCGGGGCAGTCCAGCCGGATTTCGGGGGTGGCGTAGGTTTTCGGGCAGATCCGCCAGGAGGGGGGCGAGTCCCCCCGCCCCGGTGGAGACGATCTCGAGCAGCCGGGCGCCGGCAAAGAGTGCGTCATCGAAGCCGTACCAGTCGCCGCCAAAGAACATGTGCCCGCTCATTTCGCCGGCCAGCGGCGCCTTGCGCTCCTTCATCCGCGCCTTGATCAGCGAATGGCCGGTCTTCCACATCTCCGGCTCCGCCCCCGCCGCCTTGAGTGCCTGCGGGAGCAGCTCGCTGCACTTGACGTCGAAGATGACCGGGGCGCCCGCCCCGAACCGGCGAACGGCATCCCGCCCGTAGATCACCAGCAGCTGGTCGCCGTAAATCACTTCGCCATTTTCATCCACCGCCCCGATCCGGTCGGCGTCCCCATCGAAGGCGATCCCCAGTTCCGCACCGGTGCGGCGCACCTCGGCCTGCAGGTCCCGCAGGTTCTCGGGGACGGTCGGATCGGGATGATGATTCGGGAAGGTTCCGTCCGAGTCGCAGAACAGCGGAATCACCTCGGCACCCAGCCGGGTCAGGGTCTCCACGGCGATGAGGCTGCCGACGCCGTTGCCGCAATCGACCACCACCTTCACCGGGCGCT
The DNA here is from genome assembly GCA_963793205.1 of uncultured Gemmatimonadales bacterium. Lineage (GTDB taxonomy): Bacteria > Gemmatimonadota > Gemmatimonadetes > Gemmatimonadales > GWC2-71-9 > JADJOM01. The sequence goes on from CAWBZM010000001.1 coordinate 1,137,296, forward strand.
CGAGCTGGTGATGGGCGACGATCGCATCGCGATAGCGCGGCAGGATCGAGCTGTCGGCCGTCTCGCGAGCCCTGCCCGGTGCGCCACTGCTCGAGGCTGATGATCTCGTACAGCCGCTGGACATCGTCGCCGTGGAGTGAATCCCCCGCCAGCACCATCTTGAATCCGTTGAACTCCGGCGGATTGTGCGATCCGGTCACCTGCAGCCCGCCATCCGCGCTCAGGGCGTGCACCGCGAAGTAGAGCGCCGGCGTGGGCAGCTGGCCCACGTCCACCGCGGTGGCGCCGGTGGCGGCGATGCCATGCCGAACGGCTGCCGCGAGCGCCTGCCCCGACGGGCGGTTGTCCTGACCGACCGCAGCACCGGGGCGCGGCCCAGCCGCTCCCATCCGATGCTCGCATAGGCGCGCCCCAAGCCATCGGCGAGCTCGGGCGTCAGTTCGCTCCCGACCAGGCCGCGGACGTCATACTGCCGGAAAATGGACCGGGGAATATTCATGATTGGTTGGGACCCGAGATACGTGAACGGGGAGCGGCTTGCGCCCCTCCCCGTCAATGGGACGCCGAGTTAGAGGCCGGCGACGAAGGAGCTGGCGGTCTGCGCGAGTGAGCGGGCCGCCTCATCGGAGAGGTGCAGCACGCTGGTGGGCCAGAAGCCGAACAGCAGGACCCCGATCAGGGCGACGGCGACTGCCACCGTGGCCGTGCTGGCGAGACCCCGGTCAGAATATACCCGGGGTGCGCGGGCCGGCCGCATGTACATGCGCCATGATCACCGGCATGTAGTATCCCGCCGACACCAGGCTGGTCATCACCAGGATGACGGCGAGCGTGGCGTGGCCGGTCGTCACGATCGAGGAAATGATGTACCACTTCCCGATGAAGCCGATCGTCCCGGGGAAGCCGAAGAGGGACAGCATGCAGACCGCCAGCGCGAACGCCATCCAGGGCCGCTGTTCCGCCAGTCCGCTGATGTCCGCCAGGGTGACATCCCGTTCCCCGTCCCGCCCCAGCGCCCCGAGCAGGGCAAATGCGGCGACGCTGGTCAAACCGTACCCGAGCAGATAGAACGTGAGTGCGGAGACGCCGAGCGGTGACCCAGGCCAGAGGGCGGCAAGGAGGTACCCGGCGTGGGCCACGGAGCTGTAGGCCAGCATCCGCTTGAGTGACTTCTGCGCCAGGGCCACCAGGTTGCCAAGCACCATCGAAGCGATCCCCAGTCCCATGATGATCGGCTGCCACACGAGCAGCGCCGATCCGAAGCTGGTGTACAGGATCCGGGCGAGTGCCACGAAGCCGGCGGTCTTGACCGCCGTGGCCATGAAGCCGCTGACGGGTGTGGGGGCGCCGTCGTAGACGTCAGGGGCCCACATGTGGAATGGCACCGCCGCGACCTTGAACCCAAAGCCAATCACCAGGAGGCCAAGTCCCATCTTGCCCATCAGGGAAAGATTCCCCAGCGAGAACTGGGCGCCTATCTGGACCAGGTTGCCGGTGCCGGCTGCGCCGTACACCAGCGAGATCCCATAGAGCAGGAACCCGGAGGCGAAGGCACCGATCAGGAAGTACTTGAGGCCGGCTTCGGCGGCGAAGGGGCTGCGCCGGTTGAAGCCGGCGAGGACGTAGACCGCCACCGACATCGTCTCGAGACCGAGGAAGACGACGATCAGATCCTGGGCATTCACCATGAACAGCATGCCCAGGACCGCCAGCAGCAGCAGCAGGTAGTACTCGGGAGCCAGCAGTTGCTCCCGCTCGAGATATCCGAGCGAGCAGAGCACGGCGCCGGCAGAGACGAGCAGAATCAGCCCGGAGGCGATGAAGCGAAAATTGTCCAAGGCAACCATCTGGCCGAGTCCCGGCTCGTCCGGCGCTACGCCAGCCAGCCAGTACACGGCGATGGCGGCGAGCAGCAGGCTGCCGAGGCTCAGCCACCCTGCCCGGCGGCTGGCGGACGGTCCTTCGTGGTTCCAGCTGACGGTGAGCACCACGGCCAGAATGGCGACGGTCAGCACCGATTCGGGCAGCAGGGCCAGCAGCAGGCCACCGGGAGTCGAGAGATCCATGGGGATGGTCACGGCCGGACCTCAGTCGTTCCAGTCAAGGCGGTTCGAGGGCCACGCTCAAAGCCCGGCTGCACCTGCTGCACGTACTTCTGGGCGGCGGCGCTGGTCCGATCCAGCACGGGCTTGGGGTACAGGCCCAGCCAGATCATGCCGGCAACCAGTGGCAACACGATCCACAGTTCGCGCGGCGTCAGGTCGGTGAGGCTGGCGTTTTCGGGTTTATCCAGCCGATTGAACAGAATCCGCTGCAGCGCCCACAGCAGGTAGGCGGCGGCGAAGATCACCCCGGTGGTGGCAATGCCGGTGGCCCACGGGTGCCGGCCAAAGCTGCCAAGCAATACGAGGAACTCGCCCACGAAGCCGTTGAGGCCCGGAAGCCCGATCGAGGCGAGGGCGGACACCACGAAAATCAGGCTGAACACCGGGATGACCCGCGCGAGCCCGCCGTAGGCCGCGATCTCCCGGGTGTGCCGTCGTTCGTAGAGCATGCCAATCAGGAGGAACAGGGCGCCGGTCGACAGACCGTGACCGATCATGATCAGCAGGGCGCCCTGCACACTCTGCAGGCTGGCGGCCCAGATGCCCAGCATGACGAAGCCGAGATGGCTGACCGAGGAGTACGCCACCAGCTTCTTGATATCGGGCTGCACCAGTGCGACCAGGGCACCATAGATGATGCCGATGACGGCACAAGTCACGACGATCCCGGTGACGACG
>CAWBZM010000002.1:0-751441 GCA_963793205.1 uncultured Gemmatimonadales bacterium
CTTCTGCCAACCTACTTGACGCATCGTATTGCTGGCAAAAGTCCGCTCTGCAGGAGCACCCGACCAGTCCCCCGCCGAGCATCAGTCAGATGGCCGCGGTCCGCGAGCGCCCGGCTCCCGCCCCCCGTACACGGGCTCCAACCAGCATGATCAATGCCGCCCCCGCCAGCACCACCAGGTTCATGCGTCCCCGGACGGCGGCCAGCAACGCCGCCGCCGCGGGATCAGATTGCGACCTCGGGAGGGAAAGACCGAAACAGCCAGCGCTCCCGAAGGAATCGCTGGCTGCAGGCCGATCAGGCGATGGCGGTCGCGGGGGCGTCCCCCGGATCAGAACGGGAGATCGTCGTCTTCGCTGTCGAGCGCTTCCGGGAAATCGTCGAAGCCCCCTCGCCGTCTTGGCCGTCTTCTTGGCCGGGGAGCCCCCGCCCCCGCGGCGGCGCGCGCCGGAGCGAAGCCGCGCACTTCCCCGCTTCCCGCCGTCCGCGGAGAGCAGGATGATGTCGTTGGCGATGATCTCGGTGGTGTACCGGGTCTGGCCGTCCTTGTCCTGCCAGGTGCGGTACTCGATGCGTCCTTCCACGTAGACCTGTCGCCCTTCTTGCAGTACTTCTCGACGATGTCGGCAGGCCCGAGCCGCCCCCTTGGTATTGTTCCAGGCGACGATCCGGTGCCACTCGGTCTTCTCCTGCTTTCTCGGCGCCCTGCCCTCCCCACTGGCGACTGGTGGCCAGGCTGAAGTTGGCGACCCGCCCGCCATTGGCGATGCTGCGGACCTCGGGATCCTGACCGAGATTGCCGATCAGGGTGACTTTGTTCAGACTCTTGCTCACGGGAACCTCCACAGCTGGGGGCCGAAGGGCTAGGGTACTCGGCGGACCACTGGCCGGAGTGTAGGCATCGGGTCCGACAGTCGTCTTCACCAAATCTACGTTGAGGTGTATCCTATAACGCGCCGGGCTCAGCGCGAGCGAAGGACCATGGCATCCTCGACCGGCTGCCGATAATACCGCCGGCCGCCGGCCGATCTGCTGAAACCCGCGCCGGGCGTAGAGGGACTGGGCCGCCGAGGTTGCCTTCCCGGACCTCGAGAAAGACCTCCTGAGCCCCGGCTTCGGGCGAGTTCGCGGCGGCCCGCCGTCGAGAATCGCGGCACCCACGCCGTTGCGCCGAGCGGCCGGCGCAACTGCCAGATTCAGGATCTCGGCCTCACCGGCCAGGGACCGGTCAGACGAGGTAGCCAACGAGTGTCCCTCCGATCTCGGCCACGAGGACCCGGGCACGACCGAGAGTCGCAGCGTGTCCGCGAAAGGCGGCGAGACTCCAGGGATCGGTGAAACAGTCACGCTCGAGCTCGCGAGGGCCGGAGCATCGCCGTTATGCGCGCGTCGGATCAGCCAGGGGGCGTCCATGGGTCCGCTCCCACTGGGCCTGCGCCTCTGCCGGGCGGCCGTAGACCGGCTCCCAGGCGAGCCGGATCGGCGACAGCGTGGAGCGCCCCGGACCACCCGACCAGCCCAGCAGGTCCGCGGCGCGGGCCAGGCTGGGGCATGCGCCCGAGATCGGGCCGCCCCGGTCCGGACGACCGCCGCCGGCCCAGGGACCCGGCCGGCCGGAGCGCCTGCGGGCGCGAGCACCGTCGGCGCGAGGGGTTGACCCGGACCGAGTGAGCCGAGAACTGGTAGGCCGCAGCATAGAGCTCCCCGCGCAGCGCGCTGGCCACCGCGAGCACCGGTCCCTCCACCGTGCGGGCGCGCCGCGGCACAGACCAGGAGCGAGGGCGCGGTCCAGCAGGGCACCGGCCGGCCACCCGGACCAGCGCCTTGGCCACCGCGGCGCCGACCCGGAGCCCAGTGAAGCTGCCCGGCCCATCCGCCAGCACGATCGCCTCGATCTGCTCGGAGCGTGGTCCCGGCGCGTCCCAGGGCCGTCGTCAGCGCGGGGAGCAGGCCGGCGGCATGGCGCCGGGCCCCGACAGTCGACCTCCGGCCACGGACATCGTCCGGCCGCGCCGATGGCCGATGCGGCGCGGTCGGTGGCGGTATCGAGCGCGAGCCACATCAGTCCAGCACCTCGAGGCCGCGCCGGTCAGCGTCGGGAGGTGGCGGACGTCGGACCGGGCGCGTAGGCCGCAGGAGTCCAGGCGCCGGCCCGCTCGGGCCACTCGATCAGGATCAGGCGTCGCCCTCGCCGCTGCAGCGACTCCCAGTCGAGATCGAGCGCCTCCTCGGGTGAGCGGAGCCGATAGCAATCGAGGTGGAACACCGGCCCGCGGCGTCCGTCGTAGCGGTGCACCAGCGCGTAGGTCGGACTGGTGGCGCGGCTCCGCTGACGCCCAGCCCGCGGACCAGCGCCTGGACGAAGGTGGTCTTCCCGGCCCCCAGCTCTCCCTCGAGCGTCAGGACACTGCGCCGGCGGGGAGCGCGCGCCCCATGCGCCTCCGCCTCGGGCGATCAGCTCCGGCTCGGTCACGGAGCGATCATGCCCGCCGGCGCGATCGAGCCGGCGCCCGCGCCGGCGCACCGCCACCGAGCGCCACATCGGGCATCGAGGGCCCGCAACTCGTTGATCTGGTCGCGCAGCATCGCCGCGACCTCGAACTCCAGGTTGGCAGCGGCTTCCTGCATCTGCCGCTCCAGCGCCGCGATGGTCTTGGCCCGCTTGGCCGGATCGCGGAAGTCGAGCGCGACGAGGCGCTCGTCCTTCTTCTTCTCCACCTTCTCGGTGCGGGCATCCGCCACGCGGGTCGACAGCCGCACCTCCTCCATGCGACTTGATGATGGAGCGCGGCGTGATGCCGTGCTCCCGGTTGTAGGCCAGCTGGATCTTCCGGCGCCGGGTCATCTCGGCCGGAGCGCCCGCTCCATCGAGCCGGTGATGCGGTCGGCGTAGAGAATGGCGCGCCCGTTGAGATGACGGGCGGCGCGCGCCCACGGTCTGGATCAGTGAGCGATCGGAGCGGAGGAAGCCTTCCTGATCGGCATCGAGAATCGCCACCAGCGAGACCTCCGGCAAGTCGAGCCCTCCCGCAGCAGGTTGATGCCGACCAGCACGTCGAAGTCGCCCAGCCGCAGGCCCGCGGAGGATCTCCATCCGCTCGATGGCGTCGATGTCGGAGTGGAGATAGCGGACCCGAACCCCGGTCTGCTGGAGATAGTCGGTGAGATCCTCGGACATCCGCTTGGTCAGGGTGGTGACCAGCACCCGCTCCTGCCGCTTCACCCGCTCGCGAATCTCGCCCAGCAGATCGTCCACCTGCCCCTTCACCGGGCCGGATCTCGACTTCGGGGTCGACCAGCCCGGTGGGCCGGATGATCTGCTCCACCACGTGACCCTGGGAGAGCCCCAGCTCCATGATCACCGGGCGTGGCGGAGACCGCGACCATGCTGGGGCACCAGCGTCATGAACTCGTCGAACTGTGAGCGGGCGATTGTCGAGCGCGGACGGCAGCCGGAAGCCGTATTCGACCAGGGTGAGCTTCCGGGCGCGGTCGCCGTTGAACATCCCGCCGATCTGGGGCAGGCGTCACATGCGACTCGTCCGCCACGACCAGGTACTCGGCCGGGAAGTAGTCCAGCAGACAGGCGGGGCGCTCGCCCTCGGCCCGACCGGTCAGATGCCGGGAGTAGTTCTCGATGCCGGCGCAGGTTCCGACCTCGAGCATCATCTCGACATCGAAGGTGGTGCGCGACTCCAGCCGCTGCGCCTCCAGCAGCTTGCCCGCCTGGCGCAGCACCAGCAGCCGTTCGGCCAGCTCGGCCCGGATCAGCTTGACCGCCCGCTCGATGGTGGCCCGCTGGGTGACGAAATGCTTGGCCGGGTAGATGGCGCACGCGGTCGAGCTGGGCGATGGTCTTGCCGGTGAGCGGGTCGATCTTGCTGATCCGCTCGATCTGGTATCGCCCCAGAACTCGATCCGGACGGCCTGCTCGGCGTAGGCCGGAAAGATCTCGACCGTGTCGCCGCGGACCCGGAAGGTGCCCTGCTCGAAGGCGACGTCGTTGCGGGCGTACTGGATCCGCACCAGGTCCTCCAGGAGCGCATCGTCCCGCCCCGCTTGTCTCCCACGCTCGGCGGTGACCATCAGCTTGCGGTATTCCACCGGGTCGCCCAGGCCGTAGATCGCGCTGACGGTGGCGACGATGACCACGTCCTCCCGCTCCATCAGGCTGGAGGTGGCGCGCAGCCGCAGGCTCTCGATGTCGGCGTTGATCGAGGCGTCCTTCTCGATGTAGACGTCGGTCTGGGGGACGTACGCTTCCGGCTGGTAGTAGTCGTAGTACGAGACGAAGTACTCGACGGCATTGTTGGGGCAGGAACTGGCGCAGCTCGCCGTACAGCTGGGCCGCGAGGGTCTTGTTATGGGAGAGCACCAGCGTCGGCTTGCCGTAGTTGGCGATGACGTGGGCCAGGGTCATCGTCTTGCCGGAACCGGTGACGCCCAGCAGGGTCTGGTAGCGCTCGTTCTGCTGCAGCCCGGCGGTGAGCTGGGCGATGGCCCGTGGCTGATCGCCGGCAGGCTGGAAGGGGGCGACGACTTCGAACTTCGGACTGGACAGGGCGGGAAGCTAATGGCTTCGGCGTATCTTCGGTAGCGCTTAGTTTCCCCGCCATTCCCAGAATCGTCTTCCAGGCCTCGGCCGGGACCGGCATCACCGAGAGGCGCGGCATCCGGACCAGAGGCAATTCTGCCAGGGAGGATTCCGCCTTGATGGCCGCAAGCGTCACCGGCTGGGGCACCTTGCCGGTGGGAGCGAGGTCCACCACCACCAGCTTGGGTCGTCCTGCTGGGGATCGGGATAGGCCGCCTTCAGCACCCGCGCCTGCCCCACCACCGCTTTCTGGCCGCCCGAGTGGTAGATCAGGACCCCGTCGCCCGATTTCATCTCCCGCATGTACTTCAGGGCGAGGTTGTTGCGGACGCCGTCCCAGACGGCACGACCCTCATCGACCAGCCGTTCGAACGAATAGGTCGAGGGCTCGGTCTTCAGTAACCAGTAGTTCGGCATGATCCAGGATTCGGGGGGAGCACGAGGGGCAAACGATACGCGCCACCAGGGCGACGTCAACAGCCCGCCGGGGGTTTGTTACACGGTGAGGGGCGGCTGGCCAGGCCTCACGGCGCCGGGGCGGTGCTGGGCGTGGGGCCTTCGCGCCGCTCGACATCCGTGATGCCCTTCACCTTCCGGATCCCCTTGATCACCTTGGCGAGGTGGGCGCGGTTGTCCACCTCCACCACGATGGTGCTGAAGAAGGTGCCATCCTTGGTGGCCAGGTCGGCCGCTTTGACGTTGGTCCCCGAATGGCTGATCACCTGCATGACATCAGCGTAGAGCCCACGGCGGTCCTCCCCGCTCAGGGCCAGCCGCACCGGGAAGGCTTCGCCCTTCACCTCCTGCCAGTCGATTTCCACCCGCCGCCCATCGGCGGCCAGGGTCAGCAGGTTGGGGCAATCCGACCGATGGATCGAGATGCCCCGGCCCTGGCTCACATACCCGACCACCTCATCCCCGGGGACCGGCTGGCAGCACTGGGCATAGCGGACCATCAACCCCTGCAGGCCCTGAATCCGGATCCCCGAGCCGAGCCGGATCCGGTCGATCACCCGGTTCACCAGGCTGGGACGGGGTTCCTGGAGGTCGTCCGACGGGAGGTCCGGGAAGATGGCCCGGATCACCTGGACGATGGTGGCGTCGCCGCGCCCGAGTGCCACTTCGAGCTGACGGGTATCGGCGACGCCGATCGCGGTGGCGGCCGTGGCGAGCTGCTCCGGGTCGGGGGTCGGCAGCCGGCGGCGCTTGCACTCGCGGGCCAGCAGCTCCTTGCCCAGCTCCTGCGCCTCCTGGTCTTCCTGGTGCCGGACCCACGCCTTGATCTTGTGCCGGGCGCGGGCCGTACGGACATGCGCCAGCCAGTCGCGGCTGGGCCGCGGGGTCGGGCCGGTCAGCACCTCAACGGTGTCGCCATTCTTGAGCTCGCGGTGCAACGGCGCGATCCGGCCGTTGACCTTGCTGCCCTGGCACCGCATGCCGACATCGCTGTGCACCATGAACGCGAAGTCGATCGGGGTGGCACCCTTGGGCAGCTGCTTCACATCCCCCTTGGGGGTGAAGACGAAGATCTCGTCCTGGAACAGGTCCACCTTGAGGAATTCGAGGAATTCCTCAGGGCTGTGCGCATCCTGCTGCAGCTCGAGCAGCTGGCGGAACCAGCCGAAATGCGCCTCCACCTCCCCGCTCTTGCTGTCGCCCTTGTACAGCCAGTGGGCCGCAATGCCAAACTCGGCCGTCCGGTGCATTTCCTGAGTCCGGATCTGGACCTCGAAGAGATGCCCGCCCGGACCGAAGATCGTGGTGTGGAGCGACTGGTACGCGTTCGACTTGGGACTCGCGATATAGTCCTTGATGCGCTCCTGCAGCGGGGTCCAGTTGTGGTGAATGATGCCCAGGACGTGGTAGCACTCCTGCACCGACTTCACCGTCACCCGGACCGCCATCAGGTCGTAGATCTCGTCGAACGGCTTGTTGCGCCGCTTCATCTTCTGGTAGATCGACCAGAGATGCTTGGGCCGGCCCGTCACATCGAACCAGGAAATCCCGGCCTGCTTGAGTTCGTGCTCCAGCGGCACCTTGAGCTTGAGGATCATCTGCTCGCGCTCGGCCCGCTTGGCCGCGACCTGCGCCACCAGCGCCTTGTAGTCGTCCGGCTCGAGATACTTGAACGTCAGGTCCTCCAGCTCGGCCTTGATGCCCGCCATACCGAACCGATGCGCCAGGGGGGCGTAGATCTCCCGGGTCTCGGTGGCGATGCGGACCCGCTTGTCCGGCCGCAGCGGATCGAGGGTCCGCATATTGTGCAGCCGGTCGGCCAGCTTGATGATGATGACCCGGGCATCCTTCGCGATCGAGAGCAGCAGCTTGCGGTAGTTCTCCACCTGCTGCTCGGCCGAGGAGCGGAAGGTGAGGCTGGCGATCTTGGTCAGTCCCTCGACAATCGCTGCCACCTCGCTCCCGAACTCCCGCGCGATGTCCTCCGACCGGGTATCGGAATCCTCCACGACGTCGTGCAGCAGCGCCGCCACGACCGAGGTGGTATCGAGCTGCTGCTCGACCAGGGTCCGGGCCACGGCGATCGAGTGCTGAATGAAGTCCTCGCCCGACACCCGCTTCTGGCCCCGGTGGGCCGACGCACTGAACCGGAGGGCGCGATCGATCTGCTCGAGATCCAGCCGGTCGGCGTGGCGCTCGAGCAGGGCCCGGAAATCCGGTGCGATGTCAGGCAGGGTTCCGGTCATGCTATCCCTAGAAGCAGCACCCCCGGCCGTGCCCCGCCAGACGGCGGGGCCCGACCCGGGGGGTCGTCCTAGCATGATAATTCGGGGGGTAAGCCCGGATTTGGCAAGAGGCTGGCCCCCCGAACCCCGGATTGGGCCCTCTCAGAGCAGGCCGGCCCCCACGAACGAGAGGAACCGATCGCCGGCCAGGATCACATGGTCGTAGACCGGAAGGTCCAGCAGCTGCCCCGCCTCCACCAGCTGGCGGGTCACGGCCCGGTCCTCGGCCGAGGGCGTCGGATCGCCGCTGGGATGGTTGTGCACCACGATGATCCCGGCCGCCGCCTCGGCGATCGCCGCCCGGAAGACCTCCCGGGGGTGCACCAGCGCGCTGTTCAGGAGCCCCCGGCTGACGAGGACGTCCCGCTGGACCCGACTCTGGCTGTCGAGCGCCAGCACGTGGAATTCCTCCACGGCGAGGTCCCGGAGCCGGGGACCCAGCAGGGCAGACACATCCCCAGGCTCCCGCACCCGAGGGAGGACGGGGCGTTGTTCGCTGAGCAGTCGGGCTAGCGAGCTCAAAGGCGGCCAGCAGCCGGGCTGCCTTGGCGGGCCCGACCCCAGGGGTGCGAGTGAGTTCCGCGGCCGGGCGCGCCGCCAGTCCGCGCAGCCCTCCCCCCGCGCGCTCGAGCAGGGCGGCCGCTACAGCCGGGGCGTCCTGCCCCGCCCCACCAGTACCTAGCAGGATGGCGACGAGTTCCGCACCGGTGAGCGCGGGTGCTCCCAGCGACCAGAGCCGTTCGCGGGGGCGGTCCGTTGATGGCGGTGGTATGGGCAAATCCGTCATCCTCCACGGTAACGCCCCATCCCCAGGCCTTGGGCACAAGAAAGTGCGGGTCGGCGCACCACGCCGACCCGCAGCTATTCATCTACCGCGCGGGGTCAGGCCCCGGCGCCGTGGCACTTCTTGTACTTCTTCCCGCTGCCGCACGGACAGGGATCGTTGCGCCCGACCTCTGCCGACCCGGACGGGACCGGCCGGCTCGGCCCCATGTTGGTGGTCATGGGTGGCGGCGCGGGGAGCCGAGGCCCGATCTGTGGTGGCGGCGTCCGCGACCCCGGGGCAAAGAGATCGTCAGACCCGGAGGACGGCGGCGACTGCGGTGCCGGTGCCCGGCGTGGCGGTGGCGCCTGCCGGGGCGGTTCGGCGGACACCTGGATCTTGAGGAAGCGTTCGGTGAACGTGGCCTGAATATCCCGCATCAGGTCCTCGAACATCGAGAAGGCCTCCTGCTTGTACTCCACCAGGGGATCCCGCTGCCCGTAGGCCCGGTATTGAATGGCATTCCGCAACTGGTCCAGGTCGTAGAGGTGATCCTTCCACTTCTCGTCCAGGACCGTCAGCATCACCGTTGAGAGCACCTGGGAGTCGACGTCGGTGGCACCGACCGTCCCGCCGAACTCGATCAGGTAATCGATCTTGCGCTGGAAGGCGGCGTGTCCCGCCTCCCGCGCGATCGTGAGCATGCTGTCGACCGACTGGGTACGCTGTTCGGCCGTCAGGTCGTCGGCCGGAATCAGGTACGACTGCAGCAGCATGGTCGCGATGCCGGCGCGATCAAAGTCCTCCGGTTTCACCGCATCGGCGAGGCCCATCCGCACGGTGCGTTCGACCGCGCCGTCCACCATCCGGATGGCTTCCGCCTTGAGCTGCTCGCCCCGTTCCAGCGCGAACAGGCGCAACGAATAGACCACCTCCCGCTGCTGGTTCATCACGTCATCGTATTCCAGCAGCCGCTTCCGGGCCTGGAAATTCTGCAGCTCGACCCGTTTCTGAGCCTGACTGATGGCACCCGTCACCCAGGGATGGGAGATGACCTCGTTTTCCTCCGCCCCACCCTTGTCCATCCAGCGGGCGATCCGGTCGGAGCCGAACAGCCGCATCAGGTCGTCTTCCAGCGAGAGGAAGAACAGCGACCGACCGGGGTCGCCCTGGCGTCCGGCCCGGCCCCGCAGCTGCCGGTCGATGCGGCGGGACTCGTGCCGCTCGGTGCCGATGATCTGCAGCCCGTCGGTGTCCTCCACCCGCGGAACATCCGCCCCCAGTTTGATGTCGGTGCCGCGGCCGGCCATGTTGGTCGCGATGGTGATGGAGCCCTTCTGCCCCGCCCCGGCCACGATCTCGGCCTCCCGCTGGTGGTACTTGGCGTTCAGCACCTCATGCCGGAGCCCGCGGCGCTTGAGCTGGCGCGACAGGGTCTCGGACATTTCCACCGTCACGGTACCGATCAGCACCGGCAGGCCGGCGGCGTGGAGCCGCTCCACCTCGTCCAGGATGGCGTTGTTCTTCTCCCGCCGAGTCTTGTAAATCTGGTCCTCGGCATCGAGCCGACGGATGGGTCGGTTGGTCGGGATGACCGAGACGTCCAGGCTGTAGATCGTGAAGAACTCGGTTTCTTCCGTTTCCGCCGTGCCGGTCATGCCAGCCAGCTTGTCGTACATCCGGAAGTAGTTCTGGATGGTGATCGTAGCCAGCGTCTGGGTCTCGCCCTTCACCTGCACCGCTTCCTTGGCCTCGACCGCCTGGTGCAGCCCGTCGGCCCAGCGCCGGCCGGACATGACCCGTCCGGTGAATTCATCCACGATCACCACCTGGCCGTCCTGGACCAGGTAGTCCACTTCCTTCTCGTAGAGGACGTGGGCCTGCAACAACTTGTGGATGATGTGCAGCTTCTCGCTCTTGATCGCGTATTCGCCCTCGACTTCCCGCCGCTTGGTGACTCGCTCGGCCGGCGTGAGGTCCGGATCGCGGTCGATGTCGTGCACTTCCTGCGAGATGTCGGGCACCAGGAACAGCTGCGGCTCGTTGGGCGACATGGCCGCCGCGCCCTGGTCGGTCAGGTGGACGGAGTGCCCCTTCTCGTCCAGCACGAAGAGCAGCGCCTCTTCCAGCTCCCGCATGGTCTGCTGCCGCATCGGGAGCTTTCGATCCGCGATGTGATCCAGCTCCACCCGCTGCACTGCGCTCTTCACCCCCGGCTCGTTCAGGAACTTGAGCAGCTTCTTGTTCTTGGGCATGCCGAGCCGGGCGATGTACAACCGGCGCGCGGCATCGAGCAGGGTCTTGGGGTTGTCCAGCAGCGGTTCCGCTTCGGCCAGCATGGTGCTGACGACGGCGGACTGGCGTCGCACCAGTTCCACCACCTGGCGGCTGAACTGGGCGTATTTGTCGTCGGTCTCGTTGCCCACCGGGCCCGAAATGATCAGCGGAGTCCGGGCTTCGTCGATCAGGATCGAGTCCACTTCGTCGATGATGGCGAAGGCGTGCTCGCGCTGGACCCGCTGGTCCAGGCTGAAGACCATGTTGTCCCGCAGGTAGTCGAAGCCGAACTCGTTGTTGGTCCCGTAGGTGATATCGGCCCCGTACGCCGCCCGCCGATCCGGCGACGACGGCTCGGTGTCGTCGAGCACCGCAACGCTCAGGCCCAGCCAGGTGTAGACGTGCCCCATCCACTGGGCATCGCGCCGGGCCAGGTAGTTGTTGACGGTGACCAGGTGGGCGCCACGCCCGGTGAGCGCGTTGAGGTAGAGCGGCAGGGTGGCGACCAGCGTCTTGCCCTCGCCCGTCGCCATCTCCGCAATGCGGCCCTGATGCAGCACGATGCCGCCGATGAGCTGCACATCGTAGGGCACCATTTCCCAGAGGAGGTCCCGACCCGTGACCGAGACCGTCGTTCCCACCAGACGCCGGCATGCCTCCCGGACCGTGGCAAACGCCTCGGGGAGCAGGTCGTTCAGGATGACGACCAGGGCCTTCTTGTAGTCGTTTTCCAACTGGTGCATCCGGCCGTCCAGCTTGTCCCGCTCACCGGGATCGGCGCAGTCGTGCCGCGCCTGCTTGACGGCGTCGAGTTCGGTCCGGATGTCGGTGGTCCGCTCCGCGATCACCGCACGGAACTTGGGCGTCTGCGCCTTGAGCTGGTCGTCGGTGAGACTGGCGAGGGTCTTTTCGTGGGCCTTGATGGCATCCACGATCGGCTGAATCTTCTTGACCTCGCGATCGAAGCGGGTCCCGAAGACCTTGGTAAGCAGCGTCTTAAGCATCCTTCAAATATAACCCTTCAGCCTGAATGAACTCCGCCACCGGTGATGGGACCCAGTACCGGAGGGAGAGGCCCCGGGCGGCCCGCTCCCGGACAGTGGTCGCGGAGATATCGAGCCCTGGCACGGTGACCACCCGGGTCGGCCAGGGGAGCACGGGAGGGGCCACACCAGCCCGCGCAAAGATGACGATGTCGGCGAGTTGGTGGAGTTGGTCTGCTTCACGCCAGGCCGGAAGGTCCCGGGCCGCGTCGGCGCCGACCAGGAGGGCCCAGCGTTGGGTTGGCTCCCGCTGGTGCAAGGCTCGCAGGGTATCGATGGTGTAGGATGGCGCGGGCCGCTCGAGTTCGATGCGGTCGAGCCGGAGGCGGGGGTCACCGTCGATCGCGAGCGCAATCATGCGGGCGCGCGCTTCGGGTGGCGCGGCATGCTGGCCCACCTTGAATGGTGACTCCCGCGCAGGCAGGAACCGCAACTCGTCCAGTCCGAGCGCTTCGCGCACCGCCTGGCCAACCAGCAGGTGTCCGTGATGGATCGGATCAAAAGACCCGCCAAACAATCCGACCATACGCTGGTGCGCCGCCGGCTCAGGTCCCGGGGGCAGCCGGGGCTGCGGTGGTGTCTGCCGCCCCGGCGGGACACTGGGTATCGAGCCCCGGGGTGGCAGGATGGTACCGGCGGATGTAACCGCAGGTCTCCCGCAGGTCCTCGGGGTAGTCCACCTTCCGATAGGCCTGCACCAGCACCAGCAGCGCGTCAGGCGTCACCGCCGCGCGGGGGTAGGTGGCCGCGAGATCCTTGAGGTACAGGATGGCAGAATCGTAGGCCTTGAGCCGGAAGTAGAACTGCGCCGCCTTGAACTCCTTGATGGCGAACGACTCTTCCAGCGAGCTGATGCGGAGCCGGGCGCGCGCCGCTGCCGGCGAATCGGGGTAGCGATTCAGCAGCTCCTGATAGGTCGCCATCGCGGTCTGGCCGTAGGTGGGGTCCAGTTCCGGCCGGCGCCAGAGATCGCCGTAGGCGTCCCCGGCGCGGAGCAATGCTTCGGGCGCCAATGGAGAAGTCGGGGTGTCGTCCGAGACTTTGCGGAACTGGCGCGCCGCCTGGAGCTGGGCCCCCTGCCCGAAGTGACATTCGCCGAGGCGGAACTGGGCCTCCGTGGCGAGGGTATCGCCGGCTGGCAGTTCGAGAGCGATCCGCTCGTACAGGGGAGCCGCCTTGTGCCACTTGCCCCGCCGGAATTCCCGGTTGGCATGGGCCCAGAGGGAATCCACCTCGGCCCGGGAGATGACATTCACCAGCGGCGCAACGGTCCCGGTGTTCTTCTTGCCGCATCCGACCGCGACGAGCAGTGCCATACCCCACCCGGCCTGCCGTACCCAGCGTCCCGTCATGACACTCCTTACGAAGATTCCGGTGCCGCAGTGCGCGGATACCGTACCGATGCTTACTGTGAGTCCGCGGTTGCGGCGGTGGCGCCGAGTCGCGCCAACCGCTGGCCAGCCATGGTGGTGATGGAATCGCCGGCGCTGGCCTTCATCGCATCCTGGTAGACCAGGGTGGCCCCCAGCAGATCGCCCAGCGCCACCCTGGCATCGCCGAGGCCCACGAGGGCCCGACGGGCGCGGTCGCTGGTGCCGTCCACCGCCAGCAGCCGCTCAAACCACTGGGCCGCGACCTCGGGCCTATCCACCAATAGCGCCTCCTGTCCCAGTTGCAGTGCGCAGTCGCTCAACCCGGTCACCGCCTTGGTGTAGGTCGGGCCGTCGCGCAGGCGGCGGAGGGCGGTGCGATAGACGTCGGCCGCCTCTGAACAGGCGGTGGTCGCCTGCAGGGCCCGACCGTAGAGCAGCAGCATCTGGTCGGTCGCCGTAGCGTCGCCTGCGGCGGCCAGGGCCAGCGGCCCCAGCCGCGCCACCGCCGGGGGTTCGAGCTGGCCGCTCCGGATCAGCGACATGGTATAACGGGGCGTCACGCGCTCGGGAGCCAGTCGGCGCAGCGCATCCACCGCCTGCTGTAGCACCGCACCGTTACCGGCGCGGTCGGCCGCGCGGGCCACCTGCTCCAGGCCACGCGCCGCTTCCCCGGAGCGGGTGGGATCGTCCGTGGCGAGCGTCTCGTAGGCGTCCTTCGCTTCCGCCAGGGCATCGCCTTTGAGCGCCGCCGCGCCGAGCTTGGCCCACACCCGTGCATCGGCCTTCGGGGTCGCAGCGGCGCGATACTCGTCCAGCGCCGTGGCGTATTCGCCGGTAGCGTAGGCGGTGTCGCCCAGCCGCTCATGGTCGGCGGCGGTGCCGCCGCAGGCGACCATCCCCAGGAGCACCCAGCTCCACTGCCTCATTCGGCGC
This sequence comes from uncultured Gemmatimonadales bacterium, assembly GCA_963793205.1. Lineage (GTDB taxonomy): Bacteria > Gemmatimonadota > Gemmatimonadetes > Gemmatimonadales > GWC2-71-9 > JADJOM01. The sequence continues at coordinate 13,724 of CAWBZM010000002.1, forward strand.
GGCTCAGCATGGCGAGATAGGCTTCGATCCGGGCATTCTTGGGACGCGCCAGCAGGCAATCCCGCCACACCTGCTGAGCCCCGGCGGCGTCGCCGGAGAGGTAGCGCGCGAGGCCGAGGGAGGCGAGGGCGTCGACAAAGTTGGGGCGATCCGCGGCCACCCGCTCCAGTTCCTCGCGGGCGGAGAGGACATCACCCGATTCGAGCAGGACGCGGGCGAGACGGTAGCGCAGGTCGGCGAAATTGGGCCCCAGTTCCACGGCGCGGCGGTACTGCTCGATGGCCATCGGGATGGCGCCCGACTCGGCGTAGGCCGCCGCCAGGTGCGCATGCTGATTGGCCAGGTTGGCCGCCACGTGGGCCGGGAACCCACCCGGCTGGCTGGCGTTGTGGGACGCCGCGTGGCGGAAGGCCTCGGCCGCCTCTTCGGTGCGGCCCATGTTGTTGAGCAGAATACCGCGGTGGATATGGGCTTCGATGTAGCGCGGATTGAGTTCCAGCGCATGCCCGAAATGTTCCAGCGCCCGCTGCGGCTGGTCCAGCATGGCGTAGCACAGCCCCAGCAGGTGGTGGCAGTCGGCAAAGCTCCGCCCCGAGTCCACCACCTCCTGCAGCAGGTGGATCGCCCCGTAGTAGTCCTGCAGCGAAAAGCGATCGCGGGCCTGATTGATCAGCGGCTCATCACTGATGCGCATGGGTCTCCCGGAACCATTCGACAAAGCGGCGGACACCTTCGGTGAACGACGTCGCCGGGGCGTAGCCCAGCACCCGGGACGACTTGGTGAGGTCGGCGGCCGTCAGGCGCACGTCGCCTGGCTGGCGCCCCCCCTGCTCCACCCGGGGCGTGACACCGAGGGTGGTGGCGATGGTCCCGATCATGTGGCGCAGCGAGACCGTTTCGTTGCCGCCCAGATTAAACAGCTCGACCCCAACCGGGGCGGCGGCGATCCATGCCGTGGCCGCCACGACGCCCCCGACGATGTCATCAATATAGGTGTAATCCCGTCCTTCGCTCCCATCGCCGTACATCACGATCGGTTCGCCCGCGTCCATGAGGCGGGTGAACCGGTGAATGGCCAGATCGGGGCGCTGCCTTGGCCCGTAGACGGTGAAGAACCGCAGGGCCGCAACTCGCAGCCCCCGGTGCGGTGCCAGGGCCTCGAGGAGCAGCTCCCCGGCCCGCTTGGTGGCGGCGTAGGGGGAAATCGGGTGGACCGCCGGGGCATCCTCGCGAAAGGGCGCGGCCGTATCCTCGCCGTACACTGAGGAGGAGGAGCCGAACACGAGGCGTGTGACCCCGGCGGCAGCGGCGGAATCCAGCAGCGCCTGGGTGGCGACCAGATTGGCGCGGAGGTAGCCGGCCGGGTCTGCCAGCGAGGGACGGACCCCCGCCCGGGCCGCCAGATGGACGATGACGGTGTCGCGGTCCAGAAATGCGGTGGTCTCGCCCGGATCCGCCAGGTCAATTTCATGAAAACTGAACCGGGGAGATTCCCGTGACCGCGTCAGGTTCTGTTCCTTGACGGCACGAGCATAGAACGGATCGAAGTTGTCGACGCCGACCACCTCGTGTCCCAGCTGCAGCAGTCGCTCGCACAGGTGCGAGCCGATAAAGCCGGCGGCGCCGGTGACGAGAAGGCGACTCACGCCGGCAGCACCGTGCGGAAGTGCGCGATGGTCCGTTCCAGCCCCTCGCTGAGCGGGACCTTCGGCTCCCAGTGCAGCAGGACCTTGGCCCGGGTGATATCGGGCTGGCGGACCTTGGGATCGTCCGTCGGGAGCGGGCGCGCCTCGATGCTGCTGGCGGATCCGGTCAGGCGCAGCACCTCACGGGCCAGCTGGAGCACGGTGAATTCGTCGGGATTCCCCAGATTGGTGGGATCCACGAACGCGCTCTGGAACAGCCGCACGAGCCCGTCAACCATGTCCGAGACATAGCAGAACGACCGGGTCTGGTTGCCGTCGCCATAGATGGTCAGCGGCTCACCCTGCAGTGCCTGCACCACGAAATTCGAGACCACCCGGCCGTCGCGGGCCCGCATGCGCGGACCATAGGTGTTGAAGATCCGCACGATCCGGGTATCGATGCCGTGGTACCGGTGATAGGCCATGGTCAGCGCTTCGGCGAACCGCTTCGCTTCGTCGTAGACCCCGCGCGGCCCAACCGGGTTCACATGGCCCCAGTAACTCTCCGGCTGGGGGTGCACCTGGGGATCGCCGTAGACTTCGGAGGTGGAGGCGAGGAAGAACCGGGCGCCCTTGGCCCGCGCGAGGCCCAGGGCGTTGTGCGTGCCGAGGGAGCCAACCTTGAGGGTCTGAATCGGCAGCTCGAGGTAATCGATCGGACTGGCGGGCGACGCAAAGTGCAGCACCCCGTCCAGCGGCCCCTCCACCGAGATGAACTTCGACACATCGTGCCGAATGAAGGTCCAGTTCGGATGCGCCTCGAGATGCGCGATGTTGTCCTTGTGGCCAGTGATGAAGTTGTCCATCCCGATCACCGAGAAGCCATCGGCCAGGAGCCGATCGCTGAGGTGCGACCCGAGGAAGCCGGCCGCGCCGGTGACGAGCAGCCTCAAGTGATGTGGCGGCCGATCGCCGAGTAGCGGAAACCGAGCCCTTTCATCTTGGCGGGATCGTACAGGTTGCGGCCGTCCACCAGGATCGGCTGGCGGAGCAGCTTCAGGAGCCGTTCGAAATCCGGGTTGCGGTACACCCGCCACTCGGTCAGAATCGCGAGGGCGTCCGCCCCCTCGGGAGCGGCGTACGGCTCCTGGACGTAGGTGATGCGATCACCGAAGAGGTGGCGGGCGCTCTCCTGCGCCTTGGGGTCGTGCGCCCGTACGGTGGCGCCGCCGGCCAGCAAGCCTTCGATGATCGGGATCGCCGGGCTCTCGCGCATGTCATCGGTCTCAGCCTTGAACGCGAGTCCCCAGAGCGCGACCGTGCGGCCCTTGAGGCTCCCCAGTGCCGCCTGCAGCTTGTGCAACACCACCTGCTTCTGCCGGTCATTCACCTGCTCCACCGCTTCCAGCAGGTCGAACTCCGTGCCCGCCTCGCGGCCGGTGCGGATGAGCGCCTTCACATCCTTGGGGAAGCAGGAGCCGCCGTACCCCGGGCCGGGAAACAGGAAGGCGTTCCCGATCCGCCGGTCGCTGCCGATCCCGCGCCGGACATCGTGGACGTCGGCCCCCACCTTCTCACAGAACATCGCGATCTGGTTCATGAACGAGATCCGGGTGGCCAGCATCGCGTTGGCCGCGTACTTCGTGACCTCGGCCGACGGCAGGTCCATGAAGAGGATCGGGTTCCCGGTCCGGACGAACGGGGCGTAGACCTCGGCGATCACATCCCGGGCCTCCTGGCTGTCCGCCCCGACAATGATGCGATCCGGTTTCATGAAATCGTCAACCGCCGCCCCTTCCTTCAGGAACTCGGGATTGGAACAGACGCTGAACGGCTGGTCGGTCTCGGCCTTGACTGCCGCCCGGACTCGTTCGGCCGTCCCCACGGGGACGGTGGACTTGGTGACCACGACCTTGTGTCCGTTGAGGTGCCGCCCGATCGTCTTCGAAACCGACAGCACGTGCTGCAGGTCGGCGGACCCGTCCTCGCCCGGTGGCGTCCCGACGGCAATGAAGACGACCCGGGCCGATTCCACCGCCTGGCCCACGTCGGTCGTGAAGGTCAGCCGCCCTTCCGACTGGTTGCGGGTGACGATCTCCTCAAGGCCGGGCTCGTAAATGGGGATGTCATTCTGCTTGAGCCGCGCAATCTTGCCGGCATCGATATCGGCACAGATCACATCGTTGCCCGTCTCCGCGAGGCAGGCACCAGTCACCAGGCCGACGTAACCACTTCCTATGACTGCAATACGCATGTATGGACTCCCGTTGATGAAACCCCGTCAGGCAACAAACCCCCGAATGGCCTGGACCACCGCGTCCTGCTGGCCTTCCGTCAGCTCCGGATAGATCGGGAGCGACAGGACCTGCGCTGTCATCCGCTCGGTCACCGGCAGCTGCCCCGCGCGATACCCCAGCGGGGCGAAACAGGGCTGGAGGTGCAGCGCCAGGGGATAGTACACCGCACATCCGATTCCGAGACCCCTGAGGTGCGCCACCAGGTCATTCCGGTGGGGCACCTGAATGGTGTACTGGTGAAAGATGTGTTCGTTGTCCGGGTCGATGTACGGCGGGATCACCGCCCCATCGCCGGCCAGGGCCGCCGAGTAGTAGGCCGCGGCCCGCTGGCGGGCGCTGCTCCAGCCGGCCAGGTGCGGCAGCTTGGCGAGCAGCACCGCCGCCTGAAGCGTATCCAATCGGCTGTTGTACCCGACTTCCTCGTGATAGTACTGCCGCGATCCACCGTGGGTGCGCAGGCGGCGCAGCCGCTCCCCCAGGGCATCGTCCTGGGTGGTCATCAGCCCGGCGTCGCCCCAGGCCCCGAGGTTCTTGCTGGGAAAGAACGAAAACGATCCGGCATACCCGAGGGAACCGGCGGTCTTCCAGCTGCCGTTGATCTGCCGGCGGGCGCCGATCGACTGGGCCGCATCCTCGATCAGCGGCAGCTGGTGTCGGTCCGCCACCGCCTGGAGGGCCGCCATGTCTGCCATCTGGCCGAACAGGTGGACCACGATGATGGCGCGGGTGCGCGGCGTGATCGCCGCCTCCACTGCCGCGGGATCAAGATTGAAGGTGCGGGGATCGATATCCGCGAACACGGGGGTGCCCCCGGTGTTGTGAATCGTCCCGGCCGTGGCGAAGAAGGTGAACGCCGGAGCGATGACCTCGTCGCCCGGCTTCAGCTCAAGGGTGCGGAGGGGAAGCAGCAGGGCATCTGTGCCGCTGGCGCACCCGATCGCATGTTTTGCCTCACACAGGGTGGCCAGCGCCTGTTCCAGCGCACCCACCTCCGGGCCGAGGATGAACTGCTGGCGCTCCACGACCTGCATCAGTGCGGGAAGGACCTCATCCTTGATGGTGGCGTACTGCGCGACGAGATCCAGCAGGGGAACGTTCACGACGGCCTTGGCGAGGGAGGACGGCGGTGCCATCTGCACCAGTACAGCGGCCAAAAACTAGCGGGGCTCCGACCTCGGGTCAATCAGCGTAAGTCCATCCCTCTCTTCATGATAGCGCTTTCCGCACGCCCCGCAGGTCAGCCCGTCCGCCAGTTGCTCACCGCAGGCGCACATCCACCCGATCCGGCGCGCCGGTACACCGACCATGAGGGCATAGGCGGGGACATCGCCGGTGACCACGGCACCGGCCCCGATAAAGGCGTAGGGGCCGAGGGTAACCCCGCAGACAATCGTCGCGTTGGCCCCGATCGATGCGCCACGATGCACGAGGGTCGGGAGGTACTCGTCCTTGCGGGAGACGGCGCTGCGCGGATTGATCACGTTGGTGAAGACGGCGCTCGGACCGACGAAGACGTCATCTTCGAGGGTCACCCCTTCGTAGAGGGACACATTGTTCTGCACTTTCACCCGGTCCCCGACCCGGACCCCGTTCATCACGACCGCATTCTGGCCGAAGCTGCAGCCCGCCCCGATCACCGCGCCGGGCATGATGTGGCAAAAGTGCCAGATCTTCGTTCCGGCGCCGATGGTGGCGCCGTCGTCGACGTAGGATGACTCGTGCACGAACACGTCAGTCATGGTCTGAGGCCTCGTAGGTGCCATCCGGTCGGATCCGCTTCACTTCCGTCTCGAGCGTGACGCCAAACTGCTCCTGCACGGTGTGCCGGGCCAGGGCGATGAGCTGCTGCAGCTCGGCCGCCGTGGCCCCACCGGTGTTGATGAAATAGTTCGCGTGCATCGGGGAAATCTCCGCCGAGCCGATGCGACGCCCCTTCAGTCCGGCAGCCTCGATCAGCTGCCCCGCGGTACGTGGCCCATCGCGCTGGTTCCAACTGGGCCCGGCGGGGTTCTTGAACACGCTGCCACAGCAGGGCTGATTGAAGGGCGTGCCACTCTGGCGCCAATGAAACAGCTCGGCCACCTCCGCCTGGATCGCCGTCTTATCCGCCGGGACCAGCTGGACCACGGTGTCGAGCACGATCCGCCCCGTCAGGCCGCTGTGGCGATAGCTGAATGGAATCGCCGAGCGCGGCACGACCTGCACCGCTCCCTCCTCGTCCACCACCGTCACCTCGGTCACGACCTCGGACCACTCCCCGCCGTGACACCCGGCATTCATGTAGACTCCACCGCCAACGGTCCCCGGCACACCGACGTACCGATGGAGTCCCGCATAACCTGCCTCAGCCGTCTTCCGGGCCGCGGTCGGCTGCGGGAGCCCGGCACCCACGCGCCACCGGTCCTCCCCCAGCGCACTCAGCCCATCGAGGCCTTTGCCTAACCGGATGACCAGCGCGTCGAGGCCGGCGTCCGGCAGCAGCAGGTTGGACCCGAGCCCGAGCGCAAACCAGGGAATCCCTTCCCCTCGCGCAAAGGTCAGCGCCGCGGCGACATCCGCGGGACCGGCCGGCAACAGCACCGTTGCCGGGCCTCCGATACGATAGGTCGAGTAGCGCGCCAGCGACTCCTCGGCGCGCACGGTCCCACGTACCAGCGTACGCAGGCGTTCCACGACGGCGGCGTCGCGCGCGGTGCTCATCCCGCCGCGCGGGCCTTCCGGGCGATCTCGTGCCACTCCTGCAGGGAGCACACGTCCCGCTGGCCACTCCGCAGCGCGGTGATGCCGTCACATGCCGCAGAGGCCGCGGACAGAGTCGTGGTGTAGGAGATCCGGTGCTGCAGTGCCGCGGCACGGATGGTGTAATCATCCCGCTGCGTCAGCTTGCCCAGCGGTGTGTTCACCAGCAACTGGATTCGACCCGAGACCAGCAGGTCCACGACATTGGGGCGACCCTCATACACCTTCAGCACCGCCGAGGCCGGGATCTGATGGGCGGCCAGGTGTTTCGCCGTGCCCGCCGTCGCAAAGATGCTGAACCCGAGATCATGCAGTCGCCTGGCGATCGGGACCACGGTGGGCTTGTCGTGATCGTTCACCGTGATGAAGACGCCGCCCTCCGTGGGCAGTTCGGCCGAAGCGGCGTGCTGCGCCTTGGCGAACGCCATCCCGAAGGTCTCGGCGATCCCCATGCATTCCCCGGTGGAGCGCATCTCCGGGCCCAGGATCAGGTCGACCCCCTGCAACTTGTTGAAGGGGAAGACCGCTTCCTTCACGGCGACATACGGCTGCCCGACGTTGTCCGCGAGACCCAGCTCATCCAGGGTCTTGCCCACCATGACCGAGGCCACGAGCCCGGCGAGCGGGACGCCGGTCGTCTTGGACACAAACGGCACCGTGCGTGACGCGCGAGGGTTGACCTCGAGGACGTAGACCACCCCATCCTTGATGGCGTACTGCACGTTGATCAGGCCGATGACCCCGAGCTTCTTCGCAAACGCCCGGGTATAGGCCCGCATCTGCTCGACCTGTTCCGCCGATATCAGGTATGGCGGCAGCACACAGGCGGAATCGCCCGAGTGAATCCCGGCGTCTTCGATGTGCTGCATGACCCCGCCGATCACACACCGCTCCCCGTCGGCAATCGCATCCACGTCCGCCTCGAAGGCATCCTCGAGAAAGCGGTCGATCAGGACCGGATGGCCCGGGGCCACCCGCACCGCGCGGGTGAAGTAATCCCGCAGCGAGGGCTCGTCGTAAACGATCTCCATCCCCCGGCCGCCGAGCACGTAGGAGGGCCGCACCAGCGCGGGATACCCCACCTGGGTCGCGACCTTCACCGCTTCCTCCACGGAGAGCGCAGTCCCGGCCGGCGGCTGGGTCACGCCGAGTTCGCGGGCGAGCGCCTCGAAGCGCTTGCGGTCTTCCGCCGCGTCGATGTTGTCCGGAGAAGTGCCGAGGATTCGGACGCCGGCCGCTTCGAGACCGCGTGCCAGCTTGAGCGGAGTCTGCCCGCCCAGCTGTACCACGACCCCCATCGGCTGCTCCACATGCACGATTTCGAGCACATCCTCCAGCGTGAGCGGCTCGAAGTACAGCGTATCGGAAATGTCGTAGTCGGTGGAGACGGTTTCGGGATTGGAATTCACCATGACCGTCTTGTAGCCCAGCTCGCGGAACGCGAGCGTGGCCCGGACACAGCAGTAGTCGAACTCGACGCCCTGCCCGATCCGGTTGGGACCGCTCCCAAGGATGATGACGGTCTTGTCGCCCTTGGAACGCGCCTCGTTCTCCTCGTCATAGCAGGAGTAGAGGTAGGGCGTCTTGGACGGGAACTCACCGGCGCAGGTATCGACGGTCTTGAAGACCGGGCGAACCCCGAGGGCGTACCGCCGGGTGCGGATGTCGGCTTCGGGCATCTCGGCCAGCTGTGCGAGCTGCCGGTCGGAGAACCCAAGCTGTTTCATGCGAAGGAGGTCTTCGCGTTCGGTGGGGCCACCGGGGCCCGAGCTGGTGGACCGCCGCGCGGTCCACTCCCGCTCGGCCTCGACCAGTTCCAGCATCTGGTCGAGGAACCAGGGGTCGATCCCGGTGCACTCGGCGACCTCTTCCACCGTCACCCCGAGCATCAGGGCACGCTTCACCTGGTAGATCCGTTCGGCCGTCGGCGTCCGGATGGCCGCCTTCACCGCCTCGAGCGATAGATCGGTGAGGCGATCATCGAGAGGCGTGCGACCGAGCTCCCAGCCCGAGCGGTCCGCCTCGAGGGCGCGGAAGCCTTTCTGAAAGGCTTCCTTGAAGGTCCGCCCGATCGCCATCGCCTCGCCGACCGCTTTCATCTGGGTCCCCAGACGGGGATCGGCGGTGGGGAATTTCTCGAACGCAAAGCGCGGCACCTTGACCACCACATAGTCGAGCACCGGCTCGAAGGAGGCGGGCGTCGTCTTGGTGATGTCGTTGGGCAGTTCGTCGAGGGTGTAGCCGACGGCGACTTTCGCGCCGATCCGGGCGATCGGGAAGCCGGTGGCCTTGGAGGCCAGGGCGGACGAGCGCGATACACGGGGATTCATCTCGATGACCAGCTGCTCACCGGTCCGTGGATCGACCGCAAACTGGATGTTGCAGCCCCCCGCCTCCACCCCGACCTCGCGGATGATCTTGATGGCACTGTCCCGCATCGTCTGGTATTCCCGATCCGTCAGCGTCATGGCCGGGGCCACCGTGATCGAATCGCCGGTGTGCACCCCCATCGGATCGATATTCTCGATGGAGCAGACGATCACCACATTGTCCGCGCCGTCCCGCATGACTTCCAGCTCGAATTCCTTCCAGCCGATGATGCTGCGCTCCACCAGGACCGAGGTGACCGGAGAGAGCTCGAGACCGTGTTCCACGATCGCGATGAACTCCTCCCGGTTATAGGCGATGCCACCACCCGACCCGCCGAGGGTGTAGGAGGGGCGAATGATGGCCGGGTAACCGGTGTCGTCCACCGCCTCCAGTGCCTGCTCCAGGGAACGGACCGTCCGCCCCTTCGGCGTTGCCAGCCCGATGCGGACCATCGCGTCAGCGAATTCCTGGCGGTCCTCGGCGACCCGGATTGCACGCTCATTCGCGCCGATCAACTCCACGTTGTACTTCGCGAGGGTGCCGTCCTTGTAGAGCGCCATCGCCACATTCAGCGCGGTCTGCCCCCCCATGGTCGGCAGCAGGGCGTCGGGCCGTTCCCGTTCGATGACCTTGCGAACCCATTCCGGCGTGACCGGCTCGATATAGGTCCGGTCGGCGATCTCCGGATCAGTCATGATCGTCGCCGGATTCGAGTTCACCAGGATGACCCGGTATCCCTCCTCCCGCAGCGCCCTGACCGCCTGCGTCCCGGAATAATCGAACTCGGCGCCCTGCCCGATGATGATCGGACCGGAGCCAAGGAGAAGGATCGAGCGTAAGTCAGTCCGCTTGGGCATTCACGACATCCTGGAGAGTCTGTTCGAACGAAATCCGAGGCACCCACCCGGTCGCCGTGCGCAACCGGGTGGCATCCCCAACAAGGTGCGGTACATCAGTACTGCGTATCAGCGACGGATCGGGTTCCGCCGTCGCGCGGACACCGACCAGCCTGGCCAGCCGCTCGAACACCGCGTGCAGCGCCACCCCCGTGCCGCTGGCCACATTGTAGATCTCGCCGGGGCGGCCATGCTGGAGCAGGCTGACATACGCCGCCGCGACATCCCGGACATCAAGGAAATCACGGACGGGCGCGAGGTTCCCCGTCCGGATCACCGTCGTCCCCTTGGCCCGGGCCTCACGCAATCGCCGGGCAAAGGCCGGGATCACGTAAATCTCCGCCTGTCCCGGGCCGGTGTGCGTGAACGGTCGGGCGATCATGACCCGCAATCCTGTTCGCCGCGCGACCTCCTGGGCGGCGACCTCACTCCCGACCTTACTGGCGGCGTAGGGGGACAACGGCGCCACCGGGTCGGCTTCCGTCCGCAACCGCTTCCCGCCGACACCTGCGCCATACACCTCCGAGGTGGACACCAGCAGCAGCAGCGGATCTGCGCCGCGATTCCGCTGTTCACCCAACGCCTCCGCCAACCGGGCGGTGCCAGCGGCATTGACCTCCCAGGCGAGTCCCGGGTCGCGACGAGCAGCGGCACTTGAGGCCACTGCGGCGAGGTGCACCACGGCATCGGGCTGTTCGGCCAGCGCCTGCCTGACGGAGGTATCGTCCCGAACGTCGAGCGGCTGCCAGCGAACTCCGGGTGCGACCGGTGGCGCATCGGCGGCGAGGTACGTCCCAATGACATCATGCCCGGCTTCCCGCAGCCGGGCGACCAGCACCCGACCGACAAACCCCGCAGCGCCGGTGACCAGAACCTTCACCGCGTCACACCGAGCCGTTGGAGGTCCGCGTCAACCATCATGGTGACCAGGCCCTTGAAGGTCACGGTCGGACTCCAGCCCAGATGGCGCTTGGCGAGCGACGCGTCGGCCAGCAGCAGGTCCACCTCTGCCGGGCGGACGTAGCGCGGGTCGAGCTTCACATATTTGCGCCAGTCGAGGCCCGCGTGCTCGAACGCAATCTCCACCAGCCGCTGGACCGAGTGCGTCTCCCCGGTACCGATCACGTAGTCCCGCGGTTCGGCCGGCTGCAGCATCCGCCACATCGCATCGACGTAGTCACCGGCGAACCCCCAGTCCCGCTGGGCGTCGAGATTACCGAGTCGCAGCTCGGTGGCAAGGCCGGCCCGGATCCGGGCGACCCCGTCGGTCACTTTACGGGTGACGAACTCCAGGCCGCGCCGGGGTGATTCGTGGTTGAAGAGAATCCCGCTCACGGCGTAGAGATTGTAGGACTCCCGGTAGTTGACCGTAATCCAATGGCCGTAGGCCTTGGCGACCCCATAGGGGGAGCGGGGGTAGAACGGGGTGGTTTCCCGCTGGGGCGTCTCAACCACCCGTCCGAACATCTCCGAACTCGAGGCCTGGTAGAACCGGGCGGTCGGACAGACCAGCCGGACCGCTTCCAGAATCCGGGTGACACCGAGGGCGGTGAACTCCCCCGTCAGGACCGGTTGGCTCCAGGAGGTGGGGACGTACGACTGCGCCGCGAGGTTGTAGACCTCATCCGGCTGGGTCTCCTTCAGGACCACGGTCAGCGAGTGCTGGTCGAGCAGGTCCGCCGGGAGGATCTGCACCCGGTCGAGGAGATGGTCGATCCGCTCGTAGCTGTGGTGGCTGGTCCGGCGGACCACCCCGAAGACCTCATATCCCTTCGCCAGGAGGAGCTCAGCGAGGTAGGAACCGTCCTGCCCGGTAATGCCGGTAATCAGTGCCCGAGGCATGGCGTTCGATCCGGATGGAGTTGTGTCAAGCACTTCAAGGGATTATACTTTCGGGCTCGTTGCGGGAGCCGTCTGACCAGTTTCCTGGAGAAGTCCGTATGGCCCGGGTTTGTCATCTGTGCGCTAAGGGGCCGATCACCGGCAACAACGTAAGCCATGCAAAGAACCGGACCAAGCGCCGGTGGTATCCCAATCTCCAGACGGTTCGCATGCTGGTGGATGGGGCGCCGAAGCGGGTCTCGGTCTGCACCCAGTGCATCAAGTCGGGACGGGTCAAGAAGGCCGTCGCGGTGGTCGCCAAGGCGAGCTGAGCTTCCCGCCTGACCGTAGCCTGGCTGAACCGGCCCGCACTCACCTGCGGGCCGTTTGATTTCCAGGGGCATGGGCAGAAAAAAGGGGACCAGTCGGTCCCCTTTTATCGTAATCCGCCACCCGCCGAGCAGCCTCACTCGGCGAGGAGCTCGATGCGCGCCATTTCCGCGGCGTCGCCAGGGCGGTGACCCAGCTTCAGGATGCGGATGTATCCACCCGGACGCGAGGCGAAGCGCGGGCCGATCTCAGTGAACAGGCGGGTCAGCGCCTCCCGCTCACGGATCTTCTGGCTCACCTGACGGCGGGCGTGCAGATCGCCGCGACGCGCCAGGGTGATCAGCTTTTCGGTGTACGGACGGAGTTCCTTGGCCTTGGCCACCGTGGTGGTGATCCCGCCGTGGGTGATCAGACTGGTCGCCATGTTGCGCAACAGGGCCCGCCGATGCTCCGACGTGCGGGAGAGCTGCCGCCCCTTGGACTGGTGTCGCATCAGCTATCCTCGCCGGTCTCAGCGGCCACACGAGCCGTCGGCGGGGTCCCCGGGTTCACGATCCGGAGATCGGAATCGGTGTCCTCGAAGCTCATGCCGAAGTTGAGATCCTGGGTCTTGAGCAGGTCGGCGATTTCCTTCAACGCCTTCTCGCCCACGTTCTTCACCTTGAGGAGTTCATCCTCGGTGAAGCTGACCAGGTCCTTCAGGGTCCGGATATTGGAATTCTTCAGGGAGTTCAGCGACCGCACCGACAGCCCGAAGTCATCGATCAGCCGGCTGACCTTTTCCCGGAGCTGACCCGAACCGGCGGCCAGGGCACCACCGGTCGCACCGGCCCGAGCCACCGGCACCTTGCCGAATTCGACGAAGTAGCGGAAGTGCTCCTGCGCCAGCGCCGCCGCGTAGGCAATCGCATCTTCCGGCGACAGCGTCCCGTTGGTCTCGACACTGACGGTGAGCCGGTCGTAGTCGGTCCGCTGTCCGACGCGGGTCTCGGCGACCGAGAAGTTGGCGCGGCGCACCGGATTGTAGATCGCATCAATGGTGATCAGATCCACCGGCAACGAGCGATCCTTCGGGTGCAGCTCGGCTTCCACGTATCCGCGGCCCTTATTCACGTACAGTTCGCCGTTCATTTCACGGTCGTCCTGGACGGTAAAGAGCAGGTGATCGGGGTTCACCACGCGGACCGACCCGCTGGGGACGATATCGCGGGCATAGACCGGACCCGCGCCGTCCTTCTTGATCTTCAGGACCGCTTCCTCGACCTCATCAGCCAGGACCAGGGTCAGGCCCTTGAGCCGCTGGATAATCTGGTGGACGTCTTCGTGCACGCCCGGAATGGTCTGGTGCTCGTGCACCACGCCATCAAGCCGGAAGCCCCACACCGCGCTGCCGCGCAGCGAGGAGAGGAGCAGCCGCCGAAGCGAGTTACCCAGCGTGTAGCCAAAGCCCCGCTCCAGTGGCTGGAGGCGGAACTCGGCGATGTTCGGGTTGTCCTCCCGCTTGGTCATTTCAACCAGGTGCGGACGGACCAAGCCGGTCAAGTCAATAGTCATGGTCACTTCGCGTAGCGCTCAGACGTCGAGCTATGCTGAAAAATCAGACCCGCCGCTTCTTGGGCGGCCGGCAACCGTTGTGCGGGATCGGGGTGACGTCGCGGATGGACGCCACCTTGAGCCCGACGGAGGCCAGAGCCTGGATGGCCGACTCACGGCCGCTCCCCGGACCCTGCACCCGCACATGCACCCGCCGCAACCCGAGGTTCATCGCCTCACGACCGCAGTTCTCCGCCGCCACCGTCGCCGCGAAGGGAGTGGACTTCTTGGACCCCTTGAAGCCCGCCTTGCCCGCCGATCCCCAGACCAGGGTGTTGCCCTTCAGGTCCGTAATGGTGATCAGCAGGTTGTTGAAGGTGGCGCAGACGTGGGCGATGCCCTCGCTGTCCACCAGCTTCTTGCCGCGCTTGGCGGCCGGCGTCTTGGCCGGGGCCGCTGCTGCCGGAGTGGCCGCAGCCGCCTCGGGAGCCTGGGGAGTCTCAGGAGCTGTCATTTACTTCTTCGTCACCTTCTTCTTGCCCGCGATGGCCCGACGTGGGCCCTTCTTCGTGCGGGCGTTGGTATGCGTGCGCTGCCCACGAACCGGCAGGCCCCGGCGGTGACGTACCCCGCGGTAGCTGCCGATGTCCATGAGCCGCTTGATGTTCATGCCGATCTCCGTGCGCAGCGCACCTTCGACCCGGAGGGAGCGCTCAATGAACTGCCTGAGCCGCGCCACTTCCGCATCGTTAAGGTCTCGTACGCGGGTATCAACCCCCACACCCGTCTCCGCGAGGATCCGGTTGCTGGTGGCTCGGCCGATACCGAAGATGTAAGTGAGGGCGATTTCGACCCGCTTTTCCCGCGGCAGGTCTACGCCAGCAATTCGGGCCATCAGTTATCCCTGTCGCTGCTTGTGCTTGGGGTTGCGCTTGCAGATGATCCGCAACACACCCTCACGCCGAACCACCTTGCAGTGCTCGCAGATGGGCTTGATGCTTGATCGAACCTTCACGGACCTCTCCCAGAACCGGGGTTACGGAGCAGCACGAGAATGTATCGGCGACCCCCCTTTAATGCAAGGGAGCCACGGGAGTTAGGCCTTGGCGGCCCGGACCATATCCCTGAAGGCGGCTGCCGGATCGGGGGCCTGAATGATAGGTCGGCCGACCACCAGATGGGTCGCCCCGGCGGCCACGGCCTCCCCGGGCCCGGCGGTTCGGACCTGATCACCGGCGGCGTCCCCGGGGCGGCGGATTCCGGGCACCACGATCCAGCCCCCCGTTCCCCACGCCTCCCGTACCCGGGCCACCTCCAGGGGGGAACAGACCACCCCTCGGAGCCTGGCGGTCCGGGCCAGCCGGGCCAGCCGCTCAACCTCCGGAAGCAGGACGGGCACGGCACGGCCCGTGGCCTCGCCAAAGCTCTCCGGACTGTGCGAGGTCAGGACGGTCACCCCGACGATGCCGAGCGTATCCCCCGCCGCCGCCGCCGCTTCCGCCATCATCACGGTGCCGCCCAGGGTATGGACTGTCGCCATGGCGACCCCAAGCTCCCGGGCGGCCGCGACGGCTTCGGAGACGGTGTGGGGGATGTCGTGCCATTTGAGGTCGAGAAAGACCTGCAGGCCCCGGGCCTGAAGTTCCTGCAACAGTGCCGGGCCTTCATGGGTGAAGAGGATCGAGCCGACCTTGACCCAGCGGGCCTCGGGAATCCGGTCGAGCAGGCGCCGCGCCTCGTCGGCCGACAGGTCCAGCGCAATGATGATCTCAGCCACCGTCGCGCTCCAGTTCGTCCACCACCCGCTCCGGTAACCGTGGATCAGCCAGCGCCGCGGTGCCGATGGCCACCAGGGAAGCACCGGCAGCCAGATATTGTCTCGCATCGGCGGCGGAGCGAATGCCGCCCACGCCGATCACGGTCATTCCCCCGCTCCGCTCCTGGATGCGGCGCACCGCCAACACCCCCACAGGCAGGAGGGCAGGTCCGCTGACGCCGCCGAAGCCATTCCCCAGCCGGGGCCGCTGGGCGCTATCACCGAGATAGCCCGGCATGGTGTTCACCACCGAGACCCCGTCGGCACCGGCATCGCGGGCCACCAGTGCCATGCCGGCGATATCGGGGAGGGCGGGCGAGAGCTTGGCGATCAGGGGCCGGCGGGTGCGCCCGCGGGCACGACCAATCACCTGCGCCACACTGGCGGGATCGGCGCCGAACTCGAGTCCTCCTGCACTGGTGTTGGGGCAGGAGAGGTTGAGTTCGAATCCGGCGATCACCTCAAAACTGTCGAGCCCGCTGATGACCTCGGCGAAGTCATCGACCTCGAATCCGACCACGTTGACCAGCAGACGCGCCCGCCGGAGGTTCGCCGCGAGCCAGGGAAGCTGGGCCTCCCGGACGGCGGCGAGGCCGGGGTTGGCGAGCCCCACCGAGTTGAGCATGCCGAAGGGAAACTCCGCTACCCGAGGGGCCCGATTCCCCGCCCTCGGGGCCGGCGAAACCGCCTTACTGACCAGGCCACCCAGTCGTTCCAGCTGGATGACGCCGGCGACTTCCGCTCCGAAACCAGCGGTCCCTGCCGCCAGCAGCACCGGATTCTGAAATTGCTGCCCGAAGACGGTCCGGGACAGGTCGTGTCCCACTATTGCGGTTCCACGGTGGTACGGGTGGGCGTCGCGGGTTGCGGCTGACGATTGGGGCGCACCGGTGTAACTGGTGACCGCCCCTCGGGGCGGAAGCTGGCCGCGAATCGCTGGAGGGAGTCCTCCAGGGCGACCAGTTGAGGCGCGCTCTCCCCCTGCACCAGTTGAAGATATGGACTGGCGGGGTACGCCATCTGAATGGTGGTGCGCAGGCTATCCGCCTGCCGAGGCTGCAGGATGATGAGCGCGAGCAGCGCCTTCGGGGCGAAGGGAGAGGCGGGCCATTCGGTGGCCACCCGGCGGAACTGCCGGGCGGCAAAGCGGTCGGCACCGAGCGAGTCGCGGGCGAGCTCGCCGGCGAGGAAGAGCCGCAGGTCCCCTTCCTCGGTGCCAGGCGCGGTACTGTCCGCCATCAGCGCGGCTCGCCGGATCGCGGCCACGAGGCGCGACATCTCGGGTGCCATACCCGAGACGCCTTCTGACAGCGCCTCGATACTCATCGCGATCTCACGCAGTTGCGGGATGCTGTCGGCCAGCGCCAGCTGGTGCCGCAGCCGGTGCATCCGCGCCTCGTCGGCCTGGGGGGTCCCCTGCGCCAGCGTTTCTGCGGCCTGGAGACGACTGCTGGCCACAGCCGGGTCGCGTTGACTCCAGCGGTCGGCCTCATCCATGAGCAGCTGACTGCGAATAACCGGTGAGAGCTCGGTCATCGCGACCAGCCGATCGGTCATGGAAGCGCCGAGGTCGGCGTCGTACCGGCTGACCCCGCCGAGAATGGCGCTCCAGGGCGCGAGTGTATCGCGGGTCTCGAGCAGGGTGTCGACGACGGCGCCGGCCTCTGGCACCCGCCCCAGCGCCGCGAGGGTCGCCGCGCGCTCACCAGCGGCGCCGGGGTGATGACTGCGGCTGAGATCCTCGAGCGCGGCCTGATACTGACCGTCCAGGCGGAGGGCCTTGCCGTGGGCAAAGAGGGCGAGGTCGCGGCGCTGAGGGTCCTTGCTCGTGGCCAGACGGGAGTACGCGATGCTGGCCGCCGCCGGATCTCCCAGTGCCAGTCGACAGCCACCCACCAGGATGGCAGCCTCTTCGGCAAACTCCGGGCGGGCCGAGGTCAGCATCACCGACTCGAGTGGGGGCAGTGCCGAGGGACAATCCTTCAGCCGGGCCCGGGCCGTGCCGAGGAGCAGCCGGGCCTCTTCCGCATACTTGCTGCGCGGGTGCTGCACCAGCAGCGTATCTGCCTTGACCGAGACCTGGCCCCAGAGATTGGCGGCGTCGAACGTGCGACCATCGCGTTCGGCCTTTCGGGCGCGCCGGGCGAGGGCCTTGGTGTTGTACATGCCGTTGTAATACACGCAGCCGCTGGCGAGCAGCAGCAGGAGTGCAACGAGGGGGCGTTTCATCGGGCTCCTGCGGGGGACCCGGTCTTCCGTTCGTAGTCCCGGAGGTACTCCACGATGGCATCAGCGAGCGCAGCGGCCATCGCCTCCTGCGACTTCCGGCTGGTCATCAGGCGGGCATCCCCCGGGTTGGTCGAGAAGCCCATCTCGAACAGGATGGCCGGGCGCCGGGCCTGATTGAGCACCGCGAGCACCTTGGACTGCTTGACCCCGCGGTTCAGTCCCGTGTGGATCTTGCCGATGTTTTCCTGCACCAGTTCGGCCGCCCGGGCTGATTCCCGGAGGTACTCATTCATCTGCAGGTTGCGCAGAATGAAGTCGAGTCCGCCGGTGGTCTGGGTATCGGCGCTCTCCTCAAATCGCAGCGCTTCATTCTCCATCCGGGCAATCCGATCGGCGTCTTCGGTATTCTCTTCACCGATGATGATGGTGTGGAAGCCATCGACGGCGCTGTACCGTCTACGGGCCGAGCGGGGCAGCGCGTCCACATGGAGGCTGACGAACAGGTCACACTGTTCGGTGCAGAAGCGGGCCCGGTCACGGAACCCGATCAGGGTGTCGGTCGAGCGGGTCATGACCACCGTGATGCCCCGTTCCTTGAGCTCCGTCCGCAGCCGCAGGGCCATCTGGAGGGTGACATCCTTCTCGGTCACCCCGCGCGGGAAGTAGATCCCCGGATTGCCCGGGTCGATGCCGCCGTGGCCGGCGTCGACGGTGATGACGTGCCCGGGGAGCAAGCCGTTGGGGAGTCGAGCCACCTCAGGCGGCGCCCGGCGGACCGGGGCTGCGGCAATGGCCCGCGGCCCGGTCTCCGTCAGGCGTGCGCGGTCCGCATCCCACTGATACCGCTCCGCCAGGAGTTGCGGCAGGACTTCCACCACGAACTGCAGGGGAAGAAAGAGGGAGTCCCCGCGCTGCCACGCCCACCCCGACAGCGGCTGCAACCGGTCGTTGAACCGGAGCAGCGGCGCCCCGAGCAGGAACCGGAAACTCTGGCGCGCCAGGATGACTTCAAGCCAGCCATCGGCGTCGCGGGCCTGGCCATTCAGGGCAGCCACCAGGGCCTGACCTGAGATCGCGGGTCCGGCGATTCCGCCGGCCCAGACCGGGATGCGGGTTTCGCCCCGTGGTGTGGTGACGAGGATGCTGGCCGGGGGAGACACGGCAGGCGTGGCCTGCGCGACGGCCAGCGGAGCCATGAGGAGTGCCAGGCCGGTCAGCGCGACGAGGGTGGGCGAGGTGTGGCGGGTCATTCCCTGCCCCGGCTGCTCATGGCGCGCGCCACCTCGCGATCGGCATCCCGCTTCTTGATGTCTTCCCGACGATCGTGCTGCTTCTTGCCGCGTCCGAGCGCAATCGTCACCTTCGCCACGCCGTTCCGGAAGTAGAGCTCGAGGGGGACGAGGGTGAGGCCCTTCTGCTCAACCGCCCCAATCAGGCGCTCGATCTCGCGGCGATGCAGCAGCAGCTTACGGCTGCGGACCGGATCGTGGTTGTAGCGATTGCCCTGGGCGTATGGCGTAATGTTCACGTTTTCGAGGAAGACTTCGTTGTTGGCGAGGCGGGCGAATCCTTCCTTGATCGAGGCTTTGCCGCTGCGGAGCGATTTGACCTCGGTGCCGGTCAGCACCAGCCCCGCCTCCCACGTCTCGAGGATGTGGTAGTCGTAGGTCGCCTTGGGATTCCGGGCGACCGACTCTTTTCCTTCCGCTTCAGCGGCACCGCGACTCGATGTCATGACGTAACGCCAAGATAGACACGCGGTTGGGCATCCGGAAAGGGCTCCACGAAAAAACGCCACTGGGGCCAGGAATGCTCCTGACCCCAGTGGCGGTAAGTGCCGAAGGGGGGACTCGAACCCCCACGGGCTTGCGCCCACTGCGCCCTGAACGCAGCGCGTCTACCAGTTCCACCACTTCGGCGTGGGCGGAGAAAGTACCGACCTACACCATCCGGCGTCAATGGACGGCAGCGCTCCCGCAGTCCTTCGGGAACGCCCGGACACAAAAAAGCCCGGCGAGTGCCGGGCCAGAGGGATCTGTCCGGGAGAGATTCGGTCATGACAGAGAGATCGTCACCAGTTCCTGGACCTGGGTTTCTTCTTTCATCAGGTCCGCCAGGGCGATGCCGGCGAGGAGATCGTCCACCCGCTGCTGCAGGGCGAACCAGACGGGCCGGATGGAACAGCCGCTCCCCGGCCGGCAGCGTTCACTGTCGACCGGGTGGGACTCGCAGTTCATCTCGAAAGTCTGGTGCTCCGACGCGGTCATGATGTCCCGCATGGAGATTTCCGTGGGGGACTTGGCCAGGAAGTAGCCGCCCTTGGCCCCGCGCACGCTCTCGACCAGCCCCGCCCGACGCAGCCGCAGCAGGATCTGTTCGACGTAATCCCCCGGAAGCCGCTCGGTTTCTGCGATCTCACGAGCCGCGACCGGTCCCCCGCCGCTTGCGCCGCGTTTGGCCAGGTGGAGCGAGATAATGAGACTGTACTCGGTCCAGGTTGTGATCCGCATGACCGGGAATATGGGCAGTTGGTGCGGGGGAGGCAAATAGCCCTCCCCAGTGTGTGCTCACCCGCCACCAGGCAGTGGCTTGCCCCCGGGGATGCCGAGTTCGGTCATCGCGCGCAGGTCGAGGGTGTCCTCGAGTTCCCGACCCTGGAGCAGATTTTTCTTGATCACCAGGTCCCGCACGGTCAACCCGGTCGCAATCGCTTCCTTCGACAGTTTCGCCGATTCGGCATAGCCCAGCTTCGGCGCCAGGGCGGTCACCAGCGCGGGACTGCGCTCCAGCCAGTAGGCGCACTGCTTTTCGTCCGCCATGATGCCAACGATGCAGCTGTCCGCCAGGACCCGGGTCGCGTTCCCCACGATCTGGACCGCGAAGACGATGTTATGGGTGATGACCGGCATCATCACGTTCAGTTCCAACTGGCCGGCCTCCGCCGCCATCGCCACCGTGGTGTCGAGCCCGATGGCCTGGTAGCAGACCTGATTGACCATCTCGGCGATCGAGGGATTCACCTTGCCGGGCATGATGCTCGACCCCGGTTGAACTGCCGGGAGCAGGATCTCCGCCAATCCGGTGCGCGGTCCACTGGCGAGGAGGCGGATGTCGTTGGCGATCTTGTTGAGATCGAGCACCCAGCCCCGGAGGGCCCCGCTGAAGCTGGCGATATCGCCCATCGACGACATCAACTGGATCCGATCCTCCCCTACCTCCAGCGGCAGGCCGGTGACCTGGCGCAGATACTTCACCATGAGGGCGGGATACGGCAGCTCGGCATTCAGCCCGGTTCCTACCGCCGTGCCGCCAATGCCCAGCGCCCGCAGCCACTCGGCCGCCTGTACCAGTTTGGCCCGATGGCGCTGCGCCGTGTGGCCCCAGGCGGTGAATTCCTGTCCCAACCGGATGGGCGTCGCATCCTGCAGATGGGTGCGACCCGACTTGATGACGTGATCGAACTCTTTCCCCTTGGCGAGGCAGGCCGCGGCAAACCGATCCAGTCCATCGAGCAGGTGTGGGAGCGTGGCGAGGGTGGCAAGCCGCATGGCGGTGGGAATCACGTCGTTGGTGCTCTGCGCCATGTTGACGTGATCGTTGGGGTGCACCGGGGCGTAGGCCCCGCGCGGCGCCCCGAGAATTTCATTCGCCCGGTTGGCCAGCACCTCGTTGCAGTTCATGTTGTGGCTGGTGCCCGCTCCCGCCTGGTACACGTCCACCACAAACTGGTCCCGGTGCTGGCCGGCGAGGATTTCATCCGCCGCCTGTACGATGGCATCGGCCAGCCGCGGCTCCAGCCGCCCGGTTTCCTTGTGGGTCAGCGCCGCGGACCGCTTGATCCAGACGACGGCATCGACAAAGGCGGGCAGGGGCCGCAGCCCGGAGATCGGAAAATTCTCAACGGCGCGCAGCGTCTGGATGCCATAGAGGGCGGCAGCAGGCACGGCCTTCTCGCCGAGTGGATCTTTTTCAGTGCGGGTGGACATCGGAATCGTCAGGGCTTGAGGGAGATTCAGACCAACGGACCAGGGCCGGCACGGGCAGCCGACAAAGTGTACTGTGTCGTTTCCGGAAAGGCGAGGAGGACGGACCTACTCACCCTCCTTCCGGCGCAGCAGGTGCTTCAGGGCCCCCCAGCCCAACGTCCGCACCGCCAGCACGACGCCAAGCAACACGCCGACGCCGACCGTATAGAACCGCCAGGCGATCAGGAGCTGTGGTGCCCCCGTTCCAAGATCGCCCGCGATCCCGGCGAGGAACCCGAGGTCGACCGCGCCGATCCCGGCCGGGGTAGGCAGAATCAGTTGACTGTATAGCAGTGCGAACGAGCCCAGCAGCAGAATTCCGAGGGGCGGGTGCTGGGGCAAGGTCAAGGCGAGCAGCGGCAGCACGGCGGTGCGGGCCAGGATGTTGTACAGGGAGACGGTGGCGCCGAGCAGGATCGGGCGCACCGGCGCGTGGCGGAACAGCTCGCGCGCCGAGGGCGGCGCCTGTTGCACGGCCTGCCGGAGCGAGCGGCGCCAGCGCACGCCGAGCCAGACGGCGAGCAGCGTTGCGGCGATCACGCCGATCAACCAGGGCCATCCGGCCGCGATGGCATCGCCGATCATCGGCTCCACCTGTACCCACCAGGTCGGGGCAAACTGCCAGGCGAGCCAGCAGCCGACCAGCGCCACCAGCGGATAGGTGATCACCGCTTCCAACCCCAGCGTGATCACCGCCAGTCCCGCCGGCATCCGACCCCGCAGGAGCCCGGCGAACTTCGCCGCCTCACCACCAAAGCGCAGCGGGGTCAGACCCGCTGCGGCGTCGCCCCAGGCGGTGGCCTGCAGCGCATCCCCCGCGGACAGGTCACGCCCCAACCCGCCGGCATACCACCGCAGGCGGTAACCCCGGGCCACCAGATCCACCACGACCAGCAGCAGACACAGCAGGTGCGCCTGCACGACCGTCAGGCTCATCAGCGACCCGCGGCCAGGATCTGTCGATACACGGCCACAATGCCATCGAAGGCGGCCGTCCAGCTATGATGCCGCTCGGTGAACTCCCGGGCCATCCGTCCCAGGCCGGGCACGTCCCCCTGCAGCAGGGTCACGGCCGCCTCCTGGCAGGCGCCGGCATCGCCCGCCGGGTACAACACGCCCGCGCCGGACTGGGTGACGCGGTCGGCCACTCCGCCCTGATCGACCGACAGCACCGGCAGTCCCGACGCCATCCCCTCGAGTGCGCTGAGGCCGAAGGTTTCGGCCGGCCCCGGGGCGACATAGATGTCGGCGGCCGCCACGAGGTCGGCCAGGAGATCGCGGTCGCGCACATACGGCACCCAGTGCACGGCAGCGCCGGCGCGATCGCGCAGACGCGGTTCCCGGGGGCCAGCCCCCACCAGCACCAGGTGTGCGCCGGTGCGCCGGGTGACCTCGGGCCAGGCGGCGAGCACGGTCTCGATCTGCTTCTCTCCCGCGAACCGGCCGACATAGATCGCCAGCGGGGCATCCGGCAGGCCGAATCGCTGCCGGGTCTCCGCCCGGCGGGCGCGTCGGGCGGGGTGGAACCGCTCGAGATCCACACCCAGCGCCACACGGTGGACCCGGTCGACGCCGTGCGCTTCGAGCTGGCGGGCAATCGATTCGCAGGCCACCAGCACCCCGCGATACAGCCCGGACAGCCGGCGGACGTAGCGCCAGGCCAGCGCCCCGGCGGTGGTACGGGGCGGCCCGTTACCAGCTCGAGGATCGAGAATCGAGGGGAAGTGGGTGTGATAGAACCAGACCAGGGGCGCCTGGAGTCCCCGATTGGCGCGGCGGGTGACCCAGGGCACGAGCCAGGGACTCCCGACTTCGATCAGGTCGGGACGCTCGTGCTCGATGATCCGGCGGGTGGTGCGGGTCGCCAGAAGAAAGCGGTAGGAGGAATCGAAGGGGATGCGCGGGCCCCGCAGCCGATAGCAGCGGACGCCGCCCTCCTCTGCCAGCGCGTCCTGTGCCCCGGGAACGACGAGAATCTGCCGCAGGCCGGGGTGGGCCTGTACGTACGCGGCCTTGGCCAGCAGGTAGGTCCGGATCCCGCCGGTGGCATCGCCGAAAAACTTGGTGATATCGAGAACCGTCAGCGCCTCCCGGTGCCCGAGCGGTGGCGGAAACACCGAGCGGGACAGGTTGATGGGGGCGGAGGGAGGCGCGAGGAACCCGGGCTGGGCCGGCGCCGCCGTCGAATCAGTCGGAGCAGTCACCGAGAGGATAGACCGTTCCGCAGTTGGCGCAGGGGTTCTTACAGCCGAGGTTGCGTCGCTTCACCGGAAAGCCGCACCGGTTGCAGTGCGGGTGCTCACCGACGGGCGCTCGCGGCGCCACCTCCGGCTCATTCAAAGCGATGCGCCCCGGTCAGAAACGGATTGGTCATCCGTTCGACACCGATGGTGGTTTCCGGGCCGTGTCCGCTGTGGACCAGGGTGGAATCGGGGAGCGTCAGGAAGACCGACTGGATACTGTGCAGCAGGTCGGCGCCGTTCCCCCCTGGCAGGTCCGTGCGCCCAATGGAGCCATTGAACAGGACGTCGCCACCTATCACGAGGCCCCGCCCCAGAAAACTGACGCTCCCCGGGGAGTGTCCGGGCGTGTGGCGGACGGTGAGTTCCACCGAGCCCACCTGCAGCCGCTGGCCGTCCGTCAGCTCCGCATCGGGGGCCGGCGCCGGCGGCGCCGCCATGCCCATCCACTCCGCCTGCTGGGGGAGTGAGTCATACAGCGCCCGGTCCAGCGGGTGGAGGTACACCGGCGCGCCGGTTGCCGCCTTCACCTCGGCCACGCCGAGGATATGATCGAAGTGGGCGTGCGTCAGCCAGATCGCGTCGAGGCTCCAGGCCCGCGTGTCCAGTTCGGCCAGAAAGAGGCGTGGTTCCTCCCCGGGGTCGATCATCACCGCCCGGCGTGTCGCCCGATCAGCCAGCAGATAGCAGTTCTCCGCCAGCTGGCCGTTAGGCAGACACACCAGTTCGAGCTCAGACACTGACCTTGCTCCGTCGCTCCGCAAGGTACTTTTCGACTGCGATCGCGGCGGTGGTGGCATCGCCCACCGCCGTGGTCACCTGCCGGACCAGCTGTACCCGGAGGTCTCCCGCGGCAAACAGGCCGGGGATCGAGGTCATCATCCGGTCATCAGTGACGATGTATCCGCTCGCATCGTGCTTGAAGTGCTCCTTGATCAAGCCGGTATTCGGCTTGAAGCCGATGAACACAAAGCAGCCGCTCACGGCCAGGGCGGTCCGTTCCGCCGTCACGGTATCCTCGAGTTCGAGGAACTGCAGCTCCTTCATGCCGGCATGTTCCTTCCCCTTCAGCTCCAGCACCTTCTTGTTCCAGTGGACCTCGATCTTGGGATTCGCGAAGAGCCGTTCCTGAAGGATCTTGGATGCCCGCAGCTCGTGCCGCCGGTGAATGAGATAGACCTTGGAGGCGTAGCGGGTGAGGTAATCCGCCTCCTCCACCGCCGCATCGCCGCCGCCCACCACGGCGATCACCTGGTTCTTGAAGAACGCCCCGTCACAGACCGCGCAGTACGACACGCCGAAGCCGGAATATTCGACTTCGCCCGGCACGCCCAGCTTGGTCGGCGTCCCGCCGGCCGTGAGGATCACCGTCGGGGCGCGGTAGGTATCGCCATCAATGGTGGTGACGGCAAAACTGCCGTCCTCCTGACGTTCGATCCCCTCCACCGTGGTCTGGCGGATGTCCGCGCCAAACTTCTGTGCGTGGGCCGTCATCCGCTGGGCCAGTTCACGGCCGAGGATGGTTTCGAAGCCGGGATAGTCTTCAATCTTCTCGGTATTGAGCAGCTCGCCGCCGGGCACCCGGCTTTCGAGCAGCACGCTGCGCAGCATGCCCCGCCCCGCATACATCGCGGCGCACAAGCCTGCCGGACCACCACCCACGATGATGGTATCGAGTTCGATATCCTGCGACATGGTCATCCGCCTACTGTCCTGATGTGACGAACCCGAAGGCTCTGGTTCGGGGCTGGCCCCGCGCGATGCGCGGCCCGCCACCCTGATGCAATATAAGCCGGTGTGTCACTGTGACCCCAGATGCAGCAGGTTCACGGCACCATGGCAGGAGCTGATGGTGCCGACCAGTACATCGGTCGCCTCACCCACCGCCCCGGCGGACTGGACCGTGGCATCGGCGGCGAGGACATCGGCCACGGCGAAGGTACCGACGCCAAAGACCTGGTGGGCACAGGCGAAGAGCACGGGACCCGCTACGGGGGACGACTGGCGCAGCGAACCGGCCAGTCGCTCCAGTGCCTCGGCCATCTCCCAGGTGCGCGGCCCCCGTGTCACCGGGCAGATGGCCGGCTCAATGCAATGCGTCGGGCAGAGCCAATCGGCAAACGATACGTAGCGCGTGCCATCGGGAGCGGCGACATCGTATGGCGTGCCCGGACCCGACGGTAACGGACGGGTGACCACCTCGCGCCCGGGCCACCGGGTGATCGCGCGGCGCTGCAGCCACTGATACATCAGGTGCGGCATCAGAGGGCTGGGAACAATCACATCGGCGAGGTCCCCGGGCGGCAGGCCGGCGCGCTCCGCCAGATAGCGATCGAAGAAGGCCGACCAGTCCGACACCACCAGCGCCCGGTCCGGCGCGAGTCCCGGGGCCGTGGTCGCCTGGCACTGCGGGTCCTGGTCGACCAGCAGCAGCCGGTCGAACTCCGCCTTCCCCTTCTGCCGCGCAAGCGAGAGCTGACGGGCGTAGAAGGTCCCGTAGCATCCGCCCCCGACGATCACCACGTCGCGAAAGCGGACGGGGCCGTCGGCGGGCATCACCGGATCAGCCGTCCCCCATCGACCACGAGCGTCTCACCGGTGACGTAATCACCGCCCTCCAGCAGATACAGCATGGCGGTGGCCACATCCTCGGGACTGCCCAGACGCTGGAGCGGGGTGGTCCGCACCAGATGGGCCCGCGCGGTGTCGTCCCAGTCGTCGGGCGGCAGAACCGCACCCGGTGCGATGGCGTTGACGGTGACTTCGGGCGCCAGCCCCAGGGCCAGGACCCGGGTCAGCATGACCACGCCCGCCTTGCTGATGCTGTGGGCGGCGTACCTGGGCCACGGCTCCATCCCGCCGACATCCGCCAGGTTCACGACCTTCCCCCGTGCCGCCCGGAGAAACGGCACCGCTCCCTGGGTCACAAAGAAGACCGAGCGGAGATTGAGATCCAGGATCGTGTCCCACTGGGCGACGGTGGTCTCTTCGAGCGTGGCCCGGACCATGATGGCGGCGCAATTGACCAGGACATCGAGCTGGCCAAAGCGCTCCGCGACGGCCACAGGAAGCTGGCGGGACGCATCACCATCGCGCAGGTCGGCCGGGAACAGTTCTGCCCGCACGCCGAGCGCCCGGGCCATGGCGGCGGTCTGCTCCGCCTCGGCAGAGGAGCTGTTGTAATGGACGGCGAGGGAGGCCCCGCGGCCGGCCAGGGCGAGCGCCAGCGCCCGACCTACCCGGTGGCCGGCGCCGGTGACCAGGGCAACCCTGCCCTTCAGCTCCACGTCAGCTGATCCCGTTGGTCACGGGGAGGATATGGCCGGTGATCCCGGACGCGGTGGCACCGGCGAGAAACAGGACGGCCTGAACGATCTGTTCCATCTCGACGTAGTGCGCATCCGGTCCGGCCGACGCGACGTTTTCGGGTGTCCGGACCATGTCCGGCGCCACGGCGTTCACCCGGATCCCGCGCGGCCAGAGCTCGAGGGCCAGACTCTGGGTCAGCGCGGCGACGCCGGCTTTGGCGGCGGCGTAGACCGACATGTTGTTCATCGCCCGGAAATAGGCGAGCGACGCGAAGTTGACGATGGCACCATGGGTCGCGGCGAGCGGCTCCACGGCCGCGCGGCTCATCAGCCAGGCGGTCTTGAGGTTGATCGCGACCTCCCGGTCGAATCCCTCGGGGCCGATCCCAGCAATCGGTCCATAGGTCGTCAGGCCACCAGCGACATTGACGACCAGGTCGAGGCCGCCGAAATGCTTGACGGCGGTCTCGACGGCGAAGGCCGCCACATCGGGCTCCGTCAGGTCACCCGCTGCGGGCCGCGCGACGAGTCCGGCGGCGGTGAACTCTTTCACCCGCTCGGCCACGCCCACCGCATTGCGGTCCACCGCCACGATCCTGGCGCCCGCCTGACCGAGTGCCTGGGCCACCGCATGGCCGATCTGTCCTGCCCGACCGACTCCCGTCACGAGAGCAGTCTTGCCGGAGAAATCCCACGTTGTCGTCATGTCAATTCTCGAGGTAGTGTCCCGACGTTATGCCGGGCCGTGCGCGAAGTGTGGCCGCGTGCTGCGGTAGAATCAATTGCGGGGCACGCCCGCCGCCGGCGGACAGGCTGCCTCGAGCGCGTCCAGCCATTCGGGAGGCACCTCCTGCCCCCCGAGCCGTGCGCCCGGATGCTGAACCGTCTCCTCCCCATGCCAGTCGGAGCCACCCGAGCGGAGCAGCTCGAGCGATAGCGCCAGTTCGGTGAGCCGGGCCCGCTGGTCGGGATCGTGCACCGGGTGCCGCGTCTCGAGGGCATCGAGCCCGTCGGACTTGAGCGTGGTGAGCAGGGGACGGGTGGCCCGATCGCGCAGGTGGGCGGCCGAGACGACGCCGCCGGCGGTGTGCACCAGGTCGGCGACGGCGCGAAAGGTCGGTAAGCGCTTCTCGACGAAGCCGGGCCGCCCCCAGCCGATATACCGGTCGAAAGCCTCCTGAATGGTACGGACCGCGCCGACCCGCAGCAGGGCACGGGCCACGTGGGGCCGACCGATCGCGGCACCATCGACCTCACGCATCAGGTCCTCGAGGGTGATCGCGAGACCAAGGCCCCGCAACCGCTCCACGATTTCGGTGCCGCGCCGTTCGCGGTCGGCGCGACAGGCAACCAGGAAGGTTTCGACCGGCTCGGAGTCCAGCGGGAGGAAGTACCCGAGGACATGCATTTCCCCCCACGGTGCGAGCACCGAGAACTCGCAGCCCGGAATGACCCGCACCCCCAGCCGCTGCCCCGCGTCGATCGCCGCGGGGAGACCGGCCAGGGTATCGTGGTCCGTCAGCGCAATGGCTGTGAGGCCAGCGGCAGCGGCACGTGCGACCACCTCCTCGGGGGGATGAGCCCCGTCCGAGGCGGTCGAGTGCATGTGCAGATCAATCATGGGAACGTCGGGCCGACGTCAGCGGGCGTAGTCGGTTTCGGGCGAGGTCCAGGCCGGCTGGGAGCGTTGCCACAGCTCGCGCAACTGGTGGTCGGACAGCTCATTGAGCGCCATTTCCGGCGCGCGGGTCCCCACCGGTGCGAAGCGGGCCACCCGCTGGTCGGCCTCGGTCCCGCCCTGTTTGTGGAACAGCACACCGAATTCGTCGCGCGAGTACTGCGTGACCCCTCCGGTGGGGCTGATCTCCCAGGTGGCGCCGTCCATCGTGATCGTGCGTTGTGCCATCCGGCCCTCGTCTCGGTTACTGATCGTCCGCTTCGCTTTCGGGGCTCCAGCCGGACGAGGGCCGCTTTTCCGGCGCGGGCACCTCGTCCCACAACTGTCCCCCACCCGCTTCATACTCGGCGATAAACTGCAACCGGCGCTCGAGCTTCAGCTCCCGATCGGTCCGCGACGCGCGGTTCCGGTGTGACAGCTCGGTCCGGCTTTCGCTGCATTCCAGAAAAAGTCCGGGCACCTCATCGCTTCGGAAGAGCCAGAGGTGCTGCCCCCGGGCTTCCCCCATCTCGGCCAGGGTGTGGATGATGCTGACATACTCCGCCTGGTGTTCCGGCGGAACCGTGACGCGGGCGACCGACAGCACGCGCCCCATCGAATCAGCTCACGTCCTCGGGGAACTGCTCGAGCGACTTCTTCACATCCGCCAGGAAGCGGTCGGCGTCGGAGCCGTCCACCACCCGATGATCGAAGGACATCGTCAGCATTCCCTTGAGCCGGATGGCCAGCGTATCGCTGCCGTCCGGCAGGGTCACCACCGCCGGTCGCTTCTCGATGGTCCCCACGCCGAGGATCGCCACCTGCGGCTGGTTGATGACCGGGAGTCCGGCATAGGAGCCGAACACCCCGGGATTGGTGATCGTGAAGGTCCCCTTCTGCACGTCGTCCGGGCTCAGCTTCTTGCTGCGCGCCCGCTCGCCCAGATCGTTGATGGCCCGGGCGATCCCCATGAGCGACAGCTCGTCCGCATGCTTCACGACCGGGACGATCAGTCCCCAGTCCAGCGCCACCGCAATCCCCAGGTTGATGTCGCGCCGGAGGATCGTCGCCTCCTGGGCCACCGCGGCGTTCAACGCCGGGTGCCGGCGCAGGTTATCCGCCACCGCCTTGGCGATGAACGCGAGGTACGTCAGGTTCACGCCCCGCTCGGCGAACTCCTTCTTCCGCTTCGCCCGGATCTGCGACACCCGGGTGTAGTCGATTTCGAACAGGGTCTGGACGTGGGCCGACACCCGGCGGGACATCACCATGTGCTCCGCCGTCAGCTTCCGGATCCGGGACCACGGCTCCACCCGGTCGCCCTCCCACGCCTCAGCCCCCGGCGCAACCTCCTGCGGGCGACGCGCGGGCGTGGCGACCGCCACGGCGGGCGCCGCCGCGGGTGCCGGGGTCACCGGCGCTTCGAGCAGTCCCAGCAGATCGCTCTTGGTGACCCGACCGGCGTGGCCGCTGCCAGCGACCCCGGTGATATCAATGCCGTGCTCAGCCGCCATCTTCCGGACCAGCGGAGTGGACCGGCGGCGCAGACGTTCCTCGGCCGTCTCCGGCCCGTTGGAAGAACCCGTCGAATCTCCCACGGCGGCGTTCGCGACGGCGGGAGCCGGAGCTGGCGCGGGGGCCTTTGGCGCGGGCGCAGGGGTCGGCGCGGGTGCAGGCGCGGCCTTCGGCGCCGCCGCCGCGGCGGGAGCGGGAGCCGGCGCGGAGACCGCGGCACCCTTCTCGGTTTCCAGCCGGGCCACGATCGTGTTGACTGGGACGGTCTGGCCCTCGGTCACCAGAATCTCCGCGATGGTTCCCGCATTGGGCGCGGGAATTTCGGCATCTACCTTGTCCGTGGAGATTTCGAAGATCGGCTCATCGCGCTTCACCTCATCGCCGAGCTTCTTCATCCAGCGTGACAGCGTGCCCTCGGTGATGGATTCGCCCATCTGGGGCATGATGACATCGATGCGGGCCATACGTCTGCTCCTGGTAGTTCTGACGGCGTATTCAGTCGGCCGGCCATCGAGACATGGCCATCGGCCTTCGGCGTTTCACCGGTATTTCAAGGGCTGGTCTCGGGGGCCACGCCCCCGTATTGCCGCACCAGGCGCCCCGGGAGCCCTGAAGGTAATGCCCCGGCACCCGGAGCGGTCATCCCCCGCAGTGGTTCAGTACTGGACGAGCCACCGCACCGCGGCCACGACATCGTCCGTCCGCGGCAACACAAAGTCCTCCAGCGGAGGCGCGTATGGCAGCGGCACATCGTGCGCCGCCACCCGTCGGACCGGCGCATCCAGCCATTCAAAGGCGAGTTCGTTGATCCGGGCCGTGATTTCGCCGGCCACGCCCCCGGTTCGGGTATCCTCCTGGAGGATCAGCACCCTGTTGGTCTTCCGGACCGAAGCCATGATGGCCGCATCGTCCATCGGCATCAGGGTGCGGAGGTCGAGGACCTCCACGGAGATCCCCTCCTCCGCGAGCTGCTCCGCTGCTTCCAACGCCTTCCACACCATGGCAGACCAGGCGATGATCGTCGCCTGGGTGCCGGGCCGCGCGACCCGGGCCACGCCGAGCGGAGTCACCTCATCGGCAGCCGGCAGCTCTTCCTTGATGCGCCGGTAAAGATACTTGTGCTCGAAATAGAGCACCGGATCGTCATCGCGGATCGCCGCCTTGATCAGGCCGCGGGCGTCCCGGGCGGTGGCCGGCGCCACGATCTTGAGGCCGGGCGTATGCAGGAACGCAGCCTCGGGGTTCTGGCTGTGAAACGGTCCGCCGCGTACATAGCCCCCGCACGGCCCCCGGACCACCATCGGCGTAGCGAGTCCGGCCCGGTAGCGGGCGGTCGCCACATAGTTGGTGAGCATGTCATAGGCGCAGGCGATGAAGTCGATGAACTGCATCTCGCACACCGGCCGGTAGCCCATGTGTGCCGCGCCAGCAGCGGCCCCGACAATGGCGGTCTCACTGATGGGGCAGTCGATCACCCGCTTGTCGCCGAATTGCGCCAGCAGCCCCTCGCTCACCCGGAACGGTCCCCCCAGCGCGCCGACGTCCTGGCCCAGCAGCAGCACCTGCGGGTCGCGCTCCATCTCCTCGCGTAACCCCTGGCGGATCGCCTCGAGATAGGTGACCTCAGCCATGGGACGACCCCGGTAGTGAGTCAATCGTCCGGTACCACTCGAGTGGGGCGCTCTCCGGCCGGGCGTAGACGCCGGTCAGGGCGGTGCGGATATCAGGGAACGGTTCATCAATACACGTGGCCAGCGCCGCATCAAGCTCACGATCCACCCGCCGGTCGGTCGCGTCGATCTCGGCGGCCGACGCCCAGCCCTGTTCCTCCAGCCGACGCTGGTAGCGGGCGATCGGATCAGCCGCTTCCCACCGCTCGATTTCACCCGGCGGGACATAGCGCTGGTCGTCGTGCTCCGCATGTCCCTTGCGGCGATAAGTGATCAGCTCCACCAGTGTCACGCCGCCCCCGGCCCGCGCCCGTTCGACCGCCGCGCGCGTCGTCTCGTAGGTGGCGATCACGTCGTTGCCGTCGGCCTGGACCCCGGGGATTCCATAACCCGCCGCCTTGTCCATCAGCCAGGTCGCTGCCGTCTGCTTCGCGGTGGGGGTACTGTAGGCGTAGCCGTTGTTCTCACAGACGACCACCAGGGGCACCTGCTGGACCGCGGCGAAGTTGATGCCCTCGTGAAAGG
Organism: uncultured Gemmatimonadales bacterium; assembly: GCA_963793205.1. GTDB lineage: Bacteria > Gemmatimonadota > Gemmatimonadetes > Gemmatimonadales > GWC2-71-9 > JADJOM01. The sequence continues at coordinate 46,320 of CAWBZM010000002.1, forward strand.
CGCCGGTGCTCATCGCGCCATCGCCGACATAGACCAGGCCGACCCGCGGCTCGCCCCGGAGTTTGAATGTCAGCGCGATCCCGGCCATGACCGGCACCATGTCGCCCAGTGGCGAGATCTGGCCGAGAAAGCCCCGCTTCAGATCATTGAAATGGATGTTGAGCTCGCGGCCCGCCGTGGGAGACTCGGCCTTCGCCATGTATTGGCGCAGGACTTCGAGCGGCGTGGCCCCCTGCACCAGCATCGAACCGAGATTGCGGATCAGGGGCGAGAGAATGTCTCCCTTGCTGCGGTCGAGGGCGTAGGCGCTGCCGACGGCGTCCGCCTCCTGTCCGAGCGAGCGGAACAGCCCGCCCACGACCTTCCCCTGCCGGTGGAGCCCCACCAGTCGCTCTTCGAGGGCGCGGGTGAGGCGCATCCAGTAATAGAGATCGAGCAGCTGGTCCCGGGAGAGACCGGCAGGAAGGGACGCGTTGCCGTCGGCAGGAGTACGGGGGCGAGAGCCAGGCATGAGGACGGGACGATTCCAGCGTCAGGTGGCCGGCCGCATCCCGAGTCCTTCGAGCACCAGCGCGGTCATGATCCGCATGGCCGCCGGCACCGTCGCATCGTCGGCGTAGAAGGTCGGGGTATGATGGCCGCCCGACGTCTTCCCCGCGGGCACCGCGCCAATGAAGATGAAGAACCCCGGTACCTGCTGGGCGAAGTAGGAGAAATCCTCCGCTCCGGTGCGGGGCCGGACCTGGCGCACCTCCGCCTTGCCCACCACCCGCTCCAGCACCGGCCGGAACCGCGCCGCGAGGGCCGAGTCGTTCACGGTCACCGGGTGCGAGCGGTCGAATTCGAGGGTGAACGAGGCGCCGGCCGACCGGGTGATGCCGTCGAAAATCTGCCGCATCCGGGATTCGATCGTGTCCTGGACTTCTGGATCAAAGCTCCGGATGGTGCCTTCGAGATAGGCTTCTCCCGCCACGATATTGTTGCGATCGCCCGCGCGGACGATGCCCACCGTCAGCACACTGGGCTCGAAGGGCGACAGATTGCGCGCATGGATGGTCTGCAGCGCCACGATCACCTCGGCGGCGGTGACGATGGCGTCCACCCCAAGTTCCGGGGTGGATCCATGCGCCTGCCGCCCCTTGATCGTCGCGACAAATTTGGTCGCGGCGGCCAGCGCCGGGCCAACCGAATACGATACCCGTCCGAGCCGTTCGTTATCGCCCTCCGCGTCCGGCGGAGAAGCGTTATCGTGAAAGCCGATGACCATGTCCGGCCGCGGGTTCTGCAGGGCGCCCTCCTCGACCATGAGCTTTGCCCCGCCCTGCTCGCCCGCCGGCAGCCCCTCCTCGGCCGGCTGGAAAATGAACACGACGGTACCCGTCAGCTGAGCCCGCATGCCCGCGAGGATGTTGGCCACCCCCAGCTGGGAGGAAACATGAATATCGTGACCACAGGCGTGTGAGACACCGACATCCCGACCGAGGTAGTTGGTCTGGACCAGCGACTTGAACGGGAGGTCGGTTTGCTCAGTGACCGGGAGCGCATCCATGTCCGCCCGGATGGCGACCACCGGTCCGGGCTTGCCGCCGCGGAGGATTCCCACCACGCCGGTCACCCCCACCCCGGTCCGGACTTCGAACCCGAGGCGCCGCAGCTCGGTCGCCACCAGCGCCGCGGTGCGGGTTTCGTGATTCCCCAGCTCCGGGTGACTGTGAATGTCGTGCCGGACCTCGATCATCCGGGGGCCGACCTTGTCGACGGCGCGCTGAATGGCGGCATCGGTCTGGGCGGGGGCGACCGAGACCATCGCGGCCGTCAACACCAGGGCGAGCAGAGCAGTCACCGTACGCTTCATGATGCACCTTCCGAGGAATCCGCGGGTGGCTCGGGATGCGCCGGTCGCCCGGCGCATTGATAGCGAAACGGGGAGCGAAGGATCTCTCCTCCACTCCCCGGCGGGCGGCGGGACCGACCGCGCCTACCGCTCGATCCGCATCCCGTAGAAGGAGCGGTAGACGAAGAACAGGGACACGAGCAGGAACGCCGCCGCCAGCGCGTGACTCACGCCGGTATCGAGGCTCACTGCCAGCTCCACCGCGAGCAGACCGAACAGGGTGGTGAACTTGATGATCGGGTTGAGCGCCACGCTCGAGGTATCCTTGAACGGGTCGCCGACGATGTCACCCACCACCGTCGCCTCATGCAGGGGCGTGCCCTTCTGCTTCAATTCCACTTCGACAATCTTCTTGGCATTGTCCCAGGCGCCGCCGGCATTGGCCATGAAGATGGCCTGATACAGCCCGAACAGCGCGATGGAAATCAGGTAGCCAATGAAGTAGTACGGCTCGGCGCAGGCAAACGCCAGCGTGGCGAAGAAGACGGTAAGGAAGATGTTGAACATGCCCTTCTGGGCGTACTTGGTGCAGATCTCCACCACCTTCTTGCTGTCTTCCATCGACGCCTTGGTGGCGCCTTCGAGCTTGATGTTCGCCTTGATGAACTCCACCGCCCGGTAGGCACCCGTGGTCACGGCCTGGATCGAGGCGCCGGTAAACCAGTAGATGATGGCGCCGCCGGTGATCAGGCCGAGCAGAAAGGGCGGGTGCAGAATCGAGAGATTGGACAACAGCTCGGGCTGAAGCCCGTTGGTCAGCGCCACGATGATCGAGAAGATCATGGTGGTCGCGCCCACCACCGCGGTTCCGATCAGCACCGGCTTGGCGGTCGCCTTGAAGGTGTTGCCGGCGCCGTCATTCTCCTCGAGGAAGTGCTTGCCGCCCTCGAAATCGGGGGTGAACCCGAAGTCCCGCTTCAGTTCGTCGCTGATGCCGGGCACATTCTCGATGAGCGAGAGTTCATACACCGACTGGGCATTGTCGGTCACCGGGCCGTAGCTGTCGACCGCGATGGTCACCGGGCCCATGCCCAGGAAGCCGAACGCCACCAGACCAAAGGCAAAGACCGCCGGCGCCAGCATCAGACTGGCCATCCCCATCGCACCGCCGAGGGTGCTGACGAAGTAGGCGATCGTCATCAGCATCAGCATCGCCAGCCCGATCCAGAAGGCGCTGAAATTGCCCGCCACCAGGCCGGAGAGAATATTGAGCGCCGGGCCACCTTCACGTGACGAGCTGACCACCTCGCGCACGTGCCGGGACTCGGTCGAGGTGAACACCTTGACCAGTTCGGGAATGATCGCGCCGGCGAGCGTGCCGCAGGTGATCACGGTGGACAGCTTCCACCACAGCGAGCCGTCGCCCAGGTTGGGGATCAGCAGGTACGACACCACATAGGTGGCGACCACCGACACGATCGACGTCAGCCACACCAGCGAGGTAAGCGGGGCCTCGAAGTTCATCTTGGCCGCGTTGGCGTACTTGGCCTTGGCCACCGCTTCGTTGAGGAAGTACGACAGGGCCGAGGCGATCACCATCATGACGCGCATGACGAAGATCCAGACCAGCAGCTGCACCTGTACGGTCGGGTCCTGCACCGCCAGCAGGATGAACGAGATCAGCGCGACACCGGTCACACCGTAGGTCTCGAAGCCGTCGGCCGACGGGCCCACCGAGTCGCCGGCGTTGTCACCCACGCAGTCCGCGATCACGCCGGGGTTCCGGGCGTCGTCTTCCTTCACATTGAACACGATCTTCATCAGGTCGGCGCCGATGTCGGCGATCTTGGTGAAGATGCCGCCGGCGATCCGCAGCGCGGCCGCGCCGAGCGACTCACCAATGGCGAAACCGATGAAGCAGGGGCCGGCATAGTCGCCCGGCACGAACAGCAGGATGAACAGCATCAGCAGCAGTTCGACACTGATCAGCAGCATGCCGATGCTCATCCCCGCCTTGAGCGGGATGGCGTAGCAGGGATAGGGCTTGCCGCGCAGACTGGCGAAGGCGGTGCGGGAGTTGGCGAAGGTGTTGACCCGGATACCGAACCAGGCCACTCCGTAGCTGCCCACGATGCCGATCACGCTGAACAGCAGGATGATGGCCACCTTGAACGCCGGCATGCCGTGACTCACGACGCCGGCGGCATCCACCGAGGTGGCCAGCCGTCCGAAGTAGACGGTCATGATGGCGCCGATGAAGAGCCACAGCACCACCAGGAACTTGCCCTGGGTGATGAGGTAGGTCTTGCAGGTCTCGTAGATCAGCTCGGAGACTTCCCGCATGGTGCGGTGGACCGGCATGTTCTTGAGCTGGGTGTAGATCATCAGCCCGAACAGCAGGCCGAGGACACAGACGACCAGCCCGACCATGAGCAGGCTGCGTCCGCTGGTACCGCCGAAGAAGCTGACCGAGCCCAGGTCCGGCAGCTGCAGGTTGACTTCACCGCCGGCATGAGCGGCCGGGGCGTCCTGGGCCAGGATCGGCCGGGGAGCGAGCGCGGTACCGGCCACAAGCAGCAGGGCCAGAAGCCACGGCGACAAGCGGCGACAGACGGTGTCTATCGTCTTCTGCATAGGGACCTTCTCCTCGGTATGGACGGAAGAGGGCGACACTCGCGATCGGAGGTCACCCGGGACAATCAGTACGCGCCGCGAGCCTCATGCGACGGTTCAGCCAGCGTATGCACCAGTGTAAGGAACCGCTTGGCGAGCTTGTCGGCTTCGCTCTCCCCCGGCTGGTTGGTCTCCACCGTGATCAGGGTGTAGTGCCCCCCGTCGGCCTGTGCACGACACGCCGAGCTGTCCGATGCTGCCGGTGAAGCGTCGCCGCCGCGGCGCCTCTTCGGTGGGCGCCAGCCGGGACCGAAAAAGGCGTTGGCCTGAGTCATCACCGTGTCCGGCGGGAGATGGGTGCGGTGAAGTATTTCATTGTGCTCCGCCTCGGCTGACGGTCGGTCTAGTGGTCGGCGGTAGGACGGGACACCGGCTCCCACCCACCTCGAGTCCGCCTCACTTCTCGCCGTACTCGTAGTACTCGACCCCAGATGGGTGATCGGCTGACTCACCCATCAGCCAGCGCAGCGTGTTCTTGAGCTTGGTCTGCTGGATGAAGAGATCGTGCTCCGGATAGAGCCCCGGCGCCACCTGCGGGCTCTTGAAGTAGAACGACAGCCACTCCTGGATCCCGCCCAGCTCGGCCCGCTGGCCAGGTCGAAGAACAGCGCCAGGTCGAGCACCAGCGGCGCGGCGAGGATGGAGTCGCGGCAGAGGAAATCGACCTTGATCTGCATCGGGTAGCCACACCACCCGAAGATGTCGATGTTGTCCCAGCCCTCCTTGTTGTCGCCCCGGGGCGGGTAGTAGTTGATCCGCACCTTGTGGAACAGGTTGCCGTACAGCTCGGGGTAGAGCTTGGGCTGCAGGATGTCCTCCAGCACGCCCAGCTTGGACTCTTCCTTGGTCTTGAAGCGCTCGGGATCGTCCAGCACCTCGCCGTCCCGGTTGCCCAGGATGTTGGTCGAGTACCAGCCCGCCACGCCGAGCATCCGCGCCTTGAACATCGGCGACGAGCACGGTCTTGATCATGGTCTGGCCGGTCTTGAAGTCCTTGCCGCCGATGGCCACGCCCTTGTCCTTGGCCAGCTGCTCGATGGCGGGGATGTCGCAGGCAGAGGTTGGGCGCCCCGTTGGCGAACGGGCACGCCCTCCATGATCGCGGCCTAGGCGTAGAGCATCGACGGCGCGATGCTCGGGTCGTTGGCCTCCATCGCCTTCTCGAACGCCGCCAGCGTCTGGTGGGCCGGCCCCGGCGCGATGAAGATCTCGGTCGAGGCGCACCACACGATCACCAGCCGGTCGCAGCCATGCTTGGCCTTGAAGTCCCGGATGTCCTTCCGCAGCGCCTCGGCCAGGTCCTTCTTGGTCCGCCCGGTCTTGACGTTCTTCCCCTCCAGCCGCTTGACGTAGTGCCTGCTCGAAGACCGCCGGCATCGGCGTGATGGCCTGCAGGAAGTCCTTGATCGGCTCGACGTGCTCGTACTTGTCCAGCACGCCGCAGTGCAGGCAGGACTGGTAGGCGTTATCCGGCACCGGGTCCCAGGCCCCGAACACCAGGTCCTTGAGGTCGGCCAGCGGGACGAAGTCCTTGATCAGCGGCGAGCGCGCCTTCGGTCCGCTTGCCCAGCCGGATGGTCCCCATCTGGGTCAGGGAGCCGATCGGCTTGGCCTTGCCCCGACGGATCAGCTCACCCCCGCGATGAACGTCGTCGCCACCGCGCCCAGCCCGACGCAATACGCCCAGCTTGCCCTTGGCCGGTGCAACCGGCCGTGGAGTCGCCTGTCGACAGCTAGACCTGTCCTTTCGGTGCCTCGGGCTGCCCTGGCGCCCCTTCGGTCACCTGGTACACGTACACGAAGCGCTGCACGACGGTGATCACCGAAGTGAGCGCGAGAAGAGCCACGATCCAGAACAGCACCAGGCCCTGCGGCCCGGCCCCGACCAGCACGGTCGGCACGCCCAGCCCCACGATCCGTTCCGCCCGCTGCACCAGCCCCACCTTGCAGTCGAGGCCCAGCCCTTCGGCCCGGGCCCGGGCGTAGGACACCAGCAGTGTGGCGATGATCGCCACCATGCAGATGACGATCGCCCAGATCCGGCAGGCGCGCCTTCCGGGGCCCGCAGGTAGAAGATGGCGATGCCCATGAAGGTGGCGCCGTCACCCAGCCGGTCCAGGGTGGAGTCGAAAAAGGCCCCGAACCTGGTGGTCTCGCCGCGTGCCCGTGCCACCGCGCCGTCGAGGGTGTCGACGATACCACTCAGCAGGTACAGCAGCCCGCCCAGCCGGATGAGCCCACCCCGTACGCTACCGCCGACACGATGACGACCAGGGTCCCGACCGTGGTGATGGCGTTGGGCTGATCCGAGATCGGAATCAGGGCGTCGATCGGCGGCCGGATGACGGCGTAGAACCCCCGTTCAATCGGCTTCGTGATGAGCTTCGAGCAGGGAGCCTCCGCGGCCCGGCGGCTCGGCGGCTCGGCGGCTGGAATTCCAGGGTCCCCGAGTGCAAATACCACCGCAGCCAATGTTGAGCCGAGCCGCGTTGCAGCCGAGCGCCGAGCCGTCAAAACCGCGGCAAACTATAACCGCGGGAACGGTTTATCGGAAGTCGCGGACCCCTGCAGGGCCCGGCGCAGCTATTCGGGATATAAGAGGAAAGGGCGACGGCGGACTCGGAATTCCTGCTGCTGCCCGGCCCACGCCCCCGCCTGCTCAACTGCCGCGATCCCGCCCCCCGCCTGGAGAATCTCCAGCTGCCGGCGGAGGGTCGTCAGCGGGCGGCCGTAGAGCCGCTGCAGGTGCGGCGTCTCGGCCGGGAGGACCTCGGCCCGCCCGCCCGAGAGGGTGGGCGCCGCCTCGATTGCCGCCAGAAGGGCAAGGGCCGTCGTGGTCGGATCGTACGCCTGCCGGTCGGTGACCTGAAGCCGAATGCCGTACAGCAGGGTGTCCGCGAACTTGCCGTCGCCGGGGGCGTGGGGCGTGAACGCCACCCCGTGAAAGGCCACGCCGAGCGGAGGGTGCGCCCGCAGCCGGGTCAGGACCGCCGTGGTGTCCAGCCAGGGCGCGCCCACCTGCTCGAAGGGCGCGTCGCTGCCCCGCCCTACTGACAGCGTCGTGCCTTCGAACAGACAGGTGCCCGGATAGTGGATCAGCGATTCGACGGTGCGCAGATTGGGAGAGGGAGGAATCCACGGCAACCCGGTCTGGTCGAAGTACATCGCCCGTCGCCAGCCTGCCACCGGAATCACGGTCAGGTCGGTCCCGAGGCCGAAATCCTGGCGCGCCAGGAGCGCCAGTTCACCCAGAGTCAGACCGTGGCGCATGGGAAGGGCATCGTACCCCACGGGGGTGCGGTAGACCGTGTCCAGCACGTTGCCCTGCACCATCCCGCCGATCGGGTTGGGGCGGTCCAGCAGCAGCACCGGCAGGTGATTCCGTTCCGCCGCCCGGAGAATCCCGACCGCGGTCCAGAGATAGGTGTAGTATCGGGCGCCGACGTCCTGCAGGTCGATCAGCAGCAGGTCGATCCCCGCCAGCATGGAATCGGTGGGAGCAGAATTACGGCCATACAGGCTGTAGATTGGAAGACCGCTCGCCGAGTCGAGGGTCGAGGCGACCGTTTCGCCCGGCGCTGCGGTGCCACGAAAGCCATGCTCAGGACTGAAGAGTGCGACCAGCGTCACCGGGGCGCGGCGGAGGAGATCAACCCCGCTGGTCCCCTGGTGGTCGACCCCGGCCTGATTGGTCACCAGACCTATGCGCCGGCCACGGACCAGGTGCAGACTATCCTCGAGCAGGACTTCGAGGCCGGGGCGCACCGGCGGCATCGGCGCAGCATGCTCGACGGATCGGCCGGCTGGCCCACCACAGCTGCCGCCGGCTCCCATCCCCATCATCCAGACCCCGAGTATCACGTGCGACGATCGCATAGCCCTCTGCTGGTTCTCACACTGCTTGCGCTGCTGGCCGGTGTCCGTCCTGCCGCCGCCCAGATGTCCATCTCAGATTCGCTCACCGTGGCGGATTCCCTCACCGTCGAGCACCTGATCGACTCGATGCCGCTGCGGGCCAAGGTGGCCCAGCTGGTCATGCCCTGGGTGCTGGGCAACTATGCCGCCCTGGATGACAGCCTGTACTCGATCAACCAGCGCTGGGTCGACTCCCTGGAAGTAGGCGGGATCATCAGCTCCATCGGCACACCCACCGATGTGGCGATGAAGTTGAACCGGCTGCAAGGGCTGTCGAAACTCCCGCTGCTGGTGGCGAGCGATCTCGAAGGAGGCGCCAGCTTTCGCCTGAGCGGTGGCACGGTTTATCCCACCAATATGGGGATAGCCGCAACGGGAAGTGAAGCCGACGCCTACGAAGTGGGACGGATCACCGCGCTGGAGGGCCGCGCAGTTGGGATCCACCTCGCGTTCGCTCCGGTCGCCGACGTCAACAGCAATCCCAACAACCCGATCATCAACACCCGCTCCTTCGGCGAGAATCCCACCCAGGTGGGGCGCCTGGTCGCCGCCACGGTGCGCGGCATCCAGGAGCATGGCATGCTGGCAACCGTCAAGCACTTCCCCGGTCACGGCGATACCGAAACCGATTCGCATCTCGGATTGCCGGTCATCACCGCCACCTGGCGCCGACTGGATACCCTCGAACTGATTCCGTTTCGGGCCGCCATCGATGCCGGCGTGGCGGTGGTGATGTCGGCCCATGTTTCGCTGCCTCGCCTCATCGCCGAGAAGGGACGGCCAGCCACGCTTGATGCCGGGGTCCTGACCGGGGTGCTGCGCGATTCGCTTCACTTCCAGGGGCTGGTGGTCACCGACGCGCTGGACATGGCCGGTGTGGTGAGCGCCTACGGCGGGTCCGAGGCGGTGGTGCAGGCGTTCATCGCCGGCACCGACCTGCTCCTCATGCCGGCGAACCCGGGGGATGCGATCACCGCCCTGACCTCGGCCGTGGAAACCGGTCGCGTCTCCTATGATCGCCTGGTGGCCTCGGTGCGGCGGGTCCTGCGGCTGAAGATGCAGCTGGGGTTGTTCCGCCAGCGCACCGTTCCGGTCGACAGCGTGCCGCTGGTGGTGGGCAGCAGGCGGTTCCTGCCGGCTGCCCGGGCGATCGCCCAGCGATCGCTGGTGCTGGTGAGCGACAGCAGCGGCACCCTCGACAGTCTGCGGGCCGCGCCCCGGAAGGTGGCGCTGATCACCTATGGCGAAGAGAACGCCGGCACCGTCGGAGCCGGCCTCGCCCGTCAGCTCCGCGAGGCCGGGTATCAGGTGAACGCGTTCCGGTTGTGGCCCGCGAGCGGAGCGGCGGCGTTTGATTCGGCCGCGGTCCTGACCCGCCGGTTCCCCTACACCATTTTCGCGGTCTCGGTGCGGGTCACCACCGCCAAGGGCACCATCGGGCTGCCCACGCCGGTGGCCACGCTCATCGATGGGGTCAGTCGGCGCCGTCGAGCACTGCTGGTGTCGCTGGGATCACCGTACATCGGCCTCACGCTCAAGCACACCCGGTCCTACCTCGTGGCGTGGAGCAGCAGCAGCGTGAGCGAATACGCCGTGGGGCAGGCCCTCATCGGCCGCGCCGCGCTCTCCGGCCATCTGCCGGTGAGCCTCCCCCCCGCGTACCCGGTCGGTCATGGCCTCGAACGGCCGGCGGTGTGGCCATGACGTCGGCCTCCGTTGGCGGCTGGCTGCTCCTGGCGCTTGTCGGTTGCAGTCATCCGCCCGCCGGGCCGGCTCCGGCCGATGCGCCACTTCCGCCGCACTGGGACCAGGTGGGGGCGCTGCTGGACTCGGTGGTCGCCGAGCGGGCGGCCCCCGGCACCGTGCTGGGCGTGAGCCTGGCGGGGAGACACTTCTACGCCAGCGCCGGGCAGCTGGGACTGGACGACCCCACCCGTCCCGACAGCAGCAGCATCTATGACCTCGCCTCCCTCACCAAGGTCATCGGCCTGACCAGTGCCGTCCTCATGGGAGTCACGGAACACCGGCTCGCGGTCGATGCGCCCCTGGCGCAGTACCTCCCGGTGTTCGGGGACACCCCCGAGCGGCGCACCATCACCCTCCGGTTGCTCCTGACCCACTCCAGTGGGCTGCCCGCAGGTCGCCCCCTGTACCGCGAGGCCGCGAACCGGGCCGAGGCGTTCGCGATCGCCGACACCACACCGCTCGATACAGTGCCCGGCGCGCGGTACATGTATTCCGACCTCGGCGCGATTCTGCTCACCCAGGCGGTCGAAACGGTCTATCACACCCGGATCGATTCCCTCCTGAACCGGCGGCTCTTCTCCCCGCTCGGCATGTACGACACCCGCTATCTCCCGCCGACCGCCTGGCTGCCGCGTATCGCACCCACCGAGGATGATCCCTGGCGGCGGCGGATGATTCACGGCGAGGTCCATGACGAGAATACCGCCCGGATGGGCGGGGTCTCCGGGCACGCCGGCCTCTTCAGCAGCGCCCGCGACCTGCTCCGATTCGCCGACTGGATGCTGGGAGCTGCGGGAGATCCGGACGCAGGCTGCGCGCACTCGTCCATCCCCCTTCCGATCGCCGACACGCTGGTGCGCCAGTTCATCCAGGTCCAGAACATTCCAGAAGGATCGAGTCGCGCCCTCGGATGGGATACGCCGTCAGGCCGGAGCAGCGGCGGGGACCTTATCTCGCGGCGCAGCTTCGGGCACACCGGCTTCACCGGGACCTCCATCTGGATGGACCCCGAGCGTTGCCTCGCGATTGTGCTGCTCAGTAATCGGGTGCATCCCACGCGGGACAACCCGCGCTGGGGCCCGGTGCGTGGCCTGGTGGCGGACCGGGTGATGACCGTACTCCTGGAAGACGGCCTTACTCGTTGACAGGCATCGACTTACATACAGGGAGTGCGGATGAGCCGTTATTGACAGCGCCCCGGCACCCTCCCTACCTTCATTCAGTGTGGTTTGATGGGTCGACTCGACAGGAGGAAGAGGCATGACCAGCACGGGACAGGAAGTCGGCACTCCGGGATTCGTCCTCGTCGTCAGCGATAAGGCCGCGGCGGAAGTCGCCAAGTTCATGACGACAGAGAACGTGGCGGCGGAACAGGGCGGGCTGCGGGTCAGCGTCCTTCCCGGCGGCTGCTCCGGCTTCAAGTACAGTCTGAACATCGAAGAGCGCTCCCTCGAAGATGATGTCGTCATGGAGATCAACGGCGTGCGGGTCTTCGTGGACGGCTTCAGCATGCAGTACCTCAATGGCGTAACCATCGACTATACGTCGTCGATGCAGGGGAGCGGATTCACCTTCACCAATCCCAACGCCACCGGCGGATGCGGGTGCGGGAGCAGCTTCACGGCCTGACGGGAGTGAACGAGACAGGGGAATAAGCATCGGGGGAGCAGAGACTCAGGTCTCGCTCCCCCGTTCGTTCGTCACGGCCTGCGCGTTCTCTGTTCCCCGTTCCCCCTAAAGGGACTCCCTCGCGCCGGGTCGCGCTGCGCGCGCCCAAGGGCGCTCGGTCGCCTGTTCCCTGTTCCCCGTTCCCTGTTCCCTGTTCCCCGTCCCCCCTTCCCCCGGACCCGCCCCTGTCTCCACTCGATCTCACCGTCATCGCCGTCTACTTCGTGCTGACGCTCGGGGTCGGGATGTACGTCTCCCGCGGTCAGCGCACGGCGGGCGACTACTTCCTCGGCGCGCGGGACCTGCCGGCCTGGGCCATCATGCTCGCGATCGTGGCCGCGGAAACCTCCGCCCTCACCGTGATCTCGGTGCCCGGCGTCGGTGCCCGCGGCAACCTGACCTTCCTGCAACTGCCGCTGGGCTACCTGATCGGTCGGGTGGCGGTCGCCCTCTGGCTGCTGCCGGGCTACTTCACCGGTAAACAGGATACGGCGTACGCCCGGCTGGAGCACCGGTTCGGGGTGAATACCCGCCGCCTGGTGTCCGTCATTTTTCTGCTCACCCGTCTGCTGGGTGATGGGGTACGCATTTATGCCAGTGCCATCCCGCTCGCGGTGCTGACCGGATGGAGCATCCCGCTCTCGATCATCGCGATGAGTGTGGTGACGCTGTTCTATACCTGGCATGGCGGGCTGAAGGCGGTGGTCTGGGTCGATGTCATTCAGTTGCTGGTTTACGTGGCGGGCGGTGTCGCGGCGCTGTGGATCGCTGTCGGACTGGCCGGTGGGCTGCCCGCCGTCATGGCCATGGCCGGCGAGGCGGGCAAGCTGACGCTGATCGACCCCAGCTTCAACTTCACCTCCAGTTACACCCTGCTCGGCGGCATCGTCGGCGGTGCGATGCTGTCGGCGGCCTCCCACGGCACCGACCAGCTCATCGTCCAGCGGCTGCTCGCCAGCCGGAGTCTGCGCAACGCCCGGACCGCACTGGTCGGGTCAGGCTTCGTGGTGATTCTCCAGTTCGGACTCTTCCTCCTCATCGGCATTGCGATCTGGTCCGCCGGGCTCGCCCCGGACACCCTCCCGGCCGACCAGATCTTCTCCCGATTTGTGATCACCCAGTTACCGCACGGCCTTGCCGGGCTGGTGGTGGCCGCGATTCTCGCCGCTGCCATGAGCACCCAGAGTTCAGCCATCAGCGCCCTCGCCTCTTCCGTGACCTACGATCTCTATGCGGGGTGGACCGGACGGACCGACCCGGTGCACCTGTTGCGGGTGGGCCGAACCTGGACCATCGTCTGGGGGGTCGTCACCACCGTCATGGCGGTGCTGTTCAATGCGGTCGCCGGTGGGGGGCAGCGGCCAGTCGTGGACTTCGCCCTCGCGATCGCGTCGATCACCTACGGCGGCATGCTGGGAGCGTTCCTCCTCGCGGGACGCCGGTTCCGGGTGGATGGTGTGGCGGTGGCCATCGGCCTCGGCACCGCCGTCGCTACCATGCTGGTGGTCTTCACCTCCCGGTGGCTGATGCTGAGTCCGGGACTGGAGGGGCTCGCGCCCCTGAGCCGCCTGGCGTGGCCGTGGTATGTTCCGCTGGGCACCACGATCACCATATTGACCGGTGTGACGGTTGGAGCCGTTCGGCGCACAGGGAGGACAGCGTGAGCGATGTGATGGTGGGGGTCGACGCCGGCGGGACCAAGACCGCGGTGGTGATCGTGCGACATGGAGAGATCGTGGCGCGGGAGACCGGTGCTGGTGCCAAGATGCGAAGCGGACGCGGGATCGCCTGCGCCACCACGATCGCGGAAACGGTGCGGCGCGCCCTGGCCCAGGTGGGCCTGCTGCGTGGGGACATCCTGCTGGCTGGCGCTGCCGGCGCTGGCCGGGACGCGGAGCGCGACGAGCTGCGGCAGGCGCTGCGTACCGAGGCGATCGCGGAGCGGGTCGTGGTGACGGGGGATATCGAAATCGCGCTGGCCGCGGCGTTCCGGGACCAGCCCGGCATCGTTATCACGGGCGGCACCGGCAGCATGGGGGTCGCCCGCGATCCCTTTGGCCGGCTGCATCGGTCCGGCGGCTATGGCTGGCAGATGGGCGACGAGGGGAGCGGCTACGCGATTGGTCGCGCGGCACTCGGCGCAGTGGGACGGGCCGCCGATGATCGCAGCCCGCGGACTGAACTCACCCCATTGCTGCTCACCGCGACCCGGAGCGACGCCATTGAGGGCCTGGTGCGATGGGCCGCGGCGGCGGGGCCACCGGAGGTCGCCAGCCTGGCCCCGGCGGTGTTCGAGGCGGCCCAGCGCGAAGATACGGTGGCGGCCGGCATCCTCGACTACGCGGCGCGTGAACTCGCCGTGCTCGCCTTCAAACTGCTGCCACATTTCGGAGCTGACGAACGAATGGTGGTCGAAGTCGCCACCAATGGCGGGCTGCTGTTCCACGAGGGGCCGCTGTACCGGATGCTCAAGGCCAAGCTGGCCGACGAACCCCGGCTCCGGCTGCGCGAGGCACCCCTCGAAGCGGCGCTGGGCGCGATCTACCTCGCCACTACGAAAACAGCGTCCGTTGCATGAGCGCGACCATCGCCTCTCCGCGGTAGGTATCGACCGCATCGGTGAATAGCCGCGGCATCAGTCGGTAAAACCCCTTGATGAATCGCCGGACCTCCCTCATCGTACGGCCGCTGGAACCCTGATCCACCAGCGGATCCCGCCGGTGGGCAAGGGCAATGCGTGCTTATGTACAAACCCGCTGTTTGTCACCCAAAGGCATTGTCATGTCACGAGTTGCGGCACTCCTCGCGGTCTCACTCTTGGGCTGGTCGGCTGAGAACCTCGCGGCCCAGGGACCAGGCCCGGCACCAGCCTGGGGGATCACCCTCGGCGCCATCGGCCTCGTCCTCCCCGAGTATCCCGGTTCGGACGAATTGCGGGTGCTGCCGTTGCCGCTCGTCGATATCACGTGGAAGGACCGGGTGTATCTCGGGCCCAGCGCCGGTGGCGTGGGTGGGGGCATTGGATTTTTCCCGTTGCGCGGGCATCGGATGAAACTGGCCACGGAGCTGGTCCTGCTGGATTCGCGGAGCCCCGGCCGAGCTGATGCCCTGGCTGGCACCGAGAGCCAGGACCTCCTGTTCGCAGTAGGTGGCGCCCTGACGTACACGGCGGGCCCGGTCGCCCTCACCGTGGGCGCGCACCAGGGCATCAACGATGGTGGTGGGGCCCGGGGTTTCTCGAGTGTGGCGCTGGCGGGCATGACCGGCCGCTTCATCATCACCGCTACGCTGACCGCCACCGCGGCGGATGCCCGGCAGATGCGGCGGGAGTTCGGGGTCTCGAACACCGAGGCGGCTCGTCGCGATGCACTGATCGCCGCGGGAGATCCTCGCCTGCGGGCCGATGAAGGAGGTGCGTATCGTCCGGGGACCGGGCTGCGAAGTGTCGGCCCGGCGCTCAGCCTCGTTCGCCTGCTCTCACCGCATTGGGGGATCACCGGGTTCGGCGGCCTGGACTACCTCGTGGGGGATGCGGCCAGGAGCCCGCTGGTGCGCCGGCGTGCGGTGGTCGGCGGCGGCCTTGGGATCGGTTACCGCTTCTGAACCGGGAGAAGGATCGGGCCTGATAACAAAAACCGGGGGGCCACGTCGCGTGGCCCCCCGATTCGTTTCCCTTCCCTCACATTCAGCTGCAGGCGGCGAACTGCGTGAAGATCAGGAAGTGGAAAATCAGCCCCGCGACAATCACGCCGAGCAGCTGGAGCCATGGCATCTTGAACGCGCGGGGGCCGTCAGGATTCCGCAGCCGGCTGTGGAGCGCCCCATACAGGAAATACAGCGCCAGACCGGCCAGGAGCCACCAGGCGAACCGGCGCCACGTGACACAGGGCAGCTGGATCATCAGATACAGGCACGCGACAACCGAGATCATCGGGGTGATGGGCACCCAGGGCACCCGGAACGGGCGTACCCGGTCGGGCTCCTTGTACCGCAGGACAATTACCCCCACCGACACCAGCACGAACGCGAACAGGGTGCCGATATTCGTCAGGTCCACGACTTCGGCAATATTGGCGACCGCGGCGAAGGTCCCGACGAAGAGTCCGGTGAGAATGGTCCCGATGTAGGGCGTCTTGAATTTCGGATGCAGCTTCGCGAAAAACCCCGGCAGGAGGCCGTCGCGCGACATCGACATGAAGATGCGCGGCTGCCCCAGCTGGAACACCAGCAGGACGCTGAACATCGCGATCACCGCACCCAGCGCGATGATGAACCGCGAGGTATTGAGCAACCAGGCGGGGCCGGTGGAATACTCCAGTGCCGTCAGCATCGGCTCGGCGGTGCCCAGCACCTTCCACGGGGCGATACCGGTCATGACGGCTGAGAGGGCGATGTACAGGACCGTGCAGATCACCAGACTCATGATAATGCCGAACGGCATGTCCTTCTTGGGATCCTTGGCCTCCTCCGCCGCGGTGGAAACGGCATCGAACCCGATATAACTGAAAAAGATGATCGCCGCACCGGCGCTGACACCCCGGAACCCGTTGGGCATGAAGCCGCCGGTCTCGGGATTGGTCCAGTTGTGGGGCTTGATCAGGAACGCACCCACCGCGATGAAGAACAGGATCAGGCCGACCTTGAGCAGCACCATGAGGTTATTGGTATCGGCCGACTCCTTGATACCGATGACCAGCACCACGGTTACCAACGCCACCGCGAGGAAGGCGGGGAGATTGAAAATCAGCGGCAGGCCGAACAGGTGTGGCGCCGACGTCAACGCGGAGGCCATGTAGACGGTACTCGCTTCCGTGGCACCGCTGGCCATCGCGGCCGCCGCGTCGGTGGCTGAGCGGAAGTCGGTCGCCAGCCAGGCCGGCAGGCTCAGGCCGAAGTACTTGATCAGCTCCCGGAAGTGCCCCGACCAGCCGATTGCCACCCCGATGTTGCCGACCGCATACTCGACGATCAGGTCCCATCCGATGATCCACGCCACGAACTCGCCCAGGGACGCATAGGCGTAGGTGTACGCCGATCCGGAGATCGGTACCATCGCCGCAAACTCGGCATAGCACAGCGCCGCAAAGCCACAGGCCAGGGCCGTCAGGACGAAGGAGAGGATAATGCCGGGGCCGGCGCCGGGACGGAGCGCATCACCCACAATGGCGGTGCCGGTGGTGGCGAAGATGCCGGCGCCGATCGTCGCGCCCACGCCCAGCGCGGTGAGGTGCCACTTGGTGAGGGTCCGCTTGAGCCCGCCGCGTTCTGCGGCGTCGCTTTCGCAGTCGGCTACCGATTTACGGATGAAGAGATCAGACATGAGGAGGGGGTGAGAGGGAAACGGTCCGACTAGTACTTCATCGTGTAGACGTAGGTCGAGGCAATGGGAGTCCCGTCCGGGCCGAGCGCCGGCTTGAATCGGTAATCCCGCATGACCTCGTTGATCTTGTTGGCGAACTTGCGATCCTTGATCGCCGGCGCGACGGCCACGCGGTTCACGGTGCCATCGGGGTTGACGAAGAAGGTCAACTTGAAATCGATCCCCCGCAACTCCTTGGGGGGATCATCCGGTGGGAGGATGATATGCTTCGGCTCGGCGGCGCGTCCCTTGCCGCCCTCGCCACCGGTCCCCACGCCGGGCCCGGTACCGGGACCTTTGCCGGGGCCAACGCCTCCCCCTTCACCGCCGCCTGTTCCCCCGCCCTGCCCGGCGGGCGTACCCACTCCCGTGTCCGCCGTGGCCACGCCGGTGCTCGCAACGGGCTGCGGTTGCGGCTCCGTCACAGGCGGAATTGTGGGCGGTGGGACCGGTGTCGGTGCGACTGGGACTGGTGGTGGTGGTGAGACCGGTGGTGCCACCACCGCAACGGCGGGCGCCGGTGGCGCCTCCGCAGGGAGAGAAATATATGCCACGCGGCCGCCCCCGCCACCACCTCCACCCCGGGTTCCTGGACGCGGCGTACCGCTGTCCAGCACCCGGACGAAATCCTGGCGGACCCGGACCAGCAGCAGGGTGCCCAGCAGCAGATGGAGCGCGATGGCGATGGCCAGGCCGAGGGGCGACCGACGCCGGCGGGAGTCAGGAATCACGTGGTACGACGACGGCAGTGTGTCCTCCTCTCCGGGGTCGGGGTAAGCGTGGCTGCTCGGTCCCTACGGGCTACCGATGGTGACGATTCATCGCGCACCACGGGTACAAGGTGACGACGTCCCCGGACAAGCGCGAGGGGCGGGGAGGGATGCGGGACCGTGCCTCCGGTCCCCATCCCTCCCCGCCCCTCGTCCCGCCCGGCAGACGCAGGCTGCGACTGGTGGCTACTGGCCTGCCGGTGCTGCCGCTGCTGCCGAGCCGCGGTCGGCGGGCGTGAATCCGATCACCTGGACCCCTGCCCCACGCGCCACGTCCATCGCATCAATCACTTCCTGGTACGTCCGGGCCGGCGCCGACTTGACGAACAGCAGCTTGGCCGGACGGGAGTCGAAGATCGCGTGAATCTGGGTATCCAGCTGGTCGATCGGGACCGGCTGGGTATTGATGGCATACCCGCCATCGGCCGTCAGCTCCAGCACGATCTGGTTTGACGCCGCATTGGACTTCGACGCCGTCTCCTTGGGCGGGACCTGGATATCCAGGGCCATGCGCGCCAGTGGCTGCGAGACGATGAAGATGATCAACATGACCAGCATGATGTCGATCATGGGGACTACGTTGGGCTCGGCGTTGACTTCGCCGGGCGCTGCTCCGCCGCCACCCGCCATGTCAGTTTTTCTCCTCGGCGGCCGAGAACAGCCCGCCCTGAACCTTGGGTTCGGTGATGGCCGCCATCATGCGGGCGCCGGAGCGCCGGGCCATCTCGACCGCCTCCTGAATCTTCTGGAACTTGAGGTCGGTGTCCGCCTTGAAGTAGAGGATCTTGTCCTCCGACCGGGCGGCGTACATCGACGTCAACTGCTGCTCCAGCAGCACCGGGTCCACCGGACCCTTGCCGTTCAGGAAATAATTCCCGCTGGCGTCGATCCCGAGAATGACTTCGTTCTCGCCTTCCGGGCGCGAATCAAGGTGCTTGCCCTTGGGCAAGGTGGCCTTGAACCCGGCGGCGATCAGCGGTGTCACGATCATGAAGATGATCAGGAGCACCAGCATGATATCGATCATCGGCACGACATTCGGCTCCGCCTTGACGGAGCTCTTGCCGGCAGTGTTAGCCTGCGACGTGGCCATGACCGCTCACCGCCTTCTGGGCCTGGAATTCCTTGGTGAAGATCGAGCGGCCGAACTCGCTGCCCACGGACTTGATCAGGTAGTCGATCAGTTCCTTGGAGGAATAGGTCATCTCGACCGTCAGGTTCTCGATCTTGGTGGTGAAGTAGTTGTAGAACCACACCGCCGGGATCGCGACCAGCAGACCGAAGGCGGTGGTGATCAGCGCCTCGGCGATACCGGCCGAGATGCCGGCCAGACCGCCTGAGGCGCCCGCCGCGGCCATACCGGTGAAGGCCGTCACGATACCCATCGTGGTGCCGAGCAGACCGACGAACGGCGCGGTGGCGCCGACCGTGGCCAGCACGCCCATGCCGCGCTTGAACTCGGCCAGGGTGATCAGCATCTGCCGCTCCACCGCGCGCTCGGCCGAGTTGATGTCGGCAGAGGTGATGGTAGCCCGGTCCTGAATCAGCGGCTTCACCTCACCGAGGGCGCCACCCAGCACCTTCGCGATGTGGCTCTTCTGGTTCTTCTCGGACAGGGCGATCGCCTTCTCCAGGTTCTCTTCCTGAATGGCGCGGGAGAACTCGGGCGCGAACTTCTTGGTGGCGTTCTGGCTCTTCTTGATCACGATCAGCTTGGTGATCGAGACGGTGAGGGACCAGAGCGACATCGCCAGCAGCGTGAAAATGACGCCCCGGGCAAAACCACCCGCCGCGTCCCAGAGCTTCAGCAGATCGATACCGTGATTCATGACTCAGCGACCTCCATCAGGATGTGGCCGGGGAGGACGACGCCCTCCCTGCGGCGGGAAACTACTGATTCAGCTTGAACGACATCGACTGCTGCACCAGCACGCGCACCGGAGTGCCACGGGACTTGCCCGGCGTGAAGGTGCAGGTCGAGGAGGTAATGCCCTCTCTCGCGGCCGGCTCGAACGCCTTGTGCGAGCTGCTCATGATCTTCACCGTCGACGGATCCACCTTGCCGTCCACGTTCACCACAAACTGCATCACCACCTTGCCGGCGATTCCCGCCGACTGCATCACCGGCGGAAACTTGCCGATACACCCGGCCGGATCCTTGGGCGACGGCGCATCATCCACTTCCGCCGCCAGAAAGACTTCGCCCTCGATCACCGGACCGGTACCGCCGACGACGCCAGCGGCGATGCCGCCCTCGACGCCCTTGCCGGTAAAGTCCTTGGGATCGAACCGCTCATTCAGGTTCACCGGCGGGATCTCCGTCGGGATGTTATCCGGCGGCGTCACCACCTGGAAACCCTGCGGCGGCGGATTGGCGCTCACCACCACGTTCTCCGGCGGCGTCTCGGGCGGCGGCGGCGGCGGCTCAGGCGGCTTCAGGAAGACCATCGTGGTATCCACCACGGCCTCCCGGACGCCTTCCGCTACGCCACGCGTCACCTGAATCGCGCCAAAGATGATCCCGGCGTGAATGGCGAACGACATGACTTGCTGCCCGAGCGACAGCTTGGTCTTGCGATTGGATTCAATCAGGTTTTCAAACACGGAACCCGTCCTCCGGGGTAAGATGGCTGTCCGAGAACCTACGCCTGGCCGATTGCAGCGCAACCGCCCAAAGATGACAAATCGATAACAGACGGATGAGTGGGTGCAGGTGGCGGGGCGGAACGACGCAGATGCAAACGTCACTCGATACGGCCCTCCGAAAGCTCGGTGACGGTCGCGGGCGGCTCGACCGTGACCTCGGGTTCGGCCACGTCGAGGCGCTTCCCGGCGCGAGGCAGCGTCACCGTGAAGACCGTGCCGCGTCCCACTCGGCTCTGCACGGTAATCGTGCCGCCATGCGCCTCCGCAATCCATTTGGTGATGGCCAGTCCCAGCCCCGTACCCCCGGTCCGGGACCGCGCCGTATCGACCCGATAAAAGCGATCAAAGATCTGGGGCACGTCGCCCGCCGGGATGCCGATGCCGTTGTCGCCCATGACAATCGCCACCGAGTCGCCCTTGTCCACCAGCCCCAGACTGACCTTGCCCCCAGAGGGGGTGTACTTGATCGCGTTGGTGACGAGGTTGAGCAGCAACTGGCGGATGCGGCTCCGATCCACCGGCACCACCACCGGGTCGGGCGGCACTTCGCACCGGACAGTAATGAAGGGTCCTTCCCCCAGCATCCCCGCCGTCTCCGCCGCTTCGCTGATCAGATCCCGGAGATCAGGCGGTTCGACCGCCAGGACGGCATCGCCCTTCATCGGCCCGGGCCAGGGTCAGGAGATTTTCCACCATTTCACTCATCCGGTGGATCTCTTCCAGCACTTCCTCCAGCGAGCTCAGCGCTTCGGTGGGCGTCCGGGGTGTGTCATCGCCCGCTCGACGCCGGCGCGCAGCACCATCAGCGGGGTCTTGAGTTCGTGGCTGGCGTCGGCGGTGAACCGTCGCAGACTGGTGAAGCTCTGCTCCAGCCGAGCCAGCATCCGGTTCATCGTCGTTGGCGAGGCGCGCCAGTTCCTCCGCCTGCACCGGTGCGAGTCGGCGATGGAGGCTGCGCCCGTCGGTGATCGCCGCCAGTCTCGTCCACAATCCCTTCCAGCGGCCGGAGACTGGTTTCCGCCAGCAGGTAGCCCAGTCCGAGGCTGCCGACCAGGATCACCGGCGCGATGACCAGCATCGCCTGCAGCAGCTGCCCGGCGCCGAACGGTACCGCCTCGAGTGGCGCCGCCACGAAGATGCTGCCCGGCTCGGCCCAGATGCCCGGGAGTGGCACCTGGGCGTAGCGGAAGCTGGCCGGTTCGCCTTCGATGGGCACGACGCCGGTCCGGAGTCCGTGGTGGAGTTGAGCCGAGGAATGGCGGTCAGCACCTGGGACAGCGCGGTGACGCCGAATGGCTTGGCGGCGGAGTTTCGATAGATGGGAAAACGGTCAGGGTCGAAGACCACCACGAAGTCCCGGATGCCGTCGAGATAGCCACCGACTGCGTTAATGGCGATCGACGGGGCCTGGCCGGGGTTGAGGGTCCCGCCCGGCTGCCGCTGGAAGCTGAGGAAGTACTGGGCCGCGAGGTTGCCCTCCAGTGCGAGTCGCTCATCGAGTTCCGTCAGGCTGGAGCGGCGGCGCTCGAAATAGAGCGCACCGCCAAAGGCGCTGAGCGTGACCAGCAGCGCCAGCGCGTACCAGACCGTGACGCGACGGCGAGGGATCGGGGGCAGCGTCAGCGTCAGCGTTGAGCGTTCAGGCCGCGCTGATGCTGCATGCGAACGCCGATACCCTACTCCGCGCAACCCCCCGTATGGATGAGGCGCTGCTCTGCCCGGCATCGACCTTCTTGCGCAGCCGGTTGATGACGACGTCCACGATGTTGGTCCCGGGATCGAAGTGATAGTCCCAGGCATACTCGGTAATGAGCGTGCGGGACATCACCCGGCCCACGTGGCGCATCAGGTAGGCTCGAGGACGGCGTATTCCTTGGGGGTCAGTTCCAGCCGCCGAGCCGCCCGGGTCACCTCCCGGGTGCCGAGGTCGAGGTCGAGGTCCGCCACCTTGAGGCTGCGGGAGGCGATCTGCTTGGGCCGACGGGCGAGGGCCTCGACCCGGGCCAGCAGTTCCTCAAAGGCGAACGGCTTGGTGACGTAGTCGTCGGCCCCGGCCCGCAGCGCCTGCACCTTGAAATCGACCGCATCCTGCGCCGTCAGCACCAGGATCGGCGTGGCGTTGCCCCGGTCCCGCAGGGTGCGCAGCACTTCGTAGCCGGACATTCCCGGCAGCCGGAGGTCCAGGATGATGAGGTCGTGCGACCCATTCGAGGCGGTGGTCAGCGCCTCGTTGCCATCGGCCACCAGATCCACCTGGAATCCCTGCTCCTGCAGTCCCCGCAGCACGTACTGGCCCACGGTGCGATCGTCCTCCACCACGAGAATTTTCATGCGTCAGTTTCCCCCACTCTTGCCGCGAATTGGCAGGTACACCCGAAACACCGAGCCGCGCCCCTGCTGGCTGTCGGCTTCGATCCGGCCGCCATGCTCCGCGACGATGCCATAGCAGACGCTGAGGCCCAGGCCCGTCCCGCGACCCGGCGGCTTGGTGGTATAGAACGGCTCGAAAATCTTGGTCAGCTCGGCCCGGGGAATCCCCATGCCGGAATCCTCGATCTCCACTTCGACTTCGTCCTCGTGGACGGTGCCCCCGCGCGAAATCACGGTGAGCGTGCCGCCCTCCTCCATCGCGTCCAGGGCGTTGAGCATCAGCGCCATGAACACCTGGATGAGCTGCTCCCCGTTGGCCTGGACCAGTGGCAGCCCCTCACCCAGCGTCCGGATGACTTCAATCTTCTTGTACCGCTCATGATGCTTGAGCAGGAACAGGGTGTCCTCGAGAATGGTCGAGACGTTGACCGGCCCCTTGGCCTTGCCTTTCGGACGGCTGAAGTCCAGCAACCCGTCGACGATGCCCTCGCAGCGCTGCACTTCCTTGTCGATGATCTGGAGATACTCGCGCAAGGCCGGCTGCTGCGCCACCGGGACATGATCCTCCACCCGACCATCCAGCGCCGCCACGCAGGCCCCGATCGTCGCCAGCGGATTGTTGATCTCGTGCATGATGCCGGCGGCCAGGGTGCCGATCGCCGCCAGCTTCTCACTCTGGAGAATGCGCTGCTGCGCGACGTGGCCTTCGGTGACGTCCTCCCCGATCGTGATGACGTGACTGATCGATCTCGCCATCCTGGCGCATCGGAATCTTGCTGATGCGGTAGTACTTTGGCTCCCCACCCACCGCCACCTCCAGCTCGAGCTGCTGGGGCTGGCCGCTGCGGAACACCTCGTCAAACTCCTCCTGCAGCTGGCCCGCCGGTTGCCGGGTCAGCACTTCGAAGACCGGGCGCCCGACCACCGCATCCCGGCGCAGCCCCTGGGTGCCCATCTCCCGCTTCCGATTCCAGATCTGAATCCGATAATCCCGGTCCACCACGTACAGTCCCACCGGCAGACAGTCGATGACCAGGGTGATGAAGCGGCGCTGCTCTTCGATCTCGCGTGATCGCAGCGCGACCTCATAGGCCAGATCCTCGGACAGCTCGATGGAGGCGAGGAACGGCGCCAGGATGTCCGCCACGATGGTCAGCACCCGCTCCCGCTCCGGCGACGGCGCCGGCACCAGCTCGAGGACCCCGAGGCGCTCGCCTTCGTGCAGCAGCGGGATGCGCAGCGCCTCGGGCTCGGCGTCCGGCAAGACCGCAAAGGATCGGCTGGTCCGCGGGCCGTTGGTCGTGGGTGGCGTGCCGATGGCGCGCAACGTGGTGGCGTTGGGTTCACGGAGCCAGAGCTGCGCACTCCGCACCCCCAGTCCCTTGCGCAACGCGTCGGCGACCGAAGCCAGGGTTTCCTCCGCCCCCAGGCCGGTGTTGAGCAGGGCGGCCACCGTCCCGACCAGTTCCAGTTCGGTGGCAGGTTGCAGCGACTGAGTCATGCAAGCCCGGATGTCGAAGAAGGTGTCGCACTCTCTCCCGAATGAAATACCGCGGGGACGGGGGAAAGGCCAGAGAAGAGGGCGGTGACGAGGAGCCCCGCAAGTCCAATCCCACACCATCGCCGGAGCTGCGCCAGGATCGGGATCGGATCGGGATCGACGGGACGCAGGGTCAGGGCGAGGCCACTCAAGGTCCGTGGTGTCGCGGCCGTGATGGTGGCAAACGGTCCGGCGGAATCGGCATCCCAGGCGAGTGCGCTTCCCACGGCGGGTGCCCTCGCGAGCGGACGTACCTCCGCCGAAGCGGCGACGTCCGGCACCGTCGCCTGGCGCACACCGGGGGCGGTGGCGGCCATTTCCACCAGCCGGCGGAGCGCCTCGAGCCGCAACTCCGTCGCGGCGCGCACCGTGGTGGTGATCCGCTCCGTCAGCGTCATGACGAGAAGCACCAGCGCCACCGCCCCCCCGGCAGCGGTCACCCATCGCAGTGATGAGCGCAACGCCGGCATCCCCAGCACCCCGGTCAGCACAATCCCGAGCGCCGATCCGAGGAACAGCAGCCGGAGCCGCGTCCCGACGCGAAGGCCGGGGAAGACATTCCATGCCGCCACCCAGGCCCCGGTGCGGCGGCCTTCGCGGGAGAGGAGCGGAACCAGCGACACCTGCACCACCGGGGTTTCCACCCGTACTGGCGCCTGCCCCTGCTCCATGGCGAGCAGCACCGAATCCGGCAGTGGCAGGAGTTGAATCGAGTCGGGGACCAGGGCGGTGTTCCCGACCAGGACCTGCAGCCCACCGGGCCAGAAGGAGGTGGTGGCGAGGACATTGGCGGCCGACAGCAGGCGGACGGGATCGAACTCGCCGATCGGGCCGGGCGGGGTGACCACGGTGAGAAAGTCAGCGCCCGGCCCGGGCCAGCGCCGCGTCGGTGGCGAACTGCAGGTCGCGCTCGGTCCGGCCCACGATCTGCCAGATCATGCCGACCGCGAGCAGGCTCGCGAGCGGCAGGAGCAGGAAGAGACCGTTTCGAATGGAAGGACGCACCGGCATGCGAAGGCTGCTCCCCTGGTGGACCGCTCCAATCTATCCGAATCGGGTGCGGTACACCGTGAGGACGCCTGCCGCCGGGATGTACGGGGCCGCGGCGGGATGACAGCGCCCCGGGGGACTTCGCGGGGTGGCGGTGGGCGGGTGACCAGCGAGCTCACCGTCCGGTTCAATGCCGCACTCTCGAACCAGCGGAGTACGCCACAGGTTGCTCCGCACCTGCCCCGCGGCAACATTCCGTGCATGACCTCTCTTCTCACCCCCTTCGTGAATGGCGCCCACCTGGCAGCCGGCGATCGGGTCATCGACACGATTCCGCAGCCGTACACCGGCCAGCCTGCCGTGCGGGTGGCCCAGGGCACCGGGCCCGATCTGGATCTCGCTATTCAGGCAGCACAGGCCGGCTTCAGCGCCATGCGCGCCCTCCCCCGTCATGCGCGGCGCGACATCCTCGCCCGGGTGGCCGAGGCCCTGACCCGTGATCGCGACACACTCGGCCGGGAACTCGCCATCAGTTGCGGCAAGCCGATCACCCAGGCGCTCGGTGAGGTCGACCGTGCGGCCCTGACCTTCAGCTTCGCCGCAGATGAGACCCGTCGGTTCGGCGGGGAAGTGATTCCGCTCGATGTCGACCGCCGGACGGTTGGCTACACCGGGGTGGTGCATCGCTTCCCGGTCGGGCCCATCAGCGCGATCAGCCCGTTCAATTTTCCGCTCAATCTGCTGGCCCACAAAGTCGCGCCGGCGATCGCGGTGGGAACCGCTCTCGTGATCAAGCCGCCGCCGCAGTGTCCGCAGCTGGCCTTCCGCCTGGCGGACATCCTCACCGAATGCGGCCTGCCACCCGGCGCCTGCAACGTGCTGCACCTGCCGATTCCCGTGGCGGAGGCGCTCGCGACCGATCCCCGGTTCGCGATGCTGACCTTCACCGGCAGCCCCACGGTCGGCTGGCACCTCAAGCAGGTGGCGGGACACAAGAAGGTCTGCCTCGAACTCGGTGGGAACGCGGCGGCGGTGGTGCATGAGGACGCGAAGGATCTCGACTGGGTCGCGAGTCGGCTCGCGCTCGGCGCGTATGCCTACGCCGGCCAGGTCTGCATCAAGGTGCAGCGCATCCTGGTGCACCGCCCGATCTTCCAGTCGTTCGTCGATCGCTTTGTCGCCGCGAGTCGCGCGCTCACCTGTGGTGATCCCCTGGATCCCGCCGTGGTGGTCGGGCCGATGATTGACGCTGGCGCCGCGGACCGGGTCCAGCAGTGGACGGCCGAGGCGGTCGCTGCCGGCGCGACGACGCTGCTGGCCGCGCGGCGCGAAGGCCAGGTGCTCTCCCCCGCCGTGCTCGCCGACGTGCCCGCCGCTGCGAAGATCGCCAGTCGCGAGGTCTTCGGGCCGGTCACCATCGTGGCCCCCTACGGCAGCTGGGACGAGGCCCTGCAGCAGGTGAACGCGTCCGATTTCGGACTGCAGGCGGGGGTATTCACCCAGGACGTCAATCGGATCTTCCACGCCTTTGACGCGCTCGACGTCGGCGGGGTGATCGCGAACGATTTCCCGACCCTGCGGGTCGATAACTATCCCTATGGCGGGGTGAAGGATTCCGGATTCGGTCGGGAGGGCGTGCGCTATACTATGGAGGAAATGAGCGAGCCGCGCATGCTGGCGCTCAACCTGTCGCGCTAGCCATCGGCCAGCTGAAACACGACTTCGTGGGAGTGCTCTACATCAAAGACGGCCCTGCGCCCGCCGAGCGGTTCGTCGTCCAGCAGGAGCTGCTCGACTGGCAGCCCGGCGGGTAGCTCCGCCACCATGCGGATGCGTGGCCCCTGCACCAGTTCGACCCGCAGCACCTGGCGCCCGGGCCGGCGCCGGATCCGCACATCGAGCTGACTGGCGCCGACCCGCAGGCGGCGCAGCGCCATTTCCGGCCACTCCGATGGCAGCCCCGGAGTCACCCGCACCTCATCGTGCGGCGCGTCGGGCACAATCCCCCACAGTCCCTCGATCACCGCGCGTACCAGGCGGGGGGATCCGTCGAGCTGCTCGGGCCGGAACCCGAGCACGGAGCGCACGGTGGCGGGATCGTCCCACCCATGCGGGACGTCAGCGCCCGCCGACGCGACGCGTCCCATCAGGGCACCAACGTCCATCGGGAGCAACGTGGCGATCCGCTCGAGCGCCGCCCGGTCTCCGGTCCACGCCGCCACCGCGATCGCCAGGTCCAGCACGCCGGCAGCGGCTGCCTCCGCGTCGTTTCGACCGTCGTCACCCGGCACCGCCGGTGCACCCGCCTGTGCCAGCAACCGTACGAGGTCGAGCGCTGGCTCGCGATCACCGCCGGCCAGTGCTGCCCGGGCGAGGGCACAGGCCCGGGCGGTACTGGCGGGCACCCCGGGCAGTCGCGGCCAGCGCCCGGCGCCCGCGGTCTCGACGATGGCCGCATCGAGCCGGATCTTGGCCCACTGGAAGGCGCGATCGAGGGTGGGATCCGCACTTTCCAGCGCGGTAAGTCGTTGTTCGAGGCGGCGGGCGTGCAGGATCCGGTCCTGCCGAAAGGCCCGCAGGCGACGGCGGGCAAAGGCGTCGCGGCTGCGCTGCAGTTCTGCGTCCGTCGCGCCGCAGGCGAAGACCAGTCGCAGCACCCGGTCGCCCTCCGCCACGCAGATTGCAGGGGTCTCGCCCGCGCGGCTGCTGCGGTGCACCGTGCCGCTGTAGGCGGTTACCGCGAGATGCCCCGAGGGACCCGCCAGGTGCACGCCAGGAGCAGGCGCCGGATCGGGATCGACCGGCCCTTCCTCCTGCACCACCGCAGGATCCGCCCGGGGCGCCACCAGCGGTGCCAGTGGCGACGCCCAGCGCAGGGTGAGTCGAACCGGTGCGTCGGCCACCACCCCCCAGCAGACCAGGCCGTGGTCCAGTGCGACGGTGATCCGCTCCGTCAGCTCGACGGCCCCGGCCCGGAGCACCCGGACCACCTCATCCGGCGCCACCCGCACCAGAGTCGTCTCCGGCACCTGCCCCGCCACCTCCAGCACCATCCCCATGGCCAGCGTCCCGCCCGGCAGCTGAATCTCCCGGACGCCTGCCCGATCGCTCCCATGCACCAGCACCCGGCGCCCCGCCAGCCACCAGGGCAGGTCCTCCCGCGCCGACGTCTCCA
Organism: uncultured Gemmatimonadales bacterium; assembly: GCA_963793205.1. GTDB lineage: Bacteria > Gemmatimonadota > Gemmatimonadetes > Gemmatimonadales > GWC2-71-9 > JADJOM01. The sequence goes on from CAWBZM010000002.1 coordinate 75,006, forward strand.
GCATCAGGGCGGAGGGCGACGGCGGCCACTCATCCCAGGCGTCGGTGAGGCTCAGGCCAACGCCTCGAGCTGGGCCAGCAGCTCGGCGTTCTCCCGCCGGGTGCCCGGGGTCTCTTCCACGAAACTCCAGCGGAGCACCCCCGCCCGGTCGATGATGAAATAGGCCCGGGCGGCGAAGAAGGCGTCCTCCAGCAGCACTCCGTACTGCCGACTCACCTCCCGCTTGAAGTCGCTGAGCAGGTCCACGGTGAGCTTTTCCTTCGCCTTGAATTCTTTCAGGGTCGGCACCGAGTCCACACTGATGGGCAGGACCACCGCACCCGACTGCTCGAAGCGGCTGTAATCCTCCGTGAAGGCGCACATCTCGGTGGTGCAGACCCGGGTGAAGGCCAGCGGGAAGAAGGCGAGCAGGACGTTCCGCCCGCGGAGCCCGGACAACGTGACATTGCTCCCCGAGGTCGAGGCGAGCGTGAAATCGGGAGCGGGGGAACCGGTGGTGGGGATAGGCATGATTGGCAGACCAGGGAGGTGAAAGAGAAAGTCACGAGTCACGAGTCACTCCGGACTCCCGACTCGTGACTGATGACTCGTGACTGCGACTCGTGACCTGTGACTTGCGACTCTCTACCTCACTTCCCGAACCGCTTCCCCACTTCAGTCCAGTTCACCACGTTCCACCAGGCGGCGAGATAGTCGGGACGCTTGTTCTGGTACTTGAGGTAGTAGGCGTGTTCCCACACATCGCAGCCCAGCAGCGGCGTCTTCCCTTCCATGACGGGGCTGTCCTGGTTGGCGGTGCTGTAGACCTCCAGCGCCCCATCCTTTTTCTTCGCCAGCCAGGCCCAGCCACTGCCGAAGCGGGTGGTGCCCGCCTTGGTGAACTGCTCCTTGAACTTGTCGAAGCCGCCGAAGGCCTTGGTGATCGCTTCGGCCAGCGCCCCCTGGGGTTCCCTGGCGCCGCCCGGTGCCATGATCTCCCAGAAGAAGGTGTGGTTGTGGTGCCCGCCACCGTTGTTGCGGACGGCCCCGCGAATCGCCTCGGGGACCGCATCCAGATTGGCGATCAGCGCGTCGATCGACTTGGCCTGCAGGTCGGCATGACCGTCGAGCGCCGCATTGAGGTTGGTGACGTAGGCATTGTGATGTTTATCGTGATGGATCCGCATCGTCTGTTCGTCGATGTGCGGTTCCAGAGCGGTGTAATCGTAGGGAAGCGGGGGCAGAGTGAATGCCATGGCGCTCTCCGGAGGACGAGGAAAACAAAACCAAGGGGCCGGCATCAGCGCCGGCCGCGGAAAGGCAAAGCTAGACCAGGCTCGGACCCCGGTCAACGCGCCGACGATCTTCGGCGGACAGCAGGCCCACCACCGCACCGGCCACCAGCAGCGCCGTCGAGAAGACCTCCGCCTGTAATGCACCCACCAGCAGCGGCACCACGGCCACGGACGACAGCACCAGAAGGGTGCGCCCGGCGATCAGCGCCACCGGCACCGTCCGGGTCGCCCGGGCCAGGCTCTGCACCACGATCGCGCCCGTCAGGAGCGCAATGGCGCCCCACCCTGCCTCCGTCACCCCACTCAACAGCCCGGCGGCCGCCAGCGACTCAGCCAGCAGCGAATCGTTGCGGCTCAGCGCACCGTACCAGGCGCCGAGTGCGAGCAGCAGATAGAGCACCGGCTGCCAGTGCGTGACCCCGTCCGGAAATACCGGCACCGCAAACAGGAGCAGCAGCGCACCCCCCGCCAGCGCCGCCGCCGGCCCGGTGCGCGTCAGGTGCAGCGGCCACAGGCGGAGCAACGGCCACGCCGCCAGGATCAGGAGGGGAAGGACCGCGACCTGAAAGGCGGAACTGTAGGGTCCGTCGGACATGGCACTGAGCATCAGCGACGTCCCCCCGGCCGTGGCCACGGTCCAGCCGGCTCCCGCCACCAGCGCCACCAGGACGACGCCCACACCCCCCGGCCAGGGCCGGCCCTGCCCCGCGAGGTATTCCCATCGCGCCCCTGCGAGCACGGCCATCACGACCCCGATCACCAGCAAGGGCAGCGACGGCGCAACCAGCGACAGCAGGACACCGACAAGGTGCAGCGCCAGGACGAGTGACCGCGTGCGAGGAGAAGGCGCCGGGGGCGTGCCTGGCACCGAAGGGCGCAGGCGTCCGAGTTTGCCGATCGTCGCCCGCGTACGGCGGGCGCCGACCAGGAGGACCAGCAGCGTTCCGCCCGCCAGAATCCCCGCCAGCGCACCGAGCGTACGCCACACGCCTCCATCGGTGGCGAGCGGAAGGGTCAGGCGCAGCATGAACACCGTGACCCCCAGAAGCACCGCGGCGGCGGTGAGCAGAGTGGGCCGTTCGCCTTTGCCCGAGCGCCAGGCGCCGACAAGGGCGCCGATCGCGAGCAGGATCCCACCCAGCAGGAGTGCGGCGCTGACCGCGAGATAGCCTGGTGACAACGCGCTCCGTAGCGGGCCGAGCCCACCGGTAAGCTCCAAGCTGGCCAGCGCGAGCTGCACGACAAGGACCGCAGCCAGTCCCGCCCGCCGCCAGCGATAGGTCGGGAGGCAGGTGGCGGCCAACACCAGTGCCGGTGGAATCAGGAGAGTCAGTTCGGGCATGGCACAAGATATGATGAGTGAGACATACACGCCCCTTTCAACGTTATTCTTCGCCTATGACCTTCATGCCCGCTTTTGGTCGCGTCGCCCTCCTGGCCCTCCTGGCCAACGCGGGTGTGGCGGATCGCGTCCATGCCCTGAGCGGCGACGACCCCAAGTTCTACCTTGCCGCCGCCGAACGGAATCCCGAAATCAGCGACTGGTTGCTGCGGCGGGCGGCCATCAACACGCCGGATAGCCTCGCGCGGGCGGCACTGTACCGCCGAATCCGCCTTTCCGTGGTGCGGAACCGGCTCTTACTGACGGAAGCGGAGACCCGGGAATCGCTGGGTGATTTCCGAGGGGCGGCGTTCCGGTTCGACACTCTGGGGCAGTACGCCGACGCCACGCGGTTGTGGCTCAAAGCCACCACCCGCCCTGCCGCCCGGACGGCGCTGCGCCAGGCCCTCATCGACCGTATCGCCGCGGAACCGGGCACCGCCGAGGCGGACAAAGGCATCGACCTTCTCTTCAGTATCCGGCTGGGATTGCCGGTCAGTGAAGCACTCCGGCTGGCGCGCGCTATCCGCAATCCGCGCCAGGCATCCCAGGTTATCGAGTTCTATCGCGGCCCGATGACGGCCGGACTGGTCACCCCGGCGGATCGCCTGGCCTACGGCGCAGCCCTGGCGCGCCTCGGCCGGCACCGCGAGGCGCTGCTCGCCTATGATCGCATTCCGCCAGCCTCACGCAGCGCGGAAAGTGCTTACCAGCGCGCGGTGTCCCAGGCGCGGATGGGCCAGCGGGACCCGGCCCGGCTGGCGCTGGCCCAGTTGGTGGTCGACTACCCCGAGGATACGATCACCGTGCCCCGGGCACTCTATCTCGCCGGCGATCTCTCCTCTCAACAGGGGGATGTCGCCATCGCACGGCGCGCGTGGCTCGAGTTGGTTGATCGGTTTCCGACCCATGCACTCGCCGGTCGGGCCGGGTTCCTGGCCGGCCTGATCGAATGGGAGGCGGGACACGCGGACGTCGCGGCGGCGGAATGGGATCGCCTGCATCGGCAGGTCGAGGGGAGCGACGGGCTGGCCGCCGGGTACTGGGCCGGCCGGGCCTACACCCAGATGGGAGACGCCGAGCGGGCGGAGCTGCTGTGGACCTCGGTCATCTCCCGCGACTCCCTTTCCTACTATGCGGTGCTCAGCTCGAAGCGACTGGGGATTTCGCCCTGGCGTCCGGCGCAGGCCCTGGTCCCCGAACATTTCGAGGAACTGCCGTCCGTAGACAGCGCGATGCAGCGGATCGCCCGGCTGCGGGCCATGAAACTGGACCCGGAAGTCCGTTGGGAGCGCGAGGCGCTGCTGGCCTCCGCCGGTCGCGACCCCGAGCGGCTGCTCGCGACGGCAAATGCCTTCCGGATGGATGGGCAGCCATCGATGGCGGCGTCCCTCGCCCGACGGGCCCTGCTGCTGGGCGCCCCGGCCGATACCCGGACCTACCGTCTTATCTATCCGTTGCTGCACCAGGACGATCTCTTCCAGCACAGCGAACGGGCCGGTGTCGACCCGCTGCTGGTGGCCGCATTGATCCGCCAGGAATCGGCGTGGGATACCACCGCCAAGTCGAGGGTCGGCGCCCTGGGTCTCATGCAACTCATGCCGGCGACCGCCCGCACGGTGGCGCACGCGTTGGGCGTCCGTCCCTGGTCCACCGCCCGACTGCTTGACCCCGCGATCAACCTCCGGTTCGGGACCTACTACCTCGCGCAGGCCCTCCGGCGGTTCGACGGCAACGTGGTCCATGCCCTCGCCGGCTACAATGCCGGGCCGGGTCGCATCGCCACCTGGACCTCACCCGGTACCGCCGAGGATCCGGAGCTGTTTACCGAACGGATCGGGTTCACCGAGACCAGGGACTACGTGCGGATCATCCAGCGGAACGCAGTGGTGTACCGCGCCCTCTATGGCGGGGGGACCCCCTGACCCGGGGAAGGTCGCCCCTTGCGCTCCCACCGCCTTTCTATTATAATATCGGCTGGTTAATGACATAGCCCTCAGGGGCCCCGGAGATGGCAACCGGGTGATGAAAGTGCCGTGGTGTGCGCTCGGTCCCAAAAGGGGTCGGGCGTTTCGTCCATTGGGGGGCCTCCCCTCGGACCACACAAATCCCGCACAGATTCGGCACCTGCCGGCGCTTGCTTGTCCGCCCCGCCCGGCTGACACTACCAGTGTGCCTGCCACCCTCCCCCATGGACCGACTCGGCGCTGGTCGCCCAGCACCGCGAGTTTCTCCCGCGTACTCCTGGTCACGAGCCTGGGGCTGATTGCGCTGGCCACCTGGTTCGCCTTTGCCGCGGCCTTTCGGTCGGCCGCCAATACCCGGCAACTGCTGACCGACTACGCCGCCTTCGCCGCCTGGAGCTACCGGCAGCACCTCACCACCGCGTTGGAAGAAGCAAGCTGGACCACACTCAATCCGGTGGCACACGAGGAGATGCATCGTGATCGGCAAACACCGCCGGTCGAGCGGCTGGCGGGCTACCGCGACATGCAGCTGGAGATGTGTAAATGCGGGTCCGCCGCGCGCCCCGCCTCCTACTTCCGCTTCAGCCTGCTGGACGCGGTGGTCACCACCGCCGGCGCCCCCCTCGCCGAGGCCCAGCGCGTGCAGCTGCCGGCCAACGTCCGCGCGATTCTCGGGACCGGAGCGGCGCGACCCCGGACCGGTCTGATGCGTCTGCCGCAGAACACCCTCGCCGCCTACACCCTGATGCCGACCGAGTGGGGCGACACGATCGTCTACGGGTTCACCTTTGACTCCCTCGGACTGGCGGCCGAATTCGACAGCGTCCTGCAGCAGGCGACCCTGCTGCCGGCGGCAGTCACCCATGGGCGCCCCAACGCGGCGCTGCTGACCCTGGAAGTCCGCGACAGCGCCGGTGCCCTCTTCCATCGAGGAGCGGCGTGGCCGGCGGACGAACGGGAATGGCCCTATATCGCGGCCGATACACTGCCCGGGCCACGCGGTGGATTCGTGGTGCGGCTCACGCTGATCCCCGAAGCGGCGCCGCTTCTGCTCTCGGGCGGGTTGCCCCGCACCCCGCTTCCGCTGCTGGTGCTGGTGGGAGCGCTGGGAGTGGGGGCGGCGCTCGTCGCCGTGGCGCAGATCCGGCGGGAAGCAGAGCTGTCCCGGCTGCGCAGCAACTTCGTCGCGGGGGTCTCCCACGAACTGCGCACGCCGCTGGCCCAGATCCGGCTTTTCCTCGACACCCTGCGTCTTCGGCGCTACGACACGGAGGAGGAGCATCAATGGCTGATCGGGCACCTCACCCGCGAGACCACCCGGTTGGAGCACCTGGTGGAGAATGTGCTGGCGGCCAGCCGGCTGGATCAGGGCCTCACCGGCGAGGTGGCCCTGGAGCCGGTGGACCTCGCCCGGGAGGCGGAGGAGGCGGTGCGCGACTTCGCGCCGCTGGCCGCTTCACGGCAGGTGAAGCTGACGACGAGCCTCACCCCCGACCTGCAGGTGCTGGCCGACCCGGACGGGCTGCGGCAATTGCTGCTCAACCTGCTCGATAACGCGGTGAAATTCGGCCCGGCCGGTCAGACCGTGGAGATCCGGCTGGCCCGGACGGGCGATCAGGCGTCGCTCTCAGTACACGATAGCGGGCCGGGCATCCCGGCAGCGGATCACGACCGTATCTGGGAACCGTATTACCGCGGGAGCCACGAGGCGGCCCGCGCGGTTGGCGGCAGCGGGATCGGCCTCGCCATCGTGCGGGAGATGACGGCCCGGTTCACCGGTAGCATCGCGGTGGAGTCGCCCGCCTCCGGCGGCGCGGTCTTTGTGCTCACGCTGCCCCTGATTTCCCCCCACCCGACCGCGTCATGACCGGCGCACGCATCCTCCTGGTCGAGGACAACGCGGACCTGGCGGATGGTCTGCGCTACAATCTGGAGCGCGAAGGCTACGAGGTGCGCGTCGCCGGCGACGGCCCGACCGGCCTTCGGGCGGCCCGGGAGATCCGCCCCGACCTGATCCTGCTCGACCTGATGCTGCCGGGCATGAGTGGATTCGAAGTGCTGCAGGAGGTGCGTGCCGCCGGGGCACGGGTCCCGGTGATCATCGTCAGCGCCCGGGGGGAGGAAGCCGACAAGGTGCGCGGGTTCCGGCTGGATGCGGACCAGTATGTCACCAAGCCGGTGGGGTTGATGGAACTGCTGGAGCGGGTGCGGGCGGTCCTGCGACGGAGTCAGGGGCCGAATGCGCCAGGCGCCGCAACCGCTCCGCTGCGGTTTGGTCGGGTGGTGGTCGAGCCCGCGTCCCGGCTCGTATCGGTGGAGGACCGGCCGGTGAGCCTGTCGCCCAAAGCGTACGATCTCCTGCTGGCCCTGCACCGGCGGCAGGGAGCGGTGGTCAGCCGGGTGGAACTGCTGCGGGAGGTCTGGGGCACAGCCGGCGATGTACAGACCCGCACCGTCGATTCCCATATGGCCGAGTTGCGCCGCAAACTGGAGCTGAACCCGGCGGAACCGCAGCATTTTCTCACCGTCTGGAAAGTCGGATACCGCTTCGAAGGCTGACCGATCGGTCCCGTCACTTTCGCACCACTCCTCCACAGATCCATCACAACTTGTCAGCCGCTCCGGCGTATCGTTGCGCAACCCGATCCCGGAGGTAGTCATGCTGTCACGCGCCAGCGCCATCCTGCTCGCCACATCGCTCTGTGCTCCCCTGCCCGCCCAGGCGACCGCCCCGCGGGATCGACTGGTCGTCACCCCGCAGTGGCTGCACGCCCACCTCGCCGACCCCAACCTGGTGCTGCTGCACGTCGGGCCGCGGGCCGAGTATGAGGCGTCCCACATTGCCGGCGCCCGCTACCTCGAACTCAGGATGATTTCGACCGATGCGCCCGGCCTCGCGTTGGAACTGCCCTCGGTGGCCACGCTCGATTCGGCCTTCGCCTCGCTGGGCGTGACCCGCCGCTCGCGCATCGTCCTCTACTTCGGCTCCGAGTGGGTGAGCCCGACCACCCGGGCCTGGCTCACGCTGGACTATCTGGGCCTCGGCGACCAGACCTCGATCCTCGACGGCGGACTGTCGGCCTGGACGGCGGCGGGGCATCCGACGACCACGGAGATTCCGGCGGCCTTGACCACCACGCGCTTCGGCGCGATTGCCCGCCCCGGTATCGTGATTGATGCCGACTGGATTCGCACCCGGCAGGGGCAGCCCCGTTTCCGTCTGATCGACGCACGCGATACCGAGTTCTATCGCGGCCTGATGGCCGGTTCCAACAATCGCGCCGGGCATCTCCCCGGGGCGAAGAGCCTTCCCTTTCATACCGTCACCGGGGACGATGGACGATTTCTCGCCGATACGTCGCTGCGTCGCCTCTTCAAGGAGGCCGGAGTGTCTGCCGGTGATCAGGTCGTGGCCTATTGCCACATCGGACAGCAGGCGACCGCGGTGGTCTTCGCCGGCCGGCTGCTGGGACTCGATATCCGGTTGTATGACGGTTCCTTTCAAGATTGGGCCAAGCAGGAGACCAACGTGGTGGAGGGCGGGGTCCCGCCAACCCGCGGCGGGCTGATCACGCCAGCGGCGCTGGCCGATCGGATCGCGCGCGACGAGGTGACGGTGATCGACCTGCGCAGCGATCTGGCGGCCTATCTCGCCGACCATCTGCCCGGCGCGGTCTACCTGCACTACGAAACACTGCGGGCGACCGCGGGGGGCGTCCCCGGCGATATCCTGCCGGCGGAGAGTTACGCGGTGCTCTGGTCGCGGCTGGGTATCCGCTATGATCGGCCGGTCGTGGTCTATGGCAGCGGCGACAGCCAGAACTTCAACGCCACCTTCCTGACCTGGCTCCTGGCGGGCTTTCGCCATCCGGAGGTGTATCTGCTGGACGGCGGCTACAACCGCTGGAGTGCCGAGCATCGCCCGGTGAGCCGGGACTACCCCGGCGTCCACGCCGTTCCGTACCCGACCGAAAACTTCCATCTCGACCTGGCCACTGGCGACAACGTGCACCATATGGTCGGGCATGACGGCGTCGTCCTGGTCGACGTGCGTCCCGCCGACCAGTACACCGGCGCGGCCGGTCCGCAGATGCGTCGGGGGCACATCCCGGGAGCGATCAACCACTTCTGGCAGGATGACCTGGCGGGCCCGTCAGGCGCCAGGAGCTGGAAAACCGTGGACGAGCTGCGCGCCGCCTATCTCGCGCAGGGCATCACTCCGGACAAGTTCGTGATCGTCTATTGCAACACCGGCACCGAGGCGAGCCACGCCTATTTCGCCCTGCACTTCCTGCTCGGCTATCCGAACGTCGCGGTCTACGCCCCCTCGTGGACCGAGTATGCGGCCCATGCGGACTGGCCCCTCGAAAGCGGTGCTGCGCCGGTCCAGGCAGCGGCCCAACCGGCAAAGGGGTGCGCGGACTAGGATCAGCGCGCGGTACGCGGCGGGCCGGAGCGGCGGTGGGTCAGGTTAGATTCTGGCCCGGCAGTCCGACCTCCACTCTCCCCCGCGTACCGCATGGCACTGCTCGGCCTTACCGACGTCACGATCGCTTTCGGCGGGCCTGCCCTGCTCGACGGAGCCAGCCTGGGGATTGAGCGGGGCGAGCGGGTCTGCCTGCTCGGCCGGAACGGCACCGGGAAGAGCACCCTGATGAAGTTGCTGGACGGTACCATCACGCCGGACAGCGGCGAGGTGATCCGGCAGACCGGTGCCGCCGTCACCCGGCTCGAACAGGACATCCCGGCCGGCCTGGTGGGGAGCACTTTCGATCTGGTGGCGGCGGGCCTGGGTGAGGCCGGGACGCTGCTGGCACGCTATCACGCCGCGAGCCTGCGGGTGGAGCATGGCGGCGATGCCGCCCTCCGGGAACTCGACCGCCTGCACCACGCCCTCGATGCCGCCGACGGCTGGCAGCTGCATACCCGGGTGGACACGGTGCTGTCGCACCTTGGCCTCGAGCCAGAAACCGACGTGGCCACCCTTTCAGGCGGGCGCAAGCGGCAGGCGCTGCTGGCCCGGGCCCTCGTCCGTCAACCCGACGTACTGCTGCTCGATGAGCCGACCAACCACCTCGATGTGGAAGCCATCGAGTGGATGGAGGAGTTCCTCATCGGCCGGGGCATCACCCTCCTCTTTGTCACCCACGACCGCGCCTTCCTCCGCCGATTGGCCACCCGGATTGTCGAACTGGACCGCGGCAAGCTGGTCGACTGGGGCGCCGACTACGACGGGTATCTCGAGCGGAAGGAAGCGGCGCTCGGGGCCGAAGAACGGGAGTGGGCGCTGTTCGACAAGAAACTCGCCAAGGAGGAAGTCTGGATCCGTACCGGGATCCAGGCCCGACGCACCCGCAACGAAGGCCGGGTGCGTGCGCTGGAGGCGCTGCGGCTCGAACGCAGCGCCCGCCGGGATCGGCTGGGCACCGTGCGCCTGCAGGCCCAGGAAGCGGAGCGCTCCGGCAAGCTGGTGGTGGAAGCGCGGGATATCGGATTCGCCCACGGGGACCACGTCATCGTCCGGCACTTCACGACCACCGTGACCCGGGGCGACCGGATCGGCTTCATCGGCCCGAACGGGTCGGGGAAGACGACGCTGCTGCGGCTCCTGCTGGGTGAGCTCCCCCCGCGAGCGGGACCCTGCGGCAGGGGACCAATCTGGAGATCGCGTACTTCGACCAGATGCGGGAGCAGCTCGATCCCGATCGGACCGTCTTCGACAGTATCGCCAACGGCATGGATTCGGTGGAGATGTTCGGCCGCCGCAAGCACGTCCACGGCTACCTGCAGGATTTCCTCTTTCCTCCATCGCGGGCCAACACCCCGGTCCGTGCGCTGTCCGGCGGCGAGCGCAATCGCCTGCTGCTGGCACGGCTCTTTACCCGGCCCTTCAATGTCCTCGCGCTCGACGAGCCGACCAACGACCTCGACCTCGAGACGCTGGATCTGCTGGAAGGGTCTGTTGCTCGAGTTTACCGGCACGCTGCTGATCGTCAGCCACGATCGCGCCTTCCTCGACAATGTCGTGACCAGCACCCTGGTCATGGAAGGCGCGGGGCGAGTCGGCGAGTATGCCGGCGGCTATTCCGACTGGGTCCGCGTGCGACCCGCCGCAGGCCCCGCTGCTTCTCCCGTGGTCCCTGCTGTGTCTGCGCCAGCGTCTGCCCCCACCTCCACAGAGGCGCGGCCACGCAAGCTCAGCTTCAAGGAAGTTCGCGAGCTCGGTGAGCTGCCGGATCGGATTGAAGCGCTCGAGGCCGAGCGTGACACGCTCTTTGCCACCCTCGCCGACCCCGCAGTGCTCCGTGATGGATCAGCCGCCGCCGAGCGCAAGGCTCGCCTGACCGCCGTGGAGGCTGACCTGGCCAACGCCTTTGCCCGTTGGGAAGCGCTGGAGGCACGCAACAGCGGGACCTGACACCCTTGCTCCACCTCCCGTCCGACCCCAAACTTGGCCCCATGCCAACATCTGTCACCGCCGCGACGCTCCCGCTCGCCCTGCTCCTGGTCTTCGCCCCCACAGCATCGTCCCCAGTTCCCAACCTGACGGTCGCCGGCCTGCGCCATGAGTATCGAGTGAATCCACTCGGCACTGACGCACCACGACCGCGGCTGAGCTGGCGACTCGAGAGCCAGGAGCGAAATGTGGTGCAGACGGCCTACCAGATTCAGGTGGGCACCGACCCGTCGGCACTGGCATCCGGCAAGCGGCTGCTCTGGGATTCGGGCGAGGTGACCTCCGACGCTTCGCTGTACCAGTCGTACGGCGGTCCACCGCTCCAGTCGCGCACCCGCTATTTCTGGCGGGTCCGGATCTGGGATGGCGCGCATCGCACGTCACGGTGGAGCGCCGTTGCGTTCTGGGAGACCGGGCTGCTGCAGCCGAGCGACTGGTCGGCGCAGTGGATCGGGCCCGCGGCGGCGTTGCATGACTCCTCCGGAGCACCGGCGCCGATGCTGCGACACGACTTCACTCTCCGTGGTCCGGTGCGATCGGCCCGGATGTACGTCACGAGTCTCGGGCTTTATGAGGTCCACCTCAACGGGCGCCGGGTCGGCGACGAACAGTTCACGCCGGGCTGGACCAGCTACAGCAAGCGACTGCAGTACCAGACCTACGATGTCACCACCCTGCTGCAGCCCGGGCCGAATGCCCTCGGTGCGCTACTGGGCGATGGCTGGTACCGCGGGTTCCTCGGCTTCGCCACCCGTCGCAACACCTATGGGCGCCAGGTCGCGCTGCTGCTGCAGCTCGACATCACCTATACCGATGGACGCACCGACCGGGTCACCACCGGTCCCGGCTGGCGCACCAGCGTCGGTGCCATCCGTTTCGCAGACATCTACAAGGGTGAGCGCTACGACGCCCGGCTGGAAGCCGACGGCTGGAGCCGCCCCGGGTTCGATGATCGCGCCTGGACCCTTGCCGAGGTGCGGGCACCGGTCACGGCCGCGCTGGTGGCGCCGGTGGCAGAGCCCGTGCGCCGACTGCAGGAAATCACGCCGGTCGCGATTCTCCACTCGCCTCGTGGCGAGACGTTGTTCGACCTGGGGCAGAACATGACTGGCTGGGTGCGGCTCCGGGTGCGCGGTCCGGCGGGGACGACGATCACGCTTCGGCACGCGGAGGTGCTCGATTCGTTCGGCAATCTGTACACCGCGAATCTGCGCGCGGCGGATCAGACCGATCGGTACACCCTGCGCGGTGGAGTGGAGGAGGTCTATGAACCCCACTTCACCTATCATGGCTTCCGCTATGTGGCGGTTGAGGGTCTCCCCACGCCGCCGCAGCTCACCACCGTCACCGGGATCGTGGTGAGCAGCGACCTCGCCCCGACCGGGACCTTCGTGACCTCGGACACGATGCTCAACCATCTGCAGCACAATATCGTGTGGGGCCAGCGTGGCAATTTTCTCGATGTCCCGACCGATTGTCCCCAGCGCGACGAGCGGCTCGGCTGGACCGGTGATGCGCAGGTCTTTGCCCGGACCGCCAGCTTCAACAGTGACGTCTCCGGCTTCTTCGCCAAGTGGCTGACCGACCTGGCGGCCGATCAGCATCCCGGGGGCAGTGTGCCGTGGGTGATTCCCAATCCCCTGGGCGGGGATTCGGTGCGGTTTGCGGCGGCGGCGGGATGGGGTGATGCGGCGACGGTGGTGCCGTGGACGATGTACCTGATGTACGGCGATCGCGGGGTCCTGGCCCGGCAGTTCGAGAGCATGCGGCAATGGGTGGACTACGCCCACCGGCGGGCAGGACCTTCCCTCCTATGGAATACGGGGGATCACTTTGGCGACTGGCTCGCGTGGCACAGCGATGACGCTTCCTATCCCGGAGCGACCACCGGGAAGGACCTGATCGCGACCGCCTACCTGGCCCATTCCGCGGACCTGGTAGCCCGCGCCGCCGCAGTGCTGGGCCGCGACGCTGACGCCCGCACCTACCGAGCGCTGTTCGAAGGCGTCCGTACGGCGTTCCGGCAGGAGTTTGTCTCACCCAATGGACGGGTCGGCGAAAATACCCAGACCGCGTACGCGCTGGCGCTCAACTTCGGGCTCCTGACGGAAACAGAAACCGGCGAAGCGGTCGAACGCCTCGTCGGCGACATCGCCCGCCACGACGGGCATCTCTCCACCGGGTTCCTCGGCACGCCGGAAATCAGCCGGGCGCTGTCCGATCATGGCCAGCTTGGCGCCGCGTACCAGTTGTTGCTGCAGCGGACCTACCCCTCCTGGTTATTCCCCATCACCCGCGGGGCCACCACCATGTGGGAGCGGTGGGACGGGATCGGGCCTGACGGCGCCTTCCAGGAGACGTCGATGAACTCCTTCAATCACTATGCGTTCGGGGCCATCGGGGACTGGATGTACCGTACCATCGGTGGGATCAACGTCGACCCGTCAGCGCCGGGATTCAAGCATGCCTTGATTGCGCCACGTCCGGGAGGCGGGTTGACCAGTGCCAGCCAGACGCTGGAGACGCCGTACGGCCGACTCCACTCGGCGTGGACCAGTTCGCCGGACAGCCTCACGCTGGAGGTGGACGTTCCCGCAAATACCTCCGCGACCATCACCCTGCCGGGCACCCGGGCGGCACAGGTCTGGGAGGGTGGACAGCCAATCGTGCCGGGCGCTGGGCTCAGGACCATCCAGCAGGTGGGTGATGCGGTCCAGCTCGAGGTCGGTTCCGGTCGCTATGCCTTTCGCGCGCTCCCGAGGTCCACCCGCCCGTAACCCGCCACTCCCCGGGCGCCCCCGCCCTTGCCTCCGGCCAGCAAAAGGGCCACCTTCCGAGATACTCAGGTGATACCCTGATATCCTGCGGACTGCTTAGCTGGTGGGAGCCACCAGGCCCACCCGCACGGCGAAATGGACCAGCCGGACCAGGTCATGAATCTCCAGGCGGTCCATCAGCTGGCTGCGATGCGTCTCCACCGTCTTCACACTGATCCTGAGCCGGCGCGCAATGGCCGGCGTGGTATGTCCTTCCGCCACCAGCCTGAGCACCTGTAACTGACGAGGCGTCAGACGCTCCAGGCGGCGGCGCACAGGGAGGGCTGCTTTGATCGTCGGCGCCAGTCGGCGGCCGAGGTTGTCCCGCATCACGAAGCTCTCCGCTCCCGCCCGCAGCGCGTCGACGGTCGATTGCTCGTCCAGCGACTTGGACACCAGGATGAGCGGGGTCATCGGCCGAACGACCCGCAGCGCCTCAAGGGCCGCGTGTGGGTCGACTGCATTGTGAGCGGTGTCACTGATGACTACGTGAGGGGCAAAATCGTTGAGCAGCCGGGTGAGTTGGGGCAGAGACTCCACCCGTTCGATCACCGGATGGAGACCTGCGGCCCGCAACGCCTGTTCGACCCGTCGAGCCTCGGTGATGCTGGAATCAACGAGGAGGACACGGAGGGGAGTGTCTGGTTTGCGAATAAGTCACGACCTTCCGCCGCAGTGGCAGTCCGATGAATGTGGGCTTCCGCGCGGACGAATACAATCGGAAGAAATCGAGCATGGTGGCTGGCAATGATGATCTTTAACTTACTTGATTGTTCTTTCTTGGCCAGCGCTTGGCTTCGCCCGAGGCTGACCACCCGGCGCGTTAATGGAACCGCCGGTCGGATCCGCGGCCTGCACGGACCCGCCGGGGTCACGGCGTGACCGCCGGCTCGGGCCCGGACCGCGATGACGACCTGCTGGACATTCGTCAGGCCGCCGCCTTTCTCCGCGTAAGCCAGACCTCGCTCCGACGGTGGACCAATGCGGGATCGCTCCCCTGCCTTCGGGTGGGAGGTCGACGGGAGCGCCGGTTCCGCCGGAGTGATTTGCTGGCCCAGTTGGAGCAGCACCCGGCTGTCCCGACGGAGCTCCGGCCCGGCCATCTTGCCAACCCGCTCCAGTTGGCCTGCCTTCATAGCACGCCGGAAGGACGAACCCGGCAGGCAGTCCAGGCGCTGTCCGCTGGCCTGCAGGACCAGCGTCGCTGTTACCTGGTGGGATCGGCCGACGCCCACTCCACCGTGCTCGCGGGGCTCGCCC
The DNA here is from genome assembly GCA_963793205.1 of uncultured Gemmatimonadales bacterium. Lineage (GTDB taxonomy): Bacteria > Gemmatimonadota > Gemmatimonadetes > Gemmatimonadales > GWC2-71-9 > JADJOM01. The sequence continues at coordinate 90,161 of CAWBZM010000002.1, forward strand.
TGCTGCGCCCCAACCTCAGCGCCGAGATTGAGGACCAACGCCTCCGCCTGGTGCCTCGCAGGGCGACCGCGGGGGAGCAGCTCATCTTCTGGGAGGCGGCGCTCACCGAGGCCAGGCGGGACGCGGTCGGGTCGCTGTGCCTGGTGAGCGATGCCGCCGAGCATCTGTCGAAGCCCGATGTCGCCGCCTACGAAGATCGGTTTCATGCGCTCCTCGCGGCGGGTCCACCGGCTCAGACCCTCTGTTCCTACGATGCGCGGCGCCTGACCGGCGAGGAATTGCTCCAGGTCCTGGTGCAACACCCCGACACCCTGAGTGACCCCGCCCGTCAGCTGACGCTCAGCTGAGCGGCGCTACCGCGCGCTGGACCCCACTCGTACTCCCAGCACGACTCAGGACCCGGGCTTGACGACCGCCCCAGCCACCGATATTCTCCACTCCACACACTAGGTTAGTGGAGAACCATGGCGCGCAATCCGATCGACCTCGTTCACGGCACCCTCGATGTGCTGGTGCTGAAGACGCTTTCCTGGCAGCCAGCACACGGCTACGCCATCGCCCACGCCATCGAGACCCGCACCGGCGGGGTGCTCGCCATCGAGGATGCCGCGCTCTATAAGGCGCTGCATCGGCTCGAGGCGGCTGGCGCCGTGACCTCGGAGTGGGGTGTCTCCGACAACAACCGTCGTGCCAAGTACTACGCGTTGACCGCCTTCGGGCGCCGGGAGTTGCGGGCCGAGTCGGCCACCTGGCACACCTACGCCGCTGCCGTCACCGGCGTGCTCGGCGCGACCTGAGGCCGGCGCCCATGTCATCCTCCTGGCCCAGTCGTGCCTTCCGTCTGCCGTGGCGGGCTCCCGCCGAGATCGACCATGACCTCGAGGAAGAGCTGCAGTTCCACCTTGATCAGCGTATCGAGGAACTGATGCGCGGCGGAATGGCGCCCGAGGCGGCCCGCCGGGAAGCACTCCGCCGCTTCGGGAATCTCGAGGAAGCCCGGGCCTACTGCGCCGCCGTGGACCGGGGCCATGCCCGGGTGACGAAGCGCCGGGATTGGTGGGTCGGCTGGCGTCAGGATATCGGATTTGCCGGCCGCCAACTGCTCCGCGCCCCCGGGTTCACCCTGGTGGCGGTCCTCACCCTCGCGCTGGGCGTCGGTGCCAACACCGCGATCTTCAGTGTGGTGCATCGGTTGCTGCTGGAGCCCCTACCGTATGCCGGTGGCGACCGGATCGTCGCCCTGCAGGAGACCAGCGCCAAGCATCAGCTCACGATGCTGCCACAGCGCAGGGTGGTCGACGCGTGGCAGGCCCGATCCCACGCCCTGGAGGCGGTCGCGACCTTCAACGAACAGGACGTGACGCTGACGGACGGGACCGAGCCGGTCCGCCTGGCCGCAGGCTATATCACCAGCGCGCTGCCGGCGTTTCTCGGCATCACGCCGCCGCTCGGACGTGGTTTCCTCGCGGAGGAGGACAGCACGGGTGGTCCGCCGGTCGCGATCCTGAGCTATGGCCTGTGGCACCGTCGGTTTGGCGGCCGGAGCGATGTGCTGGGGAAGTCCGTCATCATCGACGGCGCGCCCCGCACCATTGTCGGGGTGATGCCGCGTGATCTCACCCTGACCTTCATGGGGGGCGGGGCCGAGCGACAGATCTGGCTGCCGCTCCATCAGCATCCCGATGATGACCGGGTGCAGGCGATGGGCCGCCTGCGGGCGGGGGTCACCGCGGAACAGGCCGGCATCGAGCTGACCACCATCGAGCGCGCCCTGGATTCCTCCGAGGCGCGCGAATCATTGCAGTTCGACGCGCAGGCCATTCGTCCGCAGGACATGCTGCGGGGCAATACCCGCAATGTGCTGCTGCTCCTGTTCGGGGTCGTGGGCGTCGTACTCCTGATCGCCTGTGTGAACGTGGCGAACCTGCTCCTGACGCGCGCCTCGGCCCGGAGCCGGGAGTTCGCCGTCCGGGCCGCGCTCGGGGCCGGCCGAGCCCGGCTCATCCGTCAGCTCCTCACGGAGAGTCTCTGCCTGGCGCTGCTGGGCGGAGCCCTGGGCCTGTTTCTGGCCTGGCGCGGGCTGGACCTGCTGGTGGCGCTTCGGCCCTCCAGCCTGAGCGAACTGGACGATGTCCGCATCCAGCCGGTGGCCCTGCTCTGGAGTCTGGGCCTCTCCCTCGGCACCGGCCTGCTCTTCGGGTTCGCCCCCGCGCTCTTCGCGACGGACCGGAGCCTGGGCCAGTCGCTGCGCGGTGCCACGGCCGGCAGTGGCGGGTCGGCCGCGCCGCGCCGGCTGCGCTCGGCGCTGGTGATGGGCGAAGTCGCGCTGTCGGTCACTCTGCTGGTCGGCGCCGGCCTGCTGATCCGCACCATCAACCGGATGCAGCAGATCTCCCTGGGATTCGATCCCGCCAATCTCGCCACGATCACCCTGGTGTTCCCCCACGATTCGACCGTCGGACCCGCGGCGCGCGGCGCCCTGGCCCAGCAGATCGTCGGCCAGCTCCGGCAGGTGCCGGGGGTGGGGGCCGCCACCCTGGCCAGCGGTGTGCCCCCGCGCGGCGGGCTCGCCTTCGGTCAGCTCGAAATTGATGGCCGAAGTCTGTCGGCTGACGAGCAGACGTCGTTCCTCGGATTCACGCAGGTGTCACCCGAGTACTTCCGTTTGCTGGACCTTCCGTTGCGGGCGGGGCACGACTTCAGCACCGCATCCGGCGACAATGAGACGCTGATCAATGAGAGCATGGCCCGCCACTTCTGGCCCGACAGAGATGCGGTCGGGCAGCGCTATCGCTTGAGCAGCAGGGCGCCCTGGCAGACCGTGATCGGGGTCGTGGGGGATGTCCGGATCCCGGGACCGGCCAGTCGCTTCGGCCTGCAGACCTACAGCCTGATGGATCCGGACGCGATGCCGGACAATGTGATCGTCGTGGCCCGGATCCAGGGTGACATGAACGCCACTCTGCGGCTCATGCAGCGCCAACTGGCTGGGTGGGGAAGTCAGGTACGGGTGACCGAGGTGACTACCGTCGCCTCCGTGATCGACGGCGTCATTGCCGGACCACGCTTCAGTATGACGTTGTTCGTCGCCTTCGCAGGACTGGCGCTGGTCCTCGCCACCGTGGGGCTGTATGGAGTCATCAGCTATTCCGTGAGTCAGCGCACCCGTGAGATTGGCGTCCGGATCGCCCTGGGCGCCGGTGTGCCGTCGGTACTGCGGCTGGTACTGGGCCAGGCGCTCCGTGTCACCCTGGCGGGCGTGGCCATCGGCCTGCTCGCGGCGACGGCCGGTACCCGGACCATGCAGAGCATGCTGTATGAGGTGGATCCCCTCGACCCGCTGACGTTCGGGCTGGTGGCCGTCCTCCTGATTGCCGTGGCCCTGCTCGCCTCTTACCTCCCCGCCCGGCGAGCGGCCGGCGTCGATCCGGCCGTCGCCCTGCGGAGTGAATGAACCGTCGTAGTAGCACTATCCGACACGTTGATCACCAGCCAGGTGCCCATCATGGCGGCGAAAATCGGGCGCACTTGACGCAAAAACAAAATTTCATAAAGTAGACCCGCGCATCGCCGTTAATACCAGGAACGGTGGCCTTGTCGCAAAGCGTTCAGCGCTTTGAGAGGAAGGCGTCCGCAGGGCCACCAGGCCCGGGGACGCCCTTTTTGTGTTTGCCATACACCTTCGGGAGAACGATATGCCTAAGATGGCCGCGCTACACGATGTCATGCTCGACAGTCTTCGCGATCTGCTCAGTGCCGAGAAGCAGCTGGTCCAGGCCCTTCCCAAAATGGCCAAGGGTGCGGAAACGCCGGCCCTGCAGCAGGCGTTCACCGAGCATCTGGAGGTGACCAAAGGCCAGGTCGACCGCCTGGAGGCGGTGTTCGCCGAACTGGACCTGGCTGCCCGGGCCAAGCATTGCAAGGGGATGGAGGGATTGATCGCCGAGGGCAAGGAATTGCTCGACGCGGACGGCGAGGGCGCCGTCAAGGATGCCGGGCTGATCGGTGCGGCTCAAAAGGTTGAGCACTACGAGATCGCAGCCTATGGCACTCTGATCGCCATGGCAAACGAGATGGGGCATCGCAAGGTGTCCGAGCTGCTGCAGCAGTCGCTGGCGGAGGAGAAAGAGGCCGATGCGATGCTGACGCAACTTGCCGAGTCTTCCATTAACCCCCAGGCCAACAGCGGGCCTGGTGGCATGCATGAGTCGACCGGGACGGCCACGGGGAACAGGCCCGCCACGGACGGAGATCAGATCACCGCTGACGAGGCTGAGAATGATGATGAGGCAACGGAGATCGGGCACAGCCACGGTTCCCACGAGGTCCGTTCGTGACACCCCAGCCCGTCCCGGCCAACTGCCGGGGCGGGCACCTCACCAATCTCCGACCGAGGCAGCTCATTCATGCGGATTGCGGACCTGCACGAACTGATGATCGACCAGCTGCGCGATCTGAGTGGCGCCGAAAAGCAACTGTTACCGATGCTTGAGCGGATGGCCGGCGCCGCCACCGCCCCGCTATTGCAGGACGCCTTGCGGGGTCGGCTGAGCCTGACCAGATCCCACGTCTCCCGACTGCGGGACGCCTTCCAGGCACTCCACCTCCCTCCCATATCGCGGCACTCGCGGGCGATGGACGGGCTGCTGGAGGAAGGGCGGCAGATCCTCGCCGCTAAGGCCGACACCGTGGTCCGGGACGCGGGACTGATCGGGTGCGCTCGGCGGACGGGACAGTACGAGATCGCGTCGTACGGTGTCCTGGCGGGGATGGCGCAGCAGACCTCCAACCCGCTGGTGGCCGACCTGCTCCGGATTTCCCTGGCCGAGGCACAAGCCATGGACACGCAGCTGGGAGGCGTGGCCCAGGCGCTCTTGAAGCCGCGGGCCACCGGGGCGGACGTGCTCCTCGGTGTGCGCTGGCGCGGGGACGAGCGCCGTCCCAGGCCATGCGCCGCTGGTACGCTGAGCGCACGGGACCCCGTGGCGGCATGGCCCCCATACCCTGAGCGGTTGGGCTGAAGCAGTGAACGATGTAGGCACGTGGGCAGGAGATTTCCACCGAGGAGGAACTATGGCAGCGAAGCAATCTGGCTCTCCCCGCTACTCCAAGGCGGCCGAGAAGACGGTCGAAAGCGCCCTGCACCGACAGAAGAAAGGCACCTTGCGGAGCGGCAAGGGCGGCAAGGGGGGCAAGGTCAAGAGCCGCAAGCAGGCGATCGCCATCGGTTTGTCCGAGGCCCGCGCGAAGGGCGCCAAGGTCCCGAGGAAACCCAGACCACGGACGAAGCAGTAGTCGCTCCAGCGTGGCCGGACCGATACCCGGTCTGGCCGAGTCATATTGGGCCATCCCACCCTCCGGAGGTGACCTACCTCCTCCCGACGGGTCACCCCGGAGCTAACTCGGCCTGGGAAAACTGTCGCAAATTCGATGGTATTCTCAGGCTCCAGACTTTGTATTAGCTTATCGCCTTCAAAGACCAATTGCAGGACTCGTGAAGACCGTTTCCACATCGGGGAGGTCATCGTGTGGGCTGCATTGATGTTCACCGGCACCGCGATTGCGGTGGGGTGGTGGGCCCAGACCATGCGCCAGCGGTCCGGCTGGCGATGGACCCTCTTCACGCTGCTCGCCTGCTCGGCAGTCTGGATGCTGCTGGTACTCGGCGTTCATTCCGGCAATGCCCTGTCCGAATTCTGGACCGAGGGGACGGACACCCATGGCCTGGCGAGCATGATCCTGGTGAATGGCGGCATCTGCGCCGTTGGTGCTGGTGTCGCCTTCCTCCTGCTGACTGGTCCCCCCGGCGACTCGGGCGAGACGGTCGTGTCAGGCTTCACCGAGCCACCGCCACCCAGCCGAGGCGCCGCGGGCCAGGGTCGAACTACGAGGCCGGATGACCGCGTATAGCTGGCGCTGCGGGGAGTGCGGTGCCCTGTCCGCACCGGTCACCCTGACCGAGGGGCAGTCGCCTCCCGATGACGCGGTGGATCGCCACTGCGAGCCCTGCGGAAAGATGACCGTCCAGCGGGCTACGGGCGCGCGGGAACGCCGGCGGCGGCAGCGGCCGGTTCCGTAAGGCTGGCGCCGGCCAGCTCCTGCACGAAACAACGCCCCGGGAATTTGTTCCCGGGGCGTTATCGTGTCCGACGTTTGATGGAGCGGAGGGGGATCGAACCCCTGACCTTCCCGTTGCAAACGGGATGCTCTCCCAGCTGAGCTACCGCCCCCCGATGCCTACCTTAGAACGACTTAGCTCCTCCAACGCTCATCCGCCCACCGCAATTCCCGCCGGTTTTCGCGGCCGCTGTCCCCAGATTCCAGCGAATCTCAGGCCAAACCTAGTCTCCTTCGGGCCAATCGTCTATCGCCAGGTATTTGCTGCGCGGCGTGCGGTTTCGTGATCGATGAAGGCCGCCACAGCCGGCATGACGTGGGGACAAGGGGATACACGGTGACGGCGGCCGCCGCCGCGGCGGCGTTGATCGTGCTGAAGGGTGTCGCCACCTCCTGAGCCGTGACCGGCCGCCCCCCGGCGATCACGGCCCACGGCATGAGGCCCAGGCCCGCACGAGCCGATGTCAGTCTGCGAATCCGCATGCGCTGCTCCTGGGCCAGGGCCCGTCAGGCCTTGATGAAGGCAAGGATCTCCGGGTTGATGATGTCCGGATGGCTGGCGAACATGCCATGCGGCAGGTCCTTGTAGACCTTGAGCGTACCGTGCTTGAGGAGCTTGACCGCCAGCGGGGCAGAATCGGTGAACGGCACCACCTGGTCATCCTCGCTGTGCAGGCTCAGCACCGGGACATCGATCATCCGAAGGTCCTCGGTCAGGTCGGTTTCCGAGAAGGCCTTGATGCAGTCGTAATGCGCTTTGGTCCCTCCCATCATGCCTTGCCGCCACCAGTTGCGGATCAACCCCTCGGATACGGTGGCGCCGGGGCGGTTGAAGCCGTAGAACGGACCGCTGGCCACGTCGAGATAGAACTGGGCCCGGTTGGCAGCCAGTGCGGCCCGGTAGCCATCGAACACTTCGATTGGGGTGCCGCCGGGATTCTTCGCGCTCTTCACCATGACCGGGGGGATGGCGCTGATGAGGACCGCCTTGCTCACGCGCCCCTTACCGTGCCGGGCGATGTATCGGGTAACCTCACCGCCGCCGGTCGAATGGCCGATATGAATCGCGCCCTTCAGGTCCAGGAACGCAACCAACTCGGCGAGGTCGGCCGCATAGGTGTCCATGTCGTTACCCTTGTCGGTCTGGGTCGAACGACCGTGGCCCCGCCGATCATGCGCGATCACGCGGTATCCCCTGCTCATGAAGTACAGCATCTGGTTGTCCCAGTCATCCGAGCTGAGCGGCCATCCGTGGTGGAATACAATCGGCGGCCCGGAACCCCAGTCCTTATAGAAAATCTCGGTACCATCTTTTGTGACGAACCGGCTCATGGGTGGCTCTCCTTGGTTGTGGGCTGGGACGGTGACGCGGGACAGCGTGGTGGCGGCCAGCCGGCCAGGGAGGGCAGCCGCCAGCGCAACGGTGGCCGTTCCCTGCAGAAAGTCGCGGCGTGACCACGCGGCATTGCGACGGCTCATAGCAAACCTCCGGGCGCTTTCCAGCAAACACAATCAGGTGACCGGCGATAACGCCGCGAACTCAGCCAGGCTCCCGGGATGACCGGGAATGCTTTCATACATCGCCCGGTACGCCTCCGAACCCCTCGAGGAATCCGTTCCCAGATGAACCGGGTAATCATCGGCGACAGTGAAAGTCTCAGGTGGAGTGCGACATGCACCCTCCGGCGGGATCAGATTAGGGTGTCGAGCCCGCCGGCGCATCCACACGCCGAGGAATCGTCCGCTATGACTTCCGGATCGCTGAGTCTACCCCGGGAGTGGTATTGCCATCGGCACTGGCTGTCGCCCTATTCTGCGCATCGTGCCCATCGGGGTTCTCGGGTCGACGATCCTGCCGTCGTGCGTGACGGGATCGCAGCGATGGTCGCGAACGAGGCTGACCTGAGCGTGATCAGTGCAGGGGACGACGGTGTGATGGCACTATAGTTCGAGCGTTCGACACGACATCTAGACTTCATCGGGCCCATCGCTGGGCCCCGCTGAGAGGGACTATGGACCGGTTTGACTATCTGATTGTCGGCGCCGGGATGACCGCCGACGCCGCGGCGCGTGGCATCCGCGAGCGCGACCCCCGTGGCACGATCGGCATCATCGGCGCCGAAGCGCATGCACCCTACAATCGCCCACCCCTGACCAAGGGCCTCTGGAAAGGCGACGACGCCGACAGCATCTGGCGCAAGGTCGCCGAGGCCAGAGTCGACCTGCGGCTGGGACGGAAAGTCGTCACACTCAACACCGCCGACCAGACCGTCACCGACGACCGTGGTACCACGGTCGGGTACGGCGTGTTGCTGCTGGCCACCGGCGGCGCACCCCGCACGCTCCCCGATGCCCCAGAGGGGGTCACCTGGTTCCGGACCCTCGACGACTATCGCCGGACCCGCGACCTGTCTGACCGCGGCGGCAGCGCCCTCGTGCTCGGCGGCGGGTTCATCGGCGCCGAGATCGCTGCGGCGCTCCGGATGCAGGGGCGGGAGGTCACCATGATCGTTCCCGGCACGGGGCTCGGCGGGCGGGTCTTCCCCGACGCGCTGTCCCGCTACCTGGTCGACTACTATCGCGAGAAAGGTGTGACCGTCCATACCGGAGAATCGGCCAAGACGATAGCGGCGCGGGGAGAGCAGTACACCGTAACCACGAGCAGCGGCCTCACGCTGACCGCCGACGGGGTGATCGCCGGCCTGGGGATCATCCCGGCGGTGGAGCTGGCCAAGGGCGCCGGCCTCACCGTCTCCGACGGCATCGAGGTCGATCGCACCCTGCAGACCAGTCATCCCGGGATCTATGCGGCGGGAGACGTGGCGCAGTTCTACAACCCGGCGCTCGACAAGCGGCTGCGGGTCGAGCACGAGGACAACGCCAATACCATGGGCCGGATGGCCGGGCGCAACATGGCGGGAGCGGCGGAGCACTACGACCACCTCCCCTTCTTCTACTCCGACCTCTTCGACCTCGGGTATGAGGCGGTCGGCGAGGTCGATGCCCGGCTGGACGTGGTGATCGACTGGAAGGAAGAGTTCAAGGAAGGGGTGATCTACTATGTGGCGCAGGGGCGGGTACGCGGGGTCCTGCTGTGGAACACCTGGAATCAGATCGATGCAGCCCGGGCCCTGATCGCCGAACCGGGGCCCTTCACGCCGAAGCAGCTCAAGGGACGGCTCCCGGCCCCGTCCTGAGCAGGGGGGCCGATGGCCCCCTCGCAAACTACCGGCTGTGCTTGTACATCATGTCCACCAGTTCGTCATACATCGCCTCCGCCTCATCCGGCCCGCTCCGGATCGCTGCGGAGGCGCAGTGTTTCAGGTGATTGCGCATGAGTTCCCGGCTCACCGAGCGCAGGGCTTCGTGAACCGAGGAGAGCTGGACCAGGATGTCGGCGCAGTAGCGCTCTTCCTCAACCATTTTCTGCAGGCCACGAACCTGCCCCTCGATCCGCCGCAGGCGAGTCACATTGCGGGCCTTGATCTCCGGATCGACGCCCACCGCCTTCCGATCCCCCGACTCCGACGTGGCCCCACAGCCGCAGGCCATGACCCCCGCCGACGCCGCCTGTTCACTTTGATCTGTCATGCCGTCCTCCCGGTTGGTTCCTGCATTGGCGTCAGGCGAGCCGTACGCGACCCAGACGCAGGCTATTCATTACCACGCTTACCGAACTGAACGCCATCGCGGCACTCGCCAGAATGGGGCTCAGCAGGAGCCCGAAGGCGGGATAGAGCACTCCCGCCGCAATCGGAATCCCCACCACGTTGTAGATGAAGGCCCAGAAGAGGTTCTGCTTCATCGTCCGCATGGTGCGTCGGGAGAGTCGGATCGCCTGCGCCGCGCCCTGCAGATCGCTCCGCATGAGAACGATATCGCCAGCCTCGGCGGCCACATCGGTCCCCCCGCCGATCGCCATCCCGACATCGGCCCGGGCCAGCGCCGGCGCGTCGTTGATCCCGTCACCGACCATGGCGACCACCTCGCCCGCGTCCTGCAAGCGGCGAATCTCCGCCACCTTGCCCTCGGGCAGCACCCCCGCCACCACCCGGTCGATGCCCGCCTCGCGGGCGATCGCCTGGGCGGTCCGCTCGTTGTCGCCCGTCAGCATCACCGTGCGCAGGCCCATGGCGGTAAACCCCGCGATGGCCTCGCGCGACGTGGCCCGGATCGGATCGGCCACCGCCGCCACCGCCACCGCCTGGCCATCGATCGCCACATGCATCGGAGTCTTTCCCGCGGCCGCGAGCGCGCTGGCCGTCGCCTCGAACGAGCCGAGGTCGATGCCCCGGTCCTGCATCAGCGAGGGGTTACCCACCAGCACCTCCACTCCGTCGACCACGCCCCGGGCACCCTGCCCCAGGACTGCCTCGAAATCAGTGACCGGCCGGAAGGCGGAGCCCGCACTGCGGGCCCGCTCCACCAGCGCCCGCGCGAGCGGATGCTCCGACTGCGATTCGATCGACCCGATCAGGCCGAGGATGTCCGCCTCGCTCCGCCCAGTCGTCGCGTCAGGCGCGAAGACCAGGTCGGTGACCACCGGCCGCCCTTCGGTCACCGTCCCAGTCTTGTCGACCACCACGGTGGTGACGTCCCCGGCCCGCTGCAGCGCCTCCCCACCCTTGATCAGGATTCCCAGGGACGCGCCACGACCCGTCGCGACCATCACCGCGGTTGGCACGGCGAGCCCCATGGCGCAGGGACAGGCAATGATGAGCACGGCGACGGCGGCCGCGAACGCCCGCACCGCTGGCGCGGAAAGACCGGCCAGGTCACCGGCGATAAACCACGTCGCACCAGTCACAATGGCGAGCGAAAGCACCACCGGCACGAAAACACCGCTGACCCGGTCGGCGAGCGCCTGAATCGGAGCGCGTGAACCCTGGGCGTCCCGCATGAGGCGAACGATCTGCGCCAGGGTGCCGTCGCTTCCGAGCGCCGTGGCCCGATAGCGGAAGCTGCCGGTGCCATTCATCGTTCCGCCGATGACCCGGTCGCCTTCGGTCTTGAGGATCGGCATCGACTCCCCGGTCAGCATCGATTCATCAAGGCTGCTCTGCCCGGTGAGTACCTCACCATCCAGGGGCACCCGTTCGCCGGGGCGCACCAGGAGAATGTCGTCCGGCTGAACCTCGTCCAGCGCGATCTCGACCGCGGCGCCATCCCGCTCCACCCGCGCCGTGGCAGGCTGCAGCTGGACCAGCGCCCGGAGCGCCGCCGAGGTACGGCCCTTGGCCCGCGCCTCGAAGAGATTCCCGGTCAGGATCAGGGCGATGATGAGGATGACCGCCTCGTAGTACACATCAGGTTGCAGCCCGCGCGCCTGAAAGAAGCCGGGGGCGATGGTGGCGAAGGCGGAATAGAGGAAAGCAGCGCCCGTCCCCGTGGCAATCAGGGTGTTCATGTCGGCGGCGTGATGCCGGAACGAACGCCAGGCCCGCACATAGAAATGCCGACCGGCCCAGAGCATGACGCCGACGGTGAGGACCAGGAGGCTCCAGGAGAGCACCGGGGCGCGAATGGCGTAGAGCCATGGCGCCACCGCGCGGAGCGGCGGTGTCAGGCTGGTCATCACCCACTGCATGAAGGGATCGTAGGTCATGCCGCCGTGCTCGCCAGCGGTCATCAGCGGCATTGAGACGATCATGGCCACAGCCCCAGCCGTCAGGCTGACGCCGACCTTGGCTCGCAGCTCCCGCACCTCGTGCGCCTGGGCGGTGTCGCGCGCCTCCTGCTCGTCCATGGCATTGATCGACTGGTCCGGCAGCTCGGCCCCATACCCGGTATCCCGGATGGTCTCGACCAGACGCTCGGGGCTGACCTGTGCCGGATCGAACCGCACCGCAGCGTTCTGCATCATCAGGTTGACCGAGGCATCGGCGACGCCCGGCTGTTCCGCCAGCGCCCGCTGAACATGCGCCTGGCAGGCGGCACAGGTCATCCCCGACACCGGAATCCGGATGGTGGACTCAGCGGTGGTCATGTACCCTCCTCGGCGATCACCGCCCCGTGCAGCATGCTCATTCCGCACATGAATTCGTACCGCCCCGGCGCTGGCGGAGTGATTTCGATGGTGGTGCGGGCGAAAGGAGGCAGGAAGCGCCGCAGGTTGAAGGCGGGGAACACCACTTCCTCGGAGCAGCTCGACGTCTCCTGCCGATCGAACACCAGCCGGACCGGCGCGCCCGCCGGCACCCGGATGGTCGCGGGCTCATAGCCACCGTGCACCGTAATCACGACCTCAGGCGTGGCCCCTGCCGCCGCCTGCACCCGACGTCCGGTTCGCCCGGCGACAAAGAAATACCAGTTCACCCAGGCAATGAGCCCGGCGGCGACGGCGATGACGATCAGGTGGAGCAGACTCACGCCGCAACTACTTCCGCCGGATACCCCGCCTTGGTGATTGCCTGAGCAATCTGATCCGGACTGACGCGAGCACCATCAAACTCGACCTGGGCCGACCCGATCCGGACCTGCTGAGCGGTGACCCCTTCGACCTTCTGCAGAGCGGTGTTGACCCGATTCAGGCAATGACCGCAGGACATGCCTGTAATGGAAAGCTGTGCCGTAGTACTCATTGGGTGACTCCTTGCTTCTGAAGACGACTATATACCCCCTGCCGGTATACTACTTAATACCCCCACCCCCTATTGTCAAGCCGCGCTCGACCGCTCATTTCTCCCCTGCCGGATCCCGCTGGACCGCCGCCTCCACCTGCTCCACCTCCAGACGCTCCAGCTTGAGATCGATCCGCAGCCGCGCAAAGAGGCTCATGTACTGGTTGGCGATCCAGACCAGGGAGAACCCCGCCAGCACGTAGCCGCGCCAATCGTCCAGCAGGAGGTGAAAGCCAGTCAGGGCCAGACAGGCGATGGTGACGTAGTGGCTGAAGCAGTACTCGCAGGTGAAGACGTAAAAGCACTTCCGCACATACCAGGGGCGTGCCCCGTGGCACTGTCGAAGGCAGTACTCCCGCGGCTCCCGGAAAATTTCTTCATGGGTCACCGTCCACGCGACACAGGCGATGGGGATGGCCAGCACGAAGAGCACGGCGACCTGCAGGCCGAACGACCCGAGCGTCATGGCTTCACCGCCTCGCCCTCGGCTTCCATCGTCCGCTCCAGGTGCCGGATGGCGGCCAGCACATCCTCCGGCCGGGTCTCCTCTTCCAGCTCCGGCAGTTCGTCCTCGCCCGCATCGGCGATCCCCAGCTTCTGGTGCACCGCATCCAGCATGGTGAGGACCCGGGTAATCTCGTGCTCCGCGAGGAGGTCGACATGCAGGTGCAGATCGGCCCGCCGTTCCGCCTCGAGGCTCATCCGGTTCTGGCTGATCAACAGAAAGGCTGAGAGGAAGATGGCCTCCAGTGAGACCACCATGGTCAGCAGCTCATAAGGGAAGGGATCGAATGGCGTGATCCCGAGCGCGCCGCTGTTGACCAGAAACCACGCCCCGAACCAGCCAATGTGCAGGTAGACGAACCGCATCCGTCCCGCAAAATTCGTTACCGCATCCGCCGCGCGTTCCTGTACTGTCCGCTGGCGAAGGTCCCGGGCCCGCAGCCGTTCGATCATCTCGATGTTCCGCGAAATGATCCGTGCGAGCCGGGGCGCACCCGACATGTCCAATGCATCGCCCTTTGGCATAGCTCCTCCGTGGCAGGTCCAGAACGCCGAAAGGCGCACACAGCGCTGCTCACGCTGGTGACGCCTTCCTCTCGCGGGGCCAGATGCCCCGCGCGATCAGGTCCGGGGCAACTCCCGGTTGTCATTCACTCCCTGCAAACTCCAGCCGCACCTCACGCCGGTCAAGAGCCGGTGGGCGCCTTGCTCATTGCGCCCTGTTCGCGCCACCTTGCAGCCGGTTTCCCTGACTCCCCGCTGCCCTGACTGCCGAATGATCGACAGCCACGAATTCCTCCGTAACCTCGCCCTGGTGCTCTGCGTCGCCGCGGGCACCTCGTACCTCTTCAAGCGTCTGCGACAGCCGGTGGTCTTCGGGTACCTGGTCGCCGGCATGATCGTCGGCCCGCATATCCCGCTCCCGGTGGCGGCCAACGCCCAGATGGTGCAGGTCCTCTCCGAGCTCGGCGTCATCCTGCTGATGTTCGCCCTGGGCCTCGATTTCAGTGTCCGGAAGCTGCTCGCGGTCGGGCCAACCGCCGGGGTGATCGCGGTCCTGCAGACGACCACGATGATCGCCCTCGGCTTTCTGGCCGGCCGGCTGTTCGGCTGGACAGTGCTCGAGAGCGTGTACGCCGGTGCCTGCATCGCGATCTCGAGTACCACGATCATCGTGAAGGCATTCGCCGAGCAGAAGATCACCGGCCGGTTCACCACCGTGGCGCTGGGCGAACTGATCATCGAAGACCTGATCGCCATCCTGCTCCTGGCGATCCTGACCGCCGTCTCCACCGGCCGCGGTTTCTCCGCCACGGACCTGGCACTCACCGCGGGGCAGCTCGCCGCCTTCCTGGTGGTGATGCTGGTGGTGGGACTGTTCGCGGTGCCCCGGCTGATTCGCCGGGTGGTGCGGCTGCAATCGCCCGAAGCCACGACGGTCACGGCAATCGGGATCTGTTTCGCCGGCGCCTGGCTCGCACTTGAATTTGGATACTCCGTGGCACTGGGCGCTTTTCTCGCGGGCAGCCTGGTGGCGGAATCAGGGCAGGAGCGGGCGGTGGAACAGCTGGTGGCCCCGGTGAAGGATGTCTTCGCGGCCATCTTCTTCGTGGCCGTCGGCATGCTGATCGACCCGCGCCTGATCCTGCAGTACTGGGTCCCGGTCATCGTCTTCACCCTGCTGGTAATCGTGGGCAAGGTGATCGCGGTGACCCTCGGCGCCTTTCTCGCCGGCTACGGCACCCGCACCTCGGTGCAGACCGGGATGAGCCTGGCGCAGATCGGCGAGTTCTCCTTCATCATTGCGGGGCTTGGACTCAGCAGCGGCGCCACCCGGGAGTTCCTCTATCCCATCGCGGTCGCCGTCTCAGCCATTACGACATTGACCACGCCGCTCCTCATTCGTCGGGCGGGGACCGCCGCCTCCTGGGTCGACCGGAGCCTGCCACGCCAGTTGCAGACGTTCGTCTCCCTCTATGGCTCCTGGATGGAGCGGCTGCGGAGTGCCCCCAGCGACCCGCGGCGCCGGTCCCGCGAGCGCCGGCTCATCGGACTTCTGCTGCTGGATACCGCCCTGCTGGCCACCATCGCCGCCGTCACGCTGGTGTTCTACCGTACGGGGGTGGCCCACACGGTGGAGGCCACCGGTCTTTCGATTCCCACGGCGCACCTGGTGGTCACCCTGGTGGCCCTGGGCGTGGCGGCTCCCTTCCTGTTTGGCTTCCTGCGGTTGTATCGCGGCCTGGGGGAGGCCCTCGCCTTCCGGGCGCTGCCGGCCCCGGCCCCCGGACGGGTGGACTTCGCCGTGGCGCCGCGCCGCGCCTTCATGGTCACGTGGCAGCTGGCCATTGCGGCGCTGCTCAGCATTCCCATTCTGGCGATCACCGACTCGCTGCTGCCCCGTTCGGTGAGCGGTGGTGTCATCGTCGTCGTGCTCCTCATCCTTGGCGTCATCTTCTGGCGCAGCGCCACCAACCTGCAGGGGCATACCCGCGCCGGTGCGGAAGTGATCATCGCCGCCCTGAGCCGCCAGATGGAAGGCAGCGTCACCCTCCACGGATCAGATACCATGGAGCTGCCGGTCCAGGGACTTCGAGTCCCGGATCCGCCACCGGGGACCAGCCCCGGACGCCGGGAATCGCGCCCCATGACCCAGATCTACGAGATGATCCCCGGGCTGGGCGAGCCGGTTTCGCTGCCGCTCGACGCGGGGGACCATGCCGTCGGCCGCTCGCTCAAGGAGCTTGATCTGCGCGACACAACTGATGCGACGATCCTGGTCATCATCCGTCGGGGCGAACCGATCGTGCTGCCGGTCGGCAAGGAGGTCCTGCAGGCGGGAGATCTCCTGGCCCTCGCGGGGGCCCCGGAAGCGGTGGAGCACGCCAAGCGGGTACTGCAGCAGGGCGGCTAAGGGACACGTCCTGGAACGCACAACCAGCCAGCCGCGGAGCGTCCGGGGCTGGCTGGTTCGTTTCGATGGCGGGATGCGAGCGGCGCTACACCACGATCGGCAGGGACCGTACCCGCTTGCCCGTCAGCTTCGATAGTGCGTTGGCAATGGCGGGCGCGATCGGCGGTGTTCCCGGCTCGCCGACCCCGGTCGGCGGTTCGGTCGAGGGAACGATGTGGACTTCCACCTTCGGCATCTCGTTCATCCGCAGCACCCGGTAGCCATCGAAGTTGCCCTGCTCGACCTTCCCGTCCTTGAGCGTGATGGCGCCGTACAGTGCGGCGGAAAGGCCGTAGGCCACACAGCTCTCCATCTGCATCCGCACGATATCGGGATTGATCGCCACTCCGCAGTCCACCGCACAGACCACCCGATGCACTCTCGGCTTGCCCCCCTCGAGCGAGACTTCCGCGACCTCCGCCACGTACGAGCCGAACGACTCGTGTACCGCGACCCCCCGGGCCCGCCCCGCCGGCAGCGGCGTGCCCCACCCAGCCTTCTCGGCGGCCAGCGTCAGCACGCCGAGGTGCTCGGGGCGGCCGCGAGCAGCCCCTGGCGGAACTCCACCGGATCCTTGCCTGCCGCCTCCGCCAGCTCGTCGACAAAGCACTCCACGGCAAAGGCGGTGTGGGTATTGCCCACCGACCGCCACCACTGCACCGGGACCGGTAGCACCGGCGAGTGCAGCTCCACCTGGAAATTGGGGACGGCATAGCGGCTATTGGACGCCCCTTCGACGGAACTGTCGTCGATCCCGTCCTTGATCATCATCGGACCGAAGATGGTGCCGGCGAGAATCGACTGGCCAACCACGCGCTGGTGCCAGGCGATCGCCTGGCCTGAGCGGTCGAGACCCCCGGTCAGCCGGTGGACCATCAGCGGGCGGAAGTACCCCGCCCGCATGTCATCTTCCCGGCTCCAGACCAGCTTGACCGGCACGGCAGTCTTGAGCGCCTGCGCAATCGTCAGCGCCTCGACCATGTAGTCGGACGCGGGATTGGCGCGGCGCCCGAAACTGCCGCCGGCATACAGCATGTTGAGCGACACCTGCTCCGGAGTGAGCTTGGCCTGGCGTGCCATGTTGCCGAGGTCCGGCGTCTGGAACTGCTCGCCGTTCCAGACCTGCAGCCGGCCGCCCGAGAGCTGGACCACGCAATTCATCGGCTCCATGCAGGCGTGGGCCAGGTACGGGAACCTCGTAGTCCGCTTCGATCACCTTGGCCGCCCCGCGCAGCGCCGAGGTGGCATCGCCGTCCTTGCGCGCCACCGCACCCGGCTGGCCGGCCAGGGTGCGATACCGCGTCAGGATCTCGGTCGTGCCACCGGTGTAGGCCTTGGACTCGTCCCACTCGACCACCAGCGCGGCGCGGCCCTGGTGGGCCGGCCAGTAACCGTCGGCCACGACCGCGACGCCGGTCGGGATCTCCACCACGTCCTTCACCCCGGGAATCGCCCGGGCCGCCGTGGCGTCCACCCGCGCGACCGTCGCGCCGAATCGGGGCGGGTGCAACACCACCGCCGTCAGCATACCCGGCAGCTTCACATCCTGGGTGAAGATGGCTTTGCCCATCGACTTGTCGCGGGCGTCGACCCGGGGGGCCAGCTTCCCGATCAGCCGAAAATTCTTCGGATCCTTGAGGGGTACCTGCTCCGGCACCGGCATGGTGGCGGCTTTGACCGCAAGGGAGGCATAGCTGGCCCGTTTGCCACCTTCGATCTGGCGCACCAGGCCAGG
Organism: uncultured Gemmatimonadales bacterium; assembly: GCA_963793205.1. Taxonomy (GTDB): domain Bacteria; phylum Gemmatimonadota; class Gemmatimonadetes; order Gemmatimonadales; family GWC2-71-9; genus JADJOM01. Next base: position 108,090 of record CAWBZM010000002.1, read on the forward strand.
CTCCGTGGTGAGCGTGGATGCCTCCACACCCCAGTCGGCCGCTGCGGCCGCGATCAGCATCGCGCGCGCGGTGGCCCCCGCCGTCCGCAGCTGCTCCCACGAGTTCGCCATCGCGGTGCTGCCACCGGTGCCCTGGATCGGGCCCATCAGCGTGTTGTTGTACTTCGTGGCGTCGGCGGGTGCTCCCTCCACCCGCACCTTCTCCCACTCCGCGTCGAGTTCCTCGGCCACGATCGTCGCGAGACCGGTGTAGGTCCCCTGCCCCATTTCGAGGTGCTTGGCGATCACCGTCACCGAGCCATCGGTCCCGACCCGGATGAAGGCGTTGGGGACGAAGTCGGGTCCGGCCGCGACCGTGGTCCCGCGGGGCCCACAGCCCGGCAGCTGAACGGCCAGCACCAGCCCGCCGGCGGCGACGCCCGTACGGATGAAATCCCGCCGGGTCACTTCTCCGAGGACGCTCATGCGTCACCGTCCTGTCCCGCGGCGCGATGAATCGCCGCGCGAATCCGCTGGTAGGTGCCGCAGCGGCAGATGTTGCCACTCATGGCGGAGTCGATATCGGCATCGGTGGGCTTGGGCGTCTTGGCCAGCAGTGCCACCGCCGACATGATCTGCCCCGACTGGCAGTAGCCGCACTGGGGCACCTGCTCCGCCACCCAGGCCTGCTGCACCGGGTGACTCCCGTCGGCCGACAACCCTTCGACCGTGGTGACCGCCTTGCCCGCTGCGGCTGAGACCGGGGTCACACAGGAGCGGATCGGGGCGCCGTCCAGGTGCACCGTGCAGGCCCCGCACAGTGCCATCCCGCAACCGAATTTGGTCCCGGTCATGCCAAGCGAATCGCGGATCACCCAGAGCAGCGGAGTGTCCGGAGCGACATCGACCGACTGGGACTTGCCATTGACCGTCAGGGCGATCACGCGTGACCTCAATGAAGAATGGAATGAACCGGGGAGCAGACCCGCTCCGAAGGAAACTGGGCGGTCTACCACGAAAGAACGGGGGAGTCGAACCTTGAGTCAAGACAAACGCCAAGCCGGAGCGTCCGACCTTTGCCCGGAAGGCGGGAGATTGCTTCGGCCCTGCGGGCCTCGCAATGACAGCCGAGCCGCCGAGCCGGACCATCGTTTCGGAGGGCGGGAGATTGCTTCGGCCCTGCGGGCCTCGCAATGACAGCCGGGCCGCCGAGCTAAGGCTCGATCGGAAGCTCACCTCGCTCCGACCACTGACTCCAGGCCCCGGTGTAGATCCGGACGCGGGGATACCCCAGCAGATCGTGCAGCGCGAAGAACACGTGGCTCGCCTCGGTACTGCTGTTGCAATACAGGATGATATCCCGGTCCGGGGTAATGCCCTGCGCCAGGTAGGCGGCGCGCAGATCAGGCAGCGACTTCCACACGAGGACCAGATCGCGCTGTTCGAGATCACTCTTCCACGGATGGTTGATCGCACCGGGAATGTGCCCTCGGCGAAGCTGAGCACCCGCAGCGCCGCTGTACTGGTCGGCCGGCCGAGCATCGACCAGGAGTGCGCCCCGACCCGCCACCGCGGCCTGCACCTCCTCGAGGGTGGCCACCGCCGGCCGGAAGCGACCCGCGTGGAACCGCCCTGGGGCGGCTGCGGCCCGGGGATAGTGCTGGGTCACGGCACGCCGCTCCAGTTCCCAGCGGGCGTAGCCCCCGTCCAGCAGATGGACCTGACGGGCACCGGCACTGGAGAACAGCCAGACGGCGAAGGTCGCGTCAATGTCCGATTGGTCCCCGGCGCTGTACACCACGACCGGTCGCTCCGGATCGATGCCCAGCCGGTGGAAAAGTTCGCCGTAGGCCGCACCGCTCAGCAATTGGAACGGCAGTTCCCCCTGCTGTGCGCGCAGCGATTCGACATGCAGCCAGACGGCGTTCGGCAGATGGTTCTGGAGATAGCTGGTCCAGGCCTGCCGCACATCGACGACCGTGACCCGGCCCTGCGCCAGCATCGGCTCCAGCGAATCGGGGGCGATGAGCCGGGGCGACTGCGCCACCACCGGTGTTGTCAGGAGGCAGAGGAGGAGCGCAACCCCAGGACCACCCCTCATGGCGACTCCTCCCCGAACCCCATCATGGCCCGCTCCATTTCGCGATAGACCTGCGAGGCATTGCGGCGCAGGCGAGAGTTGAATGACACGGGACGAGTGCCATCCGCCTGTGGTAGCCAGTCCATGGCCTTCCGCTGCGTCGTCCCGCGCTTGATCGCCAGCTGCATGGAGTCCCGCAGCGCGACGAAATAGGCGCGCGTGGTGGCGGTCAACTGGCGCGGGTCAGCCGGAATCCGGCCGTGTCCCGGGACCAGGACCCGCGGGGCCAGTGAATCGATGCGATCCAGCACCTCGAGCATGGTGGCCGAATTGCCATCCACCACCATCGGTACCCCGTCCGCCAGCAGGATGTCCCCGGTAAAGAGGATCCGCTCGGCCGGCAGCCAGAGCATCAGGTCACCGGCGGAATGGGCCGCGCCCGGGTGCATCACGATGATGGTGCGGCCGCCGAGGCGGAGCGTATCCTGTCCGGTCACTGGTCGGTCGGGGGTATTGGCGTACTCGAAGCCAATCAGCTCCTGCAGGCCCACCACCGCATCCCAGTCCGCCACCAGCTGGTCGGGGCCGGCCTCGATGGCGAGGACCCGGGTGTCGGGATGGGCAACGATGGTTGCGCCGACGCGCTTGAACTCGATCGCACCGAACATCATGTCCGGATGATGGGCGTAGAGCACGAGGTAGCGAATCGGTTGCTTGCTGCGGGTCCTGATGGTGCGGATCACCGCCCGGGCCTGCGCCGGGCTGGCCAGCCCCCCGACCGCAACCACACCGGCGCTGGTGGCGACGAAACCGGCGTTGGGTCGCCCCTCCGCTCCCTGCCCCGAATCACCCAACACCGCAAAGATGCCCGGCGCGAGCTGTCGCACCGGGTACAGCGTTCGCTCCGTGGTGAGCGAAAATGGGCGAACCCGGGTGGTATCCTGGCCGGGAAGGCGGGCGGTCCCCAGCAACGCAAGGGCGGTCAGCACCCAGACAATCCTGCTGCCTGACGTGCTGACCGCCGTCCGCTCCCCCGCCCCGCGACGCCGCCAGCGATCCAGCGTCACGCCGCGGTGAACTTGATCTCGGTGGAGCCGGTGTACTCCCGGTCCCGGTTGTCCCGCCAGGTGAAGGTCAACGGTGCTTCCTGCTCCGCCCGCATCTGGAAGGCAATGATCGGGTCCTTGCTGATCCCGGAGGTCCACTCGAACCGCGCCACTTCCGTATCGCCGTACTTGACCACCACATCCTTGATGAACCACGGCGGAATGATCTCGGCGTTGGCATCGCGGAAGAACCCGGTGTCCATCGGATGCTGGACCACCGCCTGCACCTTGATGATGTCCCCCTTCTGAATCCGCTCGGGGACCACGATCCTGCTCTTGCCGGTCTCTGGCATATCAACCGCACCCGTTGAGGGTGGTTTCGACCTTCAGATAGTCCGCGAACAGCTCACCCTTGCTGGTATCGGCGATGGCCCGGATCCAGCTGGTCCGCTTCATCTTGATGCGGGTCTGCAGCACCACCGGCGCGATGACCGGGGTGAAGTGAAAGGCGGTGACGAGCGGATCGGGATTGTGGTCCACGATGAGGTACAGGCTCTTCACATAGTTGTCGGCAGCCATGGGAAGGTCTGACTCGATCAGCACCGGCACATAGCGGCCATCCTCCGCCATGATCGGGATGTCCAGCGTCATGTGCGCCCGGGTGATCGGGCGGCCCTGAAACCGCTCGTCGTAAATCTTCTGAACGACTTCATTGGGAATCGGGGGATCATCCGGCCCGGGACGGACCAAGGTCAGCCCCGGGAGTCGGCGCGACGCACCCGAGACCCCTTCGACCGCTGCCGCGGCCCCGAGTATCCCCAGGGCCTGAAGGAAGGAACGCCGTCTAATCGAGGAAGCATCCATGGAAACCTCTCTGTTGTGGACTGCTGCCCCAAAGTTGGGTGTCCCCACCGGCAAGGTCAAGGAAGCGACCCTTCACTCGTGGGCGTCGCGCCAATCGCCCGGACCCGCTGTTCCATCGTCAGCCGGTCCAGCCCCTGATCCGGCAGCGCCAGTAACAGGTCAATCCGCTTCGCGAGCACCATCAGGGTGTCTCGGAAGGCCGCCAATTGTTCCGGCCCCTCCTCGACTTCGGCCGGATCGGGCATGCCCCAGTGAGCCAATATCGGTTTCCCCGGAAGGACCGGGCAGGCCTCCCGGGCCCGGTCGCAGACTGTGATCACCATGTCCCAGGGCTGACCGGCCACGGCATCGATCGATTTGGGTGACCGCCCACTCCATTCAATGCCTGCTTCATGCAGGACCTGCACGGCCAGCGGGTGCACTCTGCTGGCGGGACGCGATCCTGCACTCGCCACTATGAAACGGCTCCCGGCTTTCCTCGCCAGAAGGGCCTCGGCGATCTGACTGCGGGCCGAGTTGCCGGTGCAAAGGATAAGGAGGCGGCGGGCCGGGCGGATTGGCTGCTCAGGAGCGGTCATGATTTGCGGGTTGGTGGAGGTAAGTGTGGAGCCGGGCGCCGACGGTCGCCCCCAGCAGGGGTCCCAGCCAATAGGCCCAGTGGACCTCCCACAGGCCTGCGACAAGGGCGGGTCCGAAACTGCGCGCGGGATTCATGCTGGCGCCGGTCACCGGCCCGCCCATCAAGGCGTCGAAGCCAACGGCGGCCCCGATCAGGACCGCTCCCGATGCCGCCGAGCCGACCGGATCGTCGATCACCCGGAGGATGACCAGCATCAGGAAGAGCGTGAGCAGTGATTCAATCACCAGGGTCGGCGTAGCACCAAGACGCGGCACGGTAGCCGCGGCCACAATGGCGTCGGGGAACAACCAGCGGAGCACTTCGGCAGCGAGTGTCGCCCCAGCCAGCTGCGCCGCGATGTAGGGCAGCGCATCACGTCGCGGGAACCGGCCGTTCGCCGTGAGTCCGAAGGTCACGGCCGGATTAAAATGGGCACCGGACACCGCGCCGAACGCGTAGACCCCACCGGCAATCACCAGGAAAAAGCTCAAGGCCACGCCGACATGGGTGACGGCTCCGCCACTCCAGCGGTTCACCACCGCCGCGCCTGGACCAATGAAGACCAGGGCAAATGTCCCAAGCGATTCGGCGGTGAGACGCCGAGGCAGCGATGCATCACTCATGCGACAGGATCCGGTGCATGACCACCGCACTGGCCGGGCAGATGGTGGTGAACTCGGAGGTGGCCTGGATGGCATCCGGCACCGCGCTGCGCGCAACGACGTGGTATCCCCGCGCGGCGAAGAACCTCTCGGCGGTCGTGGTCAGGAGGAAGAGCTCCCGTATCCCCTGCTCGCGAGCCCAACCCTCGGCGGCGGCGGCGAGGCGCCCACCCAACCCGGTACCACGCCGGTCCGCGCGCACGGCCAGCGAGCGGAGCAGACCGATCGTCCCCAGCGATTCCACCCCGACCACCCCGATCAGGACAGCCTCGTCCCACCAGCCAAGGAGTGTGGGTTGCGCCGTCATCAGGTCGGCGGTGGGGAGCCCACTGCGGGTAAGCAGCTCGCGGGCGGCGACGTCGTCGCCCGCGAGCAGAGATGGGTTCATGCGGCGTCCCCACCGCAGCAATCCGGGCCGCAGCAGCCCGCCTTGGGCTTGGTCGCCCGGATGAACCCGCTCAGCACCTTGCCCGCCAGCTGCGGGGCGAGCTGATCGGCATCAAGACCGCTCGAGGTAAGGATGCCCCGCGCATCTTCGTCGCCATAGATCCGGGTGGGCTCAATGGATACGTCGGTGAATCCCGCTGCCTCGAGACGCGCGATGCAATCGGCCTCATCGAGGGCCCCGGCGACGCAGCCGGTCCACAGCGGCATGCTGGCCTGGACTGCGGGCGGCAGCTCGCCGCGCGTGAGGACATCGGAGATCGCGAGACGCCCGCCCGGCCGCAGCACCCGGAACGCTTCGGCAAAGACCCGGTCCTTGTCACCCGAGAGGTTGATCACGCAGTTGGAAATGATCACGTCGACCGACGCACCCGGCAGGGGAATCTCTTCGATGTGCCCCCGGAGAAATTCCACGTTGGTCGCGCCCGCCTCGCGCTGATTGAGCCGGGCGAGATCAAGCATTGCATCGGTCATGTCGAGACCGTAGGCCTTGCCCGTCGGACCGACCCTGCGGGCGGAGAGCAGCACATCAATGCCACCGCCGGAGCCGAGGTCGAGGACCGTCTCCCCGGGGTGCAGTTCCGCCAGTGCCGTGGGATTGCCACAGCCCAGCGAGGCGAGCAGTGCCCGCGGCGGGAGGGTCCCCGCCTCAATGGCATCGTACAGATCGCGAGTGATCGGGTCGGGCCCACACTCGGCGCCAGTTCCGCAGCAGGACGCCTTCGGGGCGCCGGCGGTCGCCTGGACTGCGGCCGAGCGGTACCGCTCACGAACGAGTTCCACCAGATCGGACATCGGGTCCTCCATCAAGAAATGTTGATGAATCAGTGTAAATAAAATCAGCAGCAGCGAGCCCGCACCGCCCGGACCGCGGACGAGGGAGAGAGGTCCCCGACGAGATCCTGCATGCTCTCAAGCGCACCCGGGACCAGGGCGTAATAGCTCCAGCGTCCCTCCCGCCGATCGGTCACCAGGCCAGCTTCCTTCAGCACCTTGAGATGGAAGGAGAGCCGCGACTGGGCCGACTGCAGCGCCTCGGTCAGTTCACAGACACAACGCTCCCCGTCCCGCAGCATGACCACGAGACAGAGCCGAGTCTCGTCGCTCAGGGCGTGGAAGACCCGTGAGGCCCGGGCCAGGTCGGTGCTAGGTGCGGTCGTCATGGCTTCAACGTATCAATACTTTTTGATTAGTCAAGATCTTCACTTCCCCAGCCCACGAGGCCGAATTCCCTGCACTCCAGTTCACCCCCGGGCCCCGCTTCCGGCAAAAACCGCCGCGCCCAGCCTCGCCGACTTTCGGGCACCTTGAGGCATCACCAATAACAGCAACAAGTTAGGTCACGGACTCCGAAGGCGCGGGGCTTGCACTCTCTCGCCACAGGATTCCCACGGAGAGATGAATGCGCATTCCCCTGCTGCTCTGGGCGGCTCTTGCGGTCCCGCCGGCGCTCACCGCCCAAACCCTGCCCGCTCGCCCCGTGCCGATGTCGGAACCGGTGCGCGGTGGTTCGTGGAAGGATGGCGAACTGGTGCTGGGCAAGACCACCCTGTCGGGCGCCCGGCGCATGCTGGCGGCTACGGACAGTACCAGCGGCGCCCGGAAGCTTCCGGCCGAACATGCCTGGGAGATTGGTGGGGTCACCCTGCGCCCGCGGTGGCAGTTCGATCCTGGCAAGGCGTATTACCAGCTCTACTTCGATGACAACGAGCGACTGATCTTCATGCTGGACCGGAACGAGCACCCGGAAATCACCCGGGTGGATCTCCTGGCCCGGTATCCCCGCGCGCTGCGGGTCCAGCAGTCGGACAGCTTCGACCAGTTCCAGGTGGATGTGCAGCCCTGCGTCACGCTGACGGCGCTGGTGGATCGCAAGCAAAACCATGTGATGCAATTCGGTTACGCCTGGACCTGCCGCACCAAGTCGCTGGCCATGGCGCCAGCCGGTGGAGGCGACGGCGGCCGGTAAGGCAGCCGGGCGCCCCACCTTTTCGAGTCCGCACCCACCGCCTCCTCGGGCTGGCCCGTTACAGACCGAGGTGCCCTCGCCCCTGCCCTCTGGCTTGCCCCACCCCTGTCAAGCCCTTAGCTTTTAACAGGTTAGTCACAGATAGCTGAAGCACTTTTCAGTCGCCCAGTCGAGGTCCCATGGATACCCAGATGCTGCAGGGTGTGCAGATCTTTGAGAAGTGCCGGCAGTTTGTGAAGGCCAAGGAAGTCCAGGCCGCGGGACTGTACCCGTACTTCAAGCCGATCTCCGACTCCGAAGACACCGCGGTTGTCATCGAAGGGCAGAAGCGGATCATGCTGGGGTCGAACAACTACCTCGGCCTGACGCATCATCCCCTGGTCCTCGAAGCAGCGTCGCGTGCCCTCTCGCGGTACGGCTCCGGCTGCACCGGCAGCCGGTTCCTCAATGGCACCCTCGACCTGCACCTGCAGCTCGAAGCCGCCCTGGCCGATTTCCTCGGCAAGGAAGACTGCCTCGTCTTCTCGACCGGCTATCAGGCCAACCTGGGCCTGATCTCCGGACTGATCAGCCGCGGCGAAGTCGTCTACCTGGACAAGCTGGATCACGCCTCGATCGTGGACGGCGCGAAGATGTCCTATGGCGACACGCTGCGCTTCCAGCATGGAGACCTCGACGGTCTCGACCGGATGATCGAGCGGACCAAGAATGCCCGCGGCGCCATGATCATCGTGGATGGCGTGTACTCCATGGAAGGCGACATCGCCAACGTCCCGGAGCTGGTGCGGATTTCCAAGAAGCATGGCGTCGCCCTCACGCTCGACGATGCCCACTCGATCGGTGTGCTGGGTCCGAACGGTGAAGGTACGGCGGCCCACTTCGGCCTGACGGACGAGGTCGACCTGATCGCCGGCACCTTCTCCAAGTCGCTGGCTTCGATTGGTGGCTTCGTAGCCGGGTCGGAAAATGTCATTCATTACCTCAAGCATCACAGCCGTCCCCTGATTTTCACCGCCTCGCTGCCGCCCGCGAACACCGCTGGCGTACTCGCTGCGCTGGAAGTGATGAAGCAGGAGCCGGAGCGCCGCACGCAGCTCTGGGCCAACACCCACCGGCTGCATGAAGGGCTGCGCAGTCTGGGGTATGACATCGGCGAGACCGAGACCCCGATCGTCCCGGTCCTGATCGGCCCGATGGACACGACCTTCGTGTTCTGGCGGAAGCTCTTCGATGCTGGCGTCTTCACCAACCCGGTCATGCCGCCGGCGGTGCCGCCGTCGCAGTGCCGCCTCCGGACCAGCCTCATGGCGACCCATACCTTCGACCAGATTGACTTCTGTCTCGATCAGTTCGCCTCGATCGGACGGGATCTGGGGGTCATCTGAGTGAAGCCGTGATGGTCCGGCCCGTGACGGGCCGGACCGACCTCAATCAATTCATCGACCTGCCGTACCGGCTGTTCAAGCGGGACCCTCACTGGGTCCCGCCGTTGCGTATGGATGTGCGCAAACTGCTGGATCGCACGGCCAACCCGTTCTTCGAGCATGCGGAGGCGGAGTACTTCCTGGCCCGCCGCGGAGGCGAGGTCGTGGGCCGGATTGCGGCGATCAGCAACCGGCTGCACAACGACGTGCATGCCGATCGGGTGGGGTTCTTCGGCTTTTTCGAATCGGTGTACGACCAGGACGTCGCCGATGCCCTCTTCGCCGAAGCGGCGGCCTGGCTCACCAGCCGGGGCCACGATGTGATGCGGGGACCGGCCTCGTTCTCCGTGAACGATGAATGCGGCCTGCTGGTGGACGGGTTCGACACGCCGCCAACGCTGATGATGCCGCATGGCCCGCCGTACTACGTCCGGCTGGTCGAGGGCGCCCGCTTCTCCAAGGCGAAGGATCTGCTGGTCTATCGGGGCGGGTGGGAAACAGCGTGGATTCCGGAGCCGGAACGGCTGCGCCGCGGCACCGAGATCATCCGCAAGCGGCAGGGCGTCACGCTCCGCTCGTTCCGGATGGACGACTTCACCCGCGAAGTCGAGAAGATCAAGCGGCTGTACAACCAGGCGTGGGAGAAGAACTGGGGCTTTGTGCCGATGACCGACCGCGAGCTCGATCATCTGGCCGAGCAGTTCAAGCCGGTGGCGGTCCCGGACCTGATCCCGTTCGCCGAGAAGGATGGAGAGGTCATCGGCTTTGGCCTCTGCCTGCCGGACCTGAACTACATCTTCCAGCGCCATCGCTCGGGGCGGCTCACCCCGGCCCTCCTGGCAGACCTGCTCCTCTCCCTCAAGCTCAAACGGGTCCCGCGGCTCCGGATCCTGCTGCTTGGCGTCACCCCGGAGTGGCGCGGCAAGGGCGTCGACGCGATGCTCTACAACTGGATCTGGACGCGGGCCCGCGAGCATGGGTTCAGCTGGGGCGAAGCGGGGTGGATCCTGGAGGACAACCCGGCGATGAATGCCAGCCTCGAGAAAATGGAGTTCTCGGTCTACAAGACCTACCGGCTCTACGATCGGCCGCTATGAAGGCGCTGGTCACCGGGGCCACCGGCTTCGTCGGCAGCCACCTGGTGGAAGCGCTGGTCCGACGCGGTGATACCGTCACCGCGCTGGTGCGTTCCCCCGCCAAGGCGACTCTCCTCAATGCCCTGCCGGTGCGCCAGGTCGCCGGTGACCTCACCGATGTGGATGCCCTCCGCGCCGCGACTGCGGATCAGGACGTCATCTTCCATGTGGCGGGACTCACCGCCGCACGCGACGAAGCGGCCTTCCTCCGGGGCAACCGCGACGGCACCGCCCGCCTGGTGGACGCGGCCCTGGCCGCCGCGCGGCCGGCGCGGATGGTCCTCGTCAGCTCGATGGCTGCGGGCGGACCGGCGCCCCGCGGCCGGCCGCTCACCGGGAGCGAACCCCCGGCGCCGGTCACCCAGTACGGCCGGAGCAAGCTGGCCGGAGAAGCGATAGTCCGGGCCAGCGCCCTCCACTGGACCATCATCCGTCCGCCCATGGTCTATGGTCCGCGGGACCATGAAGTCCTGAAGGTCTTCAAGCTGGCGGGGCCCATTACCCCGGTCTTCGGGGACGGCTCCCAGGAGTTGTCCGCAGTCTACGGTCCCGATCTCGCCGACGCGCTCATCGCGGCGGGCACCGCCGCCGCTACCATCGGCGGGACCTACTATGCCTGCCATCCCGAGGTGTTCCTCAGCCGGGAGCTGGTCCAGCGCATCGGCGCCCTCAAGGGCCGTCACGTCCGCGTCCTGCCGCTGCCCCGCTGGGTGGCGCTCGCCGCGCTGACGCTGACGGCCACTGCCGCCCGGATTGCGCGCACCACGACGATCCTCACCCCCGACAAGGCCAATGAATTTTTCCAGGACGCCTGGACCGGGGACCCTGCGCCACTGATCCGTGACAGCGGCTGGCAACCGGCGCACGATTTGAACCGGGGACTCGCCATCACCGCCGCCTGGTACCGGGCCAACGGATGGATGTGACTCCGGACCAGCCCGGGGGCCGCCTGACGATCGCCGAACGGATGATGCTGGGGTATCTGGTGCTGACCAGCGGCATCGGGCTGGCACGTCTCGGGGCCGAGCCGGCGATCCGCTGGGTGCTCGCTGCCAACTTCCTTGCGGCGACTCTCCTCCTGGCCTATCCCCGAATCTCCTGGTCCCGCGACGGCGCCATGCTTCGGATCGGCACCCCGATCCTGCTGCTGATGGCGCTCTATCCAGCGGTGGATATCCTGAACCGCTTCGGCAGCGTCACGGTGCATGATCTCCTGGTGCGCCGCTGGGAGCATCTGCTGTTCGGCGGGGACCTCAGCCGGACCTGGTGGCAGGCCATGCCGAGTCCCTTCTGGTCCACCGTCCTGCACGGGGCCTATTTCGCCTACTACCCGCTGGTGCTCGCGCCGGTGGTGCTGTTCCTGTGGCAGCACCGGAGCTGCGATGCCGAGCGGGCAGTACGCTGGCTCCTGACGGCATTCCTGCTGTCGTATCTTACCTTCCTGCTGTTTCCCGTCGCGGGGCCCTACTACGAGTTCCCGCGGCCGGCCGCCTGGTTCCTCGACAATCCGATGGCGCGCCTGGTGTACTCCACCCTGGAGCGGGGGAGTGCCTATGGCGCGGCCTTTCCTTCGTCACATGTCGCGGGAACGCTGGTCGCGCTGGGCGCGGCGTATCGGGGATCCCGGCGCCTGGGCCACATCATGCTGCTCCCCGCCCTGCTGCTCTGTGTCGGGGTGGTGTACTGCCAGATGCACTATGCGGTGGATGCCGTAGCGGGAGGACTGCTGGCCGGCGTGGTGATCGGGGGGTGGAGCTGGTGGGAGCGGAGGGCACTCCGGGTCCCGTGCGAACCAGTGCACGGAACCCGGAACGACCAACCGGCTTACTGAACGGTCAGCGTACCGTGCATGCCGAACGCGATGTGCGGCGTGCAGAAATACCGGTAGGTGCCGGCAGGAGCGCCAGCGAACGAGATCTCATAGGCCTCGCCCATGCCAACCTTCATCGGGCCCACGAGCGGCGCGATCGTTTCGGTCATCGCGGCATTCAGCACGTCGGCGGCGCCGGCGGGAATGCTGTCCGCATGGAAGCCAACGTTGTGCGGCGGGCCGCTCTTCACCACCCACTTCACGACGTCGCCAGCCTTGATGGTCAACTCGGCCGGAACGAACTTCGCGACCTTGCCATCAAACTCCATGTCAACTTCATGTGTCTCACCGGTTGCCGCCGGGGCCATCGCCGGAGCCGGCTCAGCCGCCGGAGCCGATTCCGCCGGCTTGTCCTTACCACCGCAGGCCATCATGGCCAGCGCACACGCCACCGCAGTCATCGCACGCATCAGAGACCACCCCTCCGAGAAGGAAAAAGGACCTTGTGAAAAGGTTCACAAAAGTACAATACTGCACCCTAAACCGCGATAGGGCATTCAGCCCAGACTAGATTAATGCCATGCCAGCACCTCCGCCCTGTACCGCCCTCGGTACCCAGTGCCACCAGCTCGCCACCACCCTCCGCATCGGATCCGTGGAGGAAGGGGAGGAGTCGCTGGACCACGAATCTACATGGTTGATGGGGCATACCGCTCGGATCAGCTTCCGGGCACCCCGGGTGAGTGGCGACGACCTCCTGGTCGACGCCCTGCTCCATGTCCGATGCCGCTACCTCAAACTGGGGGAGGCTCCAGGCGCCAGCCGGTGCACCGCCCACGGCTTCACCGGGCCTGCGCTGACGTTGAGCCAGGGCGCGGTGCAGCCGCGGCGGCTCGGGGACGACCGGTTTCTCATCGTCCAGCGGCATGAGATGGCGGCGATGGAACTGCCCTTTCCCCCCCGGAGCCTGCCGGTCATCGAGGGAGATGACTTCAACCCCTGCTCCATCGCCCCCTGCAGCACCGCCGACAACACCCGCGGCTCCGCCTGCTGCCGCGACCTGCAGGTGGAGATCATGTGTACCAGGGAGGAACCGGAGTTGGAAGCTCTGGTACGCTCGCGCCAGTCGCCGTACCTGTGCAAGGTGACCCGGGAGGGGCCCCGCTCGATTGATGCGGAAATGATCTCCGCCTGCAGCTATCTGGACGATGCTGGCGCCAATTGTACCTTGCATGGGCGGCAGCGGCCGGATGGCCGGACGGCCAAACCCGACCTCTGCAGCGCCTGGCCCGACGACGGTGTCGGGTTGCATCCGGGCTGTCTCTGGACCCCGGCTCCAAAACCGAAGAAAAGCCGTAGTGGCGTGACCCGCCCGGATGCTGTGCAACCAACGGGGGGTCAGGCGTCGTAACGTTATATCCCGGCGCCACCTTTGGCGCCGGCCGCAGCGTGCAGGCCCCCAGTGCCCGGAGACCCCGATGGGCGACGAACTCGAGGAGCTGTACCGGACCACCTATACGACGGTCGTCCGGTTCCTGTACCGCAAAGTCTGGGATGCGGATCGGGCGCACGATCTGGCGCAGGAAGTGTTCATCCGCGCCATGAATCACAAGCCGGAGAAGCCGCGGGCCTGGATCTTCGCGGTCGCCGCCAACCTGGCGCGGGATGAGGCGCGGGCCGCGGTGCGTCGCAAGCGGCATCTCACGCTGTTGAAGGATGATCCGGCGACGCACCCCTCCGCGCCGATGGCGGCGGATGACATGGTCGAGGAGGATGAGCGGCGGGCCAAGGTCGATCAGGCCCTGGCGACGCTCACCCCACGCGATCGCGAAGTGCTCCTGCTGTGGGACGCAGGCATGAGCTACCCGGAAATAGCCCAGCAGACCGACCTCGCAGTCGGGGCTGTTGGTACCACACTGGCCCGTGCGCGCAAGCGGTTGGTCGATGCATACGATCGGATGGAACAGGAGCTCCGTGCGGCACATTCCTGAGGAAGAACTTCACGCCTACCTCGACCAGGCGCTCAGCCGGTCGCAGTGCGTGGAGATCGAGCGTCATCTGGCCCGGTGCGGGCCATGTCAGCGGCAGCGGGACAACATCGCGGCCCTGCGGGACCGTACGACCGCCCTGCTGGCCCGAATCGGGCCGCCGCTGGTCATTCCCCCGCCCTTCGCCCACCTGAAGGAGCGGGCGCAGGCGCTTCAGCCGGCCCCGACCCGCCGCTCGGCGCGAGGGCTGTGGGCGGCGGGCATCGCGGCGGCGGCCCTGGTTGGCTATCAGCTCCTGCCGACTCCCACCCCGGCACCGGCTCCCATCGCCGAGGCCCCGGTAGGCCCCGCGATAGAGCCGGGCACCGTGATCGATCTGCAGGTGCCCCCGGTGCACGTTGCCGTCTCGCACCCAACCCCGAGAGTGGTCAAGCCGGCCTCGCGCCAGCTGGTGCGGAGCTCGCATCCCGTTGGGAACGCGGCGCCCTCCTCCAGTGATTTTGCCGACGCGACCGAGACTGATCTGGCCTCGACCTACGTCCCGGCGACCGTCGCTCGCCACATCGACGCCACCCAGGCGCCGGTCACCGTCGCCTCGACCGTACTGTCGTTCGATGACCTTGCGGCCCAGCCGGTAAGCGCCGACCCCGCCCTGCAGGGGCTGTGGCGTACCATCACCCCTGATCAGGGCGCTCCGGAGCTCTCGAGCGACATCGCCCTGGTGCCGGGACTGCCTGTGATTCAGATGCGGCAGCAACCCGGGATCGGGACCGACGATGTCACCGCGGTGGACCAGATGCTCGAATCGGGCAAGGTCATCCGCACCATCTCAGGGCCGGTGCAGCGGGTCCTCTCACTGGTGGATGAGGATTCCCGGGCCGACTCGGTCGCCGCCGGAACCGGCACCCCGGACCGCACCACCGTCACGATTCGGCAGGGTGGTCGGATGGTGGCGGTTACTGGCCCGACGCAGGAACTGGGATGGCTGCTCTCAAAGGTGAATATGAAGAGCGCGAAGCGGAGGTATTAGCGGGGAGGTGGTCACGTGCGGTAGGTGGTACGTGGGTACGTGGGTAAATCGAGAGGGCCGGAATCGGTGAAGATGCCGCCCTTCACTATTTACCGCCCGACGTACCCGACGCTACCGTCGTCCGCTAATGGTGCCCCGACTCCCGGCTCAGCGTGATCTCCGCCAGCCGAGGAGAGACCATGGGGAAGGTCCGGGCGAACAGGCCGTAGGCGAGCAGGAAGAGCCCGAGGAAGAGTGCGGTCGGTCCGAACTCGGGGAGGCCGAACACCGGGCCCTGCTGATGGGTCACCGAGGGAAGTACCAACAGATAGCGCTCGACCCACAGGGTGCACAGACTGATCGTCGCGAACAGGCCCAGGGTCACCGGCGTCTTCTTCGGAGCCACGCCCAGCAGGCCGATGAAGGGGATCACGAACATCCCGAGAAACACCGCGCTGCCCACCGGGCGCCACGGTCCCCAGAGGCGGGCAAAGACGAACCCCGTCTCCTCCGGCAGGTTGCCGTACCAGATCACCAGGAATTGGGACCACATCAGGTACGCCCAGAAGACGGTAAAGCCGAAGATCAGCTTGCCCAGGTCGTGGCGCTGCTTCCCGGAGATAAACTCGCTGATGCCAATCTCATTGCGACCGTAGAGCATCGTGAGCGCCAGCAGGGTGTGCGCACCCAGGAAGGAGCCCATGAAGAACCAGCCGCCGAGCAGGTTGGAGAACCAGTGGGGCTGCAGGGCCATCATGCCATCGAACGCCACCAGGGTCATGACCACGGCGTACACCACGATGTACGCAGGGGCCAGCCGGAACATGGTCTCATCGTGCCGGGCTCGGCCCTCGGCCGAACTGTCGAAGCCGGCCGACCAGTTACGGAAGAGTTGCTGGCGTCCACCGCTGACCAGGCCGCTGGTCTCGTGCAGGTCGGGGATCAGGTCGGCCCGGATCAGGCGGAACCCGAGGTAGTACATCAGGCCCAGGCCGACCGCGAGGCGGCCAAACATGAAGCCGTGGGACAGCCAGATTTCCTTGCCGTGCCCGAGTCCGTGGAATTCGGGATAGATGTGGTGATAACCCACCGTGAAGATCAGCAGAAAGCCGATCAGCGACACGGGAAAGAAGAAGAACGGTGCCGCCTCGGCGAACCGGATGACCAGGCCGGACCAGCGGGCCTTAGTGATCTTCTGCACCGCCACGAAGGCGAAACTGCCGCCGGTCAGGCCGGTGAAGTACACCCAGTTGACGTGGAACAGCTGCCAGGCCCGTTCGGCGTTCTCGCCGGTCAGGGAGAAGGCAAAGACCGCGACACCTGCGAGGGCGAGGGCGATGCCCAGGCCGACGAAGAGGCTGTAGCGGCCGGTCACGGAGCGGGCCGCGAGGGTCTCCCGCACTCCAGCGTGGCTCATCAACGTGTCCCTTCCGGTGTGGACTGCTGGAAGCCCTCGGTCACGGCGGGAGGGTTCTGCAGCTGCCGCACGTAGTTCACGACGGCCCAGCGTTTGGCCGACTGGATCTTGTCGCCGTAGCGGGGCATGACACCCCGGCCATAGCGGATGATGCTGTACAGGTACCCGTCGGAGTATCCCTTTGCCCGGTCCGTCAGCAGCGAGGGCGCGGCCATCTGGCGTCCGACCAGGGCATCCCCTGCCCCGGACAGACCATGGCAGACGGCGCAGAAGGTATGGAACACGCTGTCCCCGATGGCAGGCGCCGGCTGGCCTGCCAGCGGATTCACCAGGCGGTCAGCAGTGGTGGTGTTGCCGGCACCGAACTCCGCCATCCAGTCCCCTTCACCGCCGGTGATCGGCACGGTCCCGGCCACCGTATTCCGCGGGACATCAGTGCGGGCGTACGGGTAGACCGCCGGCTGCTTGATCATGGCGTCGAACCACGGCACCAGATGCATCGCGTCGTCGGGCGACGGGATGTCGTTGTACCAGACGTCGCACCCCGTCGTCAGCGCCAGCAGCAGCGCAGCGGTGACGAGCCGGGCGGGATTACGCGGCATGACGTACCTCCACCGAGCCGGCGTCCTGCATCAGCTGGGTCACCTTGGGCACTTCCGCGCCGGCGCACGGCACGAAAATGCCGATCTGATCGTCGGAAAAGCTGGGGTCATACGCCAGGCCGGTGGTCTTGCGAGTCAGGGACAGCAGGATGATCCCGGTCACCGTACTGAGCGACCCGAGCAGCACCATCAACTCGAACATGAAGACCACGAACGGCGGGAAGGTGGCGATCGGCTTGCCACCCACCAGCAACGGCCAGTCGAGCGACATCCAGAAAGTCATGCCAATCCCGGCGAAGAGTCCGGTGAGGCCGCCGATCAGCGTGAACAGACGGACCGGGCTGCTGGTGATCTCGAGGGCATCTTCGAGCTCGTGATTGGGGGCGGCGGAGTAGACCGTGAGATCCTTCCGCCCCTGGGCGCGCAGCGCCCGGATGGCGTCGCACGCGGCATCGATATGGCGGAAGGCCGCCAGCACTCCGGGGATCGGGCGTGCCATCAGTGGCCTCCCTTCCGCAGACGCGGCATCGGGATCTGCTCCTTGATTTCCTGGATCGCGACCACGGGGAAGCTCCGCGCAAACAGCAGGAACCACATCCCGAACCAGCCGAAGGATCCGGCCAGGATGCCCCAGTCGGCCCAGGTCGGATTGATCTGGGACCAGGCGTAGGGGACGAAGTCGTTGGTGAGGCTGTTGATGATCACATAGCGCTCGAACCACATCCCGATGTTGATGAAGATCGAGATGACGAAGAGCGAGGTCAGGTTGGTCCGGATCTTCTTGAACCACAGCAGCTGCGACACGAAGGCGTTGCAGATGATCATGCTCCAGCCGCCCCACCACATCGGTCCGAAGGCGCGGCGGAAGAACGTGGTCTGCTCGAAAGTGTTGCCGCTGTACCAGCCGATGAAATACTCCATGCCGTAGGCATAGAAGAGGATCGTGCCGGTCAGCAGCGTCAGCTTCGCCATGTTGTCGAAGTGATAGTCGGTGATCATGTGCTCGAGCTTCAGCGCCTTGCGGAGCGGAATGAGCAGCGTGAACACCATGCCGACGCCGGAGTAGATCGCGCCGGCCACGAAGTAGGGCGCGAAGATGGTGCCATGCCAGCCGGGAATGATCGACATGGCGAAGTCCCAGCTCACGATCGAGTGCACCGAGAGCACCAGCGGGGCAGCCAGCGCGGCCAGGTAGAGGTAGGCGCGCGAGTAGTGCCGCCACTGGGTATCGGTGCCCTTCCACCCCAGCGAGAAGACGTTGTACACCTTGCGGCGCCAGCCGGTGGTCATGTCGCGGGCGGCCGCGATGTCCGGCACCAGGCCGACGCACAGGAAGGTGGCGGACACCGTGAAGTAGGTGGAGATGGCGAACACGTCCCACACCAGCGGCGACTTGAAGTTCGGCCAGAGAAACCGCTGGTTGGGATACGGCAGCAGCCAGTAGAAGAACCACTGGCGGCCGATGTGAATGATCGGGAACAGCGCCGCGGTCATGACCGCGAAGACCGTCATCGCCTCGGTGGCGCGATACACCGCCGTCCGCCACGGGGAGCGGAACAGGAACAGGATCGCCGAGATCAGGGTACCGGCGTGGCCGATACCGACCCAGAAGACGAAGGTCGTAATGAAGACCGACCAGAACACCGGCGGGTTGTAGCCCGCCAGCCCCAGACCGTCCTTGAGCAGCAGGACGAAGGTGGTGAGGCCCACCAGGAACAGCGCCGACGATGACGCCGGTCAGGATGTAGTAGCCCTTGCCCGCGGTCCCCAGGGTATTGAGGACGTCGCGGGTGACCTCGTGGTGCGTCTGGGTCGGGACGCTGGGATCGTGCGCGGAGGTGGCCATGGTCAGGCCTCCGTCCGGTGCAGGACCTTCGCGAGGTAGGTCACGGCGGGGCGCACGTTGAGATCCTCGAGAATGTGATACCCACGCCGGTCCTCCCGGGCCAGACTGACCCGGCTGTTGGGATCGGTGGTGTCACCAAAGGTGATGGCACTGCTGGGGCAGGCCTGGGCACAGGCGACGTTGACGTCGCCGTCGCGCAGCTTCCGATCCTCCAGCCGGGCCACGTGCTGCGCCTTTCGGATCCGCTGCACGCAGAAGGTGCACTTCTCCATCACGCCGCGGGCCCGTACCGTCACGTCGGGGTTGAGCTGCAGATTGAGCGGCTCGGGGAACGCCCGCTTGTTGTAGGCGTACCAGTTGAAGTACCGCACCTTGTACGGGCAGTTGTTGGCGCAGTAGCGGGTGCCGACGCAGCGGTTGTAGACCTGGCCGTTGAGGCCGTCCGGGGTGTGG
Source organism: uncultured Gemmatimonadales bacterium (assembly GCA_963793205.1). Taxonomy (GTDB): domain Bacteria; phylum Gemmatimonadota; class Gemmatimonadetes; order Gemmatimonadales; family GWC2-71-9; genus JADJOM01. The sequence continues at coordinate 127,438 of CAWBZM010000002.1, forward strand.
TAGGCCGCGTAGACCGGGCAGACCGGCTCACAGGGGGCGTTCTCGCAATGCTGGCACAGCATCGGGACGACGCGCGCCTCGAGCGGCTCCCCGTCCTCCCCGCCTTCCCAGTACCGCTCGATCCGCATCCAGGTCATTTCCCGACCCTTGAGGATCTGGTCTTCGCCCACCCATGGGATGTTGTTCTCCGCATAGCACGCCGTCACACAGGCGGAGCACCCGGTGCACTTGGCGAGGTCGATGACCATGCCCCACTGCGGCAGCCCCTCGACCGCATAGCCGCCATGCTTCCGCTTCTGGATCTGCGACTGGCGGAAGCCTTCGATTGCTTCGACCTCGCGCGGGGTGTTGATCTCGTGCTCTTCGTGACCATGCTCCGCGGCGGCCAGCGAGGGGGTCAACCCCTTTCGTGCCTCCTCGAAGGTCATGGCATCGGCGATACCACGGCCGAGCTGCCGAGTGGTGCCTTCGGTCTTGGCCACCTTGTGATACCGCCGGGTCCGGGTCAGCGTCACCCGGGTGGAGAGGTAGGGCAGGAACCCTCCCGTCGCGCCACCGTCCAGCAGATCCAGGACATTGACACCACGGCCGGTGGCAAACTGCCCGTAGGAGGTGTGCCCCAGACCCATGGGGACGGAGACGGCGTCCGGATGGATCCCGGGGTAGACGTAGACCGGTCCTTCGATGGTGCCGTGGGGTGAGGTGAGCACCACGATCTCGCCTTCGCGCACGTCCAGGCGCTTGGCCGTGTCGGGATGCAGCTCCACCCAGGAATGCCAGGTGATCTTGGTGACCGGGTCCGACAGCTCCAGCATCCACGGCCGGTTGGCGAACCGTCCGTCGCCCATGACCGAGGGTGCCGGGATCAGGTAGAAGGCGTCCGTCGCCGTCGGCCCCGTCGAACGTCGGTGCAGTCATCGTGAGACTGCCGGCACTGGCGGCCAGCTTCACCGATGCCGCCGCGGGTGCCGCATTCCAGACCCCGCCCCGCTGCAGCGCCTCCCGCCATCCGGCGTCACTGCCGACCGTCTTCTGCCACTGACTCTTGAGGTGGGCTTCGAAGCTCGGGGCGGTAAAGCCGGCGAGCGCGCCGCCCACCTTCTGGGCCGTCTTCAGGAGGAGGTCGCCGGTGGCCATCGTCGGAAACACCGGCTCCATGACCGGCTGGAGCAGACCGGTGACGCCGGTGCGCGTCTGGTGGTCATCCCAGCGCTCCAGCGCGTGCAGATCGGGCAGGAGCAGGTCGCACAGCGCCGCCGTCTCATCGAGATAGAGCGAGGTCGAGACCTTGAAGCCGGCCTTCTTGAACCTGGCTTCGAATCCTGCCGCCTTGGGCAGCGCGTAGGCCGGGTTGGCCTCGTGGACGATCGCCACCGCCGCCTTGCCCTGATCAATCGCGGCGAGGAGGTCCAGCATGGCGCCGTAGCCGTCGCCGCTGTCGAGCCCGGCGCCGAACCGCACCGTGCGGCCGACATTGCCCGCGACGTAGTTGAGCAGGTGCACCGCGGCGCAGGCCTCGGTCGCGCCCCGATGCTGCATCGAGATGCCGCCGGCCACCGCCAGGCCGGGCTCGGCCGAGGCGAACTCGCGCGCGACCCGGCGGATGACCTCTGCGCCGACGCCGGTTTCCTGCTGGGCCCGTTCCGGGGTGTAGGCCGCCAGCATGCCGCGCAGGGCGTTGGCGTCATTGGGATTGGCGGAGCGCTCGGCGAGGATCACGCCGGCCATGGCCAGCGCGATCAGCGCCTCACCGCCGGGCTGATAAATGTGCCACTCATCGGCATTCATGCCGGTGAGGGACATGCGGGGCGCAAAGGCGACGTGCCGAGCCATCTGGCCATCGTGATAGCCATGGCTCGCGGCGTAGCCGCGGGAGTGCTCCAGCGGCGAGACCCAGCTCTGGAGGAAGTCGGCGTCGAAGGAGATGATGTACTTCGCTGCGGCGAAGTCATAGGCGGGAATCTCGTCCTGCCCGAACACCTGCTTGCTCGCCTGCCGCACCGGCTCGAAGCCAAATGGCTGGTACCGGACCAGGGTCCCGCCCTGGGCCGCGGTCCAGGCTGTCAGCAGGTCATTGAAGGTGCCGCGATGGCCCCCGGAGACGACCGCCAGCTTGCCCTGCGCCGATCCGAGCTTCTGGGCCAGCTGGGCAATGCCCTCGTCCCAGGTGATCGGCCTTGAAGCTGCCGTCAGCCTGCCGCGCCATCGGACCCTTCAACCGGTCGGGATTGTAGAGCCCCTGCAGCGCCGACTGGCCGTGGGCGCACAGCGTCCCGGCGTTCACCGGGTGGTCGGGATTGCCCTCCAGCTTGATGGCGCGCCCTTCGCGCGTCTTCACGTGCAGGCCGCACCCCGCCGAGCACTCGGTGCAGGTGCTGGCGTACCAGGTGGGATTGCCGGGCACCTGGTCTTCGGACTGCACCAGGTAGGGGATCAGCTTCTCGACCTTGGCGGTCGAGCAGCCGGACACCGCAGCCGCGCCGGCGCCGCTCACACCGAGACGGTGAGGAAGCGGCGCCGATCGATGCCTTCGCGGGGAGTTTCGTCAGACATTCGTGCGCCTTTTATGGGCGGTTTCGCCACTGGGCCGCGGCCAGAAGGCCGCCGACCGTACGTGCTCAGTCCAGACTACCATCGTTCGGTGGTCCCGTTCGGGACCGCCACACGCTGATGGCCACTGCCGCAACTAGAAGTGGCACGCGGTACAGTCCCGATTCACCTGCCGTTCCAGATGACAGGTGATGCAGAAACCCATGTTGTTGATGTTGTTGACCTGGAAGACCTGGGGCATGCGGGCAACGTCGCCGTGACAGGTCTGGCAGGCATTGGGGCCCAGCCCCTTGATGTGCTGACATGTGCGGGAAGTGCACGTGCCGCGCCAGCTTGTGGATGCGCACCCATTCGATGGGCTGCTTGGCGCTCCACGCTTCCCGCAACTTCTTGATCTCCGCCTTGTGGCTGCTGTCCGATCCGCCGATCACCAGGTGGCATCCCATGCAGGTCTGCATGCTGGGGATACCGGGCTCGTTGGATTCCGCGACCGTGTAGTGGCAGTACTGACACGGCATCTTGTTCGCGCCCAGCGTGGATATCGTGGCGGAAGAAGATCGGCTGCCGGGGACCCTTGAGGTCGGCAGTATCGCCGGCGGCCAGCTTCCAGGGCGCGGGCCCGGCGGCGGGCGTCTGCGCCCCAGGGTTTCCACGGACGGAGATGGCGGCCGCACCGACGAGGAGGAGACTGCCTGCTGCGAGAAAGGCCAGCTTACGCATGATGACTCACGGCCGCGGAATCGGACCCGCGGAAGTCCCGGGGACATACCCGGTTGTGAATTGTTTCACGAGTTGGCAAGACGTTGCAGGAGCAGCGATTCGCCGCGACAAGTATAGTGGCACACTCGGCGTGAACCAAACCATGAACAAGGTGCTTTTCCGACTGAATTAATCGTGTTTTCGTCAGCTGACCAGCGAGCGGCGTCCACCGGCCCCGGGAGTATCCGCCACCACCCACGCGAGTTTGCGCCGCACAAAGCTGAGAAAGGCATCCGCCGCCTTCTGATCACCGACCTCGAGCGCACACCACCGCACCGGGCCGGTCCGTTGGGCGCTCCGGATGGCCGCGCCGATGGCGCTCGGGAGCCGGGGAACGGCCAGCGCCTTCGGTTCTTCCTGATCCGCGATGGTGAACGTGATGGCGGGGCCATTCTGCATGACGTGGAGCCAGCAGAGTTTCCGGTGGCCGACCGCGTATTCCCAGGTCCAGTGCCAGGACGGGCCCATGTACTTGATGTGCTCAACGACCCCCGGCAGCTTCAGTACCCCTTCACGCAGCCGCCGAAAGCGGGCCGCCGCAGGGGCAGGAAGGTCCTTATAGGGTGCCGATGGCTTTGGTTCCTGACGAGAATTGGGATACAGGTTGGTGGCCCAGTACGCAGCGGATCGCCCCACGGATGCGACTCCCTTGATAGGCTGATGCGAAGCAAGTTAGTCGAGTGACGCCCTTCCGGGTAAGAGGGAATCGGAAAGCGGAGGGAAACCGCGAATCAGGATTCCGCTTCCTTGCTTACGGTTCCCTCCGCCCGGGGCAGAATCCCCTTCCGCTCCAGGAAGCGACTGACTTCAATCCCCATCGCACGGATCAACGACGCCTCCCGCCCATCCAGCTCCGCCCGGAACAACGCCTCTCGCCATCCCCGCATGACATGGTCCGGCTGCCGGGTCTTGAAGAACTCGATGTCCCGCAGCGCCCGTTCCCAGTCGGCAAAGAGCCGCTCCATCAGCTCCATGGAGGCGGGCTCGGCGGGCTTGCGCGGTGGCTTGATGGGACGCCGCTCCCCGCCGCGCGCCAGCATGGTCTCGTAACACATGATCGCGACCGCCTGGGCCAGATTCAGCGACTTGTACTCCGGGTTGGTCGGAATCGTGACCAGCGCGTGACACCGGTCGAGTTCGTCGTTGGAGAGGCCCTTGTCCTCACGCCCCGCGACAAAGGCGGTGGGGCCGGAGTCGGACCGCGCGATCAGCTCCGCTGCGGCGGGCCCGGGGCGGAACACGGTGCGCTTGGCGGTCCGCTCTCTCGCCGTCAGGGCCACGGTCCAGATACAGTCGGCGATCGCCGCATCGAGGGTGTCGTGGATGGTGATCTTCTCGATCATGTCGCCGGTGTTGTGCGCGATCCCTTCGATGCGCCAGGGATCGAACACTTCCGGCGCGACCAGCCGGACCTGCGACAGGCCGAAGTTCTTCGCGATCCGGACCGCACTGCCGATGTTGACGATGTCCTGCGGGGCGACCAGGACGAGAATAGGGGCGGGCATCGCGCGAATATAACCGCGGTTCCGGACGGGAGCGGGCCGAGGCCCCCGCGATCCGCCTGTGGTTAACCCGGCGCGACGAGGGCGAGGGTATCGGTGAGGTCCTGCAGGGTGAAGGGCTTGGACAGGACCGGGCGCGCCGCGGCCTGGAGGAACCGGGACGCTTCCGGCGACAGCACGTCCCCCGTCATGAAGATCAGCTGTCCGATGGCAGGGGACGCCGACGCTTCCAGCCGCCGGTAGAATTCGTGGCCGCTCATCCCTGGCATCCGGAGGTCACAGAGCACGACGGTGTAGTTGCCGACCCCGAGCAACCGGAGCCCTTCCTCTCCCGAATCGGCCAGATCCACCTGCCACCCCGTACGGGTGAGGAACTTGGAGATGCTGCGGCGGATGTCCGGTTCATCGTCCACCAGCAGGAGCCGGCCCCGGCTGTGGGCACCGGCGTGCGGGACGGCGGGCCGGGGCGGCTGCGCCACCGGCATCGGGGCGACCGACTGGCTCAGCGGAAGCTCCACGAGGAACCGGGCGCCGCCGCCCGGATGCGCTGCGGCGCTGATTTTCCCGTCGTGGTCGGCCACGATGCCGGCGCTGACAGACAGGCCCAGCCCGGTCCCCTCGCCCTCGGGCTTGGTCGTGTAAAACGGATCGAAGACCCGGCCCAGGAGTTCGGGCGGGATGCCGGGGCCGCTGTCGTCCACCGTCACCCGGGCCCAGTGCTCCGCCACCGTCAGCTTGAGCCAGACCTTCCCCCGGCCCCCGTGGGTGCGGATCGCGTGCTCGGCGTTGACCAGCAGGTTCATCAGGACCTGCTGCAGATTCACGGTATTGCCGGAGACCAGCACCGGCGAGTCCGGCAGATCAACGTCGACCTCGATCTGGTGGTTCAGCAGCTGGTTGCGGCGCAGCGCGAGGGCGCTGCGAATCGAGTCGCGCAGGTCGACCAGGGCCCGCGAGGACCCCTGGCCACGGACATAGGTCAGCAGGTTCCGAACGATCTGCGCCGCACGATCCGTCTCGGTCTTGATGGCCGTCAGGGTCTCGAGCTGGGAGGGATCCTTCGCTTCCGCCAGCAGCATCTCCATGTTGACCAGGATACTCGCCAGCGGGTTGTTGATCTCGTGGGCCATGCCGCCGACCAGCTGGCCGATCGCCGACATCTTTTCCGCCTGCAGCAGCTGGGCCTGCACGCCCCGCTGCTCGCTCACATCCCGCACGATCCCCAGCAGCGCGGTGGTCCGCCCCTGCTCCACCAGCGGCGACAGGGTCATCGCCGCCACACCCCGCCCGGCATCGGGACGCCGCAGCCAGGCCTCAAAGGCGCAGGACTCCCCCGCCACGGCGTGCTGGATCTGCTCGGCCACCATCGCGGGACTCTCGAATGGCAGGACCTGCTCCCAGGACAGGCCGACGACCTTGGCGGCCTTCACATTCCACAGGCGCTCCGCCGCCTCGTTGAATGACGTAATGGTGCCGTCGCGGTCGAGCGTGAAGATCGCATCAGAGGCGGATCGGAACAGCCGGCGATAGCGCTCTTCGGACTTGCGCAGCGCCTCCCCGGCGCGCGCGGTCTGATAGCCGGCCCCGGCGTGGTCCGCGATCTGGGCGAGGCGCTCGACTTCGCCCATCGCAAACGACGTCCCCATCGCGCGGAGCAGGACCAGCACCGCAATGATCTTTCCCTCGCACCAGATCGGGACCCCGGCCGCCGCCAGGGCGCCCCCGAGGTCCCGCGTCGCCTGCCCCAGTCGAGGATCCTCGGCGAGGTTGGCGGAGATGAAGACCGCTCCGTGCTCGGAGGTGATCCACTCCGTGATCGACCCGCGCAGCGGGAGCGGATGATGCCACGACTCGACCGTCTGGCCCCGGGTCGCGGCGAGGGCCAGCGTGCCGGCCTCGGGACCGAGGAGGGCGATCACCGCCGCCTGGCCACCGATGCCCTGGTAGGCGGCATCCGCGGCGAGTTCGAGGACCTGGCCGGGCTGGGCCGCCGGGTCGGTGGCGGCGCGCGCCATCTGACGGAGCCACTCTGCCGTGATCCGCTGGCGCCGTTCCTCCTCCAGGCTGTCGAGGTTTTCCAGGGTCACACCCAGCTGCTGGGCCACGATTTCGAGAATACGGACGTCTTCGGCCTCGAACGCCAGGTCGTCGCGATCATTCTCGATGGTGATGATTCCGGTGATGGTTCCCCGGGTTCGCAGAGGGACCGCCGCAAAGGTGCGAGGGGCGGTGTCCAGCGCCAGGCCGAGTCGGGTCACCGCATCCAGGGCGTCCTGCGGAAAGAAATAGGTGCGACCGGTGCGCCAGACTTCCTCCAGCAGCCCTCGGCCCAGGGGACGACGCAGACCGTCGTACGTCTCCTCCCCGCGTCGGTCGACCGGAAAGGTCAGTTCCTGCCATACCTCGTCCACAATGCCGATGCGGACCGTGTCCACGGCCAGCGCACGGCGCAGGGTTTCGGCGGCCTGGATCATGGCGTCGCCCGGCCGGAGGGACTGATGGAGGGAGGCGGAGACTTCGGCCACCGACCGGATCCGGTCGGCGTACTGGCTCACCCGCACATTGGCGATCCGCGAGAGGAGGGCGAGTTCGGTGATCTCCGTGAGGCGGCGAAGGAGTGATTCCTCATGGGGTTCGAAAGGCGCAGCGAGCCGCACCACCTGAATGCACCCGGGGTGTTCCGTCACCTGACCGAGCTGCGCCGCGAGCAGATACCCCTCGCCGGGGGGAAGGGCGCACCGGTGCGTCGCCTCGCGGGGGGCGAGCGAATGGCCGCACAGCAGCAGGCTTCCTGGTTGGGGTGGGCGCAGGATGGCCCGGATGTCACCGTCCACCGACGTCACCGCGACGTGGCGCTGCACCAGTTCGGTGAGCCGAGCGCCATCGGCGTGCAGGGCTCTCCGCACCTCGGCGACGATCGTACGGCGGAGCGCGGGTGTATCCTCGCTGGCGGCGAGGATCGCTGCGGCCTGGGTGGCAAGCCGGCTCTCCTCGTTCTGCTGATGGGCCGCCTGGCTCAACTGCATTTCGGTGAGCGCCGCGGCCGCGTGCACCGCAAACCGGAGCAGCGCCTCGCGATCCCGCTCGGCAAATCGGTTGGGGCGCTCATCGGCCACGGTCAGGACCCCGACGACCTGATCGAGACGTCGGAGCGGAACGGACACCAGGGACCGGATCCAGGAGGACTGCCCCGTCCCCCCTTGCTCGGCGACCCACTCGGTGGCGAGCACGCCCTCGGCCGAATCGAGCGCCACCCCCTCAAAACCGAAATCATTGGGCCGGCGGCGACCCACATCGGCGCTGAATGCGCCGAGGGCGGCCTGGCACACCAACTCGGTGCCGGTATGGAGAGAAACCCGCGAGGAGGACGCTTCCAGCAGGGTATTGGCGGTCCGCGCAATCTCCCGCCAGAGGTCGATCGACGCGAGCTGGCTGGCCCCCACCAGTGCAATGCGTTCCGCCGCACGGATCTCCAGCAGCGGCAGCCCGTCAATCGCCGGCACCACGGACGCGGGGCCACTCCACAGGTCGGAGGCCAGGGAGGCGAGCCGCGTCAGCGTGGTCGCGTCGGCGCGGCGAAAATGGCCCAGATGCCGATGGTACAGGATGAAGACGGCGACGGTTCGCTGCTCGACGGTGATGGGCATGGCCATGACGTCGATGGTGCGCTCTTCCTGCCACAACGCCGCCTGGCGCCCGCGGGGAGGCGCTTCCGCCCCAATGACCAGTCGTCCGCGATACCACGCTTCCCCGGCCACGGTGCCATCGAGCGTTACGCGCTCGTCGGCCGCGGGGGCGTTCACCCCCCGACTCTGCAGGATCCGCAGTGCGCCACTGGCCGGAACAAGCAACGCCGCCCCCGTGGCCGCGGTGGCTTCGAGGGCGAGGTCGAGGAGGACACCAAAGCTCTCAGCGTGAGCTGGGGCAGGTCCAGATGGGAAGGAAAGGATACTGTCGGACTGGCCGATCGATGTTCCCATGACACTCCCGGTGACCGGTCCGAGATGAGGAACCTGTCAGTTGCGACGCAATCGTGGGGGGCGACGGCGTTGCTGCAATCCAATGTACGCATCGGCCTGCGCTGCGCCAAGCCTGCGTCAGCCCTCGGAGAGGAACGACGTGTCGATTCGCTTCGCCTTGAGACTGCTGGCGAACGCCGATTTCTCGGCGGCCTTGAGGTAGGCCTCCTTCGGTTCCACCACCTTCTGCTCGACCAGTTCCAGCAGCGCATCGTTCAGCATGACCATGCCCGTCTTCCGATTGGTCTGCATGATCGACGGGATCTGAAAGGTCTTGCCCTCCCGAATCAGGTTGGAGATCGCCGGAATGGTGAGCAGGACTTCCTTGGCCGCCACGCGTCCGCCCCCGATCTTGCGGCAGAGCACCTGGGCCACGACGCCCTTCAGCGACTCGGCGAGCATGACCCGAACCTGCGACTGCCGGTCCACCGGGAACTGATCGATGATCCGGTCGATGGTGGACGCGGCTGTGGTCGTATGCAGCGTCCCAAAGACCAGGTGCCCGGTTTCGGCCGTCTCAATGGCAATGGCCACCGTCTCCAGATCCCGCATCTCACCGACCATGATGATATCGGGATCCTCGCGCAGGGCCGCCCGCAACGCCGCCTTGAAGGATCGGCTGTGCTGGCCCACCTGCCGCTGGGTCACCACACATTTCTTCGGCGGGTGCACGAACTCGATCGGATCCTCAATGGTGAGGATGTGATCGCTTCGATTCCGGTTCATGAGGTCCATCATCGCGGCCAGCGTGGTGGACTTCCCTGATCCGGTGGGCCCGGTCACCAGCACCAGGCCCTTGGTGAGGTAGCACAGCTTCTGGATCTCCGGCGCCAGCCCGAGTTCTTCGGCTGAGAGGATCTTCGAGGGAATCACCCGGAAGACCCCCATGGGGCCCCGCCGCTCCTGGGCGGCGTTACACCGGAACCGTGCCACACCCGCCACTTCGTAGGCCCAGTCCGCGTCCCCGGTCTCCCGGAAGGTGGCGAGATCGGCGGGGGACATGATGCTGACCAGCATATCGTCCAGCGCCTCCGCCTCCAGCGCCGATCCCTCCTGCCGGACCAGCTCGCCATCCTTGCGCAGGATCGGCTGTTCTCCGGTCCGGAGGTGCAGGTCGGAACTGCCCTGCTGGACGGTCTGCCGCAGCAGATGATCCAGCATCGCGCGGGCCGCGGCGAAATCCCGGACGGTAGTCACCGTGACCTGGGAGACGCGGGGGGCCGGCGACGGCGCGGGCGCGGGCGCCGCCGCCACCGGCGCAGGGGCAGGCGCACCGCTACCGGGGGAGAGCACGGCGCGGGGCGCGCCACCGTCGGCGGTGAATTCCACCGCGATGGGCCCCGCGGGGGAGGCGTAGACAAAGGACACCGCACCGGCCCCGTCCAGCGCGGCCTGGTCGGCCGCCGGAGCAATCTCCCGCAACAGGGCGATGATCTGGGTCAGGGCGAAGGGATCGCGTGAAATCGGCTTCGCCCCCTGCTCCAGCTGGAGGCTCGCGGGCCGGTCGGCCACGAGCAGCAGCGCCTGGGCCTTGTGGTCAAACACCGCCTGAATGAATCGATCGAGTCGGGCCACAGGTCAGCTCAGTGGACGGGCGGCGCGGACGAAGCGCCGGTTGAGACAGAGGACGCCATCATTGGTATGCAGCGCGAAGAATCGCTCCGGGGCATTGAGGAAATCGAGCGCCCGGGCCCGGGTGGGCGGCAACTCACTCGCCACCATCCCGCGATGCTCCTCCCCGCCCACCATCATGACCTCGAAGGCGAAGATGCGGGCCACACCCTGCCGTTCGGGATCGGTATCGAGGCCGGAATCGGTCTCCCGGTAGGCGAGGGAGGCCACCTGCTCCTTGGACACGAAGACGACATCGCCCGCCGCCAGGCTCATCACGAAAAAGGCCTCGGGCCGGTTGAGCAGCTCCACCGGGGTCTCGGGCCCGTCGTGAAAGGCGACCCGGGGCTGCAGATGCAGGTCGCCCTGGATCACCATGCCTTCGGCAAGCGTGACCCGCGCGGGGATTCGGGTGGTGGCGGCCCAGTCAGTCATCATCCTCTAATCTCGACGCCGACCCGCTGCTCCTGAAGTCGGATCGCCTCGAGGTAGTCGGCGTCCTCCCCGAGGACAGCCCGGCACTCCACCAGCTGCCGGTGGGCCGATCCGATGACCGCCGGGTCCACCCCTTCGCCCTGCAGAAAGGCAACAGCAATTCCGACATCCTTCTCCAGCAGGGCAAGCCGGAAAGTGCGGGGCCACGCACCGGTCATGACACGATCCGGTATCAGGCCTTCCGATACAAAGGAGCGCCCGCTGGACGCATTCAGGACCTCGAGCGCCTTGCGGGCCGGCACACCCGCGTGCACCAGTGCGGTGAATCCCTCACCAAAAGAGAGGATGTTGACCGCGAGCAGGGCGTTGTTGACCGCCTTGAGCGCACTGCCGGCGCCGACCGGTCCCAGGTGCTCGATCCGGCGGGCAAAGGCGGAGAGATACGGCTGCGCCCGGTCGAACGTGGCGGGATCTCCCCCTACCATGACAGTCAGCGTGGCCGCCTCGGCACCGTTGGTGCCGCCACTGACCGGACAATCGGCATAGGCAACACCCAGAGCCGCGAGCCGGGACGCGATGCGCCGAGCCCCGTCAGGATCACCGGAGGTGCAGTCCAGCCACAGGGCGCCTTTCCGGAGGCCCACCAGCGCTCCCTCGGGTCCATCCAGCACTGCCAGGACGTCGGCTGAGGTTGGCAGGCAGCTCATCACCACCTCGGCCTCCGCCACGGCGGCTCGCGGAGTGGCGGCCTGTCCACCGCCATGGGCCCGGACAAAGGCCTCAGCCCGGCTGGCGGTACGGTTCCAGACCGTCAGGGTGTACCGCTGGGCGAGATGCACCGCCATCGGCTGCCCGATGGCCCCCAGTCCAAGAAATGTGACGCGGCTCGACTTCATCTCGTGCATCCGGATGACAGGAATGAATCGGTGAAGGGTACACAGGCCCGCGGAGACCGGGTAGAGGCCAAGCACCCACGGCACGACGCGCACTCAAGGCGACTCACACCGCAGCAGGAGCGGACGCCGTCGTATATTGAAGGGCGCCCCCAGTCGTGACCTGCCGGCGCCACCCAGTCCCCTGGCCCCGCTCGATCGTGCCACCACGCATTCTCCATGTCGATCTCGACGCCTTCTTCGTAGAGGTGTGCCGTCAGCGTCATCCCGAGCTGCGCGCCATCGATCTCCTGATCGTCGGTGGGCGGCGGGAGTCCCGAGGCGTGGTCCAATCGGCGTCCTATGGGGCGCGCAAGTTCGGGGTGCGCTCCGGCATGCCGATCGCCCAGGCTGCCCGGCTCTGCCCGGACGCCACCTTTTTCAAGGGGGAGTTCGCCCACTACCGCGAAGCCTCGCGCGCGGTGCGCGAGGTGCTGGGCCGCTCGGCCCCCGCCGTGGTCATGGCCTCGCTGGATGAAGGGTATCTCGACTTCAGCGGCACCGAGCGGCTCTACCCGGTCTCCCTGCTGCCGGTTGCGGAGCGGGTGCGCGCTGAGGTGAAGCTGGCGACAGGACTCGACTGCAGTATCGGGATCGGCCCCAACCGCATGATTGCCAAGATCGCCTCCGACTACGCCAAACCCCGGGGGGTCTGCGAAGTACGGGCCGGGTGGGAGGAGGGGTTCGTCGCGGGCCTGGAGCTGCGGGCGCTGCCCGGCATCGGACCCAAGACCGGCGCACGGCTGGCAACAATGGGATTGACCCAGGTCGCCCAGATCCAGGCGATGGATGAGGCGTCGCTGACCCGGCTGCTGGGCGACTCGGCCCGGGAACTCAAATGGCGGGCGCACGGCCACGGTGGCACCGCGCTGCGGACCGACCGGCTGCAGCGGTCCATCAGCCGCGAAACGACGCTGGGACGGGATACCCGGAGCGCCGAGGAGCTGGATCGGCTGCTGGTGCGGTTCGTGGGATTCATTGCCGCGGAGCTGCGAGGCGAGGGGCTGGTGGCCCGGACCGTCGCGCTCAAACTCCGACACGCGGACTTCCGCACGCTCACCCGGCGCGTCACCCTGCCGGCAGCGACCGACCTCGACGCCGAGCTGCTGGCGCCGGCCCGGGCACTGTTCCAGGCGCTCTTCGCCGACGCGACCGCGCAACGCAAGGCGATCCGGCTCATCGGTGTGACGGCCACCAACCTGGCCCAGGCCACCCCGGCCGATCTGTTCGAGCCGCCGGCGCGTACCAGGATGCGGGAGTTGACCCAGGCCATCGACCTGGCGCGCAAGAAATTCGGACACGAGGCGGTCGGACCGGCGCGACTGGTGCCCCGACCCCACCAGGAGAAAGAGGAATAGCCATGCGATCCATGCTCTGGACCACCGCCCTGATCCTGCTGCCGGTCACCGGCCTGACGGCTCAGGTCCTCGAAGACCGGATCACGGCCTGCGGCAACGGCTCCGCGGAGGCCTGCAGCGATGCCGGTTCCCAGTTGGAGCTGCGGGGGGACTACGTGCGCGCCGCCAGCTTCCAGCAGCGCGGGTGCGATGCGCGGCTGGGCATCGCCTGCGCCGCCCTGGCCCGGCTGTATGGCGGCGACCTCATCGGGCGACGGGATCCGAGGCGCGCGGAGCAGCTGTACCAGGCCGCGTGCGATTTCGAGTATGCCGCGGCGTGTACCGTCCTGGGCGGGTGGCTCGAGCGGGGTAGCCCGATCAGCGCCGACCTACCCCGGTCGGCTCGGCTGTACCGGCGCGGCTGCGATCTGGGCGATGGCGTGGCCTGTCGACGCCTGGCGGGCGCCTATGAATCGGGATCGCAAGGGGTCTCACGGGATGGCCGCGCAGCGAGTGGGTTCTATGAGAAGGGCTGCACGGCGGTGGATCTGCCGAGTTGTGTGCGGCTGGGCGAGATGTACGAACACGGCACCGAGATGTTCACCGACGAACGCCGGGCCGCTGGCCTGTACACCCGGGCGTGTGAGGGCGGCGACGCCAATGGCTGCATCCGACTGGCGAGTCTGTATGAGCGGGGAGATGGGGTGTCGCAGGACTCGGAGCGGGCGCGCGGGTTGTATCGCCGAGCCTGCGAGATCGGAAGTGCGGCCGCCTGTCGGGTACCGTTGCTCACGGACGCCGGGGTGTACGTCCGGCCCTGAGTCCCCGGGCCTAGCGGAAGTCTTTATCCTCGAAGCGGAGACCTACGATACCGCGGTCCCGCTCCACCGACTCGCCGAGATCACGAAAGGTGGCGGTCCGCCCGGTGGCATCGAGCGCCTGGACTGAACTGTTGCGGAACAAGGGATAGTACCCGATGCGCGCACGGGTGGAGGGCCCCTTCACCAGGCAGTGACAGGGTATCGCATTCACCAGGCCGGCATTGATGGTCAGCGACACGGCGCCACCGGTGGTGTTGGTAATGAGCGGTGCAAACACCGGCTGGTCACTGCTGCCCGCGTCTACCGTACTCTCCATCCGGCCCCGCGGGTGCTCCAGGGTGATGCTGCCCTGCACATCCACTCCCAGCGGTGCCCCCGCCGGGTCCACCGGGCGGACCAGATACCAATGCAGCACTACGGGACCTCGACGGGGAACCCGCTGCTCCCGGGTCGCGCCGGGCGCGATCTCCACCGTTGCGGTGCCCACGACGAGCCGGATCGGCTCGACCAGGGCGTTGGTCACCGCCACCTTCGGGACCGGGCGCAGGAGTAGTGCCCCGCCGGCGAGCAACACTACCAGCAGGACCACCTTCCACCACTGACGGCCACTCGGTGTCGGCGTCGCGGGTGCTCCCCGCGCCGCAGCAGCAGTGGCCACTGTCGGCGGTGCATCCACCGAGCCCTTGCCCGCGCTGGCACGGGGCGGCGCCGCACTGGTCCGCTCGGCCGATCGCATCATCTCGGTGGCGGCATCCGCCTGGATCCGCCGCGCGATCCGCTCCGCACTCACCGATTCCTCCCCGCCGGACTGCCGCCCGGCGGCCAGGGCGTCCAGCACCATCGCGGCGGACTGGAACCGTTCGGCCGGGCGCTTCGCCAGACAGCGCACGATCACGTCTGACAGCCACATCGGAATCCGGGCATCGAGCGCGGTCGCCACCGGCGCCGGTTCACTCAGGTGCTTGCCGACGATTTCCTGCGACGTATCGCCGTCGAATGGCGGCGCTCCCGTCACCATCTGGAAGAGCACCGCTCCGACTGCATACAGGTCGGACCGGGCATCGAGGTCGCCCTGGCCGAGCGCCTGCTCCGGGCTCATGTACTGGGGAGTCCCGACCACGAATCCCGCCTGGGTCTTGTGCCCCTCACCATCGATCCGCTTGGCGATCCCGAAGTCGACCAGCAGCGGGCGACCGGTACTCGCTTCCAGCATGATGTTGTCGGGCTTGATGTCCCGGTGAATCAGGCCCTGACCGTGCGCGTGGGATAGCGCATCGAGTAGTGGCCGTACAATCCCCAGGGCGCGGTCGACCGACAGCGCCCCCTGCTGGCGCAGCAGGGTGGACAGCGAGTCGCCCTCGATAAAGGGCATGGCATAGTAGACCAGACCTTCGCCGCTGCCCACGAAGTGGATCGGAAGAATGTTGGCGTGGGTCAGCCGCGCGAGGGAGCGGCACTCCTGCTGAAAGCGCTCCAGCATTCCCGCCGACCAGGCGATATCCGGCTTGAGCACCTTGACCGCAAGACGCCGCTGGAGATCGGTATCCCAGACCTCGTAGACCTGGGCGAATCCCCCTTCACCGAGCAGTCGCCGGACTTCGTACTTCCCCCCCAGCGCTCGGGTCAGCTTGCCCACGACATCGACCGCCTCCCCCATTGGGGCGCGCGAATCGCCCTGCCCGGTGCGGGTGCCGCACTGCGAGCAGTAGGGGGCCCCGTCGGTTATCGGCTGATGGCAGGTGTCGCAGGTGGCGTCAGGCATCGGCACGGAATGTATGGCGTTGAGTGCAGCGCGGCAGTTGGTATGGCCCCCGGACCCGGGCTTCGGAGTGGGTCGACGAGCGGCCCCCTGGGCGGAGCGGTCGGGTCAGGCGTCTTTAATAGGAAGGAGCGGGCCGCAGTCCGCCCGCGGCAGTGGGACCGAGCAATTTACTGGTAACTCGTTGTCTCCCAATGATTTACCGGATTACACCCGGTGGCAGATCGATTCGATGTGACCGTTGTTTTCGACAGTTTATGCACATTTCCATGCAAAATGTTTATATCGTACAGATATTTTTCGTTATATGCTGAGTGATTCGTGCACATATTGCACAAATCGCTTGACAAGATGCAGCTCGGCCGGTAAACTGGTGCCAGCACAGAGCGGGTCGGAGTCGCGTTACTGCATCGCGCCATGGTTCCGGCGCTCCACCGTTCACTCGCGGGCGCCCTTCGGCGCCACCTTCGGTCGGCTGTCAGCCGTCGACTGTCGGCACACGGAAGTCCTGCCGCCTCCTCCCTGGGGTGCGGACTGGCCAGGACAACCGAACACCGGCAGCCGGCGGTTGATGGCCGGCCTCTTTCTTTCCTCGCCCCGCATGAAGCTCATCTCCGCCATCATCCGCCCCGAAATGCTGACCCAGGTGAAGGCGGCGCTGTTCCGGGCCGGTGTCACCGGGATCACGGTCTATCGCGTCAGTGGCCATGGCGGGGAGCAGGAACTGGTGGAGACGTACCGCGCCACGACCATGGTGATGGAATTCCGGGAAAAGGTGAAAATCGAAATGGCGGTCTCGGACCCCTTCGTCGAGCCGACGCTCACCGCCATCCTCACCTCGGCCCGGACGGGCGAAGTGGGCGACGGTAAGATTTTCGTGCAGGCGATCGAACAGGTGGTCCGCATCCGCACCGGCGAAACCAGCAACCGGGCCCTCACACCGGTCACGGCAGACAGCGTGCAGCGGAAGGCGCTCGAGGACTCGTTCCAGCACCGCAGCTAGCCCGCTCCCGCACGACCCCACCTGCGATCGGGTGCGGCCTCCCCTAGATTTCCCCCACATTCGTGTCATGCTCCCCTGTCGCACGCGACCCGCGGGCGATGGTCGCCGTTCTCCCCCGGACCTGCTCCCATGGCTCATCGACGCCGTAGTCTCGCCATCACGGAAGGGGTGCAGCGCGCGCCCAACCGCGCCATGCTGCGCGCCGTCGGCTTCACCGAAGCGGACTTCCAGAAGCCGATCGTCGGTGTTGCGAATGGGTATTCGACCATCACGCCCTGTAACGCCGGGCTGGACGTGCTCGCCCGCCGGGCGGAGACGGCGATCCGGGCGGCGGGCGGCATGCCGCAGATCTTCGGCACGATTACCGTGAGCGACGGAATCTCCATGGGCACCGAAGGGATGAAATACTCCCTGGTGTCCCGTGAGGTGATCGCCGATTCCATCGAGACCGCCTGCCAGGCCGAAAGCATGGATGGCGTCATCGCCGTGGGCGGATGCGACAAGAACATGCCCGGCGCGATGATCGCCATCGCCCGGATGAATATCCCGGCCATCTTCGTGTATGGGGGGACGATCCGCCCGGGACACCTCGATGGCGAGGACCTGACGGTGGTCAGCGCCTTTGAGGCGGTCGGGCAGTTCAGCGCCGGGCGGATCAGCGCCGAACGCCTGCATGCCGTGGAGTGCCACGCCTGTCCCGGCGCCGGGTCCTGCGGCGGGATGTTCACGGCGAATACCATGTCCTCCGCCATCGAGGCGATGGGCATGAGCCTCCGCGGCTCCTCCAGCATGGCGGCGGAAGATCCCGCGAAGGCGGACAGCGCCGCGCGGTCGGGGGAAGTGCTGCTCGATGCGATCAACCATCAGCGACTCCCCCGCCAGATCATCACCCGCCAGTCGCTGGAGAACGCGATCAGTGTGGTCATGGCGACGGGTGGCTCCACCAACGCCGTGCTGCACCTGCTCGCCCTGGCCCACGCCGCGGAAATCCCGCTCGCGCTGGACGACTTCGAAGCGATCCGGGCGCGGGTCCCCGTGCTGTGCGACCTCAAGCCCTCCGGCAAGTACGTCATGACCGACCTCGACCGGGTCGGGGGCGTTCCCCAGGTGATGAAGATGCTGCTGGTGCGCGGCCTGCTGCATGGGGACTGCGTGACCATCACTGGTCAGACGATCGCCGAACTGCTGGCCGATATCCCGGCAGCACCCGCAGCCGATCAGGACGTCATCCGCCCGTGGGACCGGCCGATGTACCCCCAGGGACACCTCGCCGTCCTGCGGGGAAACCTCGCAACTGAAGGTGGGGTCGCGAAGATCACCGGTGTGAAGACGCCGAAGATGTCAGGCCCAGCTCGCGTCTTCGAATCGGAGGAGGACTGCCTCGCCGCGATCCTCGCCAACACGATTCGTCCCGGGGATATCCTGGTGATTCGCTACGAGGGCCCTCGAGGCGGACCCGGGATGCGCGAGATGCTGTCGCCAACCTCTGCGATCATCGGCGCCGGCCTGGGTGACAGCGTCGGGCTGATCACCGATGGCCGATTCTCCGGTGGCACCTACGGAATGGTGGTGGGCCATGTCGCGCCCGAGGCAGCGGTCGGCGGGACCATCGCGCTGGTCGAGGAAGGGGACCGCATCACGATCGACGCGCCCGCACGGCTGCTGCAGCTCGAGGTTCCGGACGCGGAACTGGCCCGCCGAAAGGCCGCCTGGACGCCGAAAGCGGCGCGATACACGCGTGGTGTCCTGGCCAAGTACGCCGCCCAGGTCTCGACGGCGAGTCTTGGTGCGGTGACGGATTTGGGATTGGGGTGAGGTCGAGGGTCAGGAGTCACGAGTCACCGCGCTGTCACCGACCCTCTCGAGACTCGCGACTTGTGACTCGCGACTCCTCCACCAACGCCCCACTCTGAAACATCGCGCACCGACTGCACGTAGGGAGCGCATGTCCCTGACCCTGGAGGCCCGCATGCTCTGTCAGCTCTGCGCATCCCGCCCTGCGCTGGAACAGGATGGACACCCGCAGTGGCTCCATCTGTTCGAGGATATTTCGGGTTACTACTGCGCCGAGTGTACCCTCGTCCTGCAGGAGCCGCATGAAGCGGAATTGCGCCGGTCGGTCGCTGAGCGGGCGCCGGGGATTACCGACGAGCAGCTGGCGGCGGTGCCGGACCAGATGCTGAAGTTCACGATGTGCCTGCCGATTCCCACTTTGCAGGGCGTGACCCTGCACGGCTCAGGCAACATCACCGAGTAATCACACGCATCGCACCGTCTGCCGGAAGTCTCCCGGCCGACGGTGCGATTGTTTTTTCCCGCCTCGGCACTCCGCCTTACAACGCGTCGACGATTCGCTGTGTCATCGCCCGGGTGCCCATGGTGGGCTCACCCTGGCGGGCGATGTCGCGGGTCCGGGCTCCCTGCTGGAGCACCTGGTGTATCGCGCCTTCGATGGCCCGCGCCGCTTCTTCCTGCCGCAAGCCGTGCCGGAGCAGGAGGGCCAGGCTGGCGATCGTACCGATGGGGTTCGCGAGATCCTTCCCGGCGAGGGGTGGCGCCGATCCGTGAATCGGCTCGAACAGTCCCGCGCCGGCGCCGAGGGACGCGGAGGGGAGCAGGCCCAGCGATCCGGCGAGCACGGCCGCTTCATCACTGAGGATATCGCCGAACATGTTTTCCGTCAGCAGGACGTCGATGGACGCGGGATCGCTGATCAGCCGCATCGCGGCGTAATCCACGTACATGTGCTCCAGCGTGACCTCGGGGAATTCGCGACCCACCTCCACCACGGTCTGACGCCAGAGCTGTGAGGTCTCCAGCACGTTGGCCTTGTCCACCGAGAGGAGGGTCCGCCGGCGGCTGCGGGCCAGCGCAAATCCGAGGCGTGCGATCCGCTCGATCTCTCCCCGGGTGTACCGCAGGGTGTTGATCGCGGTGGTGCCGTCGTTGCTGCGCGGCTCACCGTAATACAGTCCGCCGGTCAGTTCCCGCACGATGACCAGGTCGGTGCCGGCCAGTCGCTCGGGGCGCAGCGGGGAGATCTCGGCCAGCGCCGGATGAGGCGCGATCGGCCGCAGGTTGGCATAGACCTCGAGCTCGGCCCGAAGCGCCAGCAGCCCGGTCTCGGGCTTGCGCTGGCGGGGAGCGCTGTCCAGCGAGGGATCCCCCACGGCGCCCAGCAACACCGCGGTCGCTCCGCGGACCGCTGCACGGGTGGCGGGCGGGAATGGGTCGCCAGCCGCGGCGACCGCCGCCCCGCCGATGAGATGCTCCTCCAGCTCGACCGTGAACCCGTACCGGTGCTGCACCGCGCGAAGGACATGGAGTGCGGCCGCGACGACTTCCGGGCCGATGCCGTCGCCCGGCAGCACGACGATCCGCTCGGTCATGCCTCGAGCCGCGCGAGCAGGGTGGCGCGGCGATCCTCGTAGGCGCGGATGCCGGCCTCGTGCATGAGGGTGCGTCCGATCGCATCGAGCCCTTCGAGCAGCGATTCGCGCTGATAGGGATCGATGACAAACTCGGCCCGAAAGCCAGCGGTATCTGTCACCTGATTCCGGGTCAGGTCCACCGTGAGGTGGTAGGGCCCTTCCCCGGCGGCGGCGCGCCGGAACAGCTCCCGCATCTCGTCCGCCGTCAGGCGCACCGGCAGCAAACCGTTCTGGCAGGCGTTCCCGTAGAAGATGTCGGCGAACGATTCCGCCAGCAGCGCGCGGAAGCCGAATTCCCCCAGCGCCCAGGGGGCATGCTCACGCGAGGATCCACAGCCAAAGTTGGCCCCGGCAAGGAGGATGCTCGCTCCCGCCGCCCGTGGCTGATTCAACTCGAATGCCGGCTCCGGTGATCCGTCCGGGCGATAGCGCCAGTCGAAGAACGCGGCGGGCCCGAACCCGGTCCGCTCGACCCGCTTCAGGAACTGCTTGGGGATGATCTGGTCGGTATCGACGTTCGCGCGCTCCAGCGCGGCGACCACACCGGTGTGCACGGTAAAGGGAGTCACAGGTTCGTGGGCGAAAGTCAGCAGGTGGCGGACAGGCGGGGATCCGGCGTCTCCGGCCGTTCGCCCGCAGAGTAATCCCAACAGCGCACATCCGTCAGTCGCCCGGCGATTGCCGCCGCCGCGGCCATGGCCGGGCTCATGAGATGCGTACGACCACCCTTCCCCTGACGACCTTCGAAATTCCGGTTGGACGTCGCGGCGCACCGCTCGCCAGGGGCGAGCACGTCGGGGTTCATCCCGAGACACATCGAGCACCCGGCGTTGCGCCACTCGAAGCCGGCCTCGGTGAAGATGCGGTCGAGCCCTTCGCGCTCCGCCTGTGCTTTCACCGGCATCGAGCCCGGGACGACCATGGCGCGGACGGTGGATGCCACGCGCCGGCCCCGCACCACCCGCGCCGCCTGGCGCAGGTCGTCGATCCGCCCGTTGGTGCAGCTGCCCAGAAAGACCCGATCGATCGGCAGGCCCTCGAGTGGTGTGCCCGGCACCAGCCCCATATAGGCCAGGGCCCGCTCCATCTCTTCCCGTTCGGCCACCGTGGCGACAGCGGACGGCGTCGGCACGACGCCGCTGATCGGCGCCACCATCCCGGGACTGGTTCCCCAGGTGACCATCGGAGCGATGGCACCAGCATCGACCTCGACCTCCCGGTCGAACACCGCACCCGGATCGCTCACCAACGTGCTCCACCGATCGACCGCCCGACTCCAGGCCACGCCACTTGGCGCCCGGGCGCGCCCCATGAGATAGGCGAACGTGGTCGTCGTCCGGCGCGATCATCCCGGCACGCGCCCCCGCCTCGATGGACATGTTGCACACCGTCATCCGCCCTTCCATGGACAGCGCGCGGATCGGCGTCCCCAGGTATTCGATGACGTGGCCGGTGGCACCGGCGGTCCCGATCTGGCCGATCAGCGCCAGAATCAGATCCTTGGCCGTCACGCCCGGGGCAGCCTGTCCGGTGAACCGCGCCGCCAGCGTGCTGGGCCGAGGGAAGAGCACCGTCTGGGTGGCCAGGACATGCTCAACGTCGCTGGTCCCGATGCCGAAGGCGAGGGCGCCAAAGGCGCCATGCGTCGAGGTGTGGGAATCGCCACAGACAATGGTCATGCCCGGCTGAGTGACACCGAGTTCGGGACCGATCACGTGGACGATCCCCTGCTGGGGCGACTGCAGGTCATACAGCTCAATCCCGTAACGGCGGGCATTCTCGAGCAGCAGGTCCACCTGCCGGCGGGCGATCAGGTCGGCGATCGGCAGCGAGCGGTCGTCGGTGGGGACATTGTGGTCCACCGTCGCGACCGTCAGGTCGGGTCGGCGCACCCGCCGCCCCGCGAGGCGCAGCCCCTCGAACGCCTGGGGCGAGGTGACCTCGTGGACCAGGTGCAGATCGACATACAGCAGTGCCGGTCCCCCGGCATTCTGGTGAATGAGGTGACTGTCCCACAGCTTGTCGAACAACGTACGCGCGATCATCGCACCGTTCCTGCCGACAGGGAGATCATCACCCGACGGACGCCGGCGTGGTGGCTGCGGGTGTCTTCGCCGCGCGCGCCTTGCCCTCCTCCGACCAGGGCATCATGGCCCGCAGCTCTGCCCCAACGACCTCGATCGGGTGCGTGGCATCGCGCCCGCGCATGGCGCGCGAACCCTGCCCCGCCGCTCCGATGCTCGGCCAGCCACTCCCGGGCGAAGGCGCCACTCTGGATTTCCTTGAGGATCGTCCGCATCTCGGCGCGGGTCTGCTCGGTGATGATCCGCGGCCCGCGGGTGTAGTCGCCATACTCCGCGGTGTCGCTGATCGAGTAGCGCATGAACCCCAGCCCGCCACGATAGATCAGGTCCACGATCAGCTTGAGTTCGTGCAGACATTCGAAATAGGCCATCTCCGGCCGGTAGCCCGCCTCGACCAGGGTCTCGAATCCCGCCTTGATGAGCGCGGTCGCACCACCACAGAGCACCGCCTGCTCCCCGAACAGGTCGGTTTCGGTCTCTTCCCGGAAGGTGGTTTCGATCACCCCGGCGCGGGTGCAGCCGATGCCGGCGGCATAGGCGAGCGCATTGGCCAGTGCGTGGCCACTGGCGTCCTGATGCACGGCGACGAGTCCCGGCACCCCGCGCCCGCCCTCGAACTCGCTCCGCACCAGGTGACCGGGCGACTTCGGCGCGATCATGCGTGACATCGACATCGGCCGGCGGCTTGATCTCATTGAAATGAATATTGAAGCCGTGGGCGAACATCAGCGTCTTGCCCGCCGTCAGCGACCGGCGCGATCGCCGCGTCGTAGATCGTGCGGCCATCCTGGTCCGGCACCAGCACCATGATCACGTCGGCCGCCGCGTGCCGCGTCGGCGACCGCGCCGGACCTCGAGGCCCGAGCGCTTTGGCCCTGGCCCAGGACTCGCCGCCCTCGCGGAGCCCGACGATGACCCTGGCGCCGCTGTCGCGGAGGTTGAGCGCATGGGCATGGCCCTGGCTGCCGTACCCGATGATGGCGATCGTGCGGCCGTTCAGGCGGCGCGGATCGGCGTCGGCGATCGTAGTAGATACGGGGCGCGGAAGTGGTGTGATCAGCGACGCGGTCATCAGGACTCCGGAGGTGATGGAAAGACAGAGTCGGGGATCAGGCCGGGATCGCCGAGGCGACCGCGGCGCGGCGGCCGCCGGACGGCCGCGCCTCGGCGACAGCGGGACGCGGCAGGCGCGATCGGCACCGCCCCGGGCGACCTCGAGCACGCCGAACGGTTCCAGCGCGCGGATGCAGCGAGGTGATCAGCGGCGGGGTTCCCGTCGCTTCGAAGACGACATGCCTCGGCCGGTTCCTCGAGCACGGTGGCGTGATACAGCGCCACGATGTCCAGCAGTCCGGCAAGCCGATCCGGTTGGCAGCCGCACCCGGACCAGCGGCGTCTCCCGCGGTCAGCACGCTGCCTCCGGCGGGACCGTCGACCTCGAGCGCGCCAACCATCTTCCGCAGCTGGTTGGCCGCCCGCAGCGATGGAGGCGTCATCGGCCACCGATGCAGCAGGTCAGCCGCGACCGCCCCGGCGGTCCGCGGCACCGAGCGAAAGACTCTCCACGGCCAGGTTGCGCCGGCGGACCGCACCCACGGCGCGGTTGAGGGCGAGTGAGTCGTCCTCGGCAGTACCACGGTGATAGTCCGGGCAGCGCTGCCGCGAATCACGACCGTGGCCCCGGCGGCGGCTGCCGCCTCGATCGGCTCTGACAGGGAGCCGCCCGGCGGAATCATCGGGAAGACATTGGCCTCCTGCTCGATCATGAACTCCACCAGCGCCGGCCCTGGTTCCCGCGGTGGCGCGGCGCCAGCTGCTTCCTCGATCTGGCGGGCGTGGGTCGACCCGATAGCCCGGCGATCCCATAGGCTTCCGCCAGCTTGCACGTAGTCGGGGCTCCAGATCGGGGTCGCCGAATAGCGTCGGCCGTGGAAGAACTGCTGCCACTGCCGGACCATGCCGAGGTAGCCGTTGTTGAAGATGGCCATCTTCACCGGGATGCCCTCCTGCACCATCGTGGCCATCTCCTGCAGGTTCATCTGGAAGCCGCCATCGCCGGAGATGGCCCACACCGGCTCGTCGGGCCGGGCGAAGTGGCACGCCCATGGCCGCGGGAACCGCGAAGCCCATGGTGCCCAGCCCGCCCGAGGTGATGTGGCTGTTGGGCCGTTCGTAGGGGTAGAGCTTGGCGACCCACATCTGGTGCTGGCCCACATCGGAGACGATCGTCGCACCGCCCCGCCGCTGGCCTCGTTGATCGCCGGCGAGGATGGCCTCGGGGGCCATGTCGCCCCGATACGCCTCCTCGCCGGGTCCGCATGAAGCTCGTCGATCTCGGCGCGCCAGTCGTCGCAGTCCCGCGGCGCCAGCGCCGCCGGCAGCGCCCGCAGATCTCCCGCGCGTCGCCCGACGAACCCGACCGCCACCGGGACGTTCTTGCCGATCTCGGCGGGATCGAGGTCGATGTGGATGATCCGGGCCTGCGGGCGCAAACCCCGCCGTGTTGCCGGTGACCCGGTCATCGAACCGCAGCCCGATCGCCGATGATCAGGTCGGCGTGCTGGATGGCCCGGTTGACGTGCACTTCGCCATGCATGCCGGGCATGCCGAGGTGGAGCGGGTGGGACTCGGGGAAGGCGCTGATGCCGAGCAGGGTGGTGATGACCGGGATGCCGGTTCGCTCGGCCAGCGCGCGCACCTCGGCGTAGGCTTCGTCCGAGGATGACGCCGTGTCCCGACCATCAGCAGCGGCCGGCGGCAGTGCGTGATCAGGTCGACCGCCGCCTGCAGGTCGTGGCGCGGGTGCCGAGACCGGCGGGCGAGGCGGGCGCCTGGCCATCCCGGCTTCGGCGCGGCCCATCGGTCCACTCGCATCTTCTGGTTCTGCACGTCCTTGGGGATGTCGATCAGCACCGGTCCGGGCCGACCCTCGGTGGCGATATGGAAAACTTCGCGCACCTGCTCGGCCAGCTCGCTGATATCCTGCACCAGCACGCTGTGCTTGGTGATCGGCAGGGTGATGCCGATGATGTCGGTCTCCTGAAAGGCGTCCCGCCCGATCATGGCCCGCGGCACCTGGCCGGTGATCGCCACGACCGGCGAGCTGTCCATCTGCGCGGTGGCGAGACCGGTGACCAGGTTGGTGGCGCCCGGTCCCGACGTGGCCACGCAGACGCCGGGACGGCCGGAGGCGCGGGCGTAGCCGTCGGCCGCGTGCGCGGCGGCCTGCTCGTGGCGCACCAGCACGTGGCGCAGCGCCGGGGTACTCCGGCAGGGCATGGTAGAACGGCATGATCGCGCCGCCGGGATAGCCGAAGATGACGTCGACTCCCTGCTCCTCCAGCAGCGCGGCAGAGGATCTGCGCGCCGGAGAGAAGTTCGCTCATATGCGGACTATACCCCCCAGTGCGGGGTCGCGTCAGGCGGTGGCCTCCAGCCGGTCGGCGTGCGCCTCCTTGTTGAGGGCGTGCACCAGCGCCCGGCTGCTGGCCTCGACGATATCGGTCGAGGCCCCCTGGCCCGACAGCGACTTGCCGCCGATCCGGCACTGCAGGAAGACCTGGCCGACGGAGTCGCGCCCCGGAGTCACCGACCGGAGCTGCAGGCTCATCACCTCCACCGGGCGCTCGAGGATCTCGCTGATGGCGCTGAACGCCGCGGCGATGGGCCCATCTCCCTGCCCGCTCGCGCGACCGCTCGCCGATCCACGGTCCCGTCATCCGGACTTCGGCGTCGGCGGAGACGCTGCCGCAGACCACCTTGAGATGTCAACGGGCGTATTCCTCCGGCGCGTCGTGGAAGCTCTCGTGCAGCAGGGCCAGCAGATCCTCGTCGAGGATTTCCCGCTTGCGGTCGGCCAGGGCGGTGAACTCGGTGTACATCTGGGCCAGCTTGTCCTCGTCCAGTTCGTAGCCCAACTCGCGGTAGCGCCGCTCCAGGGCGTGCCGCCCGGAGTGCTTGCCCGAGCACCAGGGTCGAGCGGGGGATGCCCACCGACTCCGGGCGGATGATCTCGTAGGTCAGCCCGTTCTGCAGCATGCCGTGCTGATGGATGCCGGCCTCGTGGGCGAAGGCATTGCGGCCGACGATCGCCTTGTTGGGCTGGGGAAAGATGCCCGTGAGGTTGGACGAGCAGCTGGCTGGTCCGGTAGATCTCCTCGGTCTGAATGCTGGTGCGGAAGGCCAGCAGCGTGGGGCGCACCCGCGCCGCGATGACGATCTCCTCCAGCGCCGCATTGCCGGCCCGTTCTCCGATGCCGTTGACGGTGCACTCCACCTGGCCGGCCCCGGCGGCGATGGCCGCGAGCGAGTTGGCCACTGCGAGCCCGAGGTCATCGTGGCAGTGGGCGCTCCAGACCACCCGTCGCTCCCCGGCACCCGCCCAAGCACCGTGCGGAACATGGCGGCGTACTCGTCCGGCATGGCATAGCCGACGGTGTCGGGCAGGTTGATCGTGGTCGCGCCTTCGGCGATCGCCATCTCGACGACGCGGCAGAGGAAGTCGAGATCGGTGCGACTGGCGTCCTCGGCCGAGAACTCGACGTCGTCGGTGAACTGCCGGGCCTGGCGGACCGAGCGCTGCGCCAGCTGGAAGGCCTCATCCGCGGGTCATGCGCAGCTTGTCCTCGAGGTGCAGATCGGAGGTCGAGATGAAGATGTGAATGCGCCCGCGGGCGGCATCGCGGATGGCCTCGCCCGCCAGATCGATGTCCCGGTCGTGGCAGCGGGCCAGGGCGGCAATGACCGGCCGGCGGATCTCGGCGGCGATCTCCCGCACACTCCGGAAATCGCCGTCGGAAGCCGCAGGGAAGCCCGCCTCCATCACATCCACGCCCAGTAGCTCAAGCTGCCGGGCCATCCGGAGCTTCTCCTCGGGGGTCATGGTGTTGCCGGGGGCCTGCTCCCCATCCCGCAGCGTCGTATCGAAGATGATCAGATCGCGCACCATACTGGATCCTGCCGTTGAGGTGACCTGCCTGGGAACGACAACAACAAAAGCGCCGCGGACTGAGGGGTCCGCGGCGCCGGGGGCTGACTGCTGCTCTCGATTACTGCTCGAGCCCGTATACGCCGTGGTCCCCGTGGCCGTCCCCAAGGAGGACGAGCACGAGGCCAATAAGGACGAGCAGGAGCTGGGCTGCAGCGAGCATGGGGTCCAGAGATGTAAAGGCTCTTGGCGGCACATCTTTATGCGCTGCCGGTATGCTGCAGGTTATCGGCCGGAGTTCGGGAAGTCAAGAGAAGTGTCCAGGATCTCCCCGGGTGCCCGATTCCCGCGAGGCGTGATCGACCCGCCCAATCACCTGATAGAGCGCCACGTGACCGCAGGGCGACTCGGCCGGCCCGATTCGCTTGACAGTCCAGTCACTGCCACGCATATATATACACATGCGTTGCCATTCGCTTCTGGTCGCCGTCCTTATTCCAACGGCCCTCCTCTCGGGGAGCGGCCCGGGACGCTGACCTGCGCGCACGTTGCCCAGTGTCTTGCCCCGGCCCGCTCCCGAAGGAGCGGGCCTTTTTCATGTCAGGAGGAACCATGCCCCACCGCCGATCGATCCACCCGCTCACGCACCGCGAGCACGACGCCTGTGGCGTCGGATTCGTGGCGCGCGCCACTGGCGAACGGTCGCATGAGATCGTGCGGATGGCGCTGCAGGCGGTCGCCCGAGTGGCCCATCGCGGGGCGGCATCGACCGATCTGTCGGGGGACGGGGCCGGCCTCCTGACCCAGATCCCCCATCGGCTCTTTCACCGCGAGGCGTACCGCCTCAACCTGCCACTGCAGCCGGGTAAACCGTTCGGGGTCGGGGTGGTGTTCCTCCCGTCGGACGGCGAGACGCTCCGGGCCGCGGTCGCGCTCATCGAGGATATCCTGCAGCGCAACGCACTGCCGCTCCTGGGCTGGCGGGAGGTCCCGACCGATCCGGCGGCGCTGGGACCACAGGCGCGGGCGACCTGCCCCGTCATCCGTCAGCTCTTTGTCGGTCGCCCGGCCACGATCACCGAGGACGAGGCGTGGGAGCGGCAACTCTATCTCGCGCGGCGCGACATCGAGCGGGAAGCGGAGGAACTGGCCATCGCGCCGCTCTTCGTCGCCTCGCTGTCCTGCCGGACGATCGTCTACAAGGCGCTGCTGACCGGCACCCGGCTCGCCACCTTCTTTCCTGACCTGCGGTACCCCGAATTCGAGAGCGCGGTGGCGGTCTTCCACCAGCGCTACTCCACCAACACCCTCCCCAGCTGGGCGCTGGCGCAGCCGTTCCGGATGATCGCGCACAATGGGGAGATCAACACCCTCTGGGGCAACCGGAATGCGATGGCGGCGCGGGAGTCGGACCTCGCGTCCCCGGTGTGGGGCGAGGCCATCGAGCGGCTCAAGCCGGTGATCTGGGACGGCGGCAGTGATTCCACCGGGTTCGATAACACCATGGAGCTGCTGGTCCGCTCCGGGCGCGACCCGCTGCACACCATGATGATGCTGGTCCCCCAGGCCTGGGAGCAGTATCCCGACGTGGAGCCAGCGATCCGCGACTTCTATCGATTCCACGCGCACCTGACGGAGCCGTGGGACGGGCCGGCGGCACTGGCATTCACGGATGGGGTGATTGCCGGCGCGGCAACCGACCGCAACGGCCTGCGCCCCTGCCGCTACAAGGTGACCCGCGACCAGCTCGTGGTGGCCGGCTCGGAGGTCGGGCTGGTGGACCTCGACCCGCGGGAGGTGATCGAGAGTGGCCGATTGGGGCCGTGTGAGTTCATCGCCGTCGACCTGGCGAACGGAACGATCCTCCGGAACATGGACGTCAAACGGCGGGTGGCCGGCCGTCAGCCCTATGGGCAGTGGTGCCGCGACCAGATGCAGGTGCTCGAGCCGGACCCGGCGCATCGCACCACCTCACTTCCCGCGGCAGAGCTCACTCGCGCCCAGGTGGCCTTCGGGTGCGGCAACGAGGATCTGCGGTTTGTGCTTGAGGCGATGGGCGGTACCGGTCAGGACCCGGTCTGGAGCATGGGCGACGACGCACCAATCCCTCCGCTGGCCCGCTCCGGCCCGAGCCTGTACAGCTATTTCCGGCAGCGCTTCGCGCAGGTGACCAACCCGCCGATCGACCCGCTGCGGGAATCGGTGGTCATGTCGCTGCGGGTCCACATGGGCCGGCATGGCTCCTTCCTGCTGGAGCACCCGAGCCTCGCCAGCGTGCTGCGGGTGGATCATCCGATTCTGCTCGACGCCGAAATGGCGGCGCTGCGCAACCTGCCGGGCTTTTCCTGCGTCACGCTGTCCACCGTCTTCCCCGTGGCCGATGGGCCCGAGGCGATGCGCACCGCCCTCGAACAGCTCTCGGCCCAGGCGGAGCACGCCGCCCGCAACGGCGCGCGGATCCTGGTCCTCTCCGACCGCTCGGTCGACGAAGCGCATGCCCCGATTCCGATGCTGCTCGCGGTGGGCGCGGTGCGCCGGCACCTGATGGATACCGGGCTCCGCCTGCGGCTCGGGATCGTGGTCGAAACGGGTGATGCCTGGGATATCCACCACTTCGCCACACTGATCGGCTACGGCTGCGAGGTGGTGTACCCCTGGCTGGCGCTGCAATCCATCGGCGCCCTGTTCCAGGAGGCGGGCGACGGGACCGAGCCGGAGAAGGGCCGCCGCTCCCGGGCCGAGGCGCTGCCCCGCCCCAGCCCCGAGGAAGCACGCCAGCGCTATCGGAAGGCAGGCGAGAAGGGGCTGCTCAAGATCATGTCGAAGATGGGCATCTCGGTGCTGCACTCGTACTGCGGCGCACAGATCTTCGAATGCCTCGGGCTGGGCAGCGAGGTCATCCAGCGCTGTTTCCGGGGCACCGAATCCCCAATCGGCGGCATCGGCTTCGAAGAGCTGGCGGAGGATACCCTCCAGCGGCATCGGCTGGCGTGGCCCGAGAGCGCGGACAGTATCACCGTCCCGGACCATGGCCGGATCCGATTCCGGAAAGAGGGGGAAGAGCATGCCTGGTCGCCCCCCATTGTGCTCGCGCTGCAGAAAGCCGTGGGCGGCGGGCGCAAGGGACGGGAGAGTGTCACCGATGTGACCACCGGGTACGCGAAGTTCCAGGAGTTCGTGTCCCGGACCGAAGAACGGGGTCCGCTGACGCCGCGCGACCTGCTGGGGTTCCGACCGGCCACTCCGATTCCGCTCGAGGAGGTCGAGCCGGTCGAGGCCATCATGCGACGGTTCGTCTCGTCGGCCATGTCGCTGGGGGCGCTGTCGCCGGAGGCGCACGCCACCGTGTCCATCGCGATGAACCGCATGGGGGCGCGCTCCAATTCCGGCGAGGGGGGCGAGGATCCGTTCAACTACGCCCCGTTGCCCAATGGCGACCGGGTCGACAACCGGATCAAGCAGGTGGCGAGTGGGCGGTTCGGCGTGACAACCGAATACCTGGTCCGCGCCGAAGAGCTGGAGATCAAGGTGGTCCAGGGCGCGAAGCCGGGGGAAGGCGGGCAGCTGCCGAGCCATAAGGTCACCGAGCTGATCGCGCGGCTGCGACATTCGGTGCCGGGGATCTCGCTGATCTCGCCCCCGCCCCACCACGACATTTATTCGATCGAGGACCTGGCGCAGCTGATTCTCGATCTCAAGACGGTCAATCCGCGGGCCCGGGTCGGGGTGAAGCTGGTTGCGGAATCGGGGGTTGGAACGGTGGCGGCGGGTGTCGCCAAGGCCTATGCCGACTATGTCCTGATCGCCGGGCACAATGGCGGGACCGGCGCCTCACCACTCTCCTCGATCAAGCATGCCGGCAGCCCGTGGGAACTGGGGCTGGCGGAGGCGCAGGCCACGCTGGTGCGGAACCACCTGCGGGATCGGATCGAAGTGCGGGTGGATGGCGGCTTCAAGACCGGGCGGGATGTGGTCATCGCCGCGCTGCTCGGTGCCGAGTCCTACGGCTTCGGCACCGCACCGCTGGTGGCCATCGGCTGCGCCATGGCGCGTCAGTGTCACCTGAACACCTGCCCGACCGGCATCGCCACGCAACGCACAGATCTGCGGGCGAAATTCACCGGGACACCGGACCAGGTGGTCACCTACTTCAGCTTTGTGGCCGAACAGATCCGGGAGCTGCTGGCCAGCCTCGGCGCCCGTACCCTGGGCGAAATCATCGGACGCGCAGACCTGCTTGAGCGGGTGGAACGTCCGGAGGTGCCGCGGGCCCAGATGCTCGATCTCTCCATGCTCCTGTCCCCGGCGGGATGGGCGGGCCGCAGCACGGTGGCTGACGGCCGCAACGACCGCCCCGGCGTGATCTACCTGGACGATGAAATCCTGGAAGAGTGCGAGGGGCATATCGCGCGCGGCCTGCCGTTCAGCGGCCTCTACGATATCCAGAATCACCATCTCGCCGTCGGCGCCCGGGTCGCGGGTGCGGTGGCACGCACCTACGGCGATGCCGGGCTCCCGTCCGGCCACCTGTGGCTGCGATTTCGGGGTTCGGCGGGGCAGAGCTTCGCCGCCTTCGCCATCGGGGGCATGCACCTCGACCTGGAGGGCGAGGCCAACGACTACGTCGGCAAGGGACTCTCCGGGGCCGAGATCAGCATCCGTCCCTTCCGTCAGGCAGGCTACGCGGCGGCGACCTGCCAGAACACCATCGTGGGCAACACCTGCCTCTACGGCGCAACCGGTGGTCGGCTGTTCGCCGCCGGCCAGGCCGGCAGCCGGTTCGCGGTGCGGAACTCCGGGGCGACCGCCGTCATCGAAGGGGCCGGCAACCACTGCTGTGAGTACATGACCGGCGGGCTGGTGCTGGTGCTCGGCAATGTCGGCCGGAATTTCGGCGCCGGTATGTCGAACGGCGTGGCCTATGTGCTGGATGAGACGGGTGAGTTCAGTGGCCGGGTGAATACCGACATGGTCCGGGTGGACGGCTGCACCGAGGCGGATGAAGCGCTGGTCCTCGCGCTCATTCACGAGCACCAGGAGCGGACGGGCAGCCCGCGGGCCCGCCAGATCATGGCCGACTGGAGCCACTACCGTCCGCTGTTCAAGAAAGTGGTTCCCGACACGACACCGGCGGCGCCGCTGAACGAGGCCCGACCGACAGTACCAGCCCCCGAGCCGGAGCCGGCCGAGACGCGCTGAACCTATCGGTGGTACTGCAGCAGCCAGGTATAGATGTCGTGCCCGGCGCTGCCGTCGTAGGTCCGGGTCCAGGAATCGTGGCCCACGCCGGGATAGATGGTCAACTTCGCGGCGACGGGTGGGGCGGGTGCACAGGCATTGATCGCATTCACCATGTTGATCGAGCCGGACTGGTTCACGGTGCCATCGGCGTCGCCGTGGAAGGCCCAGGTCGGCACATTCTTCATCTGACAGGCCTGACCGGTGCTCCCCGCGCCGGCAATCGGGACCACCGCCGCCACCACAGTCGGCCGTGCGACGGCGTACCCCCACGCACCATATCCGCCCATGCTCAGCCCGGTGACGTAGATCCGGGTCGTGTCGACCCGATACGCCGCCTTGGCGCGGGCGATGAGTTCATCGACCAGACCATTCGACCACCCACCCTGCGACGCCGGCAGCTGCGGCGAAATGATGATGAACGGAAACGACCGACCCGCCTTCACCAGCTTGGGCGGACCGTGTATCAGGACCTTGCTCACCTCGGTGGTCCCGTTGCCCTTCTCCCCCGAGCCATGGAGAAAGATCAGCAGCGGATACCGCTCCGTGGTGGTGAAGTAGTGGTCTTCCGGCAGGTAGGCGTAGTAGCCGATCGTGGTGCTGGCAATTGCGCTGCTGGTGTAACTGTAGGCCGGCTGCACCGGCGCGAGATCCGCGGTGAGATCATGCACCAGATCCAGGTCGGTTGGGACGGGATCCGGCTGACTGGGCTCGGCGGCGAGATAGATGTGGTAGCTCTTGCCCGATGGCAGCGCGTCGATGACAAGGGTGACGAGATCGCCCACCCGGCCGCTGCCGATGCTTTCCATGCCCGCCGCCACGGAGGTGCCCGCAGCACCCAGCGCTCCCTCCGCCCGTACCTCGGCCGCGGTCACCCCGAGCTGGGCCGCTTCGTAGACCGCATAAGAGACCACCCCGGTCCGTTGCAGGGTCATGTCGATCCGTACCGACGTCGCGCCCTCGGTGGCCACAGGCGAGTTGGCCCACAGGGCGGCGGCGGAGGGTCCCATCGGATCCGAGGCGCTGGTGCAAGCCATGGCGAGAAGCATAGCGACTGGCGCGAGGAGCGATCGACGCATTCGTGGAGCCCTGACGGTTGGGTGTGGCGAACAGGTTTTGGACAGCATGTTCGAGAGCAAAAGCATGTCCTGACTGACCTGTAATAGAACAGTCTGATAACCGCCATGCTGTGTCCCAGGTCCGCTCTGCTGTCTTGACCAGATTAGGCCAGAGCCATAACTTGCTAGCCGTAAAGCAAGTGACACTTGGAGGTGTGCGTGGAGTCTGCCCCGGAACGAGAACGGAATGCTGGTCGGACCCGTGATGCGGTGCTCAGCGCCGCGGAGCGGCTCTTTGCCGAGCGCGGCTACGAGTCAACCAGCCTGACGGACGTGGGGGCTGCCGCGGGAGTCTCCCGTGGGACACCGGGGTACTTCTTCCGCTCCAAGGAACTGCTCTATCGCGCCGTGCTGGAGCGCTGCCTCGAGCGGGTCCGGGCGGCGGTCCGGAGCGGCCATGATCGCGCGATCGCGAGTGATGAGCCACCGGAAATCGTGCTGGCCGGGGCGGTGGGAGAATATTTCGACTTCATCAGTGCCAATCCGCATTTCGTCCGGCTACTGGAATGGGAAGCACTCAGCGGCGGGAACCATTTGCAGACCCTGCCCCCGCACCTGGAAGCGGCACAGGAGGCGCTCGGGGCGATCGTGGCCGAGCTCGCGCTGGACCCCTCGGATCAGGCGGAGGCTGAGCAACTGCTGGTGAGCATGCTCGCCCTCTCCTGGTTCCATGTGGTGCATGCCCCGACCGTCCTGCGGGCGCTCGGCGTCGATGCTACCACCGAGGCCTACCGGCAGGAACGGCGACAGCATGTGGTGAATCTGGTGGTGCAGGGACTGCGCCCTCGCCTTGGGGCCAGCTGACATATGAGTCTCGAGTCACGGGTCACAGGGATCTCGCGGCATGCGACTCGTGACGTGTGGCTCGTGACTCGCGACTCGTGACTCCTTCACGCTCGACAACGCTTTGACCTGGATGCGCACCAATGACCAACGTCGTCACGCCGGAACCGAAACATGCCGCGCCCGATTCGACGGGGCTCGTGAGCGAGAAGGAAGCGCGTGAAGTTGCGGAGGCCGCCCGCGAGACGACCTGGGAGGCGCCCAGCTTCGTGCGCGAGTTGTTCGAAGGGAACTTCGACCTCAGCCTGATTCATCCTTTCCCGGAACCGAGTGCGGCGGAAGTAGAGGAAGCCCGGCCGTTCATGGAGAAGCTCGAGCACTTCATGCGCACCGAGGTCGATAGCGACAAGATCGACCGGGACGGCAAGATCCCGCCCGAGGTGATCGACGGGCTGCGCAAACTCGGCGCCTTCGGCATCAAGATCCCGAAGGAGTACGGCGGACTCGGCCTGTCGCAGCTGATGTACACCCGGGCAATCGGCATTGTGACCAGCCAGGACGGCAGCCTCACGGCGTTGCTCTCGGCGGCGCAGTCGATCGGCGTGCCCACCCCGCTCAAGATGTTCGGCACGCCAGAGCAGAAAAAGCAGTACCTCCCCCGCCTCGCCAGAGGCGCCATCTCGGCGTTCGCATTGACGGAGCCGAACGTCGGCTCCGATCCCGCGGGCGTCTCGACCCACGCGGAGCTGTCGGCCGATGGGACGCACTATATCCTGAATGGCGAGAAGCTGTGGTGCACCAATGGGACGGTGGCCGAGCTGATGGTGGTCATGGCGCGGACCGCGCCGAAGAAGATCACGGCGTTCATCGTGGAGGTGGACTGGGCGGGGGTCGAGGTGGTGCAGCGCCTGCATTTCATGGGGCTCAAGGGCATCGAGAATGGTGTGATCCGTTTCACCAACGTGAAGGTGCCGGTGGAGAACGTGATCCTGGGCGAAGGCAAAGGCCTCAAGCTGGCGCTGATGACGCTCAATACCGGTCGACTCACGCTGCCCGCCTCGTGCGTCGCCGGGGCGAAGAAGTGTCTGGAGATCGTGCGCCGCTGGGGCAACGAACGGGTCCAGTGGGGCCAGCCGATCGGTCGCCACGATGCCATTGCCCAGAAAATCGGGCGCATGGCCGCCGAGACCTTCGCCATGGAGGCGGTCAGTGACCTGGCGAGCATCATGGCGGACCAGGCCAAGCGGGATATCCGGCTGGAGGCGGCGATCGCCAAGCTGTGGAACACCGAGCTGGGCTGGCGCATCGTGGACGATACGCTGCAGATCAAGGGCGGCCGCGGCTATGAAACGGCGGACAGCCTGCGCTCGCGCGGCGAACGGCCCGAGCCGGTGGAGCGGATGATGCGCGACATGCGCATCAACCTGATCTTCGAAGGCTCCTCCGAGATCATGCGGCTGTTCATCGCCCGGGAAGCGGTGGACACCCACCTGAAGGTGGCGGGGGCGCTGATCGATCCGAAATCCACCGGCAGCCAGAAGGTGCAGGCGCTGCTCAAGTCCGCCGCGTTCTACGGGTTCTGGTATCCCAAGCTGTGGCTCCCGTTCAAGGGCTGGTTCGGCTACGGGGAGTTCGGGCCGCTCGCGAAGCACATGCGGTTTGTGGAGCGGTCCAGCCGCAAGCTGGGACGGACGCTGTTCCACTGCATGATTCGCTTTGGCCCCAGGCTGGAGAAGAAGCAGGCGGTGCTGGGTCGGCTGGTGGACATTGGCGCGGAACTGCTGGCGATCTCTGCGACCTGCGCCCGGGCCCATGCCATGGTCAAGAAGAATCCGGCGGACCTGGGTCCGAGAGAGCTGGCCCACGTCTTCGCCATCCAGGCGCGCCTGCGGGTGCAGGGCAAGTTCCACGACGTCTGGACCAACGCCGACGACCCGACCTATGCGCTGGCCCGTCACTATCTCGACGGGCAGTTCCCCTGGATGGAAGACGGCATCGTGAAGGGGTGAACCCAGCGGGCGCAAATAGCACCCGCCAGTGGGGGCCGCTAGATTCTGGGCGACGCAGGGGCCGGAGGCCCCCGCACCAACCCTGGCAGGAGCAGACAATGGCGTTCGCCGAAGGTCTCACCCTCCCCTTTGTGGGCCCCGAGCATGTGAACGTGTCGGTCCTGGAAACGTTCGGCTACGACGGGCCCGACCAGGAGATTGTGACTGAGACGGACGAATTCAGCGCGGTCTGTCCCTACAGCGGGCTGCCGGACTTCGCGACCCTGACGCTGCGCTACATGCCGTCCGACAAGTGCATCGAGCTGAAGAGCCTCAAGTACTATGTCACCAGCTACCGGAACGTCGGGATCTTCCAGGAACATGCGACGGCGAAACTGGCGGAGGATCTGCAGAAGGTGCTGGGCGCGCAGTGGCTCGAGGTGAAGACGGTCTACAAGGTGCGGGGCGGGTTTCTGACCACCTGCTCTGTGAGGCTGCCCCAAGCCGGTAGCTGACGTACTGCGAAGGTGCGAAGGTCACAGCCAAGGCTCGCCGGGACTCGACAATTGTTCCCTGGCGAGCCTTGTTTCGTGACGGTGCCCTTCAGGACTGCGATCAGCGCCAGTCGATGGGCAGCGCGACTCCCGGTACTGCCCCGGCAAAATCCTCCCCAACTGCCGCGGCCACCGTGGCCGCGATCTGCGCCTGGGTGATGCGCGGAGTGTCGTGCCGCTCCCCCAGCGCCGGCACGCCCGGCCCGATGATCCCCAGCCAGATATTCTCCGCCCCCTCCACTTTGGCCCCGTGGTCGCGCCAGGCCTTGAGTCCGCTGCCGCGCCCGTGATCGGTGCTGATGATGAAGGTGGTGCGGCCGCGGTATTCCGGCATCGCCTGCATCGTCTCCCACAGATTGCCGATCAGGTAGTCCACCGCGTGGGCCGAGGCGAGCACCAGGTCGTACCGACCCGCATGGGCGTACTCATCCGTTTCGCCGTACCCGAGGTAGAGTGCGCGCGGGCGGCGACGGGTGACGTATTCGCGTGCGACCGGCCCCATCAGCCCGTCCAGGCCCAGGTAGGTGCCCCACGGTCGGGTCACGGTGGCGTAGAGTTCGTTCAGGAGGGATTCCCGCGGTGAGGCGGGGTTCGCAAACGGCTGTTCCCACTCGGTGCGCAGGAACAGTCCGCTCGCCCGCTCGCGATTGAAGATCCGGCCGAAGGCGTCCCAGGTGCCAAAGGCCGCCACCTTGTCGGCGAATCCGGGACGGTGACTCAGCCACTCGAAGACGGTGACGTTGGGGTTCGGCGGGTACTCGTTGCTGTCGATCCGGGGATCGAACCGCCCCGTCAGCATCTCGTTGTACCCCGGGTAGGAAAACCGGAAGGTATTGCTGACCTGGGCCACACTGCCGAGCGTCTGATTCCCCCACAGCTGGCCCTCGCGCGCCACGGTGCCCCAGAGAAAGGGGAACAGCGCCTGACGCCGCGCCTCGGCCGTCGGCCGCCAGAACTGCTCCCGCAGGCCGAGGGTGTCCTCCACGCCGCCGTTCTCTTTGGTCAGCAGCGCGGAGTCGGCACCGGTGAACAGCTCCTGCCACCGCAGCCCATCGGTGATGATCAGCACGACATGCTGGCTGGCGGCCCGCTGCGCGGCCACGCGCTTCCCACTCCCGGCGACGAGCACCAGGAGGGGAAGCAGGAGGCGCAGCCCCTGACGGAGTGCGCCCCGGGATATCACTTCGCCAGCCCGGCGGAGGGCTTCGCTACAGTCTGCGGGGTGACTGGCGCCGTCCGGCCGCGCGGCAGCAGCACCGGCAGGTTCGCCAGCTCGACGGCCGTGACGGCCATGACCGTCGACGCCTGCACCAGGTCGCTCCCGACCGCGTGATCGTAGGTATCGGTCTGGGAGTGGTGGGTGTGGTTATACCCGCGACTCTCCTGGTCGAAGTTCCACCCCGGCACGCCGTAGGGGATGAAGGACAGGTGGTCGGTGCCGCCCTTGTTGCCCTGACGGACCGCCGTGGCGCCGAGGTGGGCGACCGGGGCCAGCAGGTCCTTCCAGAGCTGCTCATCCTGATCCCGCCCCTGCAGCGCCTGCCCCTTGATCATGCCGGTCCCGTTATCGAGCACCAGCACCGCCTGGATGCTGTCCGCCTCCGCCGCATGGGCAGCGGCATAGGCCCGCGACCCCATCAGCCCTTCTTCCTCTCCGCTGAACAGAATGAAGCGGATGGTACGCTTCGGCTTGACACCGCTCTGCTGGATGATGCGGGCCGCTTCCAGCACCGTCATGGAGCCGGTGCCATTGTCCGTCGTGCCCTGCGCCACGTCCCAGCTGTCGAGGTGCGCGCCCAGGATCACGACCTGTCCCGGCCAGGTGCTGCCTTTGATCTCCGCGACGGTGTTGTACCCGTTCACCGGAGTCTTT
The DNA here is from genome assembly GCA_963793205.1 of uncultured Gemmatimonadales bacterium. GTDB lineage: Bacteria > Gemmatimonadota > Gemmatimonadetes > Gemmatimonadales > GWC2-71-9 > JADJOM01. Next base: position 166,162 of record CAWBZM010000002.1, read on the forward strand.
CCCACCTTGTTGTCCACCCGTGCTTCCAGCCGCGGGCTGACGCCGCTGCCGAGCTGCCGGTTGAACATCAGGTAGTCTTCGTGGCTCACCACCAGATTCGGCAGCGGGGAGACGCGCAGCGGCGATCCGGACATCGTGACGAGTGCGTGCTCCTTGCTGCCATCGGTGATCGTACCAAGCACACCGGCCTTCTTCATCAGGTAGGGGCGATCGATGCCGAACTGTTGCCGGGCCTCGCGAGCAGCCTGAGAGGTATCCCCGTTCGCGCGGAAAGCAGCGCGGCGGCGATCCGACTCGGCCGCGGCGTTCGCGCTGTCGGCCGGGCTCATGGGTGGGCCATCGGGATTCCAGATCGAGTTGGGATCGTTGAGCATCACCCAGCTGCCCTTGAGCTTGGCGGCATTGGCGGTGATCGACGCCGCATCCGGCAGATCGACGCGCACCACCGGGCCCGAGACCAGCTTTCCGCCGGTGCCTTCGGTCCAGGCCCAGCTGAAGGAGGTGACGGCGCGCTTGAAGGGCGCCACCAGGGCAACCTGAATCGGCCCCCGCTCCCACGTGACGCCAAAGGGGTAGCTCTCCAGGGTGCTGGTCAGGCCGTAGCCCTTGAACTGCTGCTGGGTCCACTGGTTGGCCTGATACATGGCGGGCGAGCCGGAGAGGCGCGGACCGATGATGTCGCTCAGATACTGGAGCTGCTTCATGACTTCGGACCGCTCCAGCCCTTCACGGATGAGTGCACCGGTTCCGGCAGTGTCCACCTGCTGCGCCACAGCGGGCAGTGGGGCCGTCGCGAGAGCCAGCACCATGACAAGACGACGCATGCGGTATTCCTCGGAGAAAAGGGGTCGGTCGTGGGGGGCGGGGCGAAGAGCTCCGCTCCTATCGGGTCAGCTGGTCTGCCAGGGTCGTGAGCACTTCGTGGTCGGCAAGGCGATCCCGCCAGGCCTCGGGAATGGCCGAATCGCCGTCACGGGCGCCCATGAGTGCGCCGGCGGCCGAGGCCGCGGGCGCTCGCCCCGGATCGGCGGCCAGTCCGGTGAGGCCGCGGGCCAGGTCCGGCTCGTGATAGCCGAACCAGAGTGCGATCGTGGTGCCGGCCACCGGACCATCTGCGATCGGTGGCAGCTCCTCTTTCCCCACGACCGGCAGCTGCCGCAAGGCGGACATCAGTGGCTCCGGGGCGGCGTTGTTGCGCAGCACTTCCAGGACATCAGGCAGGAAGTCGCGCCGACCCTGGACCAGTGTGGCGATCGCGAGACAGACCGCGACTGCCCCCCACCCCGCCGCCTCATCGGGATGGGTGAGGGTCGTGAGGTGATACGCGCCACTCACCAGATTCGCTGGGCTTCGCATGGCGCGGAGGGCCAGGGGCACCCCGCGCGAGACGACCGCGGGCCCGACGCCTGGTCCCACTGCCCCCGGTGGACCGTCATGGGTCCGGATGTGGGCCAGCGCGGCCCGGGTCCAGGGCTCGAGTCCGGTGAGGGAGCGCTCCGATTCCTCCACCCACCGCAGGGCGAGGCGCCGGATATCGATGACGGGCTGCAGCAGTTCTTCGGCGAGCAACCGGCTGAGTCGCACCTCCGCGAGTCCGGGCGCGGCGGGATCCACCGCGCCCGCTGGCGTGAGCGCCGCTCCGACGGCCTGACCGAGAAGCGCGCCTCGCGCGCGATGGGCGATACCGGGAGGAGCCATGGCAGGGGAGGCGGGGGACGGTGCACCGGCAGACAGGACGCCAGGCCGGCGGCTCCAAACGTAAAGCGAGACGTCCGTATCCGCCATTTCCCGAGCGCCGCTTGTGACACTATCTTCCGCTACCCTCTGTTCCCCGATCCGCATAGGAGTTCGCGTGCCCAATGACAGTCTGACCGTCACCGACAACCGCACCGGCAAGAGTTACGAGCTGCCGATCAGCGACGGCACCATCCGGGCGATGGACCTGCGGCAGATCAAGGCCGGCGCGGATGACTTCGGCCTGATGACGTACGATCCCGCCTTCCTCAATACCGCATCGTGCCGCAGCGCGATCACCTTCATCGACGGTGAGAAGGGGATCCTGCGTTACCGCGGATACCCCATTGAACAACTGGCCGAAAAAGCCAGCTTCCTGGAGACGGCCTACCTCCTGTTCGAGGGCGAGCTGCCGTCCCGGACCGAGCTGGACAAGTGGGAGCACGATGTGCGCTACCACACCTACGTACACACCAACGTCCTCAAGTTCATGGAGGGCTTCCGCTACGACGCCCACCCGATGGGCATGCTGCTGGGTGCGGTCGGCGCGCTGTCGACCTTTTACCCGGACGCCAAGGACATCGAGGATCCGAAGAACCGCTACCTGCAGCGCATCCGGCTGATCGCCAAGCTGCCGACCATCGCGGCCTTCGCCTTCCGGCACAATCGCGGGCTGCCCTACGTCTTCCCGCGCAATGATTTGAGCTATATCGGCAACTTCGTCAACATGACCTTCGAGATCGGCGGCAAGCACGAGCCGAACCCGGTGCTGCAGCGGGCCCTCGAAATCCTGCTGATCCTGCATGCCGACCACGAGCAGAATTGCTCGACCAGCGCGGTGCGCAGCGTCGGCTCCTCCCATGTGGACCCGTTCTCGGCGGTCTCGGCCGGCATCGCGGCGCTGTACGGCCCGCTGCACGGCGGCGCGAACGAGGCGGTGCTGTCCATGCTGGACGAAATCGGGAGCAAGCAGGACATCCCCGCGTTCATTAAAGCGGTGAAGGAAGGTGGCGACCGGCTGATGGGATTCGGGCACCGGGTGTACAAGTCGTACGACCCGCGCGCCAAGCTGATCAAGAAGGTGGCCTACGATGTGTTCGAGCAGACCGGTCTCAATCCCAAGCTGGAGATCGCGCTGGAACTCGAGCGGATTGCGCTGGAGGATGAGTACTTCATCAAGCGCAAGCTGTACCCCAACGTCGACTTCTACTCCGGCCTGATCTACCAGGCGATGGGCTACCCCACCGACTACTTCACCGTCCTGTTCGCCCTGGGGCGGCTGCCCGGATGGATCGCCCAGTGGGAGGAGATGCTGCAGGACAAGGACCAGAAGATCTCGCGCCCGCGACAGGTCTTCACCGGCTATCCGGAGCGGGACTTCATCCCGATGGCGATGCGGGGCACCAAGGGGTGAGAACTGCAGGTGAGAACAGCGGGTGAGAACGGCGGGTGAGAACGGCGGGTGAGAACGGCGGGTGAGAACAGCGGGTGAGAACGGCGGGTGAGAACGGCGGGTGAGAACTGCGGGTGAGAACGGCGGGTGAGCACTGCAGGTGAGAACGGCGGGTGAGAGGAGTGCTTGGATGCTTCTCTCACCCGCTTCTTTTACACCAACTGGACCATGACCGCCCCCCTTACCGAATCCGACCTCGAAGAACGGCTCAGCCGGCCGACGGCCGGCGTCGTCGCCACCCTACAACGGGTTGCCGGCGACATAGTGGTCCTCGGCGCCGGCGGGAAGATGGGGCCGAGTCTGAGCCGCATGGCCCGGCGCGCACTCACGGAGCTCGGGGCCCCGGGGCGCGTGATGGCCGTCTCCCGGTTTCAGGACCGTGCCCTGCCCGACCTGCTGCGGCAGGATGGGATTACTCCACTCGCCGTCGATCTGCTCGATCCCACCGCCGTGCGCGACTTGCCGGACGCCGCCGCGGTAGTCTTCATGGCGGGACAGAAGTTCGGCACCCAGGCCGCCCCGTCGACCACCTGGGCGATGAATGCCATAGTCCCCGCCCTGGTGGCGGCACGCTATGCCGGGGTGCCCACGGTGGTGTTCTCCACCGGGAATGTCTATCCCCTCAGCGCGGTGACAAGCGGAGGTCCTACCGAAGAGGGACCCACCGGTCCGGTGGGTGAGTATGCGATGAGCTGTCTCGCCAGGGAGCGGGTCTTCGAGCACTACGCCCGCGCCGAGGGAACGCCGGTCACCCTGGTTCGCCTCAACTATGCGGTGGACCTGCGGTACGGAGTGCTGGTGGATGTCGCACGCCGGGTGTGGGAGGGCTCCCCCGTTCCCCTGGCCATGGGGTATGCCAATGTCATCTGGCAGGGAGACGCCAACGCCCGGGCGCTGCAGTGCCTCGACCTGGCGACCTCGCCCGCGGCGGTCCTCAACCTGACGGGACCCGAGGTGGTCTCCATCCGGCAGGCGGCCGTCCGGCTGGGACAGTTCCTGGGCAAGACCCCGCAGTTCAGCGGGGTCGAGGCACCCGATGCCCTGCTCAGCAATGCGCGTCGCTCGATCGAACTCCTCGGTCCGCCCGAGGTCCCGCTGGACACCCTGCTGGGATGGATTGCCGCCTGGATCCGTCGCGGCGGCCGGCTGCTGGGCAAACCCACCCATTTCGAGGCCCGCGACGGGCGGTTCTAGTCACTCCCGCCGTCCCGCGCCTACCTTCCCCGCCATGCACTCGCTGCGCTCGCACCTTCTCGCGGGTCAGGTCATCCCGGCCCATCCGCTGGCGCTCACCGCTGATCGTCAGTTCGATGAGCGCCACCAGCGCGCCCTGACACGGTACTACCTCGCCGCCGGTGCCGGCGGGGTCGCGGTCGGGGTGCATACCACCCAGTTCACCATCCGGCAGCATGGGCTGCTGGCGCCGGTCCTGACGCTGGCGGCGGAGGTCATCGCGACGGAGCTGCAGGCCCGCCCACGCCCCTTCGCCCGGATCGCCGGCGCAATGGGACGCACCCCCCAGGCGATGGAGGAGACCGAACTCGCCGCCCGACTCGGCTACGACGCCGTGCTCCTTTCCCTCGGCGCGTGGGCCGACGCCTCGGAGGATGCGATGCTGGCCCACTGCCGCACCGTGGCGGCGACCCTGCCGGTGTTCGGGTTCTATCTGCAGCCGGCGGTGGGCGGGCGGGTACTGCCCTACGACTTCTGGCGGCGGTTCGCCGAAATTCCGCAGGTGGTGGCGATCAAGATCGCACCGTTCAACAGGTACCAGACGCTGGATGTCGTCCGGGCGGTGGTGGATGCCGGCCGCGACGACATCGCCCTCTACACCGGGAATGACGACAATATCCTGGTCGACCTGCTGAGTCGGTATCCCGGGGGGCGCCGCATCGTCGGCGGCCTGCTGGGGCAATGGGCGGTGGGGACCCGCTATGCCGTGGAGCAGTTGGAGGCGGTGCGGGCGCTGCCGGCCGATGCGCCGGTCCCGCCGGCCTGGCTCCAGCAAGCCGTCGAACTGACGGATCTCAACGCGGCGCTGTTCGATCCGGCGCACAGCTTCGCCGGGTGTATCGCCGGCATCCATGAGGTGCTGGCGCGCCAGGGACTGCTGGCGGGCGGGTGGTGCCTCGACCCCGGGGAGCGGCTTTCTCCCGGACAGGCGGAAGCGATCGATCGGGTGCTGGCTCGATATCCGGACATGGTTGATAAGTCGTTTATTGAAAGGCACTTACCAGAATGGCTCGAGTAAGGGCCTTGACCGAGCGATATTAATGTGATATCATATCGATACCACTTCAAACCGAGGGTATCGCAGTGATTCGGGAGATCAAGCGGAACGCACCGTCCGGCGGACTCATGCTGCTGGTCCTGGTGGTCCTGGGCCTGGTGGCCATTCGCGCCTTTGTGCTTGGCGCGCAGGCGGAAAACGCACCGCAAGCGGTGGCGTCGGCCGTGGGCGGGGTCGTGGTGATCTTTCTGATGACGGGCCTGTTCACCGTCCAGCCCGGCCAGGGGCGGGTGCTGCAGCTGTTCGGCAGCTACGTCGGGACGGTGCGCGATCCCGGCCTGCGGTGGGCCAATCCCTTCTTCACCAAGAAGGCGATTTCGCTCCGGGTGCGGAACTTCGAGACCACCAAGCTCAAGGTGAACGACCACAACTCCAACCCGATCGAGATTGGCGCGGTCGTGGTCTGGCAGGTCACCGATACCGCCGAGGCGCTGTTCGAGGTGGACAACTACGAGGAGTATGTCCGGGTACAGAGCGAGTCGGCGCTGCGCGGCCTGGCCAATCAATACCCGTATGATGCCCACGAAGAGAACCAGAAGTCGCTGTCGGTCCATACCGCGGATGTGGCGGCGCAGTTGCAGATCGAGATTCAGGACCGGCTGAGCAAGGCGGGGGTGAAGGTGCTGGAAGCGCGGGTGAGCCACCTGGCGTACGCCCCCGAGATCGCCGGGGTCATGCTTCGGCGCCAGCAGGCCAGCGCCGTGATCTCGGCCCGGGCCAAGATCGTGGAGGGCGCGGTCGGGATGGTGGAGATGGCGCTGGAGCAGCTGTCCAGCAAGAAGCTGCTGGACCTGAACGAGGAGCGGAAGGCGACCATGGTCAGCAACCTGCTGGTCGTGCTCTGCTCGGAACAGTCGACCCAGCCGGTGATCAATGCCGGCACCATTTACTAGGTAACGAGCAGTGGCAGAGCGTCACGCATTCCTGTTACGGATTGACCCCGAGCTGCGCGATGTGCTGCAGCGCTGGGCTGCGGACGACCTGCGCTCCCTGAATGGTCAACTCGAATTCCTGCTCCGGCGGGCGGCCCAGCAAGCGGGACGCCTGCCGAGCCCGCCCCCGGCGCCCTGAGCGCCCGGGGCGGTTCCTTTTCGCCCACGGTGTACCGTCATGCCCGTCCGCTTTCTCCTCCGCAGCGTTCTGCTCCTGCTGAGCGCAGTCCCCCTGTCGGCCCAGGCCCCCGTCACCGCCGGGGTGTACCGGATCTATCACGGGACCACCGAGATTGGCCGGGAGCAGTTCGAGCGCGGCGCCACCCAGTTCACCCAGACGTCCACCATCCAGCCGGTGAACGCCCGGATAGAAAGCACCAACCGGCGCGACGCATCCGGGGCCTTCACCGGCTTCACGCTGGCGGTCCGCAACCTGGCGGGTGACTCCCTGCGGGGCGGTCTCGAGGTGACCCGGGAGGGCGATTCGGTACGCACCGTCTCCGATCCTGCGGGCCCGAATGGTCCGGTCATGCATGCCGCGGATTTCGACCTGGTCCTGCCGCCCCAGTCGGTCGCCACGCTCGCGGAGCTCCTGATCCGGGCGGGCGGACGCGACACGACCTGGCATGTGCTGGTGGCCGGCGCCAGCTCGGTGATCAACGCCAATGTGTATTTCGGGGCGGGCGACTCGGCCCGCGTGGTGCTGCCGGGTATCACGGTGAATGCCATCGTCCATGGGGGCCGGGTCGAATCGCTCGAGATTCCGGCTCAGCAGGCACGGGCCGTCCTGGTGACCGAGGCGGACTCCCTGCACCCGATGGCGGCCGCACCGACCCGCCCCGCGCCGGTGTACACGGCGCCCCCTGGTGCGCCGTACACCGCAGCGGAAGTTCGGGTGCCCGTCACGCCGATCGGGAGCGACACTTTCTCGCTGGGCTGCACCCTGACGCTGCCGACCGTGCGCCGGCCCCCCTACCCCGCCATCGTGACGATCACCGGCTCGGGGAGCCAGGCGCGGGACGAGGATCTGTGGCCGGTGCTGCCGGGCTACGCCCCGTTCCGACAGATCGCCGCCCGGGTGGCGCGGGCGGGCATTGCCACGCTGCGGTGTGATGATCGCGGTAAGGATGCCAGCACCGGGGATGCCACCAACGCGACCACGGCCGATTTCGCCGGCGACACCAGGGCCCAGGTGGCCTGGCTCCGCACCCGGACGGAGATCAATCCCGAGCGGATTGCACTGGTGGGCCACAGTGAAGGGGGGATCATCGGGCCGCTGGTCGCCGCCTACGACCCGCGGCTTCGCGGTGTCGTGGCGCTGGCGGGAACCGCCAAGCCGGGCGTCGACGTGCTGGTGGATCAGGCCCGCTATCCGATCCTCCGCAACACGCAGCTGACGGAGGAGGAGCGCGTGGCCCGGCTGGCGGAGGCGGAGGCGGCGGTACGAGCCGATTCCAGTGCGAGCGGGGCGTGGTTTCGCTGGTTTTATCGCTATGACCCGCTGCCGATCGCGGCCCGGGTGCACCAGCCGGTGCTGATCCTGCACGGGGCGCTCGACCGGCAGGTGTCGGTGGGCCAGGCGGACACCCTGGCCGCGGCGCTCCGGCGTGGGGGCAACCGCGATGTCACGGTGCGGGTGTTCCCCGGCCTGAACCACCTGTTCCTGCCCTCGACCGACGATGGCGCGCCCTCAGAGTACGCCAGCCTTCAACACGCCGAGCTCCCGGCGCTCGTGCTGGACACCCTGGCGCTCTGGCTCCGGAAGCGGCTGGTGCTGCGCTAGGCTATTGTGAGCCTTCCGGGCCCGGCAGCTCTTCGCCTTCGAGGTAGGTATACCCCTCCAGGCCCGCCACGAAATCGGCGATGAACTGATTGGCCTCGGCCCGCGGCAGGTCCTTGGCTGCGGTCACCTTGCGCCGGAAGGTGGTCAGCATCTCGGCCGCGCTGAACTGCACGTAGTTGAGCACCTCCGTCACCGTGTCCCCATGGACCATGTCGGTGATGGCGTAGCTGTCTTCGGTCAGCCGGACGTGGACCGCGTTGGTGTCGCCGAAGAGGTTGTGCAGGTCGCCCAGGATTTCCTGGTAGGCGCCGGTGATGAAGATCCCCAGCAGGTAGGGCTCGTCATCCTTGAGCTGGTGCAGCTCGAGCGACGGCTTGCCCTTCCGCCCACCCACGAAGCGATCGATCACGCCATCGGAATCGCAGGTGATGTCCTGGATCGTGCCACGCCGGGTCGGCTTGGTGTTGAGCCGGTGGATCGGCATGATCGGGAAGAGCTGGTCGATGGCCCAGTTGTCCGGCAGCGACTGGAACACCGAGAAGTTGCAGAAGTACCGGTCGACCAGGGTGGACTCGATATCCGACCAGATCTCGGGATGCTCGCTCTTCTCCGGCTCGACCAGCCGGGCCAGCGCCGTCATGGTGGCGAGGTACAGTCCCTCGGCGTTGGCCCGGTCCCGCAGGCTCAGCACCCCACTGGCAAAGAGTTCCTGGGCCCGCTGCTTGCCAAAGGCGGCGTCGTGATGCACTTCCGCCAGCCGCTCGGTTCCCATGGACTCGAGGTTCTCCTTCATCTCCACCAGGAGCGGATGGGGATCGGAGCCGAGGACCGGCGCCACGGACTCGATCTGGGATTCAACGTCGGTGACATTCACCAGCAACAGGGAATGGTGCGCAGTGATGGCCCGTCCCGATTCAGAGATCAGGTTGGGCATCGGCACGCCCTCGGCCCGGCACACCGTCCCCAGGGTGTACACCACGTCGTTGGCGTACTCCCGCATGGAGTAGTTCATGCTGGCCGGGCGGGTCGAACGGGACCCGTCGTAGTCCACCCCCAGGCCACCGCCGACGTCCACGTGGGTCAGGCCGAACCCCATGTTACGCAGCTCCACATAGAACCGGCCGATCTCTTCCAGCCCCGCCTTGATGTACTGGATGTCGGTGATCTGGCTGCCCAGGTGGAAGTGCACCAGCCGCAGAATGTCCTTGCGGCCCAGGGCCTCCAGCTTGTCCAGCAGCTTCATCAGCTCCATCGCGCTCAGGCCGAACTTCGACCGCTCGCCTCCACTCTTGGCCCAGCGCCCCGACCCTTCGGTCGCCAGCTTGATGCGCACACCCATGGAGGGCTGCACTCCCAGTTCGTCCGCCACCTTCAGGTAGGTGTCCAGCTCCGAGAGCTGCTCAATGACCACGAAGACGGTGTGCCCCAGCTTCTGGCCCATCAGGGCCAGCCGGAGGTACTCCTCGTCCTTGTAGCCGTTGCACACGATGATGGGCGCGGTGCTGTCGGAAATGCCGAGCACCGCCTGCAGTTCGGGCTTGCTGCCGCACTCGAGACCGATCCCGACCGGAGTGCCGAACTCGACGATCTCCTCCACCACATGGCGCTGCTGGTTGACCTTGATCGGATAGACGGTGGTGTAGCGCCCTTCGTACCCGAACTCCGTGATGGCGTTCTGGAACTGGGTGGACAGCGTCTGAATGCGGTGCCGGAGGATATCCGAGAACCGCAGCAGCAGCGGGAGGCCGACGCCCTGGGCATTGAGATCCATGGCGAGCTGGAAGAGATCCAGGCCGCGTTTCGGATTGCCGTCAGGATGGACCGTGACCCGGCCTTCGGCGTTGACCCGGAAGAAGCCCAGGCCCCAGCCAGACATGTTGTACAGCTTTTCCGAGTCCTTCACGGACCAGTGATCGGCAGCGATGGTGACCTCCCAACTGATGTAAGGGGGAAAATCTTAGTGGGGCGAAGGGGCTCGTGAAAGAGGGAGCGTCCTCCTCGGCCCGGTCAGGTGTACCTTTCCTCCACGCCGACACCCGTACCGCCGCCCGCCCTGAGCCCCTGTTCGCCCCATGGCCCTCTCCTTTCGCCTGATCCGAGTCCTTGGCACTGACGTGAAGGTCCACGTGACCTTCCTCATGCTGGTGGCCTGGTTCTGGTATCAGGCTCAGCAGGAGGGGGGCGTGGCCGCAGCGGGGCTGATGACGCTGTTCATCCTGCTGCTTTTCCTCTGCATCCTGCTGCACGAATTCGGGCACATCCTGATGGCGCGACGGTTCGGCATCCGCACGCCAGACGTGCTGCTGCTGCCCATCGGCGGCGTGGCGCGGCTGGAGCGGATGCCGGAGGAGCCGCGCCAGGAGCTGCTGATCGCGCTCGCGGGGCCGTTCGTTACCCTGGTCATCGCGGTGGGGCTCTACCTCTGGCTGGTCGCCACCGGCGGGGAACCGGGCTGGCCGTGGCAGGTCAGTTACGACATGGACATGGTCCAGGCACTGCTCCGCGCCAACACCACGCTGCTCCTGTTCAACCTGATTCCCGCCTTCCCGCTCGATGGCGGCCGGGTGCTCCGGGCCCTCATCTCCATGCGACTGCCCTATGCCCGCGCCACCGCGATCGCGTCCCGCATCGGGCAGGGCGCGGCGCTGATCGGCGGTGCCGTCGGGATCTACCAGCAGGAGTTTCTCTGGGCGCTGATCGCGCTGTTCATCTACTCGACCGCCGGCCAGGAGGCACGGATGGTGGCGATTCGCGCGGTCCACCGGGCCCGCAAGGTCGAGGAACTGATGAACACCAACCTGGCGGCGCTGGCGGTCGAGGCGACGGTGGGTGAGGCGATGCCGGTCCTGAACCGCGGCGTCCAGGATGGGTACCCGGTGCTCGACCTGGAGCGGAAAGTCGTCGGGGTGCTGAGTCGCGAGGCGCTGATCCGCGGCATGGCGGAGCGTGGGGCCGACGCGCCGATTGCCGAGCTGATGGGGCCGGAACCGATGCTGGTGCGGGGTCAGAATCTCGAGGTGGCCCTCGGCACCCTGGAGCAGAGCGGTCGCGGGGTCCTGCCGGTGGTGGACGAAGCGGGTCGCCTGATCGGATTTTTCGGGGCGGGCGAAGTGGCCGCGTTCCTCCGCGGGCCGGTCCGGGTGGAGGGGTAGCGGACCGCTCTCCGCCTTAGCCGAGTTGCAGTTCCTGCCGGAGCAGCGGCCCCGGATTGCGCGGGTGCTCGAAGTACCACCAGTTCTTCTCCTCGGTCCACTGCTCTTCCTCCGCCACGATGCCGCCCCAGAGACACCGGCCCGCGCGGACCAGATTCAGCCGCAGCATCATGTCGCCATCGCGCACCCGGGGCAGAAAGGCCGACCGCACTTCCTCCGGGGCAAGCTCCAGGGCGTTCTCGAGGAGCTGACGGCCATCCATCTCGCTCAGGTAGTCGTCCAGCGACAGGTCGACCCCCTCGAGCACCAGCGCCACCACCCGCTCCCAGTTTTCCACCAGGCCCCGCAGGCCCTGTCCCACGACCGAATAGGGCGCGCCGCTCCGCCGCAGGAACTCGCGCACGGGATCGTGGCCCGCCGAGTCCTGGGATCCCCCGGCAGCGGATTCGTAGGCCCGGCTCATGGTGCCCACCGGTTGTTGGATCGCTGCATGTCTGGCAGCGCGCCAGCCGGGTCGACCTCCACCGCCTGCAACGTCCCGGGGAGCGACGCCCGATACACAAACTGGGATCCCTGGTTCCACATCTCGACCGGCAGCGCCACCGTCTGCAGCATCAGGGTTCCATCCGTGCGCCGAACCGACAGCTGCAGCGTGACGGGCATGACCATCGACCCGCGATTGGAAAGGTAGACTCGGGACTCCTTCCCATCGGTGACTACGGAATCCACCGCCTGATCGAGCCGCGCGGTGGTAAAGACCCAGTCCCGCCAGAACCAGTCGAGCTCCACCCCCGAGTGATCCCGCATCAGGCGGAAGAAATCGGAAGGTGTGGGATGCTTGAACGCCCAGGTGTGCAGGTACTCCCGGAACGCCGCGCTGAAGCGCTCGCGACCAAGCACCTGATCCCGGAGCAGGGAGAGCATGAGCGCCGGCTTCTGGTAGCCGGTCCAGAACAGGTCCCGCACTTCGATCGGCCGGGTGATCAGCGGCTGTTCCCCCGCCACCGCATGCCCGGCCGCGAGCCGCAGGGGATTGGTCTCGACGCTATCACCGTAGCCGGTGCCGCGAAAATAGTTGGCGGCGTTCTCCAGATCGATGAAGGTGTTGAACCCTTCATCCATCCAGGGGTAGAGCCGTTCGTTCACCCCGACGACCATCGGCATCCACTGATGCCCCAGTTCGTGGGCCAGGACCCATTGCAGGTCGATCCGGGTCGGGCCGGCGGGGTCGAAAGTCATCATGGGATATTCCATCCCTTCGATCGGCCCCTCGATACTCGAGATGTGGGGATAGGGATAGGGCAGCCAGGTCTCGCTGTAGTGCTTGACCCCTTCCCGCACGATGTGATTGGCCTCGGTCCAGAGGGTGGCGGAGGGCCGGTAGTAGGTGTGAATCATGGTCCCGTGCCAGCCACTCGCATCCCACCGGAAGTCGGGTGAGGCGGCAAAGGCGAAATCGCGGACGCTGTCGGCGGCAAAGCGCCAGGTCAGGGTCCCGGTGGTCCGCGGCCGGGTCTGCGCGGAGACCCCGGCATCCGCCCCGGAGATGATCGCGATGGCGGTGTCCGACAGTTTCGCCTGGGCCAGGCGACGACGCTGCGCCGCCGTCAGTGTCTCCAGCGGGTTCTGCAGCACGCCAGTGGCCGCGACGATGTAGGTCGCCGGCAGGGTGATGGCGACGTCGAACCGACCATACTCCAGGTAGAACTCCCCCGCCCCGATATAGGGCTCATGATTCCAGCCTCGCACGTCATCATAGACGGCGACCCGCGGGTACCACTGTCCCAACTCGTACAGCGTGCCGTCGTGTCCCATCCGGCCGGCGCCGTAGGCTGGCACGGTAAAACTCCAGTCCAGGTCGATGGCCACCGCGGTCCCCGGCGCCAGCGGCTGGTGCAGGTCCACCCGCAGGGTGGTGCCGCTGAGGGTGGTGTGGAGCGAGCGCCCGAGTACCGTCACCGCCCCGAGGGTCAGTCCGCCCGCCTCACCCTTGCACGAGAAGTCGAAGGCGGTCCCGAGGAAGACCAGCGGCGGCTGGTTCAGCTGGTTGGTGACGCTCCCCGGATCGCAGATGTTCTGCTCCAGGTGCAACCAGAGATAGGTGAGGGTGTCGGGGGAACGGTTGTGATAGTGGATCGTTTCGCGCCCAGTGAGGCGGCTGGTCGTGGGATCGAGCGTGGCCCGGATCCGATAGTCGACCTTCTGTTGCCAGTAATCTTTCCCCGGCCGACCGGCGCCATTGCGAATCGTGGTCGCGGCCGGCAGGTCCAGCGGGCGAAAGTGGCTGCTGTCCGCCACCGACTGGGCGGCCGCAGGCACAGCAACAAGCAGGAGGAGCACGGGGAGCGCGCGGACAGTCAGCATAGGAAACGGAGAAGGTAGTGCGCCCAGTGGCGCTGTCCAGAGGAATGCAGCACGCTCGCGTCAGCCCCCGGGCGCCGGCTTATGGCGGGCACTGGTGCCGCCGGAAGGCGGAGGGTCGGCAGGCAATCTCGCCCGCGGCCCAGAGGCCGCGTCGCTGCTCCCGTGCCCGCCGCTCCGCCAGGCGGAGGCGATCGACGTACCGCACATTCGGCGGCAGCGTGTAGAGCACCGCCCAGCCGTCCGCGACCATCGCTTCGTTCACCAGGGTATCGCCGGTCCAGACATAGGCCAGGGTCCGGCCGTACTGGTCAAGCGGCCGAATATCGCGCTCCAGCTGCACCTGCCGATGCTTCCCCAGGTACCGCACGAGTCCCCGGGTTGCCTGCGCGTAGCCCTCGCCCTGGCCCCGTTCCGGGCTGTCGATGCCCAGCAGGCGCACTTTCGTCCCATCGGCGCAGTGAAAGGTGTCACCATCGACCACGCGCGCGATTTCGCAGGCGGTGCGTGCACCGACGGGTGCCTGGCAGGCGGCAACATTGGACAGGAGGATGAGAATCAGCGAGGAGCCTGCGACCAAGCGCATCATCGCTATAATCTAACGGATGGCAGTCTTCCTCCCCAACGCCGGATGCCCCGCATGAGCAGGCACACGGTCACCTTCACCAGTGAGCTTCCGGCTTCCGCCGCGACGGTGTGGGACTGGCACACCCGTCCGGGTGCGATGGAGCGGATGGTCCCGCACTGGGAACAGCTCCGGGTGCTCGAGCGCACCGGCATCTTCGGGGACGGCAGTGTGTTGTTCGAAGTCTCGATCGGTCCGCTGCACCACCGCTGGAAGGCGGAGTACCGCGACACGATCCCCGGGCTGCAGTTCGCCGATGCCCAGGTCGAGGGGCCCTTCGCCCACTGGGTCCACACCCATCGCTTCGAGCCCGCCGGCGATGCGCAGTGCCGCATGACCGACCAGATCGAGTACGAGCTCCCGTTCGGGGCGGCGGGCGAACTGGCGGCAGGATCGGTCGCGCAGCGGATCTCGCAGGCCTTCCGGTTTCGCCACGACACCCTGCGGGAAGACCTGCTCTCGATGGCTCGGCACGCGCAGCCCTCGATCCGCACCATCCTCGTGAGCGGGGCCACCGGCCTGCTGGCGGGATCACTCCTCCCGATGCTGACGGCGATGGGCTTCCGGATTCGGCGGCTGGTTCGCAGCGCGCCCGGGCCGGACGATATCCTCTGGGATCCCGCCGCCGGTCGACTCGACGCCAAGGCGCTGGAAGGCATCGACGCCGTCATTCACCTCGCTGGCGAGTCCATCGCCGATGGCCGGTGGACGACCGAGCGCCGCCGCCGCATCCTCGACAGCCGCACCCTCGGTACCACGCTGCTGGCCGAGACCCTGGCCCGTCTGCAACGGCCACCTCAGGTCCTGCTCTCCGCCTCCGCCGTCGGGATCTATGGCGACCGGGGTCCCGAGGTACTCACGGAGGATACGCCGCTGCGCACCGGTCATGATGCGCTCTTTGTCGAACAGGTAGGCCACGCCTGGGAAGCGGCCACCGAACCCGCGGAACGGGCGGGCATCCGGGTGGTGCGAGCCCGGATCGGGCTGGTGCTCACGCCCCGTGGTGGCGCCCTCGCGGCGATGCTGCCGCCGTTCCAGGTGGGTCTCGGCGGCCGGATGGGCAACGGCACGCAATACATGAGCTGGATCAGCATCGATGATGTGATCGGTGCGATGCACCACATTCTGCTCACGAATACCCTCCGCGGCCCGGTGAACCTGACGGCTCCCACCCCGGTGACCAACGCCGAGTTCGCCGACACCCTCGGCACGGTCATCCACCGGCCCAGCTTCGTGCCCGCCCCCGCCGTGGCCCTGCGGCTCGCCGTGGGGGAGATGGCCGATGAACTGTTGCTGGCGAGTACCCGGGTGATCCCGGAGCGGCTCCGGGCCAGCGGCTACCAGTTCCGTCATCCGGACCTGACGCAGGCGCTGCAGCATGTGCTGGGGAGAACTGCCGGTGAGAACAGCGGGTGAGAACGGCGGGTGAGAACAGCGGGTGAGAACGGCGGGTGAGAACAGCGGGTGAGAACGGCGGGTGAGAACAGCGGGTGAGAACAGCGGGTGAGAACGGCGGGTGAGAACGGCGGGTGAGAACGGCGGGTGAGAGAGAAGCGGGTGAGAAGGGCGGGTGAGAAGAGAGCGGGTGAGAAGGGCGGGTGAGGCACTCCCCGGTATTACTTTCCTCCGCATGTCCTCCTCTCTTCCGCGCGCCGTGGTCCTCCTCTCCGGGGGCCTCGACTCGGCCACGGTGCTGGCGATGGCCCAGCGCGACGGGTTCCTGCCCTACGCCCTCTCCTTCCGCTACGGGCAGCGGCATGCGGCCGAGCTCTCCGCCGCCGCCCGCGTCGCCGCCGCTGCCGGCGTCGGCGATCATGCCGTGGTGGATATCGACCTGCGTCGCTTTGGTGGGTCGGCCCTCACCAGCGATATCCCGGTGCCCAAGGGCCGGGCGGCCGATGCGATGGGCCACGACATCCCCGTCACCTACGTCCCGGCCCGGAATACCATCTTCCTCTCCTACGCCCTCGCCTGGGCGGAGGTGCTGGGCGCCACGGACATTTTCCTGGGCGTCAACGCCCTCGACTACAGCGGCTATCCCGACTGCCGGCCCGAATACATCGAGGCCTACGCCCGGATGGCGAATCTGGCGACCCGGGCTGGCGTGACGGGCGCCACCCGCCTCACCGTGCACACGCCACTCATTCAACTGACCAAGGCCCAGATCATCGCCGCCGGGCTCGAGCTCGGGGTGGACTACAGCCTCACCCACAGTTGCTATGACCCCGCTCCGGACGGCAGCGGCTGTGGCGAGTGCGATTCCTGCGTGCTGCGCCTCAAGGGGTTCGCCGAGGTGGGCGTCGCGGATCCCGTGCGCTATCAGGGAGGCGCGCGGCATGCGACCTCACGGGCCACACCGTGAGCGGCCGTTTCCCGCGCCTCGCCGCTGGCGCCTGACCGCATGTACGCCGTCAAGGAACTGTTCTACACGCTGCAGGGGGAAGGCGCGAACGCCGGACGCCCGGCGGTGTTCCTCCGGTTTGCGGGCTGCAACCTCTGGACCGGCCGGGAGGCCGATCGGGCGGCGGCGGTCTGCACGTTTTGTGATACCGATTTCGTGGGGACGGATGGTGCGGGTGGTGGCAAGTTTCCCACCGCTGCCGCCCTGGCGGCCGCAGTCCGTGCGGCGTGGCCTGCCGAGGCCCGGCCTGAAGCACGACCACTGGTGGTCTGTACCGGAGGGGAGCCGCTCCTGCAACTCGACCTGACGGCGATCGCTGCGCTGCATGCCGCCGGATTCGAGGTGGCGGTGGAGACCAATGGGACGGTCGTTGCACCGGCCGGGATCGACTGGATCTGCGTCAGCCCGAAAGCCCAGGCGCCGGTGCTCCAGACCTCGGGCCATGAGCTCAAGCTGGTCTTTCCGCAGGCCGATGCGCCACCAGAGCGCTTTCGCGACCTCGCCTTCCAGCATTTCTTCCTGCAGCCGATGGACGGCCCCGACCAGGCGCGCAACACCCGGCTGGCCGTCGAGTACTGCCTGCAACACCCGGAGTGGCGCCTGAGCGTGCAGACTCATAAGATGCTCGGTATTCCCTGACCAGGCCCCGATGACCAGCAATCACAGCGGACACTCCGATCGCATCGCGCATGCCCTGGCCTTTGCCGCCAAGCATGGCGCCGTCCGCACCCGCCATGGCGGCGGGACCACCTGGCCCACCCGGCCGGCCAACGTCGCCGTCCTGCTGGCCCGGTATGGTTGTGACGAGCAGACCATTGTCGCCGGCATTCTCACGGCGCTGCTGAACGAAGCCCCACCGGAGCGGCTGGCCGAGCTGGATCCGCGCATGGCCGCCAAGTTCGGCGAGCGGGTGATGGAAGTAGTCCGCCAGGCGCTCGAGCCACGGTACGATGCCCGGGGGAAGGAACGAGGGTGGGAGGCCTGCAAGATGGACTTCCTGGCGGGGCTGGGTGGGGTCGATCCCCGGGCCCTCGATGTATGCGCCACCGAGGCCATCTTCCAGTGCGGAGAGCTGCTGACCGATCTGCGGCGGCTGGGGGTGGAGTACCTCGCGGCCTATGCGCCGGGAGGCCCGGTGGCCGTCGTGCGATGGTTTGAGGAGGCGGTGGCGGCCTTCGAACGGCACGACCGGGGCCCCCGCCCCGCGATCCTGGCGGACCTGCGGGACCTGACCGCCCGTCTGGCCCATGGAGTCGCCCACCCCGGCTGAACTCCGCCACCCGGGAGGCTATTGCCGGAGCGGCTATCGCTCTATTTTGCATAGAGATGGAGTCCTCCACCGCACTCCTGGCCTCCCTGCCTGGGGCCTTCGCCAGTGCCTGCCGCCACGCCCGCACCGACAGCGAGTTATTTGACCGCTGCCGCGAAGCGCTCGTTCGCCGATTCAAGAGCGAACGCATCTGGTTCAATGTTCCTGCGTCCACCACGATGATGGGCCTGCTCCCTCCGCCGGAATGGCTGCCGGGGGCGGTGGAGGTCATTCGGCTGGGCGCCGGTGCCGGTGAAGTCAGCATCATGGCGGAGCCCGCGGTGGCCAGTGAGATGCAGGGCCATGCCACCCCGATCGCGCTGGGGCTGTCGGTGATGCTGGAACTGCACACCGTGCTGCGCGAGCGCCAGGGCCAACTGGACGATGCCGTGTTCCAGCTGCGCGCCCTGCGACAGGTGGCCCGCCTCCTCTCTTCGGTGCATTCCACCGAGGAAACCGAAAACCTGATTCTCGACTTCACCGCCGAAGTCTTCTTCTGCTGGTGGGCCTGTCTTTATCGGCCCAGCGGGGACACGTACATCCCCCGGGTGGTCCGCTCCCTCAAGGGCTCGATGACGCTGGACTCGGTCTCCCGGACGGCGCTCGACAAGGTGCTCCCGGCCGACAGCCCCGTCAGCACTACCGCGGACGCCCTGATCGCACGGCTGCTCCCCCCGACCACCCAGCTCGTCATCTCGCTCGATGCCGGCGCGGAACGCCTTGCCGTGCTGACCCTCGGCCCGCGGCTGCACGACCAGAGCTTCGGCCCGGCGGAGTCCGAACTGGCCAGCACCCTCGCGTTTGCCGCCGCCATCGCGCTGAAGAACGCCGAGCTGGTGGAGCAGCTGCAGAGCGCCGCCTCCACCGATCCGCTGACCGGGCTGTTCAACCGCCGAGTGATGGAAGAACGCCTGCGGGCCGAACTGTCGCGGACCCACCGGCACCAGATCCGGACCAGCGTCGTGAGTCTCGATGTCGACCGGTTCAAGCAGGTGAACGACACTCAGGGGCACGGGGTGGGCGACCGCCTGCTGGTCGAGATCAGCAAGATTCTGCGGCAGCAGTGCCGGACCCTGGACGCGATCGGCCGCACCGGCGGCGATGAATTCCTGGTCATCCTGCCGATGACCACCGCCTCGGAGGCGGAGATCTTCGTGGGTCGGCTGCAGAAGGCGATGGCGAACCTGGATGTGGCCCACCCGGAGTTCGGCCGGCCATCGCTCAGCATCGGCATCGCGGAGGCACCGCGGCACGGGTCGGATGCCGAGCAGATCCTCGGGGCGGCCGACGCGGCGCTGTACATGGCCAAACGCGGCGGTCGCGACGCGGTGCAGATCGCCGAGGACCGGTAGCCCGTGACCGACCACGAGTTCCTGCTGTTGGGGGACGCGCTCTGGCTGGATTTCGTGAATACTGCCCGCCCCGCCCTCGATGCCCTCCCCGACGCGACAGCGTTTCAACGCTGGTGCCGGGCCGTGTGCGTGGACCCGACGGCGGGACCCGTCAGCTTCACCGAACTGCGCCGGTTCCGCGAACGGCTGACCCTGCTGGCCCGCGCCCTGGCCGAGCACCGGAACCCGCCTCCCTCGGCCGTCGAAGCCATCAACGGCCGGCTGGCCGCCGTCGAGGGACGGGAGCATCTCGTCCGTATCGGCGGGACCTGGCGGATCCGGTTTGCGCCCGGTCGCGGCCCCACCGCCCTGGAAGCAGTGGCCTACTCGGCGGCGCAATCGCTGGCCGCGCCCCAGGTGCGGATCCGGGTCTGTGCCAATCCCTCCTGCGGTCTCTTCCTGCAGGATGACTCCCCGAGCCAGAGCCGCCGCTGGTGCAGCCGCTCGCGCTGCGGCCAGGGCACCAGGGTCGAGCGCCGCCGCCGGGTGCGGCCGACGCCGTTGATCTCCGAGGGATGACCCGGGCATGACTGCCACGCCCCCACCGCTGACCATTTTCGAGCGGGTGGAATCCGCCCTGGGCCATCGCTACCGGCTCGAGACCATGGTGGCCGCCTCCCGGGAACGGGTGCTGTTCACTGCCCAGGACAAGCTGCTGCGGCGGCGGGTGGCCCTCCGGGTCCACCTCTATCCCGATGACCAGGTCCGGGAGTGGTTCCTGCGCGAGGCGGAGGCGCTGGGTCAGCTCGATCATCCGGCGATCCGGCATGTGTATGACGCCGGCGTCGTGGGTGAACTGGCGTTCCGCGTGGGCAACTGGATCGACGGCGAGAGCCTGCAGGAGGCCGCCCATCGGGGGCCGCGCCCGTTCCCCGCCGTCCATATCCTCGCCCGGGATATCCTCACCGGGTTCGAGCATGCCCACGCCCATGGGATCATCGTCCGCCGGATCGCCCCCACCTCGCTGCTGGTGAACCTGGCGGGACGCGGCGCCGTCACCGACCTGCGCTTCTGCAACTGGACACTCCCGGCCATTCCCGCGAGCGAAGTGCCGACCGAGCCGCAGTTCATGGCACCGGAGATTCGGGCCGGCGGCACCGGGGACCCGACGAGCGACATCTACACCGCCGGGGCGGTGCTGTACTTCGCCGTCACCGGAGTGCAGCCGCCGCTCGACACCAGCCAGCTCAAGCCCCCGTCCGAGTTGCGGCCCAACTGTCCTCGCGCCATCGAACGGGTGATCATGCGCGGGCTGCTGCCCGAGCCCGACGATCGCTACCTCTCGGCCTCGGAGATGCTGGAGGACTTCGCCTCCGATGCCGGGACATTCGAGAATGCCGCCGTCATGGTCCAGGTAAATGCCCCGCCGGGATCGGTCGACACCGACGATGGCGGCCATTGGGAGAAGCGGCTGCGCCGCGCCCTGGGCGACGACTACGAGCTGCTGTCCCTGCTGGGCCGCGGAGGGTATGGCCGGGTATACCGGGTACGGGACCTGCACCTGGAGCGGGAGGTGGCGCTCAAGGTGCTGCATCCGCACCTGACGGCCGATCCGGTGGTGGTGGAGCGGTTCCGGCGGGAAGCCCAGCTCGCCGCCCGGCTCAACCACCCCAACCTGGTCAACATCTACGACATTGGCGGACGGGCCGGGCTGCTCTGGTACACGATGGAGCTGGTGAATGGTCCCAACCTCGCGCAGTTGGTGGAGCGGGACGGCCCCCTGTCCATCGACAAGACGATCCGGCTGCTCAAGGAGTCGCTCAGCGCCCTCGCCCAGGCGCATGCGAGCGGCCTGGTCCACCGGGACCTCAAGCCGGAAAACATGCTGCTCGAGCCGGATGGCAGCCTGCGAATCACCGATTTCGGTCTGGCGCTCGCCCTGCGGGGGCACGGCCGCTTCGGCGGGGCCACCAGCCAGAGCGGCACCCCGATGTTTGCCAGCCCCGAGCAGCTGCTGGGCGAGCGGGTGGACCAGCGGTCCGACCTGTACAGCCTCGCCGCCGTGGCGTATTTCGCCCTGCTCGGTGAACCGCCCTTCAGTGGTTCGACGGTCGAACAGGTGCTCTCGCGTCAGACCCTGAACGAGCGGCCCGCGCTGCTCAGCCGCCGGAGTGATGTGTCGGACGACCTGGCCTCGGTGCTCGAGCGGGCCCTGCACGCCGAAGTCGACCAGCGGTATCCCTCGGCCGCCGAGTTCCTTCAGGCGCTGAACCGGGCGACCGGGCGCGGGCTCCGTCGCCGGAGCGGCGAATGGACCAAGGCCGCCCTCAAATGGTGGAAGCCCTGAGCCCTCTTGACGGATGCCGGGGATTCCACATCTTTGGGTCGTCTGGAGCGGCCGGAAATCTGGCCAGGCACTAAATCGCGCAGAACTCCCTTGCCTAGGACCCTGCCGACCCGAGCTCCTCGCTCGGGTCGTTTTGTACCACGGACCGGTCTGCTTCCGGCCCGTGTCCCTGTCGGCGTCATGCCCCACCGCGGGATGCCGACGATGTTCCCCTCCGCACGGAGTATCGCAGCATGGCTCGCGTCACCGGCACGGTGAAGTGGTTCAATGATGCCAAGGGTTATGGCTTCATCACTCCCGAAAATGGCTCCAAGGACTGCTTCGTTCACCACACCGCCATCAAGGCCGACGGCTTCCGCAGCCTCGCCGAGGGTGAGCGGGTCGAGTTCGACATCGTCGATGGGGCGAAGGGGCCCGCGGCGGAGAACGTCACCAAGGCACAGTAACCAGGACCAGACACGACAAAGGGCCGCCCGCGGGCGGCCCTTTGTTGTGGCTGGTGATGCCACCAGTGTGATCCAGAGGCTACTTGTGCCGGTAGATCACCCGGCCACGGGTCAGGTCATACGGCGACAGCACCACCGTGACCCGGTCGCCCTCCAGCACCCGGATTTTGAACTTGCTCATCTTGCCTGCCGCGTAGGCCAGGATGGAGTGACCGTTCTCGAGCAGCACCCGGTAGTTGCGGTCGGGCAGCACCTCGCTGACCACGCCCTCCATCTCAATGCCTTCTTCCTTCGCCATTACGCTCTCCGCCAGAGGAACCTCAGGGTCCGGCCGCAGCCGGGATTCGGGGGTGGAATCTTGCCTCACAGCCCCCGGTAAGCAACCGACGGGCCTTCGGGACCCCCATTCCGTCTCACCGGGCCTGCCAGCGCTCCAGTTCCCGTTCGACCAGCTGGACCAGGGCGCCAATGGTGGTCACATCGAAGGTGAACTCCACGCCAGCCGCATGGTACAGCTCGGGCAGCGAGCGGGTGTTCCCCAGTGCCAGCGCCGTGCGGTACTGCTCCACGGCGCGCCCCCCGTCCTCGAGGCTGTTGCGCCAGACCTGGAGCGCCCCCAACTGGGCGATCCCATACTCGATGTAGTAGAACGGGTAGAGGAAGATGTGCAGTTGCCGGTACCAGCGGGTCACCCGCTCCCGCTCGAGCCCGGTCCAGTCCACCCCGCGCTCGAACCGGGACCGGATCCGGAGCCAGGCCGCATCCCGGGCCGCCGCATCGCCACCCTCGCCGCTGGTGTAGATCCAGCTCTGGAAGGCGTCGACCGAGGCGATATGGCCGAGGGTGATCAGCACATCCTCGAGATGTTCGATCCGGGCGCGCTTGAGGTCTTCCGGAGAGAAGAATCCACCGCGATTGCGCCCCAGGTAGGGCGCGGCGAGCAGCTCCATGGACATGGACGCCAGCTCGCACATCTCCAGGCCGGGATGCCGCTGCCAGATGAGGGGCGCCGCGTGCGCTTCAAACGCATGGAAGCTGTGTCCCGCTTCGTGCAGCAGGGTGTTGATATCGTCCTGGACCCCGACGGCGTTCATGAAGATGAATGGCCGCCCACGGTAATGCAGGGTCTCGCAATAGCCGCCCGGCGCCTTGCCCTTCCGGGTGCCGAGATCGAGCAGCCCTTCATCCATCATCGTCTGGAACTCACCACCAAAGCGCGGCGACACCGCGGAGAACACCCGTTGTGAGGTCGTCATCAGCTCACTGACCTCACGGAACGGCCGCAATGCGGCCCGGCCGTACGGATCAGGGCCGAGGTCCCAGGGTCGGAGCTGCGCCACCCCCAGCGCCGCTTTCCGGCGGGCCATGATCCGCTCGACCGCCGGCGCCACCACCGCTTCCACCGCCTCATGGAATCGGCGGCAGTCGGCCGGGGTGTAGTCGAACCGGCACTTGGCCTTGAAGGCGTAATCTTCGTAATTGGCGAACCCGGCATTGCGGGCCGACTGCACCCGCAGACCGAACAGGGTATCGAAGATCCCCGCCAGCTCATCCTGACGGGCGGCGTAGGCACCGCAGTTCAGCCGGAAGGCCCGCTCCCGGATCGTGCGATCGGGGTCCTGCAGGTAGGGCTGCAACTCGGGCAGGGTCTTCTCGACACCGTCCCACTGCACCGTCAGACTGCCGGTCAGCTTCTGGTACCTGGCGCTGTGCGACTCAATTTCCTGGGCCAGCGGGATATTGGCTTCCCGGAAAATCTCGCTGCCGGCCCGGAAGCGGGCGATGGTGACCTCCAGGCCGGCCCGGGTGTAGCCCAGGGCCAGCAGCCGGTTGGCCAGCTTCACGTCCTGTTCTTCCAGCCGCGGGAAGATTTCCGCCGAGAACCGCAGGTGGGCCGCTTCCTTGGCCGCGTCGGTCGTATCGCTGGTGTAGGCGATCATGGCCAGCCCGGCCGCCTCGGTGATCAGCTCTTCCAGCCGCGACCAGTCCGACAGCCACAGCTCGACCGTGTCGAGTGTCAGCGGGCGTTCCACCAACTCCTGGTACAGCGGCAGCAGCTCCTCCCAGGTGACCTGGGCGAAATCTGCCGGTGTTCGCTCCGCAATAGGTGCGTGTGTCATTCCTGCGTCACCATCCCCTGCACTCCCGCCCGGCGCTCCGGGCCTGTGAGACATCCAATCCTGTCATGATACCGGGTTCTGCGCTCGAGGCAATCAGGTGGCGATCGACGCCACCCGTCCCCGATGATACACATAGGCCACCGCGAGACACACGACACCCAGAATCAGTGCCGATCCGATACGGTAGAAGGCATCGAGGGTGGACAGGTCGATCAGCAGCACCTTGGCGAGGGCGCACCCTGCGACCAGGAATCCGGTCAGGCGCAGTGGCTTCCGCTGCATCCGGAAGCCGGCAAAGAAACACCCGGCCGCGAAGAGAATCCACCAGGCGCTCACCGCCAGGCCCCCGGCGAGGGTCGATCCCCGCTGATCGCCGAAGAGCCGCCACAGTTCCTCGGTTCCTCCGAACAGCAGGAGGAGGCCGGCCACGCTCCACAGGAGCGGTACCGCCGTGGCCTGGATGAGGGGCGCCCGTGCCAGCCATGCGGCCACGGCAACCGCAGCCCAGAGCGAAAGGGCCCACTGGTCCACCAGGGCCGGCGCCAGGGCGGGCCGCTGGTCGAAGGCCGTCGCCAGCAGGCAGAGCGACACGAGGTACGCCAGCAGTGCGTGCCACCCCGCGTCCTCTCGTTGCAGCACCCGCGCCACCATAGCGAGCGCGAGGGTGAGCCCGAGCACGATCCAGGTGGCGGTCTGGGGTTCGAACTGCCGGGTCACCGCGGCCAGCAGTGCCAGCACGCCGACCAGCGCGAAGGGACGCCGGAGGGCGGCGAAGCCGGTCCCGAGGTAGGGCAGCGCCACCAGCGCGGGGGCGAGACCCGGCTGGTCGTGCAAGAGGTCCGGCCATACCTGGGTCAGCGCCGCCGTCAGCATGATGGGCGACAGGTAGAAATAGAAGGTTTCGCCAATTGAAGAGCTACCCCGCTCCGCGCGATCCGGCCAGACCATCCGGTGGGTCAGGGCCCGCCACCAGACCGGGGCCGTCAGGATCACGCCGCCGAGCAGCGTCAGCGCATGATGGCTGCCCTGCCCATTGGCCACCCCTAGGACCGCCCACCCCCCAATGAAGGCGAGCATCCGGGTCTCGAACCACCCCTCCCGCAAACCGACGTAGAGTCCGGCCGCGCCCCCCAGGATGCCATAGGTATAGATCCCGAGCGGCTGGGCGAATTGCAGGATCGAGGACGCCGCCATTCCAAAGTAGGAGGCCGACACCAGCAACGTGGCGATCCGCCAATGTTTGTAGGCGCTGATGCCGCCGAGTCCGGCACCCACACTCCCCAGGTACAACAGGAGCAGGTTGGCGTTCCCCGGCTCATATCCGATCAGCGCCGGTGCGAAGAAGGCGCCCAGGGCCGCCGTCGCGCCGAGGGCCTCAAGATCCAGGGCATAGGCAATCGCGGCGAGGCCGACCGCGACCATCGCGAGCGCCAGGACGGCAGGGCCGGCGGGGAGGAACTCGTAGAGCCGTGCGGCGGCCCACACCGCGATGTACATGATGGCCGCCCCCGCACCGATCAGCGCTGCGCCGTAGTGCCGGGTGCCCTTCTGGTGCAGTCGCCACCCCAGGAAGGCGATCGCCGCACCTGCGAGGGCACCGCCCCCGCAGCGGACTGCGGGCGAAATCCACTCTCGCTCAAACGAGAGCTTGAGCAGGTAGCCGGCCGCGAGCACGAGGAACGTGACCCCGACCGCCAGCAGCCCCTTCTGTCCCAGCCACTCCTCGGTGATCAGCGGTCCGGCTGGGGCACGCCGGGGCGGCGCCGGGGCTGCTGCCCCGACTGCCGGCTCCGGCGCGGACGCACCCCCGGGACCCGAGAGCACCGGCCGCGGGGGCGGCGGCGCGGTCCGTGGGCCGACGGCCCGGTCCATGGTGATCGCCGTCTCCGCCAGGGGCATGACCCCGCGGCTGGCGGCGAGCTGACGGACCAGCGTCTCCAGGACGGCCAGTCGCTGTTCCAGGCGCGCAATCCGCTCGGTATCGCTCATCGGTCCCTCATTCGCGAATCCGGTCCAGGGCCTCACGGAACGTCTCGGCCGAGGCGTAGCGATCCTCGGGCCGCTTCTGCAAGGCCGTCAGGATCACGGTGGAAAAACTCTTCGGCAGCCCCGGGACCAGGGTACGCGGGTCGGGGGCCGGCTCCTGCACCTGCTTGAGCAGCAGCGTGGCGAAGGTGGTCCCTTCGATGAGGTGCCGTCCCGTGGCACACTCGAACAGCACCGCTCCGGTGGCGTAGAGATCGGCCCGGCCGTCGACCGGCTGCCCCATCAACTGCTCAGGCGCCATGTACTCCGGCGTCCCGATGATACTCCCCTCGGCGGTCAGCGCCGCGCCGCCGGGCCCCCGGCCCTCGACCAGGCGGGCGATCCCGAAGTCCATGACCTTCAAAAAGCCCTGGGCGTCGACCACGAGGTTGGGGGGCTTGATGTCGCGATGCACCACCCCCTGATGGTGGGCGACATCCAGCGCCCGCAGCAGCTGGCGCCCAATCGTCAGGGTCACGCTGAGCGGGAGCGCCCCACGCCGCTTGAGCAGTTCGTCGAGGCTGGTGCCTTCGACAAATTCCATGGTGATGAAATAGGTCCCCGCGTCCTCCCCGAGATCGTGGGTGCGGACCACATTCGGGTGCGAGATCCGCCGGGCCAGGCGGATTTCCTGCTTGAACCGCTCCAGCAGGACGGGATCGCCCAGCAGTTCCGGCTTGAGGGTCTTGATGGCGATCGTTTCCTTGAGCTCCCGGTCGAAGGCCCGGTAGACGACGCCCATACCGCCCGAGCCGAGTTGCTGCCGGATCTCGTAGCGGTTGGCCAGAATCACTCCGACCCCGAGACGGCTGCCAGTTGGTTGTGCCGGGGTCACCGGCGTGGTCATTGCCTGGGTGCGGGCCGACCCGGCCCCACCGAGAAATTCGACCAGGCGGCGCTTTTCCTGCAGCTCGGTCAGCATCCCCTGGAAGGCCGTCGCCAGCTCCCCGATTTCGTCGTGGGAGGTCACCGCGACGTGGCCGGAATATTTCCCGTCGGCGACATCCCGGGTCACCGCAACAAGCTGACGGATCGGCCGGGTGATCTGCCGGGCCAGGACCACGGAGATGACCAGGGCAATCGCCAGGGCGCCGGCGAAGGCCAGCAGGATCGAGCGCTGGAGTGCGGTGAACGGCGCCAGTTCGGCCTCCCGCGCCCGCAACCCCACATACGCCCCGATCACGGCGCCGGAGGCCGTCTGCAGCGGACCCGCAGCACCGATCCAGGTCAGGCCGCCGGCACGCAGCTGCAGCCGCGTCGCGGCGGTGTCCGCCAGCCCCGCGAGCGACGCGGCGGACCCCATCGCCTCCCGCACGACCTCCGCCGGGAGGGTGGCCACCGCGAGCGAGGGAAGATTCAGCGTGTCGAGACTGAAAAAGAGAATTTCGGAGTTGGTCTGTCGCTTGAGCCGCTCCGCCAGCCCGATGTCGAGTGGCGTCCCCAGGACCAGCACGCCGGACACCGGCGCCCCGGGTGCGGCCAGCGGCACCGCCACCGCCTGAAAGAGCGAGTCCCCGCCGGCGGTCGCTTCGATCCACGCCCCTTCGGTCCGCTGGCCGTCGAGCGCCTCGGCAATCAGGGCGCTCTCTGCCATGTCCACCCCGAAGTGATCGCGGTCGCGGGTGGAGGCCTGCAACACGCCCTGCTGGTCGGTCACGATCGCCCAGGCCGCCTCGCTCTGCGCCCGGAACTCGTCCACCGCATCCAGCAGATCCGCCCGGTTCCCGGCCCGCAGATCCTCGTCGATCCGCGAGATGTAGGACGGCACCTGGGCCAGCACGGTGCCGGACTGCTGCAGGGTGTGGCTGCGCCCCGCGAGCGCATCCTGAATCGCTGACTGGGTGGCGATGAGGCCCCGGTCGATCGCGGCATCCGCGGCCTGACTGGCGCGCAGCCGGATCAATCCGAGCGCACCGCCCAGGGTGGCGGCGACCACCAGGATGATCGCGAGGAAGAGCTTGGGCCCGAGGCCCCGCAGCGGGGAGGTCTTAATAGCGTCGGCTCCGATCGGAATAGGAGCGACCGTTCTTGTCCCGGTGTTGCACCAGCCGGTAGCCACGGGCATCGAGCGTGACCGCCAGGTCATGCAGGCCCGCGGCCGGGACCCGGATCGTCTGCGTCACGGGGGTGGCACGCTCGTGCCAGAGATGCAACTGGTATTCGCCGGGCGGCACCCCTTCGACGCGGAAGGTGCCATCCGCCCCTGGCTGGGCCACCAGGGCGGTCTCGTGCACCAGCACCAGGCCACGCATCTGCGCGTGCACGTTGCAGTAGACCCGCACGACCCCGGCGTCCGGAACGTCGACGCCATGGAGCTCACCCCGCCCATACAACCCGAGATCGAACTTCGCAGTGGGCGACAACGAGAAGACGTTGTGATTGAACGGGTCGTGATTGGGGAAGAGCACCGTCGACCCCCGCGGCACCACCAGCAGGTGGGGCACGAACTGCTTCCCTTCCGTCGCCATCTCGACCGACCGGGGCACAGCAGCCGGTGCCTCACTTCCCGTCAGCCAGATCACCGCCTGGCCCACGTCCGCCGCCGGACGGTCGCCCTGGTCCCGCAGCAGCAGCCGGCCACTGACGACACCCGCCTGCCCGAGGGCGGGCGTGACCCACCCCGCGGCGGCCAGGAAGAGCCCCCACCCAACTTTGCCCGCCAAGCGTATCTTGTGCATTAGACGTAGTTTAGCCTTCGTACCCAACAGGCGTCAAACGTCCCTTTCCACCCCCCGCTCCCATGTCGCTTCGCGCCCCGCTGGTGGCCGGTCTGCTGTTCGCCCTGACCACCCCGATCTGGGCCCAGGATCGGCCAGCGCCCGAGGTCACCATTCATGCTATGGTCTTGATGAATGGGTTCTACACCTCGGCCAAAACCAACAATGTGGACCTCCCCCAGTTTGCCGTCGCCCGCACCGCGGGAGACAGTTTTCCCTCTTCAGGTCTGGGCGCCACCCTGCGGCAGACCCGGGTCACCGCCCGGGCCTTCGCCGGCGGCGTGGCGGGTGGAGACTTCACCGCGGAACTTGATGTCGATTTCTGGGGTGGTCAGCAACCCTCGAATGGCGGCCGCACCTTTCCCCTGCTTCGGATCCGGCGGGCCTGGGCCCAGATGGACTGGGACCGGTTCCACGTCCTCGCGGGCCAGGAAGCACCTCCGATCGTCGAACTCAATCCCTCGTCACTGGGCAGCATCGGGCTCTCATCGCTGTCGAGTTCGGGGAATCTCTGGCTGTGGATTCCCCAGATCCGCCTGACTGGCGATCTGACCGGCGGACCGGGCATGCGACTGTCCCTCGAAGGAACCGTCCTCGCGCCCACCGGGTATGTGGCGCAGGGTCCCTTTACCACCCAACCCGATGTGGCCGAACAGTCGGGACGTCCCTACCTGCAAAGCCGACTCCGGCTCCACTGGAACGAGCACGGGCTCCCGGGACAGATCAGTGTCGGAGCCCACCTCGGCTGGCTCGCCACCACTGGTGACTCACTGCTGGTGTCGAAGGGGGCGGCACTGCTGCTGCAGCTGCCACTCGGCACCCGCTTCGAGCTGCGGGGGGAGGCGTTTACCGGGCAGGGACTCGCGGGGCTGGGCGGTGGTGGGATCGGTCAGAATTTCGGGCTCGCCGGCGTGCCGATCCGGACCCGCGGGGGCTGGGGACAGCTGCTGGCGAAACCGGGCAACGGCTGGGAAATCGGTGGCAGCTACGGGGTGGACGATCCCAGGGATGCTGACCTGATCACGGCCACGCAGCGCCTCAAGAACGAAACGATCGTCGGGCATGTGCACTGGCGGCCCAGTCCCCTGGTCCTGGGCCTCGAATACCGCTATCTGCGGACCAGCTACGCGGCGGGCCGGGAAACAGCGGGCCACGTCAACCTGGCGGTAGGGGCAGAGTTCTAGCGCCTGGCCGGAAGGGATCGACCCGCCAGGTCGATCCTACGCCCGCTGCTGCGGCTCCGGTGCCGGGCCCGCGGCGGGGCCCGGCATGGGAATGGGCGTCTCCGCTGTATGCATCGACACCTGCTCCACCTTGAGTGTCATCAGTCCTACCAGTCCGACCGCGCCGGACGCGAGATAGAACGGCCAGGCATGGCCCAGCCGCTGAAAGGCGGTTGTGGCGACCAGGGGCGCCACCACCCGGGAGAGGCCCGCGAAGGTCTGCGCCACCCCCATGGTGGTGCCGACGTCCTCCCGCGAGGAGAAGCGCGCCACCAGCGACGTGGTCGACGGGAACAGCAGCGCCGTCCCGATCGGCACCAGCGGGATCAGGGCCGCCAGCACCCAGAGGTTGGGCGCAATCGTGTAGCTCAACAACCCCACCACCAGCGCCGCCGTCCCGTAGCGCATCGTCCGTACTTCCCCGAAGCGTTCGACGATCGATCCCAGCAGCAGGGCGCGCATCAGGAACGACAGCGCGCCTACATAGCTGTAGAAGTAACCGATCGAATTCTCGGTCACATGGAACTTGGCGTCGAGAAAGAGCGCGAGCACCGAGTTCAGGCAGGCGAATGCCAGCATGCCGACGCTGTAGATCCAGATCAGCCGGGACACTGGCCGCCCCGGGTGCCGCACGATCTCCGCGGCCGCCTCGAGCACCGGCTTGCGAGGTGGTCTGGGGGTACCACCGGTGGTGTACGGGGCGCGCGATTCCGGCAACCACTTCCAGGCAAAGAACGCATTGACCAGGCACAAGCCCGCCGCCACGAACCCCGGCCCCTGGGGGCCGATCAGGGTGTGACTGAAGGAGCCGACCGCCGGACCCAGCGCCACCCCGGCACTGGTCGCGGCCGACAACCAGCCGAGCGCCCGGGCTCGACCTGCCGGCTTGATGGTGTCGGCCACATAGGCCTGGGCCACCCCGGTCGTACCGCCACCCGCGCCCTGTACCAGGCGGGAGAGGAAGAGCAGCCAGAGCGCATTGGCGAGGCCGAAGATCAGATAGGCGGTGGCAGATGCGAGTAATCCGATCAGCAGCGCGGGGCGGCGACCGTAGCGGTCGGAGAAGCGTCCCCAGTATGGTGCCGCGAGCAGCTGGGCCCCCGAGAACGCCGCCGTCATGAGGCCGATCAGTTCCGGCGTCGCATGCAGATTAAGGGCGTAGTAGGGCAGCAGCGGAAAGATCATCGCGAACCCGACCATATCGATGGCACAGGTGGCGATGAGAATTGACAGCTGCTTGAGGTCGGCGGTCGCCTGCGGTTTCGGGGCGGTCATCCGGTCACCACCCGGCGCTCACTCCCGAGGACAAAGACCAGCGCGGACAACGCCATCAGCAGGACTCCATAGGCCGCGGAGATGCCCACATCACCCTGACGGAGGCTCGACAGGATCTCCAGGGAGAGGGGCCGGGTATCGTACGTGTAGAGAATGATCGAAGTGACGAAGTCACCCAGCGCCGTGACAAAGGCGAGCGTCGCCCCCGCGGCCAGGGCGGGACGCAACAGCGGCAGGGTGACCCGGCGCAGGGTGCGCCAGCGTCCGGCGCCCAGGGAGGCAGCGGCCTCGTCCAGGGCGGGGTCCAGCCCGCGAAAGCCGGCCAGCACGGCGCGGCTCGCCATGGGCAGATTCCGGATGATGTAGGCCAGCGGCAGGATCCAGATCGTGCCCACGAGAATGATCCGGCCCATCCACGGCTGGTCCACCCCGAAGGCGGTGGCGAGCGCCACGGCAAAGACGGTC
This sequence comes from uncultured Gemmatimonadales bacterium, assembly GCA_963793205.1. Classification (GTDB taxonomy): domain Bacteria; phylum Gemmatimonadota; class Gemmatimonadetes; order Gemmatimonadales; family GWC2-71-9; genus JADJOM01. The sequence goes on from CAWBZM010000002.1 coordinate 198,151, forward strand.
CCCGGCACGAGCCAGGGAATCGCCAGCAGCCGCTCGACCAGGGAGGCAAGTCGTCCCCCGGTGCGGCGGGTGGCGAGACCGGTCAGGATGGCGATCCCGAGCGCGACGGTGGTGGCGAGGGTGGCCATCCACAGGCTGTTCACCAGTGGACGCAGCCGATCCGGCTCATGGAACAGGGCAAGGTAGTTCCCGGTGGTGTAGGCTGGTGGCAGCGTCTCCACCGTCCAGGTGCCGACTTTCACGAACGACAAGAGCAGCAGCGTGGCGTGTGGCAGGAGCAACAGCACCGCGAGCCCCCAGCCGCCGATCGTCGCCGCCAGCCGCCAGCCGCGGCTGGCAATCAATCGCGGCGGCGGCGCCACGCCCTTCCCTCCGCCCCGCCCCGCCCGTTCGATGGCGTTGCCTTCCCCCGTCAGCCACAAGCCAGTCAGCGCCAGGAGGCTCAGCACCACCGTCTGCACCATCGCCATCCCGTAATCGCCGTTCAGGCGCGTCAGCACGATCTGGGTGGTCATCACCCGGAACCCGCCCCCGAAGATGTACGGGGCGCTGAACGAGGCGAGGGCGGTCATGAAGGTCAGCAGCGCCGCCCCGCGCAGCGACGGGGCGAGCAGGGGCAGCGTCACCTTCCGCAGGGTGCGCCACCGCCCTGCGCCCAGTGACGCAGCGGCCTCATGCGCAGCCGGGTCGAGCCCGGCCAGGCCGGCCCGGGTGAAGAGATAGAAGTAGACGTAGAGCGAGTAGGCGTGGACCAGCAGGATGGCATATGCCCCTTCGAGCCGCCACGGCGGGTCTTCCATGCCGAGCAGCCGCTGCACCACGCGAGCCACGAATCCCGTCTCGCCATAGAGGAAGAGGAAGGCGATGACGCCGACCAGCGGGGGCAGGACCACCGGGAGGGCCACCAGGGCGCCGAGGATCCGGCGGCCGGGAAAGGCACAGCGTTCGAACAGGAAGGCGAGCGGGATGCCGAGGGCTCCCGCCAGGATCACGCTGGCAATGGAGGTCCAGAGGCTGGCCCAGAGCGCCTGCCACTCCCGGGATTCGGTGACGAAGCGCCGCACGTAGGCGAGGGTCCACCCGTCCGGTCCGCGCACGCTCTCCAGGGCCACCAGCACGAGGGGATACGCCACCAGCCACAGCAGCACCAGGGCCAGGGCGATGAGCAGCCAGCGGCGTGACGACCCGCTCACTGCGGCTCCGCCGGGAAGGCGTGCATGACGTGATCCCGATCCGCCGGTTCATGCGTCGGACGAAGCACCACCCGGTCGCCTTCGCGTGCCCGTTCGGGGGCGGCGTTGACCTCCACCGATTCCCCGCTGTCGAGCTGCACGAGATAGTAGTCGCTGGCCCCGGCGAAGCGGCGATCGGTGACAGTGCCGGCCAATCCCTGGCCCGTGCCCGGCTCGAGCCCCAGCGCCTCCGGTCGGAGCAGCAGCCGGACCGCAGTACCAGCCGGGGGCGCGCCCAGCGCCGGCTGCGGACCCAGTGACCACTCGGCCCTCCCGATCTGCAGCGTGATGCTGCCGGCATCGGCCCGGAGGACGGTGCCCGTCAGCCAGCTCGAGCGCCCGATGAAGCGGCCGACGAAAGCATTCGCGGGGGCCCGATACAGCGCCTCGGGAGGACCAGCCTGCTGCAGCCGACCATCGCGCAACACCGCCACCACGTCGCCCAGGTCAAAGGCATCTTCCTGTTCGTGGGTCACGATCACCGTGGTAATCCCCACCCGGCGGATCAGGCTGCGCAGTTCGCGGCGGGTGCGCTCACGCAAAGCGGGATCGAGATTCGACAGCGGTTCGTCGAGCAGCAGCACCCGCGGCTCGGGGGCCAGCGCCCGGGCCAGGGCCACCCGCTGCTGCTGTCCCCCCGAGAGCCCGCCGACCGGCCGACGCTCGAAGCCGGCGAGATCCACCAGGGCGAGCGACTCCGTCACCCGCCGCGCAAGCTCGGTGGCGGTCAGCCCACGGGTCTCCAGGCCGAACGCGACGTTCTGGCCCACATCGAGATGGGGGAAGAGGGCGTAGTGCTGGAAGACCATGCCGAACCGGCGATGCTCGGGACGCAGCACGGCCACGTCTTCCCCGTCGACCAGGATACGTCCGCTGTCCGGCGTCTCGAACCCGCCCAGCAACCGCAGGGTCGTGGTCTTCCCGCTCCCGCTGGGACCGAGCAGCGCGAGGATGCTCCCCCGGGCCAGGTCGAGCGACAGGTCGAAGACTCCGGCATCGGCACTGAAGCGTCGCGTCAGTTGTGCCAGGCGAAGGTAGGTGGCGTCGCTCACTGTGGTTTCCCCGTGTTCCGCACATGCTGGTCCCAATACCCCATCCACGCTGCGCCCTGCTTGGTCAGCAGCGCCCAGTCCATCGGTGCGACCCGCATCTTGTTCTCCACCTCCGCCACCCAGGCGGGCACGCGCCCGAGCGGGAGATCGTGCCGCGCCGGCAGCCGGAAAACTTTCTCCGCGGCGAGGATCTGGCCGTCCACGCTCCCCACGTATTCGTAGAACAGCCGCGCCGCATCGGGATGACGGGCATGGCGCACGAGGGCGATGGCATCGTCGATGACCACCGTCCCGCTCGAGGGAAAGGTGTACCCGAACGGCATCCCCTTACTGCGCGCAATCAGGATATCCGGCAGGTCCCACAGGGTGACCAGCCCTTCGCGTCGGGCCAGCTTGGCATCCAGCAGCGCCGGCGAGATGGCGTAGCTGCGGGTCTGTCCATCGAGCCGACGGAGCCACGCCATGCCCGCCGCGGTATCGCCAGTCTGCTGCAGGCTCCGCTGCAGCAGCAGCCCCCAGATCGCCCGCATGGTGCCACTCGCCACCGGATCGCGGATCAGGACCTTGTCCTTCCACTGCGGCAGGAGCATATCGTCCCAGTCCTGCGGGGCCAGCGAGTCGGGCACCGCATCGCTGTTGTAGGCGATGATCGCCGGGGTCCGATACGCGGGATAATACAGATCCTGCGGACCGATTCCTCCCGAGTCCACCTGCCCCGCCCAGCTCGGCCGATAGGCGACCAGCAGCGACTCGGCCACTCCGCGCTGGAACAGCGTCGTCGGGCCGCCGAACCAGAGATCGGCCTGCGGGTTGACCCGCTCCAGCCGGAGCCGGTCGAGAATCTCCTGGCTGCCGAGGTCGAGCCAGCGGACATCGATCTCGGGGTGCAGGCGCTCGAAATCCTTCTCGAGCAGGGTGAGATGGTCGCGGCCGTGCGGGCTGTAGATCGTCAGCGGAATCCGGCCGTCGTTGCAGCCGAGGGCCAGGAGCAACAGAAACCACCAACACTCACGCGAAGACGCGAAGCGCAGGGAAGGCATGACGGACTGTTTCGCGCCTTCTGATTCCTTCGTGGCTTCGCGTGACCCATGAGGAAGGGTCACTTCACCGACCCGAGCGCCAGCAGATTCGCGAACAACCGGAACGCCCCCGGCACCCCGGCCGGCAACTGCCGGAAGAAGCTCGATCCCGGTATAGACGTAGGTCCCCTTCCCGACCGGGGCGATGAGCAACCCACCCTCGAGCGGCGACTCCCCCGGATCGTGCATCGCGAGGACCGACTGGAACGGGGCGGCCCAGGTGCGGGCGAAATAGAGTCCCCGCTCCTGCACCCAGCCCTCCCAGTCCCGCGGGTCGATCCGGTTCGGGACCCGCAACACCGGACTGGACCGGTTCACCACGGTGACCGCAGCATTCTCATCGGTCACCCGGTCGTGGCCACCCAGCAAGGCAGTGCCTCCGGTGGCCGCAGTGTTGGGGCGGGCCCCGCGGGTGGAATCGGTGGAGAGCGCGACGGCTGAGGTCTGCGCCGTGCCTGGGGTGCGGCCCCCCACCGTCAGCGCGAACGGCGCCATGTTGCCGAGGAAGTAGGCGTACTGCTGATACTGGGTGATCACCAGGCCGCCCCGCTCGGCGTAGCGCAGCAGCTGATCGTTGGCGGCCGGCAGATCGGGGTCAACCTCAAAGGCGCGCGGGCCGATCACGATCGCCTGGTAGCGCGACAGGTCGGTGGTCTCAATGTCGGCCCCGGTGATCAGCGTGATCGGGAGTCCCACCTGCTGCAGCGCTTCCGGCACCCGATCCGCCGCACCGCGCACGTAGGCAATACGGGTCAGGGCGGGTAAGGCCAGCGGGGCGACGTGCACTGTGGCCGTCGCTGGCCGCACCAGGTTCCGAGGGCGGATGTGGGAATAACTGACTGGCGTCACCCCGAGCACCTGGCGGGTGCCGTCATTGGCCACCGCCCGCACTTGGAAGCTGCCGCTGGTCAGCGCGGGTGGATGGACCGTGAAGTGAAAGACCTGGCGCTCCCCATCCCGCACGAGGCGAAACCGCTGTGCTGGCGTCTGGCGCCACCCTGCGGGCAGTTCGAGTCCCACGGTGCCGGTGCTGGGGCTTGCAGTGTTGTGGGTGACCGTGACGGTGAACTGACGCGGTGTCGCCGCACCGGCGCGCCAGACCGCCATCGCCGGCTCCAGCTTCACGTCAAGCCGAGGGACAATCGTCACCGGCTCCCGCACTTCGCCCCGGGCCTGATCGTTGTAGCGGTAGGCCACCTCGCGGTCGACTTCGATGGGATCGGCGCTCCCGTCACGGAGGGTGAAGTGCGCCACAATCAGCGGCGGCTCGAACGGTACCCCGCGGAATGGGCCGCTCCAATGGTAGAGATCGCCATCGCGCGGCTGCCACAAATAGTAGGGGCCGCGCGGCTCCACCTGGTCCGGCACCTGGATCGCCAGCCGCAGGTTCAGGGTTTCCCCCGGCGCAACCATGCCCGTCGGTCCGATCGGCGCGTCGGAAGCATCAGCCCAGAGGAACCGCGGCTGGACCTGCACCTGCATTGTCGCGGGACGAGCTATTCCACACAGTGAAGGTGAGCGTGTCCTGCTGGCCCGGCACCAGCGTCCCGTCCTGGACGAGCGCGTCGAGTTGCACCCCGCTTTCCATCAGGCGCACGCGCTCCCGGTGACGCTGCTGATCGGCGACGACCGGTGACCCGACCCGAGCCGAAGCAGCCAGCGTAGTATCGATCCCGGCGAAGAGGGCGTTGGTGGTCGCCCCGGTACGATCGGTGATCAGTTGCAGTCGCACGGGTGAGGCTCCCGGGCGCTGCAGCTGTCCCATGTCCTGGGACCGGTGCAGACTGCGGCCCCGCATGGCGATCTGGTGGAAGGATTGGCCCACCGCCGGATCGATCTCGCCGCCCTGGAGCACCAGCGTGGCAGCGGCGGTGTCGAACCGGGCGCTGCGGTACAGCTTGGACGGCGTCCAGGGCCGCAGCCCTTCCTCACGCTCAAGCTCCGGGAAGCGGGTGGAGTCACCGGCGATACGGAACGCCTCCTGGGCCGCCCACCCCGCCGCCTGGTGCTGCCCGTGTCCGTCCCGCGGGGTGCCGCTGAAGATCGAGACGATGACCTGCGGCTGGAACTGGCGCACAATCCGGACGACGTCCTTCAGTACCGAGTCCTGGGGCCAGTGGGCCCAGGTGTCTTCGAGATTCTTGGAGAAGCCAAAGTCATAGGCCCGGGAGAAGTATTGCCGAGCGCCATCGAGCTGACGGGCAGCGAGCAGCTCACCGGAGCGCAGGACTCCCAGCCCCTCCCCGAGTTCGTTGCCGATGAGGTTCTGTCCCCCTTCCCCCCGGTTCAGGGCGAGGTAGGCGGTTTCCACCCCCATGCCACGGGTCAGCACCGAGAGCAGCTCGGTGTCCTCATCGTCGGGATGGGCGGCGATCATCAGCACCCGCTGATTCTTGCCAAGGAAGCGCTGCTCCTGCACCAGCGCGACGGCTCCGCCGGTCGTCGGCGGTGCGAGCTGGGCGTGCAGGAGGAGGGGAAAGAGCGATCCGAGAAGACCGCACCCCCGCAGGAGGCGGCGAAGCATGTTGTGATTCCGCACGTACAACCGGCCGTTAATTAGAAGAGCTTGAAGGTAGAGGGGTCATGCAGAGGCGGGTAGGAGGATGGGGAAGTACGCGGGTAACGGGGTACGGGGGTACGGGGTACGTGGGTACGTGGGTACGTGGGTACGTGGGTACGTGGGTACGGGGGTACGTGGGTACGTGGGTACGTGGGTACGTGGGTACGTGGGCACGTGGGTACGTGGGTACGTACCTAAGGGATAGATGGAGCGGCCCCCGCCCCAACCCCACGCACTCACGTACCCACGTACCCGCTACGCCCCCAACGGTTCTTCCCGCAACGCCTGCTGAATCTCGGGGTAGCGTTTCCAGAAGTAGAACACCATGACCGCCGCTGCGAGGAGGTTGGCGCCGGCGACGGTCCATCCGGGGAACAGTGCCCCGGTTTCGGTCGAGATGTAGTTGAGCACCACATAAAAGAAGAACTCGAAGACCACGAACAGCACCACCAGGGCGAATCGCACCGCCGTGTGCTCCACCGAGAGTCGCACCAGCCACGCGACCAGGAGCGCAAACAGGAGGAACAGCGCGAAATGCACCACCGTGTACATCACGATGGCGCTGAACATCGGGTGGGTGGTGTCGGGGCGCGATTCGCCGAGCAGGAAGACCTGGCCCAGGACGCTGGGTGTTCGGAGCGGGTGCCCGAGGATGGTGTCGTACAGCAGGTACCAGAGCGCAACGGAGATGGCGCCCAGGAATCCGGCGTCCGTTGCCTCGGAGATGACGGAATGGCGTGCGGCCATGGCAGGCTCCTTGTTTCAAGCCCCAGTCGCCCGGCCAAACCCCGCGCTGGCCGGGAGGCCGTGGCGTGGTATCCCAATCTAGTGCGCGGTACCGCCTCCGGCAGCCGGGGCTGTCAGGCGCTCCACCCGGCAGGCATCACAGGGGCAGACCGACCGGAGGTGATCGAAGGTGTAGATCCCGGTACTGTGACCGTCGCTCCACTCGATCTTGAGGCCATACGCCCCCACCAGGGCCAGACGGAGCGGTCGAATATCCTCGGGCACCGTGGCGGGATCGAGCAGTGGGCGGCCGCTCATCTCTTCCACGCAGGCGGCACAGGGACAGGCCAGCCGCAGCGGCCGGGCGGCGTAGAACCCCTGATGCCCCTCCGCCTTCCATTCGATGATGAGGCCATCATCCTGCCGGTTGATGGCGTACGGGACGACCGGGATTTTCCCCATGCCGAGACTGTCCTCCGCATTTATACTTGTTGGATGCCCTTCCGGTTCCCTTACCCGATCAGGCCATGACCACTTCCCTCAATCCGTTCGGCGCTCGCGGCACCCTCACTTTCGGTGCCGACACCGCGACCATCTACCGACTGCCGGAGCTGGAACGTAAGGGGATCGCCCGACTGGATCGACTGCCGTTCTCCATCCGGGTCCTGCTCGAGAATGCGCTGCGCTTCGCCGGTCGCGGGGTCGTGACCGAAGATCACGTGGCGCACCTGGGGGCCTGGTCCTCGACCAGCGGCGGCCAGGGCGAGATCCCGTACATGCCGGCGCGCGTGGTCCTGCAGGACTTTACCGGCGTGCCCTGCGTGGTGGACCTGGCCGCGATGCGCGATGCCATGGCGCGGATGAAGGGCGACCCGGACCGGATCAACCCCATCGTCCCCTGCGACCTGGTCATCGACCACTCGGTCCAGGTGGACTACTACGGCTCGGTCGACGCCTTCCAGCAGAATGTCGATCTCGAGTTCGAGCGGAATCGCGAGCGCTACCAGCTGCTCAAGTTCGCCCAGCGCGCGTTCCGCAACTTCCGGGTGGTGCCGCCCGGTACCGGGATCGTGCACCAGGTCAACCTCGAGAACCTCGCCCCGGTGGTGCAGCTGCGCGAGCAGAACGGCGAGCTGACGGCCTATCCCGACACCTGCGTCGGGACCGATTCCCACACCACCATGATCAACGGCCTCGGGGTGCTGGGCTGGGGCGTGGGCGGGATCGAGGCCGAGGCGGTGATGCTGGGCCAGCCCTATTTCATGCTGCATCCCCGATGTGATCGGCATGAAGCTGGTCGGGGAGCTCCCCCTGGGCACCACCGCCACCGACCTGGTGCTGACCGCGACCCAGATGCTGCGGAAGAAGGGCGTGGTGGACAAGTTCGTCGAGTTCTACGGTCCCGGCCTCTCGACCCTCGGTCTGGCCGACCGCGCGACCATCGCCAACATGGCGCCGGAGTATGGCGCCACCATGGGATTCTTCCCGGTGGACCGTGAGACCATCCGCTATCTGGAGCGCACCGGCCGGGAGCCGGCGGTGGTGGACCGGGTCGAGCGGTACTGCAAGGAGCAGGGACTCTTCCGGAGGACAAGACGCCGGACCCGGAGTTCAGCAGCTCGCTGGTGCTGGACCTGTCGACGGTGGTGCCCAGCCTCGCCGGGCCCAAGCGGCCGCAGGACCTGGTGCCGCTCGATGGACTCAAGCGGAATTTCCATGTCGTCGCTGCCCGACCTGATGACGCCGTCGGTCCCCGCCGCCCGGCGGGAGATGGCGCAGGCCAACTACTCGCGCTGGATGAACGAGGGCGGCGGCCAGCAGCCGCCACCGCGGTGGACGATCATCCCCCCGGTGACCTGCCCGGTCGTCATGGACGGGGCCGGCCTGTCGAGCTGCACGACGGCTCGCGTGGTGATCGCGGCGATCACCAGCTGCACCAACACCTCGAATCCCTCGGTCATGATCGGCGCGGGGCTCCTGGCGAAGAAGGCGGTCGAGCAGGGGCTTGACGCACCAAGCCCTGGGTGAAGACGAGCCTGGCCCCCGGCTCCCGCGTGGTGACGCGAGTATCTCAAGACGGCCCGGGCGTGCTGCCCTACCTCGAGGACCTCCGCTTCAACGTGGTGGGCTACGGCTGCACCACCTGCATCGGCAACAGCGGTCCGCTGCCGGAGACGGTGATCGTCAGGCGATCGAGGAGCACGCGCTGGTCACCGCCGCCGTGCTCTCGCGGCAACCGGAATTTCGAGGCGCGGGTCCATCCCGCAGGTCCGGGCCAACTACCTCGCCTCACCCGTCCTGGTCGTGGCCTTCGCCATGGCCGGCCGGGTCGACATCAACCTGACACGGAGCCGCTCGGCACCGGCAGCGACGGCCAGCCGGTCTACCTCACGCGATATCTGGCCCACGCCCGAGGGAGGTCGCCGACGCCATGGCGCAGCTCCCTCGAGCCCGGAGCTGTTCCGCGAGCGCTACGCCTCGGTGTTCGACGGGTGACGAGGTGTGGCAGGCACTGCCGGTGCCCGAGGGCAGCCGGTACGCCTGGGATCCCGCCAGCACCTATGTCGCCGAACCGCCCTTCTTCCAGAATCTTGGCCCGGAGCCCGGGCCCTGCAGGGACATCGCCGGCGGCGCGGGTGCTCGCGGTGCTGGGCGATTCGGTCACGACCGACCACATCTCGCCGGCCGGCTCGATTCCCAAGAATGGCCCGGCCGCGCAATACCTGCTGGATCATGGGGTGCCAGCAGGTGGACTGGAATACCTTCGGCGCCCGGCGGGGTCATCACGAGGTGATGATGCGCGGCACCTTCGGGAATGTGCGGATCAAGAATGGCCTGGTGCCGGACAAGGAGGGCAACTGGACGGTGCACCTCCCCACCGGCGAGGTGATGTCGATCTTTGATGCCTCCGCGCGCTACCGGGCGAGTGGCACCCCGCTGGTCGTGCTGGCGGGAAGGAATACGGCACCGGCTCGCAGCCGCGACTGGGCCGCCAAAGGCCCCGCCCTCCAGGGGGTGAAGGCGGTGATCGCCGAGAGTTACGAGCGGATTCACCGCAGCAACCTGGTGGGCATGGGGGTGCTGCCCCTGCAGTATCTCCCCGACCGCACCCGCGCAGTCGCTCGGGCTGACCGGCCGCGAGATCATCAGCATCAGCGGGATTGCAAACGGGCTGACTCCCGGCGGGCAGGTGACGGTCACCGCCACCTCGGAAGAGGGCAAGGTCACCACCTTCCCGGCGATCGTGCGGCTCAATTCCTCGGTGGAACTCGACTACTACCGGCACGGGGGAATTCTGCAGCGGGTGTTGCGGAAGTTCGCGGCGGAGTAGGCGGCTCGGCGGTTGGGCGGAGACAGCAAGGGCGACCCCGTGGGGTCGCCCTTGCTGTGTCCGCCTGACCGCCCGTCCGCTTAGGCGACCAGATCCTTCAGCTTCTGGCCCTGCTCACCTTCGCGCAGCCGGGAGAGCGCGCGGTCACGGAGCTGACGGATCCGCTCACGGGTGACACCCATCATCCGACCGATCTCTTCCAGGGTGCGGCTGTTGCCGTCGTCCAGCCCGAAATAGAGCCGCAGCACCTTGGCATCACGTGGCGGCAGGGTCGCCAGCGCCGCCTCGATGTCCGAGGTCTGGCTGTTGGCGATGGCCGGGGCATCGGTGCCTTCCTGGTCGAGCGCGGCAAACCGCTCCATCCGCTCGCTGTTGTCGCCATCCCGGGTGGGGTGGTCCAGCCGGACCGCCTCGGTATTCAGCGCGCCGAGGCTCCGCACCGCTTCCACCGTCAGGCCGGTGGCACGGGCCAGTTCCTCGGTGGTCGGCATCCGACCGAGCTTGTCCTTGAGCAGCGTCGTGGTGCGGCCCAGCCGGCTCAGGTCGGCGGTACGGTTGAGCGGTACCCGGACCGGGCGGCCATGCCGGGCGATCGCCGCCTGCACCGCCTGACGGATCCACCACACGGCATACGAGATGAACTTCACCCCCCGATCCGGATCGAACTTCCGGGCCGCCGTCATCAACCCCAGGTTGCCCTCGCCGATCAGATCGACCAGTGGCACCCCGCGGTTCTGGAACTTCTTGGCGACGGAGACGACGAAGCGGACGTTGTGACGGGCCAGGCGCTCCTGCGCGAGCACGTTCCCACGGAACGCCTTGCGCGCGAGCTCCATTTCCTCGTCACGGGTGAGGAGGGGAACCTTGCTGATCTCGTCGAGGTACAGGTCGAGACTCTCGCGGCCTTCGTCGATCGCCTTGGCGATCTGGGCCGGACGCACCGTGCGGCGCTTCCGGCGGGGCTGCATGGTCACGCGGGCCCCTCCTTGGGCTTGGGGTGACGCGGCGGGGGCGGGAGACTTTGGCAAGCGGACAATATACCTTGACATGGGTAGAAAAGAAAACGAAGCGTCAACCTGTTGTCAGCTCACAGGATACATGTTTTTAGCCCGAACAGATACCGTTGGCGACATGAAACGTCGCTCTGGTTCGGGGGCCAGCCCGGAAGCGGGGCGACAGACCCTGAGTGGTTCCATCCCCACCCCCAACCCCGGTTAGACTTCAATCGCCATGGACACCAACCCCACCTACGAACTGCTCCGGCACTTCGCCTCCCCGGTCATCGCCATCACCAGCGCCTGGCAGGGGCGAACCAACGGGATGATTTCCGATAGCGCAGTGCGTGCCTCCATCTCCCCGTCGGTCCCGCGGCTCTCGGTCTACATTCACAAGTGGCACCTGAGCCATGAATTGATCTGGAACAGCGGGCGGCTCTGCATCCACCTGCTCAACCAGGAGAACCTCGAGCTGGTGCATCAGCTGGGATTCGTGAGCGGACGGGACCGGGACAAGCTCGCGGATCTGCCTCACCACGCCGGTGTCACCGGACTCCCGGTGCTCGAGGGCACCCACGCGGCCTTTGAGCTCGAGGTCGTGAACACCATGGACACCGGCTACGCCACTCATTTCCTGGGTGACGTCAAGGCGAGCGAGCGGCTGGTGGCCGGCACGATGATGACCGCTCCCTGGTTTCGAGCCAACCTGCCCGAGGCGTGGCAACCCGCCTGGCGCGAGAATTACCGGAAGGCTCAGGCGTATATCGATGCGCATGCTGCGATTGAACCGCGTACCTGGACCGGCCCGGCCCGGTCGTGAACCCTATCTCCCCGGAGAGCTCCCGATGCTGAAGCTGCGCACACCCGCCGTCGCCGTCCTCGTGGCCGCCCTGTCCCTCGGCAGTATGCCCCTGGCGGCGCAGGCCTTTGAAGGCACCGTGACCTGGGCCATGGGCAAGAAGGGCGAGCAGACGATGACCCAGCAGTACAAGGACGGCCGGGTCCGGACCGTCATGAAAAGCAGCGGGATGGAGATGATCATGCTCATGGATGCGGGCATGAAGGACATGACGATGATCATGCCGGACCACAAGATGTACATGAAAATGGATCTGAAGCGCGCGATGGCGGAGCACATGAAAGACGGCAAGATGGACAAGATGCCCAAGATTACCGACACCGGCAAAACCGAGGTGATTGCGGGCAAGACCTGCAACGTCTACCGCTACGCGGAAGAGGCGGGCCAGCCTGAGACGATGGAAATGTGCGCCGCGAAAGGGCTGGGCTATTTCATGATGGGATCGGGCGGCGGGCCAATGGGAGGCAAGAACCCCATGAGCGATGTGGCCGCCGTGGCCGCGAATCCCGAGTATGCCAAGCTGTACAAGGATGGGTTCTTCCCGCTGCGCGTCAGCGATATCCGCAAGGGCACGCCGGAAACGGTGATGCAGGTGACCGCGATCGACCAGAAGCCGGTGCCGGCCTCGGCGTTCGAGATCCCCGCGGGCTATAGTGAGATGAAGATGCCGTCGATGGGGAAGCCGTAGCAGGTGGGTGGTGGTAGGTGGTACTCGTGAACGTGGGTACGCGGTACGTGGGTACGGGGTAGCAGCGGGGGGAGGGTTTCTGCATAGAAGCCCTCCCCCCGTTCGGTACCCGCGTACCCCGTACCCGCGTACCGCCTAATGCATCCCGCTCCCGCCGCTCAGCGCCTTCACCAGTTCGCCCACCACCTTCTTCGCGTCGCCGAAGAGCATCCAGGTCGTGTCGGAGAAGTAGAGCTCGTTGTCGATGCCGGCGAAGCCCGGGTTCTTGCTGCGCTTGATGGCGAAGACGGTCCGGGCCTTGTCGGCGTCGATGATGGGCATGCCGTAGATCGGGCTGGCCTTGTCGTACCGCGCGGCGGGATTGACCACGTCGTTGGCGCCGACCACGAGGCCACGTCGCACTGCGGCATGTCGGGGTTGATCTCGTCCATCTCCACCAGGTCGGTGTAGGGGATGTCGGCCTCGGCCAGCAGCACGTTCATGTGGCCCGGCATGCGTCCGGCGACCGGGTGGATGGCGAATTTCACCGTGATGCCCGCGCTTCTTGAGCTGGTCGTACAGCTCGCGCACCTTGTGCTGGGCCTGGGCCACCGCCATGCCGTAGCCGGGGATGATGACGACCAGGCTCGCCTGTTCGAGGACCTGCGCCGCGCCTTCGAAGCGTCTCCGACTTGTACTGCCTGCTGCTCCCCATCCGCCTTCGCCTGCTGCACCTGGCCGAAGGCGCCGAACAGCACGTTGGTGAACGAGCGGTTCATCGCCTTGCACATGATGATGGAGAGGATCAGGCCGCTGGACCGTCGAGCGCGCCGGCGGTGATCAGCAGCTTGTTGTCCAGCACGAAGCCCATCGCCACGGCCGACAGGCCGGCGTAGGCGTTGAGGATCGAGATCACCGTCGGCATGTCGGCGCCGCCGATCGGGATGATCAGCAGCACGCCGAACAGCGAGCGCCAGCACGATGATCGCCGGGAACAGCGAACATCGCCCAGGGCGCCGTCGGATTGATGCATCAGGGCCACGCCCGAGTGCCGGCGGCGATGGCAAGCAGGCCGAGGTTGATGAAGTTCTGCCCCGGGTAGGTGACCGGGCGCTGCGGGAATCCACTTCACTTCCTGCAGCTTGCCGGCCGCCAGCAGACTGCCGGTGAAGGTCAGGAAGCCGAGCATGATCTCCGGCGATGATCGCCGCCATGCGGAACTGCGGTCAGCTGTTCCGGGCCCTCGCGCAGCCACAGGTAGTACTTGGCCGTGCCCACCAGGCCGGCCGCCAGGCCGCCGAAGGCGTGCGAGAGCGCGGTCCGCTGCGGCACCGCCGTCAGCGGGACCAGGGACAGCGGGACGCCGACCGACGAACCCCGCGACAATGGCGAGGATGATCCAGGTGTGGTGGATGATCGCCGGCTGCGATCCAGGTCGACCAGGACGGCGATGGTCATCGCCGCCACGCCGGCGTAGACGCCCCTCCGGGCGGTGCGCCGGCGTGTTCATCCAGTGCAGCGCGAAGATGAACAGCGCGGTGGCGACGATATAGGCGAGCTGGACGATGGCGTGCATCATCGCTTGCCTCCCCGCCGTGCTCGCCTCCGTCTTGAACATCTTGAGCATGCGGTCGGTGATCAGGAAGCCGCTCACGATGTTGGTCATCGAGGCGAACAGCGCGACCGCGCCCAGAGCCGGATGTGGCGGGATAGTCGGCCCCGGTCACGATGATCGAGCCGACGACCGCGATGGCCGAGATGGCGTTGGTGAGCGACATCAGCGGCGTGTGCAGCAGCCGCGAGACGCGGCGGATGACGCCGAGGCCGATGAACGTGGACCAGCACGAAGACGAACAGCAGCGCCCAGACATCCGCCCGCCGCCGGTTCCACCACGTGCTGGATCACGAGCCCTCCTTCTGCAGTGCGTCGAGGGTGCGGGCGTGCGCGGACGTCGCCCTCATGGGTGACGATCGCACCCTGCTGGATGTCGTCGGTCAGATCGAGCTTGAACGCCTTGTCCTCGGTGAACGCCTGCAGGAAGGCGGTGAGGTTGCGGGAAAAGAGCAGGCTGGCGTGGAGCGGCATGGTCGCCGGCAGGTTGAGCGGGGCCATGATAGTCACCCCGTTCACCTCGATCGTCTCGCCCGGCTTCGAGAGCTCGCAGTTGCCGCCGCCGTCCGCCGCCAGGTCCACGATGATCGATCCCGGCTTCATGCTGCGGACAATCTCGGCGGTGAGCAGCCGGGGCGCGAACACCCCGCCGATAAGGGCGGTGGTGATCACCACATCCGACACGGCGCACTGTTCGGCGAGCAGCTGGCGCTGCCGCGCCTTGTCCTCCTCCGACAGCTCCTTCGCATAGCCGCCGCCCGCGGCGGCATCGGCCTTGAGCTCGATGCCAACGTACTTGGCGCCCACGCTCTCGATCTGCTCTTTCACCTCCGGCCGCACATCGGTCGCGACCACATTCGCCCCCAGCCGGCGGGCGGTCGCGATCGCCTGCAGGCCGGCCACCGCCGCGCCGATCACGAAGACCTTGGCGGGAAAGACCATGCCGGCGGCGGTGGTCAGCATCGGGAAGTAGCGATTGAGTTCGGCGGCCGCGAGCAGCACGCCCTTGTAGCCGCCGATGTTGGCCATGGAGGAGAGGGTGTCCATCGACTGCGCCCGGGTGGTGCGGGGAATCGCATCGGTGGCGAAGGCCGTGATCTTCCGCTCCGCCAGCGCCCGCACGATCGACAGGTTCCGGAGCGGCATGAGCGACCCGAGGTAGATCGTGCCCGCCGCCATGCGGCCGACCTCCTCCACCGTGGGCGGCCCGACCTTGAGCACCAGCTGGGCACCGTCAAACAGGCCGGCGGCGGGCACGACTCGGGCGCCCGCCTCGGTGTATGCCGCGTCGGCATAACTGGCCGCGGCACCCGCGCCGGCCTCCACCACGACCTCATAGCCGGCGGCGATCAGTTTCTTGCAGGATTCGGGGACCAGTGCCACCCGCCGCTCGCGGGGAGCGGTTTCTCTGGGGACTGCGATGCGCATCGGACCTCTCGGAAACGGGCAAGTACAGCGATGGTCTTGGTTCCTGGCGGAGGCGGGAGCGGCAGATGCGAGTGCCAGGCGATGGCCACCGACCGCGCCACCGTTCAGAACGTACACCCTCCCGTCCGGAGCGGAAGACGGCCGGGAGCGCGGTCTACAGTTTCGGGAGCGAGATGCCGCCGGTGACCGATCCCGCCAGGCGCTTGAGCTGGACCTCCAGTTGCTTCTGCACCCCATCCACCTGGTCCTTCTCGAGCGGCAGCTTCTGGAGCGCGCCCGCCTGCAGGGCGTCCATCTTGCCCTGCAGCGCCGCCACCTGGGTGTTGACCAGCTGGTCGACGGCCGCCCGCGCCCTGGCTTCGCCCTTCGCCAGCTCCTCGCCCACCAGCCCCTTGAGCCGGGCGGCGATGGCATCGTCCAGATTGGACCGCACCTTGAGGACCGGGCTGGTGACCGTGCCACTGAGCTCGGCCCGCACCTGCAGGTCGCGCAGCCCCGAGAGCACCCGCCAGATCGTCGACTCCACCAGCGAGGCGGACGCCAGCCGACTGCTGTCGGCGCCCCAGGTCACCTGATCCGACGTGATCTCCCAGGCGCCGGCGATGCGATCACCGGCGAGGGTGAACGACAATCCCACGGTGCTCCGGTTGGGACTCACACTGAACGGCAGTCCGGGGAAGGGAATGGTCGGCAACGGCACATTGGTGACGCGCGCCTGCATCGAGTCCTTCGGTGACGCACCGAAGTGCCGGGAGAGGGCGGCGACGTTGATGTCGACGGGGTGGTCGCCCGCCAGCCGTCCCTTGGCCGAGAGGGTGGCGGGCAGGCCGAGCAGCGCCGGCTGCGACGTCACGTTGGCGAGCGCAGCGGCAAAGGTATTCTGGGCGGCGCTCCCCAGCGCGAGGTCGATATCACCCTTCCGCAGGAGAAACTTGGGGTAGGCCTTCTCCTTGGGAAACTCGACCGTGGTGCCGTTCATCCGGGTGCGGGTCGGCCCCGGACGATTCCATGGCTGCAGCCCGGGCGGCACGTACCGCTCGGCGATCTTCGTGTAATACAACGCCTGCGCGAAATAGTCGGTGCTCTGCTGGCCGAAGAGCGAGGCGCCGATATCCGGGGCGGCGAAGCTCGGCAGCGACAACAGGCCGCGCGCAAAGGCATAGTCCCGCTGCCGCGCCGCATCCACGTCGCTCAATCCCTGGCGCAGCGCGCCCACCGAGGCCCTGGCGCTCGCTTCCAGCTTCTCCAGCCGGGTGCGGGCCTCTTTCAGCCGGTCGATCGCTTTCTTCACATCCGACACGGCATCGCGGGCACCGGCCAGGCCCAGCTTCCTGGGATCGGACTTGGCGAGGCGGTTGGCCAGTGCGGTGGACGAATCCACCAGCGACTGGACCTGCAGTTCTCCCAGCGAGCGCTCCAGCGCGGTCCGGGTGGAGTCCACCTTGCCCACCAGCGCCGTCGCCGCCTTGACGGTGCCGAGTTGCTCCGGATTGAGCACCAGGTTCTTGAGGGTATCGACCCGTCCGAGCGCGAGCGTCGGGAACGCGAACTTGTCGCGGGCCCACGCTTCCGTCTCACTCAGCAGGCGACCCGCGGGACTATTCGGATTGGCCGGGCGCGCAGCGGTCTTCCGCGGGGTCAGCAGCCGCAGTCCGCCCAGGTGGAACTGCTCGATGACGATCTTCTTTTCCGTCAGCGGAATGGGGTCGAGGTCCAGCGTGATGCTGCCCGCCTCGAGCAGGTTCCGCATCGGATCCCGGGGATCGGCGATCGCCAGCCCGGCGAGGTCGATAGCGGCCTCGGACTCCCGGATCCGCAAACTGGCGAGATCCACCTCGGTGCCCAGCGTCTCCGACAGGTTCGACTCGACCTGCTGGCGCGCGATCGTATCGGCAAAGATCACCCACAGCACGATCAGCAGCACCAGGAACAGCAGCAACGGCCCGACCGCTTTCCAGCGGAACAGCTTGAACCGGGCGCTCATTCGGGCCGGAACCAGCTGTAGACGTTGTAGACCTTGGACGCCTTGAGCCCCTTGAAGAATTTCGAGTTCATCACCCGGGCGCCATAGGTCTCGCGATAGCGGCCGATGGCCCAGCGACCCAGGAAGTAGATCGGGATCGCGGTCACCACCCACGCGACGAAGCTGCCGAGGGTGACGGTGTTGTTGAAATTGGTGAAGGGGATGAGCGGGGTGTTGTACAGCGCGGTCCACATCGACCGCAAACCGGGCGCCTCGCAGCAGCGCCGCGCCGAGCCGATCGAACAGTGGGTCGAACAGGAACCCCAGCGGGGTAAAGAGCGCGATGCCCAGCATCCCGCCGCCGAACGACACGTTGAGCAGTACGATCGCCGCCAACAACACCAGGTTGTGGGCCGACATCAGCGGGGTCAGGCCAATGCCGGCCCCCAGCATGAGCCCCGCCGCCACCTGCCCCGGGGTGCCCTCGGAGTGCAGCGTCTTGAACAGGGACTGGAGCAGCTTGAGCAGGGTAAGCATGGGCCAAAGCTAAGGCCGGCCGTGATGGGGCGGCAGGGCGGCTCGCCGCCGTTCCCACTTCCCCGTTCCCCGTTCCCCGTTCCCCGTCTAGACTTCCGCCCCTATGCCGCGTACCCCGCAGACGCTCGAAGTCCACAAATTTGGCGGCGCCTCCCTGGCGGATGCCGCCGCGGTCCGTCACGCCGTCAGCATCATCCGGTCCCGCCCATCCCCCCGGGTCGTGGTGGTCTCGGCCATGGCCGGCACCACCGACCTCCTGCTGCGGGCCGGTGAGCTGGCCCACCGGGGCGACCTCGCTGGGGCCGCAGCGGCGGCCACCCAGCTGCGCTCTCGGCATGTCGCCGCGGCCCGGGCCCTGATCCCTGCGGGGCCCCGCCGCACCGAGCTGCTCGGCTTCATTGCGGCCCAGGCCGATGAACTCGACGCCCTGGTGCGCGGGCTGGGGGTCCTGCGGGAACTGACCCCCCGCACCTCCGACTTCCTCGTCGCACGGGGCGAGCGGCTCTCCGCCCGACTGGTTGCCGCCGCGCTGGCCCAGTCAGGGGTGACCACCCGGTATGTCGACGGGGCCGAGCTGGTGCGGACCGACCCGCATTTCGGGAACGCCACGCCCGACCTCGACGCGACGGACGCCCTGACGCGGAAGGTGCTCAAGCCGCTCCTCGCGAAAGGCATCACGCCGGTCGTCACCGGCTTCATCGGCCAGGCGCCCACGGGGGACGTTGCCACACTGGGTCGCGGCGGCTCTGACCTGACGGCGGCGTTGATGGGCCGGGCGCTGGGTGCAACGCGGGTGAATCTCTGGAAGGACGTCCCCGGGCTCCTGACATCGGATCCCCGGGTCGTGCCCGGCGCGCGGGTGATGCCGCAGCTGAACGTGCGGGAGGCGGCTGAGCTGGCCTACTACGGCGCCAAAGTCCTGCACCCCCGGGCGCTGATCCCCATCATCGGTCGGAAGGTCCCGTTGTTCGTGCGACCGTTCGGCCAGCCGGATGCCGAGGGGACGGAAGTATCGGAGCGGGAAACGGGGCTCGAGGTGCCGGTGAAGGCGCTGTCGGCGGCCACGGGACAGGCGCTGATCACGGTGGAAGGGAGCGGCATGCTCGGGGTGCCCGGTGTCGCGGCACGCACCTTCGCCGCCCTGCAGCACGAACGAATTTCGGTCTCATTGATCACCCAGGCCTCCAGCGAGCACTCCATCTGCTTCTGCGTGCCCGCTGAGAGCGCCATACGGGCCCAGGCGTGCCTGACCGAGGCATTCCGGGTGGAGATCGCCCAGCGGGAGATCGACGGCGTCACGGTCAAGCCAGGGGTGGCCACGCTCGCGGTGGTCGGACTGGGCATGGCGGGAACGCCAGGCGTGGCGCAGCGGGTCTTCTCCGCCCTGGCCGCCGCGCGGATCAACGTGATCGCCATTGCCCAGGGATCGAGCGAGCTCAACATCTCGGCCGTGGTTGAGGAGTCGCAGGTGCAGGAGGCCCAGCGGGCGATCCACGCCGCCTTTCAGCTGGGCAAGCTGGGCGGCGGCTCGGTGGCGCCGCCCGACCGGCGGGACCTCTTCCTGCTTGGCTTCGGGCGCATCGGTCGCACCTTCGCCGAGCTGGTGGGCGAATTGCCGGCGCACGGTCCCAAGCTCCGGATCGTGGCGGTCGCGGACCGGAGCGGCGTGGTGTTCGACCCCGCCGGCCTGACGCCGCACCGGCTGCACGCCATCGCCCGGGAGAAGGCCAAGGGACACTCGCTCAAGCACATGGACCATGGCCGGGCGCAGCAGGCGGAGGCAGCGGTCACCGGGGCGCTGGCACACGCGCTGATCCGTCCGGTCCTGGTCGACCTGACGGCGGATGACACCACCAGCATCCTGACGGCGGCCCTCACCCACGGCATGGACGTCGTACTCGCCAACAAGAAGCCGCTCTCCGGCTCCAGTGCGTCGGCCGAGGCCCTGGCCGCCCTGGCCGCCCGGGAGGGCCGACGGCTGCGTCACGAGGCCACCGTCGGCGCCGGCCTGCCGGTGATGGACACCTTCGCGAAGCTGACCGAGACCGGCGACGAGGTGCTGAACATCGAAGGGTGCCTGTCCGGGACGCTGGGCTACCTGCTCTCCGAACTGGAGCAGGGCCGGAAGTTCTCCGAGGCGCTAGAGGCTGCCATGGAGGCGGGCTACACCGAACCGGACCCGCGAGACGATCTCTCCGGGGCGGATGTCGCCCGCAAGGCGCTGATTCTCGGACGGCTGCTGGGCTTCCGGGGCGAACCCGCCTCGGTGGTCACCGAATCGCTGGTGCCCGACGCGGCGCGCAAACTCACCACCAGGCAGTTTCTCGCCAGTGTGGGCAACTACGATGCCGCCTGGGCCGAACGGCTCCGGGCCGCCCGGAGCAAGGGCCAGGTCCTCCGCTACATCGCCACGGTCTCCCCCCGCCGGCTTCGCGTGGGGCTGACGGCGGTCGGGGCCGACAGCCCGTTTGCCTCGCTCAAGGGCACCGACAACCAGATCGTCTTCACCACCGCGCGCTATCGCGAGCATCCGCTGGTGATCCGCGGTCCCGGCGCCGGTCCGGTGGTGACCGCGGCCGGTGTGCTGAACGACGTCCTGGCGCTGGCCCGCCAGTGAGCACTCCCGATACCAGCGCCCCGCGGCGGGTGCGGGCCTTCGCGCCCGGTTCGATCGGCAATATCGGCCCGGGACTCGACATCATGGGTCTGGCGCTGACCGGTCCCGGTGATGTGGTCGAGGCCGTCGAGACGGGGATGACCGGTGTGACCGTGGTCGACGCGGGGCATCCCGACCTGCCCCGCGAGGCTGACGGGAACACCGCGGCGCTGGCGGCCAGTGCAGCGCTGGCGCTCGCCGGCCACGACGGGGGACTCTCGCTCCGCATTTTCAAGGGGCTGCCGCTGAGCGGCGGACAGGGCGGCAGTGCGGCTTCGGCCGTGGCCGGCGCCGTCGCCGCCAACGCCCTCTTCCAGCTGGGCCTGAGCGAGCGGCAGCTGGTCGAGGCGGCGGTCGCCGGTGAGTCGAAGGTGGCCGGCTGGCATCTCGATAACATCCTCCCTTCCCTGCTCGGCGGCATCGTGCTGATCCGCGACGCCCGGGCCTATGACTATGTCCGCATTCCGTCGCCCCGTGGCCTGCTGGTGGTGCTGGCCCGGCCAGAGCAGCGGCTGCGGACGGCCGAGGGACGCTCGGTGCTCCCCGCCGCGTTGCCCCGGGACGTGGCGATGCACCAGGCGGCCCAGGTGGCGGCCATGGTCTTTGCCTTTGTCAGCAACGATCTCCCACTGCTGCGGCGGTCGGTGGACGATCGCATCGCCGAACCGGTGCGGGCGCCGCTGATCCCCGGCTTCCTCCGCGCCAAGCGGGCGGCACTGGAGGCGGGGGCGCTCGGCTGCTCCATCTCCGGGAGTGGCCCCACCTGCTTTGCCTTTGCGGCCGACGCCAGTGATGCCGCCGCCATCGCCAGCGCCATGGAAGCGGCGTTCGCCGTCGAGGGAGTCTCCTGCGCCACCCGGGTGGCCGAGGTCAGCGCCACCGGCGCCCGGATCGTGGAGGACTGATGGCAAGCGAACAGCACTGCGCCGCGTGTGGCGAGCGGTACGGGGAGTTGGATCCGATCACGACCTGCCGCTGCGGCGGGCTGCTCGAGATCCGGCACGAGGCGCCGGTGGAGGATGGGGCCTCGCTTCGTCGACTGTTCGACGAACGCCGCGCCCGGCATGATCCACACGACGTCTCCGGGGTGTGGCGGTTCCGCGAGCTGGTAATGCCCGCCGTCGGCGACCGGGCCGTCACCCACCCCGAAGGCAATACCCCACTCCTGCACCGCGACGCGATCGGGATGTACGCCGGCGCGCCGGAGCTGCGGCTCAAGCACGAGGGGCACAACCCCACCGGCTCGTTCAAGGACCGGGGCATGACCGTGGCGGTGACCCAGGCGAAGCGCCTCGGTGCGACCGCCGTCGCCTGCGCCTCGACCGGGAATACCTCCGCCTCCCTCGCCGCGTATGGCGCGCAGGCCGGGATCCCGGCGCTGGTGTTCGTGCCGGCGGGACAGGTGGCGCTGGGCAAGCTGTCGCAATCCCTCGCGTACGGCGCCCGCACCCTCCTGGTCCGGGGCGACTTCGATGCCTGCCTGCGGCTGGCGCAGGAGGCCTCCCGGGAACTGGGGATCTACCTCGTCAATTCGATCAATCCGTGGCGGCTCGAGGGGCAGAAGACCATCGTGCTGGAGTTGCTCCAGCAGCTGGGGTGGGAAGTCCCGGACTGGATCGTGCTGCCGGCGGGGAACCTCGGCAACACCGCCGCGTTCGGGAAAGCGCTGCGCGATGCCCGGGCGGTCGGGCTGATCGACCGGCTGCCCCGCATCGCCGCCATCCAGGCGGCGGGCGCCGCACCCTTCGCCCGCGGGTTCCGGGAGGAGTTCGTCACCCGCCATCGAGTCAAGGCGGAGACCATCGCCACCGCCATCAAGATCGGCGATCCCGCCTCATGGGACCGGGCGGTGCTCACCATCCGGGAGACCAACGGCACCGTCACCCTGGTCGACGATGCGGCCATCCTCGATGCCAAAGCGGTCATCGACGCCGCGGGGGTGGGGTGCGAACCCGCCAGTGCCGCGAGTGTCGCCGGGCTGCGCCGCCTGACGGGCGAGGGGATCGTGGGGCGGTACGACCGGATCGTGGCGGTCCTGACGGGGCACGTCCTGAAGGACCCCGGTGCCCTGCTCACCTATCACCGGGAAACCGAACCGGCGCCCCCGCGAGCCAACCGCCCCATCGAGATCGAGGCCGACATCCGCGCCGTTGCGAAGGTGCTCGAAGGCTAGTTTCCGAGGAGAAAACGCCCCGGTTCCGGTGCGCCAACCGGCCGCGCCAGAGGGGAAAACAAGGGTTTCTAGAGGGGAAATGGCGATTTTCCCTCTTGCACTAGAGGGGCAAACCCTTACTTTGGTGCACGTTCCAGAGCGTGGTGCCAGTCGCGCAACGCTGCAGTTTCCCCTCATAGGAGGCCTCCCAATGGCCGTCGCCAAGAAGAAAGCAGCGAAGAAGACCGTCAAGAAAGCCAAGAAGGCTACGAAGACGAAGCGCAAGCCGAACGCCGCATTCCTGAAGCCGGTCATGCCGGACGCGAAGCTGGCGATGATCGTCGGTGAGAAGGGTCTGCCCCGCACCGAGCTGACCAAGAAGCTGTGGGCCTACATCAAGAAGCACGGCCTCCAGGACAAGAAGAACCGCCGCAACATCAACGCCGACGAGAACCTCCTGCCGGTCTTCAATGGCAAGAAGCAGGTCTCGATGTTCGAGATGACCAAGCTCGTCAGCAAGCACGTCAAGTAAGCGGTTCCGTCGCACGCGGTATCAAGGGCGCCCCCGTCGGGGCGCCCTTCGCGTTTCCGGTGTGCGCGCACACCGGGCCCACGAAGGGCGGACCTACCGAGGACCCCTGACCCGCCTATATTCCGCCCCCTATGGCCGGCGAATACATCTTCACGATGCGCGACCTGCGTAAGGTCGTGCCCCCCTCCCGCGAGATCCTCAAGGGGATCTACCTCTCGTTCTACCCCGGCGCCAAGATCGGCGTGCTCGGCTCCAATGGGGCCGGCAAGTCGACGCTGCTGCGCATCATGGCGGGGGTGGATACCGATTTTATCGGCGACGCGAAGCCGCTCGCCGGGACCAAGATCGGCTACCTGCCGCAGGAACCCGTCCTCGATCCCACCAAGGATGTGCGGGGGAATGTCGAAGACGGGGTACGCGCCCTGCGGAAGCTGCTGGACGACTTCAACGACATTTCGATGAAGTTCGCCGAGCCGATGGACGACAAGGAAATGGAGAAGCTGCTCGACAAGCAGGGGCGCCTGCAGGAGCAGATCGACCACCTCGGCTTGTGGGAACTGGATCACAAGCTCGACATGGCGATGGACGCGCTGCGGCTGCCGCCGGCAGATTCGCCGATCGACATTCTCTCCGGCGGCGAGAAGCGCCGGGTGGCGCTGTGCCGCCTGCTGCTGGAGCAGCCGGACATGCTGCTGCTGGACGAGCCGACCAACCACCTCGATGCCGAGTCGGTGGGGTGGCTGGAGAAGTACCTGGAAAACTTCCCCGGCACCGTGGTGGCCATCACCCACGATCGCTACTTCCTCGACAACGTCGCCCAGTGGATCCTGGAACTGGATCGGGGCGCCGGCATGCCGTACGAGGGGAACTACTCCAGCTGGCTCGAACAGAAGGGGAAGCGGCTGGCCGTGGAGGAAAAGCAGGCTTCCGCCCGGCAGAAGACCCTCGAGCGCGAACTCGAGTGGGTGCGGATGTCGCCCAAGGGGCGGAACGCCAAGAGCAAGGCGCGTATCCAGCGGTTCGAAGAGTTGCGGGCGGAAGGAGAGCGCCAGGTCGAGGGCTCCGCCGAAATCATCATCCCGGTCCCGGAGCGGCTGGGGAATGAGGTCGTGATCGCCCAGGATGTCTCCAAGGGTTTCGGCGACCGCTTGCTGTTCGAGAATCTCAACTTCTCGCTGCCGCGGGGCGGCATCGTCGGCATCATCGGCCCCAACGGCGCCGGCAAGACCACGCTCTTCCGGATGATCCAGGGCACCGAGCAGCCGGATGGCGGCACGCTCACGGTCGGTGCCACGGTCAAGACCGCGTACGTGGACCAGAGCCGCGAGTCGCTTGATGGCAGCAAGTCGGTGTACGAGGAGATCTCCGGCGGCGCCGACGAGCTGTTGTTCGGCACCCGCAAGGTGAACGCCCGTGCCTACTGCGCCGGATTCAACTTTCGCGGGTCCGACCAGCAGAAAAAGGTCAAGGACCTGTCGGGCGGTGAGCGCAATCGGGTGCACCTCGCCAAGCTGCTCAAGAGCGGCGGCAACCTGTTGTTGCTGGACGAGCCGACCAACGACCTCGATGTCGACACCCTGCGCGCGCTGGAAGATGCCCTGCTCTCGTTCGCCGGCTGCGCCGTGGTCATCAGCCACGACCGCTGGTTCCTGGACCGGATCGCCACCCACATCCTCGCGTTCGAGGGGAACAGCGAAGTGGTCTGGTTCGAGGGGAATTACCAGGAGTACGCCGCCGACTTCAAGAAGCGAAAGGGTGGCGACGCGAGCCAGCCGCACCGGATCAAGTACAAGCCGCTGCACCGGTGAAGCGGGAGAGAACAGCGGGTGAGAACGGCAGGTGAGGAAAGCGGGTGAGAACGGCGGGTGAGAACGGCGGGTGAGAACGGCGGGTGAGAACGGCGGGTGAGAACGGCGGGTGAGAACGGCGGGTGAACCGCTGCGTGACCG
The DNA here is from genome assembly GCA_963793205.1 of uncultured Gemmatimonadales bacterium. GTDB lineage: Bacteria > Gemmatimonadota > Gemmatimonadetes > Gemmatimonadales > GWC2-71-9 > JADJOM01. The sequence continues at coordinate 223,481 of CAWBZM010000002.1, forward strand.
CGTTCCCTCATCCGCGTTCTCTCACCCGCTTCTCTCACCCGCTTCTCTCACCTGCTTTCCTCACCTGCTGTCCTCACCCGCCGTTCTCACCTGCTTTTTCAGCCTGCCCTCCTTCCAGCCCCTTCCGTTTTCCACTACCTTAGTCCAGCCAGACCACCCTCAGCCCCCCCGACCTGATTCGATGACTCATCCGCGCACGCGCATTCCGTATCTTCCCCCCCGGATCGAAGGACTGGCCACGCTCGCCACCAACCTGTGGTGGAGCTGGCAGATCGACGCCCGGGCCGTGTTCCGCCGGATTGATGAGCCGCTGTGGCACCTGACCAAGCACAACCCGCTGGAGCTGTTGCGCCGGGTCGACCCCGCCCGCCTCGCCGCGGTCGCCGCCGATCCCGGCTTCGTCGCCATGCATGACCGGGTGATGGACGCCTACCACCGGGCGATGCAATCTCCCAACACCTGGTTCCAGGAGCGGTTCCCCGACTTGCAGCGCCCGGTCGCCTACTTCTGCGCCGAGTTCGGGCTGCACAACTCGGTGCCGATCTATTCCGGTGGCCTCGGCATTCTCGCCGGCGACCACCTGAAAGCCGCCTCCGACCTGGGGGTGCCGCTGGTCGGCATCGGGCTGTTCTACACCAAGGGTTACTTCGACCAGCGCCTGCGCATCGACGGATGGCAGGAAGACAGCGATGTGCGGTTCGACCTCGAGTCCATCCCGCTCGAGCGGGTGAATGGTCCGGGCGGTGAGCCCTTTCTCACCGCGGTACGGACCTTCGGGCGCGATATCCACGTCGCGGCCTGGCGCATGCGGGTGGGGCGGGTCCCGGTGTACCTGCTCGATACCAACCTGGAGCAGAACGATCCCGCCGACCGGGACTTGTCGGCCAAGCTGTACGCCGGTGGACCCGACATGCGACTGCGGCAGGAGTGGATCCTGGGCGTCGGCGGCGTGCGGGTGCTGCGTGCGGTCGGCATCGATCCCGCCGCCTGGCATGCCAACGAGGGCCACGCGGCGTTCATGCTGGTCGAGCGACTGCGCGAACTGGTCACCACCGGCGTGTCCTGGGACGACGCGGTCCGCGACGTCCGCAGCCGCAGCATCTTCACCACCCACACCCCGGTCCCCGCGGGGCACGATCGCTTCGGCCGCGACCAGGTCCTCGCCTGCGCTGAGCCGGTGTGGGAGGAACTGGGCATCACGCCTGAGAAGTTCCTCGCGATCGGCGCGGAGCCGGGCGACGAGAGCCCGCTGTTCCACATGACCGTCACCGCAATCCGTCTCTCGTCCCGCATCAATGGCGTGGCCAAGAAGCACGGTGAAGTCTCGCGCGAGATCTGGCAGCCGCTCTGGCCGCAGCTGGAAGTGGAGGACGTGCCGATCGGGCACATCACCAACGGCGTGCACCTCCCCACCTGGATGTCGAGCCGCATCGTCAGGCTGCTCGATGGTCACCTGGGGGAAGGCTGGGGCGACCGGATCGACCATCCCGGGTTCTGGGACGGGGTGCTGTCGATCGATGACGCGGAGCTGTGGTCCCTGCACGTGGAAAACAAGCGGGAGCTGCTGAACTACGTCCGGGAGGAGGCCCGCCGCCGCTGGGCCGACACCTGGAAGGAGGCCGCCCATGTCGTCGGTGCCGGCACCCTCATCAGCCCCGATGCGCTGGTCATCGGATTCGCCCGCCGCTTCGCCACCTACAAGCGGGCCGCCCTGTTCTTCCGCGATTTCGAGCGGCTGCGCGCGCTGCTGGTCAATCCCTGGCAGCCGGTGCAGATCATCTTCGCGGGCAAGGCGCATCCCGAGGACGGTCCCGGCAAGGAAGTCCTGCAGCGGGTCTACGAATTCACCCGGGATCCCCGACTCGAGGGGCGGGTGGCGTTCATCGAAGACTACGAGATGCACCTGGCGCATCGCCTGGTGCAGGGTGTCGATCTGTGGATGAACCTGCCTCGGGTGCCGCTCGAAGCCTCTGGCACCAGCGGCATGAAGGCGGCCCTCAACGGCGTACCCCAGCTCAGCACTCTGGATGGCTGGTGGGCCGAGGGCTTCATGGGGATGAACGGCTGGGCGATTCCGCCGGCCCAGCCGGATGAGGTCGCCGATGATGTGGATGGCGAGCGGCTGATGAACCTGCTGGAGCAGCAGGTGGTGCCCGAGTTCTACAAGCGCGATGCCCGGGGCCTGCCCATCGAGTGGCTGCAACGGATGAAGCACGCGATGCAGATCGCCGGCCAGCAGTTCACGGCCCGCCGCATGGTCCAGGACTACGCCCACCAGTACTACTCACCCGCCATGCGGGGTGAGCTGCCACCCACCCCGCCCCCGCTCTGAGCATGCGGCGATCCGGCGAGGTACCTCAGCCCGATCCGGGACTCGATCCCACCGACCAGAGTCCGGTCGGGGTGGTGCACCTCGCGGCGGAGTACGGCTGGCTGGCGCGCACCGGCGGCCTCGCCGAGGCGGTGGCGGGGATCGCCGCCACCCAGGCGGCCCAGGGGATCCCGGTGGCGGTGATCATCCCGCTGCATCGTTCGGTCCGGAGCGCGGCCCCATCGCTGGAGCGGGTGTCTGGTCCGTTTCAGGTCCAGGTCGGGCCGCGCACCGAAGAAGCCCGCCTGTTCCGAATCCCGTCCGAGCCGGGCAAGCCGAAGGTCTACTGTCTCGAACACCCCTACTTTGATCGGCCCGGGCTCTACGGTGAATCGGGAATGGATTACCCCGACAACCTGCAGCGCTGGGCCTTTTTCTCCCGGGCGGCGATCGAAGTGCTGCCACGGGTGACCCGCTCCCCCTGCGTGCTCCACTGCCACGACTGGCACACCGCCCTCGCGCCGGTGTACCTCCGGGTCCTGTTCCGCGGGCAGGCCTTCGCCGACGGCATCCGGACGGTGCTCACGGTGCACAACGCCGGCTTCCAGGGCCACTACGCCCCGAGCGGCATGGCCGAGATCGGACTGCCGTGGGAGTTGTTCACCTGGGAGTATCTGGAGTGGCACGACAAGCTCAACCTGCTCAAGGGGGGGCTCAAGTTCGCCGATGCGGTGACCACCGTCAGCCCGACGCACGCGCACGAACTGCGCACCCCGGTCGGCGGGTTCGGGCTGCACAACGTCTTCCTGTGGCTGGGCGACCGCTTCACCGGGATCGTGAACGGCATCGACATGGAGGAGTGGAACCCGGCCACCGACGACCACATCACCGCGCCGTACAGCGTGGCGGACCTGAGCGGCAAGGCCCGCGACAAGGCGGCGCTGCAGCGGAGTTTCGGCCTGCCCCAGCGGCGCCGCATTCCACTGTTCGCGATGACCGCGCGACTCACCCACCAGAAGGGCCTCGAACTGATCACCGGGGAGTACACGCTCTTCATGCTCGAGGCGCAGTTCATCTTCCTCGGCACCGGCGAGCCCAAGTACGAGCAGATGCTCAAGATGTACGAAGCCCGCTGGCCCGAGCGAATCAGCGTGCACCTCGGTTTCTCCGAGCGGCTGGAACATCGGCTCATGGCCGGCGCCGACATCTACCTGATGCCCTCGCTGTACGAACCGTGCGGCCTGGCCCAGTTGCGGGCCGAGCGCTACGGCGCGATTCCGATCGGACGGCGGGTCGGCGGTCTGACCGACACCATCGAGGACGGCACCACCGGGTTCCTGTTCGACGAGTACAGCTCCGAGGACCTGTTGCGGGTCTCCCGCCATGTGATGGACCGCTACCATGACCAGCCGGCGTGGGAAGCGATGATGCGGAATGCGATGTCCCGGGACTTCAGCTGGGCCAGCTCCGGCGCGAAATACGCCGCGGTCTATCAGCGTGTCCTGGCCGCGCCTGCGATCGCCGGCTGAGTCGTGGATTTCGTTCTCGCCCTGCACAGCCACCTCCCGTACGTCCTGAATCACGGCCGCTGGCCCCATGGCAGCGACTGGCTCTGCGAAGCGACCATCGATACCTACCTGCCGCTGCTGCTGGCCCTCGACCGGCTGGAGCGCGAAGGGACCCCCGCCCCGCTGACCATCGGCATCACCCCGGTGCTCGCCAATCAGCTGGCCAGCCCGGTCTACCGGGCGGAGCAGGAGGCGTATTTCGTCCAGCGCCTGCGCACCTGTGCCGAGGCCGAGGCCTCGCTGACCAGCACCGGCGACGGCCACCTCCTCCCGCTGGCGCAGTACTGGCAACGACACCTCGAAGCGCTGCAGGCCCGGTTTCACGCGGCGGGCGGCAACCTGACCGAGGCCTTCCGCCAACATGCCTCGGCGGGTCGCATCGAGTTGCTCACCAGCGCCGCCACCCACGCCTTCCTCCCCCTGCTCGCCCGGGACGAGAGTATCCGGCTGCAGCTCCTGCTTGGACAGGCCGAGCACCGCCGCCTGTTCGGCCGGGAAGCCCGGGGCCTGTGGCTGCCGGAATGCGCCTATCGGCCGCGCGGTACCTGGCACCCGCTGCCAGGCGCACGACCCGCCGAGGAGCGCGCGGGGATCGATCAGTTCGTGACCGAGGCGGGGTACCAGTATTTCTTTGTCGACAGCCACGTGGCGGGCGCCGGCCATCCGTTCGACGGCTATGGTGCCGAGGGGGAGGTAGACGCCAGCGAGGCCCGGTCCCCCTATGCCGCATACCGGGTGGAGGGCGCCGACGGCACAGGGGACCTGAGCGCCTTCGTGCGTGATCCAGTATCGTCTCGCCAGGTCTGGAGTCGGTACGAGGGGTACCCCGGCGACGAGTGGTATCTCGAGTTTCACAAGATCCGCTGGCCCGGTGGACTCAAGTACTGGCGCGTCAGTGCGCCAGGCTCCGACCTCGGAGCCAAGATGTCCTACATCCCCTCGATGGCATACGGACGGGCGCAGGAGCATGCCCGGCACTTCACCGCGCTGCTCCAGCGGATCGGCGCCGAATCCGGCGACCCCACCGGCGGGGTGATCACCTCCCCCTTCGACACCGAACTCTTCGGCCACTGGTGGCACGAAGGGGTGGACTTCCTGGTGGAAACCTGCCGGGCGCTGCACCGCCAGGACCAGGTCCGTCCAGTGACCGCCGGCGCGCACCTCGCGCAATACCCGGCCACGGCCGCCGTGCGCCTGACGGAAGGCACCTGGGGCGCGAATGGCGGCTTCGGCATGTGGCTCAACCCGGAAACGGCCTGGACCTGGAAGCGCCTCTGGGCTCTGGAAGATGCCTTCTGGGCGACGGCCCCCGCCGCGCTCGCGGCCCCGGTCACGCACCTGGTACTGGCCCAGGCCACCCGGTCGCTGCTGCTGGCCATGGCGTCCGACTGGCAGTTCATCATGTCGACGGGCGCCGTCGGCGACTACGCGATCGCCCGCTTCACGGAGCACTGTGTGGACGCGGAATTTCTGTTAGGCGCCCTGCAGCCGGGCGCCAGCTATCTGCGCCTGGCGCACAATCGCGCGGCCGAGTTGTGGGAGCAGGATCACGTCTTCCCCGACGTGCTGGCCACGGTGGCGCAGGTGGCTGGCGTCCCCCTCCCCACCGGCGTGTGAGCGGACGCACCGCGCGGATCGAACGGATCCGCGTCCTGCTGGACGCGCGCCGTCATCCCGAGCGGCGGGTGGCCCTCTTCTCGGCTACCAACCTGACGCGCGTCGCGATTCGGGTATTCGGTCTGGTGGCGGCATCGGGGCTGGTCCATGCCGTGCTCGGGGGTACCTTCCTCGCTGTTCCCCTGACGGCCATCGCGGTCGGCGCTGCCGATATCTGGACCACCCGGCTGTGGAACCGGATCGGTGACCGCGTCCGGCGGGGATGGGACACCGTCGGCATCATCGTCGCGTCGGTCCTGCTCCTCGCGCTGGCACTCGGCCAGATCGCGCCCAACTCCTCACTGGTCCGCGCGCTCACGGGCGGCGCCAACGGGTTCATCGAGGGGCAACAGGCCGCGCTGGATCGCAAGGCGGCGGCCCGCCGCGTGCTGGTCGATCCCGCCAGGACCAGCGGCGAGGCGTGGGAACTGCTGGTCGTCGACAGCGCCCTGGTCCGGGGAACATTCACCGAGGCCCAGGCCTGGTGCGCGGCCCTCGGACCGGGGTGGCAGCTGCCGCCGGGGCTGGGCCAGTGGCCCGTACTCGCCACCTACCCCGATGTCGGGCGCCTGTTCTATGTCTGGACCGGATCGGGCCAGGGCATCCAGATCGGCGACGGCAAGCGTCCTGCAGTGGGCGTCTCCTCTGGCCGCCGTCCGACCGAGACCCGGGCCGTCCTGTGCCTGCGGGGGGGAGCGTAACCATGGACCTGGTCCCGGCAGGCATCCGCGACGCCGATCTGGAAACGATGACCGACGGAGCACTGGCGACCCTGGAGGATCAGCTGCTGCTGGAGGGGGAACTCGATCTCTCCCGCGGGGCGCAGCTGACGGCCGCCCGGGTCGTGGTCTGGGTCCTGATGCTGCTCGGAATCGTGATCGCCCTGGCGCTCCTCTCCAGGTTGCCGACCCGCAACCTCGGACCACTCAATATTCCGTTGTACCTGCTCGCCATCGGACTCGGTGCGTCGGGGGCCCACCTGCTCTGGTCGGGCGCCGGGCGACAGCTCCGCACCGTGGTCCGGACCGCCCTGGATTACTGGCCGTTGCTGCTCTACCTCGGCGCGACCTTCTACGGGCTGATGCGGCGATGAGTCCCTCCGCCATCGTCAGTACCATCCCGCACCGCCTTCCCTGAACCACAGAGCCGCATGCCCTCGGTCATCATTCACGGCCATTTCTACCAGCCCCCGCGCGAGAATCCCTGGATCGACGAGGTCGAGCAGGAACCTTCGGCCTGCACCGGCACACGACTGGAATGCGCGGATCGAGCAGGAGTGTTACCGCGCGGTCGCGGCGGCGCGCATGCCGGGTCCCGATGGGCGGATCGGCCGCTGCATCAACACCTACGCCTGGATCAGCTTCAATTTTGGCCCCACGCTTCTGGAATGGCTCGAACATGCCGCACCCGACACCTACGCCGCCCTCCTCGAGGCGGACCGGCTAAGTCTGGCGCGACTGGGGCATGGCAATGCCATCGCCATGCCGTATCACCACGCTATTCTGCCACTCTCCAGTCGGCGGGAAAAGGCGACCGAGGTGGCGTGGGGCATCGCTGACTTCCGCCGGCGCTTCGGTCGCGAGCCGGAGGGAATGTGGCTGCCCGAGACGGCGGTGGACGACGAAACGCTGGACGTGCTGGCCGAGGCGGGAATCCAGTTCACGATTCTGGCGCCGAACCAGGTGGTGGAAGCGCCACCCCATGGCCTGCCCGGACTGGTGCGTACCGCCAATGGGCGCTCGATCGCCGTCTTCGTGTACGATGGGACCATCTCGCACGATGTCGCGTTCGGCCCACTGGTCCGCGACGCCGACGCCTGGGTCCGGCGCATGGTCGCCGGGCTCTCGCATACGGTTCCCGCCAGCCTCGTGTCCATCGCGACCGACGGTGAGACCTACGGGCATCATCATCGCTTCGGCGAGATGGCGCTGGTCCGCATGCTCGATCAGGTCGGCCAGGCGCCTGGCGTCACGATCGACAACTATGCGTCGTTTCTCGCACGGCACCCCGCCACGCATCCGGTCACGGTGGTCGCGCCCAGTGCCTGGAGCTGCAGCCATGGGGTCGAGCGGTGGAACAGCAACTGCAGCTGCCGGATGGCACACGATCCCCCCTCGCAGCAGGAGTGGCGGACCCCGCTGCGGAACGCCCTGCGGTGGCTCACCGGAGAAATCCACGCGACGTTCGACCGGGAGGCACCGGCCGTCCTGCGCGATCCAACATCGGCGCTGATGGCCTATGGTGGCGTCATCGGCGCAGGGGCCGAGTCGGTGCGGCGCTACGGAGCCACGGTGGCCCGCACGCCGGAGGACGCCGCGAGCGTCACCCAGGCCCTCGAACTGCTGGAACTCGAAGGCGGGGCGCTGCGCAGCCTCACCTCCTGCGCCTGGTTCTTCGACGACCTGGCGGGCATCGAAACGCTGCAGGTCCTGCGGTACGCCGCCTGGGTCATCGAACGGACGGGCGCGGACGCCGCGCGGCTGGAAGCGGGATTGCTCGAACGCCTGGCGCCAGCCCGCAGCAACGACCCTGCCCTCGGCGACGGTGTTGCAGTGTACCGTAACCTGGTCCTGCCGACGATCCCTCCGATGGCCGCCATCGCGGCCGGCCTCGCCGCCGGCCGCTGGCTCGCCCCGGGGCAGCAGCTCATCGAGATGTGGCGCCTCGAGGGGCCGGACGACGACGCCCGGTTGATCAACCTGCGCACCGGCCGGTCGATACCCTGCGTGCTCGCGGTGGAAGGATTGGCAAGCGGCATCGAGATCCAGGTGCAGAGCCCTGCGCTCCCCGCGCCGATAGCGCTACACCTGGCCGACCTCCCTGAGCACGCCCGCAACGCGGTGGCCCTCGGCCTGCGGCACGCGGCCCTCGAACGATGGCTGGACCAGGGCGATCGCAGACACCTGACGGATGGGGTGCGGCTGGAGGAGGTACTGCCGGCGGCGATTGGTCGCGCGATCCCCCGTCTGGCGGGTGCCAGGCGGGCGGAGGCGATCGCGCAGCTCGAGGGATTGTTGCACCTGCTGGAGCAGGTGCATGTCTCGATCCCCTTCGAAGCGCAGTCGCAGTTCTATCGGATCTGGCAGGGCGGAGTTGGAGCGGATGCGGGGATGGACCGGCTGGCCCACCAGCTGGGCTTTTCGCTGGAGGCCACGCCAGTGGGAGGCCTGCAGTAGCGCGTCACGCGGCGGCGGTGGCCTGAATGAAGGAGTGGAACAGCGCGGCCATCTTTTCGTCGCGATCGGCCAGCGCCTCGGGGTGCCACTGCACCGCCATTACATAATTCGGGCTGTCGGACTCGAGCGCTTCGATCAGGCCATCGGACGCGAAGGCGGTCGCGGTGAGCCCCGCGCCCAGCGTCCGGACCCCCTGGTGGTGCATGCTGTTCACCGGCAGCCGCTGTTCGCCCACGATCCGGCCCAGCCGGCTGGACGACTCGATCCGCACGTCGTGCGCCAGGTGCTCGCGGGTGAAACCGGCGTTGGGGAAGTAGTCGTGTTTGATGGCGCCGGGCATCTCGCTTTCGAGATCCTGATGCAGCGTCCCGCCCAAGGCCACGTTGATCACCTGCAGCCCGCGGCATAGACCAAAGAGCGGCTTGCCATCCTCCATCGCCCAACGGGCCAGCAGCAGCTCCGTCGCATCACGCGGCGGATCGATCCGACCCAGCTTGGCGTGTGGGGCCTCGTGGAAGGTGGACGGGTCCATGTCCACCCCACCGGGGATGAACACCCCGTCCAGCCGGTCGTACATCCCACGCAGGGTCGCCGGGTCCTCTGGCAGCAGCGGCACCAGGACCGGTAATCCGCCGGCGGCCGCCACGGTGTGGGCATAGCGCTGATTCATCACCCACGAACTGGGCAGCCCCTCAGGGATCCCGTCGATGGAATGCAGACTCTGGGTCGTGATACCGATGAGCGGTCGAACGGGCATGTCCCTGTCCTTGTACTGAGCTGAAGGTCGTGATCCGGCGACCGAACCGCGACGCTGTGCCGCGACGCACCCTGAAGGGCAAGTCCCATGCTAGAAGGTAAGGATCGGCCCGAAAGTTCCTCGCTGCAGTACCGGGCCCCGACCATGGGGCCGGCCGGAGGTACTCTCTAAGCTCCTGTTATATAACACCTTCCCCCGTCTCCCTGATCAGGTGGTCCACCACCGCCTTCAGGTCGCCACTTTGCCGGAAGACAGCCAGCTGCCGGTCGGCACTGGTCCCCTCCTCCAGGATCCGGAAGGCATACTCGACCTCCTTCCGGGTCCCGAGTTCGTCCAGCACATCGCCCAGGAACCACTCAATCATCTCCCGAATGAGGACCCGGGACGGCTGTTCCTGACCCTTGCCGAAGTCGATCAGGTTGCCATCGAGCCCGTAGCGGCAGGCGCGCCACTTGTTCTCTTCGATGAACGCCACCGAATACTGCCGGAAGGAGAGATTGTCGCGCCGCAACTTCCACAGTTTGGCCACGATGGCCTGGAAGATCGCCGCGATGCAGACCGCTTCATCCACCCGGGTGCAGACGTCGCAGATACGGAACTCGAGGGTCGGGTAGCTCCAGCTGGGCCGCACATCCCACCAGATCTTGGAGGCGTTCGGGATCGAGCGGGTGCCGACCAGCGTGGTCACCACATCCTCGAACTCCCCCCAGGAGGTGAGGCTGCGGGGAATCCCGGTGCGGGGAAAACTCCGAAAGACGATACTGCGATAACTCTTCAACCCGGTGTTGCGCCCCATCCAGAAGGGCGAACTGGTGGAGAGGGCCAGCACATGGGGCATCAGGTAGCGGGAGACATTCATTGCATCGATGAGAAACTCCCGGTCCTCAATCCCGATATGGACGTGGGTCCCGAAGATCAGCAGCGCCTGGGCCAGGTCCTGCAGGTCCTCCTTGACCCCCATGTAGCGCTCGAGCGGGGTGATCTCCTGGTCCATCCACGAGGAAAAGGGGTGGCTGCCGGCCGCCACCACCTTGAGCCCCTGTCGTGCCGCGAGGCCGATCACCATGCCGCGCAGCCGCACCAGCTCCGCTTTCACTTCGGCCGGATGGCGGCACACCTTGGTCCCGATCTCCACCATCGACTGGTGCAGTTCCGGCTTGATCTCGCCCATCATCAGCGAATCCTCCTTGAGGATCTCGGTGATGTAGGAGCGCAGTTCCCGGGTGACCGGGTCGATGATCTGGTATTCCTCTTCGACGCCGATAGTCAGTGACGGTGGTTGCATCGAGGACCGATCGGGGGTGATGGTGAGCAGGAACAGGGGCGAGGCGTCGAGTCGAACTGCTCGGTTGCTGTCGGCCTACGGTCGTTCGTCCACGACAAAGCTGGGCACCGTACTGCCGCCGCCGGCGGTCACGTTGAGCAACGCCGCGGTGGACAGGCGGTTGAGGCAGCCATCCACCACCTCGCCGTTCAGCACGAACGGGGCGGTATCAAACATCCGGTCCATCAGCTCCAGCCGGCCATCCACCATGCTGGGGAACGGCTCGGACGGAATGGTGACACGCTGCTGGACAATGTGCGGGGTAGTGAGTGCCGCCTGGATCGCCGCTTCCCACGCCTGATCGTCCACCGTCCATCCCAGGGTGATGCCGGCGCCACCGTAGTCGTCATTGGGCTTGAGCACCATCCGCTGGCGATTGTCGGAGATGAACCGCACCAGGTCCACCGGTCGGCCGGTGTGGGTGGTCTTCCGTTCCTCCACCACCCGGGTCCAGGGAACATGCCGGGCGATGACCTCCTGTTCGGCGGCGTCGAACAGGGAGACGTTCCGTTCGTCCGACAGCACGGCCAGACTCGCCTTCTTGTGCAGCAGTTTGCAGCGAAAGGGGTTGACCATGCAGACGGCGCGGTCCCGTACCGCCCGGACCACCGGGTGCTCCAGCCCTTCCCGCTCGATCAGCTCATTGATCAGCACCCGCTTGTAGATCAGGTCGACCGGTGCGCCCCCGCCGTACAGCCGGCCACCGCGATACTCCATGGTGCGCGGGTCGACGATCACCGTGGCGAGTCCCAGCGACTCGAAGTAGGCGCGGAAAATCTCAAACTCGACCACCGTGGGCACGTCGGACCAGTCCACGATGGCGATCCGCGGCCCCTGCCAGCGGCCGGAGAACTCCCGCCAGGCATCGAGGATCACCGAGGCCACACCGGGTCGGGCCGGGAGCGGACGGGCGCTGAACCGCTGCCCGAAGAGGCGCATCGCGGGAATCGTCTGGAACGATTCCGTCAGCAGGTCGTTGAATCCCGCCCCGGCCGGTGTCTCGGCGTTGTACTCCGTCAGCGCCATGCCGCCCTGGTCATCAGTGAAGCAGTCGAGACGGCCATGGGGACTCGGGCTGCGATAGCCGGGGTCGGCCAGGACCAGCGTCTCTTCCCAGTCCGTCAGGTGGAACTGGGCCCGGAGGGCGGGGTCAACCATGGCCGCTTCGTGCGCCTTCCGGAATGCCCCCATCAGGCGCCGGATCCGCCCCTCCATGGTCCGCAACTGTTCCGCGCTGAAGAAGCGGGGCCGGAGGACGGTGCACAGCGGCCGACCGCCGAACACCAGGTTCCGGCGCTGCAGCTGCTCCGTCAGGGCGACGTGCGTCGCCTCCGCCACCTCGGCGTTCGCCAGGATCTCGTGATAGTGGGCGACCGGATCGATCATCGGGCGTGGCTCACCCGCGGCGGCGGCCGGCGAACAGCTCGGCCCAGCCCATCTGGTCCACCTGACGGCGCCCGCCCTTCGCCAGCCGGATCACCAGATCCGCCATGTGGGTCACCACCCACTCGAAGTAGGGCGGCGTGAGCGAATAGATGTCCATGTCCGGCGCAGGATTCATGAAATCGATGGCGTAGGGGATGCCATCCCGGATGGCAAACTCGATCGAATTCATGTCATAGCCCAGCGCCCGCACGATGGTCTGTGCATCGCGGACCACCCGTTCGTGCAGCGCGGGCGGCAGGTAGTGCTCCCCCGCGTGATACTTGCGCTCTTTGGGGTCCCAGCCCATGACCAGCACATCCTCCTGGCCGAGGCACATGCAGCGCACGAATTTGTCGAAGTGGATGAACTCCTGGATGATCATGGTCAGGAGCCCCGACTGATCGTAGTCCCGCCACAACTCTTCCTTCGTGTGGCAGACGTAGACGTCGCGCCAGCCACCGCCGTGCGCGTCCTTCAGAATGCAGGGCAGCCCGATTTCCTGCACAATGCCATCCCAGTCGAGCGGGTACTGCAGGTTGCGCAGACTCTCGCTCGGCACGATCCCCTTGACGTAGTCCTTGTTGGGCAGCGCCACCGTCTTCGGACTCGCCAGTCCCAGCTTGGTGATCAGCGCGGCCCCGAAGAACTTGTCGTCGGCGGTCCACATGAAGGGGTTGTTGATCACTGCCACCCCCTCGAGCAGGCACTGCTTCAGGTAGGTGCGGTAGAACGGCACCTCCTGGGAGATCCGGTCGACAATCACGTCGTACGGACAGGGCTGGTCCATCGCTACACCGCCGATGCTGACGAATTCGGCGGTGACACCGGCATTGCGACGGTGGACTTCATCGATGAACGCCGGCGGGAACGACCACTCCCGGCCGACAAGTATTCCGACACGCTTGGTCACGGTACGCTGACTCCCGAATAGGTGAACGGCAAGGCGAGGCGGCGGGCCGCTAGTCGTGGCCGCTCAGGTACATCCGGACCATCTGTTCCCAGACCGGCCAGTCGTGGGCAAACCCATCCCATTCCCGCAGGGCGTTGCCGATCCCCTTGCCCCAGAGCAGACCGGAGAACGCCACGTTGTTGATGGAACATCGGGTCATCCGCGGCCGATCGCCATGATGATGTCCAGCCGCCGGAAGGCAGCGAATCGGCCAGGATCGTGCTCGTGCATCATGAACGCCATCGGGTTCACCTGATACACGTTGTCGTCGGAATAGCCCCCGGTCATCCGGGTGATGTCGTACAGGCCACTCATGCCCAGGATGCGCCCGACCGATTCGGGATACTTGAGCCCGAACGTCATCGCGTGACTCGCCCCCAGGGAGGCGCCGGTCGCGATCACCGTCGGATCGGGATTGCGGGAGGCGGTAAACGGCAGCACCTCCTCCTGGATGTAGCGGTAGTACTGGATGTGGGTCCAGCCCCGGTGGCCGGCGTCGACCGCGGTGTTCCCCCAGTTCTCGTGATGCGGCTGATCCAGGCAGTACAGCTGAATCCAGCCCTGGTCCAGGTGGTCCCGCAGGACCTCGTGCATGCCCCGATCCAGCCATTCCCGATCGGTGCCCATGCTGGTGGGGAATACCAGCACCCGGGCACCCGCGTGGCCCACCATCTGGATGGTCATCTCCCGGCCCACCAGGGGCGAATACCACCGGATGGTTTCGTGGTGCATGAGGGGGCCGAGCGGGCTGGGATTTCGAGGTCGGAACGGAGTGACTCTCGACAATCTACCGGGATTGGGAACGGCCGGAAGGGCATCCCCGGATCGGGCAACATGCCCGGACGGGCCCCCGCTTACTTTCCTTCGCCATGCCCCTCCTCTTGCTCTGCCTGCACCGCGCCACCACCTGGAGTCTCCGGTGAGCGCCCCGGCGTCCAGCTGGCGCTGGCTGGGGCGGGCGCGGCTGCCGGCCCGCTCCGCCTACGCCCTGATTCTCCTGCTGGCCACGCTCTCCCCGTACCGGTACGACCCTGATCAGGCGCACATCGCGCTCCGCATCGGGCGGGCGCTGCACCCCACCATCGGTGGCATGGATGTCATCGACGCGGCCCGCAACCTGGTGCTCTTCGGCGGCTGGGGGGTGGTGTGGGCACTCACGGCGGCGGGCAGTGTCCGGCGGATCCTGGTGGAGGCGACCCTGACCGGCGCGATCATCAGCGCCGCGGTCGAGACCGCACAGCTCTTTTCCAGCAACCGGAATTCCAGCTTTCTGGATCTGAGCACCAACACCGGGGGCGCGCTCGCCGGGGCGGTCCTGCTGCTGGTGCTGGTCCTGCTCACCCGGGAGCGGCGCGGTGAACGATCCTTCGTGGGGCTGCCGACGGCGCTGTTCGCGGTCTCCTATGGAGCCGCGGCCTTCCTGGAAGCATTCGTGCCGCTCTTCCGTCAGAGCAGCCTCTGGAATGCCACCGGGGGTCCCTTCCACCGACTCTCCCAGGCCCTGCACGCCCTCTCCTGGTCCTCGTTGACGGCATTCACCGCCAGCGACCTGCTCCTCTTCGCCCCGGCCGGCGCCCTCGCCGTCGCCGCGCTGGCCGAACACCACGTCCCCTACCGGCGGGCGGCGCTGCAGACCATCGGGGGCGGTGCCATCCTGATCGTTGGCGCCGAACTGCTGCACGGCGGCCTGGGGCAGCCGGTCGAACTGGGCGCCGTCATCCTCCACATCGTGGCCCTGGTGCTGGGCGCGGTGGTAGCCGTCCGGTGGCTGCCGCGACTCACCGTGGCCCTTCGTGGACGAGCCCGGGTCTCCGCGGTCATGATCGGCTATGTCGCGATCCTCGCCGCCTGGTCCTGGCGCCCCTTCCTGCCGGAGATCAGTCTCGACTCCCTGATTCGCAAATTCGACAGCAACTGGTACATCCCGCTGGGCGCCCTGAACATGCGGGCCGATTTCTTCAGCGTGGTGGATGTCTGCAATCAGTTCCTGCTGTACCTCCCGCTGGGTGCCCTCCTCGCGGTCTGGCCCTGGCGGAACCGCGGCTGGCTCGCCGGCCCCCTGCCCGCCATCTGGCTGGCGTGCCTCCTCGAGGTTGGCCAGGTCATGGTGGTCAGCCGCATGGTGGATATCACCGATGCGATGATCATGTCGAGCGGCGCCCTGGTGGGGTGGGCCGTCGTGCGGCGGGCGGGCTATCCGGTGTATGGGGTGCTGGAGAGGGGGCGGTAGAAAAAGTCGAGGGTCGAGGATCGAGGAGAACCTCACCCTTGACCCTCGACCTTCGACTCTCGGCCCACGTCCCTCAACCCCCAACCCGAACCTACGGCGTCAACGTCTCCCGCTTCGGTTCCACCTTGAGGATCCAGAGGCCGCTGTTGATATCCGGGACATACATGATGCCGTTTTGTACCACCACGCCCCAGGTGAAGGTGGCCCGGGGCCGATGGCCCATGGAATCCGCGGTAAAGATCCAGCTCACCTCGCGCCCCTGACGCAGCAGATCCCCCCGCAGTTCGCCCGAGATGTCGAGCACCCGCGCGCCACCCTGGTAGTTGCCGAGGTAGAGCGTGTCTCCCTCGACCCAGACGTTGTGCACCCCGCCGTCGGTCGGTTCATACCACGCGACCTGCTTCGGGTGCTCGATGTCGCTGACATCGATGACGTGCAGCTTGCCCCAGGTCAGGTTATTGCCGTCCACCAGTCCCTTGGACGGCTTCGACGCATACACCTCATCGCCCACGAAGACGTACTTCCCGGCGCGCCACGCGGTGTGCGTGCCCCGGTAGCCCAGCCCATACAGCTGGTCCACCCGGGCGTAGTCCTCGCTCAGGTTGTACTTGTACTGCGAGACAAACTTGGGTGCCTCGGGGCTGCCACCCTTGAGGCCGGCCCCGACATCCAGGATGATCAGGCCGTCATTCCAGTACGACAGATAGGCCAGTCCATCCTTGACCATGATGTCATGGACGTAGCGCCCCGCCTCGGTCTGCTCCGCCTGCCACCGCGCCACCTCCTTCGGCTTGAGCGGGTCACGGATGTCGATCACCCGCATGGAGCCGGTCGCATCGTCCGTCAGGTAGACGTGGCCCTGGTAGACGTAGCTCGAGTGGACCCCGCCGGTCACCGTCTCGGTGTAGTCGGCGATGACCTTCGGGTGACAGCCATCGCTGGCATCGAAGATCTTGAGGCCATTCTTCCGGTTGGACGCCCCTTCCCGCGAGAAGACCCCGTACTTCCCATCTTCGGTCGTCATCACATCGTTGACCAGCTGGGCATCCACCATCATCGAGTCGACGATCGCCGGCTTGGTCGGGTCCTGCACATTGATCACATACACCCGGTCCGAGATGGTCGAGAGATACACGCACTGGCCGGCGGGATGGGCCCACACCTCGGCGGTGCTGAACTTGATCGGCACCCGGCCGAGGACTTCCATCCCCCGCCCCGCACGGCGCGGCGCCACCACGATGATGGCCTCGGCCACCCGGTTCCCCGCTTCCGCGGAGATGGTGTAACGCCCCGGAGCTTCGGCCACGAACCCGCCATCGGGATCGATCTGGGCCGGCCCCTCACCGGCGGCAATGGTCCAGCGATAGGCCAGACCGGTGATCGGGGCGCCAGCGGCATTGGTCGCCTTCACCGTGAGCCGCACCACGTCTCCGGTGCGTACGCTCGCCGCCGCGGGATCGACCACCATCTTGCGAATGGTGTTGGGAATGACCTCGAAGGCGACGCTGCCCGAGGCCTTGCCGGCGCTGCCAGTCACACGGGCCTTCCCCGGGGCCAGTGCCACCACCCGGCCATCCGGCATTGCCCGCACGATCGCGGGGTTGCTGGAGGCGAACGTCAGCAGGTCATCCCGCCGATCGTTCTGCGAGCTGTAGGCGGTGCCCGAGAGCGCGAGCCGACTCCCCACTACCAGGCGCGTGGCCACCGGGTTCAACACCACCCGAGCTGGCGGCTGTGGCTTCACGGTGACGGTCGCACGCCCGAAGGTGGCCTTGCTCCCCTGCACCGAGGCGATGGCGGTGACGATCATCGTGCCCTGATAGCCCGCGGTCAGCAGACCGGTTGAGTCGATATCGCCCTGCCCGCCGCCGTCGAACCAGTTCACCACCGCGCCAGGGACCGGCTTGCCGTTGGCGTCCAGCGCGCGGGCGCCGAACTGCAGCGTCCCGCCAACCTCGACGTCGGCGGTGGCCGGGGTGACTTCCACCCTGGCGATGGGAGAAGGAGCCTGAGGGGCCTGCAGCAGGGTCAACAGCAGCGCAGCGAGCATAAGAGAGCCACGGGTGAACGGGAGAGGAGGAAGGGCCACGCGGACGAGCAGACTATAGATAATCTACGGGGCGGACGGGTTGCAGATTCAGGGGTGGGTACGAGGGTACGAGGGTACGCGGGTAGGCGGGTAGCGGGTCCCCGTACCCACGTACCCACGTACCCGCGTACCCACGTACCCGCGTACCCTCGTACCCTACGTACCCCCTACCCTCTTATTATTCCGCCCCATGCCAAGCTCTCTTCCTGCGACCGTCACCCTCGGCCTGGTGCAGATGCAGATGTCTGCCGATCCGGTGGACAACTTCGCCCGCGCCACGGCCCGGATTCGCGACGCCGCCACCCGCGGCGCCCAGGTGATCTGTCTCCCCGAGCTGTTCCAGAGCCGGTACTTCTGTCAGACGGAAGATCACGACTTCTTCAAGCTCGCGGAGCCCATTCCGGGGCCCGCCACGGTGCAGTTCCAGGCGCTGGCCAGGGAACTCGGCGTGGTGATCATCGCCTCCCTCTTCGAGAAGCGGGCGGAGGGACTGTATCACAACACCACCGCCGTGATCGATGCGGACGGGGAGTATCTCGGAAAGTACCGGAAGATGCACATCCCGGACGACCCGAACTATTACGAAAAGTTCTATTTCACCCCCGGCGACCTCGGCTACCGCTCCTGGAACACCCGCTTCACCCGGGCCGGCGTGCTGATCTGCTGGGACCAGTGGTATCCGGAGGCGGCCCGCCTGACAGCGCTGACCGGTGCTCAGATCCTCTTCTACCCCACGGCCATCGGGTGGCTGGTGCCGGAGAAGACGGAATACGGGTCGAGCCAGCAGGCCTCCTGGGAGACCATCCAGCGGAGCCACGCGATCGCCAACGGCGTCTTTGTCGCCGCGGTGAATCGGGTCGGCCACGAACCGGGGCCGAACGAGGGGATCGAATTCTGGGGCGGCAGTTTTGTCTGCGCCCCCAACGGTGAGATCATCGCCAAGGCCGGGACGGGAGAGGAGACCCTCATCGTGACGATCGACACCGCCAAGGTCGACTTTGCCCGGACCCACTGGCCCTTCCTGCGGGACCGCCGGGTGGAGAGCTACGGCGAGTTGACCAAGCGCTACATCGATGACTGAGACCGGTGCGCCCGGGAGCGGGGTCACCCGTTTCCCGAATGCCCCGGCCGCGCGCGGATTCCGCATGCCCGCCGAATGGGCTCGGCATCGCGGCACCTGGCTCTCGTGGCCCCATCGTGAATCGTCGTGGCCTGGCAAGTTCGCACCGGTGCCCGCGGTGTTTCGGGAGATGGTGCGGATCCTGTCGGCCCACGAAGAGGTCCACCTCAACGTGGCCGATGCCGCCATGGAGCAGCAGGTCCGCGACTTCCTCCGCGCCGGCGGCGTCGCGGCCGACCCGGGGCCCCGGGGGCCGGTCTACTTCCATCACAATCCGACCAATGACGCCTGGTGCCGCGATCACGGCCCGATCTTCGTACAGCGGGAGACGGCCTCCGGCCGGCGGGAAGAGGCGATCGTCGACTGGGGCTACAACGCCTGGGGCAACAAGTATCCCCCCTTTGACGACGACGATGTGATCCCCTCCCGGATCGCCCGGGAATACAAGCTGCCGGTCTACCTCCCCAAGATCGTGATGGAGGGAGGCAGCATCGATGTGAACGGCCGAGGCACGCTGCTGACCACCGAGGCCTGCCTGCTGCATCCCAACCGGAACCCGGGCCTGACCCGGGCGGAGATCGAAGGGCACCTCAAGGCCTACCTCGGCGTCACCCACATTCTCTGGCTGGGGGATGGCATCGAGGGCGACGACACCGACGGGCATGTCGACGACCTCACCCGCTTCGTGAGCGAGGATACCGTCGTCACGGTGCTTGAGGACGACCCGCGCGATCCCAACTACGGGCCGCTCAAGGACAACCTCGACCGCCTGCGGAGTATGCGGAACCAGGACGGGCGCGCGCTTCGCATCGTGAACCTGCCGATGCCGCCGGCGATGCACCATGACGGCCAGCGGCTCCCCGCCAGCTACGCCAACTTCTACATCGCCAACGGCGTCGTCCTCCTGCCAGGGTACCATCCGGATACCGACGCCATCGCCCGCCGGACGCTGCAGGAGTGCTTCCCCGACCGGAAGGTCGTGGTGCTCGATTCCCGCGACCTGGTCTGGGGGCTGGGGTCGTTTCACTGCGTGAGCCAGCAATGGCCGGCCCTCGGATGAGCCACCCGGTCTTCGGTGAGAGCTGGGCTGTCGCCTGCGCCGAGCAGTTGCGGGCCCGTCCGGAATTCGCCGCGGCGGCGGCCAAATGGAAGGGCGTCGTGATGCTGACGATGACCGGACTCCCCGGCGACGAGGAGCGGCGCGTCTACCTCGATCTGCAGGAGGGAGAATGTCGCGCCGCCCGGGCCGGCACCAGTGAGGATGAGACTACCGCCCGGCTGGTCTTTGCCGCGACGGCCGCCGCCTGGCAGCAACTCCTCGCCGGCACCCTGCCCCCGCTGTCTGCGCTGCTGACCGGGAAACTGGTGCTGGCCCGCGGCAGTATCATGGACCTGGCCCCGTACGCCAGTCTCGCAAACCAGCTGGTCCAGGCCGCCGGGGCCATTCCGGCGGACTACCCCTCCGGGTCCTAGCTGATCGGCTGCGGGGCCACGACCCGGACCGGGCTCGACGGTTCCAGGTCCATCCAGTAGGTCTGAATCCGCTCAAGCAACCCGTCCGTGGCCTCCTGCCCCCGCGCGATCAACAGCGTCCCCTCCGCCGTGCGCACATCATCGGCGAAGATCATCCCGCGGGTGACGTCTCGCAGCTGCACCTCCGCAGGAGCGGGCCCGGCGGAATTCGCGACGACGGTGGTGAGGTCAGCCACGACATCCGGATCGTACCGCTCCGGCTGGGACCGGAGGGCCGTCAGGGCCGCGTCGGCCGGGAGCCCACCTGACTGCAGGACATCAAACTCCAGCACCACCCGCACCAGGCGCGAACCGAGCGGAATGGCGTCGGTGCCCGACGCCGGCCTGGCGTTTTCATCAGGTTGATCGTTCAGGTGCGTGAGGATGGTCCGGATCTCCTCCAGCCGCGGCAAATCACCCAGGACGCGCAACGCGAGCTGAGGCAGCTGCCTGATCATCTCCTCCTCTTTCGGGGTCAGCCCCTTCCCGGCCGCGTAACGGGCCGCGACCGCAGGCGGCAGTGTGGCCACGCCCACCTGCGAAAGCATCGCAGCCATTTCCATCTGCCAGCGGTCCCGGAATCCGATCAGCGTCGCCAGCGCGGAGATCTGTTTCCGCATGCGGGAGGCCCGGCTGAAGGCTGTGGGGTTGGTGAGCGCCAGCATCTCGATCAGTGCCTGAACACTCCCGGTGAGGGTGCGCTCGAGCAGTTCCCGTTCCCCGGTGACGAGGCGATGCTGCTCCACACCCTGCCACAGCGCCAGCTCCAGGTCCTTGGGCCGGCACGGTTTGGTCAGGAAGCGGAAGATCCGGCCTTCGTTGATCGCGTCGATGGCCGCGCGCGTGTCCGCCTGCCCGGTCAGCAGGATTCGGGTCGCGTCAGGCACCTGTTCCCGCGCGTAGCGCAGGACGGCCACCCCATCCGCCCCGGGCATGCGCATGTCGCACAGGACCACGGCATAGCCCGGCTTGCCCTGCAATTGGTGCAAGCCGGCGCCTCCACCGGTCGCTGTGACCACCTCGAAATCGCGATGCAGGACACGGCTCAACCCATCGAGCACATGCTGCTCATCATCGACGCAGAGGATCCGGGGGCGCGGCTGGATCATGACCCGTCCGGGCTCGCCATGCCCCTCCAGCGATCGAGCTCGGCTTCTCCCCCGAGCACGTCCACACACTCCGGATCGAGCGGTGGAGCCGAGCCGGGATGCCGGGCCTCGTGCACCAGCACGTCCGCCACGTGGACAGCCGCCAGAACCCGCCGATCACCTTCGCGGACCAGGCCCGGCCGGTGGTGGTGCGCCACGGCTTCGACCACCACGTGCGGCAGGCCCCAGAGCCCCAGCAGGTAGGCGCCCACCTCGGCATGGCTGACGCCGTATCGGTCCTGCTCCACTTGAAACAGCGGCTGCCCCGTCGACTGACTCCGGCTCACGTCGGCGTGGTACGCGGACTGGGTCCGGCTGGCCAGTATGATCTTCCCGATATCGTGTAGCAGGCCAGCTGCGAGCGCAGCCTCCGCCGTCTCCGTGGTCACTTGCATGGCACAGGCCAATCCAGCGACGGCCATCGCGTGCGACGACTCGTCCTCCAACCGCAGGCCGGGGGTTGCCCCCCAGGTCTGGGCCACAAACGCCTCGTGTGACAGCGCGAGGCTGCGAATCAACCCGGTACCGAGCAGCGCACAGGCCTGCCGGACGCTGCTGACCGACCGCCCCTGCCCGAAGAATGACGAGTTCACCAGCTGGAGGACCTTGGCCGCCAGCGCGGGGTCCTCGCCGATGAGGTCGGCGATATGATGAATGGTGCCGGCGGGGTCACCGAGTGCCCGCCCCAGCGCCAGGTAGGCGCCCGGCACCGACGGCAGGGCCTCGACCTGGCCCGCCAGCCGACGCAGGGTCGGATCGGACAACCGGTCCCGCAGCGCCAGGGTGCGATCGATGACCTCATGCAATCCGGCGTAGGTGCAGGGCTTCATGAGGAACTGGTGCGCCACGAGCAGGGCCCGCATGGCCGCCGCATCGTCCGTCTGGCCCGTCAGGACAATACGCACCGTCGCCGGGAACCTGGTGGCGACTTCCTGCAGCAGGTCCGCCCCATCGATGCCTGGCATGCGCATGTCGGTCAGGACCACATCGACGGCGCCCTCCTGGAGGACGGCCAGCGCCGCCTCGCCGCCCAGGGCGAACCGCAGATCCCACTCCTTCCGGCACCGGTGCAGGGTACGCTCGAGCCCACTCAAGACCAGCGGCTCATCGTCCACGAACAGGATACGCCGCATTTAGTCCTCCTCCGCGCCACGGAGACGCACAGGCAGGCGAATGGTGAAGGTCGTTCCCTGCCCCGGCACCGTGGCAAAGGTGAGGGTACCCCGGTGCTTCACGACCACGGTGTCGTGGGCCAAAGCCAGACCCTGCCCGGTCCCCCGACCGACACCCTTGGTCGTGAAGAAGGGGTCGAACACGTTGGGCTGGATGGCCTCGGGAATCCCGGTGCCGGTGTCACGCACATCGATCTCGACCTGGTCGTCCACCCTCCGCGTGACAATGGTGATGCGCCCCCTCGCCTCCCGATGGGCATCGGCAATGGCGTGGGCCGCATTCACCACCAGGTTCAGGATCACCTGCTGAATCTCGCCCTGCTGGCAGGTGACCAGGGGGAGGTCGGCCGCCAGCTCCACATCCAGATCCGCCACATAGCGCCACTCGCTCCGGGACACCTCCACAGTATTGCTGATGGCGTGATTGAGATCCACCGGGGCCATCTCGGCCTGGCCCGGATGCGAGAACTCCTTCATCGCACGCACGATGTCGGCCACCCGTTCGGCGCCCTGCAGCGCCTGACTGGTGGCCAGCGGGATCTGCGTGGCCAGGTAATCGCCATCCACCCGGGCCCACGCAGCCGCCATGGCGCTGGCGCCCGGGTCTGCCGCCGCATCGGAGGAACGGGCGGCCGCCAGGACTTCGCTGATGCCGCCGAAGGCATCCTCCAGAAAGCGGAGGTTGTCGGCGACATACTGGATCGGGGTGTTGATTTCGTGGGCGATGCCTGCCGCGAGATGCCCGATGGCTTCGATCTTCTGGGCCTGGAGCAGCTGACTTTCCAGCGTACGCCGCTCGGTCACGTCCATCACCGCGCCCACCATGCGGGTGGCCTTGCCGAGCGCATCGAAATGAAACTCGCCCCGGGCCATGATCCACCGCACGGTCCCATCGGGCCACAATACCCGATGGAGGTGCGAATACTCCTTGCCTGATGCCAGCGCCGCCTGAATGGCCTGGACCACCGCCTCCCGGTCCTCGGGATGCACCGCCTGGATGAATGTCTCATAGCGACGATCGAAACTCCCCCGCGGCATGCCAAACAACTCCTCATGGTGTCCCAGCCAGGTCACCTCGCCACTGTCGATATCCCAGTTCCACACGCCAAGCCCTGCAGCGTCCACCGCCGATCGGAACTGCTCTTCGTTGGCGCTGAGCGCCGCCAGGGCGGCTGTGCGTTCCGCCAGCAGCTTCCGATTGCGCTCGAAGATCTCCGCCCGGGCCAGGGCGGACGACAGGACCCCGCCGATCAGCAGCAGGGTCTGGAACGCGGTGTCGGAGAATCCCTCGGCCTGCGCCTGCACCACCGCCAGCACCCCGATGGTGTGCAGTCCCGCCCGCAGGGGGACGACAATGGCCGACCCGATGCCCAGCCGGCGATAGATCGCGGGATCGACCCGCGAGTCGTTCGCCGTATCACGGCAGCGCAGCGCGGCGCTGTCCATGAAGGCCCGCCCCACCAGGCTCGTGCTCATTCCGACCGTCGTGCCCTGTAACCCGGCCACCGACCCCGTCGCCACCTTGCAGGCCAGGCCATCCTCCTCGGCGAGGAAGACACCAGCACCGGTCCCGTGGAGCAGGTCGATCGACCGCATGGCAATGCGCCGCATAACCTCCTCCGGGGCTAGGGAGGCATTGGCCACGGCCTGCTGCATCTCGAGGATGACTGCCAGCCGCTCGGCCTCAGTTTCGGGAGAGCTCCCGTGCGCGAGAATATCCTTGGCAATGCAGATGAGACCGGCGACGGCCCCGGTAGTATCGCGAAAGGGATGCTTGCTCACGAGGTGAACAACGGTATGGTTGGCGATCGTAACGGATTCTTCAAACTGCTCGCTCCGCCCCAGGGCCATCGCAGCCTGGTCGTTGGCCATCAATTGGGCCGCGGTGTCGGACGAGAAGAGGGCGGTGTCATCCAAGCCCAGGATCGACTCCCGCGAACGACCAAGGGCCCGGGCCCCCGCCGCATTGATCAGCAGGTATCGACCCGCACGGTCCTTCGCAAAGACCGCCTCCGCCATACCATCCACCAGGGCCAGTAGCAGCGCCCCCTCCCAGGATCCTGCAGGGGCCACCGACTGCGGCGGTGCGGCGCGGAGATCAGCGAGGAGTGACGAATCGGATTGGGGCATGCAGGCGCCTCCAGGACAGAGCCGGTTGGCGCCGGGAACACCAGCGCGACCAGCTGCAGTATCGGCCCCGGACGCCGGTATTTCAGGCTGACGAAAAATCGATGAAGAGTGTGTGAGAACGGCGGGTGAGAACAGCGGGTGAGAACAGCGGGTGAGAACGGCGGGTGAGAACGGCGGGTGAGAACGGTGGGTGAGAACGGCGGGTGAGAACAGCGGGTGAGAGGCGGGTGAGAACGGCGGGTGAGAACGGCGGGTGAGAAAAGGCAGGCGGGTGAGGACGGCGGGTGAGGACGGCGGGTGAGAAAAGGCAGGTGAGGACGGCGGGTGAGAACAGCAGGTGAGGACGGCGGGTGAGAAAGCAGGTGAGGACGGCGGGTGAGAACAGCAGGTGAGGACGGCGGGTGAGAAAGCAGGTGAGGACGGCGGGTGAGAAACAGGTGAGTCATCACCCGCGCCTCACCTGCCGTCCTCACCTGCTGTCTCACCTGCTCTCTCACCTGCTGTCCTCACCTGCTGTTCTCACCTGCTGTTCTCACCTGCTTCTTTCACCTGCCGTTTTCACCCACTTATTTCAGGAACAGCAGCTGGCGATAGGTCGGCAGCGGCCACAGCTCCGCCGCCACGTGGGTTTCCAGCGTATCGGCATAGGTCCGGACGTCGGCCATCGCCGGCTTCACCTTGTCGCGGATCCAGGTGGCATGCTTCACCGGATCGTCGTCATGGTGCGCCACCGCCTTCTCCAGCCGTTCCAGCGCTTCGCGGAACCGTGAGACCAGGTTCACGAACTCGCCCAGCGCCGCCAGGCTGTCGTTGTCCTTGACGCCGGCCGCTTCCGTCTGGGCCACCGTATTCGCGGTGCGGCCCTGGTGCTCGATCGCGGCCGGCAGGATCTGGGTCCGCCCGATCGCCACCATGGTCTCAGCCTCGATGCTGAGCTGCTTGATGTACTTCTCGTACTGGATCAGGATCCGGGAATCGTACTCGGACTTGTTGAGCACGCCATACTTCTTGAACAGGTCGCCGTTACGCTTGGCCTTGAGCGCGGCAAAGGAATCCACCGAGTCACGCAGGTGCGGCAGCCCCCGCTTCTCGGCCTCCTTGTGCCACTCCAGGGAGTAGCCGTCGCCCCCGAAGATCACCCGCTTGTGTTCCTTCACCAGCTTCTTGAGGAGCGCCATGGACGCCGCCTGCACCTTGGCGGGCGTCGGGTTCGACCCCACCGCCTTCTCCAGTGCGGTCGCGACCGTGTCCAGCGCCTCGGCGGCGATGGTGTTCAATACAGTGTTGGGCCAGGCGATCGCCGCGGTCGACCCCACGGCGCGGAACTCGAACTTGTTCCCGGTGAAGGCGAACGGCGAGGTCCGGTTACGGTCGCCGGAGTGGCGCGGCAGCATCGGCAGGGTGGTGGCACCGAGATCGATGGTGCCGCCCTTCAGGGTCCGCTTGAGCTGGCCCTTCTCCACCTGGTCCAGGATGTCCTGCAGCATGTCGCCGAGGAACACCGAGATGATCGCGGGCGGCGCTTCATTGGCGCCGAGCCGGTGATCGTTGCCCGCCGAGGCGATCGAGGCCCGCAGCAGGTCGGCATGGATGTCGACCGCGTGAATCACCGCCATCAGGAACACCAGGAACTGCACATTGGTGTGGGTATCGTCCTGCGGATCGAGCAGGTTGACGCCCGTATCGGTGGACATCGACCAGTTGTTGTGCTTGCCCGAGCCGTTGACGCCGGCGAAGGGCTTCTCGTGCAGGATCGCGGCGAGACCGTGCCGCGGGGCGACCCGCTTGATGGTCTCCATGGTCAGCATCTGGTGATCGCTGGCCAGCTGGCTCATCTCGAACAGCGGGGCGATCTCATACTGACCCGGTGCGACCTCATTGTGCCGGGTCTTCACCGGAACGCCGAGGGCCCACAGTTCCCGCTCGACGTCGGCCATGCAGGCCAGGACCCGCTGCGGAATGGTGCCGAAGTAGTGGTCCTCGAGCTGCTGTCCCTTGGGCGGCTTGGCGCCGAACAGGGTGCGCTCGGTGATCACCAGGTCAGGGCGCTTGAAGAACAACTCCCGGTCCACCAGGAAGTATTCCTGTTCCGGACCCACCGTCGTGAAGACCCGGGACACGCCTTTGTCGGTGCCGAACAGGCGCAGGATCCGCATCGCCTGCTTGGACAGCGCTTCCATGGACCGCAGCAGCGGGATCTTGGTGTCCAGCGCTTCCCCGGTCCAGGAGACGAACGCAGTCGGGATGACCAGGGTGACTGCATTGGTGCCGCGGATCAGGAAGGCGGGGCTGGTGACGTCCCAGGCGGTGTAGCCCCGGGCCTCGAAGGTGGCGCGGAGGCCGCCCGAGGGGAAACTCGAGGCATCCGGCTCGCTCTGGACCAGTTCGTCGCCCGAGAGATTGAAGATCGCGCCGCCCACGCCGTCCGGTGAGAGGAGGGCGTCATGCTTCTCGGCGGTGGAGCCGGTCAGCGGCTGGAACCAGTGGGTGTAGTGGGTGGCGCCATTTTCGACGGCCCAGTCCTTCATCGCGGCGGCCACCACATCGGCCACCGAGGCGTCAAGCGTCTCGCCGAGGTCGATGGTCCGGACGACGCGCTTGTACACGTCCTTGGGCAACCGCTTGCGCATCACCGCGCGGGTGAAGACGTCGCGGCTGTAGAGCGCGTCTACGGGTGGGAGCTGGCCATTCGTCGCTGCAGGGGAGGTCACCGTTGGAAGCCCTCAGGCTGTAGGGTAGACGCGCGCGGGGCGCGGACTGGCGGCGTGATTATAACGCGGAACCAGGCATTGCGCGATTGGGGCGGCGCCGCGACAGCGGCATGAATCGGACCTAC
The DNA here is from genome assembly GCA_963793205.1 of uncultured Gemmatimonadales bacterium. GTDB lineage: Bacteria > Gemmatimonadota > Gemmatimonadetes > Gemmatimonadales > GWC2-71-9 > JADJOM01. Next base: position 250,884 of record CAWBZM010000002.1, read on the forward strand.
AAAATTGTCCCGAAAACAGCCGGACACCGCGCGGAAGGGGACCCAAACAAAAGCGGCCCGGGACCGAAGTCCCGGGCCGTTCCATCCCGTGAAGAATGCCTTATTCGGGGCGATCCGACCGCCGCCGCCGACGACGCCGACGCGCTTCAGCCTGCTTGAGGGCACGGGCCGCGCTCGGCTTCACGTAATACCGCCGGCGACGCACTTCACGGAGGATCCCGGCCTTGGCCACCTTCCGGCGGAGGGCCTTGAGCGCCCAATCCAGGCGATCATCCTCGCTCAACACGATCTCGATGGACATCCTACCTCCCAGAAGATGAGGCGGGGTGCTGATTGCGACCCCGCCCTGCTGCTCGATCGTTCAGGAATTACTTCTGAAGCCGGGTGACCTTCTCGGCGGCCGGACCCTTCGGGCCCTGCACCACGTCAAACTCCACCTCTTCACCTTCTTTGAGCGACTTGAAGCCGGAGCCCATAATCGCCGAGTGGTGCACGAAGCAATCCTTCTGCCCATCGCTCGGGGTGATGAAGCCGAAGCCCTTGCTGTCGTTGAACCACTTCACGGTGCCGGTGGTGCGAGACATTGCCCTGCTCCTGATGATGAACGTGTGGTCGGGCAGCGTAATCCGGCGGCCGCCGACATGAAAAAAGGGACCCCGTCAGAGCCAGGTCCCTGGGACAACCCAACTGGAGCGCGACCGAACGGGGTGGCCGCAGAACGACAAACCTAGCGGCCGTACGAGGTTGTGTCAAACCATCCGGACCGGCCCCCGGCCTATTCCGGGACCAGCAACCCGCCTTGGGCCCGTCCGACCCGGACCCGGATCGAGGGGGCGTCTCCAGCGGCATCGAACGCCACCGGACCGAGCACCCCTTCGAAGGGCGGTCCACCCATCCCCACGGCGGCGAGCCGGTCCCGGACCGCTTTCCGGTCCGTCCCGACCTGCCCGATGACATCGGCCAGCAGGTAGACCGCATCGTAGGTCGACGCCGCGCCCTGGTCCGGCCACCCCGCCTGAGGGAAGCGCTTCCGATAGGCGAGCACGAAGGTGTGGTTCCGTTGCGCAGGGTCAAGCGCGATATACCCCGACGCGACATGCACCCCCTCCATCAAGGCCGAGTCGGTGCGCTCGGCACCGGACATGCCGTCGGCCGCGTAGATCGGGATCCCCAGCTTCGCGTTCCGGATCTGGCGGAGCACGGGCAGCCCTTCACTCTGATTCGCCGCCAGCACGATGGCCTGCGCCCGGCCCTCCTTCTTGATCCGGGCCAGATAGGGCCCGATGTCCTCGGTGAGGGAGAGGAAGGGGTCGAGCTCGACCACCTCGCCGCCCAGCCGGGAGTATTCGGCGACGAAGGTCTGGCGGACTCCTCGTCCATAGGCATCGTTCACGTAGACGATCGCCGCCCGGCGTACGCCCCGGTCGTTGGCCACCTGGGCCAGCGCCCCGCCATAGGCGAGGTCGCTGGGACAGAGGCGAAAGGTGTAGTCCCCTGCCTCGGTCAACAACGGCGACGAAGCCGAGGGCGAGAGCTGGACCACCGGCCGCCGGCCGCCGTTGTAGACCGGCGCCGCCGCCAGGGCCAGCCCGGAATAGGCCCCCGCGATCACGGCCGAGACATCGGAGTCGTACAGCTCCTGGGCGATGGCGACGGCACTGTCGGGGTTGGCGAAGTCGTCCCGGACCACCAGCTCAAGCGGTCGCCCGTTGATCCCACCCGCGCGATTGATCTCCTCTACCGCCAGGTCCGCGGCCCGCTTCATCGGCGCCGTTCCCTCCTCGGTGATCGACAGCGCCACTCCGATCTGGACTGGACCACCGGTGGCGGTGCGACAAGCAAAGAGCAGCAGGAGGGGAAGAGAGCAGCAGAGGCGGGCCGCAGCGCGAGACAAGGGCATGATGGGATCATCACTCGGAGTTGGGCGTTGCCCCCAAATCTCTTGGAGTTGGGCGGGGGCGCAAGCGGGGCGGAAACGCCTTGCATCTTGACAAGGGCTTACACAAATGTCACCATGTAAACGATTACATCTCGTACCTGCAGTGGCCGGGCTCTGCCGTAGTGTTGCACCATGAAACAATCGTGAACTTTACTCGCCCTTGTTGGCGCGGGGCCGCACCGTCTCGCGAGGCCGATGGTCACCATCAAGGATGTCGCCCGGACCGCAGGAGTCTCTGTGGCCACCGTCTCGAGAGTCTATAACGGCAGCCCCCAGGTCCGGGAGGAAACCCGGGCGCTGGTGCAGCGGGTCGGCACCGAGTTGGGCTACAGCCCGAACGGGGCGGCGCGCAGCCTGATCACCAGTCGGACCCATACCATCGGCGTCCTCCTCCCCGACCTCTACGGCGAGTTCTTCTCCGAGGTCATTCGCGGCATCGACCTCGCCGCCCAGCGGGAACAGCATCACCTGCTGGTCTCCAGCGCCCGGCACGACGGCCCCGAGCTGGAGGCGGCGTTGCGGGCGATGCGCGGGCGGGTGGATGGCCTGATCGTGATGTCGCCCGAACTGGATGCCGCCGCCGCCAGGCGCAGCCTGCCCGCGGGATTCCCCGTGATGCTGCTCAACTCCCCCCCGAGCACGGCGGCCTACAGCAGCCTGGCAGTGGAGAACTTCGAGGGCGCCACGGCGATGGTGACCCACCTGGCGGCACTGGGGCATCGGCGCATCGCGATCATCCGCGGCGAGGACCGCAACTTCGATTCGGCGGAGCGGCTGCGCGGCTATCGGGCGGCGCTGGTGGCCGCCGGCCTCACCCCCGATCCCGCGCTCGAGTTCAGCGGCGATTTCGGCGAACACTCGGGACATGAGGCGGCGCAGGAGATCCTGCGGCGCGAGGCGCGTCCCACGGCGGTGTTCGCCGCCAATGATTGCATGGCGATCGGCGCCTTGAGCGCCTTTCGGGAGGCGGGGCTGCGGGTCCCGGTGGATATCGCCCTCGGGGGATTCGATGACATCCCCATGGGCCGCTACATGGATCCCGCCCTCACCTCGGTCCACGTGGATATCAGCGCGCTCGGTGAGCGCGCGACGGTTCGCCTGCTCCGCACTATGCGGACGCCGGCGGATCGTGTCGTACACCGCGAGACGTTGCCCACGACCCTGGTCGTGCGGCGCTCCTGCGGCGCCCAGCGAGGCTGAGCCCAGACCCGCTTCCGGGTTCGGCTTCTCTCCGCCCCGCTCACACCCTGGAGGACAGCCCCATGTTCAACCGAAATTCGCACGCTGGACGGAGAGGCGCGTGGCTGGCCACGGCGTTGCTTCTCTTTGCCGTGCCCGTGGCCGCCCAGAACTCCACCGGGACCATCCGGGGCATCGTCACCAACGCCGCCGGTGCGGCGGTCGGGGAGGTCGAGATCAAGGCGACCAATGCCGCCTCGGGCTTCGAACGGGTGGCGACCACCCGCAGCGATGGCAGCTACACCCTGCCCGGGCTGACGCCGGCCACTTATGACCTGGTCTACCGCAAGGTCGGCTTCGGCTCCTCCGGCCGGCAGGTTCAGGTACAGATCGGTGCCACGCAGCTGGTCAACGTGGTACTCGATGAACGGGCCGTGGAACTGGACCAGCTCACGGTGACCGCCGCTCCGAGTGGGCCCGAGACCCGGACCTCGGAAGTCGCGACCAACGTCACCCAGCAGCAGCTGGAGCGCCTGCCCTCCCCAAGCCGCAACTTCCTCGACCTGGCCACCCTGGCTCCTGGGGTGACGGTCACCGAGGATCGGATCAACGGGCAGACCCGGACCTTCTCGGCCGGTGGTCAAGGCGCCAACAACGTCAACGTGTTTATTGATGGCACCAGCCTCAAGAACGACCTGACGGGCGGCGGCGTGAGCGGTCAGGATGCCAGCCGGGGGAACCCCTTCCCGCGCAATTCGATCCAGGAGTACCGGGTCATCAGTCAGAACTTCAAGGCGGAGTATCAGAAGTCGTCGAGCGCCATCATCACCGCCACGACCAAGTCCGGCGGTAATACCTGGGAGGGTGGCGCCTTCTTCAGCTACCAGAATAAGGGCCTGGTCGCCCTGGACACCTTCCAGCGGCGTGACAAGGAGGCCAATTCCAACTTCCGCGAGCCGGACTACTCCCGGTACCTCGGAGGCCTGAGCCTCGGTGGGCCGATCATCAAGAACAAGCTGCACGTCTTCGGGTCCTACGAAGGCAACTATCAGAACCGCGCGAACCGGGTGGCATTCACCCCACCGGCGACCGGCACCTTCCCGGCGCTGGATAGCGTCAACCTCGGCCAGTACAACGGCAACTTCGAGTCACCGTTCCGTGAAACGCTGGTCTTCGGCAAGCTGAGCTACGCGGTGAACCCCAATTCCTCCGCGGAACTGAGCCTCAGCACCCGGCATGAGACCGACATTCGCGATTTTGGTGATCGGGTCTCCTACCAGGCAGCCAGCAATTTCCGTAACGACGTCACCATCGGGCAGCTGAAATACAATTACTTCAGTGGCCCATGGCTGAACGAGGCGAAAGTATCCATCTCGCGTTTTCGCCGGAATCCGAGTCCCAATGATCAGGGCATCGCTTCTCGGGTCTATCAGTTCGGCAACACCGACAACCGGATCGGGAGTTTCCTGAGCACCCAGGACTTCACTCAGCGGACGGTCGGGCTCCGGAACGATGTCACCTACTCCGGGTTCCAGGGGGCGGGGAATCACGTCTTCAAGACCGGGGTCAGCCTCGACTTCGTCAAGTACGACGTATTCAAGGACAATGACGGCACCCCGCGCTTCACCTACCGGGATAGTGCCAACGGTCAGGGCTACGCCTTCCAGAATCCCTACGAACTGTTCTATGGCACCGGCAACCCCAGCCTGGTGAAGACCAACAAGCAGCTTGGCCTCTACGTGCAGGATGACTGGAGTCCAACGCCGCGCCTGACGATCAATCTGGGCCTGCGGTGGGATTACGAGTCGGACATGTTCAATACCGACTACAAGACGCCGCAAAATGTGATCGATACCCTGACCCGGTACAACGACTCGCTGCCGGCTCCGCTGGACCTCAACCGATATACGACCAACGGCGGCGATCGCAAGCCGTTCAAGGGCGCCTTCCAGCCCCGCATCGGCTTCTCCTACGCCCTGGACAACGACAACAAGACCACGATCTTCGGCGGCTTCGGCATCTACTACGACCGCTCGATCTTCGATATCTCGGTGGATGAAACGCTCAAGCTGGCGCACCCGAGCTACACGGTCCGGTTCGCCGCACCAGGTGGGGATACGACCGGCGGACTGATCCCGTGGGATGACTCCTACCTCACCGCCGACAAGGCCACACTGGATAACCTGGTCGGCACCTTCGGTACCCCCGAAGCGTGGCTGATCGACAACAAGGCCAAGGTGCCGAAGTCACGGCAGTGGAACCTGGGTGTCCGCCGGCGGCTCGGCGATGTCTCGGTGTCGGTGACGTACGCCGGCGTCCGGGGTGTGGATCAGCTGGCGCTCAACTGGGCCAACTTCGGCCTGAACCCCGATGGTACCTGCTGCTCCAGCTTCAACATCGGGGCGCACGGCTTCAGCAACTTCATCTACAGCACCAACGACGTGAAGACCTGGTACGACGCGCTGCTCGTCTCGGTGGATCGGCCCTATCGCCGGAACACCCAGAACTGGGGCTGGGGCGCCGGACTCGCGGTGACCTATGCCGAGCGCTCGGTCTCGGGGGTGGACAACCTGGGCGACCTGTTCGCCTTCCCCAATACCATCGGGATCAACAAGCATCCGGCGAACGATGAGCGGGGCCGGGTCGTGGCCAACTGGATCACCGATGTGCCCTATCTCTTCGGCATCCAGTACAGCGGTCTGATCACGCTGGGCAGCGGCAACAAGCAGGATGTCGGGTGCCCCGACCGTTTCTGTCCGAACGACTACGAGCGCGGTGGCTTCTCGCCCCCGGGCAAGAATTTCCTGGTCTTCGGCAAGTGGGTGTATCGCAGTGTCGATATGCGACTCCGGAAGGACTTCCCCAGTATTTCCGGCACCACGCTGGGCGTCACGCTGGACGGGTTCAATATCTTCAACTACGATAACTTCGGCTGCTTCAACACCGGCAACCGGAACGATGCCAACTTCGGCACGCCAGGCTGCGTCGTCACTGACGCGCGGCGGTTCCAACTCGGCGTGGAGTACAACTTCTAGACGCTCGCATGACACGGGGCACCACCCGGTGCCCCGTGGCTTTTTCTCTCTCCAGAGTAGTGCCATGGCGCCGTACTCCCGGACCTGGCGGTGGGCGGCCGCCCTATCCTTCCTCCTCCTGACCCAGGGCTGCGGGCCGGATGCCCCGCCGGCGACCGCGACCGAACCCGATCGCTCGCCCCAGGCCGAGGCGTTCCTCGATACCCTGGAACACCGCACCTTCCAGTTCTTCTGGGAGCGGACGGATCCCGCCACCGGCCTCACCCCCGATCGCTGGCCCAGCGAAAGCTTCTCGAGCATCGCCGCGGTGGGCTTTGCCCTGACGGCCTACGGCGTGGGCGCCGAGCAGGGGTACGTCACCCGGGCCGAGGCCGCCGATCGGACCCTGACCACCCTGCGGTGGTTCTGGACCGCGCCGCAGGGCCCGGAGGCGGCCGGGACCAGTGGCTACCAGGGCTTCTTCTATCACTTTCTCGACATGCAGGCGGGACACCGCTTCCGGGACGTGGAGCTGTCGACGGTGGACACCTCCCTGCTGCTCGCCGGCGTGCTGTTCTGCCAGGCCTACTTCGACGGCGCCGATCCCACGGAGACCGCGATCCGGGCGGTGGCCGATTCACTGTACCGGCGGACCAACTGGCAGTGGGCCCAGCGCACGCCCCCGTTGATCAACATGGGATGGAAGCCGGAGATTGGCTGGCTGCCGCTCGACTGGCGGGGTTACAACGAGGCCATGCTGGTCTACATCCTCGCCCTCGGTTCAGCCCACCTTTCCGATCGACTCGAGCGCCTGGTCTGCCTGGAGCGCCACCTATCAGTGGGGCACCTTCTACCACCAGCCGCACCTGGGCTTCGCCCCGCTCTTCGGGCATCACTACTCCCAGGTCTGGATCGATTATCGCGGAATCCAGGACCCCTACATGCGCGGCAAGGGAATCGATTATTTCGAGAACTCCCGCCGAGCCACCCTGGCCCAGCGTCAGTACGCGATCGCCAATCCGATGGGGTGGAAGGACTACGGCAGCAATGTCTGGGGCCTCTCCGCCGCAGACGGGCCTGCGGATGTCACCCTCCCCTACAACGGCAGCGATCGGCGCTTCTTCACCTATGCCGCCCGGGGCGCCTCCTTCACCGAAGTGCGCGATGACGGCACCATCGCGCCGACCGCGGCCGCCGGCTCCCTCCCCTTCGCACCGGAGATCGTGATCCCGGCGCTGATGACCATGCGGGCGAAGTACGGCGACGCCCTCTTCGGGCAGTACGGGTTCCTGGATGCGTTCAATCCCACCTTCCAGTTCGATGTCCCGGTCGCACAGGGGAAAAAAGTGCCCGGCCTGGGCTGGTTCGATACCGACTATCTCGGGATCGACCAGGGGCCGATCGTCGCGATGATCGCGAATTACCGGCAGGATCTGGTCTGGAAGACGATGCGCAAGAGTCCCTACATCCGCACCGGACTCACCCGGGCGGGATTCACCGGAGGCTGGCTCGCGCCGTGACCACCCGTCGCTCCTGGTACCTCGCCGGAACTGCTCGCGCTCGCGTTGGCCGCCTGCACCACGCCGGACGAGTCCAACGTCGTGCGCTTCTGGGCCTTCGGACGGGAAGGAGAGGTCGTCCAGGAACTGGTCCGCGCCTTTGAGCAGGAGCATCCGGAGATCCAGGTGCGGGTGCAACAGATTCCCTGGACCGCGGCCCACGAGAAGCTCCTGACCGCCCACGTCGGACACGCCTCGCCCGATATCGCCCAACTGGGCAATACCTGGATCCCCGAGATGGTGACCCTCAGTGCGCTGGAACCGCTGGACAGCCTGGTAAGGCCCGGGCTGAGCGACTCGAGCTACTACCCCGGGATCGTCGCCACCAATGTGGTGGATCACGCCCTCTACGGCATTCCGTGGTATGTGGACACCCGGGTGCTCTTCTACCGCACCGACATCCTGCGCCGGGCCGGCTATGCCCGCATGCCGGAGAACTGGAGCGAGTGGCGCGAGGCGATGGTGGCGGTGCGTCGACTGGTCGGCCCGGGAAAGTATGCCATCTACCTGCCGGTCAACGAATGGCCGCCGCAGGTGATCCTCGGCCTGCAGCAGGGTTCGCCGTTGATCGGCACCGATGAGCATGGCGCCTTCAGCGCGCCGCCATTCGCGCGGGCCTTCGACTTCCTGCTCTCGCTGTACCGCGACAGCCTCGCCCCACCAGTCAGTAATGCCGAGATCGCGAATCTCTACCAGGAATTCGCCCGAGGCACCTTTGCCATGTACATCACCGGCCCGTGGAACCTCGGCGAGTTCCGCCGACGGCTTCCCGACTCGCTGCAGCATGCCTGGGGCACCGCGGTGCTGCCGGGGCCGACCGGCCTCGCGTCCGGTGTCTCCCTCGCCGGCGGCGCCAGCCTGGTGCTGTTCCGCTCGTCGCGCCATAAGGCCGCGGCGTGGAAGCTGATCGAGTATCTGTCGCAGCCGGCGCAGCAGGTTCGCTTCTATCAGCTCACCGGCGACCTGCCCGCCCGGAAAGAGGCGTGGGCCGATCCGATCCTGGCCAACGATCGCGAGGCGGCAGCATTTCACGAGCAGCTCGCCCGCGCCGTGCCGACCCCGATGGTCCCGGAGTGGGAACAGGTCACGACCAAGATCATGGATCACACCGAGGCGGCGGTGCGCGGCGGGGTCAGTGCCGCGGCGGCCACCGCCGCGCTGGATGCCGATGTTGACCGCCTGCTCGAACGGCGCCGCTACCTCGCGAGCCGGGCGCACGCCGCGCCATGAGCCTCACTCGGCAGGCGCGCGTTGAACAGCGGGCGGGCTGGGCCTTCGTCACCCCGGCCCTGCTGCTGATTACGGTCTTCTTCGCCATCCCCGTCCTGGCGGCCTTTGCCCTGTCGTTCACCGATTTCGACATCTACTCCCTCGGCGAGCCCGGCAGCACCCGCTTCATCGGGCTGCGCAATTACCTCGATCTGCTGCGGGCTCCGCTGTTCCGCACCGCCCTGGCCAACACGCTGTACTTCGTGGTGGTGGGCGGACCGCTCAGCGCGGCGGTCTCGCTGGCGGCGGCACTGCTCGTCAACGCCAGGGCGGTCCGGTTCAAGGCGTTCTTCCGCAGCGCCTTCTTCGCGCCCTGGGTTACCACGCTGGTGGCCGTGGCGCTGGTGTGGCGCTACCTCTATCACCCGCAGTACGGGCCGATCAACGCCCTCCTCGGCACCATCGGCATCGGGCCGATCGACTGGCTGGGGAGCCCGCAGTGGTCCATGCCGGCGATCATCATCCTCTCGGTCTGGAAGAATTTCGGCTACAACATGCTGATCTTCCTGGCCGGCCTGCAGAGCATTCCCGGCGAGCTGTACGAGGCAGCGAGAATCGATGGCGCCAGTCAGTGGCGCCAGTTCCGCCATATCACCCTGCCGCTCCTCGGACCCACGTTCGTCTTTGTCGGCGTGGTGACGATGATCGCGTCATTCCAGATCTTCAGCGAACCGTACGTGATGACCCAGGGCGGACCGCTCAAGAGCACGCTGACGCTGGTGCTCTACATGTACGAGGAAGGGTTTCGCTGGTGGCGCCTCGGTCTCGCTGCAGCGATCGCCGTGATCCTCTGCCTGCTGACCCTGGCGGGCACGCTGCTGCAGTTCCGCCTGAGTCGCGGTCGGGAGGACTAGATGGCCCGTCTCCGCGCCCTGGGTCTCCACCTGCTGCTGGGTGTTGCCGCGCTGCTGGCGGCCTTCCCGCTGTTGTGGATGGTGTCGGCCTCGCTCATGCCCTCTGGCGAGGCCAACTCGTCCCCGCCACCGATCCTGCCGAGCCGAATCACCTTCGACCATTACCGGACGCTGTTCACGACGCTCAACCTGGGCCGCTACTTCCTGAACAGCCTGCTGATTTCCGCGGGCGGCACCCTGTTCGGCGTGTTCATCGTGACCCTGGCGGGCTACGCCTTTGCCAAGCTGCGGTTCAAAGGCCGGGAGCGGACCTTCCGTACCCTGCTGGCGGCGATGGTGGTGCCGGGCCAGGTCGCCATGCTGCCGATGTTTCTGCTGCTTCGCGAGATGGGGCTGATCAACACCCTGTTCGGGGCGATCGATCCCGGTCCTCGCCCCGATCTACGGCATCTTCCTGGTGCGGCAGTACGCCAGCTCGATTCCGGACGAGCTGCTGGATGCGGCCCGGCTCGATGGCGCGAGCGAGTTCCGCATCTTCCGCTCGATTGTCCTGCCCACGATCACGCCGGTCCTCGCCACCCTCGGGGTCTTCACCTTCCTGAGCGCCTGGAACGACTTCATGTGGCCGCTGATCATCCTCAGCGACGACCGGCACTACACCCTGCCGGTGGCACTCGCCAATCTGGCGGGTGAACATGTGCTCGACGTGGAACTGATGATGGCGGGCGCACTGGTGACGGTGCTTCCCGTCTTCCTCGCCTTCCTCTTCCTGCAGCGGTACTACATCCAGGGCATCATGACCGGAAGCGTGAAGGGATGATCGCGCTCCTCGCCCTGACCCTGCTGCAGGCGGCCACCCCGCCCGGAACGCTGCTGGACGACTTCGAGCGGCCGGGCGCCTGGTCAGCCCATCCAGCGGATGGCGTGAAGCTCACCATCGCAACCGATCGCGGCCGCCACGGGGCGGCGCTCCGGATGGACTTCGATTTCGGCAGCAGCGGCGGGTATGCGATCGTCCGTCGGGCGCTCCCACTGGCGCTGCCCGCGAACTATGCCTTCTCCCTCTGGATCAAGGGCGACGCCAGGCCGAACACTCTCGAGTTCAAGCTGGTTGACAGCTCCGGCGAAAATGTCTGGTGGTACACCGAGCGGGACCGGCACTTCGATGGCCGGTGGCACGAACTGATCATCCGCAAGCGCCAGATCACCTTTGCCTGGGGACCATCGGGGGGCGGTGACCTTCGCCAGGCGGCTGCACTGGAACTGGTCATCACCGCCGGCGCCGGTGGTGGCGCGGGGCAGATCTGGTTCGACGATCTGCGCCTCGCCCCCCTGCCCGATCTCGGGCCCTATACCGGGACGCCGGTGGCAAAGGCGAGTGCGAGTCGGCCCGGCCAGGGAGCCGAGCTGGCGACCGATGGCGACACGACCACCGCCTGGCGGAGTCCCGCCGCCCCCATGACCCAGGTGTTGACGCTCGACTTTCAGCGAATGCGCGAGTTCGGCGGCCTCACGCTGCAGTGGCTGCCCGGCGCGGGGGCGCGGTCCTACGACGTTGACCTGTCAGACGACGGCGTGGCCTGGCGTCGCGCGACCCGGGTCCGGGGGAGCGACGCCGGTCGGGACGATCTCTTCCTGCCGGAGAGTGAGGCGCGGCTGCTGCGGCTCACGCTGCGGAGCCCGATCGGGCGCAATGGCTACGGCCTCCGCGAATTAACCGTACGGCCCCTCGCCTTTGGCGCGTCGCGCAACGCGTTCCTCGAGGCGATCGCGGCCGACGCACCGGCGGGGATGTTCCCCGATACTACCGCGGACGACGCGCCTATTGGACAGTGGTCGGTCAGGACGCCGCTCGGGAGGAGGCGCTCTTCAACGAGGATGGCGCGGTCGAAGCCGGCAAGGGACTCTTCTCGGTCGAACCTTTTGTGTTCGACAGTGGTCTCATCAGCTGGAGCACGGTCACCTCCGCCGCGTCGCTGCGTGACGGGAGTCTCCCGATCCCCTCGCGTAGACTGGAAGGCCCGCGGCCTGGGCCTGACGATCACCCCGTTCGCAGTTGGACCCGCCAGCGGCTCCTCGGTCATTGTCCGCTACGTGTTGCGCAACCTCGGTCCCACCACCCGGCACCCGACCCTGTATCTCGCGCTTCGGCCCATGCAGGTGAATCCACCGTGGCAGTTCCTGAACACCACCGGCGGTTATGCCCCGATCGATTCGCTCCGCTGGACCGGCGACCGCTTTCGGATCAATGCCGATCGCAGCGTCGTGCCCTTGACCACTCCGGCGCGGGTCGCCGCGACCGCGTTCGACGCGGGCGAAATTGTCCAGCGGCTATGGCGGGGACGGCTGCCGCAGACTCGACTGGCCCGCGATGTCGGCGGCCTCGCCTCTGGAACGATGGCCTACCCGGTGGTGCTCGGACCAGGGGATTCCGCCGTGGTGAGCATCGACATTCCGCTGACGGCGGGCGGGGGACCCAACTTGCCGAGTGGCGATCCAACGGTGGTGGAGGAGGCGCTCGCAGAAACAGCGGCCCACTGGCAGGAACGCTTCGACCGGGCCACCATCACCCTGCCGTCGGCCAACGATCATCTGACCCGCACGATTCAGAGCACCCTCGGCTACATCCTGATCAATCGGGATAGCGCCGCACTGCAGCCCGGGTCGCGCTCCTACGAGCGATCCTGGATTCGTGACGGCGCACTCACTTCCGCCGCATTGCTCCGCTTTGGCCAGGCCGATGTGGTGCGCGAGTTCATCGATTGGTACGCCCCCTACCAGTACCCCAGCGGCAAGGTGCCCTGCTGCGTGGACCAGCGCGGCGCCGACCCGGTGCCCGAGCACGACAGCCACGGCGAGTTCATCTACCTGGTGATGGAATACTGGCGCCATACCGGCGACCGGCCATTGCTCGATTCCATGTGGACCCACGTAGACGCTGCAGTCGGCTACATCGATTCGCTGCGTCAGACCCGCCGCACGGCGGAGTATCGTGCACCCGACAAGCGCCAGTTCTTCGGGCTGCTGCCCCCTTCGATCAGCCACGAAGGCTATTCCGCGAAACCGATGCACTCTTACTGGGACGACTTCTTCGCCTGGCGAGGGCTGAAGGACGCCGCAAGCATGGCGACCGTCCTCGGCAAGGCCGACGATGCCACCCGCATCAGTGCCATGCGGGACGAGTTCCAGACCGACCTGGTCGCCTCGCTGCGCAACGCCATGGCCGTGCACCACATCGATTACCTCCCCGGAGCGGCGGATCTGGGGGACTTCGACGCGACCTCGACCACCGTCGGCGTGACACCCGGCGGCGGGATTGGCGTCCTCCCGCGACACCGCGCTCCGCCAGACCTTCGAGCGCTACTGGACCGAAACCGTGGCCCGCCGGGACGATCGGCGGAGCTGGGATGCCTACACGCCCTACGAGCTGCGCACGGTCGGGACCATTCTCCGTCTCGGCAACAAGGCCAGGGCGCTGGCGCTGCTCGAGATGTTTCTCGCCGACCAGGAACCGGTCGCCTGGAACCAATGGCCCGAGGTCATCTGGCACGATCGGCGCGCCCCCAAATTCATCGGCGACTCACCGCATACCTGGGTGGGATCAGACTTTCTGCGCTCTGCCGCCGACCTCTTCCTGTACGAGCGGGAACAGGACAGCAGCCTCGTGATCGGGGCCGGAATCGCCGACGCCTGGCTGAACGGACCCGGCGTGAAGGTCCACAACCTGAGTACGTGGTGGGGCCCCGTCAGCTACACTGCCCGACGGGAAGGCACCGCCACTCGATTTGCGCTGGCGGCGGGCACGGTGCCTCCTGGTGGGGTGGTGGTCATGCCCCCGGACGGCGCCCGTACCGCCCGGGTCGATGGAGCCGCGCCGGTCCCGGTGCCCATCGCCGGTGTCATCATCCGCCAGTTGCCGGCGGATATCATCTTCGACTAGCGCGGAGGCCGGGTGTCATCGCTGCAGCTGCTGTCCAATGGACGCTACCGGGTCCTCCTCTCCGGACGCGGGGGAGGTGGGTCCTTCTGGGGGAACATCGCGCTGACGCGCTGGAGCCAGGATGGCACCCGCGACGCCGAGGGACTCTTTCTATATATCCGCGATCTGGACAGCGGTATGCTCTGGTCGGCGGGAGTGCAGCCGGTGGGGCACACGCCTGCCCGGTATCAGAGCCGGAGCGGCCCGGGCCGGGCGGAGATCGTCCGGGAAGACGCGGGCATCGAGTCTCGACTTGCAGTGCTGGTGGCCACCGATCGGGATGTGGAATATCGCGCGCTCACGATCGTGAACCGCTCCGCCAGACGGCGGCGACTCGATGTCACCAGCTACCTCGAGGTTGCGCTCAATCAGCCCGCGGCGGACGCCGGCCACCCCGCCTTCTCCAAGCTGTTTGTGCAGACCGCGTATGACGGAGGCAGCCAGACGCTGCTGGCCCGACGGCGCCCACGCAGCCCCGAGGAGCCGTGGCTCTGGATGGCGCATGCACTCTGGGTGCTCAACGACTCGGTGCCCACGCCTCCGCAATACGAAACCGACCGCAGCCGATTCCTTGGCCGGGGCCGGAGCCCTGCGAACCCTGTGGCGCTCCTCCCTCCCCAGGGGCTCTCCGGCACCACAGGCAACGTGCTGGATCCGGTACTCGCGATGCGCCGGGAGCTGGTGCTGGCACCGGGCCAGCAGGCGACGCTGGTCGCGCTGCTGACGGCTGGAACCGACGAGGCCGCCGTCAGGACAGCGGTAGGGCGCGGAGTCGCAGAAGGCATCAATGCGACGAGCCACGCGAATGCTGCGGACCGCCGCGTGCAGCTGGCCGAGGCACTTCCCGCCCGCTGGCGCCAGCGCCTGCCTCGCCTCACCGGAGCGCTGCACCATGGTCGTCCGCCACGCATGCCTGGCGTGTCATTACCCGCTGCCAGCCCCCTCGTCCCGGGCGATTTGCGGGCGCTGGGTCTCGCTGGAACCGTTCCGCTGGTATTGGCGGAGGTAGCATCTGCCGCCGATCTCGCCGACCTGCAGCAACTGGCGGGAGTGGTGGCGTGGTGGCGCGAGTCGGGTATCCCCGTGGACTTCCTGATCCTGCGACCGGCAGGCCTCGACATCACGGGAGTCGGCGCCCTGGACCGGGCGTCCGGCGCGGACCAGACGGTGGTTCGCCTCGCGGAGGAGCTGACCGCCGATCAGCGGGACCTGGTCCGGCGGGTGGCGCGACTCACGCTGGACCAGGCACGTGCCGCTGACGGGGCGGTCAGCGTCCCGGCGGTGGGCGCCCGGTATGCGCCGGTAGACAGGACCCGGGCGACTCGCCCATGGCGGATGCGTCAGGACCCGCTGAAGCAGTTCAACGGGACCGGTGGCTTCTCTGCTGACGGCAGCGAATACGTGATCCGGCTGCCCGGTGGCCGCAAGGAACTGGCGCTCCCGCCGCTGCCATGGACCAACGTCATTGCCAACGAAGGCACCGGCTTCATCGCCAGCGAGCGCGGCCTCGCCAACAGCTGGAGTGCCAACAGCCGGGAGAACCGGCTCACGCCGTGGAGCAACGACCCGGTCACCGACCCGCCAGCCGAGGCGGTCTACATCCGCTGCGAGGAGAGCCGGACGTTCTGGACGCCGACCCCGGCGCCGGTTCAGGGCTGTGGGGACTACGAAGTCCGTCATGGCTTCGGCAGTACCACCTGGACTCATGCGTACGATGGCCTGCGGCAGGAATTGACCGCCTTTGTGCCCCGCCACGACGGCGTGAAGCTGATGCGCCTCCGGCTGAGCAATGAAGGTGCCCGCCCCCGCGCGCTGTCGGTACTCAGCTACGCCGAGCTGCTCCTCGGTGTTCTGCCGCAGGACGCCGCCCGCCTCGTCGTCACCGAGCACGATCAGCACTCCGGCGCCCTGCTCGCGATGAATCCGCACCGCGGTGAGTTTGCGGGCCGTGTGGCGGTCGCGGCGCTGATCGGGCCCGGGGGAAGCGCCAGTGAATGGACCGCCGACCGTGCACGCTTTCTGGGAAGGGGTGGCGACCTCCGTCAGCCTCGCGGCGTTACCTCCGCCGAGGAGTTGGATCGACAGGCGGGCGCCGGGTTTGATCCCTGCGCGGCGTTCCGGATCAACCTCGAACTTGCCCCCGGCGCGAGCATCGAGTGTCTGATCCTGCTGGGCGAGGCCGACAATCGCTCAGCGGCATTGGCGCTGGTGGAACGCTATCGCGATCCGGCGGCCGTGGAGGAGGCACTCGGCACGGTGCGGGGATTCTGGCGCGGCCTGGTGGAAGGCGTGCAGGTGGAGACCCCCTCCCCCGCGCTCGACCTGATGCTCAACGGCTGGCTCACCTACCAGAATCTCAGTTGCCGCGTCTGGGGCCGCTCCGCCTTCTATCAGTCGGGAGGCGCGTACGGCTTCCGCGACCAGCTGCAGGACGCCGCCGCCCTGATTCACCTCGATCCCGGTCTCACTCGGACCCAGATCCTGCGTCATGCCGCCCATCAGTTCGTCGAGGGCGATGTCCTGCACTGGTGGCATCCGCCACTCGACAAGGGCATCCGCACCCGTTTCAGCGACGACCTGCTCTGGCTCCCGATGTTCACCGCGGAGTACATCGACCACACCGGCGACACCGGCATACTGGAAGAGCAGATTCCGTTTGTGGAGGCACGCGCGCTGCAGCGGGGTGAGGACGAGGTCTTTCTCATCCCAACCGACTCGGGCCAATCCGGCGACCTGTACGACCACTGCTGCCGCGCCCTCGACCGCTCGCTCACCCGCGGGGCGCATGGCCTTCCCCTGATGGGTACCGGCGACTGGAACGACGGGATGAACCGGGTGGGCCGTGAGGGACGGGGCGAGAGTGTCTGGCTGGGATTCTTCCTGTATCAGATCCTGGAGGAATTCCTGCCGCTGGCCGAGCGTCGCGAGGACCACGCGCGGGTGGACCGGTACCGGGCCTATCGCCAGGCACTGGGTACTGCCTTGAATGCAGGAGGATGGGACGGTGGGTGGTACCGTCGGGCGTATTACGACAACGGCGCGGTGCTCGGATCGGCGGAGAGCGATGAATGCCAGATCGATGCAATCGCCCAGGCCTGGGCCGTCCTCTCCGGGGCGGCGCCGACGGATCGCGCCGCTAAGGCGCTGGCCGCCGCCGAGCGGTACCTGGTGGACGAACCCGCCGGCATCATCCGCCTGCTCACGCCGGCCTTTGACCAGACCCCGAACGATCCCGGCTACATCAAGGGATACCTGCCGGGCGTCCGCGAAAATGGCGGGCAGTACACCCACGGAGCGCTCTGGCTGGTCCGGGCGCTGGCCGAGGCCGGCCATCGCGACCGTGCCGCAACCCTGCTGACAATGCTCAGCCCCGTCAGCCGCACGCGATCGGCGGCGGCCGTGAACATCTACCAGGCGGAGCCCTACGTGATCGCGGCCGATGTGTACGGGGTCGCGCCCCACCTCGGCCGAGGCGGCTGGACCTGGTACACCGGGTCGGCGGGGTGGATGTTCCGGGTCGGAATCGAATCCATCCTTGGCGTCACGATGGAGGACGGCGCGCGGCTGCGCCTCCAACCCTGCCTGCCGCCCGATTGGCCGACGGCGCGTCTTACCTATCGCCTGCCGGGCACGAGTACGACGTACCGCATCAGCTACACCCAGCCCCGGAAACTCGGGGCCACCTCCACCGCGGAGCTCGACGGGAAGCCGCTCGAGATCCGGGACGGTGCGGTGATCGTTCCCCTCTCACGAGGGACGGGGCAGCACGAGGTCACCGTCACGATTGGAAAGGACCTGGTACCCGAGTACCACGAACGCTGAAAGTGGTCAGGCTGTATGATCGCCCGGCGCGTACTTGTTCGCGCCTTTGCGCCTTCGCGGTAAAATCAGCCGCTAGAGGGTCCGGCCGTGGGACGCGATGACCGACGCATAGAAGCGGGCGCTGTCTTTCACCGTCCGCTGCTGGGTGGCAAAGTCGACATGAATAAGCCCGAATCGTTTGCTGTATCCGGCGCTCCATTCAAAGTTGTCGAGCAGGGACCAGGCGAAGTAGCCGCGCAGATCCACCCCGCCGGCGATGGCAGCGCGGATGGCGCGGAGATGGTCCCGGTAATACGCCACGCGCAGCGGATCATGGATCTGGCCGGCGTCGGCGGTGGGCGGATCGTAGAACGCGGCCCCGTTCTCGGTGATGTACAGCGGGACCGACCCGTAGGACTGCTGGACCCAGCGCAGGACGTCGGTGAACGCCTGGGGATAGACCTCCCAGTCCATCAGGGTGGTGGTGTGCTGCGGCTGACGAACTCGACCGGTGCGGAACGGCCAGTTGTCGGCATCGTGACAGACCACGGCACGGGTGTAGTAGTTGATGCCGAGGAAGTCGAGCGGCTGGCGGATCAGGTCGAAATCGGCTGCGGGAACATCGGGCCAGGCGTCGCCAAAGATCTCCTGCAGTTCCGCCGGGTACCGGCCGAGGAAGACCGGGTCAAGGAACTGGCGGTTCATGTAGGCCTCGGCCCGGCGCGTGGCGGCGAGGTCGGCGGCGCTCTCGCTGGCGGCGTACTTCGGTTCGAGGTTCACCACGAGGCCGGCGCGCTTGCCACCTTCAGCGCGAATGGCCTGCATCCCCGCACCGTGGGCCCGCAGGAGGTTGTGGGCGGCGCGGGGCGGTTCGTACAGGCTGCGATGGCCGGGCGCGAGTACCCCGAACAGGTACCCGCCGTCGGTGACCACCCACGGCTCGTTGAGCGTGGCCCACATCGGCACGCGGTCACCGAGCGCCTTCACCATGATGCGGGCGTAGTCGCTGAACCAGCCCGCGATGTCACGATTGAGCCAGCCGCCGCGTTCTTCAAGAGTGGCTGGGAGGTCCCAGTGAAAGAGGGTCACCACCGGCTGGATACCACGGGCCAGAAGCTGATCGACCAGCCGGTCGTAAAAGGCGAGTCCTTTCGGATTCACGGGCCCGGTGCCGGCGGGCAGTACCCGGCTCCAATTGATGCTGAAGCGGTAGGCGGTGAGCCCGAGTTCGGCCATGAGCCCGACGTCCTCGGCCACCCGGTGATAGTGGTCGCAGGCGATGTCCCCATGTTCCCCGTTGGCGGTCATGCCTCGGGTATGGGCGAACTGGTGCCAGTTACTGGGTCCGGCGCCGTCCGCCAGAGGTGAACCTTCGATCTGGTAGGCGGACGTTGCCGCCCCCCAGAGAAATCCTGCAGGAAACCCGGTCGGGTCAGACATCAGCGGAGTACCGTGCGATGGCAAGAGTCGTCATGGAAGGCGTGCGCAAAATATACGAGGATCGCGGCCAAGTTCATGTCGCGGTGCATGATATCGATCTCACCGTGGCCGATGGCGAGTTCCTGGTCCTGGTGGGACCGTCCGGCTGTGGCAAGAGTACCACCCTGCGCATGGTCGCGGGGCTCGAATCGATTTCGGCGGGGACGCTGCGGATCGGGGACACCATCGTCAACGACATCGAGGCCCGCGACCGGAACATTGCCATGGTGTTCCAGAACTATGCCCTCTATCCCCATATGTCGGTGGCCGAGAACCTCGGCTTCGCCCTCACCCTGCAGAAACGGCCCGCGGCCGAGATCCGGACCCGGGTGAAGGAGACCGCTGCCCTGCTGGATATCGAGGAGCTGCTGACCCGCAAACCGAAGCAGTTATCAGGGGGCCAGCGCCAGCGGGTCGCGGTGGGACGGGCGATGATCCGGCAACCGCAGGTGTTCCTCTTCGATGAGCCGCTGTCCAACCTCGACGCCAAGCTGCGGGTGCAGATGCGCCGCGAACTCGGTGCGCTCCGCCGGCGGCTCCAGACCACCACCCTGTATGTCACGCATGACCAGACCGAGGCGATGACCCTGGGCGACCGGATCGCCGTCATGCGCGATGGCCGGGTCCAGCAGGTGGCCACCCCCCTGGCGATATACGGTCAGCCGGCCAACACCTTCGTCGCGACCTTCATGGGCAGTCCTCCCATGAACCTTATACGGGGAACTATCGGTCCGTCCGGGGGTCCTCACTTTGTGGCGACGGGAGGTGGTGTGACCCTGCCCCTCGACCCGACAGCCCTGCGACATAACAATCTGGCAGGGAAAGACGTACTTCTTGGGGTGCGACCAGAGGGTGTCCGTGTGAATCACCCTTCCGATGGCGTCTCCGCCGTCGTGGAGGAGTTGGAACCGCTGGGATCCGAGACGCTGGTCTTCCTGCGGGCTGGATCGGTGGAATTAACGGCCAAAGTGGCCGGAAATCAGGCAGTTTCAAGGGGAGATCAGGTGGGGGTGACGCTGGATCAGGCCGGCCTGCACTGGTTCGACGGACGAACCGAAGAGCGGATCAGCGCCAGTTGATTTAGACCGCCCATCCTATTATTATCGTCCTTTATTCGGGACAGAACCCTTTGTTTTGAGGGGAGATACATATGGCGGTGACAGGGAAGAAGCCGGTTGGTAGGCGGAAGGGTCCAAAGCCCGCGCAGATCGCCCGGGAGTGGGATGATGGCCAGGAGAGCCTGGATCTATATCTCAAGGACATCAGCAAGATTCCTCTCCTCAAGATCGACGAGGAGAAGGCGCTGGGTCGGAAGGCGTTCAAGGGTGAGAAGCGGGCGCAGGAAGAGCTGGCCCGGCGGAACGTTCGCTTTGTGGTGTCGGTCGCGAAGCAGTACCAGAACCGGGGTGTGCCGCTGATGGACCTCATCGGCGAAGGCAACCTGGGGCTGTTGACGGCGGCGCGGAAGTTTGATCCCGAGCGGGGCGTCAAGTTCATCTCGTACGCCGTGTGGTGGGTTCGCCAGGCGATTCAGGCGGCCATCGCCCGCCACGGACGGGCGGTGCGGTTGCCGCTCAACCGGACGGCCGATGCCAACCGGCTGGCGCGTGCCACGACCGCCCTCAAGGAGCGGCTCGGACGACACCCTACGCTGGAAGAGCTGGTGGTGGCCACCCGTCTGACGGTGGAAACGGTGCAGTCGCTGGCGGCGCTCGCCTTTGAGCCGCTGCGGCTCGACCGGCCGGTGCGGGACGGCGATTCCACCGAGCGGATGGAGCGCTTCATGGCGCTCACCGAAGAAGGCACCGACTCCATCGCACTGGAGAACAATCGGACCCAGGAGCTGTATGCGGCCCTGGACCAGTTGCCGGCCCGCGATGCCAAGGTGATCCGGCTGTACTTCGGTCTGGACGACGACGAGCCCCGTACGCTGGAGCAGATCGGTCGGATGCTCGGCGTCACCCGGGAGCGGGTCCGCCAGTTGCGGGACCGGGCACTCAAGACGCTGCGCGAGCAGCACGGCGACGCGCTGCGCGAACTCGCCGCCTAGTCCTTCCGGCAGCAACACCTGAGGCCAGCCTGAGTAATCGGGCTGGCCTTTGTGCTTTCCGTCCACTGCGACGTGTCCCCGGTGACCACGCCACTACGTCGATGCGGGCTTCTGTCCGTCCGGGGGAGCGGTGCCGTAGGCCATGAACAGCAGCCCGCCGATCACCCCGATCACGAGATTGACCGGCAGGTATAACAGGGAAAAACTGACGATCTGTCCGTCCGCCAGACCCGAGGGTGCCAGCAACAGCACCCAGGCGCCTTCCCGCACCCCCACCCCATTCAGGGTGATGGGGAGCATGGTGGCCGCCGTCACGATCGGGACGGTAACCAGGAGCGTCGACGGCGCGAGCGGCAGTGCGACAGCCAGCGCCAGGACCAGCCAGAGGAGCAGGTAGATCCCCTGCACCGCAAAGGCGAGCATCAGCGCCAGTATCAGCGCCCGGGGCCGCTCCCACAACGAGCGCACGGCCGCGATGCCATCGGCGATGATCGACCGGATCCGCGCACTGCGGCGCACCACCAGGATCGCCACCGCCAGCAGCACCACCGCCACCCCGAGCACCACCGCGAGACGGCGGCCCGGCTCGGGGATCTGCGCGGCACTGACCAAACGCGCGGCAAAACTGGGTGCAAGGATCAGCCCGGCAAGGCCATAGACCGCCAGCGCGACGGTTCCCATCAGACGGTCGAGCAATACACTGGCGACAACCCCACCGGTGTTGCCGCTCGACTGGGTGGCGGCGGCCGCGCGGACGGCATCGCCCCCGACGGAGGTTGGGAGAAAGAGCGAAAAGAAGGCGCCGATCAGGTAGAGCCGACTGAGGTAGGCCCAGGAGGGACTGCCCTCGCCCCAGATGACCTTCCACCGCAAGGCGGCCACCGTCTGCCCGAGCAGCAGCAGAGTCGCCGCCACCGCGATCCCGCCGAAGAGCCGGGGGCCGAACGTGAGCTGCACCGAGCTGAAGTCGACACGGGAGAGGACCAGGGCGAGGATCGCCACGCCGAAGGCGAGCCGCAGCAGGCCGCGCACAAGCGCCGCCGTCGCGGTTGTCATGGCGCTGCCCCGCGCTCCGACCCCATCGCGCGGGACAGTCGATACGGCCGTCGAGTGGGGGCACTGAGGTGCACGATGATCTCGGCCACGAGGCCTACGGCGATCGACTGGATGCCCAGCACCAGCAACAGCGTCCCGAACAGGAGTGCGGGACGGTTGGCGATCCCCTGTCCCTGCAGCCGCTCCAGCAGCAGCACCCCGAGTACCAGCAGGCCCACCGCGCCTGAAGCGAGCCCGATCAGCCCGAAGAATCGCAGCGGACGCTCCGTGAACCGGGAGAGGAAGTAGTAGCCCAGCAGGTCCACCACCGCCCGCAGGTAGCTGCCGGGGCGGTGCACCCGAATGCGATGGTCCGCGGGGTGCGGATCGACCGGCACCGCGGTGACGACAAATCCTTCGCGCTGCAGCAGGAGCGGCAGGAACCGGAGAAATTCACCGTAGACCGGCGTCTCGGACAAGACGTCGGCCCGGACCACTCCGACCCCGCAGCTCAAATCGTCGAACGAACCACGCGTGGCCATCCGGGCCAGTCGATTGTAGATCCCGCGCCGCCACCGGGTGAAGAACCCGACCGTGGTCAGTTGCCGGCTGGCAAACACCGCATCCACATCCCGGGTGAGCGCCGCCACCAGTGCGGGGAGGGCCGGGGCCACGACCCGCCGATAGGGCGGAAGGATCAGGAGCACCTCGTGCTGCGCCCTGGTTACTCCGACCCGGAGCAGCATGCCGGGCTCCGCCGCCTGCGCGACGCGCAGGACCCGGATCGGCTCGCCGGCATCGCGGAGCTGCTCGAGGTCCGCCGCCTGGGCAAAGGCCGCGGTCGGGAGGATGAAGAGGAATTCCACCGGGTGGCCGGCGTCACGGAGTGGGGCCGCATACTCCCGATAGATCGCCGCGAGCGGATTGGCGCGTGGTGTGACCGGTACAATGACGGAGACGGCATCAGGCATCAGCGTCCCTCCTCCCAACTCAACGGTGTTTCCTGCGCCACCCGGCGCCCAAACCCGCGCAGCGCCGCCTCGGCCAGCAGGCCGAGAATCAGCAACGACGCCGCCAGGCCAACCCAGACGAGCGCGACACTCGAGAACACCAGCGCGTCGGCCTTCACGGGCCGGAACGAGATTCGGGCGATGACCGCAGCCACCGCGGCGAGGATGCCGAATAGCGCCGCCACACCGGCCGCGCGAGCGAAGAGGTGGAGCGGCCGGTCGCGGAAGGAACGGATGGTCACGATGACCAGCAGGTCGGTGATCACCTTGCCAATGCGGGACAGGCCATACTTGCTCTGGCCGA
This sequence comes from uncultured Gemmatimonadales bacterium, assembly GCA_963793205.1. Lineage (GTDB taxonomy): Bacteria > Gemmatimonadota > Gemmatimonadetes > Gemmatimonadales > GWC2-71-9 > JADJOM01. The sequence goes on from CAWBZM010000002.1 coordinate 274,356, forward strand.
ACTGCCGGGCGTGATGCCGGACCGGCATCTCCGTAATCCGGGCGCCGGCCGTGGCGGCAGCGACCGCGGGGATGAAGCGGTGCAGGTCGGAGTAGAGGTGGAGCCGCTGCACCACCGGCCGGCGAAAGGCCTTGAGCGAACAGCCGTTATCGCGGATGGAGACGCCGGTGGCACGGCGAATCAGCCAGTTGGCGATCACCGACGGGACCCGGCGGGTGAGCAGCAGGTCCTGGCGCCGCTCGCGGTAGCCGGCGACGAGGTCGTAGCCTTCCTCCAGCCGCGCCACCAGTCGGGGAATATCGAGCGGGTCATTCTGCAGGTCGCCGTCCATCGTGACGATCACCTCGCCCCGCGCGGCATCAAAGCCGGCCTGCATCGCCGGGGTCTGGCCGTAGTTCCGCGCCAGCGGGACCAGCCGGATGCGGGGGTCATCACCGATGGCGGCGCGGGCCGCGGCCACGGTGTGGTCGCGGCTGCCGTCGTCTACCAGCAGGAGTTCCCAGTCCGGGCCGTCACCCAGGGCATCACGGACGCGGTCCACCAGCCGGGGCACCGACTCTTCCTCGTTAAACAGGGGGACGACCACCGACAGCCGTAGCGCCCCGTCACTTGACGGCATAGATCCGGACCTCGAGGCCGCCATCGTCGAACTGGTGCAGCAGGGTGAACCGGCCGAACAGCGCATCATAGGCGGCGACGTCGGCAGCATACCGCGTCGGATCACGATAGAATCGGCCATACATCGCCCGGCTGGCGACGACATAATCCACGCCCTGTTCGACATACCACTCCGGTGGGTGGTCAATGACCCGTCGGACCGGTTCCACCTCATAGTGTTCCGGAGCCACCCACGGCGCATACGATTCAATCACCACGTGACTGCCCACCGGGAGGTGCGCCTCGATCCAGCGGCGCGCCGTCTCTCGGCTGTCCACGATGGTGAGCTTGCGGGTGGCCGCGTACGCCTCCTGCCCCGGCACGGCTACGCCAGCCACCAGCACGGCGAGCAGACCGGCCAGAGCGGCGGAGCGACGAGCTGACGGAGGCCAGGTGCGGACCTGCCCCCACAGCTGCAGCAGCATCCAGGCCCCCAGCAGAAAAAGGAACGGCGTGATGGGCATGAAGGTCCGGTCGTTGCGGACGCGGAACAGCGAGATGAAGAGGAAATAGGCGGCCGCGAAGGCGCTGACCAGCATCAGCCGCTGGTGACCGCGACGCCAGGCCACCACCCCACCCACTGCGGCCAGCAGCGTGACGATTCCTTCCACCCGGACGGCATAGCTGACATACCAGAACGGTGCCCATCCTTCGGCACCTTCGTGGCCACTGGCATAGTGCACCGCCTCCGAGCCGGCACCGAGCACAAAGCTGATAGGGTCCAGCAGGGCAAATGGGGTGAAGAGGAGGAAACCCACCGGAACGGCCACCAGGCAGGCCAGCAGGTTGCGGTCCCGTACGACGGTCCTGCCGGACCGCAGCCAGTGCGCGGTCAGCGGGATGACCAGGCCAACCGCCCCGGGATACTTGCACGTCATCGCGACGCCGGTCAGGAACCCGGCGAGCAGGTAGTCCCGCCGTTCGCCCCGCTCGAGCACCCGCAGGGAGGCCCAGAGCACCGTCAGCAGCGCCGCAACCAGAAAGGCGTTGGTCTCGATGTAATGCGCCTGGATCACATTGATGGGCGAGATCGCGAGGAGCAGCGCCGCCAGCAGCGCCGCGGCGGGGCTGCCGGTGATCCGTCGGGCCAGGGCCCACAGCAACCATACCCCGAGGATCCCGACGATCGCCGTGAGCGCACGGCCCATCAGCACCGCATCGGGGGCCGCGATGTACCCCACTCCCATGTTGGCCAGCTGCACCGGGGGAATATCCTCGGGGGACGCGAAACGACCCTGGGCCTTGCCGATGGCGTAGTAGGGCAGGTATAACAGCGCGTTGGCGTAGATCAGCAGCGTGGGCTTGCGGAAGTAATGCGGATTCAGGTCGCCGGTCTTCACCATGTTCTGGGCGATCTGGATCTTGCCCGGCTCATCAGGATGGTAGAGATACGGCAGCCCGAACTCGAGGCCCCAGAATCGGGCGCCCGTGGCCAGCAGGAGGATCAGGAGCAGGCCGAGCAGTTCGGCGGTGCGACGCCGGGGAGGTTCGGCCGCGGGCGGAGCATCGGGGTGGTTGATTGTCATGCGGCCGGGAATCTAGCGATGGCGGTCGGGGGAAGGGGGTATGAGCCCGCCCGGCGGCCGACTAGGCAACCGTCCGCGTATTGGCCATATTCGGGCGTCCCGCCTGTCCCCCGCCTGCCAGGGCACCCGGGGACACCCGCGTCACCTGCACCCATCCGGAGTACGACATGTCGGTCGGTACCCAGTTTCTCGAACAGGTCAACGCCGCGTTTGATCGTGCGGCCAGTTTCACCTCGTATGAACCCACGCTGCTGGCCAACATCAAGGCCTGCAAGAATGTGTTCTACACCAGTTTCCCGATCAAACGGGATGATGGCTCCATCGAGGTGATCCATGCGTGGCGGGCCGAGCACAGCCACCACAAGCTGCCAACCAAGGGCGGCATCCGGTACGCGCCAGACGTGGATACCGACGAAGTCCAGGCACTGGCGGCACTGATGACCTACAAGTGTGCCCTGGTCGATGTGCCCTTCGGCGGGGCCAAGGGCGGCATTCGCATCAACGCCAAGCGATACTCGATCGGCGAGCTCGAACGCATCACCCGCCGCTTCACCTTCGAGCTGGTCCGCAAGAATTTCATTGGCCCCGGCCTCGACGTGCCGGCCCCGGACGTGGGGACCACACCGCGCGAGATGGCGTGGATTGCCGACACCTATCAGCAGCTCCGTCCCGGTGAAATCGACGGGCTCGCCTGCGTCACCGCCAAGCCGATCTCTCAGGGTGGCATCCGGGGCCGGACCGAGGCAACCGGCCGGGGCGTCTTCTACGGGGTTCGCGAGGCCTGCCGAAACACCGAAGATATGAAGGCGTTGGGGATGTCGACGGGGATCGAGGGTAAGCGGGTGGTGCTGCAGGGGCTGGGCAACGTCGGCTCGTGGGCGGGACGCTTTTTCCAGCAGGCCGGCGCCGTGATCGTCGGGCTGGCGGAATCCGAGGGCGGGATTGCGAATCCCAAGGGCATCGACATGGAGCAGGTGCTGGCCCACCGGGCCGAGCACGGTAGCATCATGAAGTTCCCCGGGGCGCGGGAGCTCGCCCGCCGCGAGGAAGCGCTGGAACTCGACTGCGACATCCTCATCCCCGCGGCGCTTGAACGCCAGATCCTGCAGGAGAATGCCCCCCGCATCAAGGCCAGGATGGTGGTCGAAGCCGCCAACGGCCCGACCAGCTTCGAGGCTGACGCGATCCTGGCCCAGCGGGGGGTCATGGTCATCCCGGATGCGTACATCAATGCGGGCGGCGTAACCGTTTCCTACTTCGAGTGGGTCAAGAACCTGGGGCACGTCCGGTTCGGCCGCATGCAGAAGCGGTTCGAGGAGGACGCGTTCATGCGACTGCTGCGGGCGATGGAGGAAAAGACCGGCAAGAAGTTCAGCACCGAAGAGGCGACGCAGCTCACCCACGGAGCCAGCGAGGAGGACCTGGTCAACTCAGGTCTGGAAGAGACGATGATCGGGGCCTATCACCCGATCCGGGAGGTGTGGAAGCGGCATGCCGGCAAGGTGGACATGCGCACCGCCGCCATGATTGTCGCAATCGAGAAGGTGGCCACCAGCTACGAGCAGCTCGGTATCTTCCCCTGAACCGGAGGGCGCCCGCCCCGGCTGCAGCGACACCCCGGATTCCCCTACTGCGATCGAGGTATTGGTCAGAGGGAATCCGGGGTGCGATGTTTCTGGCATCGGCACCGCAGCTGACGATCAACTTTTTCACCGCGCACGCAGGCCATCATGACAGATGTTAACGGACTCCACCATATCACCGTGATTGCCGGGGATGCCCAGCGCAATCTGGATTTTTACACCGGGCGGCTCGGGATGCGCCTGGTCAAGAAGAGTGTCAACCAGGACTCCCCCGACACCTATCATCTGTTCTACGCCGATGGCGCGGGGCACCCGGGCACCGACCTGACCTTTTTTCCCTGGCCCGCGAGCGGCCCGGGCAAGAAGGGGACGGGTCTGACCGTGGAAGTCGCGCTCGCGATCCCGGCCGGCAGCCTGGGATTCTGGGCGGATCGGCTCAAGGATATCGCCGGGGCGCCCGTCACCCGTTTCGGTGAGCAGGCCCTTCCCTTCGCCGACCCCGATGGACTCGATCTGGTCCTGGTGGAGACCGCCGATCCGCGCGATTTCACGCCGTGGGCCGATGGGCCGGTGCCCCCGGCCCACCAGATTCGGGGGCTGCACGGCGCGCGCCTCTGGGAGCGCAACGTGGAGACCACCGGGCTCTTCCTGGTGGACGGCCTCGGCATGCACAAGGTCGGGGTGGAGGACGGCTGGCACCGCTATGCGGCAGGCCCCGCCGCGTCGGGCCGCTACGTTGAGCTGCGGGAACTCCCCGATGGCGCGCGGGGCCGCTGGGGGACCGGCATCGTGCATCATGTCGCCTGGCGCGTCAGTGATGACGCGGCGGAACAGGCGGTACGGATGCGGGTCCACCGCGCCGGGGCCTCGCCCACCGAGGTGATCGACCGGTTCTGGTTCCGATCGGTCTACTTCAAGGAGCCGGGTGGCGTCCTGTTCGAGCTGGCGACGGATGGGCCGGGCTTCGCGGTCGATGAGGCCCCCGAGCACCTGGGCGAGACCCTGGTCCTGCCACCCTGGCTCGAGCCGCATCGGGGGGAGATCGAGGCCGGACTCCCGGTGCTCAAGCTGCCGTGAACCGTGCGGCTCAGGGTGAGGAGGGCTCTGCTCGCACGGCCGGGTAGGTGAAGAGCGCCTGGTAGTCCCGCTCACCCTCCAAGATGCTGAAATCGCGGTAGGCCGTCGCGTGTACCCACGGCCACCCGGAGTACCCCTCCTCGGCACAGCGGGCGAGCAGACTGATCGCTTCCGACCGGTTCCCCGCAATCGCCGCGAGCCGCGCCAGCATATACGTATGCTCACCGGGGTTGTATTTCGGGCGCGGCCCGAGGATCTGCAGTGCCTCTGCGTGACGACCCGCCCGAGCCACGGTCAGCGCGTGCCAGGCGCGGTAATCCCGCCGATCGGGAAAATCCTGCGCCAGCGACTCGAAGTAGGGTGCCGACTCGGGCCACCGGCCGGCATCGTACAGCGCCGAACCGATCCAGTACCGATGCGCCCGGTTGGCGGGGTCGCGCAGCAGTTGATTGGCCAGCCAGTGCACCGCCTGATTGAGGTACTGGTTGGCGACGAAGCCCCGCCCATGCGCCGCCAGCTCTTCGCCCGCCACCGTGAGGGCCGCCCCCTGGGACCAGTAGGTATCCGGCGATAACCCCGCCATCGACGCCATCAGCGAATCGATCTTGTGGGTGTCACCCCGCGCCGCCGCCGCCCGGACCAGCAGCACCAGGGCGGAACGGTTGTCGGGGTATCGCAGCTGCATCGACTTTGCGGCCTCTTCTTCGGCCGCAAAGTCGCCCAACTGGTGCTGGGCATGCGCCAGCTGGTTCCAGTAGGGCGACCAGCGTCGCATGTTGCCCCGATCGGGCTCAATGGCGAGCAGGGCGGCCCGGGCCTCTCGCGGGTGATTGGTGGCGGTGGCCGACCAGGCGAGGGTGTAGCCGCCGCGCTGGTCGCGCGAGAGCGCGAGCGCCCGCTGCATGGTGCGGAAGGCCCGCTCCCCCTCGCCGATCAACAGGGCCTGAAAATAGGTGGCCAGTTGCTGGTGATAGTCGCTGAGCGGAAGCTGGCGGGTGCGTAACTCCTGCAGCAGGGAATCCACGGCGGGATAGTCGTTGACGTTCCACAAGTCGGTCGCGGCATAAAGGAGCGCGATCCCGAACGTGGTATCCAGCGCGAAGGCCCGTCGATAGGCGGTGGCGGCGCTGTCATAGTCCTGATTCAGGTGCAGCCCGATACCGCGGTCGAATTCCTGGTAGGCGGCAAAGGTGGGCGGGTTGAGCACCAGCCCCGGCATGCGGACGGCGTCCTCATCATGCCAGACCGCCATCGCCCCCATGATCCGTCCCCGAAGCTGCTGCACCGCGACATCCACGGAATCCCGATGGGCTTCCGCCGGCTGGGCATGGGCCAGCAGCCGACCGGTGCGTGCATCGGTAATCTGGGCCTGAAACCGGACGCGGTTGCCGGCAAGGTAGTACGCGCCGGTGATCACGATGCCGGCCCCCGTCTCCTCCTGCATGAGTCGCACGAGATCCGGCTGCTCGCCCCGACTCCGGGCCAGGGCATAGCGATCCCCCGCCTGGCGCGCATAGGGCCACGGGATCACGGTCGCGGCACCGGTCTCCTGCAGTCCCTGCGTGATCCAGTCCCCCGCCATGCGCCCCCAGGTCCCGAGGGTGGAATCGCCGGTCTCATTGGATAATGGCGCCACCACCACCGGTGCGGTCCGGTCGACGGAATCCCCCGATGCGTGGCGAGCCCGGGTCGCGTACCATCCGCCAGCAACGAGAATGACCAGGCCGGCCAGGACCAGCGGGGTGCGCCGCTGGTCGCCGCCGATCATCCGTCGCGCACCGGTGGCGCGACTCGCCCCGGACACGGCGCGGACCAGCTCCGTGGCATCGGTGGGACGCTGGGCCGGATCGGGATTGAGACAGCGGCGCAGCACGCCCAGCAGCGGTCCCGGGAGATCTCCGGGGAGGGTGGGTGGGATGGCACTGGCAATCCAGCCCGGTGCCTGTCCGGTCAGCAGTTCGCGCGCGAGCACGCCCCAGGAGTAGAAATCGACCCGGTGATCGGTGGTACTCGCCGCCTCCTGCTCGGGCGCCATGTAGCCCAGCGTGCCGAGCACCGCGCCCTGCGCGGTGAGGCGATCGGCCCCCTCGCGCGAGCGGAACTGCACCAGCCCGAAGTCCAGGAGATAGGCGTGCTCCCCGACGACCAGCACGTTCTCCGGCTTGAGATCGCGATGCACGATCCCGGCGCGATGGGCCGTGCCCAGCGCATCGGCCAGATCGTGCAGGAACCGGAGCACCAGGGGTCGGGGCAGATTGCGCTCCCGGCGCAGCATGGTCCGGAGGGTTTCGCCGCCCAGCCAGGGCATGACGAAGTACAGCAATCCGTCAGCCTCACCTGAGTCGATCAGTGGGAGGATGTGCGGATGCGCCAGCTGCGCGGCGGCATGGATCTCCGCCAGGAAGCGATCGACCCCGAGGGCACGGGCTGTTTCGGGATTGAGCACCTTGAGCACGACCGGGCGGTCGTGCTTGCGCTCCCGGGCCAGGAAGACGGTCGCCATGCCACCACGACCGATTTCCTCCACAAACGTGTAGCGCTCGCCGAGCGCGGCCTCGAGGTGGGTGAGCAGAGAGAACGGGGTGAGGTCCACGACCTGGTCCAGCGGCCCGTCGTCCCGGGCCTCGGCGGCCAGCATGCGTGCCACCACAGCGCGCACCATGGGGTCAGGACAGGCGGTGACGAGCCAGTTCAATCGCTGCTCGGCGGGCCGCTCCATCGCCGCATCGAACAGCGCTTCGACCTGCTCCCACTGCGGTTCATCCACCACGCGGAGGCTCGGACTCCGGGGGATGCATCGCCTGGTGCAGCCAGGCCCTGGCACGCACCCAGTCCCGCTGCACGGTGCGCGGGGTGACGCCCAGCAGTTCGGCAATCTCCTGTTCTTCCAGCCCACCGAAGAAGCGGTACTGGACCACCTCGCGCAGCCGCGGGCTGTGTTCCCCCAGCCGCTCCAGCGCATCGTTGAGGGCGAGCAGGTCCTCCGGCGGGAGTGTGGGCTGGACCCCGATATCGGACAACGTCACGGCGACGTCACCACCGCCGCGCTTGGCCGCCATGCGGCGCCGGGCGTGATCGACCAGGATCCGCTGCATGAGCCGCACGGCCAGCGCAATGAAATGCTTGCGGCCGGCGATCCGGTCGGGCGCACTGTCCGCCAGTCGCAGCCACGCCTCGTGCACCAGGTCGGTGGGCGACAGCGTGTGCCCCGGGCGCTCCCGCTGCATCAGCCGGCCGGCGGCCCGACGCAACTCCATATGGACGAACGCCAGCGCCTCGGGTTCTCCCGGGGATTCACCCAGGAGGAACCGCGTCACATCGCCCGGTTCTGGAGAGCCGCTGGCTGGTTGCATGGGCGTCGTGCGGGGTGGATGTCGGGTATGTTCCTGCTTCGACGCAATATAGGGTTGAGGCCGATCGTCGGCCATTTAGCACCGCCATTTCAAATGGGAGGCATTCATGCCCCAGCCCGCCTCGATTGTGCGGGGGCTCCTGGCGCTCGCTGCGGTGTCCACGCCGGCCCTGGCACAGGGGCATCCGCATGGCACCCATCGCGCCGATGAGCCGCTCACCCTGTACACCAATCTCGGAAACCTGCACTACCCCATCACCACCTCGGCGCCGATGGCGCAGGCCTACTTCGACCAGGGCCTGCGCTTCTACTGGGCGTTCAATCACGAAGCATCGATCCGTGCCTTCCAGGAGGCCGAGCGGCTGGATCCCCGGTGCGCCATGTGCGCCGCAGGCCAGGCGCTGGCCCTGGGCCCGAACATCAACGCGCCGATGGAGGCAGCGGCCGCCACCGCCGCCTGGGAGACTGCTCAGCGCGCCGCCCAGCTCGCAGCCGACAATTCGGAGGAGCGGGCCCTCACCGCAGCGCTGCTGCAGCGCTACGATCCCGCCCGACCCCGTGAGGCCGCCGACTCCGCCTGGGCCCGGGCGATCGCCGTGGTGGCAGACGCCTACCCCTCCCGGCTCGACTTGCAGGCACTGGCCGCCGAAGCGTTGATGGACCTGAGCCCCTGGCGCTACTGGACCCCCGAAGGCGAGGCCCGTCCCGACACCCCGCAGATCCTGGCCCGTCTCGATGCCATCCTGGTTGCCGACTCGAACCATCCCGGTGGCTGCCACCTGTTGATCCACGCCGTCGAGGCGCACGACCCCGCCCGGGCCGTCGCCTGCGCCGAGCGGCTGGCCAGCCAGATGCCCGGTGCCGGCCACCTGGTCCACATGCCGGCGCATATCTACATCCGCCTCGGTCGTTATGACGATGCCATCCGCATGAATGAACACGCCGTCGAGGCCGACGAGCACTTCTTCGAGGGCCCCGCCGCGAGCGAGCAGACCTTCTACAGCCTGGCCTACTACCCCCACAACTGGCACTTCCTCTCCTTCGCCGCCTCCATGGCCGGTCAATCGGGGACCGCCCTCCGGGCGGCGCGCCGGACCGTACAGTCCATTACGCCCGAGGTGGCCCGCGAGGTTCCCTCGCTCGAGCCGGTGGGGACAGCGCTCTGGACGACGCTGGTGACGTTCGGGCAGTGGGACGCGATCCTCAAGGAACCGATGCCGCCTGCCGACCTGCGCATCCTGACGGGGACGGCGTTCTACGCGCGCGGCATGGCGTTCTCGGCGCGGCGTCGCTGGGCCGAAGCACGCGCCGCCCTCGACTCGGTGCGTACCATCGCCAGGAGCACGCCCGACGGTGACACCCGCATCGCCATGCAGATCGCGGCGCTCGCGCTGGAGGGAGAAGTGCTGATGCGGACCGGGCGCGCGCGGGCGGCGGTCCCGGTCTTCCAGCAGGCGGTCGTGCTGGAAGATGGGCTGGCCTACACCGAGCCACCGACCTGGTATTACCCGATGCGTCAGTCGCTGGGGAAGGCGCAGCTGCTGGCGGGCGACGCGAAGGCGGCGGAACAAACCTATCGCGAGGATCTGCGCCGCTTCCCCGGCAACGGCTGGTCACTGCAGGGACTCAAGCTGAGCCTCGAGCGGCAGGGCCGGGTACCGGAGGCCCGGGCGGTGGGGCAGGAGCTGGCCACGGCGTGGCGGCAGATCGAGCCCCGACCAGCCGGGTCGCGCTTCTAGCCTCCACCCGCGGACCGGGGGACTCGACGTACTCCCCCGGTCATCTACCTTCCGCCGCATGCCCACTCTGTCGGTGATGCAGCGGATCGCGCAGTACAATGCCGGTCGCGAGCCGGAACGTCTCGCCCTCAAGTATGAGGCGATGGCGCGGAACCCGCTCGGTTTTCTCCGCGGCACCAGTCATCTCTTCCACGAGGACTGGGCCGCGACCCGCGGACTGCCCGAGACGCCGCGCGGCTGGATCACCGGCGACCTGCATCTCGAGAATTTCGGCAGCTACAAGGGTGACAACCGGCTCGCCTACTTCGACCTCAACGACTTCGACGAGGCAACCCTCGCCCCCTGCGCCATCGACCTGGCCCGCCTCCTGACCAGTCTGCTGGTGGCGATCCATGGCCTCGGCCTGCGTGAGCGCGACGGTCTCCCGCTGGGCCGTGGCTTCCTGACCGCCTACCGTGCCGGGCTCCGGGAGGGGAAGGCCCGGTGGATCGAGCGCCAGACGGCCGAGGGGATGGTGCGGACGCTGCTGGACGAGGCCCGAGGATTGACGCGCGCCCGCCTGCTGGCGCTCCGGACCCGTGGCACCGGGCGCCACCGTCAGCTCAAACTTGGCAAACGGGCGTTGCCGCTCTCCGAGCAGGATCGGCAGCAGGTCCGGCGGATACTGGAACGCTTCGCCACCACCCAGCCCGACCCTGCCTTCTATCATCTCCTCGATGTGGCGCGACGGGTCGCCGGCACGGCGAGTCTCGGCCTCGCGCGCTACGCCCTGCTGGTGCGCGGCCGCGGCGGCCCCGGCAAGCAGGCGATCCTCGATCTCAAGGAGGCGATCGCGCCGACGGTGCGCGTCGCGACCCGAGCGGAGTGGAGGTCGGAGGCCGAACGGGTGGTGAGTGTACAGCGCTGGGCCCAGGCGGTCTCCCCGGCGTTGCTGCATGCGGTGCACAGCGGGGGACGGTCCTACGTCCTCCGGGAGCTGCAACCGACCCAGAACCGTTTGAGCATCCGCAACTGGCGGGGGACGGTGCCCCAACTGGCTGGTGTGCTGACCACCATGGGCCAGCTGGTGGCATGGAGTCATCTGCGGACCAGTGGTCGGCGCGGCGCCGCGGTGGTGGACCGCTGGATCGACTTCGCGTCGGAGCCGCGCTGGCCGACGGTGCTGCTCGACTATGCGGTACAGGCCAGCCGCCGCACGGTCGCGATGTGGGCCGAGTTCGTGGAAGACCGACCGCAGCCCTGACCGCGGTTACGGCCGGCCGCCACCCTTTCCGGGGTGACTGACCCACCAGACGTACGCCGCCACCGCGTGCACCATGTCGTCCGTCAGCTCGCTGGCTCCGCGCATCGGCATGGGGATGTCCCGCAAGGTCATGTCCTTGGGGATGCCATGCATCACCCGCCGCACGATTGCCGGATAGCTGTCGGCGCCGTGCAGCCAGACACCCTGCCGCAGCGCCGGTCCACTGTCGGTCCCCGCCGCCTCGATCCCATGACAACTGACACAGCCGCCCCCGCCGTGAAAGATCTCGGCGCCGCGGGCGACCGCGCTGTCCGTCACCTCCGCCGGTCGCCCAGCCTGCTGGGCCACGAGCGGCGGCGCGAGCGCCAGGAGGAGACCGAGGCCGATGAGACCGGCCGAGTGTGCGTTGGACATGTGGTCCTCAATCCGGCTGGAGGGGTAATGGCGCCGCCGGGTCACGGCTGGCGCGGAGTGCGTTCAGGATGACGCCGATGTCGATCCCTTCCTGCAGTGCGGCTCCCAGGGTCGGCGGAATCCATCCCGCCGCTGCGCACCCCATGGCGATGCCGCTCAGCCCGAGGCCAACCCAGATGCTCTGGCGGGCGATCTGCATGGTGCGCCGGGCGATGCGGATCGCCTCCGCGAGCCGGCCCGGGTCGTCGCTCAGGAGCACCATGTCGGCGGCCTCGGCGGTGATCCCGCCACCGTGCCCCGCCAGCGCGACGCCCACGGTGGCGCGCCGCAGTGCCGGTGCATCGTTGGTGCCGTCGCCCAGCATCACCACCCGGTCTCCCGCCAGTTCAAGCGCCGCGACCGCGTTGACCTTGTCCTCCGGCAACAGCTCCGCCTGGACCTCCGTAATGCCGACAGCCTGCGCCACCACCTCAGCGCTCGCCCGCTGATCGCCGGTCAGCAGCACCACCCGGGCGAGTCCGAGGCTTCGCAGCTCCTGCACCACCGCGGCGGCCCTCGGCCGGAGCAGATCGCGATACTCGATGAGACCGGCCAGCGCACGGTTGACGGCGACCCAGGCGCGCAGGGCTCCGGTTTCGGGCACGGCGGCGATGGCGTCCGCCATGGCGGGGTACCGTCCCCGCAGGAAGTGGCGCGCGCCGACCGCCACCTCGTCACCCTGCACCGTGCCCACGACGCCCTGCCCCGGGGTTTCGACGATGCCGGTGGCAGGGGACACGGTGACTCCGGTCGCGACCGCGTGGTCGACCACCGAGCGGGCCAGCATATGACCCGACCCCTGCTCCACCGCAGCGGCGAGGGCGAGGAGTCGATCACTCTCCAGCCCGCCGAGCGGCGTTACCAGCGCGACGGCGGGTGATCCGATGGTCAGGGTGCCGGTCTTGTCGAATACCGCGACCGTGGCGGTGGCCAGCCGTTCCAGCGCCTCGCCATTCCGCACGATGATATTGCGACGCGCGGCGCGATTGATGCCGCCGAGCATGGCCACCGGTGCCGCCAGGATCAGCGGACAGGGGGTGGCGACGACCAGCACGGCGAGGACCCGGGTGGAGTCGCCGGTGAGCGCAAAAGCGGCGGCGCAGACCAGCAGGGTGAGCGGGGTGAACCAGGTGGCGTAGCGATCGGCCATGCGCAGCAGCGGCGACTTGCCGGCACTCGCCTCACGTACCAGGGCGACGATCCGGGCATACTGGCTGCCGCTGGCGGGCGCGGTGGCCACGAGCGTGAGCGGCGCCTCCTGGTTGAGCGAGCCGCTCATGACCCGGGTCCCGGGTCCCACCCGCACCGGCAGCGGTTCGCCAGTCAGCTGGGCACAATCGAGGTGCGATTCGCCGGCGGTGACATCGGCATCCACCGGGACCATCTCGCCGGGGCGGACCAGCAGCCGGTCGCCGACCCGCACCTCGCCAGCCGCGATATCGCGCGGGACATCTCCCTCCAACCGATGCGCCATCCGTGGGGCGGCCGCCTCAAGGGCGAGGAGGGCAGAGCTGGCGCGGCCCGCGGCGTACCGCTCAAGCATCTCGCCACCGGTCTGCATCAGCACCACGATCAACCCCGGCAGGGGGAGGCCGAGCAGGAGCGCGGTGACAATGGCGAGGAGCGCCACCAGGTCCGCCGCAAACTGCCCGCGCGCCACGCCGCGCACCGTCCGCAGCGCCACCGGCAGTCCCGTCAGCAGCAATCCGGTCCACCAGATTCGCTGGCCCACGGTATCGGCACCAGCGGCATACGCGCCCAGACCTGCCAGCAGCACCACCACCACCAGCAGCGGATGCGCCACCGTTCGAAGTGACCAGGTGCGAGGGGCCCGCGGCGGGGCCGGGAGCGGTACAGTGGCGGCGAGTGCGGTCATCCCCAATGATAGGCCTGACCGGGGTGGGGGGTTACCCTTGAAAGAGTACTCGCGCGATTCACCACAGCTTCATGCAGTGAAATCGATCTTTTCTGACCCCGACGAAATGGTTCCGGGGGAGGCGGCATGCTCGAAGCAGATTTCGATGTAGCGGCACGGCTGGCGGTCGCCACCCTCACGGGACTGGCGGTCGGGATCGAACGCGAATGGTCCGGTCACGCCATCGGCCCGGCGGCCCGCTTCGCGGGCGCCCGCACCTTTCTGCTGCTCGGCTTTGTCGGCGGCGTGAGCGGCTGGCTGGCGGTGCAGGGACACACCGCGGTCGCCGCCATCCTGCTGGGGGCCGCCGGCCTCCTGGTGGTGGCAGCCTACGTGATGGCCTCACGCCCGGGCGGCGAGGCGGTAGAGGGGACCACGGAAGCGGCGGCGGTCGCGGTTCTCGCCGCTGCGGTCCTCGCCGGCCTGGGGCATCTCCAGCTGGCCGCGGGCGCCGCGGCGGTCCTGGTGCTGGTCCTGCGGGAGAAGGGCACCATCCACGCCTTTGTGGCGCGCATCGACGACATCGAGATGCGTGCCGCCCTGCAGTTCGCGGTGCTGGCGCTGGTGCTGCTCCCGGTGCTGCCGAACGGTCCCTACGGTCCGTACAATTCCTTCCAGCCCCGCCAGCTCTGGCTGGTAGTCCTGTTCCTCAGCGGCCTCAACTTCCTCGGATACCTGGCGCGCCGAGTGGTGGGTGAGGCGCGCGGGTACGCCATCGCGGGACTGCTCGGCGGCCTGAGTTCCTCCACCGCGGTCACCCTCGCCTTCGCGCGCCAGAGCCGCGAGACCCCCGAGCGGGGTGCGGCACTCGCCACCGGCGTCATCGGTGCCTGCACCATTCTCCTGCCCCGGGTGATCCTGGTCTCCTTCGCGATCAACCCCGACCTGGCGCTCGCCTTTCTCCCCCTGGCCGTGCCACCGTTCCTGGTCGGCGCCGCGCTCGTCGGATATCGCCTGTGGGGCGAGACCGAGGCCGCCCCCCGACGCGGGATCCGGGGCACAACCCGCTGCGGCTGGGGACCGCCATCCTGATGGCGCTGGGCTTTCAGATTGCCCTGACGGGCGTGGCCTTTGTGCGGGCACGCTTCGGTGAGGGGGGCGTGCTGCCGACTGCCGCCCTGCTGGGCCTCACCGACATGGACGCCCTCACCCTCGCGATGAGCCGTCTGGGAACGGGCCAGGACCTGCTCCGGCTGGGCGCCCAGGCGCTGGCCATCGGAGTCATCAGCAACACCATAGTGAAGCTGACGGTAGCCGTCGCCCTCGGCCGGGGCGCCTTCCGGGTGCAGGCGGCGGCGGGACTCACCGGTCTCGGTGTGGTCACCGGTCTGGCCCTGTGGGGATTGGGGTAGTCCAATGCCGACGGCTCCTGCCGCACCCCCGGGCAGCGAGCTTGCCCGTCGCGCCTTCCAGGTGCTGCGAGATACCCTCACCCGGCGCCTGGGTCTCCCGGCCCCCGATCCTGATCCCGATCCGACCCTCGCCACCCAGGTCCGGCGCCAGGCAGGCTGGCATCGGGTCCGGGGTTTTCTGGAAGCGGACCCGCGGGTCCGGCCGCTCCTGGGGCTCACCGATGGAGCCAGCGCACCAACCCGCGATCGTACCGCGGTGCGTCTAATTGAGCTGACGGGCGTACTGGCCCGCCTGCATGCTGCCGGGGTGCCGGTGATTCCCCTCAAGGGGTTGCTGTTGAGCGCCCGGCTCCATGGCGACCCCAGCCTCCGCGGCAGTCATGATACGGACCTGCTCCTCCCGCTGGACCGGATGGATGATGCCATCGCCGCCCTGGCCGCGACCCACCGCGCCCCGGCCTGGTCCCGTCGCGACCGTGCGCCGGCGGAGCATCACGAGATGCTCGAACCCACCACGGGCGGTGGGTTGCTCGAACTGCACTGGCAGCTGCTGCATCCGCACTCCGCGTGTCTGACCCCTGCGGCGGAGCCGTGGGAGGCACCGCGCTGGCGAGCCGATGCAGGGATGTCCTACCTGACCCTCGATCCCGCCATCGAGGCGGTGCTGCTTACCGTGCACGCCGCCCATCACTGGGCTGCGCGGCTGCACTGGCTCGCCGATGTGGCCGCGCTGATGATTCGACTGGAGTCGGCGGAGTGGGAACGTGCCGTCGCGATCGCGACGCGCTGGCACGTGCGGCGAGCCCTTCTCACCGCGGTCGAGGCTGCCGCGTTGACCTTCGGTATCCCGGCCCCGACGGTGCTCGCGGCATCGGACCGAAGGTCGGACACCCAATCCACGGCCGGGTGGATGGCCCGCCGACTCACTGCCGGCTGGCTCGCTGACCCGTCCCAATTCGAGAAGCTGGCGGCATCGTGCAGCCATCCTCGATGGCTGGCGCGATCGGCTTCGGGTCACCCGCCAGCTCGCCTTCGCCCCGCTGCCGGAGGACCGCGCCGTCCTCGGTCTCCCGCGCTGGGCCGACCCGCTTGTCGGTCTGATGCGGCCGGCATTTATTCTGGCCCGCGCGGTCCAGCGGCGGCGGTCCCGGGTTCACCCACCCCTCATCTGATTTTCATGCGCGTGAACGATATTAGAGCTAGCGGATTGCACCTCCCCGCCACCTTGCATTGACGGCGCGACCCCGACTCTTAGTATGGAGAGGCCGTTGTCAGGCGCAGCCGGCTCCTCACCCACGCAAGGACGCACCGCCATGAATCCTTCCCCATCCACCCCGAGCACGGAACGTCCGCTGGGCACGATGCCCCCCGTCGACCGTGGACGCCTCCCCAGATCACTCCGGCCCGCATTGAGCAGGCGACCGGCAAGATCTTCTCGGTCATTGAGTTCAGCGCCTCATTTGGACCATCCTGAGACCAAACGGCGGTCAGGCACGGCCCATCTCCCCCGCACACCCAGGGCACTACCATGAAAACTCCACCGATCGACCCTGATCACAAACCGCTCGCTGCGCTCGATCCCTCACGTCGACCGTGGACCCCTCCCCAGGTGACCCCGGCCCGCATCGAGCAGTCGACCAACAAGTTCTTCTGCAGTCGTCGAGTCCAGCAGTTTCGCTGGACCATCCTGACGACCTCGAGCCCCTCAGCGGGAGACCGCGGAGCGGCAAAGACACTCCGACCTGGCAGCGCGCCCCCGGTGTAGTGGTGTGCGCCGCTGAAGACGAAGTGCGGTTGCTGGTCAGGGATGCCTGGGAAGTACTCGAGCTCGATGCCATCTCGGCGCGCATCTGGGGCCTGCTGGCCCGGCCCCGCACCACGGACGAACTGGTCCACCTGCTGGTACGGGAATTCGACGTGACGCCGGCGCAGTGCAGCACAGACCTGGAGTCGATGCTGGAGGTCCTGCGGCAGGCGGGCGCCCTGCGGTCAAGGTGAACTGAGGCGGGCGCCCCCGGCCTCCGGCGTTTTCGAGGGGGAATTCGACCAGGGCAGTGATCGCGCCAGCTGATGCTCCAGGCGCCGCCGGTCGGCGGCCAGCGCCAGCCGCAGTGCCTCCGCCTCCGGGGTGTGCAGCAGCTTGCCGGGTGTCAGCGGCCAGCGGAGCCCATTGCGATGCGGCAAGGCAGGCGCCGCCGATGGGGCAAGTTGGAGAAAGGCGTGCAGCTGGGCCCAGGCCGAGTCAGGGTCAGCGATCAGGTCCTCGAGCAGGAGCACCTGGAGCTGGGCGCCGGGAAAGACCGCCAACCAGCGGGCCGCCAGGGCATGATACGCGCTGCGGTGCGCATAGGCATGGTGCAGATAATTGAAGCTGACGGTCGTCGGATCGTCGGCCAGACGCGCCTCGATGCCGCCCAGCCGTGCCTCCTCCGCCGCCAGCGCTTCCGCGAAGGGGAGCGACTCGGCACCGAGACGCCATTCGTTCAGCCACTGGGAGTACGCCCGAGCCACCGGGTCGCGCAGGATCAGCAGGACCCGGGCCTCGGGCACGATCGTCCACGCGCGGCGAGCCACATCGGGGTGCAGCAGATAACTCGGGGCCAGATCAAGGGCATAGCGGGCAGCAGCCCGATCCGGCGAAGTCTTCTCACCCAACAGGTCGAGATACTGATGACGAGACAGGGGCCACAGCGTCAGGAGCGGGCTGGACGGATGTCGGGGGGCCGGTGCCACCGCCGGGTCGCTCGCGAGCCAGTCGGCCACCGTCGCCGTCCCGGCCCGCTGGGCGCCGATCACCAGGATCGGGATGGGCGGGGCCTGCCGCTGAACGGGATGCGGCGGGACCGGAGCCACCGGCACGGGCAGCGCCACCGTCGACTGGTGTCCGGGTGCCGGGTAGCCAAACCGCTCCAGCCACGGCGCCATCCGGTCCAGTTGGGCGGTCGTGAGCAGCGCTTCACCCGCGCGCCAGGCCTCGCCGCGGGTCTGGTCGATCGGCCCTTCCGCGTCGCGCTTGTAATGATCCTCCCAGCGCCGGAAGGTGGAGGAGGGGGCGGGCACAAGCTGGCCGGGTTGGAACCCGAGACCCAGCCACCCCATGAGCGGACTGAGCGTCTCCGGCGGGTGAGCGGCCAGCGGCTCAAACCGGATCAGGCGGACCCGATCCGGGGAGGCCCGCAGCCAGCGATCCGCCAGCTCGGCGCAGTGGACCCAGTGGTCCACCAGTTCGTCCACGGAAGCATTGGCGCCGGGAAGGCGGGAGCGGACCACCGCACGACCATCCCGGACAATGATGGTGACCTTCGCATCCGGAATCCCGGCGAGGATCCGGTCGACCACCTCGATGTGCTGGGGCGTTTTCTCGCCGGCGATCGGCTTGCCTTCGCGCGCAGCCCAGAGATCGAGCAAGGTGCGCAGCAGCCCTTCGGGAGTGCAGGGGTACCGTCGCATCCGTTCGAGGATGGTCCGGGGCTCGAAGTGGAGGTCGCGAAGCCGGAACCACGCCCGATGCCAGGCCGCCACCAGCAGGTGCTCGTGGGTGGGCCCCGTCGGCCAGCCCGGCCGGTCCCACAGCGATCGGTGCAGGAGGTGGGTCTCCGGCAGCATCGACAGGTCGGAGTGCCGGTCGAGCAGGACGGTGAGCAGCGACGTGCCGGATCGCTGACAGCCGACGACAAAGGGGACGCTCGGAATGGTCATGGCCGGATCTCCCGTACGACGCCATTCAGGGTTCTGGACGCTGGCCGCCAGCCCTGGGACCACCGGGAGCGGGTACCGCCATGAGACTGGAGGCCCTGCGCGCCATACCCGAGGCGTGGACCGTCCACGGATTGCGTTTCGCCCAGCGGCCCGAGCTGGAGGCTGACGTGCAGCTGACGTTCGCGGCCACACCGGAGTCGCTGCCTCGGCCGGTGCTGTGCAACGCGCGACGGGATGTCGCCCCCGGGGACTGGCTGGTTCGCCTCGCCCCGGACCAGCGTCTGCGGGCCAGTGGCGGTTGCCGTCTTACGGTGGACGCCCCGGCCGATGCCGATCAGGGAAACCTGATCCGGTGGGTCGAGGGGGCGGCCACCGCCGCCCTCCTCTATCAGCGCGGCAGGCTCCCACTCCATGCAAGCGCCGTGGTGTGGCGGGGCGCCCTGCTGGCCTTCCTGGCCCCCAGCGGGACCGGCAAGTCGTCGCTGGCGGCTGCGTTCGTGAATCAGGGGGCCGAGGCATTCACCGACGACCTGCTGGCGCTGCTGCCGGACGCCAGTGGTACCCCACGCGCCCTTCGCGGATCATCTCAGCTTCGTCTCCCCACCGCAACCTGGGAGGCCATCCGCTTCACCACGTTCCAGCTGCTGCGGACGGACCCGGATGGCAAGCGGGTGGTCGCCACCGGGAGTCAGGATCGTCCCGAATCGCTTCCCCTGTCCGCCCTCTTTCTGCTCGAAACCGGTGCGGCGTTCGACGTGGCCCCGGTCGGCGGCTTCGACCTGTTCCATCGGCTGCGCCACCTGCTCACCCGGCCGGCGCTCGCACGCACTCTCGGCACCGAAGCGACGATCCTGGCGGGACTGGGCCGTCTGGCCGCCCAGGTGCCCGCCTGGCGCATCCGGCGGCCGGCGGCCGGGTGGACCCTGGAAACCGTCAGCTCCGCGGTCCGCCAGTGCGTGGTGACCGGTGCAACTCTTCCTGCGCTCCGGAGGTCGTGACCATGACCCGCACCCTGGTGGACCAATCCGTCATCGCTCGCGCCCCGGACCAGCCGTGGTGTGACCTCGGCGAGGAGATCGTCGTTCTTCGGGTGCGTGACAGCGCTTACTACCGGCTGAAAGAGACGGGGCGGGCCATCTGGCTGCTGCTGGAACGTCCCCGCACCGTGGCAGAAATCGTAGCAGAACTGGGGCGGGTGTATGACGGCGCGCCCGACACCATGGCGGCGGAGATTCGCCCTTTTCTCGCGCACTGCAGCGACATCGGCCTGATGGCAACCGATGGCTGACCGGCCGGGAAAGCTGCTGGCCGCGGTCGAGGCGGCGTGGTGGCTGATCGTCGCCGGGATCCTGCTGAAACTCCTCCCGCTGCGCCTGATGTTCCGCTCCCTGCCCCCGGACGCACCGGCGGTCCCTACGACCGGCATGACACGGGCACGAATCGAACGGGTACGGCTGGCGGTGTCCCAAGCCTCCCGGGCCCTGCCCTGGCACCCGCGCTGCCTCCCGTCGGCGGTCGCCGGCGTCCTGATGTGCCGGGTGCGGGGACTCCGGGTGCCCATCGCGCTCGGCGTCACCAACCGGGGCGGCGGGTTTGGGGCGCACGCCCGGCTGGACCCTGCCAGCGACATGGAGCTGACGGATACGTCCCCCGAGGGCCGTACCCACCTCGGCCGCCTGCTCCTCACCTTCTGATGGATGCCATCGCGGCGGTCCTCGGCCCCGGAGACCCGCGAGCCGATTGTCGTCGAATGCTCGATGCGGTGTGGCCCGGCACTGATTATCAGGAGGCAAGCTGGTGGGGCGCCGGCATCGCCCTGGTCGCGGCCCGCACCGCAGGCGGGGCGGCGGCCGTCGGGGGCCCCACTGTCCATCACCAGGACGCCCGACACGCCATCCAGCGATTTGACTGGCCCTCGCTGGCCGGCCCGGCCCCAGCGCCCTGGTGGGGCACCACCCTCGCGCCGCACCCCGACAGCTCTACCAGCATCGCCTGGGATGAATCCGAGCGCGTCCTGTTCGTGGCCCGCGACCCGATGGGCGAGAGCCCGCTATGGTACGCCCACCGGGAAGATCGTCTGGCGCTGTCGAGTGCGCCCGACGCCCTCCGCGCCCTGCCCTGGGTGTCGGACGAGCCCGCGCTGGTCGCGCGGTACGCCATGGAAGGCCGGTTCCCGCTGCTGCCGGCAGAAACCGGCTGGCGCGACCTCCACCGGCTCCCCGCCGGACACCTGCTGATCGCCACCGCTGGTGGTCTCACGATCCAGCCCTGGTGGCGGGCGGCCGCCCGTCCACCCGATGCACCGGCCGACGATGGGGAATGGTTCCGCAGGATTCGCAGCGCGCTGGAGCGGGCCGTCGCCCGTCGACTACCGCGGCAGGGGACCGTCGGCGCCCACCTCTCCGGCGGACTGGATTCGACGGCGGTCGCCCTGCTGGGCTCGCGCGCGCTCCTCTCGTCGGGCCGCGCGCTCCACACCTTCAGTCACATTCCGGCCGTACGCTGGCATCCGCCACAGTCAGGGGACGAGACACCCTACATCGAGGCGGCCCTGACGCGGATGCCGAACGCCGTTCCGCATTTCGTCACCGGGACCACCCCGCTGACCGGTCCCCGATACGAGACGCCCACGCCGCCCCACAACCTCGAGGTGGGTGCCATGGCCCTCGAGCAAGGGATCGGCACCATCCTCTCCGGGTGGGGCGGTGATGAAGGGGTGAGCTACAATGGAGACGGGCATCTGGCGCACCAACTGCTGCGCGGACAACTCTGGTGGGTACTCCGGTGGTGCCGGCACTTCGGCGGCGGCAGCATGAGGGGAATGACCCGGACCTTCTATCACAAGGTCGTGCGCCAGAGCATGGGGGCCCTGCCCGCGACGCCTGGTGCCCCCCCCCACCGGGCCGCGGCGGCAGATGTGCAGCTGGCGGACCTGCCCCCCGCCGTCCGCCGCGAACTGCTCCAGCGACAGCGGCGCCACTGCCGGCTCCGCCGAGCCCCCTCGGCCCGGGAAAATCAATGTCGGCTCCTCGCGAGCTCCCACCTGGCGCTGCGCATCGACCAGGAAGCCCGGTGGAGTACACCGCTGGGGTTCGCCGTCCGGTACCCGCTGCTCGATCCCGGACTCCTCACCCTGGTCCTGACCGTTCCCGAGCGGCTCTGCATCCTCGACGGGCGCACCCGAACCCTGCTGCGCCAGGCGCTGCTGGGGACCTACCCCGATCTCATCCATCAACGCCACGGGAAGTTCGTCTCCCACCCACCGCGGGTACTGGTCGTCGACCGCTGAGTCGTTTGGCCGCAGGCGGGAGTGGTCCGCCCCCTGCCGCCGAAGTGGCCCTTCCACCCGAAGCCGAGTTCGGTATTTTATCGGGGAACGGACCACCAGCGGACACGGGACACTTGTGACGAAGCAGCGCGCGTGGATCGGTTTCTGGATTCTGGCCCTGGTCTGGGGATCGTCCTTCCTTTTTATCCGAATCGGCGTCGAGCGACTGACGACCTTCCAGGTCGTGTTCGTCCGGACCGGGATGGCGGCGGTCGGGCTCACCCTGGTGGCCGCCCTGCAGGGCAAGCGATTTCCGGCGGACTGGACCACTCGGCGGGATCTGCTGTTCCTGGGTGTCGTCAACACCGTACTGCCGTTCGGTCTGATCACCTGGGGAGAGAAGACCATCGAAAGCGGCCTCGCCTCGGTGCTGCAGGCCACCGCGGCGCTGTTTACCATGGTGGTGGCGCACTTCATGTTCGCGGATGAGCGGATCACCCGGCGCAAGGTGACGGGGCTCCTCATCGGATTCATCGGAGTGGTGGTGCTGGCGAGCCGCAGTACTGACGACGGTCTGGTCGCGGCGGACGGGCGCATGCACCTGCTCGGCCAGCTCGCCGTGGTGCTGGCCTCGCTCTGCTATGCCATCGGCGGCACCTACGGTCGGAAGGCGATCCAGAATCGGCTCGAACCGATCATCGCCGCCGCGGGCGCCATGACGGTCACCGCCGTGATCACCGGAGTGCTCGCCTACGGCGCTCCGCTCATCGGTGGACCAGCCCCGGCCCCGTTCTTCCAGCTGCCGGCACGCATCCTGGGCTCCATGCTGGCCCTCGGCGCCATCAATACCTTTGTCGCCTACCTGATCTTCTACTCGATCATTCAGACGCTGGGCGCCGCCCGGATGGCGATGGTCACCTACGTGATCCCGGTGGTCGGACTGACGCTCGGCGCCCTCCTGCTGCACGAACAGGTCGACGCCCGTCTGCTGCTGGGGACGGTGCTGATCATAGGCAGTATCGGCATCGTCAATCTCACGCGGCCGACCTGGTTGCACTGGCCCGCCCGGGTCGCCCGCGAGCCATGACCACCACCCACCCGCCGCTGTCCCCGCAGCAATAGCGGCTCCGCAGCGTCCGGGATATACTGCTGCATCGCGGTCCGCGCGTGACCCGCGCGCGTTCGTCAGCCGACGTTGCGCCCGCCGCCCCTCGTTCCCCCCTGCCAGCGGAGGTCTCCCGATGTTGCTCCGGCCGATCCGTTGGGCCCTGCTCGTCACCGCCCTGCTCTGCGGGGCGGCCTCGATGGCACGCGCCCAGGTGGTCGAGCCGCTGACGGACACGACGGGCACGATGGCCACTCCGGGCGCTGCCGTGCGCTACGGCACCGACACCCTGTTCATTCTGCATGGCCAGCTCGGCCCGTTCAGCGCCGCCGACCGCGCGGCGGCGCTGGGCCAGCGGCTGGTGCAGTGGGGCCCGCGCATCGGGCAGGGCGCCGATTCCATTCAGGTCATCGAGGCCGATGGTCGCACCGAGCTGCTGGTGGGCGATGCGATTCTGATGACGGTGCTGGATGCGGACGCCGAGCCCACGGCGATGAACCGGTCGGCGCTGGCCGTCGCCTGGGCCTCCATCATCGAGCGGGCAACGGTCAACGCCAGCACCGCGACCAGTCTCCGCGCCTTGACCGTCGATGTGGCCAAGGCCCTCGCCGCCACGCTGGCGTTGCTGCTCCTGCTGGCAGGCCTCAAGGCGCTGTTTACCCGGATCTACGCACGGTTCCGGGTGGGCGTCCTCCCGTCGGTGCGCATCAAGGGATTCGAACTCCTCTCCGCCGCCCGGCTGGGCGAAACGTTGACGGCGGTTGCCCGGGTCCTGCGCGCCGGCCTGACGCTGGTCCTGCTGTACATCTATCTGCCGCTGGTGCTCAGCTTCTTCCCCTGGACCGCGCCACTCTCGCACCAGATCACGGGATACGTGATCACCCCGCTGCAGGCGGCGGGCAACGGGTTCCTCGCATACCTGCCCAAGATCTTTTTTATCATCGTGATCGTGCTGGTCACGCGCTATCTGCTCAAAGTCATTCACCTGGTCTTCCGTGGGCTCGCCAGTGGCGCGCTGGCGCTGGAAGGCTTCCACCGCGATTGGGCCACACCGACCTTTACGATCGTCCGGTTCCTGGTGATCGCCTTTGCGGCGGTGGTGATGTTCCCCTACCTGCCGGGCGCCGGATCCGATGCCTTCAAGGGGGTGTCGCTGTTCGTCGGCGTCCTGTTCTCGCTGGGGTCCTCAGGCGCGGTCGGGAATATCGTGGCCGGCGTCGTGCTGACGTACACCAATGCCTTCACGGTGGGTGACCGGGTCCAGATCGGGGAGACCGTCGGCGACGTGGTGGAGCGCACGATGCTCGTCACCCGGCTCCGCACCATCAAGAATGTGGCCATCACCGTGCCCAACGGCACGGTGTTGTCCAGCCAGGTCATCAACTACACCACCCAGGCGAAGACCAACGGCCTGATTCTGCACACCACGGTCACGATCGGATACGATGCGCCCTGGAAGCGGGTACACGAACTGCTGATCGCCGCGGCGAAGGGCACCACCAACATCCTGCCCGAGCCCGCACCGTTCGTCCTGCAGACCAGCCTCGACGACTTCTACGTGAGCTACCAGATCAACGGCTACACCGACGAACCCTCGATGATGGCCAGCACCTACTCGGAACTGCATCAGCGGATCCAGGATGCCTTCAATGAAGGCGGGGTCGAGATCATGTCGCCGCATTACCGGGCCCAACGCGACGGTAACGCCACCACGATTCCCGCGGCGTACCTGGCCAAGGATTATGTCGCCCCGCCGTTCCGGGTGGGCCAGGTCGCCCCGCCGACGGCTGGTGACTGACCCGGGGTCTCCGACCCCGATTCCTGTTGGACGACCCCGACCCCCAGGCGCATGCAGACTGAGACCGCACTGATCCTGCTGTTCATCGTCGCGACCGCCGTCGCCATCGTGGCCCGCCGGCTGCGGCTGCCCTACACCGTGGCCCTGGTGCTGGCGGGGCTGTTCCTGGGGCAGCTGCACGCCTTCGAGCCGCCGCATCTGACCCAGGAACTGCTGTTCGCGGTCTTCCTGCCCGGGCTGCTGTTCGAAGCCGCCTTCCATCTTGACTTCACCCTGTTCCGACGGGACCAGGCCTACACCCTGTCCCTTGCGGTGCCCGGGGTGCTGGCAGCCATCCTGCTCACCGCCGCGATCCTGGTGTCGGTGGTGGGTCTGTTGCCGACCTCGGATGAGCTGACCTGGCACCATGCGCTGGTGTTCGGCGCCCTGGTCGCCGCCACCGATCCGATCGCGGTCGTCGGCCTGTTCCGCAGCCTGGGGGCGCCGCACCGGCTCTCCGCCCTGCTCGAAGGGGAGAGTCTGCTGAACGACGGTACCTCGATCGTGTTCTACGGGTTGATCCTGGGCCTGGTGGGCGGCGCCACCGTCACCTTCGGCGGCGTGGTGCTCGAGTTTGTCCGGGTGGTGGGTCTGGGGGCCGGGCTGGGGTTCGTCGTCGGGCTGATCATTTCCACGATCGTGCAGCGGATCGACGATCCGATGATCGAGATCACCCTGACTACCATCGCCGCCTACGGCGCCTTTGCGGCCGCCGAGCAGGTGCACGGCTCCGGGGTCATCGCGACCGTGGTGGCCGGCATGCTGTGCGGCAACTACGGTGCCCGCACCGGCATGACCCCCACCACCCGGATCGCGGTGGAGAGCTTCTGGGAGTATGTCGCCTTCGCGCTCAACTCCATCATTTTCCTGCTGATCGGCTTCGAGGTGAACCTGTTCGACATGCTGACCGCCTGGCGGCTGATCCTGGCCGCCTTCCTGGCGGTGATGCTGGGACGCGGCCTGGTGGTCTTCGGAGTCTCAGCCCTCCTTTCGCGCGTGGCGGACGGCATTCCGATGGCCTGGCGGAAGGTGCTGACCTGGGGCGGCCTGCGCGGCGGACTCTCCATGGTGCTGGCCCTGAGCCTGCCGCAGGATTTCCCCAATCGTCACCTGCTGATCGCCACCACCTTCGGGGTGGTCCTCCTCTCCATCCTGGTCCAGGGCCTCACAATGGGTCCGCTGCTGCGGCGGCTCAAGATTGTGGGCCCGTCGAATGAGCGCACCGCCTACGACCGCACCCGGGGCGAGATGAGCGCCATCCGCGCGGCGATCCGCGAGCTGGAACAGATGGCCCGCGTCGGTCGGGCGGACCAGGAGGGCCTCAAGGAGGTGGAGCAGGAGTACCACCAGCGGTTCGAGAAGGCGCAGGCGGAACTGCATCGGCTGCGGGCAGAACACACGGGACTCCACGAGGACGACCTGCAGCGCGCCCGTCGCCACCTGCTGATGGTGGAAAAGGAGCAGACCATCACCGCTGCCCAGGAAGGGATGCTCAGCCGGGAAGCGTCGGAACACCTGCTGTCCGATATCGACGCGCGGTTGGTCCGGCTGGATGATCCCCCCAGTGACGATCCAAAGCCCGGGCAACAGGGGTGAACACACGGAACGGGCGGCCCCTTCGCGGGACCGCCCGTTTCCCTTGCCACCGCCCGTCGGTTACCCGAGCGTTGACGCGGTCAATTCATAACCCTTCACGCTCGGACTGCCCTCGATAAACGTGGAGAGCTTCTTGAGCACTTCCGGATAGGCCGAGGTGCTGTACTTCTCGGCGCTCGGCTGATCCTGCCAGACACTCACACCGACGACATCCGATCCATTGATCATGGCCAGCTCATGCTTGAAGCCAGGCTGCTTCCGCATGATGGGCAGCACGTCAGCGGTGAAGGTCTTGTTGAATTCGTCGGTCTTGCCAGCCTTGATATGAAAGGAAACGTTGCGAATGTAGTTCATGGGAACCATCCTATTTCTCCTCGCGAAGAGCTCCACCAACACCGGCCACACGAGCGAGGCTGATCGTGCAGTGCCGGGGATCCAGACGCTGGACCGCGCCGGACCGATTTGATGGAACAGGCAGGTCAGGAAGTTGCGACGTCCCGTACCGTTTGTGTTGATATCAAACTAGTATGTAATTGCTTATCTGTCAAGGGGATAGCATTTAGCTACAGGATGACCCTGACGCCCCCCAGTTCCTCGATCCGGTGCGGCATCCGGTCGCCCGGGGTACC
The DNA here is from genome assembly GCA_963793205.1 of uncultured Gemmatimonadales bacterium. Classification (GTDB taxonomy): domain Bacteria; phylum Gemmatimonadota; class Gemmatimonadetes; order Gemmatimonadales; family GWC2-71-9; genus JADJOM01. Next base: position 301,387 of record CAWBZM010000002.1, read on the forward strand.
GATGAACATATGGTTGCGGGGGACGTGCAACCGGCGGGACAACTGGTCCACCAGCTCCGGCGTGAAGCTCCCCTGCACCGCCAGAAAGTCGATGCGCAGGCGCGGATAGCGCCGGTCGATCGCCGCCAGCTGCCGCGCGAGATCGGGCGGGACCTCGGCCTCGCGCCGATAGACATGGACCACGGTGAGCAGGTTGGTCAACTCATTCTGGATCACGTAGCGCGCCGCCCGCTCCAGCGTCTCGGCGTTATCGCCCTTGGTGAAATAGACCACCCCCACGCTGTTGATCTGGTCGATCTTCTGCCGCACCATGACCCGCAGGGATTCGTTGAAGGCCACCACCTGTTCCACCAGCCAGCGGCTCGCCGACAGCGCCATGCGCATCAGCCGGACCCGCAGCAGCATCACCCCAACTACCGACAGGGTGAGCCCGAGGTAGATCGCAAAGACCTTCACGTTGTGGGGATCGAGGGTGATGTTCCCCGCCAGGCCGATCAACACGGCCACCAGCGCGATGACCACCGCCGTGGGACTCGCCCGGACGTCGCGCGGCAACCGGGCCCGCTTCGCCTTCAGCAGCAGGTTGCCGACCGCGAACAGCGCCATCACGCTGAGGAACGAGAGGGTGTACACCCCCGCCAGGATCTCGATACGACCTGCGGTCACCAGGAGAATGGAGGTGCAGGCCACGAAGAAGCCGAGGATGATCCAGTGGTTGGTGCCGCGCCAGCGGTTGGTCGCCAGCAGCCACTCCGGCAGACAGCGGTCGAGGCTCATCCGCCGCATCAGGCCGGTCACCCCGACATAGCTGGTGAGCACCGCGCCGGAGAGCACCAGCACGGCATCGATCCGGATGCCCCACCCCAGCGCCGGTCCGAGCGCGGTCTCCCCCATGCGCGCCAGGAGGTCGGGCGGCACCGCCTCGATATCTCCCAGGGGAAGCAGCCCCAGCGAGAGGAGGCTGACCAGCGGGTTGAAGACGATGATCGCGAGCCACATGTAGCGCAGCGTCTTGGGGAACACCCCGGGACGCTGCTCTTCGATAAAATTGGCGGAGCTCTCAAAGCCGCTGATCCCCAGCATCCCGGCGGCAAAGCCGTAGAACAGTGCCCGACCGAGACTGTGGGCCGACGGCAGCCGCAGGTTATCCAGGAACAGGGTGGGATCGGTCGCGACCGTGAACCCGCCGGCGATCACCAGCACGGTGAGGGTGAGGATGTGCAGCGCGAAGATGACGACCGCGACCCGCGCTGATTCGGTGATGCCGAGGATGTTGAGCAGGGCGAAGAGGCCCAGCAGCGCGATGGTCACCGGCAGCAGCGGCAACTCGTGAATGAGCCCATGGGCGTAGTGGGTCGCCTCATGGGCGCTGATGACCGCGGTGCAGATATAGGAGAGCAGCGTCAGACAGGCCGCTGCGGCCGCCACCTTCTTGTTGGTCGTGTTGAGCAGGACGGTGTAGGTCCCGCCATTGAGTGGGAGGGCGCTGCCGACTTCGGCGTAGATCCGGCGATACAGGTAGAGCACGCCGCCCACCAGCAGCAGGACCAGCGGGGCGAGCACCCCGGCCTGCGCGGCGCAGAGCGCCGAGACGTACAGCACACTCGAGGTGATGTCATTGCCACAGATCGCGGTGGCCGACCAGGTCCCGAGCTTGGGGTGGGCCCGGTGCGGCACGGCGGGTGCGGCGTTCTCCTGCAGGTTGGTGATCCGTTCCGCCCGCCCCCACCCGGCAAAGTCCCAGGATTCGAGGTCGGGGTACTGCACGTGACGGGTCGCGTCTGGAGGCCCTGAGGTAATCGCGCCAATCCTTGCGGGTGGAGCCCGCAAACTGGAGGGGCCACCGCGCCGATGCAAATCCGGCGCGGCAACCCGCTGGTTTCCCGGATGGCGCCCCGCCTACCGCCGCAGGACGATGCGAAAGGTCGTAAGCCCGTTGATCGACTCGCCCCGCAGCTCGTCGCCCACCACCGTGAACGGGACGTTGCTGACGAAGGAGCCGGCCTGGTCCGCCACCGTAACCGTCGTCCCATCGAATGACCAGGTGCCGGTGAGGTCCAGGGTCGCCAGCGCCCCGGTGGCGTCCACATTCGTGAACTCGCCGCTCATACTGCTATCCGTCGCCAGCGTCAGGTCCAGGTCGATCCCCTGGGCGAGGTGATCAACGGTGACCCCTGCCTTGGTGCTGGTGAGCGAGATCGCGTGGTAGGCACCGGCCACGCCGGACACCACCGGCGCAGTCGGGGCAGCCGACTCCGTGCCGCAGGCGGCGAGCCCGGTGGCGGCGGCGAGCAGGAAATGTCGGAGGACCTGTCGCATCGGATTCCCTCGTGTCATGGGCCCCCCGGGAACAGACAGCGATGCAGCGGGGGCCTACCCGGCTGTCATGTGTGTCAGGCAGTCTAGCCATGGGCCCGGGGACCGAATATCGGCGGGACACCCCGAAGCGCGTAGGGCCGCGTCCTACAGGTGGGGTGCTGCCACGCATGAAAAAGGTCCCGCCGCTCACTGCGACGGGACCTTTCTCCTGAACCATCGGGACGACAGGATTTGAACCTGCGACCCCTTCCACCCCAAGGAAGTGCGCTACCGGGCTGCGCCACGTCCCGTTCCGATCGGTTCCCCGCTACCCTGAAGGGAGATCTGCTTCCCTCGAGGGCCGTAATTGTATCCTCCCACCGGGCAGATCGGTAGAGTCGCCTGGGATCTTCCGATTGGATCACACGAAATGGTGTCGCACCCATGCGACCCCCGTGCGTTCACCTGGGTGTGCGACACGACAACTGAGGGGAGACCTGCGATGCGGTAAAGTGGTGCGCGGCCAGCCCCGGGGCGATCACCGACCAGACCCTTCCTTCCAATCGGCAATCCTGCAGGGACATCCACCCGAGGCCGACCCCGCCGGCGGCAAATCAAGCAGGAGATGTACCACCCGGGTGCAAACCTGTAAGTGTATACGCGACAACATTTTACGATAATATATAAAATTGTGGGAGTTGAGACGGGGCCGCACTGTATCGCAGCAACGCCACCGCATGGGCATTCCGCCCAGCGTTGACCCCACCCATCTTCCAATCGCCACTCGCACTCCTCTCCTCCCACTCCGCCTCCTCATGCGCCGTCGCACCTTTCTGCTCCGCTCCAGCCAACTCGGCTTCGCCGCCGGCATCCTTCCTCACCTGGCCTCGTGCCGGGGTGCCGAGACCAGCAGCGGGGCCGATGCCGGCTTCAATCAGTTGCGCGACCGGTATTTCCTGAAGGTGCTGGAGCTCAATCCAGTCATGGCCACCTATCTCGGCGGGGACGGCTACGATCCCAGCCTGGCCCGGATCAACGGCCGGTTGCGCGACTGGCGTCCTGCCGCGCTGCAGGCGGAGCGGACGTTTTACCAGGGCATCGACCGGGAGCGCGTGGCGCTGGACCCGGCCACGCTATCCCCCCAGGCCCGGATCGACCACGCGGTGCTCGGCGCCCAGATTGCTTTCGTCCTCCGTCAGGCCGGCACCTGGCGCAGCCACGAGCGGGCGATCGATACCTATGTGGCCGAGCCGTTCCGTGGGGTGGACTGGCAGATTCAGGGGATGACCGAGGCGCCACCCCCTGCCCCGGTGGATTCTACCAGCCCGGCCCCCGATGGGGCCGCTCGGACGGAGCGCGGCACCGAGACCGAGTGGGACCTGGTCATCGAACGGTTGCAGGCGATGCCCGCGTACCTCGAGGGAGCCCAGCAGAATCTCCTGGCCGGCAAGGTGAGCGGCAACCTTCCCGATCACCGCATGGTGGCCCGCGACGGTGTCTCGGGTGCCAAGGCCAATGCCGATTACTTCCGTATCACCCTGCCAGCGAGCGCCCAGTCATTCCTCGGCCAGCGCCCCTTTGCGGCCGCCAAGCTGGCGACCCTCGCTGGCGCGGCCCGTGCGGCCGCCGATGCGTGGGACCGATTCGGCGCCTTCCTGCTGCAGACCTACGATGCGACCGACCGGACCGACCGCTTCGCCCTCGGGGCGGAGGAATATGCCTGGCGGGTGAAGCACTGCCTGCAGGTGGACCGCGAGCTGGAGGATCTGTTCAGCTACGGGGCGTCCCAGGTCGCCCAGTATGAGAGCGAGCTGTTTGCGGTGGCTGAGGCGGTTGCCAGGGAGGCGCACCTGTCGTTGTCATTCGCCAGCGACGCCGACCGCCAGGCGAGTGCGCGGCAGGTCATGGAGTACCTCTCCCGCGAGTCGCCGGCCAACGACGAGGAGCTCTTCGCCTGGTATCGCGCCGCCGGCGAGCGGGCCGTGACCTACGGTCGCGACCAGAAACTGTTCGACGTGCCGGCCAACTACCGGCTGGAGGTCACGCCGACGCCACCGGTCCTGCGCTCCACGATCGATGCCGCGTACTACCCGGCCCCGCCCTTCAAGAAGAGTGGCGTGGGTCGGTTCTACCTCTCGCCCACCGACAATGACCCGGCCGCCCTGCGGCTCAACAACAAGGCCTCCGTCGCCGACACCGCGATTCATGAGGGATTCCCGGGCCACGACTGGCACTACAAGTACATGACCCAGCATGCGGCGGAGATCAGCAACATTCGCTGGCTGACACCGGGCGCCGTGGAGGATTCCAGCTCGATGTGGGAGGACTCGATGGCGGCGGAGGGGTGGGCGCTCTATTCGGAAGAGCTGATGGCGGAACCGATCCCCGACCACCCCTACGGGTTCTATTCCGCCGGCGAGCGGCTCTACGAGTTGCAGGGGCAGCTGCTGCGCGCCGTCCGGGTGCGGGTGGATGTCGGCATTCATACCGGCCGCATGAGCTTCGACGAGGCGGTGGACTATTTCGTCGCTCACGTTTCGTTCTATCCCGGGGCGCGCGAGGCGGCTCCCCGGGATCCGACGGCCCGCGCCATCATGGAGGGTGCCGAGCGGGCGCTGTACCGTTATTCGAAATGGCCCACGCAGGCGATCACGTATAATCTTGGCAAGACGGCAATCATTGAATTGCGGGACGCGGTCAAGGCCCGGGAAGGCAGCCGGTACAAAGCCCGGTCCTTCCACGAGCGGCTGATGCGGATGGGGACGATTCCTGCGGGCTTCTTCCGGGAGTGGTTCCTGGCGACCTAGCCTAGGCGTCGCCCCAGTCTTCCAGCCACCCTTCGGGGCACCAGTCTTCCTCCTCCGGATCGAGCAGGTCGTCGTCAGGGGTGGCCAGGGTCTGCTCCAGCAGCGATTCCCAACTGGGCCCCGGTTCAGGTGCCCAGGCCCCTTCTTCAGGGTCGTGCAGGTCGCCCCGCCACCCCTCGGTGTCGCCCCAGCTCGGTTCGCTAGATTCGTCCTCCCAGGCGGAAGGCATCCGGTCACTCCTGAATCGGTCTAGCTCTGGTTATCGGCAGGGAACGGCCCACCTTCAAGGGACGAGTCATGGCGCCCCTTGACCACCGCACAGAGACCCTCGACCCTTCAGCCTTGCAGCCAGCCTACACCCCGATCGCCGAGTCCGTGGACGCCCTGCCCCTGGCCCAGACGCTGGTACTCCTCCTGACCGTGATGCTGGCGCTCACCGCGCTGGCGCGGCGGCTGGAGATCCCCTACCCGATCCTGCTGGTGCTCGGAGGACTGGGCCTTGGCTTCATGCCCGGGCTGTCCACCATGGCGCTGGACCCCGACCTGGTCTTCCTCCTGTTCCTGCCCCCGGTGCTCTGGTCGGCGGCGTTCTTCACCTCGGTGCGCGAGTTCCGCCAGAACCTGCGGCCGATCGGCTTGCTGGCGTTCGGCCTGGTCCTGGCCACCACCGCCGCCGTCGCCCTCGTGGCCCGGTGGCTGATGCCCGACCTCGGCTGGGCCCCGGCCTTTGCCCTGGGGGCGATTGTCTCGCCACCCGATGCGGTCGCCGCGACGGCCATTGGCCGGCGCCTGGCCATTCCCCGCCGGGTCGTTGCCATCCTCGAAGGCGAGAGCCTGGTGAATGACGCCAGCGCCCTGGTGCTGTATCGGACCGCGATCGCGGCGACGGTGACCGGGGTGTTTGCCCTCTCCCACGCGCTGCTGGACTTCTTCTACGCCGGCATCGTCGGAGTGCTGATCGGGCTGGCGGTGGCGTGGCTGGTCCGCCGGACCATGGCCCTCGTGACCGACAGCTTCGTGGAAATCGCACTCACCCTGCTGGCGCCGTTCGTGGCGTGGATCCTGGCGGAGCAGGTGCACGCGTCGGCGGTGCTCGCCTGTGTGGCGGGTGGCCTCTCGCTACGCTGGCGGTACAGCGCCATCTCCACCCCGTCGACCCGGCTGCAGGCCCGGGCGGTGTGGGATCAGTTCATCTTCCTGGTGAACGGGTCGATTTTCATTCTCATCGGCCTGCAGCTCGGCGTCCTGCGCAGTGCCATCGCGGACGACCAGCTCGGCCCGCTGCTGTGGCATGCGGCCGCCATCAGCCTGACGGCGATCGTGGTCCGGCTGATCTGGGTGCCGGTGGCCACGTACGTCCCCCGCTGGCTGGTGCCGGGCCTGATGCGCCGGGACCCGCTCCCACCGCGCACAGGGGTGTTTCTGGTCGGGTGGATCGGGATGCGGGGCATCGTCTCGCTGGCGGCCGCGCTCGCGCTGCCCCTGACGCTCGCGGATGGACGCCCGTTTCCGTATCGCACCGAGATCATCCTGATCACCTTCGGCGTGATCCTCTCGACGCTGGTCCTGCAGGGGCTGTCGATGAAACCGATCATCCGGGCGCTGGGACTGGCGCCCGAGACCGACCTGGAGGAAGAAGAGCACGCTGCGCGGCACCAGGCGACGATGGCGGGATTGCTCAAGCTCGAGAAGCTGGCGTCCCGGGGCGATACCCCGCCGGTCCACACGGAACGGCTGCGACTGTACTACCAGTCACAGCAGCAACGGTGGGAACCGCACGACCATAGCACCCACGAGCAGGCGGAGCGGGACGCCGAGGCATTTCAACGGTTGCGGCTGGAGACAATCGAGGCGGAGCGGAAGGCGCTGCTGGACCTGCGGGACCTGGGGGAAATTGGCGACGAAACCCTGCTGCGCCTGGAAAACGAACTCGACCTGACGGCGATCCGGCTGGGCGGTGGGGAGCGCAAAGGCAGCAGGGACAAGCGCGTGAAAAAGGGAGCCGGCGTCACCCACTTCTGACGGCCCCGCTCCCTTCCTTGTGCTCCAGAGCCGGCGGTGGGAATTGAACCCACGACCCCTTCATTACGAGTGAAGTGCTCTACCCCTGAGCTACACCGGCGTACCCCTGAAACGGAAGCGGCGGACCAGGTCCGCCGTCTGTATGCCCTGGCGCGGATTCGAACCGCGACGCCTTTCGGCACTACCCCCTCAAGATAGCGTGTCTACCAGTTTCACCACCAGGGCGAGGGCGGTGAACTTAGCCCGGTGGCGGATGGGGGTCAACGGGAGGTCGGGGGGAGGGGCACGAGTCTGGAGTCAGGAGTCACGGGTCACGAGTCACCGCGTGTGACTTGTGACTCGTGACTTGTGACGATCCACCGAGCCCACCCTCCGCACCGACTCAGTGAAACGTGATTCCCAGCCCGATGTTCACCAGCCGCTCATCGTGGCTGTCGTAGTGCTGGCCCTGCAGATCGATCATCGGGGTCAGGGAGATATTGCGGGCCACCCGGATGTCGTAGCCCAGACCGACGGCGAGGACGGTGCCGTTCTCGTGGGTGCTGGGGCCGCCATCGAGGTTGAGGTAATCGCGGGCGAAGCCGAGGCCGCCACGCAGCCAGAAATCCGAGCGCGGCGCGGGATACCACTGGGCGATGAACATCGCGGTGGTCAGACCCCGATCGTATCCCTCATAGCGATACCGGGTGCCCCAGGCGTCGAACTCCGCTCCCAGCAGCAGTGACTGACTCACGGTACCACCCAGCTTGAGGTACGCCAGCCCGCCGCCCCGATCATCGCTCCAGCCGAGGTTATCGTTGGCGTCGAACGCTTCGGAGCCCGCGCCGAGCCCGGCGCTCAGCCAGAACCCCTGCCGACGCTGGGAGCGACGGTCATCGACCTCGCGCAGTCCGCCACGCCGGCGATGCGCGTCCCGATCGCGATCCCGTCCCCGGTCGTCGTCATCCTGGGCATGGGCCACCGCTGGTGCCAGCGCGAGTGCAGTCAGTACAGTCAGGATCAGACGTCGCATAGCTGTCGTCCCCCTCTCCAGTTCAGTCCCGCCGGCGCCACCCTGGCCTCGGCACAGTGTATCTTGCTGCGTGATACCCGGTGCAAAAGCAAACGCCGGACCGGACCGAGGACCGTCTTGCAAGCACTTGATCCAGCGTGAGTTAGCGCGCCACCCCCGGACGGCCCCCCTCCACGGCCTGTCCTCTCCCCAAGACACGAGTGTCACCCGCGCATGTCTCCCCGCGGCCGCGGCCTGCTGTTCTTCGGATTGACGCTAGTGCTCGCCATGGTCTTCACCCGCCTGGGTTTCTGGCAACTCAGCCGACTGGCCGAGCGACGTGCTGCGAATCGTGCCGCACTGACCGCCCGCGACGCGGAGCCGCGTTCGCTGGACGTGGCGGCGAATCGCGCCGACATCGCGGCGCTGCAGAACCGTCGGATCACGGTGACCGGGCGCTACGACTTTACGGGGGAAGTGGTGCTGCGAGGTCAATCGGAGGGGGGCGTCCCCGGGGTGCGGTTGGTCACGCCACTGCGGCCGCTGGAGGGGGATACCGCGATTCTCGTGCAGCGCGGCTTTGTCCCCTCGCCCGACGCGATCACGGTCAACCTCGATCGCCTGCATGAGGACGGGGTACAGCAGGTGATGGCGATCGGATTCATCCTGCCGGATTCCGGCACGGCGGGAGAACCCCGCGACGCAGGAGGGCGTACCAGCTGGCGGCGCATCGACCTGGCGGCGCTGCGGCCGCGATTCGCCTACCCGGTCGCACCGCTCCTCGCGCTGCAGCTGCCGGACAGCGCACTGCCGGCGCTGCCCCGCCGCGACGCCCCGCTCACCCTCGATGACGGGCCCCACCTGAGTTACGCGGTGCAGTGGTTCAGTTTTGCGGTGACAGCGCTGGTGTCTGGGGTCCTGGTGGGTCTGCGGCGGAAAGGCGGGGAATAGGAACGGGGCGGGTGGGCGCGCACTGCAGTGCGCGCCCACCTGCCCCGTTCCGTCCCTGCCGTCAGTCTGTCGCCGGTGACTTGCCGTCAAGTTCCCCGATGGTCGCGGTCGACGGCTGGCGGGTCGCCTGCAACCGCTTCGCCACTGCTTCCGCCTGCCGCAGCGCCCGCAGGGTGTTCTCCCCCGCCAGCTTCTTGAGATCGGCATCGCTCCAGCCGCGCCGGATCAGTTCGGCGAAGAGGACGGGAAAGGTCGCCACGCTCTCCAGGCCGACCGGCAGGGTCTCGACGCCGTCGAAGTCGCTCCCGATCCCCACGTGATCGATGCCCGCCACATCCCGGACATGCTCGATGTGATCCGCGACCTGGGCCAGGGTGGCCTCCGGCATCGGATGGGTGGCGTTGTACTCTCGAATGATCTGGCGCCGCTGAGCGGTGTCGGTCACATCCTTGAGCAGCGCCGGCATGGCCGCACTCCGGGCGGCCTCGGCCTGGCGGAGCTCCTCCGACACGAAGCCGGGCACGAACGTCACCATCACCACGCCGCCGTTCTTCGGCAGCCGGGCCAGAATGGAGTCCGGCACATTGCGCACATGGTCGGTGAGGGCACGGGCGGAGGAGTGGGAGAAGATCACCGGCGCCTCGCTGACCGTGAGGGCATCGCTCATCACCGACGGGGCAACGTGCGACAGGTCGACCAGCATCCCCATCCGGTTCATCTCCCGCACGACTTCCTTGCCGAAGGGGGTCAGGCCACCGTGGGTCGGCTGACCCGCGGCCGCGTCGGCCCAGTCCAGCGTGACATTGTGCGTCAGGGTCATGTAGCGGGCGCCGAGATCGTAGTAGGCGCGGAGCGCACCCAGGGAGTTCTCGATCGCATGGCCGCCCTCCATCCCCAGCAGGGAAGCGATCTTCTTCTGCTTCTTCGCCCGGACGATGTCGTCCGCAGTCAGCGCCAATGTCAGGCGATCGGGATAGCGGGCGATCATCCGGCGCGCGATATCGAACTCTTCGAGCTGGACCCGCGCGAACCCGCTGTCCTTGATTTCCCCCGGGACATAGATCGACCAGAACTGGGCCGAGAGCCGGCCGGCGGCGAGCCGGGTGAAATCGGTGTGGCCGGGCGTGGTCTGCCGGAGATCGTACGCCGCGACATCGCGCGGGGCCGACTTGCTGGTGCGGATCTCCCACGGCAGGTCGTTGTGGCCATCGATCAGGATGGTCGCGTCGAGCAGCCGCTGGGCATGCGCCAGTGCGGGGTCGGGCGTCTGGGCCTTCAGCGGCATGGACGGAAGCAGGGAGACAAGGAAGAGGAAAGAGATAGCTCGAACCGGCACCCGCATGGAACCTCCACGTGAAGCAGGATCAGGGAACAGCGACAGACGACCGGCGCCAGACGCGCGTTACCCCTCGCGATTCCGACGCCGGACTTCGTGCAGGTCATCCCGCTGAACGAACTCGGGACAGATGGTCTGGTCGTACAGGTATGGCCCGCCAGTCTCGGCGTCGATGTACGGAAAGCCCTTGCACACCGCCGGGTAGTCGGGATCGGCGTGGATGGAACAGGTGTTGTTGACGAGGAAGACGCAGCGCCCCCCGCGCACCCGGGTGCGCCACTCGCCCCACCGCGTGAGATAGATCTTGTCCTGCCCGTACCGACCCCGGAGCGCGACCGCCTCCTCATCGCTTACCGTGGCGCCCCACGCGCAGCAGGCCGAGGCGTGCGGGCAGGGGTAGCACGGCAGGGGCGGATGCGAGGTCATGTCGGGGACCACGCTCAGCTTCTTGCTCTTGGACAAGCCAGGTTCCTTGTGGAAGGAAGCTACCGCGCGATCCGCCGGATCGGGCGACCATCGATCTGCTTCGGCAGTTTGAGGCCCAGCCGCCGCGCCAGGGTGGGCGCGATATCAATCGTGCGTACGGTATCGGCAAAGACCCCGGGTGTGATCCCGGCGCCCAGGAAGGCGATCGGGACGTTCACGTCATCAAAATTGGTGGTGCCGTGATCGGCGGTGTTCTCAGCCTCGGACCAAACATAACCGGGGCTGGCGACGGCACAGACCAGGAAGGAAAAGTCGCGCGGCAGCGCGCGGCGCCAGCGCTGGGCGCCCACATTGGAGCGAAGCGGCGCCCCAAGGGTGGCGGACGACCACGCATCGACCACGTGTGGCAACCGCTGCACCCGCGCAGTGAGCGAGGTTGCGAGGCTCTCGGGATTCACCTTGATGGCGCGCAGGGCACTGGTATCGGCATAGATCAGCCCGGAGCTGTACGACAGCAGCGACTGCCCCAGTCGCTGATTGACCTCCCGCACCAGCGGTCCGAGGGCGATGTGACCACCGGGAGCGCCACGAGCCTGCAGCGCCTGGGCATACGGGGTGACGCCATGGTCGGCGGTGAGGACCACCAGCACCTCGGGTGCGGGAACGGCGGTTGAGAGGGAGTCGAGGAACTGTCCCAGCCAGCGGTCGAGGCGCAGCAACTGGTCGTGGATCTCCCGGGAGTCGGGGCCGTAATCGTGCCCCACCCCGTCGGTGCTGCCGAGGGAGACTGCGAGGAGATCGGTGCCGTTCCGCTGGCCCAGCCCGAGCGCCCGTGCGCCCGTCAGGGCAAAGTCGAGTGTCAGTGAATCCATCACCGGGTACTCGACGATGGCGTTGATCAACTCGGCGGAATCGGTCGGGAGGCGGTGGGGGAAGGTGCGATCGCGGCCGCCATGTTCGTAGGCAATATCATCGACCTCCCGATAGGCGGAGGCCGGCAAGAGCAGCTCCCAGGTGTGGCCGGCGAACCCGGTCAGGTGGCTCCTGGTATTCCATTCCCGCACCCAGAGCGGCAGGGTATCAGCGTACCAGGTGCTGGTGGTGAACTGTCCGCCGGCAAACCAGAACACCGGTTCCTTCGCCCGGCCCACCGTCAGGATCGCCGAGCGATCCTTGCGCGCCACCGAGAGGACCCGGGTCCCGCTGTCGGCGTCGCGCATCCAGTCGACCAGGGTGGTCCCCCGAAATCGATGAGGGGAGGCACCGGTGCCAGCCACGTCGACCAGCGACACCGACGTGTCCGGTATGCCCAGGGTATTCGAGACGATGCCGGTGTGAGCCGGTTCGCGTCCCGAGAGAATGGTGGAGTGTCCCGGCGCCGTCTGCGTCATGGCGTGATCCTGCAAGCCGACCGGGAAGTAGGCCCCCTGAGCGAACATTCGGCCCAGGCCACCGGACCACTGTTCCGGCCAGCGCTGCAGGTAGTCGCCGCGGAGCTGATCGACCGTCACGACGACGATCAGGCGGGGGCGTTCCGGGGGGGTGCGGGGGGCGACCCCGAGGGTCGCGACGACAGCCAGGAGAGGAAACAGGCGACGGAGCAACGGGTCCTCTTTTCGAGCAGGGAGGCGCGGAGGTATTTCCGGTGTGGCCCGGCCAGCGTGGATCGGATGCAACAGTCCTGAGAAAAACGCCGTATAAATGCAACGGAAATGCACGTACTGTAACAACTTAGCTACTGGCACCCTTCTCGCTTTCTCTTACCCGAGTAAGGATAAACGGTCGTTGGTTCAACCACGAACCGCCCGATAAGAGCACACCCGGAGTGATCCGGGGCCGCAAAACTAGAGGTCTCCAGCACCCACGGGTGCCCGAGATAGCTCGGTGCCGAAGGCCGGTAGCTCATCGCCTCGTCGGGCATGGAAGGATGTCATGCCAAAAGCTGCACTGCCACTGTACTGCCTGGGCCTGCTGGGTACGCTCGCCGCCTGTGAGATGATGGCGCCGCCGAGTCCCCTGCCGGCGACTGCCGAGGCGATGGCTGCGCCAGCACAGTATCGCACCTGGTGGGCCGAGACAGAAACATGCTCGGGCATCCAGGGCAACTTCGACCAGATCAAGTGGTACGTGGTCCCCGACTCCCTCACCTTCACTACCAGCTCGGGGGAGAAGGTCGGCTTGTGGACCGAATCGAGCGCCGGTGTCCGGATTATCATCGCGGGCGCCTACACCGAGCATGAGCTGGTGGTGCGTCACGAAATGCTGCACGCCCTGCTGGACCGGGAAGGGCACCCGCCGGAGTACTTCCAGAGCCGTTGCGGCCTGACCTGGGAAACCTGGCGGAACGACAGCACCGCCACCCCGGAATTCGCCGCCCGACTCCCGCTCGACCGCTAAGCCGTTCCCGGCTCCGGCATCACGCCCGGAGCCGCCATCCCCGCCGGTACGGCACCCATAGCAGCACAATCCAGAACAACAGAAACACCACGGCGTACGCCAACGAACCATTGCGCGGCCCCGCCCAGCTCGCGAACCCGTGCGTGTAGATCCACCGCTGCAGTGAGACCTCCTCCCCGCCAGATCCCACCTTGATCAGAATCAGCAGCCGCGCCATCACGCCCGATCCGACGAACGCGGTCAGGGGATTGAGTCCGAACACATAGGCGGGCGTCGCCCATCGCTCCCACCCTCGCACTTCGATCAATCCGTAGCACAGCGCCAGCACCAGCAGCGCCGCCCCGGCGGTGAACACGGTATATGAACTGGTCCACAGGCTCTTGTTGATGGGGAACGACAGCCCCCACAGCAGGCCCGCGGCCGTGAGAAGGACGCCGCCCAGTGCGAGATCCCGCACGGTGCGGGCGGAGGGGGGACGGGGTTTGAGCCATTCGCCACACAGGATGCCGAGCAGGCAGGTGGCAATGGCTGGCACGGTACTCAACAGCCCTTCCGGGTCCCACTCCGGTTTCCACAGGTGCCCGGCCAATAAAGAAAAATCGATATGCTGGGCCAGGTTGCCGACCGGCTCCAATACGCCGGGACCGTAGCCAGGAACCGGCACCAGGGTCATCAGGCCCCAGTAGCCGAGCAGCAGCAGCGCCGTCATCAGGCCGATGCCGAGCGGGGTCAGCAGGAGGTAGCAGGTGGCGGCGATGCCGTACACCAACCCGATCCGCTGCAGCACGCCAGGAAAGCGCATCGTCTCGAGGTGATAGCGCGGGAACCCGGCAAGCAGCAGCCCGACGACGATGATCACCAGCGCCCGGATGATCACCTTCCGGAAGAGCTCCCGCCGTGATTGCCCCTCCGCCTTGCGGCGCCCGAGGGCAAACACCAGCGCGACGCCGACGATGAACAGGAAGAAGGGGAAAATCAGATCGGTCGGGGTCCACCCATGCCACTCCGCATGGCGCATCGGAGGATAGACCTCCGCCCAGGTCCCGGGGTTGTTGACCAGGAGCATGGCCGCCACGGTGAGGCCGCGGAATGCGTCGAGCGATCGAAGGCGCATTCCTGCAATCTCGCTCCACTCGGGTCAGTCATCCACCCCGCCAACCTCCGCAGGACCGGCGGCATCACACTCCTTGCCACCGGTGCGCCCGAATGGGAGGGCGCCTTGCCCTCGGCGCATTGCTCCTGTCACCTTGCAGGGACCAATCTGATGTTACCGTCATCTGCCGCTGTCGGCCCTGGAGGAAGTATGCGAGTCCTGTTCCCAACCACATTGACGATGCTGCTTCTGGTGAGCAGCGCCGCCTGTCAGGAGCGCCCTGCCTCCCGCCCCGCGACGGGGCTTGGTGGGGGCGGCGCCTGTACCCCGCTTGAGACCCGCGCCCCGAATGCCACCGACCAGCAGCCGGCGTTCGCCGCACAGACCCGGGTCTGCGGTATGACCTCGGACGTGGCGTTCGATGTCGTGACCCTCGCCACCGGGCTGAATCATCCCTGGTCCGTAGAGCCACTGCCGGACGGTGGCGTGCTGGTGACGGAACGCGCCGGGCGTCTGCGCTGGATCTCCCCCTCGGGGGTGCTCGGCGATCCGATCACCGGCCTGCCCGATGTCGAGGTGCGCGGCCAGGGTGGGTTACTGGACCTGGCCCTGAGTCCGCAGTTCGCCACCGACCGGACGATCTTCTGGACCTTCACCGAGCCGCGCGAGGGAGGCAATGCGACCAGTGTCGCCCGCGGCGTGCTGGCGGGAGACTTCAAGCGTGTGAGCAACGTGCAGGTGATCCTGCATGCGATGCCGACCTACGACAATGGTGCGCATTTTGGTGGTCGCCTCGCGTTCGGGCCTGACGGGATGCTGTATGTCACCGTGGGAGAACGCTCCGATACCCCGATGCGCCCGCAGGCGCAGGCTTTATCCAGCGACATGGGCAAGGTCCTCCGCATCGCGCCAGACGGGTCAATCCCCAAGGACAATCCTTTCGTGGGGACCCCAAACGCGCGGGGCGAGATCTGGTCGCTGGGCCATCGCAATCCGCAGGGCGCCACCTTCGACGATGCCGGCCGGCTGTGGGAGATTGAGCATGGCGTGCGCGGGGGGGATGAGCTGAACCTGATCGAGCGCGGCAAGAATTATGGCTGGCCGGTGCAGGCCTACGGCATCGAATATTCCGGCAAGTCACCGATCAGCAGCGCCCTGGGCGATGCGACCACCACCCGACCGGGGATGGAGCAGCCGGTCTACTACTGGGATCCGGTCATTGCGCCCGGCGGCGCGCAGTTCTACACCGGCTCGCTCTTCCCCGCCTGGAAGGGCAGTCTGTTCATCGGCAGCATGGGACAAATGCGCCTGGTGCGCCTGACGCTCAAGGACAACCGGGTCACGGGGGAGGAGCATCTGCTGGTCGACCGGCGGCAGCGGATCCGCGACGTGCGCCAGGGCCAGGACGGCGCGCTGTACGTGGTGACGGACGCGTCCAACGGCGAGGTGTGGAAGCTGGTACCGAAGAAGTAGCTGACGGGCGACGGGGACCTCAGGCGGGGCGGAGCGCCCTGCCCTGCCCGGTCCCCGTCCGCATCCCCTGCCGCGAGAGTTACGCCTCCATTGACCACCACAACTTCAATCCCCACCGGATACTCGAAGGGGTTCTCGTATGTGCCGCGGTCGGCCACCGTCTCGGCATTGAAAACGACGACGTCGGCCGCCATCCCCTTCGCCAACGTCCCGCGATCGCCCAGCCGCAGCCGGGCCGCCGGCACAGCGGACATCTTCCGGACCGCTTCGGCCAGCGTCAGCGTCTTCCGCTCCCGCACGTATCGCCCCAGTACCCGCGGGTAGCTGCCGAGCGCGCGGGGATGGGGGCTGCCGCGATGGGTCGGACCATCGAGCGCATACCCGCCGCCGTCGGTGCACAACATGCTCTGCGGGTGCGCCAGGATCCGTTCCAGATTCTCCTCGCTCATTGCAAAGCCCACCATGCCGATGCGGGCCTGGTTGCGCTGCAGCATCGCGACCGTCAGCTCGTACGGGTCGCGCCCGACCCGCGTGGCATAGGTCCCGAGCCGCTGGCCGACCGCGAGGGTATCCTGCGGGCTCTGCAGCCCGGTGATCTCGACGTTGTCCCACCCCCCGATCAACTCCACCTTGTTGAGCGTCTCTTCCCGGATCCGAGGCGCGGTGGCCGAGTCGCCCAGCCGGCGCAGGAAGGCGTCGGTCCCACCGTCGCGGCTCCAGACCGGGAAGAGATTGGTGAGGCCGGTGGAGTAGGCCAGCCACGGGTACCGATCGAACATCGTGTCCGTACCCGTGGCGCGGGCCCGGGCCACCCGGGCGAAGGCGGCGTCCAGCTTGCCCCAGTTGCGCGGGCCCTGGGTCTTGAGATGCGAGATCTGCAGCGGGCACCCCGCCCCGTGCGCCACGGCGATCGCTTCATCGATCGCCTCCAGCAGGCGATCGTCCTCGTTCCGCATGTGGGTGGCGTACGGCAGGCGACGTTTGGCCAGCGGGCGGGCCAGCGCAATCAACTCCGTGGTGGGTGCAAAGGCGCCCGGGGTGTACTCCAGACCCGACGAGGCGCCACAGGCACCTTCAGCCAGCGCGCCCTCGACCATTGCGACCATGCGCGCCAGCTCCTCGGTGGTCGCCGGGCGATCGTCCTCACCCACCACCGCGCCCCGCACCGATCCGAGCCCGATCATGGAGGCGACATTGGTGCCGGGGTGCAGCGCCTCGAGTGCTGCCAGCCGCTCACCGAAGGTCATCACGCCATCTGGCACGAAGGAACCGCCGTCCTGCCCGCCGATGATGGTAGTGATCCCCTGTCGGATCGCCGACTCCGCGCGCGGGTCGGCGGTCAGCGAACTCTCCACATGGGAATGGATGTCGATGAATCCCGGCGCGACGGCCAGGCCGCGGGCGTCGATCTCCTCTGTGCCGCGGCCCCGCACTCGGCCGACCTCGGCGATACGGCCGCCACTGATGGCGACATCATGTTCCCGTCCCGGCTTGCCGCTGCCGTCGAAGACAGTGCCGCCACGGATGACGAGCTCGTGATCGGGGCGGTGCAGCGTCAGGGCGGGCAGGGCGCCGAAGGACAGGACAGCGGTGCCACTGGTCGTGAGGAACCGGCGGCGGGATGGCTGGGAGGACGAGGGCACGCGGAAACTCCCTGGGACAGGACGGGCGTGAGGTGGGTTGCCCGTCAATCTAGGAGCGGGTGGTGGGAAACGGCAGCGGCAGCCGTCTGGTACCTAGACGGTGACCTGGGCGGCGGCCCACTCGGTGGGCTGCTTGTCGTTCCGATAGAGGAGATCGAGGTTGACGACGATATTGGCGCCGTCCTTCCGCACCGCGAACCGGTCCATCGAGCGGGTGGCCCGCCCCCGCACGAAGGTGCCGTCGGGCTGGTATTCCGACTTGTGACGCGGGCAGCGGAAGATCGACTCACCGTCCGCCCATTTGAGTGCGGTATTCTGGTGCGGGCAGGAGAGATTGAACGCGTAGACCGCCCCTTTCCACCGGACCAGGATCACCTCCTGGTCGCGGTCGATCATCGCCCCGTCCGCGGTGGGCTCTGGATAGGTCAGGTCCTTGAGATTCACCCGGAGGGCGCGCCCCAGAGCCATCGGCAGGGCCGCGGCCTCGCGAGGGGTGGCCGCCAGGCCGGCCATCACGAAGCCGAGCGCGGTGGTGACGGTGCGCAGAAAGTCACGCCGATCGGACGAACAGGCATCGCAGTCTGACATGGGACTCTCGCGGCTCAGGCCACGTTGGGGAGAATCGAGCCGACCAGCACCACGGCAAACCAGAGCCCCAGGCTGACCAGGGAGGCGGTGCGGAGCCGGCGCCAGTGCGGGGACGCCAGGGGGTCGCCCGCTTCGAGCTGGCGCTCCGCCCGGAGCATCAGGTAGCCATTGCCGAGGAGCAGCAGGATCAGGCTCATCTTGAGCCAGAAGACCGGGGCGAGAGCGAGCGTCTCCAGGTCAGCGGCGAACATCAACAGGCCGGTCAGCGCGGTGAGGCCGAGCGCGCCGACGATGAGTGGGTGAATGGTGCTGAGTTCCCGCAGGTGGCGGCGCTGCTCCTCCGGCGACGCGCTACCCGCCCGGATGGTGGCGCGATCGGTCGCCAGGGCGAGTCCCCCGCCGGTCATCATGCCGCCGAAATGCCCGAACATCACGGTGCTCTGGGCCGCCTTGCTGGCATTGTAGAAATCGGCCCACGGTGCGGCCAGAGCGGTAAGCTGGTGGAGTAGTGTCATACCTTCAGTCCTTCCAGACCAACATCATGAGATAACTCGACAGTGCGACGCCCATCGACCCGATGGCGAGATTGCGGTGGCGGCTGGCGCCCGAGGAATGGCTGGTGCTGCCGCCCTCGCCGAAATCGTCGTCCGGAGCGGAGGCACCCGTCGCCACGAACCCGGCATCCGCGGTCAGCATGAGCAGACTGTGGATGATGCGCCGCGTCCGGCCGTTGGGATCCTTCCGACCCTCCCAGAGATTCCAGACGCCGGTCACCGTGTTCACCGCGAACAGCCCTGCGACAGATGCCGCCAGCGGACCGTGCACATCGCGCGCGAAGCCGTGCGAGTCAGGATTGTTCCACATGGTCTGGCCCGACCAGTACTGCGCCGCGAAGAGCGGAATCGTGAGATAACTCGCCAGCCGGTGGATCTTCAGCCGGGTGTAGTACCCGTCGCTGTACTGCACCGCCTTCGGACGCTGGGGATCCTGCAGCGAATCGATCTCGAGCCCGACGGCGGAATCCGGCGGGCTGGCGACCATCCCCACCGGCATCTGGCGGAGGGCAGTGCCGAGCAGCGACAGATTGTCCCGCGTGGGCGCCAGATTGACCACCGTCGACTCCATTACCGGCCTCGCCACCAGGGTGATCGTCGTTGAATCCTGTGTCTGCGGAGCCGCCGCGCAGAGAAGCAACAGGGAAAACAGCATCGGGAGGTCCGTTCGTCAGGGGATAGACGGAATCGTAGTCTACCGTGTGTGAACTGGTGGTGAAGTGGCGCGGAGAGGCGCGGCTGTTCGATGGTACTCGCAAGGAGTGCGCCCGGGGTGGTGGGTGCCCGCGTCCGCTGCTATGGCGCGGGTTGCCGAGGTGAATGGGTCTGCATCGCCGTGTCGCAAGCGCTACGGTTTGATGCAGCCTGACGGTGTGTGAGGCGTGCACCAGAAGCACAAACGGCCACCCCGGAGGGTGGCCGTAGTGCGCCGCGAAGGAATCGAACCTTCAACCTAGTGATTAAGAGTCACTTGCTCTGCCAATTGAGCTAGCGGCGCGTAGTCCTGCACCTGCGTTTGGCTGTCCTGGCCCCTGCCCGCCAGCCGACTGCACATAGTCCCAACGGGAATCGAACCCGTCTCTCCACCTTGAAAGGGTAGCGTCCTAACCGATAGACGATGGGACCGTTGGGGCCCGACCACTTCCTGGCATACCGCTAACGGGATTCGAACCCGTGTACCAGCCTTGAGAGGGCTGTGTCCTAGGCCTCTAGACGATAGCGGCGCGTTACCACTCAAGCACAGGCCCGGAGGGAATCGAACCCCCAACCCCCGGTTTTGGAGACCGGTGCTCTACCAATTGAGCTACGGACCTACAAAGCCCAGGGTGGCTGACGGGGATCGAACCCGCAACCTCCGCAGCCACAGTGCGGCGCTCTAACCAATTGAGCTACAACCACCACGGCGGTTTTTTCCGCGCGTCTCAAGCCCGGAGAAACTACCGACCACCCCCCCGTCGGTCAACCCCAGAACCGCGTCCGAAGATACGCCGTAGCAGGAGCGTCAGCGCCACTTTCCCCATCCAGCGACGCCACGGGGACCACCCCCCGGACCGCATTCGCCACAAAGAGCCCCTGCCGGGGCAAATCGGCCACCCGGACCCGCCGTTCCGCCACGCCGCCGTGCAACGCCGCCAACCGGGCCCGCGCCACCCCGGGAAGGACGCCCAATTCGAGTGCCGGGGTACAGAGCTGCTCCCCCTCCCACCAGAACAGCGACCAGATCGCCGCCTCCGCCACCCACCCATCCGGCGTCAGCAGGACCCCATCATCCGCACTGCGGCTGCGGGCCTCCGCCAGCGCCGCATCAAACTGGCCCCGGTCGGTGGTCTTGTGCCGATAGGGCTGGTGCACCACTGCACTGGTGATGAGCGCGACGGGCTCGAGACTCCCCACCGGCCGCTCTGACCAGATGGGACCGGCTGCGCCGAGTTCGAGTCGGAGCGCGCGATCTGCCCCGCCGGAGGGCGGCTCCAGCACCGGCGCCAGGAGCTGCAAGATTCGACAACTGGCCTGGAGCCGGTCAAGATGATAGGGCCAGAGCGGGGCCCGCCCGGCCCGCAGGCGTATCGTCTCGATCAGGACTGGCGCGACGGGCGTCATCTGCCGAAGATAGTGGGACCCCTTCACCCGCGACGCACATGAGACGCTCCGTTCCACTGCCGGCCCTGCTGGTGGCCTTGGCGCTTGCCGCCTGCTCCGCCGAGTCGAAGAATGCGCCCGACATCGACGCCGACCTCGACGGGCTGCTGAGCGCCGCGAACGTCACCCCGCTCAACGCACCAGCGCCGCCGCTCCCCGCGCTGTTCACGTTGGGGCAGGCACTGATGTTCGACAAGATCCTCTCCGGCAATCGCACCATGGCCTGCGCCAGCTGCCACCGCCCGAGCCTGCATACCGGGGATGGCCTGACGCTGTCGGTGGGCGATGCGGGTGCCACGATCCCGCGCCACGCGCCGGACCTGTTCAATCGCGGCCTTCCTCAATGGCAGGTGATGTTCTGGGAGGGGCGAGTCGGCCGGATCCCGGGCGGCGGCGGGTTCAATACACCGGCGGGTGCCTCGCTTCCGTCGGGTCTCTCCGGCGTGCTGGCGGCGCAGGCGATGTTCCCGGTGACGGTGCGGGAAGAAATGCGGGGACAGCCGGGCGACAGCGCCACCAATGAACTGGCCACGATCCCGGACGACGACTTCCCCGCGATATGGGAGGCGCTGATGGCACGGCTCCGCGCCATCCCCCGCTACGACACCCTGTTCCAGGCCGCCTATGGGATTTCGGTGAACGCCGCGGGATTCGAGCACGTGGCGAATGCGCTCGCCGCCTTCCAGTCCCAGGCCTTCACCGCGGTCAACTCCCCGTTCGACCAGTACGTAGCGGGCGATCGCACCGCCCTGACCGCGCAACAGAAGCGCGGCGCCCGATTGTTCTTCGGCGAAGCCAAGTGCGGCAAGTGTCACCTCGGCCCGCTGCTGACCGACCAGAAGTTCCACAACGTGCTGGTACCGCAGCTCGGCCCCGGACGGGGCGCCCTCGTCCCACTGGACAATGGCCATGCCGAAGTCTCCGGCGTCGCAGCCGACAAGTTCACCTTCCGCACGCCACCGCTCCGCAACGTGGCGCTGACGGCACCCTACTTCCATGATGGTGCGTTCGCGACGCTGGAAGGCGCGGTGCGGCACTACCTCAACGTGGGACGATCGCTGGTGACCTACGATGCGACCCAGCTCCCCTCGGCGCTGCAGCCCACGGTGCTCACCGGCGCCACCTACTGGGACCAGATCAAGAGCACCCGGGATGCCAACGTCATCGACACGCTCACTCTGAACAATGGCGAAGTGGACGACCTCGTCGCCTTCCTCGGCGCGCTGACCGATCCCTTCTCGGTGGACCTGTTGAACGTGGTTCCGGGCTCGGTGCCGTCGGGACTGCCGGTGGGGAACTGAGAACTGCGGGTGAGAAAAGCGGGTGAGAACGGCGGGTGAGAACAGCGGGTGAGAAAAGCGGGTGAGAAAAGCGGGTGAGAACGGCGGGTGAGAACGGCGGGTGAGAACAGCGGGTGAGAACGGCGGGTGAGAACGGCGGGTGAGAACAGCGGGTGAGAACGGCGGGTGAGAACAGCGGGTGAGAACGGCGGGTGAGAACGGCGGGTGAGAACGGCGGGTGAGAACAGCAGGTGAGAACTGCGGGTGAAAGGGGCGGGTGAGAACGGCGGGTGAGAACAGCGGGGTGAGGGCGAGTCCGGGCTGGTCCCGGAAGGCGCGTGGTGGCGCCCTTCGTGGCGCCTGATGCGGTGGAATCACCAAGCCGCCGAGCGCCTGGAGGGACCACCCGGGCGAGCACAGCAGGTGAGAACGGCGGGTGAGAACGGCGGGTGAGAACAGCAGGTGAGAACAGCGGGGTGAGGGCGAGTCCGGGCTGGTCCCGGAAGGCGCGTGGTGGCGCCCTTCGTGGCGCCTGATGCGGTGGAATCACCAAGCCGCCGAGCGCCTGGAAGCACCACCCGGGCGAGCACAGCAGGTGAGCACAGCAGGTGAGAACGGCGGGTGAGAACGGCGGGTGAGAACTGCGGGTGAGAACAGCAGGTGAGAACAGCGGGGTGAGGGCGAGTCCGGGCTGGTCCCGGAAGGCGCGTGGTGGCGCCCTTCGTGGCGCCTGATGCGGTGGAATCACCAAGCCGCCGAGCGCCTGGAGGGACCACCCGGGCGAGCACAGCAGGTGAGAACCGCGGGTGAGAACGGCGGGTGAGGAGGGGACGTCAGGGGCCGGGGGCCAGGGGAGTGGGCGCCACCACGTCACTCTGGGTCGAGCCCTGACCCCTCGCCTCAAACCACGACCGGGCGCCGGTGCTGATCATGATGATCACGCCGCCCACGATCGCCCACGGCCCCGGGAACTCGCCGTGCACCAGCCAGGCGAGGATGGGGTTTAACGCCGGTTCCAGGAACAGCAGCAGCGACGTCTCCAGCGCGGGCACGTGCGGGATTGCCCGGGTGAGCAGGGCGTAGGCCACTCCGATCTGCACCACCCCCAGATACAGCAGAATCGACCAGTCCATCGCTCCGTGCCCCTGCAACGGCGGCATGAGCGGCAGCGCGAGCAGGAAGGCGAACAGGTTGCCCAGGGCGACCGGCTGCCGCCGGCTCCCCTCCACGGGTCCCCATCCAGCGCAGGCCCACCAGCATCGCGGCGTACGTCAACCCTGAGATGGCGGCGAGGACATTGCCGCGCAGCGGGTCCGGTGCCGTGGCGAAGGTGGTCTGCCGGCCCACAAAGAACAGCGTCATCCCGACCGCGACCGCGAGCAGGACCGCAATGTCATTGCGGCGAATCCGCTCGTGCAGGAGGAACGGCGAGAGGAGCAGGATGTAGATCGGCGCGGTGGCCTGCAGGAAGATCGTGTTGGCCGCGGTGGTCAGCTTGTTGGCGAGGACGAAGAGGACCAGGGTGGCGGCGTACGCCAGCGCCACGATCAGCGTCGCTCCCCAGGAGCCCCGGGGTACCCGCCGCGAGGCGGGTAGGAGGCACCAGACCGCGACGGCGGCAATGCCGGAGCGCAGGCCGGCGATCTGCCAGCTGGTGAAGGTCGCCGCCTTGATCGCCGCCCCGCCGGTGGAGAACAGGACGGCGGTCACCAGGATCTGCAGCCGGGCCCGCGTACGAGGTGTCAGAGGGGAGCGTGGTAAGGGAAAGTGGCGGTTATTCCGCCAATCGTTCAACTTCGGCGGCCGCCGCTTCCCAGGCGGCGAACGATGCCTTGAGCTTGACCCGGAGCCGCTCGAGGTCCTTCGCGATGCGGGCCGCACGCGCCGTCCCGTCGGGGGCAGCATACAACTCCGGGTCCGCCAGCTCGTCGCTCATCGCCTCGGCCTGGCGCTCATACTGCTGCACCGCCAGCTCGGCCTGCTCCAGGGTCCGCCGCGCGGTGCGCAGCGCGCCCTGCTGCTGCTTGCGCTCACTCTCCGACTTCCGGGCCCCCTGCCCCTGCTTTTCCCGCGCGCGACGGGCGGTTTCCGCCTCACGGGACGCGACATTCGCCAGGCGGCGGCGTTCGTCCCGTGCTTCCTCCCATTCGGTAAAGCTGCCATCGTAGTCGCGGATGGTGCTGTCCTCGATCTGCCAGATCCGGGTGCAGAGCGCGGCGAGCAGCGCCCGGTCATGGCTGACCAGCAGCACCGTTCCCTCATACGCCTGAATGGCATCTTCCAGCGCTTCGATCGATTCGACATCGAGATGGTTGGTCGGTTCGTCGAACACCAGGAAGTTGACCTGCGACAGTGTCATCATGGCCAGGGCGACCCGGGCCAGCTCACCGCCGGACAGGTTCGGACGCCTTGCGCAGCGTTTCGTCCCCCGAGAAATCGAATCGGCCGAGGTGATCCATGACCTGGCCCCGGGTCCACATCGGGCGCAGGTCGTGAATGGTGTCGAACAGCGTCTTGTCCCGTGGCACCTGCGCCATATCCTGACGGTACACTTCGACGTTGATGGTATCGCCCATGCGGGCGGTCCCGCCCTCGGAAGTGCGATCGCCGAGCAGCGTTGCGAGCAGGGTGCTCTTCCCCGCCCCGTTGGGACCGATCAGTCCCAGCACGTCCCCTCGCCGCACGACACCCGAGAATCGGTCCAGCAGGATCCGTTCGCCGAAGCCAATGGTGAGCTCGTCGGCCACCAGCACCTGGTCGCCGCCGCGCCCCCCGCTCTTGAAGCGCACCGCCATCGCCGCTTCATCACCCGGCGGCGGTGAGAGTCGCGCAATATGAGTCAGCTTCTTCCGTCGTCCCTTGGCCTGGTTGGTATTCTGGCCTGCGAGATGCCGCCGGATGTAGTCCTCCTCCTTGGCGATCACCTTGGACTGCTTGGTGAAGGCCCGGGTGGAGGCGAGGCGCCGCTCCTCCCGCTGCTGGACGAACGCGGTGTAGCCGCCCTCGTAGGTGAACCCCGACCGGGCCTCGAGATGCAGGATGTGGTCGGCGACTTCATCAAGGAAGGCGCGGTCGTGGCTGATGATCAGCGCCGCCGTATCCAGCCCCTTGAGGTGGTCGACCAGCCAGGCGGTGGTTTCGAGATCGAGGTGGTTGGTAGGCTCGTCCAGGAGCAGCAGGTCGGCATTGGTGACGAGCTGGCAGGCCAGGCCGAGGCGGCCACGCTCCCCGCCGCTCAGCGTTTCGAGGATCTGATGCTTGGCCTCGTCGGGGTCGAAGCCGAGGCCGTGAAGAATGGCGCTGACCCGGGCTTCCATCTCGTAGCCCCCTTCCCGGCGGAAACGCTCAAGGTCGCGATCGTAGCGGTCGAGATGCTCGGGCGTGAGGCGATCACCCAGCTGGCCGATGGCCTCGCCCTGTTCCTGGAGCGAGTGCTCGAGCTTGAGCAGATCGGCGAATGGGGCGCAGGCGGCATCCCAGACCGTGTGGGCGCCAGCAAAGTCGCGATGCTGATCCAGCACCGCCACGGTGAGACCGGGGGTCCGGCTCACACTGCCCACGGCCGGATCGAGGGCCCCGGTGATCATCCGGAACAGCGAGGTCTTGCCACTTCCGTTACGGCCGATGATGCCCCAGCGCTCGCCGCGCTCCACGGTAAGCGTGACATCGCGCAGCAGCACATTGGCGCCGTATTGGACGGAAACACCGGCAAGCGAGAGAAGCGTCACGGCGGGCAACAACCTGCGTCAGGGGAGAAAATCTGGACCGCGCAATCTAGTCGGCTGCGGAGGAGGAGAAAACGGGGAACGGGGAACGGGGAACGGCTCGGGGGCGGGGGATTGCTTTGTCGGCCGCAAGCGGCCTCCTCGCAATGACGGCCGAGTCGCCACCCTGTCCCCTGTTCCCCGTTCCCTGTTCCCCCCGATCAAAGTCGCCGGGCCGCCGCGTAGGGGAAAATATCGACCACCTCGCCCGCCTGGGCGGCGCGCTGCATGGCCCGCCAGTACTCGACCGTCAGCAGGTCAGCGTGGACCGAACGAAAGGCCTTCCCCAGCTCCCCGGGCAGCGCCATGAAGCTGCCAAATTCCTCGGGGAAGACATCGCGCTCGCCCACGGCAAACCACGGTTCGGCACTGAATTCATCCTCCTCGTGCCGCGCCACGGGCACTGACCGGAAATTGCACTCGGTCAGCAGGCACAGCTCATCGTAGTCATAGAAAATCACTCGGCCATGCCGGGTCACCCCGAAATTCTTGAGCAGCATGTCGCCCGTGAAAATGTTGGCGGCGGCCAGGTCCTTGATGCACTGTCCGTAATCGAGCACTGCGCGGACGCTGGCGTCACGGTCCGCCTGCCGGAGGAACAGGTTGAGGGGCGTCACCAGCCGTTCGGTATACAGATGTCGCAGTCGCACACGATCGTCGACGTACTCGATGGAGCCGGCGCATTCCGCCTCGAGCTCTGTGAGGACGGCGGGATCGAAACGATCCCGGTCGAATTCGAGCCCCTCGAAGTCCTGCGCGTCGGCCAGCCGCCCCACGCGGTCGCGCTCGAAGACGAGACGGTATTTATCCATCACCTGCTGTCGCGTGGTCTGCTTGGGCGCCCCGAACCGATCCTTGATGATCTTGAAGACCACGTTGAGCGAGGGCAGCGCGAAGACGGCCATGACCAGGCCCTTGTCCCCCGCCGCCACGGTGAAGTGACCATCCTCGGATCGCTCCATGTGTCGCAACATCGCCCGCACCAGTTCGGTCTTCCCGTGCTTGTGGTAACCCAGGGAGGTATACAGCTCATCGACCGGCTTGCGCGGCATGAGCGTGCGGAGAAATGCGACCATCGGCCGAGGGCTCTCGAGTTCCACGTGGAAGTAGGAACGGGTGAAGGAAAAGACGATGCTCACTTCATCCGCCGTGGTCAGCACGGCATCGATCCGGACGCCTTCGTCCCCATGGACCAGCGCCAGGACCAGCGGCACGGTACCATCCCGCAGGCAGAGCCGCCCGACCAGGTAGGCGCCCTTGTTGCGATAGAACGGTGCCGCGATCAGCTCGAGTGCGATCACCGTTGTGTCGCGCCCCAGGTCTGTTGTGATGCGATCCGCGGCCCGACGGGCATCCCCGTCCAGGTCCGCGAATCGCGCGTGGAACGGGAGCTCCCGCAGCACCGCCGCGACGACCCGATCCAGCGGTTGGTGGAGTGGATAGCGCTGCAGGCCCTGGGTATCGGAGATCGAGAGCAGCGACTGGAAATCGAGGTCACTGAAGTAGACCCCGCTCTCGGGGCCTACCACCCGCAGAATCTGTCGCGCGACGGAATTGAAGAACGAAAAGGCCAGTTCCCCGTCGGGCCGGTGCGTGCCTCCCGGGCATAGGCGTCGCGGAGCCCGCGCCAGAGCGGCCGCGAGGTGGCCACTTCGCCCAGACTGCGACGGAGGTCCGCTACGCTCCAGCCAACGAACTGCTTGTAGAGCGTCAGGCGTTCGACCGCATCGAGCTGCCCGCCATGCCAGTCCCGCGCGGCG
Source organism: uncultured Gemmatimonadales bacterium (assembly GCA_963793205.1). Lineage (GTDB taxonomy): Bacteria > Gemmatimonadota > Gemmatimonadetes > Gemmatimonadales > GWC2-71-9 > JADJOM01. The sequence continues at coordinate 328,909 of CAWBZM010000002.1, forward strand.
AAACGGGCCGCCGCGCGCCGGGTGATCAGCCGGAACTGCGACTGATAGGCCTCGAAGACGCTGAGCATCTGGTGCGGCAGGTCCGGCGGGAAGTCGGTCACGGAGTCGGGGAACGGGGAACGGGGAACGGGGAACGGGCGAACGAGCGCCTCTGGGAGCGCGCACGCGCAACCCGGCGCGAGGAAGTCCCTTAGGGAGAACAGGCGACTGAGCATCTCTGGGAGCGCGCAGCGCAAGCCGGCGCGAGGAAGTCCCTTCAGGGAGAACCGGGAATGGCACGGCAATGCCGTCACGCTCCCACGCCCCCGAAGGCTTCCCGTGGATGCCGGCGCGCCCGCCCCCAGGTCGCCGGTCGGTTGATTATCCTAGTACCACGAACGCACACCCACGGTTCACCCGCACAACTGTACTACGCCATGCCGACCTTTGATACGCTGACCCCACCGACCACCGGCGACGCCATCCGCAAGACCGCCACCGGCCTCGAGGTTCCCGATCGGCCCATCCTTCCGTTCATCGAGGGCGATGGGACCGGGCCTGATATCTGGCGCGCCTCCCGCCATGTGCTCGATGGCGCTGTTCAGAAGGCCTACGGTGGCAAGCGCGCGATTGCCTGGTTCGAAGTGTACGCCGGGGAGAAAGCCCGCGACAAGCTGGACAGCTGGCTGCCGGACGATACCCTGCGGGCGATCGAGCACTACCTGGTCGGGATCAAGGGCCCGCTCACTACACCCGTCGGCGGCGGGTTCCGCTCCCTGAACGTGGCGCTGCGCCAGAAGCTCGACCTCTACGCCTGTGTGCGGCCGGTCCGGTGGTTCACCGGCGTGCCCAGTCCGGTGAAGCAGCCCGAGCTGGTGCACATGACCATCTTCCGCGAAAACACCGAGGACATCTACGCCGGCATCGAGTACAAGGCCCACTCGGAGCAGGCCAGGGCGCTGATCACCTTCCTGCAGCAGCAGCTCGGCGCCACCACGATCCGGTTTCCCGAATCCAGTGCGATCGGGATCAAGCCGATTTCCGAAGAGGGCAGCAAGCGACTGATCCGCTCGGCGTTTCAGTTCGCGATCGCCCAGCAGCGGAAGAGTGTGACGCTGGTGCACAAGGGCAACATCATGAAATACACCGAGGGCGGGTTCCGGGACTGGGGCTATGAGCTGGCCCGGCAGGAATTCGGCGCGGTGGAGATCGACGGCGGCCCCTGGTGCAAGCTGCCGAACGGGATCGTGATCAAGGATGTCATCGCCGACGCCTTCCTGCAGCAGATCCTCACCCGGCCGGCGGAGTATGATGTCATCGCGACAATGAACCTGAACGGGGACTACATCTCCGACGCGCTGGCGGCGCAGGTGGGTGGCATTGGCATCGCGCCCGGCGCGAATATCAATTACACCACCGGCCACGCCATCTTCGAAGCCACCCACGGCACCGCCCCCAAGTACGCCAACCAGGACAAGGTGAATCCCGGCTCGGTAATACTCTCGGGGGAAATGATGTTCCGGTACATGGGCTGGAATGAGGCGGCGGACAAGATCATCGCCGGACTGGAAAAGACGATCGGCCAGAAGCGGGTGACCTATGACTTTGCCCGGCTGATGGCCGGCGCCACCGAACTGAGCTGCTCGGCGTTCGGTAACGCGGTGGTGGAGAATATGTAGGTAGTTGAGGGTCACGAGACACGAGTCACGAGTCACGAGTCACGAGTCACGGGTCCCGTGACTCGCGACTCGTGACTCGTGACCCCGCGACCTGTGACCCAGACTTCCCCAGCGACACCCCAACCCCTCACCCGATGCTCCCCGCCCTCGACCGCACCATCAAGCGCTTCCAGGTCTCCGACAAGCAGACGCGGCTCGACCTGCTGCTCGACTACGCGCGCAAGCTGCCCCCGCTGCCGGAGCGATTCGCCGCCGCGCGGGACCAGGGCTTCAACCGGGTCCCGGAATGTCAGTCGCCGGTGTTTCTCTTTGTGGAACGGGAAGGGGATGGGGTCCATCTGCACGCCGACGCCCCGCGGGAAGCACCCACGGTGCGCGGCTTCGTCTCCCTGCTGGCGCGGAACCTCGATGGCGCCTCACCGGCGGAGGTCGCGGCGCTCCCTGGGGATCTACTGGATCAGCTGGGGCTGACGGAGGCGCTGGGGATGACCCGGATGCACGGATTGACGGCGATGGTGGGGCGGATCAAACGCATGGCGGCGGATTTGTAGGGCGACCCCATGGGGTCGCCCCTGTGCATACCCGCCGCCCCTACCTCTCGATCGGCAGCCGCACCCCGTTCCCCCACTCGGTCCAGGAGCCATCGTAGTTCTTGACATCCTTGAAGCCCAGCAGGTACGTCAGCGCAAACCAGCTGTGCGAGGAGCGCTCGCCGATCCGGCAGTAGGTGATCGTCTCCCGCTCAGGGTCGAGGCGTTGTTCCTCCTGGTACAGCTGCCGCAGTTCGGCCGCAGAGCGGAAGGCATGGGTCTCGGGATCGACCGCCTTGGCCCAGGGCACCGATCGGGCGCCGGGAATATGCCCGCCACGCAGTGCCCCCTCGTTGGGGTAATCCGGCATGTGCATCCGGGTACCGGCGAATTCCTCGGGGCTCCGCACATCCACCAGCTGCCCCTTCCGGCCCACATGCGCCAGGACTTCGTCCCGGAAGGCGCGGATCGCCGCATCGTTGCGTGGCTGGACGGTGATCGTGCCGGCGGGGTAGGTGCGGCGCATCGGTGGTCATCGGCCGGTCCTCTTCGACCCAGCGCGCCCGGCCGCCATCCATCAGGCGCAGATTCCTCGAGCCCGAAGAGCTGAAACACCCAGAAGGCGTAGGTCGCCCACCAGTTGTTCTTGTCCCCGTAGAACACCAGCGTCGTGTCGCCGTTGATGCCGCGGGCCCGCAGCAGTCCTGGAGCTGCTGGTGCTGCACGTAGTCGCGGCTGACCGGATCGTTGAGGTCGGTGATCCAGTCGAGCTTGACCGCCCCGGGCAGGTGTCCCATCTCGTACAGCAGCAGGTCCTCGTCGGATTCGATCAGCCGGACGGTGGGATCGTCCAGGTGAGCCGCGACCCACTCCGTGGAAACCAGGACCTCGGGATGGGCATAGCCGCGTGAGTCGATCGGGGTCGTGCGAGGCAGAGCGCCGTCAGTCATCGTCGGGGGATTCCTTTCCTTCGGCCCTCGGGGCCGGTCACAGCGCGCGAAGCGTCACCTGCAGCCCGCCACGCGCAACGGCGCGCATGACCACCTCACTCAGGGCGCCGACGACCCGGGCATCGAACTGGCGGACCGCCGCCCGTTCGATCTCCCGCAGCGCTGCCGCCGGTTCGAGCCCTGGTCGATCGGGACGGGGCGCCAGCAGCGCATCGAAGGCATCACAGGCGGCCACGATCCGGCTCAGCAGGTGCGGCTCACGCGGATAGTTGAGCCGGGGATACCCGCCGCCATCGGGCGCCAGGTGGTGCTCATAGGAGACCACCGCTGCCGTGGCGAAGGCGTCGCTGTGGCGCAGCAGCATCCGGGCCCCCTCGAGAGGATGGCCCCGCACCATGGCGCGGTCGTGGGCCGAAAACGATTCGTCGTCAGGATGGCCCAGTGGCAGGCATGCCATGCCGATATCGTGGAGCAGCGCCGCCAGTCCCGCCTCCCGGATCTCATCATCGCCGAGTCGGAGGGCCCGGGCGACCGCCATCGACAGCAGGGCGGTGTTCAGGGCGTGGGCCGGCTGGTAGCCCTCCCGGACCGCACGGTGCAGCAGCGGGAGCGCCGGTCCGCGATCGCCTGACAGGACACAGCTCAGCGAGGCCAGCACCACGGTGACATCGCCCTGGGGAACGGGGTCCCCCCGGGCGCCGCCGGCGAAGATCTGCTCCAGGACCGCCAGTTCGTCGTCCAACGGGTAGTCGTCCGTCTCTTCCGACAGCTCGATATCCACCGGGCTCCACTGCAGCCCCTCGCGCGGCACCGGCGCATCGGGCGGCAGGGCGCCGGTGACGATATCGAGCAGGGCGGCGATCATCGCCGGGGTCGGCGGGGCAACGATCTCGAGCCGGGCGATCCCCCGATGCTGCAGCAACCGGGCCCAGGTCCAGCCCTCGAACCCCGCGAGCGGCAGCAGGCCGTAGCGCACGCCGTCGGCCGAGAAGTGGAGCGTGGGCCGGCGATGCTCGGCCACCAGCCCCGCCGCCCGCAGGGCGCAGGCTTCTTCGGCGGCCCGGACGAACGCGCTGTTGACCCGCTCGTACCGCAGGTCGAGGGCGTGCCCCAGGGCGCGGAGAAAATGGCCCGCGGCGGTCATCAGCTCATCACCCGGAGCTGCACCGTCTCGCGCCGCACCACGCCGAGCCGGGCCGCTTCCCGAATTTCGGGCTCCCGGGATTGCCGGGCGGCCTCGAGGAGCGATGCCACTTTGGGATGCTGTCCCCAGTGGGTACTCAGCCCCCGCAACGCGGCGAGCATCATGGGGGACCGGGGTGCCAGACGGCCCAGATTCGCGATCCCGCGTCCCACCACGAGGCGGCGAAGCATCCGGAGCGTGCTCGGCTCCCGGGTGGCGGCAATCGCACTCACCGCGAGGGCCCGCACCTCCTCCGGGTGGGTGGGGTGCATCACGATCGACATCAGGCGGGGCAGCAGATCGACGGGGCAGGAGTCGCTGAGCGCGGTGAGGCCGAGTCGGAGGGTCGGCTCGTGCGAACTTACCATCGCCTGCTGCATGGCGGCCTCCCGATGCTCGGGATCGGCCAGCGCCAGGACGATCGCTTCGTGTCGCACCCGCAGGTCTCGATGGTCCAGCAGCTGGGGGATGGGGCAATCCACCGGCACGTCCGGCAGGCGGGCCAGCAGGGCGAGCAGGTTGCGCTGGACGTACCACGGCATGCCGTCCATCCGCTCCAGGGCGAGCGGTCCAACCGGGTCACCGAACCGGGCGAGCAGATCGAGCAGGCGGAGGCGCACCCGGCGCTCCCGCGAGTCCGCCAGGGCGTCCAGCAGGACCGGCGCGGCGTCGAGGCCAGCCTGGGGGATGAGCCGATCGAGCGAATCGAGGTCGACCGGCTGCGCGCCGAGCAGCGAGCGGACCGACTGCGGATGAAAGAGCCGCTGCCGCAGGGCGGCCGCCACGCTATCCCCTCGCGGCACGGTATCCAGCAGGGCGAGGAGTCCCGCCACCTGGCGCCGCGCGATCATCCGATCGGCCGCGAGCTGGGTGCCCGATTCGGCGATACCACTCTCCAGGGCCAGCTTGAGGACCCGATCCGGTTCCGGAATCATGCGGGGCACCGCGTCGGGGCCCTCCGGAAAAGCGAGTGCGGTCAGCCGCAGCACGGTGTCCTCCAGCGCCTCGGTTGCACGTCCCCCCTGCGTGAGGTCGGAGGCCATCCGCGCCAGCACCCGCAGCGCGGCGGGGGAGATGAGCTCGGGACGGTCCGCGGCGAGGGCCTGACACAGCCGCAGCATGCTGGCCGCCGTCAGAAACGGGGCGGCAGAGCGCAGGAACTCGCGCTGCGCATTCGGATTGCCGCGGGAGCCCAGCAGGCGCCGCAGTGTCTGGGCCGGCAGCAGCAGCAGCAGCCGTTCGAGCGACGCGACCGCGAGCCGCTCGCCGAGGGTCGCCGCCTGGGCGAGCAGCTCCAACACCCGGGTGTCGAAGGCGACGGTGGCAGGGTGCAGTTCCAGCCCAACCGCGATCTCGTGCACCTCATGGGTCGCACGGACCCGCTCCGGTTCGTTCAGTACGAGACGCTCGAGCGCCCGCCATGGTTCGGGAGCCTGGGGCCCGCTGGAGCGGAGCGGGCGGAGCGTGAGGTGCGGCGCGGTGGGCAGTGCCTCGGTGCCGTGGCCCTGATGCAGCTGGCGGAGGACCTCCAGCAGTGCGGCGCCGGTGAGCCCCGGCCGCAGGACCAGGGTTCCGACGCCGGCATCGCGCAGCTGCAGCGCCAGGTGTCGAAGCGGCTCGAAGTCCGGGTTGGTCTCCATGCCCTCGACCAGCAACTGCACGTTGCCGACGGTGACAATCAGTTCCTCCCGCTCCCGCAACGTCGTCGCGAGCGCCCGGTCGAGCGACGAAAGGACCGACCCAAGCATCGGGGGAGCGTCGCTGGGCATGCGGAGCTGCTGCGCGACCCCGGCCAGGGCGAGCAGGAAGTCCGACAGGGCGCGAGCCGCCGGCGAGGACAGGGTTCCGGTCATAAGAAGGTCAATCTATCCCGAACCCGGCCGGTCGGAAGACGGGCCGCCTGGTGGAGGGTGCGGAGGGCGGGTTCAGGGGTATAGTATTCAGACATGCCGACCCCCCCGACCCCACGTCGCTCCGGAGAGACCTTCGTCGCTCAGGGCTGGGCGACCGGGACCCCACGTCTGGGCGACAGCCTGCGGCGGGGTGCCTGGTACCCGATCAAGGAGTTCGGCGAGGATGGAATGGTCCAGATCGAAGTGGACCACGTGCTTAGCAGTTTTCCGCGTGATGACCTGCGTATCCGGCCCGATCAGCCGACGCAGTGGAGTGTCGTCACCCGGACCGGAGTGATGCGGCCCACGCTGGCGGGCCCGAAACTGGTGACGACCTATGCGGTCTGTCCTGACTGCACCGGTCGACAGGAGTTCGAAGGGCAGCCCGAGACCCTGATGTGTGTGCGGTGTCGCCGGGCAGCGACGGTGGACTGGAGCGCGACGTACTGATCGGTCGGTCCGTCCTGGTCTTCAACACTCTCGGGGCATGGCGCGTACCTCGGAGTAGATACCAGCACTGAACGGAGCGACGGAAATTCGACCGATGGCGGGACGCTACATCGATTACCAGACAACCCTACCCACCTCCGGCGGCGGACTCAGTTCGCGCCGGATTCTCGCCTCGATTGTCAGTATCGCGCTCCACCTCCTGATCATTGCTGCGGTCATCCGCTTCACCACTCAGCGCGCCCGGGACACCACCCCGGCGGTCTCCACCGCCACCGAGCGGCCCATTCAACTCACCTTCGCGCCACCGCGCCCCGTCGAAACTCCGCGGGCGGTGCAACCTCCCCCGGCGACCCAGCCGGTCGAGCCGCCTTCGGTGCCGTTGACCCCCGGCCGGGACGAGACCCCGGGCTCCACCGCCAGGGTGGTACCGGAGCCGGAGAAGAATCCCAACGCGCCACCGGATGCGGCCCGGGAAGAGGCGACCCGCCCCGATCCGGGAGACGCCGACCAACCGACCAGCACCGACCCCACGCCCGCCCCGCCCCAGCCGACGGCGGCCACCGCCAACGCCGCCGCCCAGCCCACCGCCGAGTCTGAGGCGCGCCGGATTTTCGGCCGGCCCTCGGCACTCCTCGGCCCTGCTGCCGGGGCGCGGAACAACCGGCCCTGGGAAGCCTCGCGAGAAAGCTCGAACGGCTGCACCCTGCCCCCCGAAGAGGCCGATACCACCCTCCCGAAGGGGATGGCGATGGTGCAGGGACGGATCTTTCGGGAGGACAATGGCAAGCCACTGGGCGGCGCGCGTCTGCAGATTCTGGGGACGGCCTACGGCACCTTCAGCAACGATATGGGCTACTACCGGCTGCTGTTCGATCGGACTCTGGTCGATCGGTGCCGTACCCAGTCGGTGCGGGTCTCCGCGCCGGGCTACAACGCGCGGGACGTGATCCTCTTCCTGGGCGAGCGCGCCAGCTCGGATGTGTCACTGCCGCGGTACTGACGCGGAACGGGGACCGCGGGCGCGCACGGCCGTGCGCGCCTACGGTCCCCGCTCCCGTCTCCCGCCTCAGTTTGGCGCGTGGACCGACGCCGCCCCGTAGTTGCGATCATCCCCGATCACCGGCCCGTTCACGCTGAAGCCGTAATCGTTCTTGACCGTCGCGACCCATTGCTTGATCGAGCCCGGGAAGGGGCTCTTCTGGGCATGACGGCCAAAGGGATCGCTGTACCAGACGGCCGGGCCGTCCTTGTTATCAATGTTGTTGTCGTTGATGTCGATGAAGCGACGCACCCCGTTGAACAGGGAGCGCGAGTCGTCGTAGGTCAGGCCGGTCAGGGCCCCATTGCCGGTCGACTGATCACACATCGAGCCATGCGCGGTCTCGGCCCCGGTCTCGTAACACACCTCGATCGGGCGCCCGGTGATATTCGGCGCGTCCGCGTCGTAGAACCGGCTCGGGCTGAACACCTGGAAGTAGGGATTGAAGTGCGCCACCGTCCGGCCGCTCTCGGTGCGGATCGTATTGGACGTCTCCCAGTTCTCGTGCAGCGCGCGGTTGAAGTCGGAGTTCTGGCCCGCCGGCACCTTCATGAACTGCTCGACACAGAACCGGTCCGGGATCCGGCGGGACCCACCGCCATCCGGCGAGTTGGCCGGGGTCGGTGCGCCCACCACAATCGTGGTCAGGTCACAGGACCGCTGGAATTCCCCCGCCCGGCCGATGGCCGTCAGCAGGGTGACGTGCATCTCGGTGCCGTCACTGCAGTCGAGATGGTACACCACCTCGTGCAGGTTGTTGGTGAAGGCGTCCTTCGAGTGGGTGCCCTGGTGCAGCTTGGCGAGCACGCTGCACTTCACACTGAAGAGCGCGCCGGTCACCCCGTCATTGCGCACGAACTCGACGTCGTTCTCCCAGTCGACCTTGTGACCGTAATGGTCCTCGTGCCGCACGTTCTGCGGGTCCCAGGTCTCCAGCGCCTCGTTGGCCAGGCCGAACGGGATCGGTCCGGTCCGCCCGTACAGCTTGGAGCCACGCGGATCCCGGCCGTGTTCATGGCCGAAGGTGCAGCCCGAGGGATCCACCGGCGGGTGCCAGGTGTTGTAGCGCTTGCCGTCCTGCCCGATCACGAAGTAGGAGTCGTGCTTGTCCTTCGTGCAGGTGTCGTTGGGTCCCGGCGTCCAGATGCCGTACTGGAACGCCTGCCCCGTCTCCTGGGTGGGCGTGAAGCCGTCGTACCCGCCGTCGCCACACGCACCCAGGAGCACCGTGGACGGCACCAGCAGCACCGTGGCCATTCGGCTTGCCAGACGAGATATCACGCGCATGCAATCCTCCTCCACCTGCAGTGTCGTGCGTTGCGGGCGACCGGCCGTTCCGGTCACACCGTCCTAGTGCAGCGTGAGGCCCAGACCGAACTGGAGCAGACTGGTATTGGCCGCCAGGCCGGCGATGCTGTCGTTGAGGCGCACGTCGGCGCCGGCCGAACCCATGAAGTTGGCGTAGGGCACAATCGAGAAGGTCCGTGCCAGCCGGAGTTCGTAGCCCAGTCCGACCGAACCAGCCAGCGCCTGACTGGAGACCCGGTCTTCCCCGTCCTTCGCGGTGTACTTCGCCAGGCCCAGGCCGGTCTTGACGTACAGGCCGCTCCGCGCCCCGGGATAGAAGAGGAAGACGGCCTGGAGCGAGTTGAGGCTGTGATCGACATTGTCCTGGGAGCGGTACCAGGCATTGCCCTCGAGCCCCACCAGCATCTGGCGTGTGATGGTGAAGCCGGCGCGCAGATAGCCGCTGGTCCCGCCGCCGCGATTCCCCTGGCAGATGGAGCACGAGAGCCGGGCGGAGCCGACCCCGAGGCCGGCACCGAGCCAGAACCCCTGATGAACGGCGGCGGTCTGTGCCGCCGCGCTGCTCGCGGTGCAGAGCAGGATACCTGCGGCCAGCGCCGCCATGAGCGGACTGCGCATACGTTACTCCCGGAGCCACGTTTTGATTCAGCGGTGTCACTGGATGGTACGACCGAGACTCAAGGTGCACAGATGGTGCCGCTGGGTCCGTGATCGGGGCCACACCGGGGTCGTGAGGGAGGTCCTCGGGCGGAATGAGAGGATTCGCCGCAGAATGGCGGGGTGATTCGAGGGGGGGAACGACAACGGGGCGACCGGCTGGCCGCCCCGTTGTCCCATCCGTCAACCGTCCCCTACCGCGGCGGAGCAGCGCCGGGGCTGTCGTCGATGGTGCGGATCGGTCCCTTGCGTACGTCGCCCTGCAGACTGAAACGCGGTGCCTCGATGCCGTCAGCTCGTAGCGTCGGCTGGGTGTTGATGTTGAAGGCGTCGGCCTGGCTGTTGTCCACGGTGTAGCCGAGGTCGGCCAGCGAGCGGACCGTGGTCAGGCTCATCGGCCGCACCGTGCCGGAAATGAACCCGGTCATCAGCTCGCTCTTGAAAATGTCCTCTTCCCAGTGCGAATCGCGGGTGCCGTTGGGGCAGTTATTTCCGCTGCCCGGGAAATTCTCCACCGGCACGTTCGATCCGGCCCCGCCGTTCGAACCGGTATAGGCTGCCGTGGCCTGGCCGCCGATGAAGCGGGGGTCGACGCCGGTGCCGGCCACTGCGACCTGATTCCCGTCATCGACGCAGGCCCCGCTTACCAGGGTGAACCCGGCAACATTCCAGAGCGACCCGATCCCGAGGACGTGACCCATTTCATGGAGAATCACGTCACCGAGGTTGCCGGCATTCTCCAGGGTGGCCAGGTCGGCGGTATCGAAGGTCATCTGCCCGACCACGGTAAGGCTGTTGGACGCGCGGACGATGCAGGGACCCGCCGCCCCGAGGATCTGACCGGGACCATCGATGGAGTCGAGGGTGACGAGGATCAGCAGGTCGTCGATAACACCGGAGACCGGGTTGCCGCTGCCACAGACATCCTGGTTGGTCCCGACGTTGACATTGCTCAGGTCGCCGATGACCACCTGCTGCCACCGGGTGCGGGCCGCCTCGAACGCCGCCATCTGCGACGGGCTCGCGCCATTGGTGTACTGCAGCGTGATGCTGAATTGCGAGACCGGCGCCGCGGCCGTTGCCGTGAAGGTGACGGGGCTGCCGGTCAAGCCGGCCGCCGATGCCGTGAGGGTATTGGCCCCCGCCGTTCCCAGAGTCCAGCTGCCTACCGTGGCGATACCGGAGGCATTGGTGGTGGCATTGGCTCCGGTAATCGACCCACCGCCGCCCGTCACCGCGAAGGTCACCGCGGCTCCCAGGACGTTCAGTCCGTCCGCGTCGGTTACATGCACCGCTGGCTTGATCGTGACCGCCGTGCCGGTCGTGCCGGTGAAGCTGGTGGCGGTCTGGGCTTCGATCGTGGTGGCCGGCCCGGCGCCCCCCGGATCGACCGATTTGCTCCCGCCACCACAGGCGGCGCTGAGCGCCCCGCCGATCACGGCCAGGATGGGAATGTGCCGTGCGAGCGGGCGCACAACGATGCCTGCCAGCCCGGTGAGCGAGAGCCGCGCCGAGTGCCTATGCATTGATCCAGCCTGTACTTAGAGGGGTGGGACTGCGCTGTCGTACTCTATTGGGATCGGATCGCTGCAAAGGGCGGGCCGACCACCGCTCCGGAACAACACTATCATAGCAATTGACATCGCCGTTGGCGACGGGCAGACTCCGCCGAGCACCGTCCGCTCCGCCCACCCCGGAGATTCATGACGCATCCCGATGTGCAACACTACCTCGCCGGCGCCTTCCAACCCGGTGGCGCGGTCATGCTCGATGTACACGCACCCGCGCATGGCGGGGTGATCAGCCGGGTCCCGCTGGGCGACGCCACGACGGTAGACCGGGCTGTGCAGGCGGCCCGGCGGGCCCAGCCGGCATGGGCCAGCCTGCCTATCAAGGAGCGGGTGCAGGTCTTCTATCGCTATAAGACGCTGCTGCAGCGCGACCTGCCCACACTCGCCACCCTCATTACCGAAGAGCACGGCAAGCTCGCCGGCGAGGCGGAAGCGGAGATCCTGAAGGCCATCGAGCTCACCGAGTTTGCCTGCTCCCTGCCTCAACTCGCCGGCGGTGAAGTACTTGAGGTGAGCCGAGGGGTCGAGTGTCGCATGGAGCGCTCACCGCTCGGCGTCGTCGCCGCCATCAATCCGTTCAACTTCCCCTCGATGGTGCCCCACTGGACGATCCCCAACGCGATCGCATTGGGCAACGCGTTCATCCTCAAGCCCTCGGAACTGGTACCGCTCTCGGCAGGGCGGATCGCCGAGCTGCTGGCGGAAGCCGGCCTGCCCCCCGGTGTGTTCAATGTGGTGCACGGCGACCGGACCGTGGTGGAAGCGTTGTGCGATCACCCGGAGATCGCGGCGATCACCTTCGTCGGATCCACCCGGGTGGCGAAAGAGGTCTACCGCCGGGCGACCGGCAACCTCAAGCGCGCCCTGTGCCTTGGCGGCGCCAAGAATCACATCATCGTCATGCCCGATGCGGAACCCGAGATGGCCGCCGGTGGAGTGCTCGCCGCGATGGCGGGGTGCAGCGGCCAGCGCTGCATGGCCGCCTCCGTGATGGTGGCCGTCGCGTCGACCGATCACATTGTCTCCCGGCTGGTGGAACAGGCCCGGGCGATGGTGCCAGGGCGGGACGTTGGGCCGGTGATCAGCCGGGCGGCCCGGGACCGGATCGAGGGATTCATTACCGAGGCGGAACAGGCGGGGGCCCGGGTGCTGGTCGATGGACGCGGGGCCCGGGTCGCAGGGGCCGACGGCGGCTGGTACGTGGGGCCGACGGTGATCGATGGGGTGACCCCGGACATGCGCCTCGCCCGGGAGGAGGTGTTCGGTCCGGTGCTGGCGATCGTCCGAAGCCAGACGCTCGATGACGCGCTGGCCGTCGAGAACGCCTCGCCTTACGGCAACGCCGCGGCCATCTTCACCGAGAGTGGTGGTGCCGCGCGCGCCGTGCTCGAACGGGCGGGGGCCGGCATGGTGGGGATCAATGTCGGGGTGCCGGTGCCCCGCGAACCGTTCGGATTCGGCGGGTGGCATGATTCCCGGTTCGGCACCGGGGACATCACCGGCCGCGGCAGCATCGAGTTCTGGACCCAGAGCCGGAAGATCACGACCAAGTGGAACCGTGAGGCCGGCACGAACTGGATGTCGAGGTAGGGTGAGGGTCGAGGGTTACAAGTCGCGAGTCATTAGTCGAGGGTCGAGGGTCGAGGGTTGCAAGTTCTTAGTCACATGCACCGAGCGTAGAGCCAATGTCAGCCACCACTGCACCCGCCGCCGTCCTCCCGCCGACCGATCACCGGCCGCGACCCTACACCGGCCCCGACAAGGCCACGCTGCTGGCGGACCGCCGGCGCTACACCAACCCCGCGATCTTCACGCTCTACCGCGAGCCGCTGATGATCGTCGAGGGGCACATGCAGTACCTCTACGATGAAACCGGGCGGCGCTACCTCGATCTCTTCGCCGGGATCGTGACGGTGTCGGTGGGCCACTGCCACCCGCGCGTCACCCGCGCGATGCAGGAGCAGGTCGCCACCCTGGTCCATACCACCACGATCTACCTGCATCCCAATTTCCCCACCCTCGCGCGCCGGCTGGCGGAGAAGATGCCGCCCGGGCTCGACGTGACCTACTTCGTCAACAGCGGCAGCGAAGCCAATGACCTCGCCATTCTCCTGGCCCGCGCCGCCACCGGCCACAACGATGTGATCGCCGTCCGCAACAGCTACCATGGCGGCTCACCCTCGAGCATGGCCGCCACCTCGCACCACACCTGGAAGTTTCCCCAGCAGCTCAACAGCGGGATGCACCATGTGGTGTCGCCCGACCCCTATCGCAGCCCGTTCCGCGGCACCCCCGAGGAGATCGCCTCTCAGAGCGCCCGCGAGATCCGCGAGACAATCCGCTACTCCACCCCGGGGAATATCGCGGCGTTCATCGCCGAGCCGGTGCAAGGGGTGGGTGGGGTGACGTACGGCGCCGGGAACTACCTGCGGGAGGCCTATGCCATCGCGCGGGAGCATGGCGGGCTCTGCATTGCCGACGAAGTCCAGACCGGGTTCGGGCGCACCGGGCACCACTTCTGGGGTTTCCAGAACTGGGGCGTGGTGCCGGACATCGTCACGATGGCGAAGGGGATCGGCAACGGCGCCCCGCTGGCGGCGGTCACGACCCGGCGGGAGATCGCAGAGAAGCTGACGGCACGCACCCACTTCAACACCTTCGGCGGCAACCCCGTCAGCATGGCGGCAGGCATCGCGGTGCTGGATACCATCGAGGCCGATGGCCTGCAGCAGCATGCCCTCGAGGCCGGGGGCCACTTCAAGCGGGGCCTGCAGGAGTTGATGCAGCGCCACGCCCTGATCGGCGACGTCCGGGGTCTGGGGCTGATGCTGGGGGTGGAACTGGTGACCGACCGGACGACGAAGCAACCGGCGAAGGACGCTGCGATGGCCGTCATGGAGCACTGCCGGGAGCGGGGTCTGCTGCTCGGGAAAGGTGGCCTCGACGGCAACGTGCTGCGTATCAAGCCGCCGATGTGCATCACCACCGCCGACATCGACTTCGCCCTCGCGGTGCTGGACGAGGCGCTGACCCGGGCCGCCTCGGCCTAGCTGCTGAACCCCACGCCGATCCGGTCGAGCAACCGGAGCAGCAGGTTGGGCGGGCGTCCCGCATCCGTCTGACGCAGCGCCCGCGTCACCGCCCGGACCGCCAGCCGCCGCAGCGGTTCGGGTGGATAGGGCAGCGGCGGCCGCCGAACCATCTGCAGGGCCAGCAGGTCACTCTCCCGATCCAGCGTCATGTGGGCCAGGATCTCCCCCGCGATCCGGGTGCTGCCGAGGCCGTGCCCGGTAAACCCGAGCCCGTAGGCCAGCCGGCCACCGAACGCCCGGCCGAAGAAGGGCGTGAGGCGCGTGGTTGAGTCGATCGCTCCACCCCAGCGATACGGAAAAGCCAGGGAAGCCAGGTCGGGAAAATGGTGTCGCCAGCTCGCGAGCAGGTCCTCGTAGTGTCGCGCCGAGTGATCGTGCGCCGGCCCGACCTGATTGGGCGGATAGTATGCTGCTTCGCTGGTGCCCCACAAAATCCGGCCGTCGTGGGTGGGCCGGTAGTAGTTGAAGAAGGCCCGTCCATCGGTAATCCCCTGCCGACCGCGCCACCCGATGACTTCCCACTGGGCCGGCGTGAGCGGTTCACTGACCAGGATGTAGTCGTAGAGGGGGATGTATCGATGGCTGAGCTGCGGCAACAGCTGGTGGGTGTAGGCACTGGTCGCGGCGACCGCACGACGGGCCGAGATGTGGCCCTCCCCGGTATGGACGACAATGCCGGACGCCGACGGGGTGATGCGGGTGACCCGCGAATGCTCATAGACCCGGATCCCGACCCGCTCAGCCTCCCGCCGCAGTCCTTCCACCAGCAGCGCCGGGTTCAGGATGCCACCGCGCTCCACCGCGACCCCCCCGAGGTACCGCGGGGAATGCACCTCCGCCTGGATCTGGGCCTGGGTCAGGAGGCGGAAGCCGCGGACCCCGATCGACTCCGCCAGCTCCACGGCGCGCGCCGCCTCCTCCACCTGCGCCGGCGTCAGCGCCACCAGCAGGCGCCCGGTCGGCTCATACTCGCAGTCGATCTTGCGGGCGTCGAGCCAGGCGAGCATGTCCGCCACGTTGCGCTCACCCAGGCGGGCGAGGCGCTCCGCTTCGATCCGGCCGAAATGCTGGATGGCCAGGCCATGGCTGTGATCGACCGTCTCCGAGAGCATCCCGGCATTGCGGCCGCTGGCGCCCCACGCGGCAGTGCCCTGCTCGACCACGACGATGTCACGTCCCGGATCGAGGGCCTTGAGAAAGTGTGCGGTCCACAGACCGGTGAGACCGGCCCCGATGATGACGACATCGGCGTCGACCGCCCCCCGCACGGCCATCGTGGTGCGGGCGGGCAGTCGATCCAGCCAGTAGCAGGCCTGCTCGATCGGAATGGAGTCGGAGGAAATAACGCCCGGTGTGGTCAGTTCATGATCATGATATGGGCCCACGGCTTCCCAGGATACATGATCCAGGGCAGGCCATTCCCCGGCCGAGCCGAGAGGCCGGTGCTTTCGGCGGTGGCGTAGGGGATGTAGATCACCGGGAGGCCGGAGGCGCCGTGGGCAAGGCCGGTCGTGGCGTCCACGCTGTCGGCGGGCGCACCCAGGTTGTACAGCATGCGGGGGCCGTCCGGCATCGCCAGTTTATGCGCCTCAATCTCCGCCAGCCGGATGCTGTCCTTCTGCCCCCGGCTGTACCCCGCCGCCGTCAGTTCCCGGCCCCGCCGCATGAACGGCTCGAGGTCCTTGTGATAGCAGGCCACCGACCAGCGCGACTCGCTCGGATCGTCGGCCAGACAGATCATGTCATTGGTGCCGCGGCGCAGCGTGACCAGCCGCTTGGCCTGGTCGTAGCCGAGGACGGTAGCCTCGGCCCGGAAGGCTTCGGGCGCAGCACTGGTGGCACCGGCAATCTGGATCTCCGGGGCGGGGACTTGTGCCGCCAGCGGGAGCATGGGGAGGGCGAGGGTCAGGAGAGGGAGCAGGGCGCGGTACGTCATGGATCTCAACCGGAAGTCAGGGGATGCGGAAAGCAACCTCCCGGTGGCGAGTGGAGCAAGGGCTCCGCTATCCTGTGGTCGCGATCCGCTCCTCGGCCAACAGGCGTTCCTTCCGCGGCAACCCCCAGCGGTACCCGCCCAGCGACCCGTCGCTTCGGATCACCCGGTGACACGGCACCACGACCGCCACCCGATTGGCAGCGCACGCGCTTGCCACCGCCCGGATCGCCCGCGGGCGCCCGACGCTGCGAGCCACTTCCTGGTAGGTGCGGGTTTCTCCCACGGGGATGGTGAGCAGCGCCTGCCAGACCCGCCACTGAAAGGCGGTGCCCTGCAGGTCCAGCGCCGGAGTTGCTGGACCATTGGCGCCGGGTCGGGCGACCCGCGCGGATACTTCCTTCACCAGCCCGCGGAGCCACCCATCGCCGGCATCGATGCGTTCGATCGCGGCGGCGGGAAACTGTTCCCGCAGCGAGCGCTCCAGGCCGGCGTCGGTCTCACCCAGCGTGACCGCACACACCCCGCGCTCCGTCACTGCCACGAGCAGACGCCCGAGTGCTGACGGCACCACTGTGTAGCGGATCTCCATCCCCGCCCCGCCCCGGCGATAAGCCCCAGGCGTCATCCCGAGCAGGGCCGTTGACCGCTCATACACCCGGCTCGAGGACCCGAAGCCGGCGGCGTACGTCGCGCGACTCACATTGGGCTCCTGCCGCAAACCCTTCCGCAGTCGGGAGCGCCGGCGGGACTCGGCGTACTCCCGGGGGGACATGCCGACCGACTTGGCGAAAATGCGCTGGAGATGCCACGGGCTCAGTCCCACCGCTTTGGCGAGCCGAGCCAGTGGCATGGGCTCGTCGTCGTGCGCATCGAGAATGGCCCGCGCCCGGGCAACGGCCTGCTCGGCGGCGGAACCGCCGGCGGCGCCCGGCCGACACCGCTTGCAGGGACGGAATCCGGCGGCACCGGCGGTCGCCACATCGGGGAAGAAGCGCACCCGGTCCCGGCGCGGTCGGCGCGAGGGGCAGGAGGGCCGGCAGAAGATGTGGGTACTGGTGACGCCGTAGATCAGGCGTCCATCCCAGGCAGCGTCCCGGTGGAGGACCGCTGCCCAGGCGGCAGGCTCATCGAACGGCGCCACGGGGCTCGGTGTCATGCTGTGCAGGATATCGACCCGGCCGGGACAGTGCTATCCGGATGTTGCGAACGTATCGCGTTACACCGTCTTGGTCTTCCAGGTCCCGCGCCGGAACAGGATGGCACTGACCACCGCCACGGTGGAGAAAGCGATCGCGATTGCGACAAACACCCCGTTGGCCTGCAGGCTGGTGTGTTCGGCGAGATACCAGGCGAGCGGTATCTCCAGCATCCAGAAGCAGCCCAGGTTGATCAGGGTGGGAGTCCAGGTATCGCCGGCGCCGTTGAATGACTGGGTCAGGACCATCCCCCAGGCATAGAACACGAACCCGAGACTCACGATCCGCAGGCAGGCCACCGCCGTCTGGCCGACCACCAGGTCGCTGGTGAAGAGACCGACGATTCCCCGGGCACCCGAACAGGAAGATCAGCCCGATCGTGCCGAGAAAGATCATGTTGTAGAACCCGGCCATCCACACCGCCCGTTCGGCGCGCTCCGGTTTCCCCGCCCCGAGGTTCTGACCCACCATCGTCGCGGCGGCATTGCTCAGCCCCCAGGAGGGGAGCAGCGCAAAAATGATGATGCGGAACCCGATGGTGTACCCGGCGACCGCGGCGCTGCCGAAGCTCGAGACGATCCGCACCGCCCCAATCCAGCTGGCGGTGCCGACGAAAATCTGGAACGTCCCCTGGCCCGAGAGACGCAGCAGCGCCAGCATCGCTTTGGGCTGCACGGTCAGGTGCCGCCGATGGACCCCCACTCGGCGCTGGGGGCGCGTCAGGCACCAGAACTGATAGAGCACCCCCAGCCCGCGTCCCATCGTCGTGCCCACGGCGGCACCCATCACCCCGAGCCGGGGGAACGGCCCCAGACCAAAGATGAAGCAGGGGGCGAGGATGATGTTGAGCCCGTTGGCCAGCCAGAGCACCCGCATCGCGATGGCCGCGTCGCCCGAACCGCGGAAGATGGCATTCACCAGAAACAGCATCAGGATGACGACATTGCCGCC
The DNA here is from genome assembly GCA_963793205.1 of uncultured Gemmatimonadales bacterium. Taxonomy (GTDB): domain Bacteria; phylum Gemmatimonadota; class Gemmatimonadetes; order Gemmatimonadales; family GWC2-71-9; genus JADJOM01. Next base: position 347,322 of record CAWBZM010000002.1, read on the forward strand.
CAGCATGATCCTGGTATAGCCCGTCCCACTGGCGAGCACCTCCGGGCTGGCACCCATGAGCCGCAGCAGGTCGGGAGCGAACAGGGCACCCGACACCCCGATCACGACGGCGAAGCCGATCCCGAGCGCGATCCCCTGGAACGCCGCCACCGATGCCGCCTCAGGGTTCTTCTCCCCGACCCGGCGGGCCACCGTGGCCATGACCCCGATGCCCAGCCCCATGGCGAGGGTATAGATCAGGGTCAGCATCGACTCGGTCAGCCCGACCGTGGCCACCGCCTCCGGCCCCAGCCGGGAGACGTAGAACACGTCCACCACGGCGAAGACCGATTCCATGATCATTTCCATGACCATCGGGACGGCCAGCAGGATGATGGCCCGGCCGAGGGGGCCCTCGGTAAAGTCGTGGTGCTCCTCGCCGCGAATGGCGTCGCGGACATCCTGCCAGAAACTGCTGGTCGACACGGGAACCCCGGAAGAAGAGAAAACGTTCCGGCGAAGATAGCTGGGGCTCCAAGACTTCAACATGCAACGCTCCCGGCGCGTAAAGCATCTAATTGCGCGTGCAACTGGGAAACCCGCCACCGTCCCCAGCGTACGGAATGGCATGCTGACAACTCTCTGCGTACTTCTGGGCGCCCTGACCACCCCGGGCCAACCCGCCCTGGTGGTGGTGAACAAGGACGCGTCCACGGTGTCGGTGATCGACCTGACGGCGGGCACGGTCCTGGCCACCCTCCCCACCGGTGACGGGCCACACGAGGTGGCGGCGTCGGCCGATGGTCGCTGGGCGGTCGTGACCGACTACGGGCGGCAGCAGGCGGGCGCTACCCTGACCGTGGTGGATCTCCGGGCCCTGTCGGTGGCCCGGACGGTCACCCTGTTGCCGCACCGGCGGCCGCACGGCGCCGCCTTCCTGCCTGACAATCGGACAGTGGTGATCACCTCGGAGACCAGCGGAGTCCTGCTGCTGGTGGATGTCGAGACGGGTGAGATCACGGCCGAGGTACCCACCGGGCAGAAGGTCAGCCACATGGTGGCCCTCGGTCCCGATGGCCGATACGGCTACACCGCCAATATCGGGAGTGGCTCCCTCTCCGCGATCGACCTTGATGGCCGTGAGGCGGCGCGCTTCCTCCCGGTAGGGATTCAGACGGAGGCGATCGGGGTGACCCCAGCCGGGACGCAGGCGTGGCTGGGGAGCAATCCGACCGGCAAGGTGTTCACGGTGGATCTGGCGGCCTGGAAGGTGATCGACTCAGTCCAGACGCGGGGCATGCCGTACCGCATCGGCTTCACCCCCGATGGCGGCATCGCCGTGATCACCAATCCCATGGCGGACGAGATCCAGATCCTCGATGCCCGGACGCGGCAGCCCCGGGGGTCGGTGAAGACGGCGGGCCAGGCCTCCCCTCAGGGGCTGGCCTTTGCACCTGACGGGACCACGGCGTGGATCACCCTGGGCGGGACCTCCCAGGTGGCGGAGATCGACCTGACGCGATCCTCCATCCGGCGCCTGCTGACCTCCGGTGCCGGTCCCGACGGCATCGCCTACGTCGTCCGCTGATCTCCATGCTCACCCTGGCCGCCCTGGTCCTCGCCTCCGCCGTCGGCGTCGCGCCCCGGCAGCAGGCCGTCGGTCCCGACTCCAGCAGTCACCACCCGCGCGAGGCGATGCAGCTGGCCCGGGGGCAGGTGGTGGGCCAGGTCATCAGCGCCGCCAATCCAACCCAGCGCTACGCGGTCTATCTCCCCTCCGGGTACCGGACCGACCGTACCTGGCCGCTGCTGATCCTGCTCGATCCCCGGGGCCGTGCGCTGATCCCCCTGGAGGAGGCGCGGGAGGCGGCGGAACGGCTCGGGTACATGGTGCTGAGTTCGTATGGCAGCCGGAGCGATGTGACGGTCGACCCCAACGCCGACGCGCTCAATGCGATCATCTCCGATGCGGAGGATTTTCTCTCGCTGGATCGTCACCGCATCTACCTGGCGGGGTTCTCGGGGACGGCGCGCCTGAGCTGGCTGTTCGGGCTCCAATTGCGCGGCTATGTGGCGGGGATCCTGGGCTTTGGCGCCGGGTTCCCCGGCGAGTTCGTGCTCTCGTACCGTCCGCCGACCGAGCACCCGCCGCTGGTGTTTTTCGGCGGGGCGGGCAAAGTGGACTTCAACTTCGATGAGATGCGGCGGGTCGACAGTACCCTGGACGAGGTCAACCTCCCGCACCGGATCACATTCTATGAGGGGCCGCACCAGTGGGCCCCGACCGAGGTGATGACCGAAGGGCTGGAATGGATGGAGCTCCAGGCCATGCGGTTTGGCCTGCGGTCGATGGATTCGGCGTGGGTGAACGGGAACTACCAGCGGGACCTCGGGCGGGCGGCGAACCTGCGCGCGAAGGAGCCCTACGCGGCGTGGCTCAAGTACCGGTCCATCATGGCGGACTACAGCGGCGTGCGCGACACCGCCGAGGCGGCGGTGGGCTACAACGAGCTGAAGAACGCCGCCGCCGTCCGCCGGACGGCGAAACAGCTGGCGAAGATCGCGAGCTGGCAGAAGGCCTACACTGACCGGCTGGCAGAATACCTCGGCGATTTCCGGACCGCCGATCCCTCCACCCCGGTGCAGAAGGGGCTGGATCGGCTGCAGATCGCCGACCTGCTGCGGCGTGCCGCCGATACCACGGACCTGCTCGAGTCGATGTCGGCTCAACGGGCGCTGGCCCACGTGATGACCTACACCTCGTTCTACGAGCCGGACGACTACATGGACCGGAACGATCCGGCCCGCGCCCTGGCCATCCTGGGGATCGCCGCGGCGGTCCGGCCCAACGATCCCAACATCTGCTATGCGCGGGCGCGGGCGCTCACCATGCTCAACCGTCCCAGCGATGCCGTGGCCGCGCTGGACTGTATCACCCGGGCCACCTGGGCCAGCGCGGATCGGCTGGAGCGCGATCCCAACCTCGCCCCACTGCGCGGCGACCCGGGGTTCCGGGCACTGCTGGCGCGACTCCGGATGCGGGTCCCCGCCGATTCGGTGTCCTGAGCCCCAGTCGCGGTTGGGCGATCAGGATGACCCTGTCGCGATCGTCGCAGCGAGGGCACAGAGCCGCGCTTCCGTCACTGCCAACTGCCACCGTCCCAGCACCACCACCCTGCCCTCGGCGAAATCGGCGGCGACCCGGGCCCGGACCCACGCCGCGCAATCCTCCTCCGTGGCAAAGGCCGGCGCACTGAGTAACCCCCGGAGCACCGTCGCGTCGCCCTCGGCGGGTACATTCCGCCGGTAGACGGACCCGATCGAAGCCCAGGCCGCGAGGTCCGGCCCAGTCAGCCAGCGAGTCAAACCATCAGTTCCGCTCATGGCGTCTGCCGATCGAGGTGATCGGCCAGCCGCGCCGCCAGCGCCACGAGCGTGAGGGTGGGATTGGCATAGCCAGACGTCGGAAAGACCGAACTCCCCGCCAGGTACAGATTGCTGACCCCGTGCACCCGGCAGTCGCGGTCGACCACCCCGGCGGACGGCGCATCCGCCATGCGGGTGGTGCCCATGTGATGCGGCCCGCCGACCACCCGGTCCACCCAGCTGTCATCGTACCAGTCATTCGGCAGCTTCACGCGGCCCAGGCCCGCCCGGCCCAGGGCGCTGGCGAACCGGGCGACACAGGTCTGGATGGTGTGCAGATCGATGGGCAGGAGTCGCCAGTCGAGCCGGATCCGCGGGACCCCGAGCGCATCGCGGTCGCGCGTCAGGGTGACCCGGCTGTCACGATTGGGCGCCTGTTCGCTGCGGCAGTAGAGCCGATACGACGCGCCCGGGCGGGGAGGCACCCGGGCAGGCAGAGGCTGGTCGATCGCCTGCAGCACCCGCTGCAGATCCCGGTCGAAGTTGGCGCTCCGCGAGTGGCCCCGCAGCCGGTGAATCAGACCGGTGGTTTTCTGAACCACGGTCCAGGCCGGCGTCTCCTGGGACAGGCGATGCAACCGGGTCATCGCGAGGACCACCGGCCGGGGCAAGCCATTGAACAGGTCCCCGACGCTGTATTCGGGCGGCTCCGGGGAAATCGAGATCCCCATGAGCCCCTCCCGTTCGGCCAGCGCGGCGGAGGGCACCATGACCCCTTTCACCACCGCTTGCCCCACCGGGCGCTTCTCGAAGAAGCGATTGTCGTGCGACGGCGACGACGGCAGGAAATACCCGGTGGCGAGATGGGGGTGCTCCATGAAGTAGCGACCGACCAGATCGTGCCCATTGCCGAGGCCCGCCGAACGCACCCGGTTCGACGCCAGCAGCAGCCGCGGGTTCTCCAGTCCCCCCGCGGCGAGCACGTAGTGGCGGGCAGTGATTCGCTGGGCGCGTCCGTCGAGGGTGCGAAGCTGGGCGCCCAGGATGGCGTCTCCCGCGGGATCCACCTCCAGCTCGACCACATTGCCATGCAGCAGCGTCGTGAGGCGCGCCGCCCCCGCCAGGTCATCGTGATACTTCTTCCCAAACAACGTGGGCGGGCTGAACTGGAAGATTTCCGGGAGGAACTCGGCCCGGGGGAGTGGCAGCGGTCCATAGCCAGCCTGGCTCGCCCAGCTGTCTCCGTCATAGGCGGGGCTGGTCAGTTCACACAGCGCTTCTGCCCGGCGGAAGTAGGGCTCCATGTCGTCGAAGCCGAGCGGCCAGCCACTGTCCGACACCCAGGCCCGCTGCTGGTAGTCGATCGGATCCAGCGGTCGCGACCAGCCACCCCACTTGTTGCTGCTGCCACCGAGATAGCGGATCCGACAGGTATCGAGCGCGAAGTAGACGTGACCGGTATTCTCGCCGCGATAGAGGCGCTGGGTGGCGGGGTCCGGCCCGACGCCGCCGCTCTCCACCAGGCAGACGTCGTGCCGCCGGCTCAGTTCGCGGGCGATCGTGATGCCGGCCGGTCCGCCGCCGATGATGCAGATGTCGGTGGCCAGCTGATGGCCGTCGGGTAGCTGGCGCGCGTCGAGCAGCACTCAGCCTCCCGTCAGGCGGGCCATACGAGCCTTGATGTCCCGCAGGACACTCTGAAGCGGGGCATCAGCGTCGCGCCATTGCTCAACCAGGCGGCCGTAGTAGTCCAGCGCTTTCGCCCGGTCGCCCTTCGCCTCGTAGAGTTCGCCCAGCCGCTGATAGGCGCGGGCCAGGTTGATCGAGTCATCGTAGTACTGCTCCCACTCCGGGGCGGCATTGACGGTCCGCTCCAGGATGACCCGGGTGGAGTCGTGTTCCCCGGCGCGATCATAGGCCCAGGCGAGGTAGTACCGGCTGCAGTTGAAGCACGCCGCCGAGTCGGCCTGGCTCCGGATGCGCGCCAGCCCGGAGGCATACTTCCCTTCGGCCACCTCCACCCATCCCAGGGCGTACTGGCCCCAGGATGGATCGTTCCCGTGGGTCGTGTCGGCCCGGTTCATCTCGCTGTAGAGCTGACGGGCGCGGTCGGCCCGGCCCAGGAAGGCATATTCGTTGATCAACGACTGGTACGGCCGATCCGCCAGGGGCATGGTGGTCAGCGGGTCCCGGAGCAGGGCCTGGTCCAGGATGCGGATGCCCTCCGCGAAGCTGCCCCCCAGCAGCGCCTGGCCATCAGCCCGGTAGATCGCCTGCTGGAGCCGGCTGGCCGCCTCTGAGCCGACCGCCAGTTCCGCCGAGCGCAGCAACCGCAGTGCTTCTTCCGCGTGCCCCTTTCGTGCGGCGAAGGCCGCCAGGGTGCTGGCGGTCCACTCCCGTTCCGTGGGTCGAGTCAGGCTCGGGAGCACCGCTGCCGCCACGGCGGCGGCGCTGTCGAACTCACCCTGCATCGCGAGCAGGCTCCATTGGTTGGCGGCCAGCACGACCCCGGCGTTCGGGACCAGGCGCGCCATCCGCGCGTTCGCCGCGATGGCCTCCGGCACCTTGTGCTGCCGGGCCAGATTCTCCACCAGGTTGACGTGGAAACTCCGCAGGGTGCTGTCGACCGACAGGCCACGCACCAGGAGCGTTTCCGCCGCCGCCCATTGGCGCCGCCTCGCATAGATCAAGGAAAGGTTATTGAGCGCGGCGGGACTTTGCGGCCGCCGCGCCAGGATCGCCCGGTAGGCCCTCTCGGCCTGATCGTTGTCCCGTGCCACCGAACTGTAGTAGTAGGCTTCGGTGTTCAGGCGCTCCAGCTCCGGTAGCCGGTTGCGATGGGTGAACGCCTGGGTGGCCGCCTCGATCTGCTTGCTGCGCGGGCTACCGGTGTTGAAGTAGTAGACCCCGAGCGCCCGCCAGGCCGTGGCAAAACCACTGTCGAGCTCCACCGCCTGCCGCAGCAGCTGCTCCGTTTGCGGGGGCGTGCCGGTGCGCAGGAGCGTACGCGCCTCGGAAAAGAGCCGCAGCGCCTGCAGCGAGTTGGTCGTTACCTGCTCCAGCGGTGGTGCCGCGCGGATGTCGCGCAAGGATTCGCCCAGCCGCTCGCGCAGATGTTTGGAGAGGCGATCGATGGCCTTAAGTACTTCGGTGTCGTCTGCGGCGGTCTCCCGCAGCCCCACCAGCTCGTCACCGGATTCGGTCGCCAGCAGCCGGACGGTGAGCAGGAATCCGCGACCGGCCCCACTCACTTCACCGACCAGGTACGCCTTGGCGCCCTCGCGCAGCGCCAGTTCGCGGGCGGTGGCCGGATCGAGTCGGGTCGCCCCTTCCGGACGCCCCATGCGCAGGAGGCCGCTCCGGACTTCACCTGCATCGAGCACCCGGACCACGGGTGTCTGGCTCAGGTCGATCCGCAACGCTTCCGACACTGTCGCGGCCAGGGAACTGTCCACGCCCCGGCTGGTGAAGTCAGAGACGACGACCCGATCCTGGTCGTGCAGGCTCCCGCGACCAAGAAGCGTCCCCACCGGCCCGATCCCCATGACCCGCATGCCGGTGTAGGCCGCCGCCGCCAGCCCGAGCCCCAGGAATGCCGTCGCCCCGCCCTGTCGCGCGCGGCGCCAGGTCATCAGCCGTTGCATCCCGGTTTCGCCACTCGCGCGCCAGGTCCCCGTTGCCTTCTCGGCGGCCCGGCGGCGTTCTGCGATGGCGATCGCCACGGCGACCGGCAGCCCCGCGAGGAGCAGGAGCTGCGTCACGGTGATCACCCAGTCGGGGAGACCGAGCCGTTGGACCAGCACACCGACCAGCGCCAGCAGCACGAAGCCCCCCAGCGCAAAGAGCAGGGCGGCGCGAATCGGGTGGGGCGGCGCGACCGCGCGGACCGGAGGGATCCCCTCGATGGGCGTCGAGCTGCCGGACGCCAACTGTTCCAGCGCGGATCGCAGCGCGTCGGCCGTGGGCCACCGGTCCTCCCGTTCCTTCTCCAGGCAGCGCATGATGGCGGCGGCCAGGTCGGGCGGCAGGTCCGGCCGCAGCGCCGTGATCGGCCGGGGCGGCTGGGTGATGTGGGCCGAGAGCATCTGCTGCGGGGTCGTCGCCTCGTAGGGCGAGCGCCCGGTCAGCATCTCGTAGCCGACGATCCCCAGCGCATAGAGATCGGCCCGGTGGTCGATCAGCGGGTCGGCCGCCGCCTGTTCCGGGGCCATGTAGCTCGGGGTTCCCAGCGCCATACCGACGCTGGTCATCCGGTGGTCACTGGTCGCTTCGCTCACCGCGTGGGCCACACCGAAGTCCATGACCAGCGCGTGTCGCCCGGAGAGCATCACATTCTCCGGCTTGATATCCCGATGCACGATCCCCGCCGCGTGGGCCGCCGCCAGCGCGTCGGCCATCTCGGCCAGCAGCCGGGTGGCTTCGGGCACAGGGACAGGCCCCCGGGCCAGGCGATCCCGGAGGGTTTCACCCTCCACGTAGGGCATCACATAGTAGAGAAAGGTCCCCGGGGCGGACTCGGTGCCAGTCGCGGCATGGGTCGATGCCTGGGCTTCGCCCGATTCGAACAGGGGCAGGATATGCGGGTGCTGCAGCCGCGCCGCGATGGCGATCTCGCGGCCGAAACGCTCCGGGCCAACGGTCGCACCCAGCTCCGGCCGCAGCACCTTGATCGCCACCTGGCGCTGGTGTTTGCGGTCCGTCGCCAGATATACCGTGGCCATGCCACCCTGGCCCAGCAGCCGCTCAAGGGTGTACCGCTCGGCGAGGCTGGCAACCAGGGCGGACGGGAGGTCAGTCAGGGAGGGGCACCGGATAAGTAGGAACCCGCAAGTTACGGGTGGACCCGAGTGCGGGCCAGTAGCGCCCGGTGACCGGTATCCCCCGGTCGTCCCTGCCGGTTACGGAGCAAAGACGCCGATGTCGATCGAGGACGGCCCCACCCCGACCGGGATGCTGTCCATCAGCGCGTAGCTCCCCGGGGCAAAGACGAAGAGGTAGGGCGGCAAGGCATCGGCGGGACTGCCGAAGAAGGCCTGGTAGATCGAACCGTCGCTGGCGCGGGTCGCATCAAAGGCACCGCGGCACGGTATCCCCACGGCATGATCCAGCCGGGCGCAGACCGGGTCGCCGGGCCCCCGCACAAAGGCGTGGGTCACGGTGTTCCAGACCACCGTGCCGGTGAAGAATCCCGAGACGTAGGCCAGGCCATCCTGATCGACCCGGATACGGCCGGGACCGGCCCCAAACCCGTCATAGGTCTGCACCGCCGTGCGGGTGATCGGATCGATAACCGTGACCGTTCCATCGGAGACATAGTCCCCGCTATTCACGACGTAGACCAGGCCATCCGGGCCGACGGCCGACGCGCTCGAGTTGGTCCCGCCGCTTTCGATCGTATCGACCACTGTCATGGTGGCCGGGTCGATCACGGTGACGATGCCGTTGCCGATCGGGCTGTAGGTATCGTCGAGGTTGCCCGAGACCACGAAGGCCAGCCCGGCGGAGACCACCACCGAGGTCGGACCGGGCGCGGCCACGCCGACCGTGTCGGTGATTGCGCCGGAACTCTGCCCCAGGGTCGCCTTCCCGAGATAGTTCTTCACCAGGTTGCCGACCAGGATGGTCGTGTCATCGACAAACGCCACTCCGGTGGCGTTCCCTGAGGCAAAGGTGAAATAGCGGTCGACCCGCGGGCCGGTGAGATCCACCACGGCCGTGCTGGCGGCGTCGCCCAGCGGGATCGCGGCCACCGTCCCCCGGAAGGCGAGCCCCGTCGGGGTCACGGCACTGCTGGCGCCGAGGGCGAGATCGCGGGTGACCGCCGGGTTGCCGACCTGGAACAGGGTGAGCGCCTTGCCAGTTGAATTGATGACCAGCCCGATCTGCGGGTTGCCGCTGGTGCCGTGCAGGAAATCCCGGGAACCGGGCGCGGTGGAGTCACTGCAGCCGACAAGCGGCCCAACCACCAGGGCGACGATCGCCGGGAACCGGACGGGCGGGAACCGCATCATGGAGCAACCTCGGAAGCGTGGGGAGTGAGACGCAGCGTGAATCGCCAGGAACGACCGGCGGTGGGATAGTCGACCAGCATGGTGCCGGCCCGGTCAAACAGGTCGTCCACCCCAACCGCCAGCTCCATGTTGAGCGGGGCATGGGGAAACCGACGGGAGAGCTGCAGGTCGGTGACGCCGAAGGCAGGCAGGCTGTTGAGCGCACTACCCGGTACGGTGCGGCGCTCGCCGATGTAGCGGTACCGCAGGCCGACCTGGAACTCCGCCACCTTCCCGGTCAGCGCGGCCGACGCGGTGGTGCGCGGGCGATAGGCGACCTGGCCGCTGAGCACCGGCCCGCGATAGACCACCTGGACATCACTCACGCTGCCCGACAGCGTGAGGCCCGCCACCGGGGCCGTGAGCGCCGCACCGAGCTCGGCCCCATGCCGTCGGACATCGTAGTTGCCGGGCGACCAGACGAAACGAAAGTCGGGAAACCAGAGGATCATTCCGTCGACATCGGCGCGATACAGCGCCGCCGTCCCGAGCAGGGCGAACCCGCGTAGCCGGACCGGTGCGGTATTGAGCTGGGCCTGCCAGTCGTTCCGGACCCGTTCGCCCTGCAGATCGGGATTGGGCTGGGCCAGCAGGCCGGGCTGGAAGAACTGATCGGCCAGTGCCGGTGGTGCGTAGGCGGTGGACCAGGAAAGCTGGATCGTGGCGAAGGCGAGGGGAAGCCCGAGGCCAAGCGAAGGGGACCAGCGGGTATCGTCCCGGGTCTCATCCCGGTCGACTCGACCGCCCAGGGTCAGCGACGGCCGCAGCGTGCCGAGGGAGAGGGTTACCCCCGACTGCAGCCAGGCACTGAGCACGTGCTGGCGATCGGGCGCCGAGCGATCGAGCGCCGAGGCCAGGATCCGCTGCCACCGCCGCTCTGCCCCGAACGTGAACTGCAACCCGCCGGCCCGGGTGGTGCCTTCGAGTGTCGTTTGCAGCTGGCGGACCCGGACGGAGTCGTCGTAGGGCGCCGTGGTTGGTGGCGTCGGGTCGGCATAGTGCACCCGACCTTCACTCGCCTCGAGATCCGCCCGCAGCAGCACCGGGCCGACCGCCTGGTGCAGAACCACGCCACCGCCCAGCCGCCGCTCGGTCTGTCGTGCGGTGGTGGTCTGCTGCACAATCGAGCCGGGGAGGCCGCGCCGGACCCGCAGGAGATCGCCGCGAACCTCGAGGGAGGAGTGCGCCGGCCCGACGCGGAGACTGCCGAGCAGCGACTCGGTCGCGCCATCGCCATTGGTACGGCTGTCGGTCCCCCCGCCCCGGACCGCCGGGACGGCGTAGCGAAAGTCACCCTCGAACCGGGTGAGCCCGCCATTCAGCGTGGCGGCGATCGGTATGCCCCCCTGTGGTCGCACCACCCCGAGGCCGGCCCGTGCCGTCCGCTCACCCCAGGCGCCGGCGGCGAGGGTAGCCCACCCTTCGCGGACAGTCGGGCGCCGCCGCTCGAGTGCGATCACCCCCGCCAGCGCCCGCGCTCCATAGCGCGCTGCCGCCGCACCGCGGACAATCGTGACCCGTTCCAGTTGCTCGAGCGGAATGGCGGCGAGGTCTGCCGAGCCGGTGAGCACATCGTTGACCGGCACCCCGTCGAGCAGAACGAGGACCTGACGGGAGGCGCTGCCGCGGATCGAGACCGTGGCCGGCGCCCCGGCGCCGCCCTGTTGCGTCACCGTGACCCCCGGCTCCCCGGCGAGCAGCGCCGGGAGATCGGGGGCGTGCGCCTGATCGATCTGCGATCGATCGATCACCGTGACCCCGGCCGCGGCGGGGACCACGGGCGCGGCCACTTCCAGGGGAGCAAGCTCGACCGGCGCCGGCGCCAGCAACGCGACCACCGATGCCACCTGGCCATCGGCCAGCGCCAGGGTGAGCCGGGTCGGACGATATCCCACCGCGGTGACCTGCAACCCCGCTTCGCCTGCGGCCAGGCCCCGAAGATGGAATCGACCGGCCGCATCCGTCTCCGCGCGATTGTCCCCCAGCGCGAGGCGAACCTGGGCGCCCTCGAGCGGCCGACGGGTCACCGCATCGAGCACCTGCCCTGCCACCTCGGCGCGAAACTGCGCCGTCGCGGGCGCGGCCGTACCGGCCAGCAGGACGACGAGCAGGGCCCAACGCAAAACACCCACCATTCCCAGGACTCCCGGAACGGGGGGTGCAGATGACAGTCACCACGCACACGCGAAGGGACTGCCCACCCCCGCGTCCCTCCCTCGAGAGACAAATGCGGGCGCAGGCGAGCCGGTCTCCTGGCTTGAGGCAGTGCCATCGGCCTTCCCAGCGCGCTGTGACAGCGCTCCAGTGGCCAGACTCTGATGGCAGGTTCCGCGAGACACCGCGGGCCTCTTACAGTGGCGGGGCCGCGCCGGAGTTGCACCGGCTTCCATGTGGCCCGCCTGCGTCATGTTGTGAACGTCGGGACCGAAGGTAGGGGCGACGGGATGTCAGGGCAAGTTGAGGGGGAGCGACCGCGGGTCCTCCCGGAGCGGGGAACGGCCATTCAATTATGTTGAAAATCATTCTCAACAAGATTTGGCCCGACCCATTATCTTCTTCATACCTATCCGCCACCGCTCCCGGCCCGTGGGAGAATGTGGATGCTGCACCGGCCCAGGTGGCCGCAGGCAGTGCCGTCCTCAGCAGGAGATGAGGAGTTGCACGTTCCGCCACCCAGTCGAACCCGATTGGAGTTCAGATCCATGTCGTCTGACTGTCTTGTTGCCACCGCCAGTCCCGCCGCCGCCAGTCGCGTCCGCTTTACCAACCGCGATGCTGCGGCCTTTGTCGCGGACCTGAAGTCGTCCGTTGGCGCCTGGTTCGACGCGACCGGTAAATCGGACAAGGCGAATTTCGCCATGGTCTTCAAGACGGTGCTGCTCCTCGGCACCATGGTTGGCTCCTACCTGCTGCTGATCACCAACACCGCCACCGGCCTGGGGGCGATCGGCCTCGTGGTGCTGATGGGCTTCGCCATGGCGGGCATCGGCTTCGGTGTGGCCCACGACGCCCTGCACGGCGCCTATTCCTCCAAGCCGTGGGTCAACACCGTCCTGGGCGCCTCCTTCGACATGCTGGGCGCCAACGGCTACATGTGGCAGATTACCCATAACGTGATCCACCACACCTACACCAACATCCACGGTATCGACGAGGACCTCACGGTCTCACCGTTACTGCGGCTGTCGCCTGAAGCGGAGCACTACTGGTTCCACAAGTACCAGCCGTGGTATGCCTTCTGGGCCTACTCGATGAGCACCCTGTTCTGGGTCTTCGCGAAGGACTTCAAGTACTTCATGAAGAAGGACCTGGGCCCCTTCCAGGACCGCAAACACTCCAAGGGCGCCATCGCCTGGCTGGTGACCAGCAAGGTGGCCTACTACACCTATGCCCTGGTCCTGCCGCTGCTGCTGATTCAGCAGCCGTGGTGGGTGATCCTGCTCGGCTTCCTGACCGTGCACATCATCGCCGGCGCGACGCTGGGGATCGTCTTCCAGCTGGCCCACGTGGTCGAGGGGACCGATTACCCCCTCCCGGATGAATCGGGCTCGATGGAACACACCTGGGCTGTGCACGAGATGCTGACGACGTCCAACTTTGCCCGGCGGAACTGGTTCGTGCGGTGGTATATCGGGGGGCTGAATTACCAGATCGAGCACCACCTGTTCCCCAAGGTGTGCAGCATCCACTACCCCGAGATCAGCGACATCGTCCAGCAGGTCGCGAAGAAGCACGGCATTCCGTACAACGAGCATCTGACGTTCCGGGCGGCGGTCGCCTCCCACTGGCGGATGCTGCGCCGGCTCGGCTCGCCCGACATCTCGGCGGCCTGACCCGCACCACGCGACGCAACAAAAACCCCCAGCCGGCGGCTGGGGGTTTTCTGTTTTCTCCATCGCTGGGTGTGCCTTGGCGGCTACCCCTCGCTCAGCATCTGCTGGGTCGATCCGTCGAGCGCCGCCAGGGTCTGCCAGTCGTCCGACCCCGCCCGCGCCAGCAGGGTCCCCGGCGCCAGCGTGCCCTGCGCCATCATCAGGCGGATATCCTCGATCGCGACCGGGCCCTTCGGCACCCCACCCGCCGGCATGTAGAAATAGGTGGGGGCCGACTTTTCCTTGATCTTGGCGGCGATCATCTTCCCCGCCTGCCCGGCATGGCTGGCCAGGTTGCGGGTTGCGCCAGCCAGCTGTCCGCCGGCGCTCGACATCAACTGTTGCAGCCGTTCCCCGTCGTCGGTCTTGAACTCCTTGAGCCGAGTCACATCGTTGGCACCGGACACGTCGAACTCGAGGTAGGGCGCACTGGAGAAGCCGAGGAACTTGGCGACCAGTACCGTGGGGAACGAGAGACAGAGCGAGTTGTACTCCTTGACGGCGGAGTTGAAGCTCTTGCGGGACTGCTGGATCTCCGCCTCACACTTCTCGATGTTGTCGCCCATCCGGTTGTACTGCTCGTTGGCCTTCAAGTTGGGGAAGCGATCGGCCAGACCCTGGACACTCGCGAGGACCGAGCCAGTCTGCTGGTAGGCCGCCGCCATATTCGAGGCGGCCTGGTCCTGTGAGATCTTGAGCAGGGTGAACTGCTCCCCTTCCTGGTACCCCTTCACCAGGTCAATCAGCTGATTGACCAGCGACAGCTTCTTGCTGATTGCGACCTGGACGTTCGAGGCCCGCTCCTTCACGTTCTGCGCCAGCCCCTGGAGCTTGTTGTAGTAGAACAGCGCCAGCCCGCCCATCACGATGGCCAGCAGGAACACCAGCTTGATCAGCCCCCAGATGAAGTCCATGAGTCGCGCCTGTGTGAGGAGCCGGTGGCGTGTGGCGACCAGCCCAGGTTAGAACCGCTTGAGGTCGAGGTAGTCGCTGATGTAATAGAATGCGACCGCCCCGCAGGCCAGCATTCCGAGAATCGGGTTGATGGCCCCGAAGATGACGAATGCCGGGATACAGTACAGCGCCGTCTTCATCAGCGCCATCATCAGGACCGAATCGGTCTTGTACGTCTTCCCGTCGACCTCGACGGCCGCGACGAAGGGGCGGGTCACCATGCCCCGGCTCAGCCCCTGCGAGACCAGGACCCGGGCCTGGGCCCCCGTCGCGATGTAATTGCCGAGGTAGTCCGGCAGCAGGATCTTCTTGAGTTGATGATTGCCGACTTCCAGCACCGACAGGATGGTCTTGCCACCGCCGCCGCCGTCGGTCCAGGTTCCTGCCCCGATCATCCCGATTTCGCCTTCATAGACTTTCATACGTCCCCCTTGGTTGCGTGCGGTGAACCCATCGCAGTTGGTCAGAAGTGCGGAATCCCGAGGTTGAACTCCCCGCTGAGGACGACATTGCCCGCGGCCGAGGTACCGGCGAGCGGATGCAGAGTGGTCGAGAAGGTCCCGATGATCCGGTTGGCATCCAGGCTGGTGACGATCACACTGCCACCGCTGGTGCCGTCCGTGGTCCAGATCGGCGGGGAGGCTCCGTCCCCCGTCAGGGTGATGCGCCGGATGGGAGCGGCATCGCTGAACAGATAGGTGTCGGCCCCCGCCACGGACTGCAGCGTGAAGGAAAGGTTCTGCGTCGTATTGGTGCCGGTGAAGATCAGGGTCCCGCTGTTGAACACCACCGCGGTAGTGGCGGCCACGTACTCGGCACCGGCAATCGTTGCCTCGATGCTGCTGCCGGCCCAGGCCGTGGGGGGATTCCAGGTCCCGGCGGTGGTCAGGGTCATGTCGAAGCTGCCCTCAGTCACCACCTTGGTCCCGGCGGCGGAGCCGCTGATCGGTGTGGCGGTATAACTGAATGTCCCGGCAATCCGGGTATCGGTCAGGGTGGTGAGGGTGATGGTGCCGGCCATCCCGGTGAGCGGGGTGGACCAGCCGCCGCTGGCATCGGCCACGATCCCGGTGCCGCCGAACCCGGTCGCGTTGATGCCCAGGCCGTACGTCCCCGTACCGCTGATGTTGTAGAGCGAGATGACCAGGCTGAAAGTGCCGGTTGATGCCCCCGAGATCGTGTAGATCCCACCGCTGGCCCGGGCGGCGGCGCCTACGCCATGCCAGGTCGTCCCGTCGATCTTGGCGGTCACGTTGCTGGTCCCACCGGGGCCGGCTGGACCACCGTCGTCACCCCCACCACCCCCGCAGGCGAGGACCAGAGAGGCGGCGACGACAGCAAAGACGGGGAGGAACGGCTGGCGCATGGGACAACCTCGGCGGCTGGGGGTACCGTTCGGCTTGCGGAGTGACCCCGGATCGGTAAACTCTCCGGTTACCCCGGGCCTACGGGGCAGATCAGGCGTTCACCCGCTTTGCGCAGATTCTCTGGAAAAACCGTCATGACCCCACTGGATGGCCCCCTCACCGATCGGCAGGAGCGCCCCGACCCGGGCGCCCCGCGTGACGGGCACCCGGGGCTCGACGCCCTCTTCAGTGCCACATACGAGGAGCTGCGACGACTGGCGGCGACGGTGCGGCGGGATGATCCCGGCGCGACCCTCAGCCCCACCGCCCTGGTGAATGAGGCGTGGCTCAAACTGACCGCGTCCGCCGGCCTGACCCCGGTTTCGCAGCTCCACTTCAAGCGGCTGGCCGCGCGCGCCATGCGGCAGGTGCTGGTGGAAGCAGCGCGCCGTCGCAACGCCAGCAAGCGGGGCGATGGACTGGCGGTGGTGACCTTTGACGAATCGCTGCAGGCACCGGCCACCCGCCCCGAGGAGTTGCTTGCCCTGGACGAGGCGCTCGACCGGCTGGCGGCGCTCCAGCCGCGGCAGGCGATGATGGTCGAGGGGCGGTTCTTCGGGGGGCTCGATATTCCGGAAATCGCGGCGCTGCTGGAGATCTCTGAAGCCACGGTTCTACGGGACTGGCGTGCGGCGCGCGCCTGGCTCACCGTGGAACTCGAGCGGTCCCGGTAGCGCGCTCCATGGACGCCGCCGACCCGACCGCGCGCTGGGAGCGCACCCAGGCGCTGTTTCATGCCGCCGCGGAGCTTCCGCCGAGCGCCCAGCAGACCTATCTCGAGGAGGCCACCCGGGACGATCCCTCGCTGCGCGGCGAGGTCCTGGCGCTGCTGCGGGCCGACGCCGGGGGCGCCACCCTGCTGGAGCGGTCGCTGGCCGAGGTGGCCCACGGGGTCCTCGCCCCGGAGGGCCTCCCGGTCACGACCGTCGGTCCGTACCACCTGCTGCGCGTGCTCGGCGAAGGCGGCATGGGGGTGGTCTACCTGGCGGAACGGGCCGACCTCGGCAGTCACAGTGCGATCAAGCTGCTCCGGGATGCATGGCTCTCCCCGGCCCGGCGGGATCGCTTTGCCAGTGAACAGCGGACCCTGGCCTCCCTGCACCACCCCGCGATCGCCCAGCTTTACGATGCCGACAGCCTGCCCGATGGCACCCCCTGGTTCGCCATGGAGTACGTCGAGGGGCAGCCGCTCACCGATTTCTGCGAGGCCCGGGGCACCAGCATCACGGCGCGGCTGCGGCTGTTTCGGGCGGTGTGCGAGGCGGTCCAGTACGCCCACAGCCATGCCGTCATACACCGGGACCTGAAGCCATCCAATATCCTGGTGACCGGCGATGGCCAGGTGAAGCTGCTGGATTTCGGGATTGCCCGTCAGCTCGACCCACTGGGCACACCCAATCATCCGACCCAGACCGGCCTGCGGCTCCTCACCCCCGCGTATGCCGCGCCGGAACAGTTCCGCGGCGGGCGGATCGGCATCCATACCGATGTCTACGCCCTCGGGGTCACGCTCTACCAGTTGCTGACCGGACGGCTGCCCTTCGACCTGACCAGCGTCGCCGCCGCCGAGGCGGAACGGATCGTCACCGAACTGGAGCCGGAGCGGCCCTCGATGGTGGCCCGGCGGCTGGCGGAGGGAGGCACCCCACTGGCCTCGAGCCGGGGATTGCCGCGCGCTGCCTGGGCCGACCTGGACGTGCTGTGCCTGACGGCGATGCACAAGGATCCGCAACGCCGCTACGCCACGGTCGACGCGCTGATCCGCGATCTCGACCACTACCTCGACGGAGAGCCGCTGCAGGCGCAGCCCGATTCGCTGCGTTACCGGGCGGGCAAGTTCGTGCAGCGGAACCGCCGCCCGGTGCTCGCCGCCGCCATCGCCGGGCTCGCCCTGCTGGCGCTGGTGGTGTTCTACACCGTCCGGCTCACCGCGGCCCGGAACGCTGCCGAGGCGGAGACGGCGCGTGCTGGCCGGATTCAGCAATTCATGCAGGCATTGTTCGAGGGCGGGGACGAGGCGGTGGGTCCGGCCGACAGTCTGCGGGTGATCACCCTGGTGGACCGCGGCGTGCAGGAGGCGCGGGCACTGGATGGCGAACCGGCGGTGCAGGCCGACCTGTACCTCACGCTGGGCGGCATCTATCAGAAACTGGGCAACCTGCCGCGGGCCGATTCGCTGTTGCAGGCCGCCCTGGCCCAACGCCGCGCCCTGCTCGGCCCGGAACACCCCGATGTCGCGGCGAGTCTGACGGCGCTGGGGCTGTTGCGACTGGAACAGGCCGACCTGCCGGAAGCCGAGCGTCTCACCCGCGAGGGGCTCGCCATGGTGCGCCGGCAGCGCGGGGCCAATCCGGAATCGATCGCGGCGGCGGCCAAGGCGCTGGGACAGGTGCTGACCGAAGCGGGTGCGTACGACAGCGCCACCGCCATCCTGGAGGAAGCCACCCGGCTCTACCGGACGGCCGCCGCGGGCACCCCGACGGCGGAACTGGCCGGCAGCTACTTCGAACTGGCCAACGCCCACTTCCATGCCGGCCGGTACGACCTGTCCGATTCGCTCAACCTGCTGGCCCTCGGGCAGCACCGCCAGCTCTACGGTAACCGCCATCCGCTGGTGGCCGAGGATCTGGTCAACCTCGGCGCGGCCCAGTTCGACCGGGGGAACTACGCTGCGGCGGAGGACTACGACCGCCAGGCGCTGGCGATTTCCCGGGCCTGGTACGGGGAAGACCATTACCGGACCGCCTCGCACCTCACGATGCTGGGGCGGGCCCTGGTGTTCGAGCGCAAGGACGAGGAGGCGGAGGCGGTACTGCGTCAGTCGCTGGCCATCGCCGAACGGGTGTATGGCCCGGTGCACCCACGCGTGGCCAGCGCGGTCAATGAGCTCAGTTCGCTGGCGCTGCAGCGGGATCGGCTGGATGAGGCCGCCGCGGGATTCCGGCGCATGGTCGACATCTACCGCGCGGTGTACCACGACCAGCATTACCTGATTGGTACCGCGGTCTCGAACCTGGCCAGTGTCTACATGGCGGAGGGGGAGAATGCGCGGGCGGAAGGGCTGTTCCGTGACGCCATCCGCCGGTTCCAGGAGACGATGCCCGCGAACCACCTCTACATCGGCATCGCCCGGATCAAGCTGGGCCGCAGCCTGCTGCGTCAGAAACGATTCGCCGATGCAGCCGAGTCGAGCCTCGCGGGGTACGAGATCATGTCGGGTCAGGCCAGCCCGTCGGTGAGCTTCCTGACCGCGGCGCGCAAGGATCTCGCGGCGGCGTACGATTCGCTGGGACAGCCGGAGAAGGCGGCGCGATTCCACCAGGAGCTGGCGGCAACCGCCAAGTAACGGCGCTGGGCGCGGCGCTGCACCGTCTGAAAAGCGAGAGCGCGACACCCGGTGAGGATATCGCGCTCCGGCGAAGGGTTACGACCGCGGCGGCGGCGGCGGTGGCGGGCCACCGTCCGGCGGTGGCCCGTCGTCCCGCTCCCCGTGCTCCCGCCCACCGCCGTGACCGGGACGACCGGGGCCACCCATGAACCCGTCGGGGCGCCGACCCTGACGCTGCTGCATCTTGTCGAACGCCAGCCGCTGGGTGGAGTCCAGCACCGCGCGGATATCGACCGTGGTCGAGTCGACGATCTGCCGCAGGCGGGCGCCCGGCCCGTCCCAGAAGGCACCGATCTGCATCCTGCGCGTGGCGAAGATGGTATCGATCGCCTGCTGCTGGGCCGCCGTCAGGTTGAGGTGCCTGGCCATCATCCGGCTGGGCGATGGGGCATCGCGGCCCGGGGCCCCGGGCCGGCCCATCGCGTGGGGCGGGCCTCCGCGTGGGCGGTGTCCCACCCCCCAGCCAATCGCGATCCCCGCGATCAGGGTGAGGAGCAGCGCCGCGATGGCGAGCAGCCGAGTCCGGGTGGTCCCGGCCGGTCCAGCGGGAATAGCGGTCATTGTCCTGTCTCCAATCCAATCGCCCAGACCAGGTCCGCGTCAGTCGGCGTTGACTGGTCCGCGATCCAGCGGGTCGCACTGTCTGTTTGGGTCAACGTCTGTGCGACGCTCACCAGGGTGGTTGCTGCATTGGTGTCACTGCTGGTCGTCGTACCGCTCTGCAGTACCAGCAGCGCGGCGATCGCCGCGGCCGCCAGCGCCGGCCAGGAAAAGCGGGCCAGCACCCGCTCGACCTCCCGCTCGATCGTGGGCCGCGGGCGGACTTCCACCCGGGCCGCCGCGCGGCGCGCGAGTCCCGGAGCCGTGGCCGCCTCGATCCGGGCCAGCAGCGCCTCGCTGCGTGCGGGATCGAGTCGAAGCCCCGCGAGCGGGGTCAGATCGACCGGCTCCGGCTCCTGCTCCGGGATCGGATCATCAATCATGGTCATGCTCCTCGTGCAACTCAGGACTCAGGCGAGCCCGCAAATCCCGCCGGGCCCAGAACAGGTGTGATCGTATCGTGGGAACCGCCAGCTCCAGGTGTTCCGCAATCTCCGCGTGGCTCCAACCTTCGAGATCGTAGAGCAGCAGCACTTCGCGCCGCACCGGAGTCAGGGTGGCAATCGCCGCCGCAAGATGGGACCGCAGGTCGGCGCGTTCGGTTTCCTCCAGCGGTGAGGACAACGCCGCCGGCGCCGCCGACCCACTCGCCGCTTCGTCACCATCCAGCGGTTCATACCGACGGACCCGGTTCCGGCGCAGCAGATCCAGGGCACGATTGCGCGCGATGGTCAGGAGCCAGGGACGGAACTTCTCCGCCGGCCGGCAGTCCTCCAGTCGCTCCAGCGCGATCACAAACGCATCCTGGGTGACATCCTCGGCATCCGACGCCTCCCGCGTCACCGCGAGCGCCGCGCTGTAGGCCGCCGCCGTATGCCGCCGCACCAACTGGCCAAACGCCTCCCGGTGACCGGTGATCGCCTGCTTCACCAGCAGCGCATCCTCGGCAGCCCCATCGGGCGGCGCGGTCCCGCTGCCCAGGTGGGCTACCACCGGGCACGAACCGACCATTGCCGGCCACAGCTCTGCATGCGCACTCGCCATCAGAAGGGTGAATCGCTGGTATAAGGTACGGGCGCGCTCACCCGTCGGGGCACTCCCCCACCTTCCGACCGTATGTCGACCATCCGATCCTCCCGCCGAATCCGGCCGACGCAGGGTCGCGCTGGCCTCCGGGAACAGACGCGGGGTGTGCGGGGAGCGTTTAACCCCCTCGAGGACGCCTCAAGGCCTTGCGGGTAATGATGATAGCGACGACATCGGCAGGGGCATGTGCCGTCGGAACCGCGGCGAGGACCTTGCCCCCACCGATTCGCCCGGCAGATTGACGGGACCCCTGTCGAGCTCCGATACCTCCGATGAACCTTTTCGACAAACTCTATCCCCCACCGCTGCGGCAGCGGGAGGACGCACTGGTCGAGGCGCGCCGGGAGGCTGTCCGGCAGGCGGGGCACGACGATCGCCCAGCCGACACCCCTCGTTGGGGCCTGGCCTTTTCCGGCGGTGGGATCCGCAGCGCCACCTTCTGCCTCGGGGTGGTGCAGAGCCTGGTACGGATGCGGCGGCTGACCCGGTTCGACTACCTCTCCACCGTGTCCGGTGGTGGATTTCTTGGGGGATTCCTCGGCGCGTTGCTGCAGCGGGCGGAGACCCTTCAACCCCCCGCGACCGCGGTCAGCGCCCTCGACTACGTGCATGAGCAGTTGGACGATGATCGCTCCAGTGTGATGGAGTGGTTGCGCGAGAACGGCCGCTACCTGACCCCGAATGGGGCTGCGGACAGCTGGTATGCCGTCGGCACCATGCTGCGGAACTGGATGGCGGTCCACCTCGTGGTTGCGGGCGCGCTCCTGTTGCTCATGTTCCTCGCGCAGGTCGGCCGCGCAGCAGCGGTGGCCCTGGCGCCGGGATGGATGACGCTGGAAACGCTGCGGATCGGTGGACTCTGGCTCAGTCCCTGGCTTCCCTCGACCCTCGTCATCGTCGCCATCTGGCTCATCCCTGCCGCCTGGGCCTACTGGCTGACGCAACGGGTCCCGGGGTTCTCTCTGCCGCCCTTTGTCGGCATCATCGGCGTTTTCGCGCTCGGACTGCGATTGAGCATTCGCTACCAGGCGCCTGCGTCACCGCCACCGGCGGGACAGCTCTTTCCATGGCTCTTCTCCATCCTGGCATTGACCTCCGGCCTGGCGCTCCTCTACTGGGCCGTCGGCATCTTTCGGGGCTGCCGCGCCGGGCCCGATCATACCATTCGTGACAGCCGGGCGAGCGCAGACCAGGTGCGGCGGATGCGCCGGGAGGCTGCGGCCGGCTTTGCCCTGATGATGCTGGCGACGCTGCTGGTGCTGGGATCGGTGCTGGATGTCGGGGAGGGAACCTGGCCCCAGGTGGCCCCGACATGGATTTATCTGACGGCGTTCGCCCTGGCGCTCGGAGGCGGGTTGCTGCTGACGGTGGCCACCGGCAGCGATGAACGGCATGAGCTGCGACAGCTGATCCGCGAGCGGTTGAGCCGATCGGCAGGCATCAGCCTGCTCGTCACCGTGCTGATCCTGGCGCTGGGTGCGATCGATTCGGCGGCCCAGAGCATTTACGTCTGGGCCTGTCTCAACTCCGGCTTTAACGGGCGCTGGGTGGCGGGCGCTCTCGCCAGTGCCATATCGATCGGTTCGGTGCTCGCCCCCTGGGCCAGCCGGTTCGCCGCGCGGGCCCGCAGTTCCCCGCGCACCTCGCTCCGACTCGCGGCCGTGACCGCCGCGCTGGTCCTGGGCCTCGGCTACCTCCTGATGCTGGCTGTCGTGACGTACGCGGTGCGCTGGGGTGGTGCATTCCCGAACCTCTCCACAACACCCGACCAACCCATCCGCAGTGTGGCGGAGCTGCTGGCCGCGGTACGTGAGCAGGGAGTGCCCCAACCGTTCTCCCCCTACTTCCGGCTCTGGTTCCTCTGGTGGCTGATGGGGCTGGCGGGCCTCACCCTCCTGATGCGGCGCCTCTTCGGCTTCGTCAATATTTCCTCGCATCATGACTTCTACGCCGCCCGCCTCACGCGGGCCTACCTGGGGATCTCAAACTTCCAGCGCTGGCGCGGCGGCCAGCAGTGGCCGGTCACCCGACCGATCGCGGGCGACAATCTCTCCATGGACGAGTACCAGCCGCATACCCGCGGCGGTCCGCTCCACCTGATCAACGTCACCCTCAATGAGACGGTCTCAGGCCGCTCACAGACCGAGCAGCGCGATCGCAAAGGCCTGGCCATGGCGGTCGGGCCAGCCGGCGTCTCGGTCAGCAGTTCCCACCACGCGCTCTGGCATGCGGGTGCTTCCGGCCAGGGAGGAGCGGCGCCCCGCACGCTTCACGCCACGCCGCGAGGGAACGCGTCGTTCTATGTCTGGCAGGCGGACACATCCTCAGACGGCACGCTGGCTCCGATCCGCTGTGAGTCGCTCAGCCTGGGCTACTGGATGGCGGTGTCCGGGGCGGCCTTCTCCACCAGTCTCGGATCGCGCACCTCCATGGCGACAAGCCTGCTGGCCGGGCTCTTCAATGTGCGACTGGGCTACTGGTGGGACAGCGGCGTCCAGCCATCCTGGCGTCCGAGCGATGCCAAGACCCCGCTGACCGGCAGTGGACAGCTGGCCAGTGTGATGGCTCGCCTCCTGCCGGTGCAGGTCGCGCTGCTCGACGAATTCCTTGGCCGGTTCCATGGGCCGGCACGGCAGCGCTGGCAGTTGTCGGATGGCGGGCATTTCGAGAATACCGCCTGCTTCGAGTTGATCCGCCGTCGCGTGCCGGTGATCGTGGCCTGTGATTGCGGGCGCGATCCGGACTGCTATCACGAGGATCTTGCCAACCTGGCGCGCAAGGTCCGGGTCGATTTCGGGGCCGAGATCACCTTCCTCACCCATCACCAGATTGCGCTCGTCCTTCCCGGCCACGAGGACTACCTTGGCCCCATCGAATCACTCGTCCCGCGTACGCCTGCGGGCGGGACCGCACGCCGCTCGCGAGCCCATGCCGCCATCGCCGCCGTGTGGCACGCCGAGCGGGAGCAGATGTCCTGGCTGCTGCTGCTCAAGCCGGGGATGACCGGCGATGAACCGGTGGACCTCGAGGAGTATCAGACCTCGCACCCGTCGTTCCCGCACGAGAGCACCACCGATCAGTTCTTCGATGAAGCCCAATGGGAGAGCTACCGGAAACTGGGGGCGCACACCGGGGAGAGAGTTCTGACGCGTTTCATGGAGGTCGATCTGGTGCAGGCCGAGGCGACGCTGCGGGCCCTGGTGCCCTAGCGGCACTTTCTTGCCACAGCCTGGCTGGGAATGGTTACCGCGAAGGCGCGGGGGGCGCTGCGGATTTGGTGCACTCTTTTGCTATGCCAGGCGCGGAGGGGGTTACCGCGAAGGCGGGAAGAGCGCTAAGAATTTGGAATGGAAAGTCGTGAGCACATCGAGCAAGTGGCGACAGCCATTGTGGATTCCGCCTACAGGGTTCACCGTGCCTTGGGACCAGGGTTGTTGGAATCGGCGTATCATGCATGCCTGCACCACGAATTGCGGTCTCGTGGGATGAGCGTTCAATCTGAAGTTACCCTGCCCATTTCCTACCAGGGTCATGACATCGATGCGGGGTACCGCGTTGACCTGATAGTGGAGGGGTGCGTACTTGTTGAGAACAAGTCGGTGCAAACTCTTCTTCCCGTCCACGAAGCACAGGTGATCACATACCTGAAGCTATCAGACGTTCGACTCGGATTCCTGATCAACTGGAATGTGTCACGCATCAAGGAGGGAATACGAAGAAAGGTCAACAATCTGTAAGTTGAACAACTTCGCGTCCTTCCCGCCTTCGCGGTAAAACTGCCTCACCGAATAGCCGGGCATCTCCTTCCCGGCTTCGCGCGCACCTTCGCGCCTTCGCGGTAAAGAACCACTCTGGACAATTACTCGAGCGTGACCGTCAGAAACCGCATCTGACCCTGGCGCCCGACCTGCAGCACCACCGTGCCGCCCGGCTGCAGCCCGACAATGGCGGCCCGGAGATCCGTCAGCGAGCGCACCATACCGCCGTTCACGCTGTAGATCACATCCCCGCCCAGCAACCCGGCCGGGCCTTCGCTCTCGTTGGCCACGGCGGCGACGACCACGCCGTTCTCGCTCCGGAGTCCCGGAATCGCCTCGACCAGTTCCGGGGTCAGGTCCAGCGCCAGGATGCCCAGGCGGGGAATCAGGTTCTCATCGGGGGTCACCAGATCACGGAACCGTTCCGTGCCCTCCCGCCGTTCGGCGACCGGCACCCGGATCGTGACCCGCTGCAGCCCTCGGCCCACCTCGAGCGCCACGCTGCCGCCGATCCGCTTGCGGTAGAGGGTCACATCGAACTGGCGGCCATTCTCGAGTAGCTTCCCATCCATCGACAGGATCATGTCGCCGATGCGCAGGCCGGCCGAGGCCGCCGGGCTGTTGGGGTACACATCGCCAAGCACCACACCCCATTCGCG
Source organism: uncultured Gemmatimonadales bacterium (assembly GCA_963793205.1). Lineage (GTDB taxonomy): Bacteria > Gemmatimonadota > Gemmatimonadetes > Gemmatimonadales > GWC2-71-9 > JADJOM01. Next base: position 372,440 of record CAWBZM010000002.1, read on the forward strand.
CGACAGCTGCAGACCCGCGGCGAGGGCCGGGGTGATCGTCTGGGCGAACACGCCGATCGTGCCGCGGCGGACCCGGCGGTTGGCCCGGATCTGCTCGTACACGAAGCGGACGATATTCCCCGGAGCGGCGAACCCGATCCCTTCGCTGCCACCGGACTGACTCAGGATCTTGGTGTTGATCCCCACCACCAGCCCGTCCGTGGTGACGAGCGGTCCGCCGCTGTTGCCGGGATTGATCGGGGTGTCGGTCTGCAGGTAGATCATCCGGTCTTCGTCCTGCAGCTGCCGGCCCACCGCGCTGATCACACCCATCGTCACGCTGCTGGCCAGGCCGAAGGGGCTGCCGAACGCCAGCACCAGTTGCCCCGGGGCGAGTGAGTCGGACTCGCCCAGTGTGGCGAACGGCAGGCCGGTCAGCTCAACCTTGACCACCGCGAGGTCGGTCTCCCGATCCACCCCGACCAGGGTGGCGGGGACTTCCTGTGAGATCCCGGCCAGCGAGGAACGCCCGGGGGCACCGGTCGGCGCGGGACGCGGGAGGACCACCACGAAGCGACGGCCGCCCTCGACCACATGGGCATTGGTGATGATGTACCCATCGGCGCTGAGGATGACCCCCGAGCCACTGCTCTTCTGGGTTCCCAGCAGGGCCGCGGCGCCGGTCGGACCGCCTGCCACGGGGCCGTACGCGGTCACCCGGATCTGGACGACCGATGGACCGACGCGCGCGACGATCTGTTCCAGCGAGTGGCTGAGTGCGACGATGTCGGCGGGAGCGGCGCGTTGCGCGGCTGAGGTCTGCGGCAGGGCCGAGAGCACGAGCAGCGCGGCGGCAAGGCGTGCGATCATGGTCGGGCGATGAAAAGGGTGGGCTGGCGACGTCGATGGGGCGGAAATCTACGCCGTTCCCCCGGGCCCGGCTCCAGGCCCTGGGGTCGGCCTAGAAGGTCGGCTCGCCTGAAGGGTAGTTGGTAGCGAAACCACCGCTCCGGACGGTACGGACCACGCGGTCCGCAAACTGGCGCATGCCGATCCGGACCATCAGCTCCGGCTCCCCCTTGAGTTCGGTGGAGTCGTCCAGCACGATCTCCCCGTTGCTGACCCGGATCAGCTGGGCCGAGAGCACCCAGATCAGGTTACTGGTCTTGCTGACCTTGGTCATGACCACCCAGCGGCCGCCCTGCATCGTCGCCAGGGCAAGTGCGCACGACACTTTGACGGTACAGGGGATTCCGCCGGTGAATTCTCTGGCCCAGTCTGATGTGGCCAGGGAATCCGTGACGCGATAGGAGAGAACCTGGTCGGCGAGACTGTCCGTGAGCCGGTCGCGCAGCATGGCGGTGCCGATCCCCGCCTTGGTGGAGTCGCTCGCCTCACGGAGGTTGGCCTGATCGTTGTACAGTGCCGCGCTCAGCACCACCACAGGGGCAGAGGGAGACTCCGGCCCGCGGCTGTGGCGCACCTGCCCCCTGAGGGGGGCGGCGGCGAGGAAGGAAATCAGGAGAAGGACAGGAACGTGTCTAGCCATGACGGATTGTAACCCTGCGCGGACCTGACCGCTCCGCTGGCGTCAGGGCGTCGGGGTCCGTTCGGCGCTGGCCGGCCCGAGTGCCATCCGCCCGATCGTGTTGGCATCGGTGCCGAACCAGAAATTCCGTCCGCTCCGGTCGAATACCATGTGCCGGACCACGAGCCCGCCGCTGGGCAGCACCGGGACCGGGGCACCGAAGTGCTCGGTCGTCGGATCGAAGCTCACCAGGCGATTGGGCTGCACCCCGGTCTCCACCTGCCAGATCCGGCCCCGGTCGTCCAGCGCCATGGCATACGGCGCGGAGCGGGCGCCCGCCGGGTTCTGCCACTCCTGGAACTTCCCGGTCGCGGGGTCCAGCATCACCAGTTTCCCCCGCGCATAGTCGCCGGCAAAAATCCGGTCGTCCGGGGTCACCACCATGCGCCGGGGACGGGCTGCGGGGTCAGGAATGGTGTACTCCCGCAATGTGTAGCTGGCGGGATCGATGGTGCCGATCCGGTTGGCACCAAACTGGACAAACCAGGGCCGGTCCTGTGAGTCCAGCATGATCCCGTAGGGCCGCGAGCCGCGTGTGGGCATCCGGACGATTTCGATGTGCCCGCTTTTCACGTCGAGGAAACCAACAGCGTTGGCCGCCTGGAGCGTGAACCAGATATCGCCGGCGCGGGTGAATGTCAGGGTATGGGGATCGCTGAGATCATCCGCGGGCATCGGATAGCGACGGATATTGCTGGTGACGGGGTCGAGACGACCAATCATGCCGTTGCGATTGCCAGTGTACCAGATCCCGCCATCAGGACCCACCACCACGTTGTGCGGCAGCGTCTCCTCGTCGATCTCGTAGCGGCGGAATGCGCCGGTACGTGGATCAAGGACGCCGATATAGTTACCGGCCTGGCCGGCAAACCAGACTCGTCCGTCCGCGGCGACGGAAGGATCCCGGGGACGGGTGTTGGGCCAGGGCACGGTCCACTCCGTCACGGCGGGGGGCGCCTGGGCCGGGAGGACAGCCGGAACGAGCAGGGTGGTCAGGAGCAACAGGCGCATGGGAGACTCCGTCAGGCTGACCGCCCGCGGCGGTGGGGGAATGATCACGGTGTGGAGGTCGGAGCCCGGTCCGCGCTGATCAGTGGCGTACCGAACTGATCGTTCACTACGAGCGTGGTGGGCCCGTTGGATTCGCGGAAGCGGGCGGTCCCGTTCAGCTGGGGGGCGAAATACCCCTGGTCCACCTCGGGAAGCAGCGCGACACGGAAATGCTCGGGCCATTGTGCCACGAGAATGTCACCGTCCATCGCCACCAGCACCGAATCGCCCGACACCGACCGGTAGGTTCCCACCAGCCGGGCGCTTTGGGCGCTGTCACCGGCGACTATATGGCGCGCACGGGGGAGTGCCACCGGTTCCCCCCGCAGGATCGTGGCAAGATCGCGCACCGTCCGGCCCAGCCGTTCGACGTTTCCGAGGACGATGATCGTGCGGTGGGTCCCGGGGATGCGCATGATGTAGCAGGAGAATCCGGGGAGCCCACCACTGTGTTCGTAGGTGGTTCCGTCGGGTCCCTGATTGATGAACCAGCCATAGCCGTAGCGGCCCAGCCCTGGCGTGAAGATCGAGTCCCGCGTGGCCCGCTTGACCAGGGCTTCGGTGTAGAGCGCCTGGTCCCAGCGATAGAGATCGCGGGCAGTCGTCACCAGGCCGGCATCGGCCTGCGGCGGTTCCATCAGTTGGTAGTAGGCGTGGAGAAAGTCGTGGCGGGTGAGGCCGTTATACGAGGCGCCTGGAAAGGGGCCAGGGCGGTAGCGATACCCTTCGGCCCGATTCGGGAGAATCTCCTCCGAATGGTCCTGGCCACTGTGGGTCATCCCGGACGGCTCAAGGATCCGGGTGCGAATGAAGTCTTCGTACGGCATACCGCTGGCCCGCTGGATGATGTACCCCAGCAGGATATAGGCGCTGTTGCTGTAGTGAAATTTGGTCCCGGGCGGGAAGTCCAGCGGCCGCTGGCGGGCGTCGTGCGCGATCCGCGCCGGCGCGTGCGCCTGAGCCATGTAATTGGAGTAGGCCTGAGTGTTGTAGCCGTCGAACCACTCCTCGTAGTCGGAGATCCCCGAGCTGTGGCGCAACAGATGGTGAATGGTGATCGCACTCCACTCGGCCGGCAGACTGTCCAGATACTTCGCGATGGGGTCGCCCACATCCAGTTTGCCGTCCTCCGCCAGCATCATGACCGCCATGGCAGTGAACTGCTTGGTCACCGAGGCCACCCGAAATCGGGTCTCCGGGGTGTTGCGCACCCCGTGATCCATGTTCGCGAAGCCGTAAGCGGTGTCGATCAACAGCCGCCCCTGCTCCGCCACCAGGACGCTGCCGTTCACCTGGCCGAGTTGTGCCGCGGCGCTGAGGTACTGCCGGAGCTTGGGGAGGCGGGCATCCCGCTGGGCATGCACTGGAAGTGGCGCAGCGCAGACCAGCAGGAGGAGGGCAGCAGAGGATCGCATCGGGATCGACCAGTGTGAGCGGGACGGGGGTTCAATCGCTGCCCGAAGATATCATTGGATCCCGGGACAAGACACCGGGGCCGGCGGCCGTGGGCGGAGACGTCACGAACGCAAACATGGCCACCCGATGAGGGTGGCCATGCCGTGCCGCCGACATGCATCAGCCTCAGGGCGCGAGGCCGGTCCGGGTCAGGGTGAAGGGGCAGTTGGTGCCGGTGCAACCGCCATTGAGGATGAGGCCCGTGAACGTGGTGTTCGCGGCGATCTTGCCGCTCACATCCAGGTTGAATGTACCGGTCCAGGCGGTCACGACCGTGTCCGCCACCGTGGGTGATCCATGGGACCCGGCAATCGTGTAGTCGCTCACGCTGCAGGGAGCATCCAGAGTCCCTGTCCCGGTCACGTCACCGAAGAGGTCTTCCACGATATCCATGGTGAGCGGGCAGTCATTCCCACCCGCGGTCACCGCGCCATCATAGACACCGGTCATCCCGACGTACACTCGTACCAGGGCGGTATCGGCCACTCCACCGATGGTCGCGGAGATCTGGGCCACACCATTGTCGACACCGGTGACCACGCCGGCGTTGCTCACGGTGGCGGTGCCCGGATCAATGGCGGTCCAGGTCACCTTCCGACCGGTCACCTCAGCGCTGTCAGCGCCGTACGCGGTCGCCGTCAGGGTGATCGTGGAACCACTCTGCACCGTCAAGACAAGGGAGGTGATAGCAACCGCCGACACGCTCGCCGGTCCATTGCTGTCACCGCCGCACGCGGCCGCGATCGCCACAGTGATCATGGTAAAACCGCTGGTCAGTGCACGCCGTCGGAAATCCATTCATACCTCACGATTGGGGGAAGAAGAGCGTAAGGACACCATCGCATGGTGTACTGTTTCATCCGTAAACGCCAGTGTAGAACTTTGAGACAGCTGTTTTCTCCGCGAACGTTCGGGGATATTCGCTGCGAAGATTCCAGGCTGCGATGACGCGGACGCAGACGCTGGAATGATGCGCGTGGTGTGAGACGGCAGTGACTACCAGTTCACCGGGCCGGCACGGCCCATCATCCGCGTCACCCCCGTGTAGAACCAGAGCACTCGAACTCGATGCCGCTCTCGGTAGCGCGCGGAGCCACGATGTTGCCAGATCCGTTCGAACAACAGCAGCGCTTCCTCCACATTGTATTGTCCGGAACTCGGATCCAGGTGCCGCCACATTACGGGAATATCGGGATGAAAGTGATCGCCTGGATCCCGATGGAGGTCGTACACCGCAACCCGCGCATTGTTGTAGCGGGCATCGATCAGGGCCATGGCGATGAGTTCGTCGAGCTGGGTCGCGAAGGGCATCGCCAAATAGAGGCCTTCAATGAAGGTTTTCAGTTTCTGCTGCAGCAATTGGTCGGCGTGTTGGGTGGAGATCCGATACTGGGTGACTGGAGCGTACGCTCTCGCGCCCAGGCCGGGATGGACCGTGCCATGGGCGAAGGCACGCATCCAGTCGTTGAGGATGTCCTCCTTCCGGTGCACGGGCGCCAGCGTATTCCGGTCGTGGAACTGCAGCCAGGTCTTCCGGCGTTCATACCAGGCCTCGGCCACCGCCCGTGCTGCTGGCTTGGCGGCGCCGCGCTGGTCGACCAGCTCTCCGATTCCAATGGTCACCAGACCCCGGGGCCGTGCACTGTCACAATAGAAATGGGTGATGCGGCCTTCTTTCTTGCCGATATGCTCGACGAGCTGCTGGAGCCGGGCCGGGTTCATTCGCAGGTCGGGCATGGGCAGTCATCCGCTGACATTGACCAGAGGCCCCGGGCCAGGAGTGGACCGGGACGGCTTAAATCATGGGCAATGATAGGAAGGGGTCGGGGGGGGTGAAATCACATCTTCATGCGGGGCCGCGGCGAGAGCAAAGGGAATGCGGAAGCGCCCAGCTATGGCAACTTCGACTGCGGTAAGGGCGTGGGAGCAATACTGTCCCCACCCTCGGGGGGCAACGTGAGTCCTGCCAGGAAGAACCCCGCCAGCGCCGCCCTGCCGTCGAGGCCCGCCTTGGCGTACGCAGCGGTCGCATGCTGCCGCACTGTTCGCTCGCTGCGTCCGGACTGGCGGGCGATCTCCTTGTGCCCCTGCCCCTTGAGCAGCAGCAGGGCGACCTCCCGTTCTGCAGGTGTCAGCCGCCAGGCCGCGAACTGCTGGTCCACCGCGCTGGCAAAGCCGGCCAGCACGCGCTCAGCGCCGGCCCGCCAGAGATCGCGCTCCGCCTGACGCTGCTCCAGGGACCGACGGAGCTCGGCCCCCTCTGATTCTGCCCGCCGCCATCCGCGCCACAGCCATGCCGCGCCCCCGAGCGTACTCACCACCAGCACCCCTTCATATATGGTATGAAAGGTGAGCCAATTGGTCGGCTTATCCAGCACCAGGTCGACCGCCGCCCCGATGGCGATGGCGAGGAGGAGCAGGGCGAGCGGTGGGCGTAGTTGATCGTCCCCGGAGTTTTCCACCTGAACCTCATCCGTCAAATGTCGGAATGCGTCGCAAACCCGTGTTGTTCAAAGGTATGCGACATCTGCCGGATTGTAGCTGCACCGGGCAGGCACCATCATGCGGCACACATTCATCGGGAGTTACCCATGCAATCGCTCATACCATCGCCACTGCATCCTGCCATCGTGCATTTTCCAATCGTCCTGATGTTCCTGCTGCCCGTCGCGGCCTTCGGTGCCCTGTGGGCGATCCGGCGGGGGTCGGCACCCAACCGGGCATGGCTCTTTCCGATCATGATCGCCACCGCGCTGGCCGGATCGGCCTGGCTCGCACTGGAAACGGGGGAGACGGACGAGGAGCGGGCTGAGAACATTGTCGGTGAACAGGTGCTCGAGACCCACCAGGACGCCGCCCAGCGCTTCCTCGCCTTCGCCGTCGGTGTGCTGGTACTCACCTCAGCAGGCCTGATCCGCGGGAACCTCGGCCGCACCGCCCGGGCCGTGGGCAGCGTCGCCACCATTGGGCTCCTGCTCGCGGGATACCAGGTGGGGCACAGCGGCGGGCAGATTGTCTATGGCGACGGGACCCGTCCTGGCCTCAGCAGTCTTCCAGCGGCCGGCCCGGGCAGCGCCGTGAGTGAGAAAGCGGGGGAGAGAGACGAAGACTGAACCGTGTCGGACCATGGTCCGAACCGCGAAAGCCCCGCTCGGAGAGAGACGCCGAGCGGGGTTTCGCGTCAGCATCGCGGGCTCCTGCGTCGTTCCGACCCACCGCTCAGACGTTATGAGGCTGCGGGAGACGACGCAGGGACAGCCGCACTGGTCAGAATCTCAATCGTGGGAGGGTGCTGGAGATGTTTCTTGACCGCACACAACTCGGCAGCACGCAGGAGCCCGTCACGATGCTTCTCCGGGAACCCGTCCGGCAGGATGATCTCGAGCACCAGCCGTGCGACCCGCCGCTGCGCCACGTCACGCTCGATCCGCATCTCGAGCCCCAGCCCGGCGGTGTCAATGTCGCGGGCGTCACAGTAGCCCTTTACGTAGATGCCGGCGCAGGTCGCGATCGAGGCGAGGAAGAGGTCGAATGGCTGAGGCGCAGTGGCCTGCCCCCCCGACTCCACTGGCTGATCGGTCCTGATCAGGAAGCCGCCGTATTCCGCGTCCACCCGCTTGCCGCCGGGAAAGTGTACCATCATAGTCGACATTCAGTCCCCCCCATCAAGAGTCATCTCCAAGGTCGGCAGGAGAGCCTGAACAGAGGGTGAAACGCCGGTGAGTCGGCCTGCGACCATCCGAAAACCAAAGCTGCGCACCCGCGCCTGACATGACAGCTATCGGATTACGGCACAAACAAAAACCCCGCCAGCGCTGAAAGCGCGGCGGGAATCTCTGCTCATACCAGTGGGCCTGGGTAGAGTTGAACTACCGACCTCACGCTTATCAGGCGTGCGCTCTAACCACCTGAGCTACAGGCCCCAATCAAGGGAACGCTAAACTAATCAGGGACACCGACTTCCGCCAAGCCCCAATCCCGGGCTGGCCGGACCCGCGAGCGCCCTCCACCCCACCGCGATCGATCGCGTAACCCCTTCTCCCATCAGGAGATCTGTAGCCGTGTCGGATACCACAGCACAGAACTGTCCGACCGACGATACTTCCTGTCCCGGCGGGGGGCATCCTCCCCTCGGCCGGTTTCCTCAGGAGGTCAAAAATGCGGTCTCTGAATCGATATATCCTCGCCTCACTACTCCTCGGCAGCGTCACCCTCGGTGGCTGCGCCAAGAAATGGCAAACTGGCGCGGTGGTGGGTGCCGGCGGCGGAGCGGTCGCCGGTGGGGCCATCGGCAAGGCGGCCGGCTCGACCGCCAAGGGCGCGATCATCGGCGCCGTGGTGGGTGGCGTGGCCGGCGGGATCATCGGCAATGAAATGGACAAGCACGCCGCCGAGCTGCGGCAGAACATCCAGGGTGCCACAGTGGAGCGGGTGGGCGAGGGGATCGAAGTCACCTTCGACTCCGGCCTGCTGTTCGACGTCGACTCCGACGCGCTTCGCCCGGAAGCCCGCACCAACCTCGGCGAACTGGCCAGGAGCTTCGAGAAGTACAATGACTCCGACATCCTGATCGTCGGCCACACCGATGGCACCGGCACTGAATCGTACAACCAGCGGCTGTCGGAGAACCGTGCGAACGCCGCGGCTGCCTATCTCGTCTCCCATAGTGTCAGCGGCTCCCGGGTCCGCACCCTCGGACTGGGTGAGACCGAGCCGGTCGCCAGCAACGAGTCCGTGAGCGGGCGGCAGACCAACCGGCGGATCGAGGTCGCGATCTACGCCAGCAAGGATGCCCAGGCGGCCGCGCGGCGGAAAGCGGGGCTCTGATCCTGGTCGCTCGCACTGGCGGCGCAGCCGCGCCGTCAGTGCGCCCGCCCGCCATTCAGTCGAGGGCCAGTAACTCCTCACCCTTGGCCAACTCGATCCGGTTCAGGAGGTCCGCCAGGACTTCTGCCTCCCGCGGAGATGGGCACGCGACCAGGATCGGATCGTTCAACTCCCCAAGTCGTCGCACTTCCATCTCCGCGTCCTCCCAGGGCTCCTCCCCGGCGCGATAGCGCTCCGGGACTCTCGACAACTGGTCGGTGCACAATCGCGCCGCCCCCCCGGTCATCAGGTGAAGCATCAGGTTGACCGTATTGTCCTGAAACCAGCGGGAGGCGGCCAGCCGCCGGGCCCGGGCCGCGGCCAGCTCTTCGGGTGATTCAGGCGGGGGGGTCGTGGCCTCCCCATCTGTCTGACGCTGCCGCCGACCGACCGGACGAATCTCGAAATCCTCAATTTTTCCGGGGAGAGATCCGGACCGTCCGAGATGAATGGTGAGCGTGCCGTCTACGATCATGGCGCTGTACCACCCATCGTCGAGAGGATGGTAGCCCGGATCATTCCTGCGATGGGGCAGCAGGCGTGCAGCGAGGCTGTGCGGAGTCGGAACGGTCATGAGTGGTGCCGGGATGGGAGGTTCGGTGGTGCTGGTGATTCGATGGTGACCGGTACGCCGATGCAAAGGGCTCCGGCTCGCCGGTGAAGCCCATGCCATCGGAAGCCAAGCCTGGATCTCATCCTGACTCACAATTTCCGCCTCATGCCTATCGACGGAAGCGTCAGTCATTCGCGCGATCGACACCGCACCCAACAGTGATCGGGACGGGAAGACTCCTGCGTAATGGCTGAATACCGGGACAATTTACCGGGTCTGCACCCCGCGCATAGGGGTTTCCCCTGACATGCGCAAACAGGCGTGACAACGGCGCAGAATCGACCACTCCGGGACGGTGATCCCTCGATGGACAATCGACAGGCACGGGTCGGGCTGCCTGAGTCCCGGCCACACGCATACCCTGCTTGCGCCGGTGGTCGACCCGTCCTAGTATGAGACGTCAGCGGTGCCTGCGGGCACCGACCTTGTCGGGCGGAACAGTTGCTCCGTCAGTCGAAGGCACGTCACCCTCTCCAGCGGAGCAGGGTCGTGCCTTTCGCATTTCCGGGACCGGATCATTCACTGAGGAGGCTACATGGGGCTGTGCGCCTGCTGCGGTAACGAGTATGACAAGAGCTTCGAGGTGACGAAGGCGGGCGAGACGAAGACCTTCGACAGCTTTGAGTGCGCTATCCACCTGCTGGCTCCGCGCTGCGCCCACTGCAGCATGACCATCATCGGACACGGCGTGCAAGCGGGGAAGGCGATCTATTGCTGCGCCCACTGTGCGGCCGAGATGGGGCACACCGAGCTGGTCGACCGGACCTGACGCGGCACTCGACCCATGCCGAGTCCGACGGGCCGCATCACGCGCCGCAGCACGACCGATCCCCTGCGGTCCTCGCCCTGGGACCGGGCGACCACCTGGGTGCAGCGCCTGCTGGGGCAGCCGCGGTCCCCTGCCGCCGATGGCTGGGACCCGATTCTGTCGATACAAGCCCCATTGGATGGACTGGCGCGTACCCGGTTGAGCGAACAGATCATGTTGCTGGCCACGCTGGCCCGCGCGAGCTATGGCAGCTTTACTGGTGCCGCGCAGCACGAGGGCGACCGGTCGCTGTCGGAGTGGCTGCAGCGGTGCGCCCGGCAGCGGAAGTCACTGGCCTCCGAGCTGCGCGGCATTGTGATGGTCCTGGCGGAGGGGAACACCGTCGCTCCACCGTGGCAACGCTGGGTTGCCGAGGTGGCGGTGGGACATCCGGTGAGCTGGGGCGAAAGCTGGGTCGGGCGGTGTGCGCGGGGGGAAGAAAATCTCCTGCGGCTCTACGAACAGATCCTCCAGGAAACCCTGCCCCGCGGGGTGCGGGTGCTGCTCCAGCGGCAGTACACCGAGGTCGCGGATACGATGACCGCCTTGCGCCAGCGCGGCTCGGGGTGAGTCGGGACGCTGCCCGCCCACCCCGTGTCCTGCCCCGTCAGGCGAGCGCCTTCACCAGCGGCAGCTTCCGGATACGCTTACCCGTCAGCGCGAAGACCGCATTCGCGATCGCCGGGGCGATCGCCGCCGTCGCCGGCTCACCGATCCCGCCCGGCTCTTCGTTGTTCGGGATATGGTGCACCTCGATCAATGGTGCCTCATCCATCCGGACCATCCGGTAGTTATTGAAGTTGCTCTGCTCCACCCGGCCCTTCGCCACCGTCACTTCGCCATACAGCGCCGCGGTCATGCCGTAGGTCATGCCGCCTTCCATTTGCGCCTTCACGGTATCGGGATTGACCGTCGATCCGCAGTCCACCGCACAGGTCAACCGGCGCACCTTGAGATCTCCCGGCGTGGGCATCTCCACTTCCGCCACGATGGCCACGAAGGTGTTCCAGGCGTTCAGCAGTGAGAGCCCGCGGGCTCGGCCGGCGGCGACCGGCGTACCCCAGCCACCGTTGGTCGCCGCGCTGGTGAGTACCGCGAGGGCGCGCGGATTGTGGCTCAGCATGCGCTGCCGGTAGGCCAGCGGATCGAGGCCCGCCGCGGCCGCCATCTCGTCGATGAACGACTCCCGGGCGAAGGTATTGGGGTAGGGTCCAACGCTGCGCCAGAAGCAGGTCGGGAGGACCTTGCTCTCGAGCTGGACATAGTCCACCAGCACCGCGGGGAAGTCGTACGCCGGATCCACTGCGCCGTCCACCGCATCGAAATCGAGACCGTTCCGAAAGGCCGGCGGAAGCCAGCGCGCCAGGATCGACGGCCCCGTCATACGGTGGGTCCAACCGGTCGGGTTACCCTGCCGATCGAGACCGGCACCCAGACGTACGAGATAGTTAGGGCGGAACATCCCATTCTGGATGTCTTCCTCCCGGGTCCACACGACCTTGACCGGCCCCTTCACTTCCTTGCCGATTCTGACCGCCTGGGTCACCATGTCGATCTCCAGCCGGCGGCCGAACCCACCACCCAGCAGGAAGTTGTGTACCGTGACCTTCTCCGGCGGAAGTCCCGTCACTTCAGCCGCCGTCTGCTGCGCCCGCGCCAGCACCTGGGTGCCGGTCCAGACCTCGCACTGATCCGGCTGCACGTGGACGGTGCAGTTCATCGGCTCCATGGTGGCGTGGGCCAGGAACGGCACCTCGTAGAGCGCCTCCAGCTGCTTCGCGGACCGGGCGATGGCCGCCCTCGCATCTCCGGTCTGTTTCCCGATCGCGCCCGATTTGCGGGAGGCCTGCTCGAGGGCAGCCGAATTCTCGGCCGAGGTGGCGCTGGCGTTGGCGCCCTCATCCCAGGTGATCTTGAGTGCCGCGAGTCCCTGCTTCGCCGCCCACATGTGCTCGCCGACGACCGCCACGGCGTTGTCCAGCTTCACGACCTGGCGGAACCCCTTCACCGCTTTCGCGGCGCTGTCGTCCACCGACGCCAGCGTGCCACCCCAGACCGGGCAGGCCTTCACCGTGGCGATCAGCATCCCCGGCATCTGAGTATCGATACCGAACTTCGCGGTACCATTCACCTTGGCGGGAGAATCGAGGCGCTTGGCGCGCTTGCCGATGATGGTGAAGTCCCGGGGATCCTTCAGCGTGATCTCGGTCGGGACCGGGAGCTTCGAGGCCGCCTCGGACAGGGCACCATAGGTGGCCTTCTTGCCGCTGGAGTGCGTCACCGATCCGGAGGCCGCACGACATTCCGCGGCAGGAACATTCCACTGCTGCGCGGCGGCACTCACCAGCATCATGCGGGCTGCGGCGCCGGCTTCCCGCATGGGTTTGAACGCGGCCCGAATGGTGGTGGACCCCCCGGTGGCCTGCAGCCCGAAGATCGGGTTGGCGTACAGCTTGTCGCTCGGGGGAGCGTGCTCCACCCGGATCGACTCGACCGGCACCTCGAGTTCCTCCGCGACGAGCATCGGAATCGAGGTATAGGTGCCCTGGCCCATCTCAACATAGGACAGGATCACGGTGACCACACCCTCAGGGCTGATCCGCACGAAGGCGTTGGGCTTGAACAGATCGCTGCTGCTGTCGGACAGCGCGGCGGAGCCCCTGGAGGCGCCGACCCGGCAGGCCAGCAGCAGACCGCCACCAGCGGCGGCCGTGGCCACCAGGAAGTTGCGGCGGGAGAGGGTATCCATGATCAGGCTCCCTTCGCGGTGCTGGTCCCGGCCGCCTGCTTGATGGCGGCACGAATCCGGGTGTAGGTCCCGCAGCGGCAGATGTTGCCCGCCATGGCGGCGTCGATATCGGCGTCCGTCGGCGCGGCATTGGAGGCGAGCAGCGCCGTGGCCGACATGATCTGGCCCGACTGGCAGTAGCCGCACTGCACCACATCGAGGTCCAGCCACGCCTGCTGGATCTTCTGACCCGCCGGGGTCTCCCCAATCGCTTCGATCGTGGTGATCTGTTTCCCAGTCACGGCGCTGATCGGGGTCACACAGGAGCGGATCGGCTGGCCATCGAGGTGCACGGTGCAGGCGCCGCAGGCGGAGATCCCGCAGCCGAATTTGGTGCCGGTCATCCCCACCACATCGCGGAGGACCCAGAGGATCGGCATATCGGGCGCGACATCCACGTCGTGCGTCTTACCGTTAATCGAAATCGTGGCCATGGGCCAGTCTCCAGGGGATGCAGATGGTCGGACAGATGTCAGGAGGGAATGGATCGGAAGTTACGATTGACCGGACGGGGAGTCCATACCTCTAGGGGGGAAGTCGTTCAAGGTTGTGGCACACCGGGCGGCGGGAGCAGGAACGACGCGGCGGGACAGCCCCTGGGGGCCGTCCCGCCGGTCGAGGGTCAGGGCTGCGGCCTAGCGGCGGCGCTTACCCTTGTCCTCGTCATCCTCGTCGATCTCGTCGATGTCCACGTCCACGTCGTCGTCCTCGAGGTCGTCGTCGCCGAGGTCGTCCTCGTCCTCGAGGTCCTCATCGTCTTCGTCCTCATCCTCGTCGTCGTCAAAGGAAAAGGCCTCTTCGTCGTCACTGAAATCTGCATCATCCCGGCGCTGGCGAAGCTCCACCGCCTCGATCGATGACTCCCACGGCAACATGACTGCCTCCGACACGGGTAAAAGGATAAGGGCAGGCATACTCAACTCGCGTCCGCCCGTGCGGCGGCACGAGCAATCTTCTTGCGATCCGTGGCGGCGAGGGCCCGCTTGCGCAACCGGATCGACTTGGGCGACACCTCGATCAATTCGTCCTCTTCGATATACTCCAATGCGTACTCCAGGGTAATCTGTCTCGGCGTCTCCAGCTGGATGTTCTCGTCCGAGGCGGTGGTACGCATGTTCGTCAGCTTCTTTTCCTTCGCCACGTTGACGTCCATGTCGCCGGGGCGGGAATTCTCACCGACGATAATACCCTCATAGACCTCATCGCCGGGCGAAATGAACATCTGGGCCCGCTCCTGCAGGTTCCACAGGGCAAACCCCACTGCCTCACCCACCCGGTCCGCCACCAGCACCCCATTCTTCCGGCCCGCCAGCGGTCCGGCCCAGGTGCCGTACTCCAGGAAGCGGTGGTGCAGGATGCCAGTCCCACGGGTATCCGTCAGGAACTCCGAGCGATACCCGAACAGACCGCGGGCCGGGATCCGGAAGCTCATACGGACCATGCCCTGCCCGGGGTTCTTCATTTCCAGCAGCTCGGCCCGGCGGGGGCCCAGCTTCTCAATGACGGTGCCGATGTAACTCTCCGGCACATCGGCCATCAGCTCCTCATACGGCTCCAGCCGTTCGCCGTCTTCTCCCACCTTCAGGATGACGCGCGGCCGCGAGACCTGGAACTCGAACCCTTCCCGGCGCATGGTCTCCATCAGGATGCCGAGGTGGAGTTCGCCGCGTCCGGAGACCTGCCAGGTGTCGGGGCTGTCGGTGTCCTCGACCCGCAAGGCCACGTTGCGTTCCAGCTCCTTGTAGAGCCGGTCGCGGACCTGACGGCTGGTGACGAACTTGCCTTCCCGACCGGCGAACGGGCTGTTGTTGACGATGAAGTCGACCGACATCGTCGGCTCCTCCACCGCGATGCCTTCCAGCCGTTCGGGGTGCTCCGCAGCGGTGAGGGTCCGCCCGATCTCGATCCCTTCCACGCCGGCGATCACCGCGATGTTCCCGGCGTCGACTTCCTCGGTGTCCACCTTCGCGAGTCCATCGAAGGTCATCAACTTGGTGATCCGGCTGCGGATGATGCTGCCATCCGTCACCATGCCCGGCTCGCCGATCGGCAGCAGCGCCACTTCCTGTCCCACCCGGATCCGGCCGCGCTCCACCCGTCCGATACCCATCCGCCCCACGAAGGTGGAGAAGTCCAGCGTCGAAATGAGCATCTGGAAAGGGCCATCGGCATCGCCGGTCGGCGGCGGAACGTGGCTCAGGATCGCATCGAACAGCGGCGTGAGATCGGTGCCGGGCTGATCGAGTTCAAACGTGGCCGTACCGGCCCGGCTCGAGGTATAAAGGAAAGGCGCCTCGAGCTGCTCATGGCTCGCCTCGAGGTCGATGAACAACCCCAGCACTTCATCGTGTACCCGGAGCGGCTCGGCGTCCTGCCGGTCGATCTTGTTGATGGCCACAATGGGCCGCAGCCCGAGGGCCAGCGCCTTCCGGGTCACGAACCGGGTCTGCGGCATCGGCCCTTCGGCGGCATCCACCAGGATGAGCACGCCATCCACCATGCGCAGAATCCGCTCCACCTCGCCACCAAAGTCGGCGTGGCCGGGGGTATCCACGATGTTGATCTTGGTGTCGCCCCACTTCACCGCGGTGTTCTTCGCCAGAATGGTGATGCCCCGCTCCTTCTCCAGCGGATTGGAGTCCATCACCCGCTCTTCGACGTGCTGATTCGCCCGGAATGCGCCGGCCTGGCGCAGCATCTGGTCAACCAGGGTGGTCTTGCCGTGGTCAACGTGCGCGATGATGGCGATGTTGCGGATCTTGCGGTCTATCGACATTCCAGGCCTTCACCAGCCAACGACTTGCCCCGGACAGCGGCGTGGGGCGGGACGACGGGCGGGCACGGGACGGTGCCCCCAGGGGGTTCTCGCGCGGCATATATAGACGGGGCGGGGGGCAAGGGGCAAGGGCGAGAAACCGAGCGGTGACGGCAACCAAACGCATTGCGTCTTTCTGATCTGTATCGGTCGGCGTTCGGGCGCTGGAATCCGGGGGAAAAACGGACCGGCGGAGGGCCTGTGGCGGGTGACCGGGCTCCTAGTGCCGGTGTCCGCAGCCGTCAGCCCGTGCCGCCGGTGCACCCGGGGGATCCACGCACTCGTCGCCTGCTTCGAGCTGGATGGTGACATGCTGGATACCGAGGTCCGCTACGACCTCGCGTATTCCGGCGAGTACATCCGGATGACGGGACAGGTCGGGAACCTGCGCATGCCCGCTCATCGCCACCATGCCACTGGCGACGGTCCAGACGTGGAGGTCGTGCACCGCGATCACCCCGGTGACGGCCTGCATGCGGGTGGCCACGTCGGCGACCGAGATATGCGCCGGCACCGCCTCAAGCAGGACATCGGTGCTTTCCCGCATCAGCCGCCACGCGCCCGCCAGGATCAGCAGCGAGAGCAGCACCGAAATGATCGGGTCGGCCAGCGTCCACCCGGTGGTCAGCACGACGACCGCCGCGCCCACCGCGCCGACCGAGCCGAGCAGGTCGCTCAGAATGTGGAGGTAGGCGCCGCGGGTATTGAGGTGATTCCGATGCGAGCCATGCAGGATGCTGATGCAAATGAGGTTGACGACCAGGCCGGTGAGCGCAATCCCGAAGAAGAGCCCCCCCTGAATCGGCTGCGGATGCCCGATCCGGCCGATCGCCTCGATCACCACCCAGCCGGCGAGACCGAACAGCGTGGCCCCGTTGATCAGCGCGGCCAGGATTTCCCAGCGGAGATAGCCGTAGGTCTTGGTCTGGCTGGCAGGCCGGCGGGCGATCCAGGCGGTGAACAGGGTCAGTCCGAGGGCACCCACGTCCGTCAGCATGTGCCCCGCATCGGCCAGCAGTGCGAGCGAGCCGCTGACCCATCCCCCGACCGCCTCGACCAGCATGAAGCCGGCGGTGAGCGCGAAGACGGCGGTGAGCTTGCCGACAGGCGCACTCCCCTCCCGCCGCTCGGCGGAGAGGTGAATACAGGGGGCGGGCGTGGAACCAGTCATGGCTGCAATGTAACGAAAGCGCCGGCCCTGCTGGGTCGGCGCCGCCGATCGTTACCGGTGGAGCGCTCGAAGCGGCCGGTACCCACTCAGTGGCCGATGCGCCATACACCGAACCCGTTGCCCGGGATCGATGCCGCGGCATACAAGCCGCCGTCGGGCCCCACCACGAGGTTGGTCAGTTGTTCCGGTAACCGGGCGAAGGCGTAGGCGGCATTCCCATTGGCGGCGTCGAGTCGATTGATGAAATGCGTGACCAGGTCGCCGAAGAAGAAGTGGCCCTGGTACTCGGCCGGGAACAGCATGGTGGCCGGGTTGTAAAAGGCGGCGCCGACGATTGCGCTGCCGGTCATGAGACTTGGATTGGCGCTGTGGCCGTAGGTGAATATCGGGCCGGTGAAGCTGCCGACATTCTGATTTCCTTCCGAGCCGGGCCAGCCATAGTTGGCGCCAGGCATGCCATGGTTGATCTCCTCCCAGCTGTTCTGCCCCACGTCGTTGATGAAGATGGTCCCGGTGCCCGGCTGGATGGCGAACGTGAATGGATTGCGGAGTCCCAGGGCCCAGATGGC
This sequence comes from uncultured Gemmatimonadales bacterium, assembly GCA_963793205.1. Lineage (GTDB taxonomy): Bacteria > Gemmatimonadota > Gemmatimonadetes > Gemmatimonadales > GWC2-71-9 > JADJOM01. Next base: position 390,142 of record CAWBZM010000002.1, read on the forward strand.
GCGGTTCAAGCCGGTCGCGGCGCCATAGAACGGGTTATCAGCGGGGATGGACCCGTCATCGTTCAAGCGGAGGATCTTCCCGAACACTGACGTCATGCTCTGGGCCAACGAACCGTTGGCGTTCTCCCCCACCGCCACGTAGAGCTTCCCGTCGGCGCCGAAATGCATGGCGCCGCCGTTGTGGTTGGTCGCGCCGGACAGATTGGGCAGCTCGACCAGGACACTTTCGCTGGCGGCGAGCATGACATCGAGATTGGCCGGATCGGCCGTCAGCCGGCTGATCCGGTTGTGCGCCCCACCAGCGGCGGACGTGTAGTAGACATAGAGATAGTGATTGGTTGCGAAGTTGGGGTGGAACGCCACCCCGAGCAGCCCGCGCTCGCCATTCGCTGTCGTCGCCACCGTGGTGAACGGGGTGGCGTTGAGGGCCCCGCCGGGCTTGATCACCCGCAATGCCCCCCCCTGCTCCGCCACAAACAGCCGACCATCCGGGGCGAAGGCCATCCCGGTGCCGGTGGTATTCATCCCCTGGGCGTAGACCGTGCGCGAGAAGCCGCTCGGCAGATCCACGTTGCCGCCGAACGTCACCCGGGCGCTTGCCCAGGGGGAATGATTGCCGGCCGCATCCCGGGCCCGGACCCGTACCACGTGGACTCCCGTGGTGTAGGGCGTCGTGGCGGGCAAGGTGTCGCTGTAGGGCGCGGTGAGATCCTCGCCCAGCAGGACCCCATCGACCTGAAACTCGACGCCGACCACCCCGACATTATCCGACGCGGTCGCGGTAAAGACGAGCGCTCCCGTGAGATCCAGCGTGCCGTCAGTGGGCGAGGTCAGCACCGCGGCGGGCGCCTCGGTATCTCCACCGCCCCCCGCCGTCACCGTCACCGGGACCGCGGCACTGGTGGTGGTGGAATCGTCGTCATCGACCGCCACCGCGGTCAGCGTGTGGCTCCCCGCCACCGTCGGCGTCCAGCTCACGCCGTAGGGCGTGGTGGAATCGATCGCGATCACGGTGGTTCCGTCACGAAAACGGACCGCGACGACGGTGCCATCGCCATCCGTCGCGGTTGCCGTCAGCGCCACCGGGAGGTTCACCGGGAGGGAGGTGCCCGCGGTCGGCGCCGTCAGGGCGACCGTCGGGGGCACATTGCCGGGACCGGTCGCGGTGAAGCTGACGACGAACGTCGTATCGGTCTCGGGGGTGACGATGGTGTGCGTCTGGGCCCCGCCATCGGACCAGGTGGCGAAGGCGTACGTGGAGTCGGCCGCGACCTGGGGACTGGTCGTGCCAATCTCCCGGGTCAGTCCCACCACGCCCAGCACGGCGTAAGGCGCGACGTGCGGCTGGCCATCCAGGGTGATGGTCCGCCCGGCCGGTTCACTGACGATCGTCACCATGGCCTTGCGGGGGAAGATTTCCACCAGGGCGGTGTCCACCCTGCCATCCGAATCTTCCGCCCGGAGATAGAACCGGTACCAGATGTTGTCCGAGGTCTCGCCACTGGTGGGGATGACCACGCTGCCGCCGCTCCCCGTGGTGGGGAGGAGCAAGGGGTGGGTGTGAGTATCGTGGTGGAGATCCGCCCACCAGGTGAGTGCCGTGCCCGGGAGTGCGCCATCCTCGGCGTCCTGCCCCGCCCCGGCGTAGGCAATGGTGTCGCCGGCGCGAAAGGTGGCATGCGCGCTCGGGGCGGTGATCGTCGCGATCGGAACCGAATCGGATCGGTGCTCGGTCGGTTCCGCACAGGCGAGGCCAGCCGTCACCAGCGCAACGGCGCAAATCCGGACCGCGATCGGAACAGGCATGACGCACCTCAAGGGAGCAGGACAGTTCTGTCCCCATGATGGGTCGACGCGGCAGGCCGATCCATGTCCTGCATCACATTCGGCGCCCTAGAGGCGCACCCGCACCGCCTCGGCGTGGCCGTACAGCCCCTCCGCCTCCGCCAGCGCGATGATCCGCCCCGCATCCTGCAGCAGCCGATCGCGGGTGTACTGAATGATGCTGGTGCGACGGACGAAGTCGTGCACGCTGAGCGGGGAGGCGTGCCGCGCCGTGCCGCTGGTGGGGAGGACATGACTCGGGCCGGCGAGGTAATCGCCCACCGGCTCCGGAGTGTCGTCGCCCAGGAAAATGGCGCCGGCATGGCGGACCTCCGACGCGACCAGTTCCGGATCCCGGGTGCTGATCTGCAGATGCTCCGGCGCCCGGAGATTGACCACCTCGAGCGCCTCGGCCATGGACCGCGCCACCACGATGAGCCCGTTGCGGGTGAGTGATGCGCGCGCCACCGCACTGCGGGGATTCGCGGCCAGCAGCCGCTCCACCTCGCCGGGAATCGCAGCCGCCAGCACGGCACTCGTGGTCACACACCAGGCGCTGGCATCCTCGTCGTGTTCGGCCTGCGCGATCAGATCGGCGGCGACATACTCGGGTCGCGCGGTCTCATCGGCGAGGATCACGATCTCGGTGGGGCCCGCGATCATGTCGATCCCGACCGGACCGGCGACCTGCCGCTTCGCCTCCGCGACCCAGCGGTTGCCCGGCCCAACGATTTTGTCGACCCGCCTGATGGTGGCGGTGCCATACGCCAGCGCGGCGATCGCCTGCGCGCCACCGATCCGGTAGATCCGGGTCACGCCGGCGAGCAGGCAGGCGGCCAGCACCGCGTCCGTCACCCCGGCCGGCGGGGTGACCACCACGAGATCTTCGACCCCGGCGACCACCGCCGGCACCGCATTCATGATGACCGAACTGGGATAGGCCGCTTTCCCACCGGGCACGTAGAGGCCGACCCGCTCCAGCGGACTCACCCGCATCCCGAGGATCGTGCCATCGTTCTCGAGAATGCGGTACCCGGAATCCCGTTGCCGTTCATGGTAGACCCGGACCCGCTCAACGGCCGTCTCCAGTGCATGGACCAGGGACAGATCGAGCCGAGCGAGCGCGGCATCCCAGGCGGTCCGGGGGAGTTCCCACTCACCAGGGGCCAGATCGACTCCATCGAGCCGCTTGCCCCATTCCTGAACCGCCAAATCCCCCCTGGAAGCCACATCTGCCAGAATCTCTGCCACAGTGGCGCGAGTGGCGGCGTCTATCACGCTGGGCTGAGGGAGGAACGGCCGCAATTGCTCGATCGGCGGCAGGGTGATTTGTCGGATCATGCAAAGCCCTCGCGGGGCGTGAGATGGGCGGCTAGTGTTAGCGACCTATGGAACCTGCGCAAATTAGCCATATCGGGCTGAGGCTGGCGTCGGTCGTCCTCCTGGTGCTGCTCAACGCCTTTTTCGTGGCGGCAGAGTTTGCGTTGGTGGGGGCCCGTCGCACGCGCCTGGACGAGATGGCCAGCCGGGGGGACAAGAAGTCCGCGCTGGCGGCGAAGGCGCTGGATTCGCTCGATCGGTACATCTCCGCCACCCAGCTCGGCATCACGCTGGCCTCCCTCGGCCTGGGGTGGATCGGCGAGCCGGCGCTCGCCGGGTTGATCGAAGGGATGTTTGCGTGGATGCCCCGGCCGCTGGAGCTGGCCACGACCCACACGATTGCGTCGGTGGTGGCGTTCGGCATCATCACCGCGCTGCACATCATCCTGGGCGAGCTGGTGCCAAAGGCCGCCGCCCTGCTCTTCCCCGAGGTGGTCAGTGGCTGGGTCGCGGCACCGCTGATGGGGTTTGCCTGGGTCATGTACGCCCCGATTTCGGTCCTCAACGGCACCGCCAATCGGCTGCTGCGCCTGTTCGGTATTGATCCACCAGGGTCGCATGAGCGGCTGCACTCGCCCGATGAAATCCGGATGCTGGTGGAGCAGAGCGAGGAGGGGGGATCCCTCGGCAAGGAGGACGCGCGCCTGCTCGAGGGGGTCTTCGAGTTCTCGGAAAAGACCGCCCAGGAGGTGATGACGCCCCGGACCCAGATGGTGGCGCTGGAGAAGGAGCTGACGGTCGAGGAGGCAGCGGATGTGGTGGCCCAGGCCCGCCGCTCCCGCTACCCGGTCTATGGCGAGTCGCTGGACGACATCGTCGGCGTGGTGCACGCCAAGGACATTCTGACGGCGCTGCGCCAGAGTCCCGGCACCACGGTGGGCGGGGCAGCCCGGCCGCCGCTCTTTGTTCCCGGCACCCGGGAAGTGGAGGACGTGCTGGCCGACATGAAGAAACTCAAGGTGCACCTGGCGGTGGTGCTGGATGAGTACGGCGGCACCGCCGGCCTGGTCACCATGGAGGACCTGCTGGAAGAGATCGTGGGCGACATCTACGACGAGTACGACAAGGCCGATCGGCCGGTCCTCCCCGCCGAGGATATCCCGCTCATCAACGGGTCGCTCGCGATCACCGAGTGGAATGCCGACCATGACGTGCCGCTCGACGACGCCGACTACACCACCATCGGGGGATACCTCTTCGGCCAGCTCGGCCGCCTGCCCCGCGCCGGCGACCGGATCACGGTCGGCAAGGACATCTTCGAAATCGTGGAGATGGAAGGCCGCCGGGTGCGCTCGGTCCGGTATCTGGTCGGTGCGGCCGCTCCGGCCACTGAACCCGCCTCGTAGCCGAACCCCATGACGGACACGATCGCCCCGATCCCACCGGGCGCCCAGGACCTCACCGGTCCGGCGGCCGCCGCGCGGCGCCGACTGCAGGCCATCGCCGCGGAACTCTCGCTGCGTGCGGGGTTCGAGGAACTCCTGCCGCCGACCTTCGAGTACGAGGATGTCTTTCTCCGGGCCGGCGGGGCCGAGGTGGCGGAACGCCTCATTCGCTTCCCCGATCGGGACGGGCGGATGCTCGCCCTGCGGTATGACTTCACCGCCAGCCTCGCGCGAGTCGCCGCCACCACCTTTCGTGGCGCCGCCCGTCCCCTCCGGCTGAGCTACAGTGGGCGGGTCTTCCGGCAGGATCCCGAGCGGGGCGGGCGGCCGCGCGAAATCCTCCAGGCCGGGGTGGAGCTGCTGGGCCAGGGCGACCTGGCTGCCGACGTCGAGCTGGTCCGCCTGACATTGCAGCTGGTGCATGCGATGGGGTTGCAGCACTACCAGCTGAACCTGGGACACGCCGGGGTGCTGGCGCCGGGACTCGCGGCGCTGCCGGAGGGTGAGCGCGCCGCCATCCGCCGCTGGATCGATCGGAAGGATCGGGGCAGCCTGACCCGCGCACTCGCGACCGCACCGGCCGACGCGCGGGCGCTGATTCCGCTGGCGTTCGTCATCGGGCGCCGGGCCGCGCTCGATCGGGCCCGGGCAGAGGCACCGGCAGCGGCGCACGCCAGCCTGGCGGCGCTGCAGCAGCTCGACGACGCCCTCACCCCCGCCGAACGAACCCACGTGGTGTACGATCTCGGGGAAGTGCGTGGGCTGGACTACTACACCGGCATTCATTTCGAACTGTTCATCGCGGGTGCGGGGCGGGCGGCGGGCGCCGGCGGGCGGTATGACACCCTGATGGGGCGCTTCGGCCAGCCGATGCCCGCCGTCGGGATGTCGCTCGACCTCGACACGATCGCAGAAGCACTGGCCGGAGGGGCCGAATGAACGAGCTCCGCCGCCTGCGCATCGCCCTGCCCAAGGGGCGGCTCTACGACCCCACGGTGGCCTGCCTCGCCCGGGCGGGTGTCGTGGTCGATCCCAATCCCGGGCGGCGGCTGTTGCTCCCCTCGAACGACCCGTGGATCGAATTCCTCGTGGTCAAGCCGGGCGATGTCTCGGTGTACGTGGAGTCGGGCGCGGCGGACCTTGGCGTGACCGGCACCGACGTTCTGCGCGAGAGCGACCCCGACCTGCTGGAACCGCTGGAACTCGGGTTCGGCGCCTGCCGTCTGGTGGTGGCCAATCAGGCGAGCGATCCCTGGCCCGATCTTCCCGGGGGACAGACCGCGCGGGTCGCGTCGAAGTACCCCCGCCTGGCCTGGCGCCACTTCGCCGCCCTCGGCAAACCGGTGGAGATCATCGCGGTACACGGCTCGGTTGAGGTGGCGCCGCTGCTCGGCCTGGCCCACTGGATCGTCGACCTGGTGGACACCGGCAACACGCTGCGGGCCAACGGATTGATGGAGCGTGAAACGATCCTGCAGGTCGGCGCCGTCCTGGTGGCCAACCGGGCGAGCCAGAAGCTCAAGCTGGAGGCCCACCTGGGCCTCATGGAGCGCCTGGCACCGCGCTGATCCGCTGGCCCCTACCTCTTTCGGGGTCTATCCTCCGGTTCTGGAGGTTGCTATTCCTTAGAGCGAATCCCCCAGTGAGCCGAACCATCACCGCCCCCAAGACCGTCCGGCGTCAATCGCAGAGCACTCCTACTACCTCCTCGTCGGGCTCCGGCTCGGGTGGAGGGATCACGGATATCGAGCAGACCTGCCGCCGGATCACTGCGGTTGCGGTGGTCTTCGCAATCCTGTGGGCGCTGATGATCCTGGTGTTCGGGGTGGTCGGCCAGCGCTATGCCCTGCTGAGCGACATGATGACCCGATGGCCCTGGCCGGGGTATGCGCTGGCGGGCACCGGACTGACCGCCTCGGTGCTCCTGCTGCTCTTCGGCCATCGGCTCAACCACAAGCCGGAACTGCTCATGGATGTGGGCGGCGGGTTCCTGGTCCTGACCTGTTTCCTCTACGCGCTGTTTGAGTTCTGGCTCCCCCGGTTCGACCGTGCGACTTCTGCCTGGATCGGGATCGCAATCCTGGCCTACTCCTCCATCGTACCGCGCAGACCTTCGACCACGCTGGCGGTGTCGCTGATGGCGGCGACCATGGCGCCTTTGGCGTTCCTCATCACCCTCATGCGCGGGGTGCACGTCGAGGCCACCTTCCTGCAGTATGTCACCGCTTTTCTTCCGTACTACATCTGCGCCCTGATCGCGGTGATCCCCGCCAAGATCATTCGCCGGCTGGGTCAGCAGGTCCGTCGGGCCCGGGCCGTGGGGAGCTACCAGCTGGATGAAATCCTCGGCAAGGGCGGGATGGGCGAGGTGTACAAGGCGACCCACCAGATGCTCGCGCGGCCGGCCGCCGTGAAGCTGATCCGTCCCGAGGTGCTGGGCGCGACTGAATCGTCCACCGCCCGGGTAATCCAGGAGCGGTTCCGGCGGGAGGCGAATGCGGCGGCCTCGCTCCGTTCCCCGCACACGATCAGCCTGTACGACTTCGGCGTCACGCAGGACGGGACCTTCTTCATCGTCACCGAATTGCTGGATGGTGTCGACCTCGAGACCCTGGTGAAGCGGTTCGGCCCGCTGGAGCCAGAGCGGGCGGTGTTTCTCCTGCGACAGGTCTGTCATTCCCTGGCCGAGGCCCATGCCAATGGCCTGGTGCACCGGGACATCAAGCCGTCGAACATCTTCACCTGCCGGCTGGGGCTGGATGTCGACTTCGTAAAGGTGCTCGATTTCGGGCTGGTGAAGTCGGAGGGAGACAGCCAGGAGACCGATCTCAAGCTGACGGCCCCGGACCGGACCACCGGCACCCCGGCGTATATCGCCCCTGAAGTGGTGCTGGGCAACGGCAAAGTGACTCAGGCGGTGGACCTCTATGCGCTCGGGTGCGTGGCGTACTGGCTGCTGACGGGGCGCCTGGTCTTCGAAGGCACCTCGGCCATCCAGTTGATGTTTCACCACGCGAACACTCCCCCCGTGCCGCCGTCCAAGGTCAGCGAGCTGCCGATTCCGGCCGCGCTCGAAGAGGTGATCATGCGCTGCCTGGCCAAGAAGCCGGACGAGCGGCCGCGGGACGCGTCCGAACTCTCCCTGCAGCTCGAGGCCAGCATGGAGCCGCCGGGCTGGACGGACGAGCGCGCCCGTCGCTGGTGGCGGCGGCACCGGCCCGAGGCAACCAGCGCCAGCGGCACGCCGTGCCAGAAAATCATGGTGACCAAGGCGATCTCGGGCGGCGATGCCAGTGATTCCGATGCCGCCAGCCCGGAACCCGAGGATGTGCTGAGCGGAGCCGCGCCGTGAGCCAGACAGGGCGAATCGACCGCGCCCTCCGTCTCTTCAGCGATGTCCGGTCCGGCGAAGGCGTCACCGCGCTGCTGCTGACGCTGAATGTGTTCCTGCTGCTGACGGCCTATTACGTCATCAAACCGGTTCGGGAAGCGCTGATCCTGGCCGTCGCAAACGGCGCCGAGATCAAGACGTACGCCTCCGCCGGGCAGACCCTGCTGCTGGTGGTGCTGGTCCCGCTGTACGGCCTGCTGGCGGACAACCTCCCGCGCCGTCGCCTGCTCAATGCGGTGACGGCGTTCTTTGTCGCCTGCCTGGTGCTGTTCTGGGTACTGGCCCGTGCGGGCGCACCGGTCGGCGTGCCGTTCTTTCTCTGGGTCGGCATTTTCAATGTCATGATCGTGGCCCAGTTCTGGTCCTTCGCCAACGACCTTTACACCAAGGACCAGGGCGAACGGCTCTTCCCGATCATCGGCTTCGGTGCGGCGCTGGGCGGCGTGGTCGGCAGTGCGGTCACCGGCCTGCTGATCCCGGTGTTGGGCATTCCCGAACTGCTGCTGGTGGCGGCGGGACTGCTGGTCTTCGCGGCGGTGATCAGCACCACGGCGGACCGGCGTGAACGGCACCGGGCCGAAGGCCACCTGCCGTCCATGCTCACCACCGCAGCGATCCCGGCGGCGAGCGGCGAGTACCAGCGGCTGGAGTCGTCGGAGGGGGTGAAGGTGACGGTCTCGACCGCGGGGCCGCCGCCGTCGGGCAAGAACGCCTTTGCCCTGGTCTTCAGCAACCGCTACCTGTTGCTCATCGCCCTGCTGATGCTGGTGCTCAACTCGGTGAGCACGGTCGGCGAGTATATCCTCAGCAAGACGGTCGAAACCGCCGCCACCGCCGCGGTCGCCAACGGGACGGCCGGCGGGCTCACCGTGGGGCAGTATATCGGCAGCTTCTACTCCAAGTTCTTCTTCGGCGTGAATCTGGCGAGCGTCCTGCTGCAGCTGTTCGTCGTGTCCCGCATCATCAGGTACTTTGGCGTCACGGTCGCGATCCTGATCCTGCCGTGCATCGCCTTTCTCGGCTTCTCCGCGCTCGGCTTCCTGCCGGTGATCGCCCTGGTCCGGTGGATCAAGACGGCCGAGAATTCCGTCAGCTACTCGCTGCAGAATACGGTGCGCAACATCCTCTTCCTCCCCACCAGCCGGGAAGAGAAGTACAAGGCCAAGCAGGCCATCGACAGCTTCTTTGTCCGATTCGGGGATGTCCTCGCGGCCACGCTGATCTATCTGGGGACCACCTATTTCAGTCTCACCGCGGTCGGCTTCGCCCGGGTCAACCTGGGGCTGACGATCCTCTGGCTGCTGCTGGCCTGGCTTATTGGCCGGGAGTATCGGCAGCGCTCCGCAAGGATGACGGCATGACGCGTTCGCCGCTGTTGCTCCTCGCAGCCCTCACGGGCCTGGCCCTTCCTGCAGCGGCCCAGACGGTGACTGAGGCGCCCAGCCCCGGCTACCAGGCCGGCGCCCTCAAGCGCGCGCTGTTCGGACCCGAGTATCGCGAGCTGTGGACCTCCCCGATCGCGGTCCCAATCCTGATACTCGACTCGCTCTCACCCGGGCTCCGGCCCGTCTCGCGAAGTGGCGGCGAACAGACACTGGGGCTTCGACTCCGGGCGACCGACGGGCGGGAATTCTTCTTTCGCTCGCTCGACAAGGACCCATCCGCCGCGCTGCCGCCCGAGCTCCGTCATACGATTATCAGCGACGTTATCCGCGACCAGACCAGCAGCGCCTTCCCCACCGCCCCGCTGGTGGTGGACCGGCTGGCGACGGCGATTGGCCTGCCCCACCCCACCCCGCACCTGGTCGTGCTGCCCGACGATTCCACCCTCGGTGAGTTCCGGAAGGATTTTGCCGGCACGCTGGGAATCGTGGAGGATCGGATCGGCGGCAAGGGGGTGAATGGAGTCTGGAACGGGGCGGCCGAGATCATTGACAACGATACCCTCCTGGCGTGGACGACCCGCAGCCACCAGAACCGGGTGGACGGCCGGGCCTTCCTGCGCGCGCGGCTGTTCGATGTCTACATCGGCGACTGGGACCGGCATCGGGACCAGTGGCGCTGGGCCCGGTATGGTGAGAGCACCATGCACCGCTGGCAGCCCGTCCCGCTGGACCGCGACCAGGCGTTTGTGAAGTACGACGGCCTGCTGCTGGGGGCGGCCCGACAGACCGCGCCGCAGTTGCTCAACTTCAGCAACGACATTGCCGGCCCGGTCGGTGCCACCTGGAACGGCCGTGAGCTCGACCGCCGCTATTTGGTCGAGCTGGAGAAGCCGGTCTGGGACTCGGTGGCGGCGGAGATCCAGGCTGCCCTCACCGATGCCGTGATCGACAGCGCCATCCGCGCGCTGCCCCCCCAGCACTATGACCTGATCGCCACCCGGCTGCGGGGCTGGCTGCTGGCCCGGCGCACCGCGCTGCCCGCCGCCGCGGAACGGTTCCGCCAGCTCCTCGCCAAGCAGGTGGATGTCCACGCCACCGCCACCTCCGACCACGCCACTTTCGCGCGGACCGGCGCCGAGATCGTCACGCTCACCATCGCGGACAGCACCGGGGCCCCCTGGTTCCGCCGTGCCTTCCACACCGGCGAGACGGAGGAAGTCCGGCTGTTCCTGGGCGATGGCCCCGATACCGCGGTCGCGCTCGGCAACCTCGGCGGCCTGACGCTGCGGATTCTGGGCGAGGGCGGCATCGATCGGCTGGTCGACTCCGCCCGCCAGGGGACCCAGCGGTGGTACGATGAGCCCGACGGCCCCGTCCGTACTGCGGGCCTCGCCAGCGGCGTCGATCGTCGTCCCTTCGTCATCCCGCCCAGCCGCGACCCGCGCGCGCTGCCCCCGCGCGACTGGGGTAACCGCAGGCAGTATCTCTTCTGGTCAAGTTTTGGACCGGACCTTGGTTTCTTTTTCGGGACCGGCGTGACCTTCACACGCTACGGCTTCCACAAGGTGCCCTTCGCCACACGTCACCGCCTCCGGGCCGGATACGCGACCGGCCCACAAACAGCCCGGATCGACTACCTCGGGCAGTTCCGGCGGGAGAACTCCGAACTCGAAGCCGACCTGATGCTCCGGATCTCCGGCATCGAGATCAACCGCTTTCATGGCTTCGGCAACGACACGAAGGCCCCGAAGGACGACGAGTTCTACCGGGTCACCTCCAACCAGTACCTGGTCGCACCATCGCTCTCGCTTCCCCTGATCGGCCCGCTGACCCTCAAGGTTGGCCCGGAGCTCAAGTACGTCTCCACTGACGAGCGCAGCAACCGCTACCTGAGCACCGTCGCGCTCTACGGTGAGGGCAGCTTCGGCGAACTGGGCGGGCGGGCCGCGCTGGTGCTCGATGCGACCGAGGGGGGACTCGCCCGGACCCACGGTGTCGCGCTGGAACTCGGCGGCTCCATCCATCCGGCGCTGTGGGATGTGCGCGAGACCTTCGGGGATGTCTATGGCGTCGTCAGCACCTATTTGACCCCTCGCGGTGGATTCCAGCCAACGCTCGCGCTCCGTGCCGGTGGCCGCAGGATCTGGGGTGCCTTCCCATACTTCGATGCCGCCTTCATCGGTGGTCCGGAGTCGGTGCGGCTGGGCCGGGAGAGCCGCTTTGCTGGAGACGCGTCGGTGTACGGCTCCAGCGAGCTGCGGGTCCCCGTGGGCCGGGTGGTGTTCCTGGTGCCGAGCGAATTCGGGGTGGTGGGCCTGGCCGATATCGGCCGGGTCTTTCTCGCGGGGGAGTCCTCCGATTCGTGGCATTCCGCCGTCGGGGGCGGGGTCTGGCTCGGATTGCTCGGTCGCAGCAACGCAGTGTCGGTGGTTGTTGCCAAGTCCGAGGAACGGACCCGGCTCTACGTGCAGGCGGGGTTCGGGTTCTAGGTCGTGGCCCGGTCGGCTGCTGATCGCCGGGCCGGGGCACTGGCCATCGCCGCTTCGGTGGCGACCGTCGCGTTCCAGCTGGCCGGCAAGGCCACGCGTGACGCCCTGTACCTGTCGACCTTCAGCGTCGACACGCTGCCGCGGATGTTCATCGCCGCCGCCATCGTCAGCGCCACCCTCACCATCCTGCTCACCCGCGTCATGGTCCGGATCGGCCCCGGCCGACTGGTCCCGCCGCTGTTCGCCGCCAGTGCCGCTCTGCTGCTCGGTGAGTGGTGGCTGACGGGCCTGCACCGTCCCACCGCCGCCATCCTGGTCTACCTGCACTTCGCCGGGCTGGGCGCGCTGCTGGTGTCGGGCTTCTGGGCCATCGTCAACGAACGATTCGATCCTCGCACCGCGCGGGGCACCATCGGGCGCATCACCACCGGCGCCTCGCTTGGCGGCGTGCTCGGCGGCCTGCTGCCCGAGCGTGTGGGAGCGATGTATTCGGTCGTGGACATGCTGCCGGTGCTGGCCGCCCTGCATGCCGCGTCCGCCGTTTGCGTCTGGCTGCTGTACGCCTCATCGCCCCCGGTGGGGCCGCCGGTGACGGCACCGACGACAGCGGCCTCGCCCCGCCGGGCGTTCGCCCGGTCGGGCTACCTGCAGCTGCTCGCACTGCTGGTGCTGCTGACGGCCTCCGCGGAAGGGCTGCTGGACTACCTCTTCAAGGCGGGCGCGGCGAGCATGATGACCAATGGCGCCGAGCTGCTGCGCTTCTTCGCGGCCTTCCATCTTGGTGCCGCCATCCTCACCATTGGCGTCCAGCTGCTGCTGCTCCGCCCGCTGCTCGATCGCACCGGCATCGGTCGCACCGCCGCCCTCCTGCCGGGTGGGGTCGCGGCCGGATCGCTGGCCGCGCTCGTGCTCCCGGGCGTCGGGGTCCTCTTCGCCCTGCGTGGCCTCGAGATCGTGCTGCGCGGTTCGGTGTTCCGGGCCTCGTACGAGATGCTCTTCACGCCGGTCTCGCCGGACGAGAAGCGGGCCACCAAGCTGCTGATTGATGTGGGGGCGGCCCGCATGGGCGATATCGTCGGCGCCGTCGTGGTACAGGGCGTACTGTGGATCGGGGTCCTGACGATGGCACCCCTGTTGGTCGCGACCATGCTGTGCGCCGCGCTCGCCCTGCTGGTGGCCCAGCGACTGGACGCCGGGTACACCCGCGCCCTGGGACGCAGCCTGCGGCAGCAGGCCAGCCGTCTGGGGCCCGAGCCGGTCGCCTCCGCCATGCTCGAGACCTTTGGCGCCCTCGACCTGAGCACCCTGCGGACCACCACCGCCTATCCTCCACCCACGGCGGCGCAGCAGGCGCTGCTGCAATCGCCCGGTCGGCCGTCGCTCTCCGCCAGCGACCCCGCAGCGGTGCGCGCCGCCCTCGGTGGCGAAGTGCTGCGGCCGGACCAGATCGATCAGGTGGTATCGCTGCTGGCGTGGGACGAGCTCGCGCCGGATGCCATCCGGTCGCTGCGGCGGGTGCCTCCGGAGGAAACGCCGCGCCTGCTGCAGCACCTGCTGGACCCTCGCGAGGATTTTGCCGTACGGCGGCGCCTGATCCCGGTGCTGGCCGAGCGGCCATCGCAGGAGGTCTTCGACGGCATGATGGGGGCGCTGAACGATGCCCGCTTCGAGGTCCGTTATCGCGCCGGGCTGGGACTGAGCCGGATCGCGGCGCAGCGCACCGGCATCCAGGTGGATCGGGCCACCATCCTGAACACCCTGCGACGGGAGGTGGAGGTCGAGCGGGGGGTCTGGGAGAGCCGTCAGCTCATCGACGCCACGGATGAATGGTCACCGCTGGAGGCGGAGGTCCTGCGGGACCGCGCGACCCGCAGCCTGGAGCATGTCTTCACCCTGCTGTCCCTGATCTTCCCGAGGGAAACGGTAATGATCGCCTATCACGGGCTGCATGCCAGCGATCCCTATCTCCGCGGAACGGCCCTGGAATATCTGGAGGCGGTCCTGCCGGAACACCTCCGGCTTCGGCTGTGGCCCTTCCTGGAGGCGGAGGAACGGATCGGCACCACCCGGAAGAGTGCCGACCAGGCAGTGGAGAAACTGCTGGCGTCGCGGGAATCGATCCTGCTGGCGCTGGAGGCGGTGCGGGAGAAGGACAGCCGAAGTCCCTAGGTATCCGCCGCCGGGCGAGCGTCGCCGCCAGCTCGATGGCCTGCCGCATACTGGCGGGGTCCGCCAGACCCTGCCCGGCGATGTCCAGGGCAGTGCCGTGGTCCGGCGAGGTCCGGGGAAACGGAAGGCCGAGGGTGATATTCACCCCGCGGCCAAAGGCCGCCACCTTGATGGCCGTCATCCCCACATCGTGATACGGGGCGAGCACGGCGTCGAATTCCCCGCGCATTGCTCGCACGAAGACCGTATCGGCCGGCAGCGGTCCCGCCGCTCCAAGCGCGTCCGCGGCGGGACGCAGCACGCGCGCCTCCTCATCACCGAACAGGCCCGATTCCCCCGCGTGCGGATTGAGCGCGCACAGCGCCAGGCGCGGCTCGGCGATCCCCCACCAGTCGCGCAGCCCCTGGGTGGTGGTCCGGCCTGCGCGGATGATCCGGTCGGTGGTGAGGAGGGAGGGAACACTGCGGAGCGATACGTGGGTCGTCACCAGCACGACCCGTAGTTCGTCCGCCGCCAGCATCATGGCCACGTCGACGTCGCCGGCGAGGTGGGCCAGCCACTCGGTGTGACCGGGCCAGGGGAATCCGGCCAGGTGCAGCGCATGCTTGTGGGCGGGGGCGGTGACGATCGCGTCGACCTCTCCAGTGAGGGCGAGGCGGGCGGCCATTTCCACGCCGGCACCGGCGATGCGGCCGGCGCGCACAGTCCGCGACGGGCCGGGGCGGGCCGACCCGGGGGGATCATCACCCAGGCCCTCGTTCCACTGCCCCACCACGATCCGGCGATCCGCCCGGACGGCCGCCAGCTGGTCTTCAGCCCCGATCGCGATGATCTCGGCATCCAGCGGCGTCGCGAGCGCGGCGGCGGTGATCTCCGGCCCGATACCGCGGGGATCGCCCAGCGTGATGGCCAGGCGCGGCACCCGGCGGCCAGCGGCCATCGTCACATCCGGATATCGACGTAGGTCGAGCGGCGCACCCGCTCGATGTACCGCTTCTGCGCGAGTTCACTGGCCAGCCGCTGCCGGATCTGGTCCTTCACATCCTCGTACCGCACCGCCCCCTCGGGGCGGCGACCCATCACCTGCAGGACGACATACTTCCGCCGCAGTCCCAGTTCCTTGCGCAGTTCGAAGGGCGGCACCACCGCGCCACTGTCCGCCGCGCCGATGCCCGCCTTGTACTCCTCGGGCAGCTGATCAATCGGCACCTGGTCGGCCGTTTCGCGTTCTTCACCGGGATCATGGTAGAGCCGGGCCAGTGAGTCGAAGGACTCGCCGGCCCGGAGCGCCGTGGCGACCCGCGCGGCGATCGCGGCGGCGGTATCGGCATCGGCCTGCGTCACCTCGGGCATCAGCAGAATGTGACGGGCCTGGATTTCCGCCGGCTGGACCCGCTGCACCTGGATGATATGGAAGCCGAACGGCGATTCGACCGGATCGGAGACCACCCCGGGTTTGAGCGAGAACGCCACTGCTTCGAACTCGGATACCATCTGTCCCCGACGGAACCAGCCGAGGTCCCCCCCCTGCTCCTGGCTGGCGGGATCCTGCGAGAAGCGCCGAGCGGCGGCCGCGAAGTCCCCGCCCGACCGCAGGGCGGCGACGATCGAGTCGGCCTGGGCCCGTGACCGCGCCCTGGCCGCGGGCTGCGGCTGTGGCGAGATCACGATGTTGCGGAACCCGATGGTCGCGGGCCGCGACGGCAGTCGATCCTTGAACTGCTCGAAGTACGTCCGCATTTCCTTTTCTGTGGGCTGCACCGGCTTGAGCTTGTCCTCGCCCTGCAGCTTGGAGATGAGCCGGTTGCGCAAAGCCGCCTTGCGCTGGTCGTCCGTCAGCCAGCGGCGATACTCCTCCGGGGTCTGGAAACCGGAGCGGAGGAGTTCGTTGCGGAAATCCACTTCCGACTTGAACCGCTGCCGCACATTCCGGAACTGCTCGTCGACGCCGGCCGCGATCTCCTGTTCCTCCACCTTGATCGAGGTGTCCCGCTGAGCCACCTGCACCAGGACCTCGGCATCGACCAGGTCGGACACTACCTGGCGGCAGAGTGCCCGGAACTCTTCCGGCGATTTGGGGGGAGCAGCCGCGGCCCGCTGGGTGAAAATCTCCTCTTCCACCTGGGAGGCGAGGATGGGCGAGTCGCCGACCACGGCGATCACCCGATCCACTGCGGTGGAGCCGGCGGTATCACACCGCATGGCCCCGCTGCCGCCCAGGGCTGCCTGGGTGGGATCCTGCGCGGCCAGTGGTGCCGCCAGCAGCAGGGGAGCGATCCAGCAGGCGGTGGCCAGTCGGGTCATTGGGGAACCGGATTCTTGATAACGGGAATGCCGCCGGGCAGAATATCGGGTCCTGGCATGGCGGCTGCGGGGTTGATGGAATCGGCCTTCGCCTTGAGCTGACGGGCAAGCTCAAGGGTCGACGCCACCCCGGTGTTGTCGATCTCGTGGGGCGCGCTCTGCCGCAGCATCGCCGAGAGCTGCGGCGGCAGCGGCCGGGGACGCGCCGCGCCGGTGGTCAGCTTGTTCCAGTAATCCTCGACCTTGAGGGCGGCCACCTTGCTGCGATCCTGCTTGGAGGTGGCGGGATCGGACAGGTCCGATTCCGTCAGCCCGATGGCGCTCCGCAGGCTGTCGATCTGGAACTGGTAGCGCTGCAGCATGCTGGCCCATTCATCCGCCGGCACGTGGACCCCGGCCGAGTCGGCCTGGCGCAGCAGCAGCTGGTTCTGAGTGATCAGCCTGGCGAACTGGTTGAGCGAGCTGTCGGGGCGGGTGGTGAGATCTGCCGCCCACTGCGTGCCGAGGGCGGTCACCCAGCGCATGAAATCGGCCACCGTCAGGGCGCCGTTATCGTAGCGCACCAGCGGGGTCTTCGAGGAGATCGCCTGGTCCTTGTTGACCATCGCTTCGCGCATCTTCGATGGCGCGTCGCCCTCAACCTTCAACCCATGGCGAATGCCGAGGCTGTCGAGATACATCGCATCGATGGCATTGCTGGTGAGAGCCTTGGCATAGTCGATCATGCGGGGCCGCGCCTCGTCCAGCGAGGGCCGGCGGATGATGTGGAATCCGAACGGCGTCTCCACCAGGTCGGTGCGCGCGCCCGGCGCCAGGCTCCAGCCGGCACTGTCAAAGGCGGTCACGAACTTCCCGCGGGGCGACACCGGCAGGTAGCCACCATCGGCCTTGCTGCTCGGATCATCGCTGTTCTCCCGGGCCAGACGGGCGAAATCCTCGCCCCGCGCCACCCGGGCCAGCAGCTGATCGGCCTTCTTCTTCGCGGCCGCGCGCGCGGGCGGCTCGGAGTTGGGTGGCACCCGCACCAGGATATGCTGCAGCAGCCGCACCTGGTTGCCCTGGTACACGCTGTCCACCGAGGCAGCCGCCGCCGGACCCCGGTTGGCCACGATCTGCTCATGCCAGCGGGAGCCCACGATCTCCGAGATCTCGGGCCAGAGGACTTCGGCGGCGGTCGCGGAATCCGCGAGGTTCCGGCCGGCCGCGATCGCCTGGGCAAAGAGGGTGTGGTCCACCCACATGTTGGTGATCAGTTCCGCCGCTTCCCGGGTGAGCGGGACCGACTTGATCCCCGCCATCAGCGCAGCCAGCCGCTCGATCTTGAGCTCCTGTCCGCCCGCTTCGGCGACAATCTCGGGCCGGGCACGGAATGCATTCTTGCATCCACCCAGCAGGGCCACTGCCATCAGCATCACAGCACGAGCACGCATGAACACTCCAGGATGTACGGAACCGGCCGCCGATAACGGTCAGGCCTTGGACGAACTCTGTTTTTCCACCACGGCGGTCAGGGCGCGTACCAGCGTCGGAACCAGCGCCTCACCGCCGAGCCGGGTCAGGCGCAGCGCGAGCGGCACCGTGCGGCGGATATCGACCGCGAGCTGCACATGATCGAGGGCGGCGGAGAGCCCGGCGAACCGCGGAGTGGCGCCGTCGCGGAAGGTCAACCGCGCTTCGTCGCCCCGGACCAGCAGATGCTGCACCCCCAGCTCGGCACCAAGTGCCCGAAGCTGCGCCATGCCGAGCAGCGTCTCGGCTGGCTCGGGGAGAGGGCCGAACCGTTCCCGCAGTTCGGCCCGAAGCTGATTGAATGTCGCCAGAGGTCCCGGCCCGCGCCAGTCGGCGGTAGAAATCGAGCTTGACTGCGTCGTCGGCCACATAGCCGTCCGGCAGGTGGGCCGGCCGGTCGAGCACCACCTCCGGCGGAGCGGGCTGCTCACCAGTCTTCTGCCCCCGCAGCGCCTTGACCGTCTCCTCCAGCCAGCGGAGATACAGATCGAAGCCGACGGCGTGCGCATGACCCGACTGCTCCGACCCAAGCAGGTTGCCGGCGCCACGCAACTCCATGTCCTTCAGCGCGATCCGGTACCCGGCCCCCAGTTCGGTATGATGCTCCAGCACCCGCAGCCGTTCCTCCGCCTCCCGGTCGATCAGATCCGGCGCCAGCAGGTAGCAGTAGGCCCGCCGGTGGCTCCGGCCCACCCGGCCCCGCAGCTGGTAGAGCTGGGCCAGGCCGAACCGGTGGGCGTCGTGCACCACCATGGTGTTGGCGTTGGGCACATCGAGCCCCGACTCGACGATCATGGTGGAGACCAGGATCTCGACCTCGCCCGACACGAATCGCCGCATGACCTCTTCCAGCGCTTCCGCCGACATCTGCCCATGCCCGACCGCCGACCGGCGCGCGGGGCGCCAGCGCCCGGACCCGCGCGGCGATCGTCTCGATCGTCTCGATCCGGTTGTGTACCACGAAGACCTGGCCGCCACGGTCCAGCTCCCGCGCGAAGGCTTCGTCCAGCAGGCCATCGTCCCACGGCTCGACGAAGGTCAGAATCGGGGAGCGGTCCCGGGGCGCGGTCTCGATCAGGACCAGATCGCGGAGTCCCGCCAGGGACAGGTGCAGCGTCCGCGGAATCGGGGTCGCCGTCAGGGTCAGCACGTCCACCGTGAGGCGCAGGGCCTTGAGCCGCTCCTTGTGCTTCACGCCGAAGCGATGCTCCTCGTCCACGACCAGCAGCCCGAGGTCCTTGAAGCTCACATCGGGCGACAGCAGCCGATGGGTGCCGATGATGATGTCGATCTCCCCCGCCGCCAGTCGCGCCAGCGCCGCCTTCTGCTCCTTGGCGGTCCGGAACCGGGACAGCACTTCGACCTTGACCGGGAAATCGGCCAGCCGCTCGGTGAACGTGCGGCCGTGCTGGTCCGCCAGGATGGTGGTGGGCACCAGCACCGCGACCTGCTTGCCCCCCTGCACCGCCTTGAAGGCGGCCCGCACCGCGATCTCGGTCTTGCCGTAGCCGACATCGCCCACCAGCAGCCGGTCCATCGGGAGCGGCCGCTCCATGTCCCGCTTCACCGCCTCGGTGGCGCTGTCCGCTGGTCCGGGGTGTCCTCGTAGAGGAAAGCAGGATTCCAGTTCGCGCTGCCACCTGGTGTCGGGCGGGAAGGCGAAGCCGGCACTGACCTTGCGGCGGGCGTAGAGCTCGAGCAGCTCGGCCGCCATCTGCCTTGATCGCCTGGCGGGTCTTCTCCCGCACCTGCTGCCAGCTGGTGCCACCCAGCTTGTGCAGCCGGGGCGGCGGCTGGTCGCCGTCGTCGCCGGCGGCGCGGTAGCGCTCCAGCTGGTCCAGCCGGTAGAGCGGCACGTTGAGCCGGTCGCCGCCCTCGTACTCGACCATCGCCACCTCGAGGGTGCCGACTCCCCGACCGTGATCGTCGCGATCCCGCGGTAGATCCCGATCCCGTGATCGAGATGCACCACGTAGTCGCCGTCGGCGAGCTGCCCGGTGGCCGCCGACGGCGCCGCCTGCCGGTAGCGGCGCGCCCGCCGGAGCCGGCGGGCCCGGCGGAAGATCTCGTGATCGGTGAGGACCCGGAGGCTGCGCATCACGAAGCCGCCATCCAGCGCGCCGACCGCCAGGGTGGCGTTGACCCGGGCGCCCCGCTTCGTTCAGCAGCTCGTCAGCCGCTCGAGCTGGCCTTCGTTGTCGCAGAGAATCAGGGTGGGCAGCTCGCCCGCCGAGCAGGCCGCGCAGCCGGCGGATGTCCCGGTCGACCGGCTCCGGCGGGAAGAAGCCGAGCCTGCAAGCTCGCCCGGCTCGTCCGCCGCGTGAGTCCGCGGGAAGACGATCCACACGCGGCCTGCCATGCCTGCCGGCTCGACGAACAGCGTCCTCCCGCCGGGCGCACCTCCTCACCCAGCCGGCGGGCCACGTCGAGATGATGCTCCGCCTCGCGCCAGGCCCGGCCCACCTCCTCGGCGTTGGCGGTGGGCGACTCCTCGATCATCAGGGTGCCGGCCGGCAGCAGCTCCAGGAGCGACTGGCGCGGCCCGGCGACCGCCGGTGCCCGCGCTCCACCCGCCGGACGCCGACCCGCCAGCGGCAGCACCGTGATCTCGTCGAGTGGCTCGCCCGAGCGCTGGGTGGTGAGGTCGAAGACTCCGGAGCGACTCGAGGTCGTCGCCCCACCACTCCAGCCGGGCCGGCGCCGCCATCCCGAAGCCGTAGAGGTCGACGATCCCCCCGCGGACGCTGAACTGGGCGACCTCCGACTACCGTCGGCACCCGGGCGTAGCCCATCGCCTCGAGGCCGCGGTGACTGCTGAGCGTGGGGGCGGTGGCACCGCGCGCCGCTATCGGGGCGACCCGAAGGGTGCTGTTCCCGCAGCGCGGTGGGGACCCGGGTGCGTTCCTGCTGGCCCGCGGCGGTGGTGACCAGAATCCGGAGCCGCCCCTCCAGCAGCGCGGCCAGGGTCTCGGCCCGCTCCCCGGCGATCTCCAGATGCGGTTCCTCCTCGCCTAGCGCTTCCCGCTGGGGGTAGAGGGCGACCGGCAGGTCGGTGAGGTGATGCAGGTCGGTGATCCAGCGTTCGGCATCGGCCGGGGTGGTGGCCACCACGGTGAGCAGCCGTTCGGGATAGGCACGCGCGAGCCAGGCCGACCACGACCGCGGAACTCGAGCCTGGCAACCCGGCGATGCCGAGCAGTCCTCCCCGTTCGGTAACCGGTCCCGCAGATCGAAGGCGAGGGGGGTCCGTTCAAACGCATCCAGCAGCAACTTCAGGGTCATCGCGCCCCGACGAATACCGCTGGCCAGTCAAGACTTCCACCATTCCCAGCAGCAGGAGCTAGCCAGAGCAGCGGTCCCTGCAGGAGGCACGGCCGGCGCACCGCGAAGGCGGCGCCTGGCGCAGCCGACAGGCTGACGATCCGGGCGGCGGGCCAGAGCCCCCGCACCGCCTCCGGCGTCGCCGGGGCGAGCAGCGACTCGCGCGGATCGAGATTCACCGCCAGCCCACCATGGTATCCCGGCCGGACCGGAGATAGATAGACCCCGGTGGCCGGCGGGCGGAACGCCGCACCACCCTCCACCGGCCAGCGCCGGTCCCCGTGCACCACCTCGGTCGCCAGGTCGGGCACAGCAGGGCCGGATCGCCCGGGGCCGCATCCAGCACGGCGACCTCTCCCCGGGCAAGTCGATTCACCAGCGGTCCATGAACGGCATAAAGCCGGCGCGCGAGCGGAAGCCGGTCCAGTCCGGCGTCAGCCGGCTGCCCAGCAGCACCACGTTCCCCGCGCGCACCAGCCAGGGAGACCCGCCCGCACTGGCGAGCACCCCCGCTGCGGCGCTGGCACGCAGCGGCACAAGCGATAGCGCCGAGTCACCGCTACCCGCCCCGCCACCCCGTTGCTGTCGGTCAGCGTGGCGGCAGCGATATCGCGCCGTAGCGCCACCCCACGCCGCGCCGTTCCAGCGCCCGGTTGAGCGCGCCCAGCCGCGGCCGGATCGCTCGGGCGGCAGGACAACCGACGGGCCCCTCCCCAGTCCACCGACTGGAGTTCAGTACCACGCTGGAGCCGGCCGGCGGCGGCCAGGACCTCGACAGCGCGGCATCCAGATACCGATCACGATGGGTCCCACGCCACCTGCGCCACCGGAGCCACCCGGACCAGGGCGACGCGGTCGTCATCGGCCCGCAGTTCGTCGGCGCCTTGGTGGCCCGGATCGTCCACCAGCCCGGGGCCGCACCGGTAAGCGTGAAGCCGCCGGTGCCGCCGGACGGCACCAGCGCCTGGCGCCCGGGCGGTCGGCCATTGCACGCAGACCGGTGCGGGGGCACCGCAGTCTCCCCGCAGCCCGGACGGTCGCGATCCCGCCCTCCGGGGTCCACGGCTGGGCGGCCGGGATCCAGCCGATGATCCCCTGGTTGACCGGCGGCATCGGTGGGGTGGGCCACGACGAGCGGGAGGGTGATGCGCGCAGGGACCGAGCGCGCTGGCCTGCAGGTCGGTGAGCACCACGATCCCGCCGGGCAGGCGGCTGCCCTTCAGCACCTCGCCGGCGAGCGACAGGGTCGCCCCAAGCGTCCATGCGCCGGGTCGACAGCTGCACAGGCTGTCCACGCGCGGAGCAATCCGTCCGCGGTGCCCCGTCGGGCGACGCCATCACTGGTGAGCAGCCAGAGCGCATCGGACGGACCCGCCTGCTCGAGGATCCGGTGCGCCGTGGTGCGCAGCCGAGCAGGCGCGGCGTACCGGCGACCACGACCCCGCTCGAAGGGGAGTCGTCCAGGATCAGCGCCAGCGCGCTCGGGGCGTGACTCTGGCTTGGCGCAGCGGGGCCGATGGACCAGCCGCCGCGAGGATCAGTCCGAGAATCAGCAGGGTGCGGATCAGCAGCAGGAGCCAGTGCTTGAGCCGGAGGCGCTTCTGGTGCTGCTCGGTGACCTGGACCAGGTAGCGGACGGCGGGGAAATCGAGGGTCGGGGGCTCCCGCCGCTGCATCAGGTGCAGCACCAGCGGCAGCGCGGCCAGCGGCAGGCCAGCAGGACCCAGCGGCGTGAGAAAGCCGATCATGGCGCCCCGAGGGCCGGCGAGCCACGATGCGCCGCAGCGCGAGGCCGAACGGGCGTGTCGGTGGTGATATGATGGTACTGGATGTCGCTGGTGCGGCAGGCGCGCCGCCAGCCGGCCACCACGCCCTGCGACGGTCGAGCGGTAGGCATCGGCCCAGTCGCGGGGGCGGAGGGTCACGCCCTGACGGGTCTCGGGATCTTCGAACCGGGCCTCCGCCGGCCCGCCGAGATCCAGTTCCGCCGGATCCATCACATGCAGCACCAGCACCTGATGCCCCGGTGGCGCAGGAACTTGAGCGCCCGCAGTGCCAGCTCGCGGTCGAGCAGCAGGTCGGAGATGAAAACGACCAGTCCCGCGGCGGCGCAGCAGGTCGACCACTCGGCGCAGCGCCGGTTCGGCGGCGGTCCCGGCCCCGGCGTTCAGGCCGCCGAGGTGCGGGCGAGCTGGTGCAGTGGCTGGTGCGGGCCCGCGCCGGCATGATCGGCCGCACGGTCTCGTCAAAGGCGATGAGCCCGGTGGCATCGCGCTGACGGAGCAGGAGCATCGCGATGGCCGCGGCTAAGCCGCTGGACATACTCCAGCTTGGAGAGGACCGTCTCGGGGTCGCCGGTCCAGGCCATGGACCGGCTGCTATCCAGCACCAGCATCGCGCGCAGGTTGGTCTCTTCCTCATACTGCTTGACGTACAGGCGGTCCTTCCGCCCCAGCAACTTCCAGTCGACGTAGCGCAGTTCGTCCCCGGCCTGGTACATCCGGTGCTCGGCGAACTCCACCGAAAAGCCGCGCCGCGGGGAGCGGTGCAGGCCGCTGAGGAAACCCTCGACCACGCCCTCGGTCAGCAGTTCGAGTCCCGCGAGGCGGGCGGCTTCTCTCGGGTCCAGGAGATCGAGGCGGGGGGGGTCGCGCGGCCGCTGTCATGCGGGGCCGCAACGTACCGGGAGCGGGCCGGAGAAGTCAACGCGAACGCTGGTGTCCCCTATCGAGGACACTCGGTGAAGCGGCACGCGTCGGCCGTCTTGCGGTAAGTCCATGCTCCACAGTTGTTATGGTCAATAGGCCCGGCGTGGCATATGCCCTGCTCCTGCGCGCAGTGTCCCGTCCGCTGTCTTCGGAGGTCACATGTCTGCACCGTTCGTTCTTGCGCTCGCCGCCCTGTCGGCTCCAGCGCCCGCCGCCCGGCCTCCGTCCCGTCGCCCGATAGCCTGATCGCGCAATGGGTCCGCGCCTCGAGCAATGAACGACCCCGGATCAATGTCTGGGTCAACAACGAGGATGTCTATCAGCGGGGCGACAAGGCCCGGGTGTACTTCAAGTCCGACCGCGACGCGTACGTGACCATCTTCCGCATTGATACAGACGGACGGGTCCGCGTGCTGTTTCCGATCGATCCCTGGGAGGACAACTGGGCCCGGGCCGGCCGGACCTTCGAGGTGCTCGGCCGGGATGAGGACGAAGCCTTCCGGGTGGATGACTATGCCGGGGTGGGCTACATCTTCGCGATCGCGTCGACCGATGAGTTCAACTACGACGACATCTCCGGGGCGACCACTGGGACTATCGCAACATCGCCGATGGCCGGGTGCGGGGTGACCCATATGTTGCCGTGGGCGACCTGGCGGAGAAGATCGCGAAGGAGGGGGATTACGACTACGACGTCGGGGAGTACTACGTCGAGAAGCATTACGACTACCCGCGCTTCGTCTGTTACGACTGCCACACCTACGCGACCTACCGCTACTGGGATCCCTACAGCAGCTACTGCTCACGTTTCCGGATCGTGATCTACGACGATTGGTACTACTACCCGTACCGGCGGTATGGCGGTGGCGGCGTCGTGGTCGGGCGGCCGTACCGCCCGGGGCCGCGCTACGTCTTCAAGGACAGCGATCCGCGGAACGACTACATCACCCGGGTGGCGGAACGGCCGCGGAATGACCCGAACACCCCACGCCGGACGCCGGAACGCGACCGGACCAGCGCCGATATCGGTGGCCGTGGAGCGATCCCGACGCCGCTGCAGCCGCGGCGTCGGAGTGGCGAAGGCGGAAGCTCGCCGCAGTCCGGCGGCAGTACTGCGGAGCCGCGTCGTCGGACCGGTGAGAGCGGACAGTCTGGCGGCAGCACCGGTTCGCCGAGTCAGCCGGAACCGCGCCGGCGGACGGGGGAGCAGCCGGACGGCGGGAGCAGCCGGCCGCCGACCCAGTCCGAACCGCGTCGCCGGCCGTCCAACGAGGACGCATCGCCCCAGACGGATCGCCGGACCAATCCGGGGCGCTCCACGGAAGACACGCCCCGCCGCCGCACCATCCAGGAACGCCCGGACGACGGGAGGAATCGCGAGTCGACCCCGCGATCGTCCGGGGGGTCGGAGCGACGCCAGCCGAGTGACGGTGGCGGCCGCAGTGCGCCGGCGCCGGATCGGAGTGGCGGCCGGGCCGAACCGCGTCGCGCCCCGGAACGTGCGGAGCCGCGATCGGCGCCCCCGCCGCGGGCAGAACCGCGCAGCGCGCCGCGGGCCGAGCCTCCCCGGAACAGCGCACCTCCGCGCAGCACCGGTGAGCCCGAACTAAGGCGGCGGCGTCCGAACTAGCACCCACCGAAACCTTCGTAGCGCCCGTCCGTAGCGGCACCCGGACGGGCGTTATCTTTGCCCCTGGCAGTTTCGTTCCCCTCAGCCCGGATGCCTGATGCGTTTCCTGACGAGTGTCACCGCTCTGCTCCTTGCCCTGCCCGGCGCCGCCCCCCTCGCGGCTCAGGCGCCCTCGCCCGCCCTCAAGAAGGCGGCCGGCTCCATTACGCCGGCGGACATCCGGCACCGGATCGGCATCATCGCCGACGACTCGATGCGCGGCCGCGATACCCCGAGCCCCGAACTGGAGCAGGTGGCCCAGTACGTCGCCAGCGAGTTCAAGCGGTTCGGACTCAAGCCGGCCGGGGAGAACGGCACCTGGTTCCAGCGCTACAACATTACCGAGCGGCGCATTGACGTCTCCGCCTCGCACGTCGGCTTCATGCTGCCGGGGAAGCACTGCCCACGCCGAGCTGGCCACGGATGCCGTCTTCGTGTTTGGCGCGATTCCGGAGACCGAAGTGCATGCCCGGGCCTTCCTGCTGGGTGGGCCGGTCACCGCGGAGGATGTGGGCAAGGCCGATGTGAAGGGCAAGGTGGTGCTGCTGGTCCTCGACTACAGCAAGCCGCTGCCGCCGACCACGCTGTCGGTGATCCAGGCGCTGCAGAGCGCCGGGGCGGCCGGGATCGTCTCGGTGTCCAACCGCGATTCCACCGCCTTCGCCACCCGGCTGCGGAACGGGGCGCGGGTGCGTCTCGGGGTGGATGGGATGGCGGCGTCGGTGCGCACCGATGGTGGAAGTGCACCAGCGGGCGATCGGGGCCACGCTGCAAGGAGGCCCAGGTGGATCTGGACGCGATCCGGGCCTCCGGCACCGTGGTCGCACGCGACCTCCCCAGCCTGATGCTGGCGCTCGACCTGAAGGACAGTGTGCTCAAGAGCTCATCGGCGCCCAACACCATCGGCGTCCTCGAAGGCACCGACCCAGTGCTCAAGAAGGAGTATCTGGTCTACTCGGCCCACATGGATCACGTGGGCGTCGCCGGACCGAAGGGGACCGGCGGCTGCACAGGCACGGGGGGCGGACAGCATCTGCAACGGCGCCGATGACGACGGCTCCGGCACGGTCGGCGTGATCGAGCTGGCGGAAGCCTTCACCCAGCCCGGGGCGCGGCCGAAGCGGTCGGTCCTCTTCATGACGGTCAGCGGTGAGGAGAAGGGCCTCTATGGCAGCCAGTACTTCTCCGAACATCCGACGGTGCCGCAGAGTCAGATGGTGGCAGACCTGAACATCGACATGATCGGCCGCAACTGGCCCGACACCATCGTGGCGATCGGCAAGGAGCACTCCGACCTGGGGACCACCCTCAATCGGGTTGGCGCCGCTCATCCCGAACTCCGCATGGCGCCGATCGACGATCGCTGGCCGGAGGAGAACTTCTACAGCCGCTCGGACCACTTCAATTTTGCCCGCAAGGGTGTGCCGATCCTGTTCTTCTTCAATGGCGTGCATGATGACTATCACCAGGTCAGCGACTCGCCCGACAAGATCGACGCGGAGAAGATGAGCCGCATCGTGCAGCTGCTCTTCTATCTGGGGCAGGATATCGCCAACAATCCGGTCCGTCCGAAGTGGAACCCGGAGAGCTACGAGAAGATCGTGGAGAAGAAGCCGACGACGTAACGACGGGGAACGGGGAACGGGGAACGGGGAACGGGGAACGGGGAACGGGGAACGGGGAACGGGGAACGGGGAACGGGGAACGGGGAACGGGGAACGGGGCGGAAGTTGGGGCATTGCTTCGTCTGCCGCCAGCGGCCTCCCCGCAAATGACTGTTCAGTCCCACCCGTTCCCTCTTCCCCGTTCCCTATTCCCTGTTCCCTCTTCCCCGACCCCTCGCCGTCCCTTCTCTCCCGCTCCAGTCGGGTCTAACTTCGGACCCCCATGACCCGCCTTCGCTCGCCCCACGTCGGCATGCTGTTCGCCGTCCTGTTCTGGGGGGGCAACTTCACCGCCTCCAAGATCGCCTTCGTCGAGATCCCGCCGCTGCCGTTCACGGCCATCCGGTTCGTGCTCGGGACCGCGATGCTCTGGCTGGTGATGCGGTGGCGGGAGCCGGCAGGCACCAACCCACCGGAGCTGTGGGGCCGCATGGTCTGGCTCGGGATCGTCGGCAACACGCTGTACCAGGTCTGCTTTGTTCTGGGCCTGGCCCGGACCACGGCCACCAACACCTCCCTGCTGCTGGCCGCGATGCCGATCGTGGTGACCGTGGCGGCGGGCTACCTTGGCCTCGAAACCACCTCGGCCCGGCAGAAGGTGGGGTTGGCCCTCGCCACCGCCGGAGTCATCCTCGTCGTGGGCCGCAACGGGCTCGGTGTGGGCGAAGGCGACTGGCTCGGCGACCTGCTGATCCTCGCCGGCGTGCTCTGCTGGGCGGCATACACCATCGAAATCCGGAAACTGAACAACCGGATCTCAGTGCTGCGCGTGACCACACTGACCATGATCACCGGCACCCCTGGCCTGCTGCTGCTCGGGTTGCCCGGTCTGATCACCCTGTCCTGGACCACCATCTCCTGGCGGGCGTGGGCCGGGTTGTCGTACTCCCTGCTCCTGTCCCTGGTGGCGTCCTACATCCTCTGGAACCGCGGCGTCCAGTTGCTCGGCGCCGGCCGGGCTGCGCTCTACACCTGCATCACGCCACTGATCGCCGCGACCATTGCCACCCTCGTCCTGGGCGAAAAGCCGAGCCTGGTCCATCTCATTGGCGGAGGGCTGATTCTGGGCGGGGTGGTGCTGGGGGTGGGTAGGCGGGTAGGTGGGTAGGCGGTCGGGCGGTCGGGCGGTCGGGCGGTCGGGCGGTCGGGCGGTCGGGCGGTCGGGCGGTCGGGCCTGAATCAAGAAAGGTGACTCCGTTTGTCAACGGCCTGATAAAGCCGCCAAAGTAACCGGCTGGCGGTTTCCCGCTGGGCATTCAACGGAGACCACTCGTCGGGTGTGAGGTATTGGAGATCTCTCGACAGACGAAGGCAGTACGCCACCTCCGACAGGCTGCCAATACTGATATCGAGAAAGCGCCGAAATTCCCTCGGTCCACGCTTGGCTGATCCCTCCGCAATGTTGAGCGAGACCGAAGCCGCAGCACGCCGCACCTGACTCGTTAGCCCGTACATCTCCTCCTTCGGCCAGCGCCGCGTCGCTGCATACACCGCCAAGGTCAACACATGGGCCGCCTGCCACGCATCGAACCGTTCATAGGGCATCATGCCTGTACACTACTCGCGGCCATCAAATCTTCATCAACTGACCGCCCGACCGCCTGACCGCCCGACCGCCTCCCCGCCCGCCCCCCTCCCCCCCGTTATCTTCCCCACCCTATGAAGCAAGCCCGAATTCGGAATTTCTGTATCGTCGCCCATATCGACCACGGCAAGAGCACCTTGGCCGACCGGCTGATCGAGGCCACCGGCGCCGTCGAGAAGCGACTGATGCGCGAGCAGCTGCTCGATACGATGGACCTCGAGCGCGAGCGCGGCATCACCATCAAGCTGAATGCCGTCCGGATGGCGTACAAGGCGAACGATGGGCAGCTCTATGAGCTCAACCTCATCGATACCCCTGGCCATGTCGACTTCACCTACGAAGTGTCGCGCTCCCTGGCGGCCTGCGAAGGGGCCATCCTGGTGGTGGATGCGTCCCAGGGCGTGCAGGCCCAGACGCTGAGCAATCTCTTCCTCGCGATGGATGCCGGGCTCGAGATCATCCCGGTGCTGAACAAGATTGACCTCCCCGGCGCGGAGCCCGAGCGGCGGGCTCAGGAGATCATGGACCTGATCGGAGCCAAGCGGGAGGAAATTCTCTCGGTCTCCGCCAAGGAGGGCACCGGGGTGCCGGCGCTGCTGGAGGAAGTGGTCCGCCGGGTCCCGATGCCGCGGGGCAACCCCGACTCGCCGCTCCGGGCCCTGATTTTCGATTCCTATTTCGACCGCTACCGTGGCGCCATCCCGAGTGTGCGGATCGTGGACGGCATTCTCAAGAAGGGGATGTCGATCGCCTTTGGCGCGCACCCGGCCGACGTCTACACCGTCGATGAAGTGGGCTACCTGCAACTGGGTCAGCGCCCCACCGGCAAGCTGGAGGCGGGCGAGGTCGGGTACGTGGTCGCCAATACCCGGACCGTGGGCGACACCCGGGCCGGCGACACGATCTTTGACGCCGACCGGCGCGCCACCGAGCTGCTCCCCGGCTACCGCGACGTCAAGCCGATGGTCTTCGCGGGGCTCTACCCCACCGACAGCGACCAGTACGAGCCGCTCCGCGACGCCCTGGCCAAGCTGAAGTTGAACGATGCCTCGCTCCAGTACGAGCCGGAAACCTCCACCGCCCTCGGCTTCGGCTTCCGGGCCGGCTTCCTCGGACTGCTGCACATGGAGATCGTCGGGGAGCGCCTGGAGCGGGAGTTCAACCTTGACCTGATCACCACCGTGCCCACCGTTGAGTACAACGTGTACCTGACGGACGGGACGATGACCCGGCTGGAGAATCCCACCAAGCTGCCCGATCCGGCCACCATCGCCCGGATCGAGGAACCGTACGTGAAGGCCCGGATCATGGCGCCGGCCGAGTATATCGGCGGGATCATGAAGCTGGGGACCGACCGGCGCGGGGTGTACAACGGGATGAAATACCTCGATACCAGCCGGGTGGAGTTCGACTTCGATTTTCCGCTGGGGGAGATCGTGCTCGACTTCTACGACAAGCTCAAGGGCATTTCCCGTGGCTACGCCGCGATGGACTACGAGCTCGGGGGCTACCGGGCGTCGGAGCTGGTTCGGCTGGACATGCTGATCAACAATGAGACGGTGGACGCCTTCTCGGTGATCATCCACAAGGAGAAGGCGTACGAGTTTGGCCGGAAAATCGCGGAGAAGCTGAAGGAACTGATCCCCCGGCAGCTCTTCCCGGTCGCGATCCAGGGCGCCATCGGCAACAAGGTGATCGCCCGCGAGACCATTTCGGCCCTGCGCAAGGACGTGCTTGCCAAGTGCTACGGTGGCGATGTGAGCCGCAAGCGGAAGCTGCTGGAGAAGCAGAAAGAGGGAAAGAAGCGGATGAAGCAACTCGGCTCGGTGGAGATTCCGCAGGAGGCGTTCCTGGCGGTCCTGCAGGTCGACTAGCGGTGACCGCAGGGACACTCGTTGTCCAGACCGCCTTTCTGGGCGACGTAATCCTCACCCTCCCGCTGGTGCAGCGCCTGGCGGAGCAGTGCGGACCGGTCGATGTCGTGACCACCCCGCTCGCCGTTCCGTTGGTCGCAACCCACCCCGCTGTCCGGCAGGTCATTCCGTTCGACAAACAGGGGCGGGATCGGGGGCTCGGCGGGCTTCGGCACCTGGCCGCCCGCCTCCGCGCAACAGACTATTCCCGCGCCTTTCTCCCCCATCGCTCCCTGCGCTCCGCCGCTTTGGCCCGGCTGGCTGGCATCCCAGAGCGCATCGGATTTGGCGGTCAGTTCCCCTCCCTGCTCTACACCACCCGGCGTCCCTGGCCGGCCACCGGCCCGATGGTCGAACGCTACCTCTCCTTGATTGGGAGCGCCGCGCCAGTGGAGCGACCCTGGCTCCACCTGACGGCAGAGGATCGGGCCGAAGCCGATCGGTGGCTCACGGCGCACGGGATTACCGGTGCCTTCACGGCACTGGCGCCGGGGAGCCGCTGGGGCACCAAGCGCTGGCCGCACTACCCGGCGCTGGCCGCGACACTGTCGGATCCGATTGTCGTCATTGGCGACGCCGGTGACCGTTCCCTCGGTGAGGCCGTTGTCGCAGCCGTCGGCGATCGGGCGCACAACGCCTGCGGCGCCCTCACCTTGCGCCAGTCCGCTGCGATAATCGAGCGGGCCACCCAGCTGGTGACCAACGATTCCGCACCACTGCATCTCGCCACCGCACTCGCACGCCCGGTGGTCGCCATCTTCGGCCCGACCGTTCCGGCCTTTGGCTTCGCACCCATCGGGAGGGACGGGGTCGTCGTCGAACATCCCGCTATGCCCTGCCGGCCCTGCTCCCCCCATGGCCCCGAGGTTTGCCCACTCGGCCATCACCGCTGCATGACGGAGATTACGGTGGGACAGGTAGTGCAGCAGGTCGCCACGCTCTCGCCCGGATAGAACCCACGTACCCTCGTACCCTCGTACCCTCGTACCCACGTACCCACGTACCCACGTACCCACGTACCCTCGTACCCACGTACCCACGTACCCGCCTACCCCCACCTACCCTCCTACCCCTCCTCCTGCCATCATTCTGCCATGGCCCGCTACGTCGTCGGCATTGATCTCGGTGGCACCAATATCGTGAGTGGCTGCGTGGCCGAGGATGGCACGTCGCTGCTGGGGGTGCACAGCATCCCGACCGGGTCCAGTGAGGGACCGGACGCCGTGGTCGGTCGCATCCTGCAGAGTGCGCGGATCAGCATGGCGCAGGCGCTGCAGGAAGAGCCTTCGGCGGAGTTCATCGGTGTGGGCGTCGGAGCCCCCGGCCCGCTGGATGCCAAGACCGGGATCGTGCTGGTGGCACCCAACCTCGGCTGGGTCAACATGCCGCTCCGGGCCCGACTGCAGGAGGCGCTGCATCTCCCGACCGTGCTGGATAACGACGCCAACTGCGCCGTGCTCGGTGAGTGGTGGTGCGGAGCGGCCCGTGGGAGCCAGATCGCGCTGGGCGTCACGATTGGCACCGGGATCGGCGGAGGCATCATCATCGACGGGCAGATGTTCCGCGGTTCCTCCGGCTATGCTGGTGAGATCGGCCACATGACGATCGACGCCAATGGTCGTCGCTGCAAATGCGGTAACTACGGCTGCGTCGAAGCGTACGCCAGCGGTCCCAATATCGCCCTCCGGGCCATCGAAGCGCTGGAGAGCGGTGAGGCGTCCACCCTGCCGTCTTACGTAAACAACGACCTCCGGGAAATCACGGCCCAGACCGTGTATCGCGCGGCCCAGGCGGGGGACGAACTGGCGCTCCAGGTCGTGCGCGAGACCGCCCATTTCCTCGGCGCCGCGATCGCCAGCCTGATGAACATCCTCAATCCCGAAGTGGTCGTCGTCATGGGCGGCGTGACCCAGGCCGGCGACAGCCTGCTCGAGCCACTCAATCGCGAAGTCTCCCGCCGGGCGTTCAAGCCGGTCGTGGCAGCCTGTCGCATCGTCCTCGGGACCCTCACCGGCGTGGCCGGCGTCTATGGTGCGGCACGAGCCTGGCTGGAGCAGCAGGGGTGACGCCTTGATGGAACGCCTTTCCGCCTCAACCACCTGATGCCGAAACTCGGGGTTCTCGGTTCCCTCGTGTGGGACGTCATTCATGGTCGTGACCCTGCTGCGCCTCCGGTCGAGGAGTGGGGCGGGATCGCGTATGCCCTGGGCGGACTCGAAGCGGCGCTCGCCACCGACTGGACCGTCGTGCCCCTCATCAAGGTCGGGTCGGACCTGCGACAGCAGGCGGCCACCCTGCTCCGCACCCTGAGCCACCTCACCCCAGGCGGACGCTGCGTGGAAGTGCCGGTGCCGAACAACCGGGTGACACTGCGGTATCAATCGTCCGAGCGCCGCTGTGAACGGATGTCGGGGGGAGTACCAGGGTGGACCTGGAGCGAACTCGGCCCGATGGTGCCCGACCTCGATGCGCTCTATCTGAATTTCATTTCCGGCTTTGAGCTGGAACTGGGCACCGCCCAGGCCCTGCGCCAGGCTTACCACGGTCCGATCCTCGCTGACCTGCACAGTCTGTTTCTCGGCGCCCCGGCCGATGGCGTTCGGGTGCTGCGGCCGCTGGCGGATCCAGCAGCGTGGTTCCGCTGCTTCGACGTGGTCCAGATCAACGAGGACGAGATGGATCAGATCGGGCTGGAACCGATGGCCCTCGCAGCCACCGCCCTGGCGGCCGGCGTGAAGCTGCTGGTGGTGACGCTTGGTCCGCGCGGCGTTGTGTACTTCGCCGCACCCGGCTTCGACGGCTGGCCCGAAGGCCTCCGCGCAGCGGGCAGCACTCCGGCCGCCGCCTCGATCCCCATCCGCACCGCCCTGATCCCCGCGCCCGCGGTGGAGGCCGTCGATCCCACCGGGTGCGGTGATGTCTTCGGCGCCGCCCTCGCGGCTCGACTGATGGCGGGCGATCGGGTGGAACCGGCGATTGTGGCGGCCCAGCGACTGGCCGCACGGAACGCGACGCTGCGGGGTGCCAACGCGCTCGGTCGATTGCTGCAGGGTGAACTCGTCATGGTGGGAGGCGCGGCGTGAGCCGGGTGGTCGAGGTGCCAGCCTCGTTCGACGACCGCAGCTTCGAATCCTTCGCGGCGTCCTTCGCTGCCGGCGAGATCACCGATCGTATGGTCTTCGATGCGCGCACGGCGCAGTGGGCCTCGCCCTATGGGCTGATTGGCATGCTCACCGCGGGACAGGCCGTCAAGGAAGCCGGTGGCCCTCGCCCGGCCTTTACCGTGCCGGTGGCGGAAGATGTGCGCCGCTACTGGGCCCGGACCGGATTCTTCCAGCACGCCGCGGAGCTGTTTGAGATCGCGGGAAAGGTGCCCAAGGTGAAGGTCGAGGAGCAGTCGGACGTGCTGCTCGATGTCACCCCGGTCCGGGCCTCCGAGGATGTGCACGCGGTGGTCGGCAAGATTCAGGCGGGTGCGGCCCGCATCCTGACCCATGAACTGAAGATCGATGCCAAGGCGACCATGGGGTTCGCCATGGCACTTTCCGAGGCATGCCAGAATATTGTGGAGCACGCCGGTACCAGCGGCTGGGTGGCGGTCCACGCCTACACCTTCCGGAAGCGGCTGGGCCGGCGGGTGGTCGTCATTGCGGTCGGAGATGCGGGCGTGGGCTTTCGCCGTTCACTCGAGGCCACCCAGTCGAGACGGTTCGGCGATCGCTGGGGCGACGGTGCCGCGCTGGAGGCGGCCGTGATCCAGAATATCAGCCGGTTCCGGGATCCGGGCCGAGGACAGGGCATTGCCGGGATCAAGCGTTATCTTGGACGCTGGAGCGGGAAGTTCTCCATCCGCAGCGGCACCGCCCGGATCGCCATTGTCCCCGACTGGGATGACGAACCGCCCATGACCGAGCAGCTTGCTCCCTTCCCCGGTGCCCAGGTGCAGATCGTTATCCCCGCGCAGGAGGCCAGTCCATGACCCAGACCATCCGGGTGCAGCAACTCCTGCGGGAGACAGTGTCGGGACCCTACTGCGACCTCGTGACCCGCTCCACTGGCCGGGCAGTTCGGACCAGCATCCGTGAGGCGCTCGCCGCCGACCCGGACGGCGTGGCGATGCTGGACTTTTCTGAAGTCGGCCTGGTGGACTTCAGCTGTGCCGACGAAGTGGTGGCGCAGCTCCTGCTCGATCCGCCCACCCAGGCGACGATCGTCCTGCGCGGCCTGGGGGACGAACAGCTGGAAGCGATCGAGCATGTGCTCGAGCATCACAGCCTGGCGGCCATGGTCCAGGATTCGGTCAGCGGGCTCGCCCGCATGGTCGGGCGGGTCAGCCCTGACCTCCGCACCGCCTACTTCACCCTGCACAGCGTCGGGCCTGCCACCCTCAGCGGACTGGCGGGCCGGCTCGACTGGACCGAACTCCGCACCGAATCGATCCTGCAGGCGATGGTCCGGCTGCGCCTGGTCCAGACGGATGGCGAGCGCTTCTCGGTGCCGCTGGCGACGGAGTCCATCTCACCCTGACGGAGCTCGGATGAAGCGCAAGCTGGGCGTATCGACGTTGGCCATCCACGGGCAGCCCGCCCGCCGCAGTGACTGGTCGCCAGTCATCTCCCCCATCTACCAGAGCAGCACCTTTACCAACCCCGTCGGCTCAGACGACGAGGTGATGTACACCCGGTACGGCAACAACCCCAATCAGATCTCGCTGGCCGAGAAGTACGCCCTGCTGGAGGGGTCGGAGAAGGCGGTGTTCGTCGCCAGCGGAATGGGAGCCACAGCCCTGGCGCATATGGCGGTCCTCCGGCCCGGGGACCATCTGCTCTCGAGCGGCTGGATCTACGGCGGCACCCGCCGCCTGTTCGACGAGGAATTCGCCCGGTTCGGCATCGAGGTGACCTACGTCAACCCCGATCAGCCCCGGCTGTGGCGCCGCTCGGTGCGAAAGAGCACCCGGGCCATTTTCGTGGAGACGCCCACCAACCCGACGATGCGGATCATCGATTTGACGCCGGTGGCGCAGATCGCCCGCGATGGCGGGCTGGCCCTGCTGGTGGATGGCACCTTCGCGAGCCCGGTCAACTTCCGGCCGCTGGAGCATGGCGCGGACATCGTGATCACCAGCGCGACCAAATACCTCAATGGTCACAGCGACGTCATCTGTGGCGCCGTGGCAGGCACGACCTCGATCATCGATGAAGTGACCCGCCTCATGCAGCTCTGGGGACAGGCCCTCGACCCCCATGCCGCCTGGCTGGTGGAACGCGGCATGCGTACCCTCGATGTCCGGATGGAACGCCACAACATCAACGGCATGGCGGTGGCCCGTTGGGCCGCGACGAAGGACCAGATCCTCAAGGTGCACTACCCGGGACTCCCGACCCACCCCGATCATGCCTTCGCCGCCTCGGTGCTCAATGGCTTCGGCGGCATGGTGGGCCTGGAACTGAAGGGTGGGTCCCGGGGCGCAGAGAAGTTCCTGAAGAAGCTCAAACTGGTCACCCACGCGCCGAGTCTCGCCGGGGTGGAAAGCCTGATCTCCGAACCGCGCATCACGTCGCACAAACGCCTGACCGAGGACCAGCGGGCGAAGATGGGGATGCCGGACGGGTTTGTGCGTCTCTCCTGCGGGCTGGAGAACGCCGAAGACATCATCGCCGATCTGGAGCAGGCGCTGGGCTGAGGCACTCCCTCTAACCTCTTTCTCCATATCCTTTTATCTTGACCTCGTGATACGGTTCCAGCACGTCTTCAAGGACTACCCCAAGGGCATCGCCCTCAAGAACGCTTCGCTGCACATCGCGAAGGGGGAGTTCGTCTTCCTCACCGGGCATTCCGGTGCCGGCAAGTCGACCGTGCTCAAGCTGATGTACGCTGAGCTCAAGCCCACCAGCGGTGATGTGCGGATTTCGGGGTTCAACATCAATGAACTCGCTGCCGCCGATGTCCCCCGCCTGCGTCGCCGGCTCGGGATCATCTTCCAGGATTTCCGGCTGCTGGAAGACCGCACCGCCGAAGAGAATATCGCCTTCGCCCTCGAAGTGACGGGCGCTCGGCAGGACACCATCCCCAGCCGCGTCATGCGGGTCCTGACCCAGGTCGGGCTGGCCGCCAAGGCCGCCGCCTTCCCACAGGAACTCTCGGGCGGCGAACAGCAGCGGGTCGCGATCGCCCGCGCCCTGGTCAACGATCCCTCCATCATCCTCGCCGACGAACCGACCGGCAACCTCGATGAGCGCGCCACCCGCGGCGTCTTCCAGCTGATCCGGGAGATCAACGCCGGCGGGACCGCCGTCGTCATGGCGACCCACGATCTCGACCTCGTGAAGCAGACCACCTACCGCACGGTGGAGATGCGCGAGGGTGCGATCGTCTTCGACAGCGGCATGGACGATCAGGCGGTGGTGGAGGAGCTCACGTGAAACTGCTGGTCCGTGAAGCGTTCCAGTCCTTCCGCCGGGCGCCGCTGCTCTCGATCCTGTCGATTACGACCATTGGTTTCTCGCTCTACGCCGTCGGGCTCTTCGCCCTGGTGGCGGTGAATCTCCGCGAGGCGCTGCGCAGTGTCGAGCAGCGGGTGGAGGTGGTCGCCTACCTGCTGCGGGGCACCCCAGCCGAGACGATCGCCCAGGCCTCCCAGGATATCGCCGCCTTCCCCGAGGTGCAGCGGGTCACCTTCGTCAGCGAAGACGAGGCCCTCAAACGGGCCCGCCAGGAGCTGGTCGAATTCCGGGACGCGTACCGTGACCTCAGCGTCAATCCGCTCCCGGCCTCCCTCGAAATCCAGCTCAAGGATGGCTACCGCGATGCCGTCAGCAGTGCGGCGGTCGCCGACCGGCTGCACGGTTATGGCTTCGTGGATGACGTGCGCTACGGCCGGGAGTGGATCGAAAAGCTCGACCGGCTGCGGAACGTCGCCGGTGTGGTGGGGCTCGCCATCGGGCTCGCCTTTGCCGCGGTCGCCGTCGTGATCATCGGCGTCACCATCCGGATCACGGTGCTGCAGCGATCCCGCGAAATTGCGATCATGCGACTGGTCGGCGCCACCAACAGCTTCATCCGGGGGCCGTTCCTGCTCGAAGGGATGATCAAGGGGCTGCTCGGCGGCCTGCTGGCCACCCTGCTGTGCTACGGCACCTACCTGCTGTTCCGCGGCCAGGTGGATCTCGCCACCAGCGGTATCGTCTTCCTGCAGCCGATCCACGTGGTGCTCGGGATCGTGTTCGGGGTGGCCATCGGCCTCGGCGGCAGTCTGGTGAGCGTCGGCCGGCATTTGAAGAATGTGTAGGCGGGCACGCGGGGACGGGGGCACGGGGGTAGGAACAAAGGTTGCCTACTCCAGCACCCGCGTACCCACGTACCCGCGTACCCACGTACCCGCACGCTTCGCCCTCGCCCTTCTTGCCCTGTTCGCCCTCCCCGCCCCCGTCTCCGCTCAAACCCCCAACGCCGAAGACTCCCGCCGGAAGCTGGAAGAGGTGCGGAAGGAGCGGGCCCGGCTGGAGGACGAACGCACCCGCCTGCAGGGACAGGTGCAGAACCTCGGCGCGGAGTTGGAAAATCTCGAGCGGCAGAAGCAGAGCACCGGCCGGATCGTGAACGCGCTGGAGGAGCAGATTGGGGGGCTCAACAGCCAGATGGAGCGGGCCGGCACCGACCTCGTCCTGGTGCAGGACAATCTGGCGGAAAAGCGGGCGGTGCTCTCCCGCCGGCTCACCGAGATCTACAAGCGCGGCCAGTTGTACACCTTCGAGGTGCTGGTCGCGGCGCAATCATTCGGTGACCTGCTCTCCCGCTACAAGTACCTCTTCCTGCAGTCGCGGCAGGACCGCTTCCTGGTCGGCGACGTCGAGAAGCTGACGGCGCAGGTGGTCAAGCGCCGGGGCGAGATCCTGCAGGCGCGGAGCCAGCTCGATCTCACCAAGGAGGAGCGCGAGGCGGAGCTGCAGCGCTATGGACGACTGGCCGAGGAGCGGAGCCGGCGCTTGCGGGACGCGCGGAAATCGGCCCGGACCACCGAACAGCAGTTGAGTGCGGTGCAGAAGGATGAGGCCCGCCTGAACGACCTGCTGGCGGAACTGGAGCGGGCCCGCCGCAACGCGGCCGCGCGGGGCAATGCGGGCGGGACCAATCAACCGGCCACCTTGAGCACCGCCGATATCGGCAAGCTCGACTGGCCGGTCGATGGTCCGATTCTCTACAACTTCGGGCCCCAGCGCCTCTCCTCCGGCGCCACCATCCGATTCAACGGCATTGGGATTTCCGCCCCGGTCGGAACGCCGGTCAAGGCAGTGGAGGCCGGCCGGGTGGAACGGGTGTTCACCTTCTCCACCTATGGACTCACCCTGATCCTCGACCATGGCGACGGCTACCGATCCCTCTACATGCACCTGAACAGCGCCTCGGTACGGGAGGGCACGCAGGTGCTGAAGGGGCAGGCGATCGGGACGTCGGGGGGCGAGGGGAGTGACCAGGGGCCACAGCTGTACTTCGAAATTCGCGGGAAGAACGGAATCGCGCTGGATCCATCCGACTGGCTGAAGACGCGCCGCTAGGCAGCGACGGTGTCGGCAGTGCCGATGCGGCCGTCGGTCTGGGCCTTGCCGCGGAGCAGCGCCGCTTCCACCAGCGCGAACAGATCGGCCGTATCGTTGGCGGCGGGATGGGGAATCGAAACCACCCCGGCGGACAGGGTGGGCCGCTCCCGGGCAGCGAGGTCGGGAAACTCATGCGCCTCGATCCGGGCCCGGACCCGACCGATCGAGGCCCGGGCCCCAACGACATCGGTCTCCGGCAGGACCAGGGCGAATTCATCGCCGCCATACCGCCCTACGAAATCGGGGGCGCGGATCTCCCGCTGCAGCAGGGCGCCGAGTTCGGCCATGACTTTGTCGCCCATCGGAATGCCGAATTCCTCGTTGTACCGCCGCAGCTGGTCGACGTCCAGCAGGACCACACTGAAGGTCAGGGCATAGCGGCGCGACCGGGCAAACTCCTCCTGGATCCGGCGGTCGAGCGCATCGAGGCTGGCACAACCGGTCAGCATATCCGTGACCATCGCACTGGAGCGCTTGCGCGCCAGCCCGGCGCGATGCTCCTCGTTCTCCAGCAGCCGAGCGGTGGCCTGGAGCAACCGTTCGGCAAACCGCAGCTGGTCGGCGGTGAGCGGGGGATCCTCCCGGCGGGTCCGCAGCAGGAAGACACCCGCGGGCCGGGTATGCAGGCTCACGGGAATCACCGCCACACTGCGGACGTCGGCGCTGACTCCCAGGTCCTCCCACAGCGGTTTGAGCTCCTCGAAGAAGGTGTGATTTTCGAGGTCGGGAATGAACACCGTTTTCTCGGTCCGCAGTGCTTCGCGGATCTCGGGGTACCGATAGAGATCGACCCGCAGGTCCCGGGCGGTCGGTTGCTCCATGATGGCCACCACCCGACCATACCGTTCCCAGGGCGAGGCCATGAGGAATGAGCAGCGCGGCAACTCGAGGGCGAGGCCAACCCGTCGGACCAGCGTCTCGACAATGCCCTCCGACTGCAGCGACGCGGACAGCTCTTCGAGGATGTCGAACATCAGTTCCTGGCGCCACACCGCTTCCCGCTCCGACCCATCGGCGGGGGCGCGGCGGAGCCGGGCGGTGATCCGCGCCGTCAGTTCGGCCAGGTGAATCGGGGCCGCGAGGGCGTCATCCGCGCCCATGCCCAGCGCTTTCCACGGTCCGTCACGATCGGGTTCGGAGAGCAGGGCAAAGCGGGGGATCGTAGACCAGGCCTGTCCGGTCAACGAGGCGAGGGCAAAGGCGAGGCGCTCGTCGGCCCGGGCGGCGGTCACCAGGACGAGGTCTGGCGGGAGGGCGGTCGGTTCGTCCAGCTCACCCGACTCGCTCTCGATTACTGTATAGCCGGCGCGCGCAAGCGCACGCTCGAGGCCCACGGGGCGGGCAGCGGCATCGCCCAGCAGCAGCAGGCGGCGAGCGGCGAGCAGGTCGGTCACAAGGGGAGCACTATCATGGGGCGGGGCGAGAACGTATCCGCCCATCGACTCCTGTCAAGGAAACGGAAAGCTAATCGTCATGGAACTGCTTGGCGCACATGTCTCAACGCAGGGTGGGGTCGACACCGCCCCGGCCCGGGCGCAGGCCATCGGGGCCACCGCCCTGCAGCTCTTCACCAAGACTCCCAATCAATGGCGCGAGCCGACGCTCGACCCCCAGAAGGTGGAGGCCTTTCGCCAGGAGATGGAGCGCGTTGGAATTACCGCGGCTGTGTCGCACGATTCATACCTGATCAATCTTGCGTCACCCGACGACATGCTAAGTAACCGGTCCGTCGGGTCTTTCATCGCTGAACTGCAGCGGTGCACCGCCCTCGGAATCCGCTACATTGTGTCGCATCCGGGCAACTACATGGATGACCGGGACGACGGTATCGCCCGGAATGCCGCTAACTATGCCCACTGCCTCGAGAAGGTCCCCGGCGAGGTGATGGTCCTGATGGAGACCACCGCCGGCACCGGCACCGCCCTCGGCCGGACCTTCGAAGAACTGGCCGCGCTGCGGGCAGCGATCCCGGAGCCGCACCGCGCGCGAATCGGGTTCTGTGCCGACACCTGCCACCTCTTTTCCGCCGGCTACGATCTCGTCAACGATTATGACGGCGTCTGGGCTGCCTGGGAACGTACCCTCGGACTGGACTCCCTGCGCTGCATGCACCTCAACGACTCCAAGACACCATTCGACTCCCACAAGGACCGGCATGAACTCATTGGCGAAGGCAGCCTCGGCCCCGCCCCGTTCCGCCGGATCATGACCGATCCCCGCTTCGCCGGTATCATCAAGCTGATCGAGACCCCCAAGGGGGACGACGAAGTCACCCAGGATCGGCAGATGCTGGAGCGCCTCCGTGCATATGCCACGGGCGACGAGCGTCCCCTGCGTTGACCAACCCCGGCCCGGACCCGCATCATTAGGCCTATGCGACTTCTGCCTTCGCTTCTGGCGCTCAGCGCCCTGCTCCCGTCCGCCCTGCAGGCCCAGGTGCGCTACTCCTTCGCCGTGGGTGCCACCGGCGGCACCAAGCTGGTCGCGGACCGGATCTTCCAGGATATCACGGTCGAGCAGCGCATCGCTCCGACCTTCACCATCGGCGCCAGCGTGCCGGTGTCGGAGAAGGAGCGCGGCAGTGTCGAGGTCGCGCTGGGGGTGCACCGCACGCGGATCAAGGAAGTGGGACAGCCGGATGCGGATGGCCCCAACTTCCGGACCCTGAGCCTGAACCTCGGCGTCGACGGCCCGGTGAAGGGACCGCTCCGCTACCGGATCGGGGCCGGCCTCCTCAAATACCTCCCGGACAAGGAGGGCTTCTTCCGCCAGGGTGGACCGCTGCTTCTCCTGCTCTCCCTGGGCGCCGACGCCCCCCTCGTGCATCGCGGCAACCTCGGCCTGGTCGCCCGCCTGCGGTATGACTACCAGCGTTTCTCCACTGACGAACTCCGGACCTCCGGCTTCGCACGTACCCAGGACGTCCACCGGCTGGGTCTCGGCCTCGCACTCGAGTACGCCCGATGAATCGCTCCCGTCTGCTTACCTTCGCCGCCTTGTCGGTGTTGGCCGCTGCCATCGCCTGCAGCGACATCGTCGCCCCCAACCGCGTGCTGCGGTATGACTGGCGCCTGATCCTGAATTACGACAGCGCGGGGAGCACCTTCGTCGATACGCTCAGCTTCCACTGGCCCCGCTCCAGCCTCCCGGTCA
This sequence comes from uncultured Gemmatimonadales bacterium, assembly GCA_963793205.1. Taxonomy (GTDB): domain Bacteria; phylum Gemmatimonadota; class Gemmatimonadetes; order Gemmatimonadales; family GWC2-71-9; genus JADJOM01. The sequence continues at coordinate 432,591 of CAWBZM010000002.1, forward strand.
AGATCTGGGTGGAGGATCAGCACGAGATCCCCGCCCGGGTGAGCGAAGGCATCGCCCTCTGGAAGAGCGCCTTCCTGTACAACGAGTGGGACGGCAAGATCGTGGACGACAGCACCCAGGCTGATGTCTTGATCCGCACCGTGCTCCCCCCGCCGGCGTCGCCAGCCCTGGCCCGGATCCACGGGATGGCCACCTCCTGCGAGGGCGCGACCGACGTGGACACAGTAGCCAACCGGCATGAACTCCGGCTGCCGATCCGGGTGTACATCATCGCCTCCGTCCCCGGCGCCCCCGACCTGCAGGACTGCCTGCAGGCGGTGTCCGCACACGAACTGGGGCACTCCCTCGGCCTGTTTCAGCACTCGACCGACTCGCTGGACCTGATGTACGCCTTCCCCACCAGGAACTTCCTGACCGATCGGGACCTCGGGACGGCCTACAACGATTACCACTTCCCGTCAGACATGGTGCCGGTGCGTCCGTAGGCGGCTCGGCCGGCAGTATCGCTTTAGCGATGGCGCTGCTGGCCGAGAGGGGGCTTCAGCCCCCGGCAATGCGGCTCGGCGGCCGCCGAGTTGCATATTCATTCAATTATGCCCTGATCGGTTGCCTTAAGCCGCTGTCCTGTCGAGATTTAAGCTCTCGTGTGAGTCCACCCCTGCCAGGGGGTGGCCGCGTTATTTCAAGGGAGCTGATGGTATGACGGCTATAGCCGAACCGCGCACCTCTGCGGCGGACTGTCCCTCATGGGTCACCAACGTCGCCCTGCGTACCTGGGTCGCAGACATTGCAGCCCTTACCCTGCCGGACCGGATCCACTGGTGTGACGGCTCCGCGGAAGAAAACGAGCAGCTGCTCGACCAGATGGTCGCCAGTGGGACCCTCACCCGCCTGAACCCGAAGAAGCGTCCCAACAGCTTCCTCGCCCTCTCCGACCCCAGTGATGTGGCCCGGGTCGAGGATCGCACCTTCATCTGCAGTCTTCGCCGCCAGGATGCCGGCCCGACCAACAACTGGGTCGACCCCGAAAGAAATGCGGGTCGACCCTGAAGCGGGTCTTCGCCGGGTCCATGCGCGGCCGCACCATGTACGTGGTGCCGTTCAGCATGGGACCGCTCGGGTCACCACTGGCACATATCGGGGTCGAACTCACCGACTCGCCCTATGTGGTGGTCAACATGCGGATCATGACCCGGATGGGTCGTGGGGCACTGGAGGCCCTGGGAGACAAGGAGTTCGTCCCCTGCGTGCACTCGGTGGGCATGCCGCTCAATCCGGGCGAGAAGGACGTTTCCTGGCCGTCGCAACAAGGAAGAGAAGTACATCGTCCACTTCCCGGAGGAGCGCAGCATCTGGTCCTACGGCAGTGGCTATGGCGGCAACGCGCTGCTGGGCAAGAAGTGCTTTGCGCTGCGCATCGCCTCCGTGATGGCGCGCGACCAGGGGTGGATGGCCGAGCATATGCTGATCCTCGGGCTCAAGAGCCCGGAAGGCGACAAGCGCTACGTCGCCGCCGGCTTCCCCAGCGCCTGCGGCAAGACCAACCTCGCCATGCTGGTGCCGCCCAAGGGCTGTCGAAGGGCTGGACGGTGACCACCGTCGGCGACGACATTGCCTGGATCCGTCCCGGACCCGATGGCCGCCTGTACGCCATCAACCCCGAGGCCGGCTTCTTCGGCGTCGCGCCGGGCACCTCGGTGGACAGCAACCCCACCGCCATGGCGACGATCCGAGTCCAACACGATCTTCACCAACGTGGCGCTGACGGAAGATGGCGATGTCTGGTGGGAGGGCATGACGGCGAAGCCGCCCGCCAAGCTCACCGACTGGCAGGGGCAGCCGTGGACCCCTGAGTCGGGCCGCAAGGCAGCGCACCCGAACGCGCGCTTCACCGCCCCGGCGTCGCAGTGCCCCTCGATGGACTCGGAATGGCAGAACCCCGAGGGCGTCCCGATCAGCGCCTTCATCTTCGGCGGTCGTCGAGCCTCGCTGGTCCCGCTGGTCTATCAGTCCGCCAACTGGAACTTCGGCGTCTACCTCGCCGCGACGATCGGATCCGAAACCACCGCCGCAGCGGCCGGCGCCGTCGGCCAGGTCCGCCGCGATCCGATGTCCAATGCTCCCCTTCTGCGGCTATCACATGGGAGATTACTTCAACCACTGGCTGCAGATCGGCCGGCAGATCACCGATCCGCCCCGCATCTTCTGCGTCAACTGGTTCCGCAAGAATGAGAAGGGCGAATTCATCTGGCCGGGATACAGCCAGAACCTCCGGGTGCTCAAGTGGGTGTTCAACCGGGTCCGCGGTCGTGCGGGGGCCACCGAGAGCCCCCTTGGCTGGATGCCGCGGTACGAGGATATGGACTGGAAGGGGATGGAGGGCTTCAGCCCCGAGACCTTCCGCCAGCTCATGTCGGTGCCGCGCGAACCATGGAAGGCGGAGATCCTGTCCCATCAGGAGCTGTTCGAGCGGCTCTATGACCGGATCCCGAAGGAGTTCATCCTGATGCGCGAGCTGCTGCTCTCCAGCCTCTGGCGCTCCGCCGAAGAGTGGAAGCTGGCCGGGGAGACGTAGCCCCGGCACCGGCGACAGTCGAGGTTCGTGAACAGTCGAGGGTCGAGGGTCAAATTCATGACCTTCCACCCTCGAGTCGTATGACCCCGCGCCTCGACCATCGACGCCCCACCCTCGCCCTCACCCCCCACTCCCCCTATCTTCGATCCCATGGGCGACTTCGAGGTCATCCGGGATCCACTGTGGGACAACATCCGGCTCGATGGCGCCGCCAGCGCCGTCCTCGACACCGCCCCCATGCAGCGGCTGCGCTATGTCCGGCAGCTCGGTCATGCCTTCCTGGTCTACCCCGGCGCCACCCATACCCGCTTTGAGCACGCCCTCGGCGCGTACCACCTCACGCGTCGGGCCCTCGCCAGTCTCGAAGAGCGGGGGGAACTCGACGGCATCGCGGAAGAGGATCGGTTGGCCGCCCGCCTCGCCGCCCTGCTCCACGATATCGGGCACTACCCCTTCTCCCATGCCCTCGAGGAAGCAGGGTTCCCGCACCATGAGGAACTCGGCGTCGCCCGGCTCCGCCGCGAGCCGCTGGCCAGCGAGTTGGGTCGGACCGGAGTCGCCGGGATCGCCGACCGGATCGGCCAGTTCATTACCGGCCAGAGTCCCAGCCCGCTCCGCGGCCTGATCTCGGGATCACTCGACCTCGACAAGATCGATTATCTCAGCCGCGACGCGCGGATGTGTGGTGTGCCCTATGGGGCGGTGGATGTCGACCGGCTGCTCGCCTCACTGACCCTCATTGAGGTGGCGCCGGGACGGATGGAGCTGGGAGTGCAGGAGAAGGGGATCAGCGCCCTCGAGTCGCTGCTGTTCGCCAAGTACCAGATGTACCGCAACGTGTACTGGCATCACGCCTGCCGCAGCGCCACCTGCATGTTCAAGCGGGCGGTGCGCGCTGCGGTCGCCACGGGTAAGCTGACCACCGCGGCCGTGGCGGATACCACCGACGATGCCCTGACCGAGCGCCTCTCTGTCGCCGATCCCACCGGGCTCGCGCGGGCAGTCCACGGCCGCCGGCTGTTCAAGCGGGCGCTCGATCTTCCCGCCAATGAGGTTCCGGAAGAACGGGCGCCATGGTTGCGGGAGCGAGTGGATCTGATGGAGCGGGTGGAAGACCAGCTGGCGGTCGAGTGCGGGCTCAAGCCCGGTGATCTGCTGCTCGACTTTCCCAGTAATCCCTCGATGCTCGCGGTGGACCTGCCGCTGCGCACCCGGACCGGGAGCGTCGAGCGGCTGACGGGGGAGGGCCGGGTTGGACAGTTCGGCTTGCCACGGGTTGCCGGTGAACTCTACCAGAGCGCGCGGCGGCTCCGGGTCTTCACCATTCTGCCGGTGACGATCGACCTGACCCCGGTGCGTGAGCTCATCGGGATGTCGGACTTCGAGGTCGAGACTCGGCTGGGACAGGGCGCGCTGTTGTCCTAGGGCCCGGAGGCGGAAGCAGCAGGAGGGGCGGCCTCGAAGAGGCCGCCCTTATTCGTGCCGGATCGCCTCGATAGGGGAGAGCCGGGCGGCGCGGAGCGCGGGGTAGATCCCGAACACCAGCCCGACGACCAGCGCCGAGGTGGCGGCGATCACGAGGGAGCTCCAGCTGAACGAGGCAAAAACCAGTGCCTCCGTCTGCCGTCGGATGATCGAGGTGATCCCGAATGCGCTGCCCAGGCCCAGCAGCGCCCCGACAATGCTCCCTGCCCCCGAGATGGCTACCGATTCCGCCAGGAACTGCGCCAGGACATCCCGGCGGCGCGCGCCGATCGCCTTGCGCACACCAATCTCCCGGGTTCGTTCCGTCACCGCCGCCAGCAGCACGTTCATGATCCCGATGCCACCCACGATCAGCGAGATCCCGGTGATCGCCCCCATGAACCCCTTGAAGACCCGCATCCCGAGCGTGACCTGCGCCACCCGCGCCTGGTTGCTCTGCACCGTCGCATACTTCTTCCAGTTGCCGTAGTCCGCCGCCAGCCACCGCTCCAGCGCCGCCTGCACGGTGGGGACCAGTTCCACCTCGCGCGCCTGCAGCACCATCGTGGGAGCCCGGGGTCTCGGGGTCGGCACCATCAGATCGCCCTGCGCGGTGATGGGAGCATAGACCGTCTCCACGTCGCCCATCCGCGGGGCAACCACGCCGATCACCTGACGGGTGCTGCCTCGGATGGTCACCTCGCGACCGATCGCGGCGGCGGGCTCGACCCCGGTGAGTCGGGCCGAGAGTGCGTGACTCAGGATGATGACCGGCGCATTCTGTCGAGCCTCCTCGGCGGTGAAGTACCGCCCGGCCGCGAACCGGTCTTCCATCTGGTCGGCGGCACTCGCCAGCGTCAGCATCACGCGCACCTGGCCCGCCGAGGTATCGCCCGGTGCGACTGGCGTGGTGCCCATCAGGGTCAGGGAGGCGCCGGAGGCCTCCGGAATCAGCGTCAGGAGTGAATCAACGGTGGCCGAGGTGAAGAGGGCGATCCGATCCAGCAGGTAAGCCTGTCCGTCAATCAGCTCGACCGTGCGCGGCTGGACCACCACCGACTGGAGGTCCGTCGTCTGTTCCAGTTGCGCGCGGCCGAATCGCTCCAGGCCGTCGCCCAGTGAAAGGATGGCGACCAGTGAGGCGGCACCGATCATGATGCCGAGGGTCGAGAGGGCGGTGCGCAGAGGATTGGCGCGCAGCGTGTCGAGTCCAATCCGGACCGAAGCGAGAGAGGCGTTCATGGCCGGAAATACGGTGACGGGGGGAAACCTGTTTCACGATGCGACGGGGGAAATGCGTGAGGGCGGGCAAGGCCGACCTGCGCCCCACCCGCCCTCGTACTGCTGGCCCCCGTCGGCCTATCGCTGGCCCGCAGGAAGTCCGGGGTTCGTCACTTCGGCTGGCGTGTCCGGCTCGATCCGGATGATGATCGCCGTGATGTTGTCGAGCCCGCCGCGGCGATTCGCCTCATTGATGAGCCGGTCGACCCATTGCTGTGGACCGCCTTCACCGCTCAGGATGGCCGCCAACTGCTCGTCCTCGAGCATACCGGTGAGCCCGTCGGATGCGAGCAGAAGCACATCACCAGCACGGAGGTGCCCGAAGTAGACGTCGGGTACCACTTCCGCGTTCGCGCCGATGCAGCGGGTGATCACGTTGCTGTAGGGATGTACCCGGGCCTGATCGGGCGTCAGCAGCCCGAGGTCCACCTGTTCCTGCACGTAGGAATGATCCTTGGTGACCTGCAGGAAACGGCCTTCGCGCAGCAGATAGGCCCGGCTGTCGCCCACCTGCCCGATGATATAGCGCTGGGGCAGCAGAATCAGCACCGTGGTGGTGGTCCCCATGCCGCGCTTGTCGTGCTCGGTCAGGGTCCGATCGAAGATCGCGCCGTTGGCTTCGATGATCGCGTGCCGCATGCGCTCGCCGGCGATGTCGTCGGCCAGCCCACGCAGGGTCCCCAGTTCCTTCGAGACGATGCGCACCGCCATCTCGCTCGCCACTTCCCCGGCGGCGTGTCCCCCCATGCCATCGGCCACGATGAATACACCGCGATCCGCCAGCATCAGGTAATTGTCTTCATTGCCGGAACGGACGATTCCGGTGTCAGTCCGTGCTGCGCAGGAGAATCGCACGCGCCGTTACTTGCTCAGCAGGATGGCCGCAGCCACCCCGAGAATGATGACGATTGCCAGGGGAATCAGCCATCGAGGAAGGCCGCGTGACTCCGGCGGGACCATGACCATCGGGGGACGGCGCTGCTGCATCTGGGACGGCCGGCTCGGGGCCGGCTCCATCGCCGGCGCACGATCCATGGCAGGCCGCGCGGCGGAGGGTGTGGCGATGGGCGCGGGTGCCGGGAGCCGAGGTTCGACCGGCGGTGGCGCGACCGGGGTCGGTGCCGCCGCCTTCATGGCGCCCATGACCTTGGTGCCGGATCCGCCGGCGGTGCCCAGGTGATCGTCGGTCGGTTCGAACATCGCCGAGATCTCACCAAAGCGGACCACGGCGCCCGGACCGAGCATGATCTCGCCGTAGACCCGCTCGCCGTCCACCCAGGTCCCGTTAGTCGAGGCGTTGTCGGTCAGCACCCAGATCCCCTCGCGCCGCTGCAGCTTGGCGTGGGAGCCGCTGACGCTGTCGTCAGGCACAACCAGGTCGTTGTATTCGGCCCGACCGATGTTCACCACCGGAACCCGGACCGTCAGACGCTGGCCCTTGAGCAGGCCGCTCCGCACCAGGAAGGTGGCCAGTGGCGGCGTGGCGTTGCTCTGCCGCGGCGCGGCCTTGGGCGCCGGTGGTGGCGCGGGGGCGGCTTGCGGGGGAGGCGGCGCGACCGGGGCGGCGGCCGCGACGACCGGCGGCGCGACGACCGGCGGCGCGAGCACCTCGGGGGGCACCGCGATGCCGGGATTGCTGACCGGCATCCCGTGCATGGTGTGCGAGAGGCGTTCCGCCGCTCCCATTGCGGGGGTGCTGATCGGCGGTGGCGTCGTGGGCACCTGCACCACCGGTGGCTGCAGCGCCGGCGCATTCACCAGCGACGGGACTTCCGGCATCCGGTCCGCATAGAACCGGAATTCGTGGTCGCCGATCCGGATCACATCGGCCCGGGCCAGCACCCGCTGGGCCTCGATCCGGTCACCGTTGACGAAGGTGCCATTGGTGCTGCTGTCGACCAGCACATAGCCCTGCGGCGACGAAAAGATCTCGGCATGACGGCGGGAGACATCCTTGTTGGGCACCACGATGTCACAACCCGCCTCACGGCCAAACACCACCGGCGATCCACCGATGGTGTACTCCCGTCCGTCCGTCAGGCAGACCAGCCGCCCCCCGGTCGCCGCCGTCGGCGGCTTCGGGGCGCCCGGCTTGCCCGTTGCGGCCACCATGCGCGCGACATCGTTCGCGCTCACGAACTGGGTACTGCCACTGCGCCGGGGATCGTGCAGGAACACCTCGTGGCGGCCGAGCTGAATCTTGTCGCCGTGGAGCACCGGGGCGGGCTCCGCTCCCAGTCGCACCCCATTGAGCAACACTTCGCTCTCGCCCACCCGGCGGAGCGCCACCGACCCGTCGCCCATGCCGACCACGACGGCGTGGGCGGCCGCAAGGCCGTCCAGTCGCAGGCCGCACGATGGATCAGCCCCAATCACCAGCTCACCAGCGGGGATCGGAGTTCGCTGCCCAGCGACTTCCAGTTCCATCATCAGACGCCCTCTAGTCGACGGATTGCCAAAACGTACCGGGAGCCACGTAACCGCGCAAGCAATAGGAGCTTACGCACTCAGGGAGGCCCGCTGGTCCTCCCCGCCGAGCTGCAGCCGGTAGAGCCGCTCGTAGAGCCCGTTTTGTGCCAGCAGCGCAGCGTGACTCCCGCGCTCACGAATCTCCCCATGGTGCAGCACCAGAATCTCGTCCGCATGAAGAATAGTGCTCAGTCGGTGGGCCACCACGATGCTGGTCCGCCCCCGCATGAGCTCCGCGACCGCCTCCTGGATCATCGCCTCCGCCTCCGCGTCTACCGAGCTGGTGGCCTCGTCCAGCAGCAGAATAGCGGGATCCCGCGCCAGCGCCCGGGCAAAGGACAGCAGTTGCCGCTCGCCGACACTCAGGGACCGCCCCCGCTCCCCCAGGACATGGGCATAGCCATCAGGGAGACGCGCGATGAACCGGTCCGCGCCCACCCGCTCAGCGGCCAGGCGCCCGGCCCCGGGACCGACCTCCGCATCCAGGGTCAGATTGTGACTTATGTCACCACTGAAGAGAAACAGGTCCTGTTGAACAAATCCGATCAGTCCCCGGAGCTCGGCCAGATCCAGGTCCCGCAGGTCCACCCCGTCCAGAGTGATGCGTCCGCGCTGCGGATCGTAGAAGCGAAGCAGCAGACTGATGATGGTGGTCTTCCCCGCCCCGGTGTGCCCCACCAGTGCCAGGGTCTCCCCCGGCCGGGCGGTGAACGATACTCCTTTCAGCACCCATGCGGCGCTCGGATCCTCGGGACCGGGGGCGACCGCCGTATCCTCGGCCAGACCGGCCCCATCGTACCGGAACCAGACATCCTCGAACACCACCTCACCCCGTACTGGAGCCGGCGGACGAAGGGGGGCCGCGGGTTGTTTCACGGTGGGCTCGGTATCCAGCAGCCGGAAGATCCGCTCCGATGAGGCCATCGCGCTCTGGAGCAGGTTGTACTTCTCCGACAGATCCTGCAGCGGCTGGAAGAAGCGCCGAGTCAGTTGGATGAAGGCGGCAAGGACCCCTACCGTGAGCGTGCCACCCAGGACCCGGGCTCCCCCCCACCAGAGCAGGAGTGCCATGGCGACGCTGGTCAGGAATTCCACCACCGGGAAGAAGATCGCATAGATCGTGATCGATCGCAGATGCGCCTGCAGGTGCGCCCGGTTCACCTCGGCAAAGGCCGCCGCCTCGGCCCGCTCCCGACCGAACAGCTGGACGACCCGCATACCGGAGAGGTGCTCCTGCACAAAGGCGTTCAGCCGCGCCAGCCGGGTCCGGATGTCGCGAAACGAGGACCGGACGTGGCGGCGGAAGGTGATCGCCGCAATCAGCATCAGCGGGATCACGGCAAAGGCGACCAGCGCCAGGCGCCAGTCGATCACCAGCATCATCGCCACGATGGCCGTCAGGGTAAACAGGTCACCAAAGACCGTGACGACCCCGGACGAGAATAGCTCGTTCAGGGTCTCGACATCCGACGTCACCCGGGTCATCAGGCGACCGACCGGGTTGCGGTCGAAATAGGTGGGACTGAGGCGCTGCAGGTGGGCGAAGACCGTGAGCCGCAGGTCCGCCATGACTCGCTGCCCCATCCATGCGGTCAGGTAGGCCTGACCGTAGTCACAGACAAACTCGAGGACGAGCGAGGCCAGAAACAGCAGCGCCAGAGTCCGGAGGAGACCGAAGTCCCCCGACGGAACCGCGACATCGAGCACCCGCTGGGTCAGCGCGGGTCCCACCAGCGTGAGGCCGGCGGAGGCGAGCAGCAGGAGCACCGCGACCACCGCCGTCCCACGGTAGGGGCGCACGTAACTCAACAGCCGCCGCATCAGTGCGGCGTCATAGCCCTGCTCGTCCGGCTCGGCGATCGGGGGGGTCATGCCGTGATCAGACCAGGATCCGGGTGCGGCTCACCCGGCGTCCGGCGCCGGCTCGGCGTCCAGGGCAACATCCTCGATGGCCGTATCTGACGGGCCCTTCCGGCGCTCCCGCAGCCAGCGATAGAACACCATGAAGCCGAAGGCGATGGTGAAATAGGAGAGGATCGCGCGCCAGATCAGGGTGTAGAGCGGACCCAGTTCGCGCGGCAGGTACACCGACGACATCACGGCGGTCGACAGGATCTCCGCGATCCCGGAGGCGCCAGGCGTCGGGGCGAAGTACAGCAGGAAGGTGATCAGAGTCTGGACCAGCAGTACGTCCACAAAATGGGCTTCGATCCCGACCGCCCGCAGGGCGACGTAGCCGGCGAGCAGCTTGTTGGCGTGGGACGGCCCGGACAGCAGGGTGGCCCATCCGATGGCGAGCCATCCTCGCGACGAGTTGAAGGCCAGCACGCTCGCGTGGGCGTCGTCGATCCCCTTCTGCAATCCCTCAATACGGGAGGCCACCCGGGCGCTCCGTCTGGAGAGCCGGACCGCGATCCGTTTGAGTAGATCCCGGATAAGCCCGGGGAAGATGATCACCACCACCAGCACCACGCCGATCCCGACGAACAATCCCAGGCTGCCGAGGAAGAGATCGTACAGGGTGAGGCCCAGCACGTTGCCGTGCTGGCCCAGGGACTTCCCCGCGCCGAACACGATAGCGAGCGGTCCTGCCAGCGCGAAGAAGATGACCGTCGCGATGAACGACATCAGCGCGGTGGTGACCGCCACCGGGAGCGGGACCCCCGCTCGTCGCATGGCGTAGATCATCATCGGGCCGGAACCGGAATTGAACGGCGTGAGGTACGCCGCCCATGCCCCCATCCCGCCGGAGAGGATCATCCCGCGGATCGGCGGGTTGGGAAAGATGTGCCGCGCCAGGACCCAGTTCCGCAGTCCGCCCCCGAACCAGTCCATGGAGGCCAGCCCGACCCCGACCAGGAGCCAGCCCCAGTGGAGGTGTTCCAGCGCCGCAAGGAAGGCCGGGAGATTGTTGCCATAGAGCAGGACACCGGCGTACCCGAGGGCCGAGATCCCGACGAAAACGAAGAAGCCGCGGAGGAGAACGCGGAGGGTAAGGACGGAAGCCATGTCGGGTCAAAATCTACACGGTGCCCCCGCTATCTTGCACCACAACATGGCTGAACGCGTCATTCGCCTGGTCAACGCCCGGCAACACAACCTCAAGGGAATCACGGTCGATCTGCCCCACCGGGCGCTGATCGTGGTCACCGGCCCCTCGGGGTCGGGCAAGAGTTCGCTCGCGTTCGACACCCTCTACGCCGAGGGGCAGCGTCGGTATATCGAGTCGCTCTCGACCTATGCCAAGCAGTTCCTCGAGCGGATGCCCAAGCCGCTCATCGATCGGCTCGAGGGGGTGGCCCCGTCGGTGGCCATCCAGCAGCACAACCCCACCGTCTCCAGCCGCTCCACCGTGGGCACTGCCACCGAGATTTACGACTACCTGCGGCTGCTGTGGGCCCGGGTGGGGCGCCAGCAGTGCAAGCTGTGCGGAGCGCCGGTGCGCCGGGACACCCCGCAGTCGGCGGCCGACGAGACGCTGGCCGAGGTCCGCGGTGCGCTGCAGGTCGCCTTTCCGCTTCCTGCCTCGGCGCGGCGCAGTCACGCGGCGATTGTCGAAAATCTGGGAGCGCTCGGATTCGTGCGGATCGAGGCTGACGGGACGCCACTCCGGCTCGAGGAGTTGCCCGAGGGACTCGATCTGGCCGGCGCAGGTGAACTGCTGGTCATCGTCGATCGCCTGAGGGTCGATCCGGTCGCGCCAGACGCCATCCGCGGTCGGCTCACCGAAGCGCTGTCCACTGCCTTTGTGGAAGGGGAGGGGATCGCCCTCGTCCTGCACGAGGGCGGGCGCCTTCGGTTCACCGAGCGTCCCGCCTGTTCCCGGTGCGACACCCCAGCCGCAGCGTTGACGCCGGCGCTCTTTTCCTTCAACAACCCCCGGGGTGCCTGCGGCACCTGTAACGGCTTCGGTGCCGTCCTGGAATACGACGAATCGCTCGTCGTCCCTGACGACCGCCGCACGCTCGCCACCGGGGCCATCGATCCCTGGACCAAGCCGCGGTATGAAACGCGGCGCCGCATACTGGTGACGACGGCCCGCAATCTTGGCATCAATCCCGACCTCCCCTGGTCCGCCCTCAAGCCGGCCCAGCGGCAGGAATTGCTCTACGGGAAACACGGCCGCTATGTCGGCATCTTCCCGTTCCTCAAAGGCCTCGAGGACAAGCGCTACAAGCAGTACATCCGGGTCTTCCTGCGGCAGTACCAGCTGGCCCATCCCTGCACCACCTGCGGCGGCACCCGTCTGAACGACGATGCCCTGGCCGTCCGCATCCAGGGCGAACCGATCGCCGCGGTCGCCGCGCGCCCGGTCGATCGCCTGGCACAATGGCTGACGGAGCTGCGGCTGACCGACTTCGAGCGCGAGGTGGCCCGCCTGGTGCTGGAACAGTTGAGCAACCGCGTCAGCTTCCTGCGCGACGTCGGCCTCGGCTACCTGAGCCTCGACCGGCTCACCCGGACCCTGTCCGGGGGAGAAGCCCAGCGCATCGCGCTGTCGAATGCGCTCGGGTCCCGGCTGGTCGATACGCTTTACGTCCTCGACGAACCCACCATCGGCCTGCATCCGCGCGACACCGATCGCCTGCTGCTCCTGCTGGAGCGCCTGCGCGATCAGGGCAACACCGTCGTCGTGGTCGAGCACGATCCCGCCGCGATGCGCCATGCGGATTTCATGCTCGAACTGGGACCAGGCGCCGGGGAGCAGGGCGGCCAACTGGTCTACGCCGGACCGGTGGCGGGCGCCGGCGAGACGCTGACAGGCCAGTATCTCTCGGGCCGCAAGCGGATCGGGATTCCCAGCGCCCGACGGAAGCTCAGCCAGTGGCTGCGGGTGCGCGGGGCGGCGCTGCACAACCTCCGCGGGGTCGATGTCGACATTCCCCTGGGGGCCCTGGTGGCGGTGACCGGCGTCTCCGGGAGCGGGAAGAGCACACTGGTGCACGACGTCCTCTATCGTCAGCTCGAAGCCCGCTTCCACGGCGGACACTCGGCCAAGGAGCACCTGGGGGAGACCGTGGGCGCCGTCCGGGAACTGACCGGGGCCGAGTGGCTGCAGGATGTCCTGCTCATCGACCAGACCCCGATCGGGCGCACCCCGCGGTCCAATCCCATCACCTACGTGAAAGGCTTTGACGAGATCCGGGAGCTGTACGCCAAACAACCCGAGGCGAAGCGCCGCAAACTGACCGCGGCCTCCTTCTCCTTTAATATGGCCGGCGGTCGCTGCGAGACCTGCGATGGGGCCGGCGCCGTGCTGGTCGAGATGGTCTTCCTCGCCGACGTCTACATCCCCTGTGAGACCTGCGGCGGGACGCGCTACCGACCGGACGTGCTGGAAGTGAAGATCGCCGGGCTGTCGATCGCCGACGTACTGCAGCTGACGGTGGACCAGGCGATCCACCGCTTCCGCCATCAGCCGAAACTGGGTCAGGCGCTCTGGCACCTGCAGCAGGTCGGGCTGGGTTACCTGCGCCTCGGGCAACCGGCCACCACGCTGTCGGGTGGTGAAGCCCAGCGGCTGAAGATTGCGCGGGAGCTGGCGCACTCGACGAAGCGCGGTGGACGGAAGCTCTACATCCTGGACGAACCGACCACGGGCCTGCACCTCGACGATGTCCGGGTCCTGATCCAGGTGCTGGATCGCCTGGTCGACGCGGGCCACACCGTCCTCGTGATCGAACACCATCTGGACGTCATCAAGCGGGCCGACTGGGTCATCGAACTGGGACCGGAAGCGGGAGTGGCCGGCGGACGCCTCGTGGTTCAGGGCAGCCCGGAGAAGGTGGCCGAGACCGAAGGATCCCACACCGGGCAGTATCTGCGTGAGGTGTTGCTCCGGCCGGAAACCGTCCCGGCGTGAAGCGGCCGCAGGCGATCGCCGCCATCTGGGCCGCCTGCCTCATCTGGGGCGTGGCCTTCCCCCTGACCAAGCTGGCGCTGCACGACGTCAGCCCCATGCTCTTCACCGCGACGCGCTTCGTGCTCGCGGGCTTCCTCGTGGTGCCCAACCTGATGCGGGCCAGCCGCGACGAATGGCAGCGCGGCGCCATCCTCGGCCTCCTGCTCGCCGTCGCGTTCGTGATGCAGACCGTGGGCCTCGGACTGACGACGAGTGCCCGGGCCGCGTTTCTCAGCGCGCTCTACATCCTGCTCGTGCCGCTCCTCCTGCTGGTTGCGTGGCGGACCATCCCCGATCGCTGGTCACTGATCGGGATCGCCATTGCACTGGTGGGGATCGCGCTCCTCACGGGTGGTGTAGCGCTCAACGGGTTCAATCTGGGGGACGGACTCAACCTCGCCTGCGCGGTGCTGTTTGCGATCCACCTGATCCTCACCGGCCGCTTTGCCCAGCGCACCGCTCCGGTGCAGCTCATGAGTACCCAGATTGCAGTCGCCGCCCTGGTGACGTTGGTGGCGGCGCCCATGCTGGAAACGCCACGGCTCATCCCGACTCCGCTGGCGCTGGGGGTCATCGGGTACGAGGCGGTGTTCGCCAGCATCATCGCGATCCGGCTGCAGCTGGTCGCCCAGCAGATCCTGTCGCCCACCTATGCGGCGCTGGTCTTTTCGATGGAACCGGTGATCGCATCCGCCGCGGGATTCGCGCTGCTGGGAGAGGTGCTGGCGCCGGTGCAGTGGCTGGGTGGAGTGGCAATTCTGGCGGGGACGGTGCTGCCCGAGGTGATGCGCCGACGGAACGAGCCGGCGCCGGGTTGATTCACCCGGTCTTGCGGACCGTCCGGGGACCCTGCAGCGTGGCGTGTGCCGCACGCAGCGCAAGCTCGGTTTCCTCCCAGCTGATGCAGGCGTCGGTAATCGACACGCCGTAGGCCAGGCCCTCCATCCCCCGCCCCAGCTTCTGACTGCCGCCATGCAGATGGCTCTCGAGCATCGCCCCCATGACATGCGGTGACCCCGCCGCCATCTGGCCAACCACCTCCGCGAAAATGGCGGGTTGCCGAGTGTGGTCCTTGTTCGAGTTGCCGTGACTGCAGTCGACCATGATCCGGTCAGGGAGGCCGCGCGCGGCGCACAGCGCCGCCGCCTCTCCGACCGAGGCCGCGTCGTAGTTGGTCCCGCCGCCGCCACCGCGCAGGACCAGGTGGCGATCGGGATTCCCGGTCGTGTGCACGACCGCACCGCGACCATCATTGTCCATGCCCAGGAAGGTGTGCGGCGCGCCGGTGGCCTGCATTGCATCGAGTGCGATCGGCAGGTTGCCATCGGTGGTGTTCTTGAAGCCCACCGGCATCGAGAGGCCACTCGCCATTTCGCGATGCGTCTGGGACTCCGCGGTCCGGGCGCCGATCGCGGTCCACGCCACCAGATCGGCGATATACTGCGGCACCACTGGACCCAGCAGCTCGGTCGCCGCCGGGAGGCCCAGCGCGTTGATGTCGAGCAGCAGCCGGCGCGCCACCCGAAGCCCCGTCTCCATGTCCCGCGTGCCATCGAGATGGGGATCGTTGATCAGCCCCTTCCACCCGATCGTGGTCCGCGGTTTCTCGAAATACACCCGCATCATCAGGTACAGCGTGTCCGCCAGTTCGGTGCGAAGCGCGGCCAGCCGTGCGGCGTACTCGAGCGCAGCGGCGGGATCGTGGATCGAGCACGGCCCGACGATCACCAGCAGCCGAGGGTCCGTGCCGCTCAGGATCTGCCGGGCCGTGTCGCGCGCCGTGACCACCGTGCCGGCGATCGCACGGGAAATGGGCAGGTCGGCCAGCAATGCGCGCGGCGCCACCAGCGGCTCGAACCGGGTAACGTGGAGGTTGCTGGTCTCGGGAACGAGGGGCGGAATCGACATGTCATTCTGGGCCACGAGGTAATACCACACAACGGCTGACGCATAAAGATGCGCAGTCCTGCCACCTCCCGCCACCAACCAGGTTCAGATACCTTGGCAGGGCGGAACCAGACCTGGACCGCGCCACCACTCCGTTTCCCGTCCCATCATGCCCGAGCTCCCCGACATTCAGCTCTACCTGCATGCCCTGGAGCGCCGGGTGGTCGGTCAGGAACTGGCGTCGGTGCGGCTCTTCACCCCCTTTCTCCTGCGCACCGTCGAGCCTCCCATCAGCGCCGCCGCCGGCCGGCGGGTGACGGGGCTGGAACGGATCGGCAAGCGCATCGTGTTCGCCCTCGATGAGGCACTCTTCCTGGTGATCCACCTGATGATTGCCGGTCGCTTTCGGTGGGTGAAACCGGGCGCCAAGCCACCGGGTCGGATCGGGCTGGCCGCCTTGGATTTCGCCACCGGGACGCTGCTCCTCACCGAGGCCGGTACCACTCGGCGCGCCTCGCTCCACGTGATCGAGGGGCGGGATGGCCTCGCGCCGTTTCATCGGGGTGGGATCGAGGTCGCGACCGCGACCACCGACGCCTTTACCGCCGCCCTGCGCCGTGAAAATCATACCTTGAAGCGGGCGCTCACCGACCCCCGGATTCTCGATGGCATCGGCAACGCCTACAGTGACGAAATCCTGCATCGGGCGAGACTCTCGCCCCTGCAGCTCACCAGTCGCCTGAACGAGGCGGAGTACCAGCGGCTGCATCAGCGCCGCCCGCGACATCCTGACCGAGTGGACCAGCCGCCTGCTCACCGAGACCGGCGACGCCTTTCCCGAGAAGGTCACCGCCTTTCGTCCGGAAATGGCGGTGCACGGCCGCTTTGGTCTGCCCTGCCCCGACTGCGGCTCACCGGTGCAGCGGATCCGGTACGCCGAGCATGAGACCAACTACTGCGCGACCTGTCAGACCGGTGGCCGGCTGCTGGCTGACCGGGGATTGTCCCGGTTGCTGCGTGACGACTGGCCCCGCACCCTCGCGGAGCTGGAAGAACTCCGGAGTCCGCCGTCATGAAACAGAGTCTGGTTCGCGTCATCGGGCGCTGGAGTCTCGCCGCGCTGGTCCTGAATGGTGTGATCGGGAGCAGCGTCTTCGGCCTGCCGTCCATCATCGCCGGCCGACTGGGCTGGGCCAGTCCCCTCGCCTGGCTGCTGGCCGCAGGTGGCATCGGCATCGTGGTGGCCTGCTTCGCGGAAGTGGCGTCACGCTTCGGTGAGGCTGGCGGGCCATACCTTTACGCCCGTGCCGCCTTCGGCCGACTGCTGGGCATCGAGATGGGCTGGATGGCCTACCTGGTCCGGCTCACCGCCGCCGCCACCAACGCCAACCTCTTCGTGATCTATCTGGGCGAACTCTGGCCCGGCGCCCAGAGCGTCCTGGCCAACCGCCTCGTGCTGGCGGGATTGATCGCCCCCCTGGCCGCGCTCAACTATCGCGGGGTCCGCCAGGGCTCGCGGCTGAGCAACGTCATGATCCTGGCCAAGCTGATTCCCCTCACCCTGTTCATACTGATTGGACTGGCGCTGGCGCTGCCCCACCCTGCGGTGTCGGTCCCGATCGCCTCCCCCACGACCGCCGACTGGCTCGACGCCATCCTGCTGCTCGTCTTTGCCTACGGTGGATTCGAGGCCTCGCTCGTCCCGCTCGGTGAGGCCCGCGACCCGCAGAAGGACGCACCCTTCGCCCTCTTTCTCTGCCTCGGGACCTGCGCTGTGGTCTACAGCCTGGTCCAGGTGGTGGTCCTCGCCGCGTTGCCCGATCCCGGCGCCGCCGCTCGTCCGCTTGCCGCGACCGCAACGGCGCTCGTAGGCCCCGTAGGCGGGACGATCATGGCCTGCGCCGCAATGATTTCAGTCTACGGGTATATCGCCGGCGCGATGGTCAATGTGCCCCGACTGACCTACGCCATGGCGGAGGAAGCCGACCTCCCGGCCTTCTTTGCCAAAGTCCACCCGGTGTTCCGGACC
Organism: uncultured Gemmatimonadales bacterium; assembly: GCA_963793205.1. Classification (GTDB taxonomy): domain Bacteria; phylum Gemmatimonadota; class Gemmatimonadetes; order Gemmatimonadales; family GWC2-71-9; genus JADJOM01. The sequence goes on from CAWBZM010000002.1 coordinate 450,198, forward strand.
CCGTATCTCTCGGTGGTGATCTACGCCATCCTGGTCTGGTTCATGGCTGCCTCCAGCGACTTTCTGCAGAACCTCAGCCTCTCCGCCGTCTCGCGACTCTTTACCTATGGGCTCGTCTGCGCAGCGCTGATCCAGTTCCGCCGCTGGGATACCCGCCCCGATTCCGCTGTGGCGCCCGCCCGCCTGCGCCTGCCCGCCGGCGCCACGTTCGCCGTGCTTGGCATCCTCTTCTCGCTGCTGATGGCGACCCGCATGTCCCGCCAGGAACTCCTCGTGCTGACCGCGACGCTCGGGATCGGCCTGGTGAACTGGCTCTGGGCGAGAAAAGCCGGTGAAAGAAGCGGGTGAGTGAAGCTGGTGAGAGCAGCGGGTGAGAGAAGCCGGTGAGAGTAGCGGGTGAGTGCAGCCGGTGAGAGCAGCGGGTGAGAGCAGCGGGTGAGAGCAGCGGGTGAGAGCAGCGGGTGAGAGCAGCGGGTGAGAGCAGCGGGTGAGGGTAAGTGGTTCCTCACCTGCCGTTCTCACCCGCATTTTCTCACCGGCTTCTCTCACCGGCTGTTCTCACTCCCATGATGCCGCTATTTTTCTTGGGACCACATGCCTCCGCTCACCGCCGGTTCCCTCGAGCTGCTGACTAACGCTGAGCTCTACGCACCTGTCTATCACGGGCGGTGTCACCTGCTGGTCGCAGCGGGCAAGATTGTCTGGATCGGGACGGACCTTCCGACCCTCGATCCCCGACTCGGCGCCACCCAGCGCGATCTCCAGGGCTACCGCGTCATTCCCGGGCTGATCGACGCCCACGTCCACCTCACGGGCGGCGGTGGTGAGGCGGGATTCAACACCCGGGTGCCACCCATCCCGCTCTCGCGCTTCACCCGCGGTGGTGTCACCTCGGTGGTCGGCGTGCTCGGCACCGACGACGTCACCCGGTCCCCTGCCGACCTCGTCGCCACCGCACGCGGACTGACCGTCGAAGGGCTGAGCGCCTGGTGCCATACCGGTGGCTATCACTTCCCTCCGGTCACCGTCACCGGCAGCGTCCGCGCCGACATCGTGCATCTCGATCCGGTCATCGGGGTCGGGGAACTCGCGCTGAGCGATCATCGCTCCAGCCAGCCCACCCTGGACGACCTCCTTCGGGTGGCGGCCGAAGCGCACGTGGCCGGCCTGATGACCGGGAAGGCGGGTATAGTCCATCTGCACATGGGCGACGGCGAACGGGGCCTGGAGCTGGTGCGTCGCGCCATCGCCGAGAGTGAGTTGCCGGCCCGGGTCTTCAACCCGACTCACGTGAACCGCCGACGCGCGCTGTTCGACGAGGCGCTGAGCCTGACCGCACTCGGGTGCACGGTGGATGTGACCGCCTTTCCGGTCGATACTGACGACGATGCCTGGAGCGCCGCCGAATCGCTCCGCCGTTACTGGGCCGCGGGCTGCGCACCTGAACGGGTGACGGTCAGCTCCGATGGGGGAGGTTGCCTCCCGACCTTCGACTCGGATGGACGGGTGGCCTCGATGGACGTCGGTGATCCGGGCGCGCTGGCTGGTACCTTGCGGGAGTTACTGCAGAGCGGTGTACCGCTGATCCAGGCGCTGCCCCCCTTCACCAGCAATGTGAGTCGCGCACTCCGGCTGCCGGGCAAGGGTATCATTGTCGCGGGTGGTGATGCCGATCTCGTCGTCCTGGGGGAAACCGGCGACATCCGCGACGTGATGGTCAATGGTCGGTGGCATATGGTGGACGGCAGCCCGGTCGTCCACGGAACTTTTGAAGCGGAGGGGCGGTGAGTCCTGCACGCGTGAATCCCGGCGAGGAGCGCGGCTTTATCATCCCGGTCGGTGGTGCTGAGGCCAAGGTGAACAATCCGGCGATCCTGCGCCGGTTTGCCCGCCTGGCCGGCGGCCGCGAGGCCCGCATCGGCATTATTCCCACGGCCTCACTGGCCGAGGATACCGGTCGGCGCTACGAGGAGATCTTCACCGAGCTCAAGGTGGAGAGCGCGGAGGCGTTCCCGTTCGAGGAGCGGGTGGATTGCGAGAATGCCGAACTGCTGGAGAAGCTGGCGGCCTGCACCGGGATATTCCTGACGGGTGGCAATCAGCTCCGCCTCGCCACCCACCTCGGTGGCACCTCCGTCGCCAAGAAGCTGCGCGTGCTGAACGCCGCTGGCGTGCCGATCGCCGGCACCAGTGCCGGGGCCGCCTTTCTCTGTGAGCACATGATTGCCGGTGGGGATGAGGGCGCCTCCCCGCGCGCCGGCAACGTCACGCTGTCCCCCGGGCTCGGCCTGACCAACCGGGTCGTCATCGACCAGCACTTCCGCCAGCGGGATCGGCTCGGACGCCTCCTCACGGCCCTGGCCTACAATCCCTTCGCCGTGGGCCTCGGGCTCGATGAGGACACCGCGGCGTTCATCGGGCCCGACAGCTCAATCGAGGTGGTCGGTTCGGGCGCCATCACCGTGATCGACCCCTCCGGTCTCGAGTTCAGTTCCATGGACCTCGCCGCCCGGAACGACCCCGTCTGCCTCATCGGCGTGAAGCTCCATATTCTCATCGAGGGCGCCACCTACAACCTGCACACCCGCGAGGCCAGCGCCGGCCAGGTCGCCACCGGCAAGGGCTGACGGAAATCACCCCCAGGCGCAGCACCGGCCACCGGAAGACCCTATCGGAGTCTTTCGGTGGCCTGTACACTTTCACCCATCTGGACGTCTGCCTCCGCGCCACCCCGAGCCCCCTCGCGAGCGTCGCATGCGCATCCTCGACCGGTCTGTTTACGTCGGCCCCAGTCTGTACGCCCATTTCCCGGTCATCCGGCTCGACCTCGACCTGGGTCCGCTTGAGGCGTGGCCCACCGGTCGGCTCGGCGCCGGGTTCGTGGACGGGCTGTTCGCCACCCTGCCCGGGTTGGCCGAGCACGGTTGCTCTTACGGCGAACCGGGCGGCTTCCTCCGTCGGTGCCGAGAGGATGAAGGCACCTGGCTGGGACACGTCCTGGAGCACGTCGCGATCGAACTGCAGCAGGCCGCCGGGGAATCCGTCACCTTCGGGAAGACCCGCGGCAGCGGGGAGGTGGGCCAGTACACGGTGGTGTACCAGTACACCGAGGCGGATGTCGGGCTGGAGGCCGGCGCCACCGCGATGACAATTCTCTGCTCCCTCCTTCCTCCAGAGATCCGACCGGCCGGGACCGTGCCGCCCGACTTCGATCGTCGGCTGGCCGTCGAGGAATTCATCAAGTACGCCCAGCGCCGCAATCTTGGGCCCAGTACCGCATCGCTGGTCCGTACTGCGGAAGCGCGTGGTATCCCCTGGCTCCGGCTCAACGGGGCGAGCCTGATCCAGTTCGGGCACGGTCGCCACCAGCAGCGGATTCAGGCGACCATTACCAGTCGCACCCCGCACATCGCCGTGGAACTCGCCTCGGACAAGGAAGAGACCAACAAGATCCTGGGGAATCTCGGACTGCCAGTACCGAAGCAGCGGCTGATTTCGCGGGAGGAGGATGCGGTGCGGGCGGCGCGGTCCATCGGGTATCCGGTGGTGGTGAAACCCTACAATGCCAACCACGGTCGCGGGGTGGCGATTCACCTCACCACCGAGGAACAGGTCCGGGCTGCCTTCCTGGCCGCGCAGGAGCACAGCCGCAGCGTCCTGGTCGAGAGCTTCATCACCGGCGATGACCACCGCATGCTGGTCGTGAACGGACAACTGGTCGCGGTGTCCCGACGCGTGCCGGGACATGTGGTCGGCGACGGGCGCAGCACGATTGAAGCCCTGGTCACCCAGGTCAACGCCGATCCCCGCCGCGGGGTCGGCCACGAGAAGGTGCTGACCCGGCTCGAATTCGACACTCAGGCCGACCGCCTGCTGGCGACCAGGGGCTACCACCGCCTTACCATCCCTGCCGCAGGCGAGGTCGTGCCGCTGCGCTCGACCGGCAACCTCAGCACCGGTGGTACCGCGATCGACGTCACCGATGTGGTCCATCCCGACAACATCGAGATGGCGGTGCGGACCGTGCTCTCGCTCGGTCTTGATGTCGGTGGCGTCGACTACCTGACTCCGGATATCAGCGTCTCCTACAAGGACAATGGCGGCGCCATCTGCGAGGTGAACGCCGCGCCGGGCTTCCGGATGCATACCGCGCCGAGCGAAGGTCAGCCACGCGATGTGGCGGGGCCGGTCATCGACATGCTCTTCCCCGCCGGGACGCCGTCCCGCATTCCGATCGCCGTCGTCACCGGCACCAACGGCAAGACCACCACCGCCCGCATGCTGGCCCACATTCACAAGCTGTCGGGCCGCCATGTGGGGATGACCACCACCGATGGGGTCTACATCGATGGGCAGTGCACGGTGAAGGGCGACATGACCGGACCGGTGGCTACCCGGATGGTCTTGATGGACCCGCAGGTGGATGTCGCCGTGCTCGAGGTCGCCCGCGGAGGACTGTTGCGGGCCGGACTCGGCACCCGCTTCCTCGATGTCGCCGCCGTCCTCAACGTCCAGTCCGATCACCTCGGCATGAAGGGGGTCGATACGCTGGAACAACTCGCCCTGGTGAAGCGGATTCCGATTGAAATCGCCAGGGACACCGCGGTCCTGAACGCCGACGATCCGCTCTGCCTCAAAATGGCGGCATACACCGAGGCCAAGTTCGTCTGCTATGTGACCCTGAACAACAGCCACACCCTGGTGCGCGAGCATATTCGCGCCGGTGGCCGGGCCGTAGTGCTGGAGGCAGGCATCAACGGCCAGATGATCACGATCTTCGACCGCGGGGCCCACATCCCCCTGCTCTGGACGCACCTCGTGCCCGCCACCCTGGAAGGGCGGGCGGTGCACAACGTCCAGAATGCGATGTTTGCAGCCGCCCTCGCCTTCAGCATGGGCGTCCGCCTGGAAGACATCCGGCACGGCCTCCGCACCTTTGACACGACCTTCTTCCAGGCGCCGGGCCGGATGAACGTGTTCGACGAACACCCGTTCAAGGTGATTGTCGACTATGGCCACAATCCGGCCGCGGTGCAGGCGATGTGTCAGCTGACCGACCGCCTCGAGCCCCAGGGCCGGCGCATTGTCGTGCTGGCAGCACCCGGCGATCGGCGCGACAGCGATATCACCGAGATCGGCCAGATCTGCGCCGGTCACTTCGATCACTATATCTGCCGGCGTGATGACCGCACCCGCGGTCGGGACGGAGACGAAGTTCCCCGGATGCTCCGGGAGGCCCTGCTGAGCCGCGGAGTCATGGCGGAACAGATCGACGTCATCCCGGATGAACAGTCCGCCGTGGACCGCGCCCTGGCCATGGCGCAGCCGGGCGACCTGCTCCTGATCTTTGCCGACGCCGTCACCCGCACCTGGAAGCAGGTCATCGGGTTCCGCCCGGAATCGGGGCCGGCGCCGGACCGCATCTCCCGACCGGTGATCATGGACGCCCCGGTGGTGCAGGAACCGCTGCCCTCGCAGGATGCCCTGGTGCGTGACGAACGCGGAGTCCGCATCAAGCGCGAACCCGAGGCGGAAGATTGACCGCTGTGGAACGAGCCCTGCCGGACCAGATGATCCTGACGGACTCCCGGCGTCTGACCGGACCCAACCTCCTGGGATCCCGGCCCGGTGCGGTCATGGACGTCGCGGTCATCGAGGCCAACGCCACCGCGGGCATCACGGCCTGGCGGCAGCACATCCGGCGAATGCTGGCAGCGGTCGGCTGGGACCAGGAGGAGATCCTGGTGCGCCGCTTCCCTGGCGGCGTGAGCCTGGCGATCACCGCCCCCGTCGATGCCCTGCTCGCCGCCACCGCGATCAACGAATGGGCCTTGATGGCGGCCAACACCGAATTGCGTGGGGCCCCGATCCCCGACCTGAGCACGGCCGTTGCGCGACTGCAGGTGGAGATCCGCGCCGAGCAGAAGCCGGCGATCGCGGCGCTGCGTCAGGCGGCGGCGACGCATCGCGTGACCTTCCTGCTGGACGAAGACCACGTCTCTGTGGGAAGCGGCACTGGAGTGATGACCTGGCCCGTGCTCTCGCCGCCCGCCACCACCGCGATTGACTGGTCCCGGGTGCACGATGTGCCGATCGCCCTCGTGACCGGCTCCAACGGCAAGACCACCACCGTACGATTGCTGGCGTCCATCGTTGCCGGCACCGGCCGGACCGTGGGGTTGTGCTGCAGCGACAGCGTGAGCGTCGGCGACCAGATCCTCGAGCGGGGCGACTGGTCCGGCCCTGGCGGCGCCCGCCTCGTCCTCCGCGATCGGCGGACAGAGGTGGCGATCCTGGAGACGGCGCGCGGTGGGATGCTTCGACGCGGCCTCGCCGTCCAGCATGCCGATGCCGCGATCATCACCAATGTGGCGGAGGACCATTTCGGCGAGTTCGGTATCACCAACCTTGGCGCGCTCGCCGAAGCCAAGATGATCGTGCGCCGTGCGCTCGGCCCCGCAGGCTCCCTCGTGCTCAACGCCGACGACCCGGAACTGCGTGGCCTGCCGCGGGACCCGGGGGTGCAGGTCGCCTGGTTCTCTCTCGATCCCACCAACCCGGTCGTGCTGGCTCACCGGGAGTTGGACCAGACGGTGGTGACCATCGAGGATGAGCGGGTGGTGTTATACCGGGGGGGCACGCGGTTCCCCCTCACCGCCGTGCGCGAGATCCCGATCACCTTGCTGGGCGCCGCTCGGCACAACGTCGCCAACGTGCTGGGCGCCACCGCCCTGGCGGTCGCACTCGGCCTCCATCCCGACGCCGTCCAGCGCGGGCTCGCGCTGTTCGATGGAGATGCCGCCAGCAATCCTGGCCGATTGAATCTCTTCGCCCTGGGCGGCGTGACCGTCCTGGTCGACTTCGCCCACAACCCGCACGGCATGGAAGCGCTGGTCGAGGTCGCCCTCTCCCTGCCGGCTCGGCGGCGCCTGCTGATTCTGGGCCAGGCGGGCGATCGTGACGATCATGCCATGCAGGGATTTGCCCGGGCAGCGTGGGAGTTCCGCCCCGATCGGATCATCCTGAAGGAGATGGACAAGTACCGCCGCGGCCGTCCCCTGGGAGAAACCGCCAGTGTGATGCGCCAGGAGTTCCTGCGACTGGGCGCATCCCCCCCCACGATCACCGAAGCGGATTCCGAGTTTGCCGCAGTGATCGCCGCACTCGACTGGGCCCGCGAGGGCGATCTCCTCCTCCTCCCGGTGCACAGTGAGCGCGACCAGGTCCTCGCATTGCTGCAAAAAAAGAAGAACGACGGCTGGACCCCGCCAGCGACCTGACACCCTCCCCGCTCCCCGTTCCCTCTTCCCCGTTCCCCGTTCCCCCGTTCCCCGTTCCCCCGTTCCCCGTTCTCCCCTTCCCCCTTCCCTGTTCCCGCTTCCCCGTTCCCCGTTCCCCGTTCCCCGTTCCCCCGTTCCCCCGTTCCCCGTTCTCCCCTTCCCCCTTCCACTTCAGCCGACTGCTCAGCTACCTTCAGATCATCTGAAGGAGACACATGGCCGAACCGGTTCCCGCCCAGCTGGTCCAGGGCACCCTCGAAATGCTGGTCCTCCGCACCCTCGCCCTCGAGCCGATGCATGGCTGGGGCATTGCCCACCGCATCCAGTCGATGTCGGGCCAGGTGTTCCTGGTGACCCAGGGCTCGCTCTATCCGGCGCTGATCCGAATGAAGCGGCGGGGCTGGCTCTCGACCGCCTGGCGCGTGACCGATGCGGGGCGCCGGGCGCGCTATTACGAGCTCACCACCGCCGGCAGCCGTCAGCTCGAGGTGGAGCAGGCCCTCTGGGCCCGGGTCTCCGGAGCCATCAACCTCATCCTGAGCCCACACTGGGCCGAGCGGGCGCTATGAGCTTCTTCTCGGACCTCGGCAGCCGCCTTCGCTCCCTGCTGTTCGCGCGCAAGGAGGAACGAGAGCTGGCCGAAGAACTTCGGTTTCACCTCGACATGGAAACCGAGCATCAGCAGCGGGCCGGCCACTCCGAGGCAGAGGCGCGCCGACGCAGCCAGATCGAATTGGGCGGGGTGGAACCAGTGAAGGAGCAGGTCCGCGATGCGCTCGGTACTCGTCCGTTCCAGGACATCAGCCGCGACATCACCTTCACGCTGCGGTCACTGTTCCGGAGCCCCAGCTTCGCACTCGTCACCATCCTGACCCTTGCCATCGGCATCGGCGGAACGACCGCCGTCTTCAGCGCGGTCAACGCGGTCCTGTTGCAGCCGTTGCCGTACGCCGAGCCGGGACGGCTGGTGCGCATATATCAGCCGTACGTGCAGCAGCTCGACGCCCGGATGTGGCTCACCCCGGTGCACTTTCTGGCGTATCGCCGGGAGATGTCCGCCTTCGAGGCAACGGCGGCGATGCAGAACTACAGCGAGACGGGCGCCGACATCGGCACCGGGGACGAAGCGCGTCGCATCCGGTTGCTCGAGGTCAGCGCCGACTATTTCGACGTCGTTCGGGTCCGCCCCCAGGTGGGGCAGCCCTTCACGCGCGAGACCGAGACGGGCGAACCGCTCGTGGTCCTCAGCCATCAGCTCTGGACCGATCGACTCGCGAGCAATCCTGCGGTCGTGGGCGAGGCATTCACCATGAATGGCCGGCCCTTCACGATCGCCGGCGTGATGCCGGCGGGATATGTCGACCCCATCGTCGGGCGGGTCGATGCCTGGGTGCCCCTCAACCTCACGCCCGGCACCGATGTATCCAACGCCAACAATCATTACCTCACCGGCATTGCCCGGCTGCGACCGGGCCAATCCATCGAGTCGGCCCAGGCGGAGTTGGACGGGCTCTCCCTGCGCCTGGCGGAGCAGTACCCCGACGCCAAGGATGCCCGCGCCCGTCTCTATCCGCTCAAGGATGACATCGTCGGCTCGTCCACCCGGGCGCTGACCCTGATGTTGGGGGGAGTAGGACTGGTGCTGGTGCTGGTGTGCGTGAACATCGCGAACCTGCTGCTGGTCCGGGGCTCCGAGCGGGCCCGCGAATTCGCGCTGCGTTCCGCGCTCGGGGCCGAGCGCGGCCGGCTGGTGCGGCAGATGCTCATCGAGAGCATGACCCTGGCCCTGGCGGGAGCGATGGCGGGGCTTGTCGTCGCCCGATTGGGGATGACCGCGATCGTCCGGCTCGGCGCCGGCTCCATCCCCCGACTCAATGCTCTGAGCCTCGACCCTGCCCTGCTCGGTTTCGCGGTGATCATCGCATCGCTCTGCGCCGTGGTCTTTGGTCTGGCGCCCGCCCTCCGCGCCGCCCGGACCCAGCCCGGCGATGTGCTGCGCGATCAGAGTAGATCCTCCACCGGCGGCGCCGCGCAACTGCGCCTCCGTGAGTGGCTGGTCGTGTCGCAGGTGGCCCTCGCCTTCGTCCTGCTGGTCGGGGCCGGCCTGTTGCTCGCTTCGTTCCAGCGGCTGCGCGAGGTCGACCTTGGCGTCCACACCGATCGGGTGGAAACCTTCGAGGTTCACCTGCCCGATGCACGGTATGACGCCCAGGGACGGGCGCGCCTGTACGAGGCACTCGCGACCCGGATCGCGCAAATCCCGCAGGTCACGGCGGCAGGCGGCGTGTCTCGCTTGCCCGCGACCGGTTCCTACCATTCCTGGGGGGTTCGCCCCCTGACCGGGCCACTGGCCAACGCCGAGGAGAATGGCCTGGGAGGTGAACAGCGGGTCGTGTCGGGAGAGTACTTCACGGCGATGGGCATACCCGTACTGCAGGGTCGAGCCTTCGACGCCCGTGATGATGCCGCAGCTCCCGACCGGGTCGTCATCAGCCAGAGCGCGGCCCAACGTCTCTTCCCTGATGTCGACCCGCTCGGTCAGCGCCTGCGGACCGGCGGACGCGAGAGCGAAGTCATCGGCGTGGTCGGGGATATCGCAATCAACAATGAGGGAGACGGCGCCTTCTTCATCTACCATCCCCATCGCCAGTGGGCGGACGACCGGAACTGGGCCCTGACGCAAGTCGTCGCGACTACCGGGGAGCCCGAGGCCCTCCAGCCGGCGCTCCGCCGGGTGCTGAGCGAGCTCGACCCCGGGCTGGTGCTCTTCCGGCCCACCCCGTTCAGTGACGTCATCGGGCGCGGCGTCGCGCAGCGGGTCTTCACCCTCCAGATCCTGCTCGCCTTCGCCGCCGTCGCGCTGGCCCTTTCCGCCCTCGGCATCTTTGGGGTGCTGTCCTACGGTGTCCGGCTTCGTTCACGCGAGTTCGGCATTCGCCTCGCCCTGGGCGCAGAACCGGGGATGATCCGACGGATGGTGCTGCGCCAGGGGCTCACCGTGACCTTGATCGGAATCGGGATTGGTCTCGTTGGTGCGCTGGTCCTGGCGCGGGTCATGGCCTCAATGGTCTTTCAGATCAGCCCGCTCGATCCGCTGGTGCTCGCCGGCGCTGTCCTCTTCATGGGTGCAATCGCCGGGTTAGCGGCGTTTCTCCCGGCCTGGCGGGCCACCAGGGCGGATGTGCGCGAGGTCCTGCAATAACCGCTGCGGCCGGTAGGCAAGAGAAAAGAGAGCGACCCCAGCAGCAGGGGTCGCTCTCTTTTGTTCCAAAATATTGGTGTAAGCTCCCGAGGTAGGACTCGAACCTACGACCCGCTGATTAACAGTCAGCTGCTCTACCAACTGAGCTACTCGGGATTGCTGCGGGCGGGGAATCTCGCCACCACATACCCTCTGGTCAAGGCAGGAATCTCGCCCCAAATCTTCACCGCAACTCCTCGCCGGCTTCACACCTACGCACATCGCCAGAACAGCTGGATACCAACGCCAGCACCCTCCGTAAGTACACTTTAGCGACAGTAATAACAACGTATAACGACAGTCACCTGCCTCCAAAACGATTGACAGCCGCCAGCCTGGCGTGACGTGTAGTTAAATCGACCGATTTCGTGGCGCCCGGCCCCCACCAGCAAACGCATGAGGGCAAAGCACATACAGATAATGTGAGCAAACGCTCTCGCGTTTATAACAAGAGCGAACACTCACTACACTAATTCTTCGCACCACTTTCCGATTCCCCCGGAACCCGCTGCGTCATATTGGCACCTAAGTACTTGTTGAAAAAGCCTTTACAGGATCCGCGACTACCATCGCCATCCCACCTGTATAGCTTTTTCCTATGGCATTGCACCCGCTGGTTGGACACGAGGTCGAGCGGGACAGGATTCAGCGTGCGCTGGCCGCAGGCCGGTTGCCCCAGATGATCCTGCTGACCGGACCGCAGGGAGTAGGAAAGCAACGATTCGGCCTCTGGGTGGCGCAGGCCATCCTCTGTGACGGGCCGGCCGAGAAGCCGTGCGGAAGTTGCCGGGCCTGCCTCCAGGTGTTGGGGCTGGGCCATCCGGATCTGCACTGGTTCATGCCGGTGCTGCGCCCGAAGGCGGGTGAGCACGAGAAGCAGGCGGAGGAAATCGAGGACGCCTACAGCGCACTCCTCAAGGAACGGCGGAATAGATCCGCTCTACCCGCCGGCAGAAGGGCTCCAGGGGCACTTTGTCGGCACCGCTCGGCTGTTGCAGCGGAAGGCCGCCCTGACCCCGGCACAGGGCCGGAAGAAGGTATTCCTGCTGGGAGAGGCCGATCGGTTGGTGCCGCAGGAGTCGAGTCCGGAGGCGGCGAACGCGCTCCTGAAGCTGCTGGAGGAACCGCCGGCCGATACGCACCTGTTGTTGACGGTGGTGGACCAGAACCGGCTGTTGCCGACGATCCGCTCCCGAATGGTCCCGCTGCGGCTGGGCCGGTTGCATGACCGGGATGTCGAGCAGTTCCTGGTGGCCCACCAGAAGGACACCGGCGATCTCCGGAACCGGGTGGCCATCGCTGGCGGGTCGATCGGACGGGCCCTCTTCCAGGGGGACGAGACCGGGAAGGCGGAGAAGGCGGCGGATGAAGTGCTGCGGGCCGTCCTGACTGGCCCCGGCGGACGGGCAGAGCGGGCCATCCGGCAGACCGCCTGGGCGGCTCGCGGTGACTTCACGGCGATGCTGGATGCCCTCGCCGGCTCGTTGAGCGACGCGGCGCGGGTGGCGGCGGGGGGGAAGGGTCGTCGACCACTCCCCGAGGCGCTGGAACGGCCGAGGACGGTGGAAGCCTTGATGGCGGCGCAGGCGCGGGTGACGGCGGCCCGCGAAACGGCCCAGGGGAATGTGAACCCGCAGCTGTTGCTCGCGGTGCTACTGGACGATCTGGCGGAGGTGTTGTGAGTCTGAGTCATGTGGACCCCGCCGGGCGGGCCCGGATGGTGGATGTGGCGGACAAGGCAGTGACCAGGCGGACCGCAGTCGCCGAGGGGCTGGTCCGGATGAGCGCCGAGGCATTCGGGCTGGTGCGGGACAACGCCATCGCCAAGGGCGATGTGCTGCGGATCGCCGAAGTGGCCGGCACCATGGGTGGGAAGCGGACCGGGGACCTGATCCCCTTGTGTCACCCGCTGCCCCTCGATGCGATCCGGGTCGAGTGTGTGACTGAGCCGGAGCTGCAGGCCGTCCGAGTGACGGCCACGGCGTCGGTTACCGGACGGACCGGAGTAGAGATGGAGGCGTTGACCGCGGTCGCGATCGCCTGCCTCACCGTCTACGACATGGTGAAGGCGGTGGATCGTGGGATGGTGGTGGAAGGAATCCGGTTGCTGGAAAAAACTGGAGGTAGTAAGGGAGACTGGCGGGCAGATCGGTAATCTCGGTCGCGCTGCACCTGGTACAGGGGCGGCCCCCGAGGCCCGTCAGTGGTTCAACAATGGAGGAAGCAGTATGAAGATCGAAGAACCTGATCCGCATGGCCGTCGGCGCTGGACTCGCAGGTTGCTCTCCCGTGGTGCGGTGCTGCTGTTCGCCGTCCTGCTGGTCAGCTCCCTCGCCGGGTCGGGCGTGCGCGCCTCGAATGAGGCGGTGCCGCCCAGTCTGGGTGTAGTCGCGGATGAGGTCCGTACGCTCACCCGGCGACTGGAGACCACGCAGACGGAACTCGCGATGACGCGGGCCCAGATCGAGCGGACCAACGCGATCCTGCGGAAGTCCGAGGAGTTCCAGATTCCGGGTGACCTCGCCACGGCCATCTATGACATTGCGCTGAGCGAGGGGATTGATCCCGAGATTGCATTCCGGCTCGTCCGGGTGGAGAGCAACTTCAAGCCGAAGGCGCTCTCAAATATGAACGCGATTGGCTATACCCAGATCCAGGCTGCTACGGCCCGCTTCTATGAGCCGGGCCTGGGGGAAGAGCAGCTGTACCAGCGCGACGTGAACCTGCGTCTCGGGTTCCGGTTCCTGCGGGACCTCACCAGGCGGTACAACGGTGACCTGGAACTGGCACTGGTGGCCTACAACCGGGGACCTGGCAAGGTCGAAGAGATCCTGCTGAATGGCGGCGATCCCTCCAACGGCTATGCCCAGAAGGTGCTGCAGGGGACTCGGCATGAAGTGCTGAACTAGACAACACCTCACGACCAACTCAGGGCGGGGTCCGCAAGGATCCCGCTCTTTGTTTGTCTTCTACCTCCGGCACCGCGCCGCTTCGCCTGGCGGCCCGGGTGAATTGAATTCGGCCAACTGAGTCTGGCGCCGTGTCCCATGACTCGTTGCGGGCGGGGGTTCCTGCGCCACTGGCGGCTGCGCCCAAGTCACCGTAGACTCTGAGCAGTTCTCCCGCCTGTCTGTATCCCGCTCCGCAAAGGCCCCCATGCGGCCGCATCGCTTCCTCTGGCTCAGCGCCTTCCTGGCGCTCGCCGCCGCTTGCTCCAGTGATCCTGCGGCTCCCAATCCTCCCCCGGCGGGCGGCGTCGCCTCCATCACGGTCACGCCGGGAAACCCGATCATGGAACAGGGGTCAACCCGCGCACTGATTGGCGTGGCACGGGATGCCGCGGGCCAGCCGGTACAGGTCACGCTGACCTGGGCGACAGCGAGCGGAGCCATCGCCACCGTGGACACCGGCGGCGTGGTGACCGCGATTGCCGCGGGGACCGTCAGCATCACCGCTTCCTACCAGAACATTCACAGCCCGAACGTGGGTGTTACCGTGACCGCCGTGGCCCCCTGGCCCACCACCGGGGCGTCGAGCGGCGAGTTGATTGACGCAGCCGTCGCCGCAGGGACGCTGAGCCCCGAACTGGGGCTGACCTACCAGGTGTTCGCCGCCTTCGGGGATCACCGTCTCCCGTCCATGTACCGCGGCCGGGTCGAATCCACCGTCGATAACCCTATCCTCGCGCGGGTCTCGGCCGGCTTCTCCGCCCTCACGCCGGCCACGCAGGCCATCCTGGCCCCGTTCTTCCTGACGCCCGGCGATGCCAATGGCTGGTACGCCGCGCGAGTAGCCCGGTCGATCGGTGCAACCCCGGCAGCCGCCGCAGGGGGACTCGCCGCGACCGCGGCCGATGACTGCACGCTCCTCGACGTGTTGTTCACCCGCCGCACCACGACCCATTTCGCGGTGCACTCGGTCTTCAACGATGTCTATGGCGCGGCGGTTGCCGACCTGATCCTGCCCGAGCTGGAACGGATCTGGATCACCGAGACCGAGGCCTTTGGCCGCACCCCTTTGAGCGATGCAACCGTTGTGGGGAAGGGCAACGGCTGCGACGGCCGGCTGGATATCTGGATCCTGCCAGCCACTGGGCTCCTCGGTGGCGGACGGCCGGACAACCCGCTGCTGGAGGCCCTTGGCTGGACCTCCACTTACAACACCGGGTGCGCCCCGAGTCCGGCGTACATTGGCGTCTGGGCCACCCCGTGGCCCGAGCTCAAGAAATTGCGCGGCATGCTGGCGCACGAATTCTGGCATGTCCTCGAGCTCGGCTCCTATGCCCACAGCGCCGCCTGCAGCTCCGAATACTTCTGGCTGGGTGAGGCCACCGGCACCTGGGCCATGGATCTGGTCTATCCCACCGACCAGTTCGAGCATGAGTGGGCCGCGAATTATTCCTTCTTCGAACGGCTGGTACCGATCGACGAACCCGGGCAGGGCCTCAACGAACGCGCCAATGGTTACAGCGAGTATGTCTTTCTGCTCTACCTCGCGCGCACCTACGGCAATGTGGCGGTGAAGGACATCTGGGATGCCACCGGTGGGGCCAGGAGCGTCGAAGCGATCGTGGCCGCGGTGGAATCGCGCGGCGGGATCGATGCGGTCTGGCCGGAATTCGCGCTGTCGCTGTGGAACAATTATCAGGACCACGATCACGACGACCTGCACACCCAGGATGACCTGATCTGGGGAATGCGGGAGGTGTTCGATCGTGGGGACGCGGGCAACACCTATACCAGGCCCAGCATACCAGTGGACCTGCGGGGCGGACCACGGATGGACTATCCCCTGCTCGAGACCGCCGGGGCGGGGTTGGGTCTCCCCCGACTCAGCATTCACGCCGACTACCTCAAGTTCACCGACGCCAACGTCGCGCCGGTGCTCTACCTCAACCCGCTGGCGCTGGCGCCCCTGCCCCACCTCAAGATCCAGGCGCTGGTCAAGATTGGGGGCAACTGGAGAGCAGCGGAGGACTGGACAACCGTCTTCGCCAGAGCGTACTGCCGGGACATCGCGTCCGAGCGGATTCAGGAACTGGTGCTCATCTATACCAACAGCACCGGGACCCGCCCGTCCGATGCCATCCAGTTCTTCGTGCCCCCGAACGTGGGTGCCTCCAACGTCGGCTGCAACAAGTGGGTGGGCACGTCCTCCATTGTCCTGACGGCGACGGACGGGGGAAGCTCGACCGCAGCAACCGGACTGAGCTTCGAACGCGAACGACCAGCGGGTGCACCACTGCCTGACGGATCGGGACAGGAGGCGTTCACCCTGGTCAGTGGCAGTGTGATCGGTTCCGCTACCAGCCCATGCGCCACGTCGAGTGCGTCCGGATCAACCCTGGCCAATGATGGCCGGTTGCTGCTCAACCTCGACAACCAGTTTTTCGGCCTGCCCGGCGCCGAGCCCCCGAATCGGGAAATCCTGCAGGGCATTGGCGCAACCGTACTGAGCACCACCACCGCCATCTGCAACGGAGGAAGTGCGGTCGGCGACCAGGTGTGGGACTGGCTCGCAATTCCGGTCCTGGGCGCAAGCAGGGTAAGTGCGGACGGTCGCACCATATCCGGAGACACCACCACCATCAGCTCCATCGTCACTCAGACCCTGAAATGGAGCCTCACGGCCGTGCGGGAGCCGTAGTCCCGGGGTACGCCCTGCCGAGCGGCGATGCCCGCCCGAAGTGAGGCGCGGCAGTGCGCCGGTCGGCTGCGATCCCGTGAACCTCGAGGGGAAAAAATACGGCGCCCCGATACCGATCGGCGCGCCGTCTCTCCGCAACCTCAGCCTGTTCCCTGCGTCGCTGCGCTGAATGGGGCGCACCGGCACTCGGCCTGCTCGGGGCCGATGCGAGCCAACCTCAGCCTCCTACGGGATGACCAGCCGCTCGCCAGCCTTGAGAATGGATCCGTCCGTCATGCCGTTCGCCGTCCGGAGCGCACTCAGCGACACGTTGTACCGGGAGGCGATGCTGGTCAGGGTCTCACCCCGCCGCACCAGATGGCTCCGGTCCCCATTTGCGGCCGCCACGTTGTTGCGCGGTGCCGCAGTCGCCTTCACCGAGTCGGCCGGCGCGGGCACCCGGATCACCTGACCCGCCTGCAATCCTTCGCGGCGGCCCAGCGCGTTGAGGGAGCGCAGCTTCTCGATGGTGGTGTTGTACCGCTCGGCGATGGTCCACAGCGATTCGCCGCTCCGCACCTTATAGCGGATCGTCGTGGAGCTCACCGTGCCGCGGGTGGCGGTCACCGGCCCACGGGTGGACGGCGGGGCCGAAGCCGGCGGGATGTAACTGGTCGGAATCACCAGGTGCATGCCGGCCCGCAGCCGGGTGATCCGGACGCCCGGGTTGGCATCAGCAATGAGACTGGTGGTCACCCGGTAGGCGCGGGCAATCGAGCTGGCGGACTGACCCCGCGTGACCGTATGCTCGATGTAGCTCACCCGGGACTTGGTCGGGAGCGCCTTATACCCGGCGGTTGTGCTCTCACCCGAGCCCGCCGGCAGCCGGACCACGCTGGTCTGGCGCGGCGGGGTCACCAGCCGGATAAACTGGGGGTTGAGCTCCCGCAGCGCCGCCAGCGAGGTATCCGCCAGTCGGGCGAGCACATCCAGGCCGGTCGCGTCGGTCACGACGATCGAGTCGTAGGTGAGGGGTTCCACCCCCGCCACCCGCTCGAAGCCGTACTTCTCCGGCTGTTTCGCGATCAGGGCCGCGGCGATGAGCTTCGGGACGTAGTCTTTGGTCTCCTGCCGGATGTACCGCGTGTCGTAGAGCTTGAAGAAGGTCGCATTCGCTTCGTCCTCGTCCTCGAGGTCGCCACCGGCAGGGAGACGCTTGAGTCCGCGGCCGACTTTGCCGGCCCCGGCATTGTAGGCTGCTGCGGCGAGATACATCGAGCCAAACCGGTCGCGCAAATCCGCCAAATGGCGGGCAGCAGCGTCGGTTGCCCGGACCGGATCCCGACGCTCATCCACCCAGTTGTCGATCCGCAGCCCGTAGAGCTTGCCGGTTCCCTTCATGAACTGCCACATCCCGGTGGCCCGGGCCCGGCTGACCGCCGAGTTCGAAAAGCCACTCTCGATCAGCGCCAGATAGACCATGTCCTCCGGGACATTGTAATCCTTCATCTTGGCACGGATCATCGACTCGTACCGCGGCTGCCGTTGCAGCCAGACAGTCATGCGCTCGCGGGCGGGACCCTGGAAGAAATTCAGCCAGTACTTGACCCGGGTATGCTCGCCGTACGTCGTGACGTCGATATCGTAGGTAATTTCTTCGGTACCGAGGGAATCATCGGCCGCACTGTCCACCGTTTCGGAGTCGGTGCCTGACAACCGGGACAGGATGGCGTCGTCCTTCGCCGAATCGGCCTGGATGGCGCTGTCGGCGAGTACCGGCGGGGGAGCCTTGGGCGGGACAGAATCGATCGGGGGAAGCTGCGTGGTTGCCGGGGCCTGGGCCACCACCGTCACAGGAGCAGGTGGCGCCTGGCTGGTCGGCGCCGGGGTCGTGACGGGGCGGTGACCACCGCCGCAGGCCGTGACACAGCCAAGCGCCACCAGCAGGCTGGGATACTTCATGGGTCGGTCTCCCTTCGCGATGCCGCCCCGCCAACGACTGCGGCAAGGTCATGGTTCGGCCGGCCCCCGGCAGATCGTCCCAGGGCCTCCTGAACAAGAACACCGCAAGATCCAAGCGAGCAGGGGAAAAGGGAACCCCCGATTCGGGCGATCTTTGGTTGAGTAATCAGAATGCAACATGGCACCGGTTCCCGCGATCTACGGCGGTTCCGTGCTTTTCCCAAGATGCCGGGGCTGCCTGCGGCGTCGCGGCGCAGCTCAGCGCATGAACAGGCGGTTGCCGAGAATCCGGTTGGTGGCGTTGAGGACCGCGAGGGCAGCACCCTTGGTCGGATCGGCGTCCTCAGTCAGGAAACATCCGATCAGCCGCTGGGGTTGGTCGCCGCTCGAGAGGGAAAGGGAGACAATCACCACGTTGGCGTCGAAGGCACGGATCGCCTTCACCCCCAGTAGCTCGGGGCGCAACTCGTTGTTAGTGGCGCGGGTAAGAGCCAGAACACAGGCCTCCGCCGCGCACCGCAGCTCCCCCGAGGCGGATGCGAGACCCTCGGACTCCCCGGTGTACTCGGCACCATCCTGCCAGGCGAGAACCACGCGCGCCTGACACCGGCCATTGGCCAGACGGTCCAGGACGAACTGGGAGAAACGCAGGCGGTCCATCAATTTCGGTGTAGCAGCCATGAGGTAGCGTCGAGGTGCAGGCGAATCAGGCCTTCGGTACCTTCCTAAATGCGAATCTCGTGCCTTACCGTACTCCTCGCCATGGTATCCTCCCCCGCCCTGCTCGGGGCGCAGGACCTCGCCCCACTCGAGGCCGCCCTCCGAGCCAGAATCGGCCAAGATACTGCCACGGTCTCCCTGGTATTCCGGGATCCCGCTCGGCGCCAGGAGCTGCAGATCGACGGCCTGCGGCGCTACCATGCCGCGAGCACCATGAAAGTGCCGGTGCTGATCGAGCTGGCCCGCCGGGTGGATGCCGGTGACTTCCACTGGGATCAGCCAATCACCATCCGGAACCGCTTCGCCTCGATCGTCGACGGATCTCCCTATGCGCTCGACCCGGGGGAGGACTCCGACTCCACGCTCTACCGCATGGAGGGACAACCCGTTCCAGTGGCGCGCCTCGCCCGGCTGATGATTGTCCGGAGCAGCAACCTCGCCACCAACCTGCTTATCGAGGAACTCGACCCTGTCCGGGTCAACGCCACCGCCCACGAGCTGGGCGCCGACTCCATCCAGGTGCGCCGTGGCGTCGAGGACCAGCAGGCCTACGACCGCGGGCTCAACAACACCACCACCGCCCGCGACCTCGCCGTACTGCTGCAGGCCATCGCCACCGGGAAGGCCGCGGGCCGAGCCGCGACTGACAGTATCCTGGCGATCCTGCGCGACCAGGAGTTCCGAAGCGGGATTCCAGCAGGGGTGCCGGCGGGGGTGCCGGTGGCCAACAAAACCGGATGGATTACGGCGATCGCGCACGATGCCGCGATTGTGTTTCCGCCGCAGCGCGGCCCGTATGTGCTGGTGGTGCTGACGCGCGGGTTCGCCGACGAGTCGGCGGCCCACCGGCTAATGGCCGACCTGTCACGCCTGGTGTATACCTGGGCCACCCAGCGGGCCGAGCCGCACGAGTGAGGGCGAACGGCGGCTCAGGCCTGCGAGGGAACGTGTTCCGCCACCACCGCTTTGAGCCGGGCATCCGACAGGCGATCCGCCTGGGCGTACAGATCTGAGCGGGACGACGACTGCAGGGAGGTGGCCGCCCAGACCGGTCGAATGGCATCACCGGTGCCGCGGCAGTTGAGCACCAGGCGCCAGGCGTGGCTGTTCGGCACCCGCTCCGCGACAGGCGACACCGTCCAGCGAACATCCCCTATCGTCACCTCACGCCACGCCATACCGGCTCCCCGTGTCCCCGAAGGGCGCGAATGTGCTGCGACCCAGAGGCCCCGTCAAGACATCCATCCGCTCAGCTCCGCACCAGGCGCTGGAATCGACCCCGCAGATCCCGGGTGATCGGTCCCGCTTTCCCCTCACCAATGATCCGCCCGTCGACCATGCGGATCGGTGCCACCTCCGCGGCGGAACCAGTCAGGAACGCCTCATCAGCGGTATACAGGTCGTAGCGGTTGAGCATGGTCTCCTGCACTGGGTATCCCGCTTCCCGCGCCAGCTCGATGATCGCGTCCCGGGTCACGCCGCGCAGCAGTCCCGCGTGCACCGGCGGAGTCGAGAGGGTCCCATGCTTCCACACGAAGAGATTCATGCCGGTCGCTTCGGCGATGTGCCCCGCGCTGTCGAGCATGATCGCGTCATCCACTCCGGCGTTGGTGGCCTCGACTTTCGCCATGATGTGGTTGAGGTAATTCAGCGACTTGACCCGCGGCGACAGCGCCTCCCGCTGATTGATCGGCGTGCCGGCGGTGATCAGGGTCAGGCCGCTCTCGTAACGTTCCGCCGGCCAGATGGCGATCGTGTCGAAGATGATGATGATCGACGGCGTGGGGCATTTGCGCGGATCGAGACCGAGGTCGCCGATACCGCGGGTGACGATATGGCGCAGGTATCCCTCCTGCTGCCCCCACCGACGGATGCCTTCCTCCGTCAGCGCGATCATCTCCGCCTTGGGAATACCGGGGGTCAGCATGATGGCCTGGGCCGAGTCGTACAGCCGGTCCACATGCTCGGACAGACGGAAGGTCTTGCCACCGTACACCCGCATGCCCTCGAACACGCCGTCGCCATACAGCAGCCCGTGATCGTAGACCGAGACCTTGGCGGAATCGCGATCCAGCCATTGTCCGTCGAGGTACACCAGAGGCGCGGGGGTGGCTTTCGGCGCGTTGCCGGGGATTATTCGGGTTGTCGTGGCGGTCATGGCGTGAACCGTAGGCTGGAGAAATCAGGGCAGTACGCTACCAATGGAATTTGGTTGCGGGGACCGGCTGAAGGTAGGGGCGTGATTGCCGGAGACGGGTGAGGCGGGCAATATTCCAGATCGCGTGTCGTCGGCGGCGGGAGGCCGGCCGAAGCCCGGACCTACCGCGCAGCCTCTCCCGCGATCCACCATGAGGGCGGTGGGACTCGAACCCACGACCTAGAGATTAAAAGTCTCTTGCTCTACCAGTTGAGCTACGCCCCCGGAAGCCCGAAACGTGGGCGTCCCGACGGGGAAACTCAAGGTCACGAACCATCCGAGGTCATATGCGACACATAATCTGGGCAGGGGCGAGCGTGCTGGCCCTGATGCTGCCGCGGGCCGCTGCCGCGCAGGAGATGGGGGCCACCCCCGTCGATACCGACCGGTGGCAGATCACCACCGAGGCCGGCGACTACATCTGGGATATCCGGCTCATCAAGCTGTCGGGGGACACCCTGATCTTTCGCCAGGCCGACACGCTGGGCGGTGCCCGGGTGGAACAGATCCACGAGCTGCGATTGATCCGCAAGACCGTGATCCGGAGCGGCGGGGGCGAGGGGGCGATGCAGACCGCGGCCCTGACGGGCTCGGACGATGAAGTGTTCGACCTCGGCACCCTCGATTTCGCGGCGCGCCTCCGTGCGATCCAGCAGGTCCTGCTGGTTCACCCGCCCTCACCGTAATGCCACCAGCGAAGAAGCGCCCCAGCCCGACCCGGATCTCCCGTCCGGTGGCGGTCCCCAGCGAGGAAATTCCGGTACCGATTCCCCAGGTCACCCTCATCGTCGGCACCGACACCGATGTGGGCAAGACTTGGGTGAGTTGTGCCTTGATCCGGGCGTTGCGCGCCGCCGGCCAGGTGGTCTTCGCCGTCAAGCCGATCGAGACCGGCGTTGAGGATCCGCCCCGCCCGGACGAGGATGGTGCCCTGCTGGCGGAGGCGTCCGGCCAGGCGGGACCGCGCCGGGCGCTCGTGCGGCTGCCGGGCAAGCTGGGTCCCGCGATCGCCGCCGATCTCGCCGGAATCACGATCGAATATGAAGATCTCGTGGCCCGGATCCGGAGCCTGCGCAACCCCGAGTCACTGCTGAT
The DNA here is from genome assembly GCA_963793205.1 of uncultured Gemmatimonadales bacterium. Taxonomy (GTDB): domain Bacteria; phylum Gemmatimonadota; class Gemmatimonadetes; order Gemmatimonadales; family GWC2-71-9; genus JADJOM01. The sequence goes on from CAWBZM010000002.1 coordinate 472,318, forward strand.
CGTGGAAGGCACCGGCGGCCTGTTGTCGCCGCTGACCTGGACGGACAATCACCTCGACCTGGCCCACAGCCTCGATGCACGGGTCCTGCTGGTGGCGGCGGATCGCTTCGGCACGATCAACCATACGCTCATGGCGCTGCGGGTGCTGCACGCCGAAAAGGTGCCGGTGCTGGGCGTGGTCCTGAACCAGCCGGGAACACCGGATGCCAGTTCCCGCACCAACGCAACGGCGCTGGTACGGCTGGCCGGGCAAACCCCGGTGGTGTCGGTACCGCGGCTGGATGATCCGGTGCAGGCCGAGGAAGCAATAAAGGAAGTTGCGGGGTGGCTGCTGCCCTGAGGAACGGCGGAGCCTCCACCCTGCCCCGCCCGCTGGTCCGACCGTAACTCCCGCTACAACTCCAGTTTCATCTGCAGCACCGGCGCAAAGCTGCGGCGGTGATGCGGCGTCGGCCCGAGCGTATCGAGCGCGGCGCAATGCTCGCGGGTGCCGTAGCCGGCATTGGTGTCCCACCCATAGCCGGGGTACCGATGCGCAAGGCTGCGCATCAGCCGGTCGCGCACTTCCTTCGCCAGGATGCCGGCGGCCGCGATCGAATAGCAGTGGGCATCGCCATCCACCAGCGCATCGTGCGGCACCCCCACTTCCGGCAGCGGCAGCCCATCCAGCAGTACAACACTCTCCGCGACCCCCAGGACGCTCCGGGCCCGGGCGATCGCGCGCCGCATGGCCATGGCGGTCGCGACCCGGATATTGAAACGATCGATTTCACGGATGGAGGCGGCGCCCAGCCCCACGGCCAGCGCGCTGGCACGCAGGCGGGGGACCAGGTCCTGTCGCTGGAGACTGCTGAGGATTTTGCTGTCACGCACGCCGCGGATGCGGCGCATACTGGCGGGAAACACAACAGCCGCAGCCACCACCGGTCCGGCGAGGGGGCCACGGCCTACTTCATCGACTCCGACCAGCAGCTGCGCGGCGCCCCAGGCCATCCGCTCACGGACGAGCGACGGGACGGGGTGCCGCGCGGCCATCGGTTATCCCTGGACGGTCTCGCGCTTCTCCCGGATGCGGGCGGCCTTGCCGCTCACATGACGGAGGTAGTACAGCTTGGCGCGGCGCACCTTACCCCGGCGGACCAGGTCGATGGACGCCAGGCTCGGGCTGTGGAGCGGGAAGACCCGCTCGACGCCGACGCCAGCCGAGACCTTGCGGACCCGGAAGGTCTCGTTGATGCCGCCGCCGCGCTTGCCGATGCAGAGACCTTCGAACGCCTGGAGGCGCTCCTTGTCTCCTTCACGCACCCGCACCATCACCTTGATCGTGTCGCCCGGATTGAATGCCGGGATGTCCGTCCGCAGGCCCTCGCGGGTCACTTCCGCCAGCTGTTCCATGGTCCTCTCCATATGCACGGGATTCGCTGAATCCCGACCTGTCCGCCCTGCACGCGCACAGTGCGCGCCTAACGATCCTTTGCCTCATGCGCGTCCCAGAGATCGGGCCGTCGCTCCCGCGTCAAACGTTCCGCCTCCGCCCGACGCCATGCCTCGATCCTGGCATGATCGCCCGACAACAGCACGTCCGGCACCGTGCGACCGCCAAATTCAGGCGGCCGGGTGTAGCTGGGCGGGCTCAGCAGCCCGTCATAGTGCGAATCCCCAGCCGCCGATTCGTGGTCGCCCAACACCCCAGGCAGCAACCGCACCACGGCATCGATAATACACACCGCCGCGGGCTCTCCGCCCGACAGTACGAAATCGCCCAGCGACAGCTCTTCGGTGGCCAAGCCGTCCGCCACCCGCTGGTCGACATCCTTGTAGTGCCCGCACAGCAGGGTGATCCGGTCGCTGAGCGACAGTCGAACAGCATCGGAATGCCCGAACCGTCTGCCGCGTGCCGACATCAGGATAATCGGTCCGGCCCGGCTGGCCTCGTCGAGCGACGCGACTGCCTCGTGGAACGGTTGCGGCTTGAGGACCATCCCGGCGCCGCCGCCGTACGGGTAGTCGTCCACCGTCCGGTGCCGATCATGGGTGAAGTCCCGCAGCTGCACCAGCCGGTAATTCACCTTCCCTGCCGCCGCCGCCCGGCCCGGAATACTGGTCCCCAGAAACGGGACGAAAAGCTCCGGAAACAACGTTACGACGTTGATCTGCATGGTCCTGGTCGAGCGTCGAGGGTCATGCTGCTTCCCTGACGCCGCCCCGCCTGACGCCTAGTCCAGCAGCCCTTCAGGCAAACTCACTACCAGCACCCGTCCCGCCCGATCCACCTGGCGGACAAACTCCTTCTTGAACGGCAGCAGGAATTCCCGCTTGGGGCCCTGCACCTCGAGCGTCAGGCCGGAGGCGAGGTCGTACAGCGAGGTCACCAGCCCCAGCGCCGTCCCATCCTCCTGCTTCACCGCGAACCCTTCCAGCTCGTGGACGTAGACCTCGCCCTCAGCCGGGGGGCTGAGCTGGTCGCCCGGGGCACCCAGAAACTGCCCCCGCCACGACTCCAGCACATCGCGGCTGTCCGACCCGCGAAACTTCACCAGCCATTCGCGGTGGAAGGAGCGGCTGCGCTCGATCTGCACCGGCTCCCCGATCACCGACCCATCCAGCGCCAGCCGCACCAGCGTGCGACCCGCCGCGAACACCGTTTCCGGCTCGGCCGTCAGCGGGAAGACCGCGAACTCCCCCTTCAGGCCGTGCGGCTTGCGGAGCCGCCCGACCGCGAAGAAGCGGGCGGCGGCCTCCGGCTCGTTCACGCCTTGGCGACGACGCCGGCGGTGACGAGCAGCGCCCGGACGGTATCCGTCGGCAGCGCGCCCTTCGCGATCCAGGCCTTCGCCTCGTCGGCGTTCACCTGCACCTTGTCCGCGGCGTTCACAGCCTTGGGATTGTAGGTGCCAATGCTGGCGACGAAACGACCGTCACGCGGGCGCATCCTTATCCGCCACCACGATACGATAGAGCGGAACGCCCTTCCGGCCCACCCGACGAAGTCTGATCCTGGCTGCCATGTGATCCTGTCCTTCAGTGAGAAAATCGGCGCCCGCGCATCCGTGCGGTTCACCGTCCAGCTACATGCCCATCTTCCCGAACGGGAGCCGGACCCCCGGCTTGCCCGCAGATTTCATCATTTTCTGCATCTGCTTGAACTGCGCCAGCAGCTGGTTCACTTCCTGCACGGTGCGCCCGCTGCCCTTCGCGATGCGGAGTCGGCGCGACCCGTTCATGAGGTCGGGGTTCTCCCGCTCCTTCGGCGTCATCGACAGGACGATCGCCTCGACATGCTTGAGGCGGTTCTCATCGACGTTGGCGCCCTTCAGCATCTGGGCGTTCACTCCCGGCAGCATGCCGAGCACATTCTTGAGCGGCCCCAGTTTCTGCATCTGCCGCATGGCCGTCAGGAAATCCTGCAGGTCCATGCCCTTCTTGGAGACCGCCTTGCGCGCCAGCTTCTCGGCCTCACCCGCATCCACCGTGGCCTGCGCCCGCTCCACGAGGGTGAGGATGTCCCCCTTCTGCAACAGCCGTCCCGCCAGACGATCGGGGCGGAACGGCTCCAGGGCATCGAGCTTCTCGCCCATGCCCAGATATTTGATGGGCGCCCTGGTGACGCCGTAGATGGAAAGCGCGGCGCCACCCCGGGCGTCGCCATCCATCTTGGTGAGGATCACGCCGGTGATGCCAAGGGCTTCATGAAAGCCACTGGCGATCCGGACTGCGTCCTGACCGGTCATCCCATCCGCCACGAGCAGGATCTCATGCGGCTTGATCGCCGCTTTGAGCGCCTTCAGCTCATCCATCATGGCGGTGTCGATCTGCAGCCGGCCCGCGGTGTCCACCAGGACCGTCCGGGCCCGCGCCTTCCCCGCCTCGATAATGCCCCGCTTGACGATGCCAACGACGTCGGTCACGCCAGGTTCAGCATGCACGCCGACATCCACCTGCTTGCCCAGCACAACCAGCTGATCCACCGCCGCAGGCCGGTACACATCGGCGGCCACGAGGAACGGCGCCTTCTGCTCAAGCTTGAGCCGCTTCGCCAGCTTGCCAGCCGTCGTGGTCTTGCCCGACCCCTGCAGCCCGACGAGCAACACGATGGTCGGGGGTACCGACGCAAAGAGGATCGGCGCCTGTTTCTCGCCGAGCAGTCCGACCAGTTCATCGTAGACGATCTTCACCAACTGATCGCCCGGACGAACCGCCTTGAGCAGCTGGGTCCCGACCGCCTTCTGTTCCACCCGCTCCAGAAACTCGCGGGTCAGATCGAAGCTGACATCCGCCTCGAGCAGCACTCGACGGATCTCCCGCAACCCGTCCTTGACCGCTTCTTCAGTCAGGACGCCGCGCCCGGTCAGCTTCGAAAGCGCGGCCGTGAGTTTGGAAGCCAGCTCATCGAACATAAGCCTTGAAAAATAGAGGGTTTAGGGGGTCAAGGCAAGTGGAGGGAGGGTGGGGTGCCTGTCCGCAATGGAAGGCTCCGCCCTGCGTCGGGAGGTTGAGGGTGCGATGATCCTGGGGGGCTACTCTAGGCCATCCCCTTATCCCGGAGTCACCTATGAAGCCGTTCGCGCTCCCGCCCCACCCTCCCGCCAGCCTGCCGGACCGATCCGAAACCGCCGTCCGGGTCGCTGATTCCCTGGCCGATGCCGTCGGCCGGGGGCCGTACGCCGCCCTCCGCACAGCCCGCGCCCTCACGGACGAGGAGCTGCGGCTCGGCCTGGAGTTCGTAAGTGTTGTGCTGGAGGTGGCTTCGAGCTCAGCCCGGGCGATGTCCGCAGTCCTGGCGGAGCGGGTCAATGAAGGGGCGGAACGGATGCACTAACCCGGCGGCTCGGTGGCTCGGCGGAAGATATCGCTTCAGCGATCGGCAGTTGGCCGAGAGGGGGCTTCAGCCCCCCGGGGCCGAAGATATCGCTTCAGCGATCGGCACTTGGCCGAGAGGGGGCTTCAGCCCCCGGCCACCTCGACCCCCACGATGCGCGACCACCCGGGCCATTTGTCTGGGGCAATCACGATCCGGTTCGCAGGCTTCCCGTCGAGCTGGAAGGAGGTCACATCGAGGCGGTACCCCAGCCGGCGCCGGGTTTCGAGTCGCGCGCCGGTGGTCGCGAGGAAACGGAACCGCGCCTGCGCGTCGTCCCAGGTGATGTACCAGACCATCGCCGCGCCATGCGGCGAGCCATAGACCCGAAACCGGTCGCCACCCCAACCGAGGGCCAGCGGCGTCGCGATGTCAGCATTGGCCGCACTGTTGGCCAGGTCGGCCGCCAGCACCCGGAGGTCGAACTCACCCATCACATCCTCGTAGAGGATGTCCGGCTCGGGGGCAGTGAAGCGCAGCGCGACTGGCTGATCCCCCTGCCCGTAGCGGTAGGGGTGCATGATCTGCTCGGTCGAGACCGGCATCCGCGGGCCATAGGGCAGCGTGTCTCGCAGTTCCGATCCCTGCCACCAGCGGAGAAAGTCGGCGCCGGCAAGGTAGGGAAAAATGATGCTTTCGCGCAGGATCCGCGGCGACTTGCTGAACACCGGCATTTTGGTCTGCTGGGAGCGCAACTGTTCCCGGTAGGTCTCCCAGAACTCCGGCATGGCGAACAGATTCTGCTCCGGCACCATCACCTGCAGGCCGGTCAAGGTCGCCTGACCCTCGAGGATGGACTGGGCCGCGAGCAGCCGGTCGCTATTGCCGGTCTGACGCATGATGGAGTCGAGCGCGAGATACTGGTGCTGCAGCGCGTGCACCAGTTCGTGGGAAACGGTGAGCCGGAGGAGCTCGGGATCCGCCTTCGCCACCACGAAGAGCGTCGTGGAATCGGGTTCGTAGTACCCGACCACCTGCTCCGCGAAGAGCTCGAGCATCACGGTGCGCAGATCAAGCGAGTCGGGCAGCAGACCGAGGAGGCGGTACGTCGCCTGGAGCCCGCGGGCCTTCTCGGCGGGAAGTTCCTGGTCCAGCTTGGCGAGAATGTAGGCCCGGACCTGATCGCGGCTGCGCACGGCGGCGCGGGGCGGCGACCGGAACTTGAGGTGCGCCGCTTTCTCCACCGCGGGCGCGAGGCTGTCCACCAGCCGTGCCACCAGGATCTCCTCCGGTGCCGGCGGCGTCCCGCGGCAGGCCGCCAGCTGTACCAGTGCCACGAGTGCCACCGCGGCCGCCCGTGGCGTCATGGCTGAAACACGAAGGCTTTATACCAGGTGATGAGCGCAGACCCGGCGAGCCAGGTCGCGGCAGCCCCGAGACTCAGGAACACGCCGAAAGGCACCAGCTTCTTCTGCCCGAAGATCGAGAGCGGCACGAACACCAGGGTGCCGAGCAGCGCGCCGAGAAAAATCGTCAGCAACACCCCCTGCCATCCGACGAACGCGCCCACCATGGCCATCATCTTGATGTCGCCGCCCCCCATCGCCTCTTCCTTGAACATCTTGGTGCCCAGTACCCCGACCAGCCACAGCAGGCCGAACCCGGTGGCGGCGCCAATCAGCGCGGGCGCCAGGGTGCTGAAGCCTCCTGCCAGACTGAAGGCGATCCCGATGACCAGTCCGCCAAGGCTGAACTCGTCGGGGATGATGTACTCCCGCGCGTCGGTCAGGGCGATGCCGAGCAGGATGGTGAAGAACACCGCGGCCTGCGCCGCGACCAGGGTCGCGCCATAGTACCAGGGCATCGCGACCCAGATGACCCCAACCGCCAGTTCGATGAGTGGATACTGGATGGAGATTCCCGCCCGACAGTTGCGGCACCGTCCCCGGAGCACCAGCCAGGACACCACCGGGATGTTGTCATACCACGCGATCATGCGGCCGCAGCCCGGACAGCGTGACCGCGGTTTGACGACCGATTCCTCCTTCGGCCACCGATGAATGCAGACGTTCAGAAAACTGCCGATCATCAGACCGAGGAAGCCGCCAAAGATCATCGCGAGGGTTTTATCGCTCACGCGTCACCTCATAAAGGAGAATGCCTGCGGCGACCGCCACATTCAAAGACTCGATCCCGTGGCGCAGCGGCACCGCCACCGTCAGCCGCGCCTGCGCCACTAATTCCGGCCGCACCCCCGCGCCCTCGTTGCCGAGGAGGAGCGCCACCGGGCCGTCCCGACGGGCGGCCGCGATGGGGGTCCCATCCACCGCCGTGGTCCAGAGTGCAAGCCCGTGCGCCGTCGCCCATGGAAGAAATTCCTCCGGGGTCGCTGCCGCCGTGGGCAGGCGGAACAGAGCGCCCATGCTGCCACGCAGCGCCTTGGGACTGGTATGATCGGCGGTGCCACTCAGGGCCACCATCGCCGCCGCTCCCAGGCCCAGCGCCGTCCGGGCCACCGCCCCGACATTGCCGGGATCCTGCACCCCGTCCAGCACGACGATGACCCCGTCCGCCGGGACCGGCAGCGCCTCCAGGGTCCACGTCCGAGGCGCAATCACGGCGATGATGCCCTGCGGATGCTCGGTATCGGCCAGCCGGGCCAGCTCGAGATCGTCGATGCTTTCCAGCGGCACCTGACGCCGCTCGAGTTCCGCCTTGAGCGAGGCACCCCGGGGTGTAGCTTCCAGCGCCGGCGAGACTGCGGCGCCTTGCGGTATGATCCCGGCGGCCAGGGCATCCTCCAGCAGGCGAACACCCTCGGCCAGCGTGAGGGCGCGCCGTTCGCGCCCGCGGCGACGATGCAGATCCCGGATGGTGCTGATGAGCGACACGGTTGTGCAGGTTCTCCCATGAAGATCGCCCTGACGATCGCCGGCTCCGACTCGGGCGGCGGCGCCGGGATTCAGGCGGACCTCAAGACGTTCCATCAATTCGGCGTACACGGGACGAGCGCGATCGTCGCGCTGACTGCACAGAATACCCAGGGTGTCCGCGCGGTGCACCCCGTCCCTCCCGCGATGGTCGAGGCGCAACTGGCGGCCCTCGCGGATGACCTGCCTCCCGACGCCGTCAAGACCGGCATGCTGGCCACGGTGGCCCTGGTCCGGCACATCGCGGCGGCGCTCCGCGCACACCACTGGCACACCTACGTCTGTGACCCCGTTATGGTCGCCACCTCAGGCGATCGCTTGCTGGATGACGCCGCCGAAGCGGTGATCCGCGATGAGTTACTGCCCCTCGCGCTGCTGGTAACCCCGAATCTCGATGAAGCGGCGCTCCTGACGGGCCTGCCGGTCCGCACCGTCGCCGAGATGGTGGATGCCGGACGGCGCCTGCTCGAACTTGGCGCCGGAGCGGCCCTCGTCAAAGGGGGCCATCTCGAGGGAAATACCATGACGGATGTCCTGGTCACCCCGTCCGGTGTCCAGGAGTTCGCCCACCCACGGATCGACACCACCTCGACTCATGGAACGGGCTGTACCCTGTCGGCGGCGATTACCGCAGGCCTCGCCCTCGGCTGCCCGCTCGATGCCGCGGTGCAGTCCGGACTGGACTTTGTCCGCCGCGCGATGCTGGCCGCACCGGGCCTGGGCCAGGGACATGGACCGCTGAATCATAGAGTGCCGGTGCCGGGGATCATATCCGGCTGACGCACTCACTGCCGCTGCGTCAGCACGGCTTCGATCAGACGCCCGAGTGATGTGCCGGCCGCGTCGGCCGCACGAACCACATCGGCATGTGTGAGACGATGGGGGGAGAGCCCCGCGGCCCGATTCGCGATGATCGACACACCGAGACAGCGCACGCCCGCTGCGCGGGCCGCAATGACCTCGGGGACGGTCGACATTCCCACCGCATCGGCCCCCAACGTCCTGAGCATCCGCACTTCCGCCGGCGTCTCATAGCTGGGACCTGTGACCGCGGCGTAGGTGCCTTCCTGCAGCGCGATCCCCGCCGCACGCGCGGCGGCCAGAGTTGCCCGCCGCCATGCCGGGTGGTACGGGGCACTCATGTCGGGAAAGCGCTCCTCACCTGGCCGCACCGCCCCGGTCAGCGGGTTGGTGCCCGTGAGGTTGAGATGATCCGTGATCAGCATGAGGCTGCCGGGCGCGAGCAAGGGACCGATGCCGCCGGCGGCATTCGTGACCACCAGGTCCCTGATCCCCAGGGCGATGAAGAGCCGCACCGGGAGGGCCACGAGGTCGGGTGGATGCCCTTCATACCCGTGGAACCGGCCGCTCTGGCACAGCACGGCTCGGCCCCCGAGAGTACCCCGCAACCAGTTCACCGGCATGACCGGCCACTGCGGTTGGTGGAAACCCGGGGATGGCATTGTAGGGAAGGCGTCGGGCCTCGTGCATCCGGCTGGTCAAGGCACCCAGCCCTGATCCGAGGATCAGCGCCACCTCGGGCTGCAGCGACCCCAACCAGGCGCGCACCGCATCGACCGGGTTCACGGAGCTGGTGGGCGTCACTGCGAGGGGCGGGTCAGGGCGATTGCCGCCGAGGGCTCAGTCACCCTCGGGTTCGGCGGCGGCACGACGGGACGAGCGACTGGCACGAAGGATCGCGCCGGCCGTCAGCGGTGTCTCAGGCGACAGGGGCAGCCCGCGGGCATCGGTCACCTGGGCACCCGCGGCGTCGAGCAGCGGGAGCAGGGCTGGCACCGCGAGCGCGATCGCATCCCGCACGGTCGCACCGGCGGGCACGGAGTGGCCCTGCTCATTGACGAAAATCCGGATCTCGTCCGGCATCAGTGGCGCACCGTCAGGCGACGATCGGTTGGTGGCGTCACCGGTTGCGGCAGGCGGCGCAGATATTCCTGCAGGACCGTCGCCGGAGTGGACTCGCTCGCTTCGGCGGCGAAGTGGCTCAGCGAGCCGGGATTCTTGCATCCTTTGCCCCGGCGGCAGTCGGTCGCGCCGAAGCGGAAGGTGTCGTTCTCGATCAAGGCGGTGGAAATGGCGACCCGATACTTCTTCTTGCCATCCAGCGAGCGACCGCCCTGCAGTTTCACCTCCCGGACTCGCTCCAGCGGTTTGCCGGCCGAGTCGTAGTCCAGCCGGAGCCCGGCCAGCTCGCAGCAGGGCGTTGCCCCCTCCACCAGATGCTCGAGTACCTCCATCAGTTCCTTGCCAGTCATGGTCAGCGTGACCAGATGGGTCTCCCCGGGAGCAGAGGCCACTATCTGGGCCGCAGTGAGCGGACCGGCCGGTAGCGTCGCTCCCATCTCGGTGGTGGCCAGGATCGCCACATCGGCGCGCTCGGCATTGCGGTAGGCATCGGCCAGCAAACGCGGCAGGGCCTTGCCTGCTTCGGCATCGGCAGGCAACCGGAGGGTGGCAACCGTCTGGTTAGCCCGGGCCTCCATCCGGTCTTTAGCGCGGGTGATGGAATCGCGCCGCGCCAGCTCGAGCGGTGTCGGAGTCGTGGGGAGGTTGAGCGGCGCCAGTTCGGCCGGGGGGGGCGCCGGGGCAGCATCGCGGACGAAGATCGCCCGCGCTTTCGCGCCGAGGTCCGAGGGCATCAGCACGAAGTCGGCCGTAGTCGCGGTGGGCGCGGTCAGGACCCGGCGACGCTGGATCTCCGCGATCAGCAGGTCGCGGATGTACTCTCCCTTGTCATAGACGACGCGGGCGTCCGCCACCATACCGTAATTACCGCTGCCCCGCTGCCGGTAGCTGCTCAGCGCGAGCGTGAAGCTGTCGGTTGGCGCGACCGGCTTGCCCCGCACCTCCAGGCGCGCCACCCGTGCGCCCATCGGCTGGCTGAGATCAAAGGTGTACTGGGCCCCACCCACCAGGTCGTAGTTCACCGGCTGCACGTAGCGATTGGTCGCCACCAGGCCGGTGGAGTCAGCGTAGAAATAGCGGGCGCTCTGTTCCAGGAAGGCGCGGAGCTGTGCCCCGCTGATGCGCACGGCACGCAGAGTGAAGTCCCAGGGGTACACCCGGGCCACCTCCCCCTGGGGAATCTCCCCACGGTCGATGGCAGCCCGCGGATCCGCCACGGCCACGGCCGACAGGTCCGCCTTGGTGGCCTTGAGCTGCACCTCGTGCAGCATTCGCATGAGGGGAGTGTCCTCCACCCGGGCACCAGCCATGGTGAACCGACGATCCGCCTCGCCCACGATAGTGGCGGACCAGCGTAGCAGCGCCTCATGCGGTTCGGAGAGCCGGCGCGTCAGCCGGCTGGAGGCGGGGGTCTCGGCCAGGCTGACCCGGTCGGCCCGAATCGCGATCGGCGCATACCCACCGCCAGCCTTGCTCGCGAGTGTCACATGCACCACGACCAGGCCGCGCCCCTCGGCCCGCGGCTGAACGAAGTGCACGCCGTTGATGACTGTATCGCGAATATCACCGTGGCTGTGTCCCAGGACGATCAAATCCGGGCGGAGCGCCCCGGTCACCAGGCGGGCGCCCACCTGTTCGGCACCGACACCCGCCGTATCGTAGGTCGAGGGTCCATCCAGACCGCTGTGCAGCAGGACGACGTTGAAGTCGGCGTCCTGTCGCATCTCGCGCAGAATTGGCTGTAGCGCCGGCTCGATCGGCTTGAGGCGCATCCGGTTCCGCAGCTTGTCACCGTTCCAGACCATCGTTGCGGTGGTCGTGAATCCGGTAATCCCGACCCGGACGCCCTTTCGGGTCACCACCGTATAGAGCGGGAGCGCATTCGTGTCGGCGGGGAGCGCCATCAGATTGCCACTCACCCAGGGAAACGCCGCCGCCATCAGCCCGCGCTGGAAGAATTCGACGCCGTAGTCGAAATCCCGGTCCCCCGGGGTCGCGGCGTCGTACCCCATCAGGTTCATGGCTTCGATCGCCGGATGCGGCTCCCGCGGGGCGACCCGCGCCACGAAGCTGGCGAGTGGGCTCCCATTGAGGGCATCGCCGGCGTCGACCAGCACCACCTGCCCGGGGTATCGGGCACGCAACGAATCGACCACGGTGGCTGCCCGGGCGAGTCCCCCGGGCCAGGCAATGTTCTGGTAATAGTCCCACTCGGTGACGTACCCATGTACGTCGGTGGTGGCGACAAGGACCAGGCGAACGGTGTCGGCGGGCGCGATGGCAAGCGCCGCAAGCAGTGGAAGTAGCGGCATGGCAACAATATCCGGCGATTCGACGGAATCGCGCAATGCCGCGCATCACACCCGCCCTTGCGCCGGGGTCGGGACCCGTGTATTCGTTTTGCCGCATATGAGCACCCAACAGTCCACGATCGCGCTCCTCGCCGCGATTGGTGAGCCGACCCGGCTGCGCATCGTCAACTGCCTCTCGGCAGCCCCGCTGTTTGTCTCGGAGCTGCAGGCGATTCTGGGCGTCCCGCAACCGACGGTGTCGCGCCACCTCAAGGTCCTGCGGGATGCGGGGCTGGTCCGGGACACGCCGGTCGCCCAGTACGTCCTGTACCGCCTCCGCCGCCCGGCCGAACCGCTGGGACGGCTCCTCAGTGCCGTCCTCGACGCCAGCAATCAGGAAGCAGAGCTGCGGGCTGAACGAGCCGACGCCCTGCAACGCAGTCGCCGTGAGGCTCGCACCCGCGTGAGCCTGCACCTGGAGGAGAATCCCGCATGAGCCATCGTATTCTGGTCGTCGACGACGAGCCGGACATCACGGCGCTGGTGGCCTACCACCTCGCCAAGGGCGGCTATCGCGTATCGACGGCGGCCAACGGACCGGATGCGCTCAAAGCCGCCCGGGAGGAGCGACCCGACATCGTCATCCTCGACGTGATGCTGCCGGGGGTGTCGGGATATGACGTCCTCGCGGAGCTGCGTCGAATGGAGGAGACTCGCGAAGTCGGCGTCATCCTGCTCACCGCCCGGCGGGAAGAGCCGGACCGGATCCGCGGGCTGAGCCTCGGCGCCGACGACTATCTGGTAAAGCCGTTTTCTCCCGCGGAACTGGCCCTGCGCGTGGCGGCGCTGCTGCGTCGGCTGGCCGCGCCGGCCGTGGCGGCCGGATCCAACCTCGGGGCCGGCCCGATCCAGATTGATCGTTCGGCCCATCGAGTGGCTATCGAAGGGCGCGATATCGATCTCACGGCCACCGAGTACAAGCTGCTGCTCACGCTCATCGAGCGTCGCGGCCGGGTGCAGAGCCGGCCCCAGCTGCTGGAAACGGTGTGGGAAGCGCAGCCCGACATCCAGACCCGCACAGTGGATATGCATGTCCAGCGGTTGCGTACCAAGCTGGGCGTGGCGGGTGAGCTGATCGAGACGGTGCGCGGGTTCGGGTATCGCTTCCGCGGACCCGAACGCGGCAGCCGGCGCTCATGACACTCGCCGGCCGGCTGGTGATCGCAGCACTGGTGCTGGTGGGACTGACCACGCTCGTCGCCCTGGTACAAGGTGAACGGGGAGCCCGGCAGAGCCTCGAGCAAGTGCTCGCGGTGACGCTGGAACATGAGGCGGAACTGGTGCGCGACGCGCTCCCGTCCGACAGCCTCAAGTGGCAGGCCACGGTGGAGCGCTTCAGCCGCCTTACCGGCCGACGGATTACCATCGTGGACCGCGACGGCCGAGTGCGGGCAGAGAGCGACGAGCCGTCGGATGTCGTCCCCAACATCGAGCACCACAACACCCGCCCCGAGATTGCGGCTGCGCTCGAGGGCCGGACCGGTACCGCGCGCCGTCACAGTGCCACGGTCAACGAGGACCTTCTCTACGTGGCGGTTCCAGCCGGGCCCCGGGTCATCCGTCTCGCCGCACCCCTGGAAGGACTCCTGCCGGTCCTGCGCGAGACCAAGGGCGCCGTCCTGCGCGGGGCGATGCTGATGCTGCTGTGCGGGCTGGTGCTTGCGTGGTTCCTGGCCCGCTCGGTCAGCCAGCCGCTCGCGGGAGCCACGGCTGCGGTGCGCGCCATCGCCAGCGACGGGTCGCCCCGGTTCCCCCGGGCCGGGATCCTGGAGATCGACGATCTCGTCCGGGCGATGCGGGACATGCATGAACGGCTCGATCAACGCTTCACCGAGTTGCGGCAGGAGCGGGCTGAAACCGCCGCACTGGTCGAGGCGATGGTCGAGGGGGTGATCGCTGCCGACAGCCGCGGGCACACCGTCACGGCCAATGCCGCCGCTCGTCGGATGCTGGGGTATGAACCGGGAGACGCGCTGCCCTCACTGGAACAGCTGTTCCGGGCCAAGGCGGCCCGTGAGGTGGTAACCGCGGCGCTGGAAGGCGAATCGGTCCTGGGCCGTGAACTCGAAATCGATGGCCTGAATGTGCTGCTGACCGCCCGCCCGCTCCCGGCGGGTGGTGCCCTCCTGGTGCTGCATGACGTCTCGGATCTGCGGCGGCTGGAAGTCGTGCGGCGGGATTTCGTGGCCAACGTGTCGCATGAGCTGAAGACCCCGCTCACATCCATCAGTGGCTATGCCGAGACCCTGGTCTCGGATCATGCCGATCCGGAAACCACCCGTCGCTTTCTGGCAGTGATCCTGGCCAACTCACGCCGCATGCAGCAACTGGTGGATGGCCTGCTGGACCTCTCCCGGATTGAGTCGGGGGTATGGCAGGCCCGCCCCTCGATGGTGGATCCCGCCGCTGCCGGTCGGGAGAGTTGGGCGCTCCTCGACAACCGGGCCAAGACCGATCTCCACTTCGCCACCGACATCGGTCCCGGCGCGGAACGGGTCTACGCCGATCCGGACGCCCTGCGACAGGTGCTGACCAACCTGCTGGACAATGCCTCCCGCCACGTTCCGCCCGGTGCCCATATCACCCTCCGGACCCGGCGCGAAGGTGACGGGGTCGGCGTGAGTGTCCGTGACACCGGCAGCGGGATTCCCGCGGAACACCTCCCCCGCATCTTCGAACGCTTCTACCGGGCAGACGCATCGCGGTCGCGGGAGATGGGCGGAACGGGACTGGGGCTCGCCATCGTGCGCCACCTGGTCGAGGGCCACGACGGCAAGGTGACCGCAACCAGCGAGCTCGGGCGCGGCACCGAAATTCACTGCTGGTTCCCCGATCCACCCGCTTCGGAGGCTGTCACCGCTTCGTGACCCCGTCATCGCCGGTCCGTGATCCCCCCGAGCGATACTGGGGGCGACTGGACGAGGAGGATGGATGCGGGCGATCGTGCTTCGACTGACGGCACAGGACCAACGGCTGGTCTCCGCGCTGGCGTTGCGGGCCCTACCGCGGTGGATGGATCGAGGGCTTCGGCTGGTCACCCATGCGGGCGACGCCGGGACGACCATCGCCCTCTCCGTGATCCTCCTCCTGTTTCCCGCGACCCGAGCCCTCGGCCTCGCGACAGCCCTGGCCAACCTGGTCTCACACCTGGTGGTCCAGACCCTGAAGCGCACCGTCGTGCGCCAGCGGCCGTCCGTCCTGCTGCCGCATCTCCACCCGCTGACCGCCCCGCCGGATCACTACTCCTTCCCATCAGGCCACGCCTGCGCCGCGATGGCGGTGGCGGTGAGCATCCTGCTCGTGGCGCCTGCCGTCGGACTTCCAGCGCTTGGTCTGGCGATCGCGGTGGGGTTCTCCCGGGTGTATCTGCGGGTGCACTACCCCACGGACGTGCTGGTCGGCCAGATCGTCGGCGCCGGCGCCGCCGTACTGGTTTCCTCGAGCCTTTCATAAGCGTCGACCAGCCGATCAAGTTCACAGCCCCAGTCCCGTCCAATTGCGAAGGCCCGCGCCGCCTCACGCATCGCCAGTCGCTGCGAGGAATCCACCACCAGTTCGACGATCGCCTCGGCAAAGGCGGGCGCGGACCCGGCGGCGACGATCTGTCCGGTGATGCCTTCGCGCAGATTGTCCCGGGTCCCTCCAGCATCGGCCCCGATCACCGGCAGCCCGGAGGCGAGCGCTTCGAGCGCGACCAGGCCACAGGTCTCGGTGGGTGAGGGGAAGACAAAGAGGTCCGCATCGGCGTAGAGATCACTCAAGACCTCGCGATCGAGGAATCCGAGGTGCCGGGCCCAGGGTGTCGCGGCCCGTACCCAGGCCGCTCGCGGACCATCCCCGGCGATACAGAACACCGCCTGTTCGCCCAAGCGCCTGCCGCGCGTGGGAGAAGGCAGCGACCAGGGTCTCCACATCCTTCTCCGCCGCGAGGCGGCCGACATGCAGGACCAGTGTGCGGTCGGTGGCCCCAAGCGCGGCCCGGCGCTCGGCCGAGCGGCGATCGGGCCGGAAGAGGGCGGTATCGACACCCCGCCCCCAGACGGTGGCGCGAGGCAGTCCCATCAGCCGGAGTTCATCCCGCGTGATCTCGCTGGGCGTCTGGGTAAAGCGAGCGGCCTGATGGAACCAGCGCAGGTAGCCCCGGGTCGGCGATACGGCCCACCGTCCGAGATAGCGCGCGGCGTAGCGCGGGAAATCGGTGTGGAACGAGGAGACCAGCGGCACACCTCGGCGCCGGGCATGGCCCCGGGCGAAGAGGCCGAGCGGCCCCTCGGTGACCGCGTGGATCACATCAGGCTGGAAGGTGTCGAGACGCCGGCCCAGCCCGCGTCCCCAGGGCCAGGAGAGCCGCACCTGGGGATAGCCGGGGGCGGGCACGGCGCCGAGGCGGTAAATCCCCGATTCGTCCCGCAGCGGGTGGTCATAGCGTGGGGCGAGCACCAGGACCTGATGCCCACGGGCACGCAGCCCATCGCGCATCTGCGCCAGGACGGTGGTCACGCCGTTGATTTCCGGGAGGAACGTGTCGGTACAGAGCGCGAGTCGCATGCCGACAATGGTCACTCGACGCCGTCACCGATCCGGCACGGGCAGGTCACAATCCGGCGACCGCGTGCACGCGGCTGCCTGATCTGCGTGTCCTGTTCGGGACGATGGCATCATGAAATGGTGACAGAGGCGGAGCACTGTTCGCTCACCACAAGACGAGCGAGCGCGTGTGCCGGAACTCTTCCGGAAGATTGTCCTGGTTGTTCTCGATGGTGTTCGACCCGACGCCGTGACGCCGGCACAGATGCCGGTCCTCTCTGCGATGCTCCGGGACGGCTGGCGCGCGGGGTCGGCGACGACGGTGCGGCCCAGCATCACGATCGCCGCCCTCTCCTCACTGGCGACTGGCGTCTCGCCACAGCAGCACCTGATCACCGATCCCGGGCTGCGGTCGCTGGGCCGAGTCGGTGGGCTGCGCCCGCTGCCGCGGGAGCTGGGGAGCGTGGGGGTAGACACGGTGGTGTTGACCGCACCGATCGCCGGCGCGGGGAGATGGCTGACCGGCATGCTGCTCCGGCTGGGCGGTGCCCAGCATCTGGTCTCACCGGCTGCCGCACCGCACGCCATGGTCGAACGGGGGGTCGAACGGGCCCTCACGGGCGAGAACCGTGAGCTGCTCACCGTCTATCTCAATGATGCTGACCTGGCGGGACATGCGTGGGGATGGATGAGTCCCTCCTACCTGCGGGCGGTTGCCACCCTCGACCGGGCGCTCGAGCCACTGGCCCGGCTGGTGGAGGACCCATCCACCCTTGTCATCCTTACCGCCGATCACGGTGGCGGCGGCGTGCTGCCGCAGGACCATGACCATCCCCATCCGATTAATGATGCGATTCCGATCATGATGCTGGGTCGTCGGGTCATGCCGGGCGTCTCGGCCCGATCGGCCCGTCTGCTCGACATTTCCCCCACGATTCTCCACTGCTTTGGCGCGTCGATCCCCGAGGCCTATGAGGGCCGGGTGCTGCACGAGGCCATGGCTCCCGACTTTGTTGAGGCGATATGAACCACCATCCCTGGGAACCCACATTTCTTGAATACATCTGGCCCTCGCAGGCGTCTCAGGCGGCGCCGGAGCATGGCGGGCTGCTGAGTCAGGTCCTGAATTCGGAGGATGCCCTCTTCCGGGACCCCATGGCGGAATCGTCGGGCGAGAGCGAACGCTAGCGCCGATGTAACGGAAAACGGACCGATTTCGCCCGTTTTTCCGGGGAAAAAGGAGCGAAAGTAGCGACGTTACACCGTCGTTACGCGACGTGACACTGTTCGTGACGCGTCTTGGCGTTTGTTGGGGCCGTTGGACATGGCACTTCCGCCGTGATCCGGCCAACTCTTCGGTGAGGAAAGATCATGTCGTCTACGCGAGCGTTCGGACTGGCCGCAGCCACCGCGCTCCTCCTGGGCTCCGTGGCGCAGGCCGCCGCCCAGACCACGTATCCGAGTGTGAAGATGTCCGGTCGCCTGCAGGGGCAGTTCTACTATTTCGGTAACAAGGACTTCGCCTCCGAGACCGGCCCACAGAGCAACTTCTTCATTCGCCGGGCACGCATCGAAGCCAAGGGCCAGATCAACGAGTACATCTCCTTCTTTATTCAGCCCTCCTTCGAGGGTGGCCGTTCGACCTCCGGTTCCTGCAGCCCGGTTGTGATCGATGGCCCGTTGCCGGATACCGCAGCGGTGAGCTGCTCCCTGACCGGCGGCGTACGGCTGCGGGATGCCTTCATTGATGTCCGGGTCACCAAGCCCGAAGCCAAGACCGCCTTCACCGTCCGGGTCGGCCAGGAGAAGCGGCCGTTCAGCCGCTACGAGTTGACCTCCTCGAACAACCTGCCCTCCATCGAGCGGGGCGCCGGCCGGGGTCTCCGAGGTGCGCAGAGCAACGACATCTTCTCGAGCCAGGGCTTCGAGTCCCACGACGTCGGGGCGAGCGCCCGGGTGGAGCACAAGCTGGACGCCGCGGGACGGATGGTGAGCGTGGTGGCCGGCGTGTACAACGGCCGGGGCGAAAGCGTCAACGACAACAACAACGCCAAGTCGTTCGGCGCCCGGGTCAATGTCGATGCGTATCGCAAGCTGAGCGTGGGCGGCTCCTTCTTCTCCCACGACCAGATCCTCGGCACCGACAGCAGCTTCCACAACAAGGCCTGGGGCGTGGACGCCCAGTGGAACAAGCCCGGCGAAGAGGGGTTGTTTGCCCTGGCGGAGTACCTGTCGGGTGAGCGGATCGCGACCGACAAGCCGAAGATGACCGGCTTCCAGGCCCTGGCCGCGTACCACATCCGGATGAAGAGCCCGACCAGCTGGCTGTACGCGATCGAGCCGTCGATCCGTTTCGACTACGCCGATCCCAACACCGACATCGACAAGAACGGGGCGACGCTGATCACCGCCACCCTCGGGATGTACGTCTCCAGCAAGGCCCAGATTCGGATCGCGTACGAGAACCAGAGCTTCCAGGCGGATGGGGTCTCGAGCATCAGCGGCGTGCGCACCGCACTGACGGTGAATTTCTGAACCGCGTGACCATCAACGAAGGAGTGCATCACATGGCAGCACATACATGGGGACATCGCCTTGGGGCCCTCAGCCTCCTGGTCGCGACGCTGGCTACCCCCGCGATCGCCCAGCAGAAGCTGACCGGCGCCGGCGCGACCTTCCCCAACCCGATCTACAGCAAGTGGTTCGATGCCTATAACAAGAAGACCGGCATCCAGATCAACTACCAGTCGATCGGTTCCGGCGGTGGCATCCGCCAGTTCACCGAGGGCACGGTGGACTTCGGGGCCAGCGACGGCCCGATGAACGAAGCCCAGATCCAGGCGGTCCAGGGCAACGTCGAGCATATCCCGACGGTCATTGGCGCCGTGGTGGTGACCTACAATCTCCCCTCGCTCGGGGCGACCCAGCTCAAGCTGGATGGCACCACGCTGGTGGACATCTTCATGGGCCGGATCAGCAAGTGGAGCGACAAGCGGATTGCGGCGCTGAATCCCGGCGTCACGCTGCCGAATATCGACCTGATCGTGGTGCACCGGTCGGACGGGTCCGGCACCAGCTACGTCTTCACCGACTATCTGACCAAGGTTTCGCGCGAGTGGAAGGACAAGGTCGGGTTCGCCACCTCGGTGAACTGGCCGGTCGGCCTCGGCGGCAAGGGCAACGAGGGCGTGACCCAGCAGGTCAAGCAGGTCGAAGGCGCGGTGGGTTACGTCGAACTGATCTACGCCGTGGCGAACAAGCTCCCGTACGCCCTGCTCAAGAACGGCGCCGGCAAGTTCGTCGAGCCGTCGCTGGCATCCGCCGCCGTCTGCGGCCGCCGGCGCAAAGCTCAAGGCCGACACCGATTTCCGGGTGTCGATCACCAACGCCGCCGGCGCGGAGGTCTACCCGATCACCTCGTTCACCTGGCTGCTGGTCAAGAAGGACAACAGCGATCCGGCGAAGGCGCTGCTGATCCGGGACTTCCTGACCTGGATGATCACCGATGAGGCCCAGGCGATGGCCCAGGACCTGTCCTACGCGCCGCTGCCGGCGGACGTGCGGAGCCTGATCGCCGCACGAATCAAGACCCTGAAGGCTGCTGGGAAGACGATCGCGGCGCGGTAAGCTGGGTGGGGAAGTCATCGGTCACGAGTCACGGTCACGAGCTATGGGATCAACTCGTGACTCGTGACTTGTGACTTGCGGCTCGTGACGCATCCCCTCCAAGCCCCTCGCCGTGACACATCCGTTACAAAGCTGTGACCTCCCGCTCGGGAGCCGCCGGTAGACTCCCCGCCATGGCAACCTCCGTCCTTCCGGAATCCGAAAGCGTCCCCAAGGCACTGGAGGGCTCCCGCGCAGGCGACCGCTCCTTCAAGCTGGTCCTGACGCTGGCGGCGCTCGCAATTCCGGTGCTGATGGGGTTCCTGATTCTGGAGCTCTACAGCGGCAGCAAGATCGCCATCGACAAGTACGGGTTCGGCTTCATCACCGGCTCAGCGTGTGGGATCCGGTGGCGGAGGAGTTCGGCGCCTTTCCTCTCATTTTGGGCACCCTGCGTCTCGTCGCTGCTGGCCCTGCTGATCGCGGTGCCCCTCTCGCTCGGCGTCGCCATCTATCTGACCGAATTTGCCCCACGGGTGATCCGCCAGCCGGTGGCCTTCGTGATCGAGTTGCTGGCCGCGATCCCGAGCGTGGTCTACGGGCTCTGGGGCATCTTCGTCCTGATCCCCTTCCTCAAGCAGACCATCTTTCCGTTCCTGCGGGATACGCTCGGCTTTCTGCCCTTCTTCCAGGGACCGATCTACGGACCCTCCATGCTCTCGGCCAGCATCATCCTGGCCATCATGGTGATGCCGTTCATCATGTCCGTCTCGCGGGAGGTGCTGCTGGCGGTTCCGGCCAACCAGCGTGAGGCGGCCCTCGCGCTCGGGGCCACCCGCTGGGAGGCGGTGATCAGCGCCATCGTGCCCTACGCGCGGTCGGGGATCATCGGCGCGGTCATTCTGGGCCTCGGACGAGCCCTCGGTGAGACGATGGCAGTCACCATGCTGATCGGCAACCGGAATGAAATTTCCGCCTCCCTCTTTGCGCCGGGCTACACCATGGCGGCGGTGATCGCCAACGAGTTTACCGAGGCGGTGGGAGACCTGCACCTGGCAGCGCTCGCCTATGTCGCCCTGGTGCTCTTCGCGGTGACCGTGCTGGTCAATGCCTCGGCCCGACTGCTCATCTGGCGGGTCTCGCGGGGCCGGGGCGGCGCCGGCAGATGAACCGGCCACGGCTGCGCCGCTGGAAGAGCAACGCGATGGTCGGCCTCATGGTCCTCGCGGTGCTGCTGGCCGTGCTTCCCCTGCTGCTGATCCTCCTGACCCTGATTGCCAAGGGGGCGAGCAGTATTTCGCTGGACTTCTTCACCAAGATGCCGGTACCGGCCGGCGAAACCGGCGGCGGCGTTGCTAACGCGATCGTCGGCACCTTGATCATCGTGGGCATGGCGAGCCTGATCGGGCTGCCCCTCGGGGTCGGGGCGGGCATCTTCTGCGCGGAGTACTCGGGTACCCGGCTCGCGAAGATCACCCGCTTCGTGGCCGATGTCATGAACGGGACCCCATCCATCGTGGTCGGCGTGTTTGCGTGGGCGCTCATCGTGGCGCGCACCAAGCAGTTCTCCGCCCTGGCCGGCAGCTGCGCCCTGGCCATGCTGATGGTGCCGATGGTCATGCGGACGACCGAAGAGCTGATCAAGCTGGTGCCGAATTCGCTGCGGGAAGCTGCCCTGGCACTGGGATATCCCCGCTGGCGCACCAGCCTGACCATCGTGCTCCGGACAGCCCTCCCTGGCATCGTGACCGGGAGTCTGCTCTCGGTGGCCCGGGTGGCCGGGGAGACCGCCCCGCTCCTGTTCACCGCGCTCGGCAGCCAGTTCATGAACCTGCAGGTCGACGGAACCGATGGCCGCGCTCCCGCTCACGGTGTTCAATTATGCCATCGGTCCCTACGAGGAGTGGCACCAGCTGGCCTGGGCCACGGCGCTGGTGCTGATCATCGTGGTGTTCGTCCTGAGTGTGGCAGCGCGGCTGGCGACCCGTCGGAAGTTTGGCGCCAATGGCTGAGCCACCCCGGTCCGCCTGTCGGCCGACAAGCTGACGGCGATGTACGGCAAGTTTACTGCCGTCAAGAACGTGTCGCTCAGCTTTCCGTCCAACACGGTCAGTGCCCTCATCGGCCCGTCCGGCTGCGGCAAGTCGACCTTTCTGCGCACGCTCAACCGGATGCATGAGCTGACCGAGGGCGGCTGGATCACCGGGGCGGTGCTGCTTGACGGCGAGGATGTCTACGGTCCGAAGGTGAGCCCGATGCAGCTCCGCCGGCGGATCGGTATGGTCTTCCAGAAGCCGACCCCCTTCCCCACGATGTCCATTTACGACAACGTGGCGGCCGGTCTGCGGGTCAACGGCCGGCGCAGCAAGGGAGAGCTGGCCGACCTGGTCGAGCAGTCGCTCCGGTTCGCGGCGCTGTGGGACGAGGTCAAGGACCGGCTGCATACCAGCGCCATCGCCCTGTCGGGTGGCCAGCAGCAGCGGCTGTGCATCGCCCGGACGATCGCCCCTCGGCCCGACGTGATTCTGCTGGACGAACCGACGGCCTCGCTCGACCCGGGCGGAACCCAGCGGATCGAGGAGCTGGTGTTCGAGCTCAAGCGGGAGTTCACCATCGTGATCGTCACCCACAACATGCAGCAGGCGGCCCGGGTGAGCGATACCACCTCGTTCTTCTACATGGGTGCGATGGTGGAGACCGGGCCGACGCGACAGATTTTCACAGCTCCGAAACAGGAACAGACGGAAGCCTATATCACGGGACGCTTCGGATGACCCTCATGACCACTCCCCAGCCGAGCCGCACCGGCGCGCCGACCCCTGCCGGCGCCCCGCTCTTCCGTACCACGCTGACCCCGCGCCGGGCCCCGCGCGAGCCGCGCGAACGTACGGCCATCGCTATCGAAGCCCGGGACTTCAAGTTCTCGTACATGGCGGGGAAGCCCATCCTGCACGGGCTCTCGGTCGGATTCCAGCGCAAGGCGGTGACGGCGATCATCGGTCCATCCGGCTGCGGAAAGTCGACCTTCCTGCGATCGATGAACCGGATGCACGACCTCATCCCCGGCGCGGTGTATGAGGGCGACCTGCTGCTCGACGGCACGTCGGTACTCGGCAAGGGCGTGGATCTGGTGACGCTGCGGCAGCGGGTCGGCATGGTGTTCCAGCGGCCGAATCCGTTCCCGAAGACGATCTACGACAATGTGGCGTATGGCCCCGCGCTCAACCGCCTCGTTCCTGCGCGCGACCTGCCCGATCTGGTGGAGCAGTGCCTCCGCCAGGCCGCGCTGTGGGACGAGGTCAAGGACCGGCTGAACGAGGACGGGACCAGCCTGTCCGGCGGGCAGCAGCAGCGGCTCTGTATCGCCCGGGCGCTGGGCAACCGCCCCGAAGTGCTCCTGATGGATGAGCCCTGCTCGGCCCTGGATCCGATTGCGACCCAGAAGGTGGAGGAGCTGATCTTTCAATTGAAGGAGAAGTACACGATCGTGATTGTGACGCATAACATGCAGCAGGCTGCACGGGTCAGCGACTACACCGCGTTCATGGACCGCGGGAACCTGGTCGAGTTTGATGAGACCGAGCGGGTGTTCACCTCGCCGGCCCACGAGCGGACCGAAGCGTACATTACCGGGAGATTCGGATGAGCGTCGACATGCATCGGCATTTTCACGACGAACTCAACGAGGTGAAGGTGCGCCTGCTCACCATGTCGGGCGAGGCAGAGGCGTCCCTTGGGCTCGCGGTGGAGGCGCTGCTGGACCGGGACATGCACAAGGCCCAGGCCGTCATCTCCAACGATCGCACCATCGACACCATGGAGATGGAGGTTGAGGAGACCTGTATCAACCTGCTGGCCCTCCAGCAGCCGATGGCGCGCGATCTCCGGATGCTCACCAGTGCGCTCAAGATCGCGAACGACCTGGAGCGGGTGGGGGATCACGCGGTGAACATCGCCCAGTCCGCCGAGCGGCTGGCCCAGGCACGCCCGATCACCCCGGAGCCGGAAATCATCGAGATGGCCCGGCTGGCGCGCGAGATGCTCTCGGATGCACTCGAAGCGTTCATCCGGGGCGATGCCGCCGCCGCACGGGAGATTTGCCTGCGGGATGACAAAGTGGACACCCTGCACCGGTCCGTCTTCCGGATCCTGCTGACCCACATGATGGAAGACCCGCACATGATCGGTGCCGGGATGGAACTCTTCCTGGTCAGCCGGAACCTCGAGCGGGTCGCGGATCTGGCGACCAACATCGCCGAGGATGTAGTCTTCCTGGTGGAAGGCAAGTCGATCAAGCACCACGCCGAGGACCGTGGGGAACCGCGCGCCTCCGGCGCCGTCCGGAGCCCGAGTCTGACATGAGCGTCATCCCGATGCCTGAACCCCGCGAGCGCGTCGCCGCCATCGACGTCGGCTCCAATTCCATCCGGCTGGTCGTCGCCGAGGTGGGGCGGGCATCGGGCATCACGGTGATCGATGAGGTCAAGGAACAGCCGCGGCTCGCGACCGGAGTGGCCCAGACCGGGCGGCTCGACCCCGCCGCCATGGACCGGGCGGTCGCAGCGCTGCGTCGCATGAAGGGGGTGGCCGAGCGGCGGAACGTCCACCGGATCACCGCGGTGGCCACCGCCGCTGTGCGGGAAGCGGCCAACGGTGAGGAGTTCGCGCAGCGGATCAGGGAGGAGGTCGGCCTCGACCTGCGGATCATCGACGCCGACACCGAAGCCGCCCTCTCATACCGCTCCGTCGCCCACCACTTCCCGCTGGAAGGGGGACGGACGGTGGTCGCCGATATCGGCGGCGGGAGCCTCGAGCTGATCAGCGCCGTGGACGGCATGATCGAGCACACCCAGTCGCTCCCGTTCGGCGCGGTACGACTGACCGAACTGCATCTGGACGATGGCGACACCCGGGCCGCGGTCAAGCGCCTGCGCGGCTATCTCCGCCGTCAATTCCGGCGGCGGTTGCCGCTGCGCGACTGGGCCGTCCGGCACCCTGATCGGATCGGGCGGGTCCTTCACCAACCTCGCCCGGATCGCCGCTGCTCGGCGGGGAAGCCCCACCACCGACCCGGTGCACGGATCCACGGTCTCGGTGGCAGAAGTGGAGCACCTGCTGGCCTGGCTCAGCGCCATGAGTCCGGAGAAGCGTGCGGCGGTGCCGGGGCTCAACCCCCAGCGGGCCGACATCATCCTGGCGGGCCTCGCCGTTACGGCAGAGGTGCTGGAGCGGATCGAGGCGCGAGAAGTGAAAGTCAGCGCCTTCGGACTGCGCGAAGGGATTCTACTGGAGATGACCGGGGCCATTGCGCCGGCCGCGGTCGAACCCCTCCGCCTGATCCGGGAATTCGCCGAACGGTGCCGGTCGGACCGTCGTCACGTGGAGCACGTCCGACTGCTGGCGCTCAACCTCTTTGACCTGCTGCAGGAGCGGCTCGAGCTGAGCGCCGAGGATCGCGCGCTGCTGGAGGCCTCAGCGCTGCTGCATGATGTCGGCCAGCTGGTCAGCTACCGGAAGCACCATAAGCACAGCTACCAGCTCATCATGCACGGTGAAGGACTGCCGTTCTCCTCCCGTGACCGGGCCATCGTCGCCCTGGTCAGCCGCTATCACCGCCGCAAGGGCCCGCGGAAGAAGGACAAGGAGTTCGCCGCGCTCACGCTGGAGGATCGTACCACCGTGCGCAATCTCGCGGGGATCCTGCGGGTGGCCGAGGGACTGGATCGGGGGCACAGCGCCATCGTGGAGTCGATCGCGGTCGAAGTGTGCCCGACCCGCCTGACGCTCAAGGCGGTCCCGCGGCTGGCGGGCGCGGACGTCTCCCTCGAATGCTGGGGCGCCATGGAGCAGGCAGATGTGCTGGCGAAGGTGCTCGGCCGCGAAGTGGTCATCGAGCCGGCGGTGTAGCGCCCCGGTACCGCTACACCCGGCGCAGCGCGCCGACTGACGTCTCGAGGAGCACGGGGTCCCAGCCGCCCGCCCCTGACGCGCCGATCCGGGTGGCCCCGGCAAACAGCATTCGCACCGCATCCTGCGCCGTCCGAATCCCCCCAGACGCTTTCACACCGGCCCGGTCGCCTACGCAGCGGCGCAGGAGCGCCACCGCAGGGAGCGTCGCTCCTCCAGCGGGATGAAATCCGGTCGACGTCTTCACGAACGCCGCGCCCGCCGCCACGGCGGCGGCACAGGAGCTCTCGACCTCCTCCTCCGTCAGGGCTGCTGTCTCCAGGATGACCTTGACCGCATGTCCCTGTGCGGCATCGACCACCGCGCGCAGTTCTCCCTCGAGTGACTTCCACTCTCCTGCCTTCGCCCAGCCGATCGACTGCACGACATCGATCTCGGTGGCGCCGTCGGCGACCGCCATGAGCGTCTCGGCCGCCTTCACCCGCGGCCCGCTTGCGCCGAGGGGAAATCCCACAACGGCGGCCACGGGAGTGATCGGGGCGACGGCGCCCGGTGATGGGTTCCCCGCGAGGAGATCCGCGATCCCGGCTACCCCACCCTCGCGCCGTGCCCCGCCCCGCGCGAGTCGACCAGAAGCCAGGCTGACCCACTGTCCGTTCACACACACCGTGCCCAGACGCATACGCAGCGCCTGATCGCACAGCCGGACAATTGCGTCCGGCCCTGCCTCAGGGGCCAGCAGCGTATGATCGATCAGTTGGGCGAGTGTGGTGTCAGCCAGTGGTTCCAGCCAGGCGGGCAGCGACGTCTCTCTCATCGATACCCGGTCGCGTAGCGGTGGGCGGCAACCAGGTCAGGGTTCTTGAACAGCGGCGTGAGGGCGACACCAGCCAGGAAGCCGCCGATGTGTGCGGCGAACGCCACGCCACCACCCGGCGAGGGGGTCAGGTTGCCCGCAATCTGGAGCAGGAACCAGATGCCCAGCATCACGAAGGCAGGGACTTCGAGGAAGAACAGGAAGACGAAGGTTCGTATGCGGGCGCGAGGGTACAGCATGACATACGCCCCCATCACCCCGCCGATCGCGCCAGAGGCTCCCACCATCGGCACTGCAGAAGCGGGGTCAGCCGCCACCTGCGCCGCCGCCGCCGCGAAGCCGGCCAGCAGGTAGAACGCCAGGAAGCGGCCCCGGCCCATGACATCCTCGACATTGTTTCCGAAGATGTGCAGGAACCACATGTTCCCCAGCACGTGCATCCAGCCGCCGTGGGAAAACATTGAGGTCAGGGGCGCCCACCAGTCGCGGCCGCGGGTGATCACGCACCCCATCCCACTTCCCAGGCCGATGACGAAGCCATCCGGCAGCAACTGGCTGAAATCGCCGGGAATCAGCCCGAACTCACAGACAGAGCGACTGAGGGCGGGTTCCATCCCCATGCCCTGCACCAGGATCCAGACCGCGAGATTGGCGGCGATCAGGCCGAAGGTGACAACGGGCCAGCGGAGAGTGGGGTTGTGATCGCTGATGGGAAACATGGAGTGGTAAAGTTAGTCGGGTGGGGTCGAGGATCGAGGGTCACGACTCACGAGTCACAGGTCACGGGTCGCCGAGCCGCATAGCCGCCGAGCCCGTCATTCCGGCCGCCGCCGGCCCATCCCCGCTCGTGGACTGACAGCGGTGCCGATCGAGGGCCGCAGGACCGGCCAGTCGCCTGCCAAAACGGCCGAAAATGGCGGTATGCCACTTGCCTTATGCCGAGGCAAGCGTGGCAATGTCATTCCGCCGGGCGCTTGTCCGGCGGTTTCTGTTCTGTACTTAATGAAAGGGCTCCCAATGGCTTCCAAGATCATTGGTATCGACCTCGGCACCACGAATTCGGTGGTCGCGGTTATGGAGGGTGGCGATCCGGTGGTAATCCCCAATGCCGAGGGCGGTCGGACCACCCCGTCGGTGGTGGCATTTACCAAGGATGGGGAGCGGCTGGTGGGTCAGGTGGCCAAGCGGCAGGCCGTGACTAACCCGAAGCAGACCATTTTCTCCATCAAGCGTTTCATGGGCCGTCGGATCGACGAGGTGAAGGAAGAGGGTCGCCGGGTACCGTACCAGATTTCGTCCGGTGGCAACGGGCTGGCCGCGGTGGAGATCGGTGGCAAGAAGTACACGCCCCCCGAGATCTCGGCCATGATCCTGCAGAAGATGAAGCAGACTGCGGAAGACTACCTGGGCACCAAGGTCGACAAGGCGGTCATCACCGTCCCGGCTTACTTCAACGATGCTCAGCGGCAGGCGACCAAGGATGCCGGCAAGATCGCGGGTCTCGAGGTGTTGCGGATCATTAACGAGCCGACCGCCGCGGCACTGGCGTACGGTCTCGACAAGAAGAAGGAAGAGAAGGTCGCCGTGTTCGACCTCGGCGGCGGCACCTACGACATCTCGGTACTCGAGCTGGCCGATGGCGTGTTCGAGGTGAAGAGCACCAACGGTGACACCCACCTCGGCGGCGATGACTTTGACCAGCGCCTGATCGACTGGCTCGTGGCCGAGTTCAAGAAGGACCAGGGCATCGACCTGTCCAAGGATGCCATGGCGCTGCAGCGCCTCAAGGAAGCGGCCGAGAAGGCCAAGATGGAGCTGTCCAGCACCCAGCAGACCGACATCAACCTGCCGTTCATCACGGCCGACCAGTCCGGGCCGAAGCACCTGAACCTGACCCTGACCCGGGCCAAGTTCGAGCAGCTGGTGGATGACCTGATGCAGCGGACCCTGCCGCCCATGCAGCAGGCGCTGAAGGATGCAGGACTGGATCCGAAGGATATCGACGAAGTGATCCTGGTCGGTGGATCGACCCGGATGCCGAAGATCCAGGAGATCGTCAAGACCTTCTTCGGCAAGGAGCCGAACCGCTCGGTCAACCCGGATGAAGTGGTCGCCATTGGCGCCGCGATCCAGGGTGGCGTGCTGGGCGGGGAAGTGAAGGACGTGCTGCTGCTCGACGTGACCCCGCTGTCGCTGGGCATCGAAACGCTGGGCGGGGTGACCACGGTGCTGATTCCGCGGAACACCACGATCCCGACCAAGAAGTCGGAGACGTTCTCCACGGCGGAGGACAACCAGACCACGGTTGAGATCCATGTCCTCCAGGGCGAGCGGCAGCTGGCCGCCGACAACCGGACGATCGGTAAATTCCAGCTCACCGGAATTCCACCGGCGCCCCGGGGCATGCCGCAGGTCGAAGTCGGCTTTGATATCGACGCCAACGGCATCCTGCATGTGTCGGCCAAGGACAAGGCGACCAACAAGGAGCAGAAGATCCGGATCGAGGCGTCCAGCGGGCTGTCGGACACCGATATCGACAAGATGGTCAAGGCGGCCGAAGCGAACGCCGACGAGGATCGCAAGCGCCGGGAATCGATCGACGCGCGCAATCAGCTTGATGCGCTGGTCTACAAGGTGGAAAAGGACAGCAAGGAGTGGGTCGACAAGCTGTCCGGCGACATCAAGTCCCGGCTCGATAACGGGGTCGAAGGCGCCAAGGGAGCGCTGAAGAACGGCGACCCTGAGCTGATCCAGAAGGCGCTCGAGGAGCTGAACAGCGCCTACTCCGCCGCCGGCGCTTCGCTCTACCAGAGCGCCCAGGCAGCGGGCGGTGACGCCGGGGCCGCCAGCAGTGGGCCGACCGATGGCGGCGCGGCGCCGACTGACGACGTGGTCGAGGCAGACTACGAGATCGTGGACGACAGCAAGAAGAACTAAAGCTGGATTAAGTATTTGGCCCATAGACCTTTAGGGCCTCCCAGCCGAGCATGATCAGCCGTCAGCCCCCGCGGGAAGTCTGCCTGCACCGGGTTGGCGGCTGCGTGCTTCTCCCGGTGTCCCGCCGCGCCGGGATACTGCGACATGAACCGGCACTGGCGCATCATACGTATGGATTACATTGCACCCAGCCCCTTTTGGGAGAAACGCATGCCCGCTCGTACCTTGAATTGGCTCAAATTCGGAGGCCTGGTCACCCTGGCCTTTGCGCTCGGTTTGCTGTTTGCCGGTCTGCTGGACCTGCCCACCCGAAGTTCGGCGCAGGAGGCGGTCCGGCCGGCCTCCATCAGCAGCATTGAGCAGGTGAAGGCGCCCTCGATTCCACAGGCGCGCATGCTTTCTGACCTCTCCGATGCCTTCGCTGCGGTCTCGGAACAGGTGCGCCCCAGCGTGGTCTTCATCCGGGCCCAGCGGACCGAGCGGGTTACCGCGCGCCGGGTCCCGCCAGGGATGGAGCCCTTTTTCCGGAACGCGCCCCGGGGTGGCAACCAGGTGGAGCGCGGGACCGGCTCGGGGTTCATCGTGTCGGCTGACGGCTACATCCTGACCAACAACCATGTGGTCGCGAACGCCGATAAGGTGACGGTGCGGCTGACCGATCGACGGGAGTTTGAAGCCAAGGTGATCGGGACCGATCCGCTCACCGATGTGGCGGTTGTCAAGATCGATGCACCGCGGCTGACGCCGGCGGCGCTGGGCAACAGCGACGTGACCCGGATCGGCGACTGGGTGCTGGCGATCGGCAACCCGCTCGGCGAGGAGTTCACGTTCACGGTGACCTCCGGGATCATCAGCGGAAAGGGACGGCGGCTCGACGGCCTGCAGAAGTCCCGCAGCAGCATCAGCGACTTCATTCAGACGGATGCCGCGATCAACCCCGGCAATTCGGGCGGACCGCTGGTCAATGTGAAGGGTGAAGTGATCGGCATCAATTCCGCAATCGCGAGCGAGACAGGGTACTACTCCGGGTACGGCTTCGCGATTCCGATCAAGCTGGTGAAAATCGTGATGAACCAGCTGATCGCGACCGGCAAGGTGCAGCGCGCAGCGCTGGGTATCGAGGTGGCCGACGCCAAGGAGAACGACGCGGCCTACGTCGGGCTGAAAGACATCCGTGGCGTGGTGGTCATGGGCTTCCCCGCCGGCACCAACTCCCCGGCCGAGCGCGCCGGCCTCGAGGTCGGGGACGTGATCGTCACGATCGACGGGCAGGACGTGGACTATGTCGCCCAGCTCCAGCAGGTGGTCGGCTTCAAGAAGCCGGGCGAGACGGTCAAAGTCGAGGTCGCCCGCAAGGGCGGCGTCCACAAGACCTACGGGGTACGCCTGATCGAGCAGACTGACGGCACGGCCCAGTCCGAGAGTGCGGGCACTGACAGCAACAGCCAGCCAGAATCCGGCGGCTCAGTCAACTTCGACCAGATCGGCGTCAAGGTGCAGACGCTGACGACCGCCATGGCGCAGGAGTTCGAGCTCGAGCGCGACGTACGTGGTGTATTGGTGACCGAGGTTGACCCGAACGGCCCGGCGTACGGCAATATCGGATCGCCCGATGAAGGTGGTCCCGATATCATCCAGGCCGTCGAAGGGAAGCCGGTGCGCACCGAAGCGGAGCTGCGCGCGGCGCTCGATGGCGCAGGTCGGAATGCCATCGTGACGCTGAAGATCTACAACGTGCGCGCCAGCAACACCCGGATCCTGCGGATAAGACTGCAGTAGGTCGGGCGGTCGGGCGGTCAACTTGTCGAAGGCCAGCATCCCTCGCGGGTGCTGGCCTTCGGTGTGTTGACCGCCCGTCCGCCTGACTGCCTACCAGTCCGTCTCCCGGTAGTCCTTCAGGAACTTCCCCCATATATGCTGGCCGGTGTTGAAGCCGGTGATAATCGGATCAACGATCCTGGCGGCGCCATCCACGATATCCAGTGGCGGATGGAATCGGTGTTCCACGATTTTGCGGGCGGCGATCTCGGCGGGATCCTCATCGGTCACCCACCCGGTGTCCACGCTGTTCATGTGAATGCCGTCGCCATGATAGTCTGTGGCCGAGGTGCGGGTCATCATGTTCAGCGCCGCCTTGGCCATGTTGGTATGGGGATGGCGCGTGGTCTTGGCGTTGCGATAGAACTGCCCCTCGACCGCGGAGACATTGACGATGTGCTTGTCCCGTTCGGGCGTCCGCAGCATCAGCGGCTTGAGCCGGGCATTGATGATGAACGGTGCAATCGCATTCACCAGCTGCACCTCCAGCAATTCCACGGACGAGACCTCCGCCATCAGGAGCCGCCAGGAGTTACGGCCGCGCAGGTCGACCTGCTGCAGGTCCTGATCGAGCTGTCCCTGGGGAAAGAGCCCCTGCTGTGCGGCCTGCTCCTCCGCCAGCAACGGGACCTGGGAGAGGGCGGCCGAGTGGGTCAGGCCGGCAACTGTGCTCAGTGGCTGGTCGAGCGCGGCCGGCAGGTTTCCCCCTTCGGGCAGGATATGATATCCGCGCAACCCTTCGTAGCGGCCCAGCAGCCGCTGCTCGTGCTCCGGCAGGTGGGCGAGCGGTCCCGTTTCCCGCGCCATCATGTGGGCATAGAAATCGGGCGGGCGGCGGACCGTCTGGCAGGCGTTGTTGATGATGAAGTCGAGCCGGTCCCGGGTGCGCAGCAGTTCGCTGCAGAAGGCCTCGACACTAGGGGTGTGACGGAGGTCGAGCCCGTAGATCTCGAGTCGGTCGCCCCATTCCGCGAAGTCGGGCTCCCCGGCATAGCGCTCGGCGGAATCGCGGGGGAAGCGGGTGGTGACGATCAGCGAGGCGCCGGCCCGCAGCAGCTTGAGCCCCGCCTGGTAGCCGATCTTGACCCGTCCTCCGGTCAGCAGCGCCACCCGTCCCCGCAGGTCCGCCAGCTCAGTGCGTTTGGCGAAGTTGACCTCGGCGCAGGCGGGACAGAGCTGGTCGTAGAAGTGGTGGACCAGGGTGAAGTCTTCCTTGCAGATATAGCAGTGGGTCGGCTCGATCGCTTCCCGGAAATCGGGATCCTCAACCGTCTCCTGCTGGTGCCCATCGGGAGGATAGACGTTGGGCGTGGTGAACACGGGCAGCCGGCGAAGACGCCGGATCCCGGTATCCTGCAGCACCCGTTCCTCCCGATTGACCTTCTCGGCCTTTCGCCGCCGGGCGGTCGCCCGGACCAGTTGCCGGCGGGCGTTCATGTCGGGGTGATAGACGACGGCCGTGGCATCGAGGAATCGGCGCCGGTCCTCAGGGCTCAGTCCGGCCAGCACGCCGCGATCCGCCGCGACGGCCTCCAGGAGTTCGGTGGCGGCGCGGAGGCGGGCGAGGAAATCGGAGTCGAGGGGAATGTTCTCGGACATCGTGGGTACGTGGGTACGTGGGTACGTGGGATACCAGTCGGGGCGGAAGATAGCATCCCCGTCATGATCCCACCGACATCGTCTACGGACCCACGTACCCACGTACCCGCGTACACCTATGGCGTCGCGGCCGGCTTCAGGTACCGATCGAGCCAGGCGGTCATCTCGTACAGCGTGTGCCCCACCGATTCCCGGGCGCGGTACCCATGAG
This sequence comes from uncultured Gemmatimonadales bacterium, assembly GCA_963793205.1. Lineage (GTDB taxonomy): Bacteria > Gemmatimonadota > Gemmatimonadetes > Gemmatimonadales > GWC2-71-9 > JADJOM01. The sequence continues at coordinate 505,742 of CAWBZM010000002.1, forward strand.
ACTCACCCGGAAGCATGACCAGCCGCACCGTCCCGCCGGCACCCTTCACGGCAGCGAACATCCGCTCCGACTGAATAGGAAAGGTGCCGGTGTTGTTGTCTGCCTCACCGTGGATGAGGAGCAGCGGCGCCGTGATGCTGTCGGCATAGGTGAACGGTGACATGCGATCGTACACCTCGCGGGCCTGCCAGTAGGTCCGCTCCTCCGCCTGAAAACCGAACGGGGTCAGGGTCCGGTTGTAGGCCCCGCTCCGCGCGATGCCGGCGCGGAACAGCCGGGAATGCGCCAGGAGATTGGCGGTCATGAACGCGCCGTAGGAATGCCCGCCGACCGCGATACGGGAGGGATCCGCCACGCCCATCGCCACCACCTTGTCGACGGCGGCCTGGGCGCTGGCGACCAGTTGTTCGATATAGGTGTCGTTGGGCTCCTGGTCGCCTTCACCCACGATCGGCATCGTGGGACCATCGAGGATGCCATAGCCCTGCGTCAACAGGAACAGCGGGTCGGCGCCGGAGGGGCGCTCGAACCGGTAGGGGGATCCGGTGACCTGGCTCGCCGCCTCCCGTGACTTGAACTCCTCCGGGTAGGCCCAGAAGAAGAACGGCAGCGGGGCGCTGCCAGGGAGATAGCCCGGAGGCAGGTAGAGCTTCGCGGTGAGCGCGACACCATCGGCCCGGGTGTAGCGCAGCAGTTGGGGCTTGATGCCGGCGAATTGTGGTGCCGGATCGGTGAACGCGGTTACCGCCGCCGCGCTCCCGTTGGCCAGATCGCGCACGACATAGTTCGGCGGCTGCTCCACCGATTCGCGCCGAGTCAGGATCCGGGTGCCGGTGCCATCGAGCAGGGTGATCACGTCCTCGTAGTACGGTGCCTCCGACCGCCAGCGCCGGGTGATCGCGCCTGAGGCGAGCGTCACCTGGTCGAGAAAGGGTCGATCTCCTTCGGGGGAGGCGCCCGCTCCCGTCAGCCAGGCAGCACTGCCGTCCGGCGAGAGCTGCACCACCGGGCCGAAGGCCGTTGGCCGGGTCAGGAAATCGCCGGGATCGTTGTAGCGATCCTCGGTGGAGCGATCAAACAGGAGCCGTGGCTGATCACTGGTCAGCACCCAGGTCCGGCTTCGCCGCGTCTTGAACCACCGTTCCTGCAGGAGGCCACGGCCATCGGCGGTCCACTCGATCCCGGCATAGCGGAATTCGAGGTCGGCGAGGACTTCCGGTGCACCGGTGAACGGCTCACCGAGCTCGAAGACCCGGTCGCGCACCATCGCGTCGTTCCTGGGGTTGCCGTTATCTCTGGCTTCCGCCCAGGTGAGCACCGCCGGCACGCCCTCCCGCCAGCTTACGGACCGCGGCCCGGTCGGCACCGCATCAAAGTCCACCGGTACGGCATCCCGGAGCGGCAGATCCGCCAGTTCACGCACGAGCCGTCCCTGCACCGTCAGGATGGAGAGCTGCCCCGGAAATCGGGAGAGCGGGACGACGTAGGAGTAGGGACGGTGCACCTTGAGGACCAGGATCTGCCGGCCATCCGGGGAGGGCAGCGCGGTCGCATAGATCCCGGGGGGTGCCACGGGTGTTACTCGACCGTCGAGCGCGACGCGGACCAGCTCGCTGGTGGCGTAATAGTCAAACAGCGCCTCATCCGCCGGACTGGAGAGCAGATCCTGATACGTCCGGTTCGGCGTGCCGCCTGACCCGACGCCTCCTGGATGGCCGGCCCACTGGGGGCCGAGGCAGCTGGTGGAGCCGCGCGTCCCAGCGGGATCACGCGGCACAGCAATTCCTTGCCCTCGGGGCCAAGCCAGGCGCAGGGCGCGCCGAGGGCGGCATTGAGCCGACGGGTCATCAGCTGACGGGCACGGCCGGTCGCCGCTTCCGCGACCCAGAGGGTCAGTCCCGAGTCTGACGGGACCATAAAGGCGAGGCGGGCGCTCGTCGGGGCCCACAACGGATAGCTGTGACGGGTCGTCGGCGGGAGCGCCACTGGCTGGGCGGGCCCACCCGTGAGCGGCTGCAGCCGGATACCCCGGTACCAGGTGCTCCGGGAGGGGCCGTTGGTGCGCGGGTTGACACGGAGCCCCGCCAGACGCAGCTCCGGCGCCGCTACTTCACTGATGGGCGGCAACCGCTCGCGGGCAATCAGCGCCAGCAGCGATCGATCGGGACTGACGCTCACCAGTGGGGTGCCCGGCGCGTCCAGGATCTGGGCGATCGGGGCCGGAGGATTCTGATACGGCAGCTGCGCGGCGGCAGGCGCGACCATCACCAGCGCCGGCGTCACGAGGCGCAGCAACAACGAGCGGGTCATGGGCAGGTCCGAGGGGGGGGAAGAACGGATCGCAATTCTAGGGCAGCGACCGGCTGGAGGGAATGGCCGGGGCGGGATCGTCAGCTGGTCGGGCGGTCCAGGAACTGGCGGACGCGCCGCGCGAGTTCGGTTGGCGTGAACGGTTTCGGCAGCAGCTCGACGCCATCGGCCAGCAGTCCGTTCCGGTCCATGGCATCGTTGGCATACCCGGACATATAGAGCACCCGAAGGGAAGGCTGGCGCGCCCGCAGGCGCTGGGACAGCAGCAGTCCGCCAATGCCCGGCATGATGACGTCGGTGATCAGCAAGTCGAGCTGCTGATGGAGCAACTCGGCGAGCATGAGCGCTTCCTGGCCATCTGCCGCCATGATGACGTTGTATCCCCGGGCGGCCAGCGCCTGGCGCGCCAGCAGCCGCACGGCGGGCTCATCCTCCACCAGCAGGATCGTCTCACTGCCACCCTGATTTGGTTCAACCGGGATCGACGCGATGGCCCGTACCTCCTCCCGGGTTTCGGGGAGAAAGATCTCGAAGGTTGTCCCTCCACCGAGCTCGGTCGTGACACCCACATGGCCGCCCGCCTGCTGCACGATCCCATAGACCATGGCCAGCCCGAGGCCGGTGCCCTTCCCGGCCGCCTTCGTGGTAAAGAACGGTTCGAAAATCCGTCGCTGGGTTTCCGGTGTCATCCCCATCCCGTTGTCGGAGACGGATATGACGACGTGGCTCCCCGGTGCGACATCCGGATGCGTTGCGGCGTGGCCAGTGTCGACCTCACACAACGTTGTACGGATGGCGAGCCGCCCGCCGTTCGGCATTGCGTCCCGGGCGTTGACTGCGAGGTTCAGCAGGATCTGGGTCAACTGGCTGGCATCCACAAGGACGTTGGGAAGCTCAAGCGCCAGTTCGGTGACCACCTCGATATCCTCCCCGACCAGCCGCCGGAGCATCCGCTCGGTATCACGTACCAGGTCATTCACGGCCAGCACCCGGGGGGCGATCACCGAGCGCCGACCAAAGGCGAGCAGCTGACTGGTGAGCGTGGTGGCGCGCTCACCGGCGAGGGCAATCTCCCGGACCAGGTGAGAGGCGTCCGGGTCATGGGAGAGCCGGGCCAGCAGCATCTCGCTGGCTCCGGTGACCACGGTGAGCAGATTGTTGAAGTCGTGCGCGACACCGCCGGCGAGCTGTCCGATCGCGTCCATTTTCTGAATCTGGTGCATCCGACTTTCGAGCTCGCGTTTCTCGGTGATATCCTGGGTCACGATCACCGCGCCGAGCGGCTGACTGTCCTGGCCGGCAATGGGTCGGCCGCGCACCAGGATGAGCCGCTGGGGCCCGTCCTCGGGCTGAATCAGCAGCTCCTCGCCCGTCACCGTCTCCCCGTGGAGCGCCCGGTACAGGGGCAGTTCCTCCAGCGGCATGGGCGTCCCGTCAAGACGAAGGATGCAGGAGTGATCCAGCCATTCACCCACCTGCAGCAACGGTGGCGTTTCGACGCCGAGGAAGCGCAGCGACGACTTGTTCACCTTGATCAGCTGGCCTTGAGCGTTGCAGACCAGAATGCCATCATCCACACTTTCAAGCACCAGTTCGAGGAACCGGCGCTCCTCTTCCAGCACCCGTTCCGTCTCCTTCTGCCGGGTGACATCCAGAAGCACGATGCCGAGCCCGATGACCTGGGCATGGCTCTGCACGGGGTAGAAACTGCAGAGCCGATGCTGGATATGGCCGGAGCCGGCCGGGCTTTCCACGCTCACCGCCACATTGAATCGCGGGATGCCGGTGTCGCGGACCTCCTGCATGATGCCACCCACCCGGGCCCAGCTCTCGGGAAGGAGGTCCGGCAGGCGCTCCCCGATGGCCCGGCGCCGGTCGCTCACACCCAGGATCGACGCAATCGCGGGATTGGCGCTGAGGACCCGGAATTCGGTATCGACAAAGGCGATACCGACCGGGGCATTGTGAATCAATGACTGGAGCAACGCGTGGTCCTGGTTCGGCCGCTGCCGGGCGGTCTCGAGTTCGTCCACCATGCGTTCCAGTGCCAGGCCAGCCTCACACTCCGCAGTAACGTCCACCAGCGCGCCGACCCATTCCTCCACTGCGCCCGCGGCATTGCGCACCGGGACCGCGCGGTTGACGACGTGGCGCCAGGATCCATCGGCGCGCTGAACCCGGTACCGGGTCGTCACCACCTGCCCTGCGGCGCGGCCCACTTCCCAGGTGCGGATCGCCTGTTCGCGGTCGTCGGGATGAATCCGCTCAAGCCATTCCTCGAATGTGGGCGTCCGGTTCTCCCCCAGCAGCTTTTCGCCGCCCGAAATGGGGATGGCTCGGCCCTCGGTATCGGCCCGCCAGACCATTTCGGAAATGGCTTCGATCAGTGCGCGGTAGCGGGCTTCGCTCCGACGCAACTCGGCCGCGTCGTGCGACGTTGGACTGATGTCCGGCGGCACTCCGTTTTCGACCTCGCCGCCCGGCTGGCTGATCGGAACCTGCCCGCGCTCGGCCGCGGCCGGGGCGAGGTGGACCAGGTGCGCCACCGGCTTGGCGGTACAGGTCAGCATCCACATATCGTCCATCATGACGGCATGGAGCTGACAGACGCGGTACTCGCCGCTGGCCTGACGGAGCCGGATCGTGCGATCAAACGCAGGTCGGGATGCACCGCGGGGGGACCACTCGTGCTGCAGCTGCCAGACGTCCTCGGGATGGACGACTCGGGACCAGACGAGGTTCGCGGGGAGGGTCGCCGCACCGGCGAGGCTCTCGCGGCCGGTGCTGTTGAGATACTCGGCGTGGCCGGCGGCGTCGAGCAGCCACACCGGGTGGGGAATCCCGTCGAGCAGCTGCCAGTGGCTCGGGGCCTTGTTGAGAAACGGCTCCGTCATGTGCACCGTCCAGCCAGCAGCACGCACCTGCTCACCATCGAGCTCCGATGGTGTAGCGAAGTGCGGCGATGCCAGTGCATGGCTGGGTCCATACAGAACACCTGGAGCAGAGGGTTCAGGGAACCCTGTTGCCCCCAGTATGGCACCGGAACCGGGCGGTGTAAACCACCAGACGGTGACGGAGATACATGCCCGACGCCGGGGTTCGGGCCTCAGGTGGCTCGGTGTCCGGTGGCTATATTGGAATCCACGCGAGCGTGGCGGAACTGGCAGACGCGCAGGACTTAGGATCCTGTGGGTTAACCCCCGTCCGGGTTCGACTCCCGGCGTTCGCACATTCTATCTATCGGCTCGTTTCAACTCAGGCGACTTCTCGCACATGCGGGAGGCCGCCTGCCTGCTTTTCCGTCAGCCATAAACCGTGAAGATGTCTTCATGTGAGACGCCAGTTTGGTTCACAAGGTCGCGGGTAGCCTTAGTGCGCTGGAGGGACTGCGCCTCCGAACTGCTGGCGTGATGGTGCATCGGTCGGCCGAGACTGGATGCCCGGGTCCAGATGGTCCAGAGGCCAATGAGGAGGATGACGAACGCCAGGGTCCGCCGGCGCCAGAGGCTGGCCATCAGAAAGCGACGGAGGCCGAAGGCCGCGACGCTCAGCGCGGGGACTGTGCCGAGACCGAAGGCGGCCATGGTGAGTGCTCCCTGCCACCAACTGCCGGTCGCGACGGGAATGGCGAGCGCCGAATACACGAGGCCGCAGGGCAGCAGGCCATTGACGACGCCGAAGGCAAGTTGCGCGGAGAGCGATTGACCTCCCGCCGCCCGCTGACCGACCGACACTAGCCCCGGAGGCACCAGCCTCGGCTCAGGGACCAGACCGGCGAGGGCCAGGGCGAACCAGAGCAGCAGGGCAGAGGCGAAGGCAGCCGGCAGCCAGGATGGTCCGGGTAGTGCCTGGCCGAGCGCCCCCGCGACGGCACCCAGCAGGGCATAGGTGGTGATGCGGCCGAGGTGCCAGGCGGGAAGTCCTCCAGGGGTGCGGGCGCAGGAGGTGGCGAAGGCGCCGCACATCCCGACGCAGTGAATGCTCCCGAGCAGTCCGGCAAGAAACGCGGCACCGATGAGAGCCAGCATGGAGACCCATTCAGGAGGGAGACGAGGCGTGGAATATACCGGCGTGACGCAGAGCAGCGAGCACCCCTACGACGACGCGGTGGTGAAGCTGTTCCTGATCGCGACCGTTGCTCTGGGCGGTCGTCGGCATGCTGCGTCGGCGTCTGGATCGCGCTCGAGCTGGCCTGGTGGCCGGCGAACCTCGGCTTGCCGTACACCACCTTCGGCCGGCTGCGGCCGCTGCACACCAATGCGGTGATCTTCGCGTTCGGCGGCAACATCTGCTTCGCGGGCATCTACTACTCGATGCAGCGGCTGCTCAAGACCCGGATGTTCAACGACACGCTGTCCCGGCTCCACTTCTGGGGCTGGCAGCTGATCATCGTCTGCGCCGCGATCACCCTGCCCCTGGGCATGACCCAGTCCAAGGAATACGCCGAGCTGATCTGGCCGATCGACCTGCTGATCACGGTGGTCTGGGTGCTCTTCGCGGTGAACTTCTTCGGCACCATCGCCATCCGGAAGGTGCAGCACCTCTACGTGGCGATCTGGTTCTACATGTCGTTCGTGCATCACGATCGCGGTGCTGCACATCGTGAACAGCCTGGCGATCCCCGCCACGCTGACCCGCTCCTATCCGATCTACGCCGGGCTCACCGACGCGCCTGGTGCAATGGTGGTACGGGCACAACGCGGTCGGCTTCTTCCTGACGACCCCGTTCCTCGGCCTGATGTACTACTTCCTGCCCAAGATCGCCGGGCGGCCGATCTACAGCTACCGGCTGTCCATCATCCACTTCTGGGCACTGGTCTTCCTCTATATCTGGGCCGGCCCGCACCACCTGCTCTACTCCGCCCTGCCGGAATGGGCCCAGACCCTGGGCATGGTCTTCAGCATCATGCTGCTGGCGCCGTCGTGGGGTGGCATGCTCAACGGCCTGCTGACCCTGCGCGGGGCCTGGGACCGGGTCCGGACCGACCCGATCCTCAAGTTCCTCGTGGTCGCGGTGAGCTTCTACGGCATGAGCACCTTCGAGGGGCCGATGATGTCGATCCGGGCGGTGAACAGCCTGTCCCACTTCACCAACTGGACCATCGGCCACGTGCACTCCGGCGCGCTCGGCTGGGACGGGCATGATCTCGTTCGGCATCCTCTACTGGCTGGTGCCCGCGCCTGTGGCAGCGGGCGCGCTGGCCTACCCCGCGCTGGGCCCCGACCCACTTCTGGCTGGCGACCATCGGGATCGTGCTCTACACCGTGTAGCATGTGGGCGGCGGGGCTCGACCGAGGGCCTGGAGTGGCGGGCGCTCGACGACGCCGGGCCAGCTCAAGTATCCCAACTTCGTCGACATCGTGCATCAGCTTCAGCCCTTCTACTGGCTGCGCCTGCTGGGCGGGCGGCATGTACCTGGTCGGCGCCATCATGATGGCCTGGAACTTCCTCCGGACGGTGCGCGGACCGGGCACCGTCCGCGTGGCGCCGGCCGTCGCCACGGCGAGCTGAGGAGCGACGCGATGCGCGAGACCGAGCAGGATACAGGCAGCGGCTGCACCGGACCCTGGAAGGGCAAGGAGCGGCTGTTCGCCATGCTGTGACGACCGTGGCATCCTGATCGGCGGAGCTGGTGGAGATCATCCCGATGTTCACGGACCACGGTGGCGGCCCCCGAGCGCCGCTGCCGGGGGTGACCCCCTATACGGCGCTCGAGGTCGGCGGCCGCGACATCTACATCCGCGAGGGGTGCTACACCTGCCACTCGCCAGATGGTCCGGCCGATGCGCGCCGAAATGCTGCGCTATGGCGAGTGGACCCGCGCCGGTGAGTATGCCTACGACCATCCCTTCCTGCTGGGCTCACGGCGGATCGGGCCCCGACCTGCAGCGGGTGGGCGGCAAGTACCCCGACGCGTGGCACTATGAGCACATGCGCGATCCCCGCAGCACCTCGCCGGGCAGCATGATGCCGCCCTACACCTGGCTGCATCGCCAGCGCTACGACGCGGCGGATATCCAGGCCTCGTTGCGGGCGCTGCGGAAGGTGGGGGTGCCTTACAGCGACGTCGCAGATCGCCGGGCGCCGGACCGACATCCAGGCGCAGGCCGCGGACATCGTGGCGGCTTCAGGCGGCCGGGATCAGCACCGATGCCCGACCGCGAGATCATGGCGCTGATCGCCTACCTGCAGCGGCTCGGCGTGGACGGCCGCGCGGCCACCTCGCGCCGCAGCGCGGCGGCCGGGCAGGTGCCCGGTGAACCCCATAACCTCTCCAGGAGGCGTCGGAGCGCGCGGAACTGGGTTGGGTCATGGGGGTCACGACGGTGGTCTTCTTCCTGACCTTCCTGTACTGGACCTGGTGGGCCTGATCGCGCGCAATGCCGCCCGATGGATCAGGACAGCCGCATGCCCTTCAATGACGGAGAGCGAATCGTGAGCAGCCCCGACCAAGGACCAGATCCTCGGCCATGCCGCCGAGTCGGACGGCATCGAGGAGTACGACAACGCCCTGCCCGAACTGGTGGCTCGGGCCTGTTCTACGGCCTGCATCATCTGGGCGGTCGTCTACGCGGTGCACTACCACTTCGTCGCCCACCGGTCGCAGGTCGGGCCCTCGCCGCGGAGATGGCGGATGCCAGACAGCGCTGGCCCGAGCTCGGACGCGGCCGCGCCGACCGGAAGCTGGAGCATCATCGCCGGCCAGCGTCGCCGGCGGGCGAGGCGATCTACAAGGCCAACTGCGTCGGCCTGCCACGGCGCGGACATGAAGGGCGGGATCGGGCCGAATCTGCTCGATACCGTCTGGATTCACGGCGGGACGCCGGAGGAGATCCGTGCACACGATCACGGTGGGGGTCCCGGCGAAGGGGATGCTGACCTGGGGGCCGATCCTCGGACCGGAAAAGGTCGGCCGAGGTGGCGAGCTACGTGGTCAGCCGCAATCGGGCCGCCACCGGTGCGGAGGAGCATCCTGAGACCGAGCACTCGTCGGAGCACGACAGCGCCGGTCAGCTCCTAGGGAATCCCGGCCCGGATGAACGGCAGACCGAGGAACGTTCGCCAATCAGCGCAAGTGGATCTACGAGCAGAAGGTGACCGGACCGTGGCAGCGGCTGCGCGAAAGGCCACCTTCGCGCTCCTGCACCTGATCCTGTTCGCCACCCCGTGGTCTGGTGATCGGGGCAACCCGGCGCTGCTGCTCGACCTGCCGGCCCGGCGGCTCTTCGCCTTCGGCAGCATCTTCACCGCCGCGGACACGATCATTCTGCTGTTGCTGCTCCTCTTCCTCGCCTTCTCGCTGTTCTTCTTCACCTCGCTCTTCGGCCGGCTGTGGTGCGGTTTCGCCTGCCCCCAGACCGTCTTCCTGGACGACCTGGATCCGGCCGCTGGAGGAGTGGATCGAGGGCGACTGGGTGCGACGCCGCAAGCGGGACAGGGCGGGCTGGAGCATCGACCCGCGCCTGGCGCAAGGCAGCCAAGTGGACGTCTTACCTCACGATCGCGTTCGTGATCGCGATGGGGTTTGCGAGCTATTTCGCTGGCGCCCGGCATGTTGTGGACCGGGCAGGCCGGTACCCTGACCTATACGATTGTCGGGATCTTCACCGCGATCTGGTTCCTGGACCTGGCCTGGTTCCGGGAGCAGTTCTGTAACTATCTCTGTCCCTATGCCCGGCTGCAGGGCGCGCTGACCGATGCCGACACGCTCATGGTCCAGTATGAGGCCGGTCGGGGTGAACCGCGTGGAGGCGCCGATGCCAAGACTGCTGGCCGCTGCATCGAGTGCAACAAGTGCGTCGTGGTCTGCCCCCAGGGCATTGATATCCGCGAGGGCTTCCAGCTCGAGTGCATCGCCTGCGCCCGCTGCGTGGATGCCTGCGACATTGTCATGGGACACCTGGGGCACGCCACCCTGGTGTCGTGGGGTTCGCTGGCCGAATCCCAGGGGAAGCAGGCCCGCCGGCTGCGTCCCCGGACGGTGCTCTACGCCGCGCTGCTGACCAGCATCGCCGTCGCTGCGATCCTCTTCCTGCGGGTCCGGGTCCCCTTCGACGCCGCAGTGCAGCGCGCGCCGGGCTCGCTCTTCATCATCGATGGCGATGGCTTTGTCCGGAATACGTACCTGGTCCGCGTCACCAACAAGGACGCGTCAACCACGGCGATTCGGTTCCAGGTGCAGGTCACCGGTGTCCCGGCTGAGGATGTCACGGTGCAGGAGGTGTGGCTCAGCTCCACCCAGAGCGCCACGGTGCCGCTGATCATCCGAATGAAGGCCAGCGCCGACCTGCCGCGCACCATCCCCATCCAGGTCCGCGTCCAGTCACCGACGCGGGCCATGACGCTGGACGCCACCTTCAAAACCGAGGGACACATTGGCACCGGCACCGACTGAATCGCGCGACCGCACCTGGCCGCGGATCATCCTCATCGGGCTGACGGTCGTCGTGATCGTCAATGTCCTCTTTGCCTACATTGCCGTTCACGGAGCGGATACTATTGTCAGCTCCTACAATACCGAACCCCGGTAGCCCGGCTCCCGCCGCCGATCCGCGGGTCGCCTGTTGCCCCCACTGCGGGACAGCGGTGGAAGGGGCGGTCGACGACTTCTGCTGCGGTGGCTGCGAAATGGCGGCGGCGATCATTCGCGGCGCCGGCCTCGAACGGTACTATGCCACGCGCGAGGCACCCGCGCCCCGCCCGTCCCTGCGCACCACCGACGACTGGTCCGCCGTGCCGGTCCATGTCACTGAGGGGGGGCCGTCGGAAGCCCGCCTGGTCATCGACGGGCTGCGGTGCGCCTCCTGCGTCTGGGTGACCGAGCACGTGCTGGAGCGCACGCCGGGCGTGGAACGCGCCACCGTCAGCTACGCGACCGGACGCACCACGCTCCGCTGGGACCCCGCGGTGGTCGACCTGCCCTCCCTCGCGCGGCGCATTGCGGCGCTGGGGTATCGTCCCCGGCCGCTCGATGTGGGACGCACACCCGATCGGGACCTGATGCGCCGCATGGGTGTCGCGGTGGTCGCCGCGCTGGCCATCATGGGGCTGTACGAGGGACTGTACGCCGGGTGGTGGTATGGGGCCATCGACCCGGGATACGCCGCCCTGTTCCGCTGGACCAGCCTGCTCCTCGCCACCCCGGTGACCATCTGGTGCGCGGCGCCGTTTTTTACCGGCGCCTGGCGCGGCCTGCGGCATGGGATCCTGCACATGGACCTGCCGGTGGCCCTTGGTGTCGCCATCCTGTATGTGCACGGCCTGGCGCAGACGCTGCGGCAGGCCGACAGCTACCTCGACTCCCTGTCGATGCTGGTCGCCCTGCTGCTGGTGGGCCGAGTGCTCGAGTCGCACGGTCGCCGACAGGCGACCGATGCCGCCGCCGCCCTCGTGGGTACCGTCCCCCGGACCGCCCGGCGGCTGCGTGACGATCGCCTGGAAACGGTCGCCGTGGACCAGTTAGAGCCCGGCGATCGGATCGATGCCGGCGCCGGCGAGGAGCTGGCGGCGGATGGCCGGGTGGTGGAGGGCACCGGCCAGGTGCGCATGGCGCTGGTCACCGGGGAATCGGCGCCGGTCCTGGTGCATCCCGGCGACCGGGTCGTTGCCGGCACATTGCTGGTCGATGGGGCGATCACCATCGCGGTCGAGGCCACCGGCGCGGATACCGTGGTCCATCGCATGGCAGCGGAGCTGCTGGCTGCCCAGGATCGGGGTGGCGCTCCCGACGCGGCCGATCGAATCGCCCCATGGTTCACCATCGGCACCCTGGTGATTGCACTGGGCACGCTGGCCGGGTGGTGGATGGCGGGTGGACTCGAGGTCGCCCTGAGCCGCACCGTGGCGGTGCTGGTCGTCGCCTGTCCCTGTGCCCTCGCGCTGGCCCGGCCGCTCGCCGCCGCCGCCGGCCTCGGCGCCGCCGCCCGCCGCGGGCTCCTGCTGCGCTCCTCGGAGCAGCTCCTGGCACTGGCCCACGTCACCGAGGCCGGTCTCGACAAGACGGGGACGGTGACACTCGGCGCGATGACCGTCACGGAGGCGGACGACGCGACCCTGCGGGTCGCCGCCGGTCTTGAGCGATACAGCCGCCATCCGATCGCCCAGGCCGTCACCCGGGAAGCGAGTCGTCGCGGGATCCCGCTGCCGGCCGCCGGGGATATCCTGGAAAGCCCCGGGGAAGGAATTGAAGGGACGGTGGATGGCGCCCGCTGGTGCCTGCGTGCTGCCGGCCCCGGGGCCATCGCCCTGTCGCGCGCGGCCCAGTCGGCGGCGGCACCAGCCCGGATCATCCGTTTCGGCGATGTCATCCGTCCCGACGTCGCCCATGCCTTGCGGGCACTCCGCGCACTCGGGGTGACCCCCGTGCTGCTGACGGGCGATCACGCCGAGGTGGCGGCGCAGATCGGGAGTGCCGCAGGCATCGTGGACATTCGGGCCGCGCAGACCCCGACCGAGAAGGCGGCGTGGATCCGGGCCCGCCGGGCGGCGGGGCAGCGAGTCCTGTTCGCCGGGGACGGCCTGAACGACGGTCCCGCGCTGGCGGCGGCAGACGTCGGGCTTGCCATGTCGGAGGCGGCGGCCAGCAGTATTCTGATTGCGGATGGGATCATCGCGTCGGAGTCGCTGGCGCCGATCGTGGCGGGCATCCGGGCCGCCCGGGCCGGCGGAGCGCATGATCCGGCGCAGCCAGTGGCAGTCGGTGGCCTACAACATCGTCTCGGTCGACAGCCGCGGTGGTGGGCTGGGTCAATCCGCTGGTCGCGGCGGTGCTGATGCCGGTCTCGAGCGCGCTGGTCATCTGGAACGCGGGGCGGGTGGAGCGGCTGGTGCGGCAGGAGGAATCATGCGTGGCATCCTGATTCTGCTGCCGGTGGTGCTGGTCCTGGGCGCGGTCTTTGTCTGGCTCTTCGTGACCGCCGTCTCCCACGGCCAGTTCGACGACCTCGACGATCCGCCGACCCGGATGCTGCAGGACGACGATTAGGACGACCGTCAGCTCAGCGCTTCGAGCAGGGCGTCGATGTCCCGCATGTCGTTGACCGGGGAAAGGCGCTACTCCGTCATCAAGTAGCGCCTAACTTCAACTGCGGCAGCACCGAGGAAGATCGCTATCCTCAGTAGCTTATGGGGTGCCAGGCCGTCAGCCTCACCTGTCAAGAGATACATCATTATGGTCCAACAGATACATACCCATGATCGGGGGGGGGGGGGGGGGGGGATTACACGAGCCCGCCAAACCTGGCGTCGAGTCCTGAGAAGTGGGCCAAGGACGCGGGGCAATGCAATGAGCAGTTGATGACCATCTCGGTCGCAACGGCGAGCGCTCCGCGTGGTTACCCAGGCGCAACATATTCCGTGACAGCATCGAGCCTCCCCAAAGGCGTGACTGATACTGTTCGCCCAGGGGGTGAGCGACCTCAGCTCGATGATCAGATCTTGAGGGCGGGGCGCTCGCCGGTGCGGGTCAGCACCGCGAGGCGGACAGCGTCTACCACGAGGCGCAGGTCGTTCATCTTGGAGAGCAGAGGGACACCGCGGGCCTCGATGGGAGAGTGGACCCGGGGATCACGGGCCGCACCGGTCAGAAAGACGACCCGGTTGGCCAGCCCTGGTGCGAGGGTGACCAACTGGTCGTAGAAGTCCACCCCGTTCACTTCCGGCATGAGGACGTCACTGACCACCCCATCGGGCTCTGCCCCGCTGCGGAGATGATCCAGCGCCGCGGCGGCCGACTCGGCCTCGACCACGGCAAAGCCGGAGCGCTCGAAGAAGGCTCGCAGCGCCCGCCGCATCGACGGCTCGTCGTCAACCAAGAGAACAGTCTTCACAACCTCCACGGGGGCATGGGGTTACGCGGTCGATCCCGGGGCGCTCACAACCCAGAGACTCCCAGCCGCGTCCGCTGGCGGGGTATTGGCCCAACTATCGGCAGCGAAGGCAGACAGGTTGACTCCAGCAGGTCCGTATGCGCGACCGGGCCAACCTGGAGGGAGGGAGCCCGCTCGGAGTTCCCCCGGCACGGCAATCGGCCAAGTTCTGCATCTGCATAGGGTTGATTTGACCCTTGGGGAAGAGGTCCGCTACATTCCCGCCCATGCCGGATATCTCTGTTACCAAGACCAAAGAAGACGCCGCCTCTGCCTCCCTCCAGGTGCTGGTCCCCACGGACCGGGTCCTGAAAGCGGAGAAGCGGGTGGTCAAGCAGTATGGCGCACAAGCGCGGCTCCCCGGGTTCCGTCCCGGGAAGGCCCCCGAGGCGGTGGTGCGCAAGCGCTTCGGGGAGGCGATCCGGCAGGCGATGCTGGAGGAGCTGATCCGCGAAAGCTGGGATGTGGCCCAGAAGACCGAAGGGCTCAAGCCCATCGCCGAGCCGCATATCCATAATCTCAAGTTCGAGGAGGGGTCCCCCCTCGAGTTCGAGTTCCACGTGGAGGTGCGCCCCAATATTTCCGTGACCAAGGTCAGCGGCTTCAAGGTCGAACGGAAAGTCCCCGCCGTCTCGGATGCCGATGTCGATGAGCGGCTGCGTGACCTGCGGGAGCGGAAGGCCTCCTGGATCCCGGTCGAAGGCACCAAGCCGGCGCCAGGGAACCTCGTACAAATGGAGGTGGCCCCGCTGGACGGCGATACCGCTGGCGCCACGCAGCCCTACAGCATGGTGCTGGGTGAGGGCCGGGCGATTCCCGACGTGGAGGAGCGAGTGATGGCCCTCCTGCCGGGTGAGACGGTCGATGCCGACGTGCGCTTCCCGGACGACCACCCCGAAGAGAGCAAGCGGGGGCAGTCCCGCCGGGTGCGGATCACCCTGCACGAAGTGAAGCGCCAGGAGCTGGCCACGCTGGACGATGCGTTCGCCCGGGAAGTGGGGGATTTCGAAACCCTCGACGCCCTGCGGGCCGCCCTCCGGAAGGACCTCGAGTCCGATGCGCAGCAGACCGCCGACGGCCAGGTCCGCTCGCAGCTGCTGGACCAGATCTACCAGGTGAATGAGGTCCCGGCCCCGGAGTCGCTGGTGAACCGGCTGATCCAGGGCTACATGCAGGCGTACGAGATTCCGAAAGAGCAGTTCGAGACCTTCGCCGCAGAATTCCGGCCGGTGGCCGAACAGCAGGTGCGCCGGGAGCTGGTCCTCGATGCGGTGGTCGAGGCCAACAACCTCCGGGCCACCGAGACCGAAATCGACGCCCGGGTGGCGCAGCTGGCCGAAGGCCGCAACATGCCGGTGGGGCAGCTGTACGCTCAGCTTGAGAAGGCCGGACGGCTCCGCGACCTGGAGCGGTCCCTCACTGAGGAGAAGGCGTTTGCCTGGCTCCTCCCGCAATCCACCGTCGTCGACTCCTGAGCCACGCCATGGCCGTTTATCCTCCGTACGTCATCGAGCGGTCCAGCCGCGGCGAGCGCTCCTACGACATCTTTTCCCGGCTGCTGATGGACCGGATCGTGTTTCTCGGATCCCCCATCAACGATGATGTGGCCAATATCATCATTGCCCAGCTGCTGTTTCTCGAGGCGGACAACCCCGAGCGGGACATCTACCTCTACCTGAATTCACCGGGTGGCGTGGTGTCGTCCGGCCTCGCCATCTACGATACGATGCAGTACCTCAAGGCCCCGGTGAACACGATCTGCATGGGGATGGCCGCCTCGATGGGCTCGTTCCTGCTGGCGGCGGGGGGCAAGGGCAAGCGGAGCGCCCTGCCCCACTCGCGGATCATGATTCACCAGCCGTCTGGCGGTGCCCAGGGGACCGCGGCGGACATCGAGATCCAGGCGCGTGAGATCCTCTACCTCCGGTCGAAGCTGAACGGGCTGTACGCCCAGCATACCGGGCAGCCCATTGAGACCATCGAACGGGACATGGATCGCGACCGTTTCATGAGCGCGGAGGAGGCCCGGGAGTACGGCCTGATTGACAACGTGATCAGCAAGCGGACCGACATCGTGCAGGCGGCAACGGCCAAGATCGGCAACACTTGACGCTGCCGGTAAGGGGGGCCACGTTTCAGGTACCCCCCTCGTGATTCTCTGACCAGTTCCCAAGGGCGCATGTCCAACGACAAGCACCTCCGCTGCTCCTTCTGTGGGAAGTCGAAGGACTCGGTCCGGAAGTTCATCTCCGGCCCGTCAGTCTACATTTGCAACGAGTGCATCACGCTCTGCAATGAGATCCTGGCGGAGGACGAAGAGCGGGAGGTAGCGGACACCATCACCCAGGTGCCCACGCCGACCGAAATCAAGTCGGTGCTGGATCAGTACGTCATCGGCCAGGAGCGCGCCAAGCGCACTCTGGCCGTCGCCGTCTATAACCATTACAAGCGCATCAATTCCAGCGGGAACCGGGACAGCGAAGTCGAACTGGACAAGTCCAACATCCTGCTCCTCGGTCCCACCGGGGTCGGCAAGACCCTGCTGGCGCAGACTCTCGCCCGCATTCTCGACGTCCCCTTCACCATCGCCGATGCCACGACCCTGACCGAAGCCGGTTACGTCGGTGAGGACGTGGAGAACATCCTGGTGCGGCTGCTGCAGGCCGGCGAGTTCAACGTCGCAGAGTGTGAGCGCGGCATCGTCTACATCGATGAAATCGACAAGATCGCCCGCAAGTCGGAGAACCCGTCCATCACCCGCGATGTCTCGGGCGAAGGCGTACAGCAGGCGCTCCTGAAGATCCTGGAAGGCACCGTGGCTTCGGTCCCGCCACAGGGCGGCCGCAAGCATCCGCAGCAGGAATACATCCAGATCAACACCAAGGATATCCTGTTCATCTGCGGCGGCGCCTTTGACGGGCTGGAGAAAATCATCGAATCCCGCACCGGGCGACAGCAGATCGGCTTTTCCAAGCCGGATAGCGCCAAGGTCCCGTTCGACAAGCAGAACCCCTTCGGGCAGGCGGAACCGGACGACCTGCTCCGGTTCGGGTTGATCCCCGAACTGGTGGGCCGCCTGCCGGTGACGGTCGCGCTGGAGTCGCTGGACGAAGACGCGCTGATCCGGATCCTGGTCGAGCCGAAGAACGCCCTGACCAAGCAGTACAAGAAGCTGTTCGATATGGAAAACGTCGGGATCACCTTCGATCCGGAATCGCTGCGCGCTGTGGCCGCCAAGGCGCTCAAGCGGGGAACCGGCGCCCGGGGGCTCCGCGCCATCCTGGAGAGCATGATGACCGACATCATGTTCGATCTGCCGAACCGGGATGACGTGCGGGAAGTGGTGATTACCAAGGAGTGCATCACCGATGACCATCCGCCGCTGGTGGTCACCGAGCGACCGCGCCAGAAGCGGGAAGCATGACGCCTCGGAAGGTCAATCGAAACGATGTGGACCACGGGCGGAGCGAGGCGGCTCCGCCCTTTTTTCCGCCCGCGCAGGAGAGCCGGGCGCCGTTCGGGGCGATGCCCGTGATCTTCCCCGGCAGCTTCCCCAACCCCTCGGTCAAACTGACCCCGGCCCTGCCGGAACTGGCGGTCCTCGGGCGGTCGAACGTGGGGAAGTCCAGCCTGTTGAACGCGCTGTTCGGCCGGCCGCTGGCGCGGGTGAGCAACACCCCCGGTCGGACCGCCCTGATCAATGTCTTTCAGTTGCCCGACTTCTACCTGCTCGACCTGCCGGGCTATGGCTTCGCCAAGGTGTCCCAGAAGGAACGGGCCCGGTTTCAGGGGCTGGTGCGCGGCATGGTGGAACTGCGGACCAGCCTGACCGGTATTATCTGGTTGATGGATATCCGTCGGGAGCCGAGCGCCGAGGACCAGGAGTATGCCGACCTGCTGGGGACCCGGGCACTGCCGGTGCTGGTCGTCTTCACCAAAGCGGACAAGTTTCCCCATGGCCAGCGCCGCCGCCGGGCCGAGGCGCTGCGCGAAGCCCTGGGGCTGACCCCGGAGCAGGTGCAGTTGACCAGCAGCACCACGGGGCTCGGTATTGCTGACCTGGGTGCGTCCCTGATCGCCGCCACGAGGATACCATGATCCGTTGGAGACTACGCGCGCTGCTGCTGACGCTGGCCCTGAGCGCCGCGACCGAGGGGCAGGCCCAGGAAGCGATCGCCGGCGGGGAGCTCCCGCCGGTGGGGTACGGCTCGCTCCGGCAGGATAACGTGAGCATGCGGTTGACGCTGTCGGATGTCGAACTCCGCCTGCTGCCGCTGGATGAGCGACTCCTCCGCCTGATGGCCCCGGATGCCTACCAGTCGCTGCGCGGGCTGGTCGACGCGCACCGGGCCGAGATCGACTCCGCCACCCGGATCGCCGGAGTGACCAACCCCGGACTGCTCCTGGTCAGCTTCTTCGGCCTGCGGTCGGGCACCCAGTTCGACCCCAGCAACGTCAGCCTGGTGTACCGCAATCAGCTCAACCGCCCGCTGGCGATCATCAGCCACACCGCCAACTTCAGCAGCCGCCAGCTCGATGCACGCGCATCAGCGACGGGGCTGCTGGTGTTCGATGAGCCCCTCCCGGTCTACGAGCGCTTCGAGCTCCAGTACGGCACCGCAAAGGCCTCCTGGAACGACGACATCCTGCGCCGGATTGAACGGGAGCGGAGCCGGGTCCAGAGCCGGACCCAGAGCCTCAAACCCGATTCCGCCCACACCAGACCCTAGGTCCCTTGCCCCGGCTCGCCCCCCTCCTGGAACACCTCGGCCGCTCCCGCTGGGTCGTCTCGGCAGTGGTGAGCAGCCTGATTGCCGCTGGACTCCTCGGTCTCCTGTTGCAACCCAGCGCCCTCTGGCCGGTCGGCGTCACGGCGACCGCCATCCTGGCGCTGCTGGCCTCGGTGGCCCAGTCCCGGCAGCGTCATCTGATCCTGGAACAGGAGCGGGCGGCACTGGCGCGCCAGGTGGATCGCCGGATCAACGAGATTTTCTCGCTGCAGGAGCTGAGCTATGTGCTGGCCGAGTCGCTCCAGAGCGACCGGATCGCCGATCAGGTGGCGCGCTATGTGATGCGGTTCCTGAACGCCGAGGGGGCGGCGGTGTCCCTCATGAGTGAGGATGGGGGGAGCCTGCAGGTGGCCAGCGCGGAGGGTTCGCTGGCTTCGTTCCAGGGCATGCGAGTCACGACCGCCCAACCCTCGCTTACCGTGCGGGCCGTCGGGAGTGAGCGCATCGAGGTCGACAATGGCGGGGCCGAGGCAGCCGCCCTGCTCCCGGGCCGGGTGAGCGGAAGCGGTGCCGCGGCGCCCCTGCGGGCCCACGGCCTGACCATGGGGGTATTGACCGTCGCCGCCCGTTCGACCGGCAGCTTCACCGCCGAGGACCTCTGGCTGCTCTCCACCGTCGCCACCCACGTCGCGGTGGTGCTGGCGAACAGCCGACTGTTCGAAATGGTCCGGCAGGCCAAGGAAGCCTGGGAAACGGCGTTCAACGCCCTCAATGAGGGCATCGCGGTGCTGGATGCCGAGGGCAGGATCGTCCGCGGCAATGGCGCCCTGGCCCGGCTGCTGGGACTCGCGGGGCCGACGCTGATCGGACAGCCGTTCTGGTCCAGCGTGGTAGGCGACGCCGAGGGCGAGGACGAGATGGTGGGCGCGGCCCGACGGGGCGAGCGACCGCCTTCGCTCACCGTCCGGAGCACCATTCTGCGCCGGATCCT
Organism: uncultured Gemmatimonadales bacterium; assembly: GCA_963793205.1. GTDB lineage: Bacteria > Gemmatimonadota > Gemmatimonadetes > Gemmatimonadales > GWC2-71-9 > JADJOM01. The sequence goes on from CAWBZM010000002.1 coordinate 525,641, forward strand.
CCGCCTCACCGCCGCCCCGCTGGGTGAGGTCGCGGGACAGGGAGCGGTGGTCATCCTGGTCGAAGATGTGACCGAGCAGCGGTCCCTCGAGGCCCAGCTCATTCAGAGCGAGAAGCTGGCGGCCGTCGGCCAGCTGGTCTCCGGCGTCGCCCATGAACTGAACAATCCGCTCACCTCCATCGCCGGCCTGTCCGAGTTCCTCCAGGAGCGCGCCGGGATCCCCGCCGCCGAGCGGGAGCATCTGCGGGTGATTCACGAACAGGCCGACCGGGCCGGGCGGATCGTGCGGAATCTGCTGACGTTCGTCCGCCAGGGCACCCCGGGCAACGCGACCCTGGACCTGAACGACATCGTGGAGCATACCGCCCTGCTGGTGGCGTACGAGCTCCGGCTCCGCGGCATCACCCTGACGGAGGAGCGGAGCGGGCCACTGCCGATCCGGGGTAACCGGGACGAACTGCAGCAGGTCCTGCTCAACCTCGTGACCAATGCGGGTCACGCCGTCCGGGATCTCCCGGAGGAACAGCCCCGGATCATCACCATCACGACCGAGCGGCAGAACGGCCGGGCCGCGATCCGGGTTCGGGACACGGGCGCGGGGGTGCCGGCGGCGATGGTCCCGCAACTCTTCACCCCCTTCTTCACCACCAAGGAACCGGGCAAGGGCACCGGCCTCGGTCTCTCCCTCAGCTACCGCATTGTTGAAGCGCACGGCGGGATCCTGGGCTACCAGACCGCACCCGATGGGGGCGCGGAATTCGGCTTTTCGCTGCCACTGGTGGATCCGCGCGCCAGCCGGCGCCTGACCCCCATGCCCAGCACGGCGGAGCGTGCCGCGCTGGTCGTGGATGGTGACCCCTCCTCACAATTGGTCGTACGGGCACTGCTGCAGCCGGCAGGGTATCAGGTCGAGGTGGCCCGGACGGCGGCGGAAGCGAACGAGCGGCTGGCCTCCCGGCCGTGGGTGGCGGTGATCCTCGATGCCTCGATCTCGGTGGATGGGCGGGAACTGCTGGTGGACCAGCTGGCGGAGGAGCTGGAGCCGGATGCCCTGCCCCGCCTGCTGGTGAGCACCTCGGATCAGGCCATGGCCGCCCGGTGCCGCGCACGCAATGTGGTCGTCATGCCACGTCCCTTCCTGCCGCGCGACCTGATGATGGCGATGGGGGAACTGCTGGAGACCATCCCGAAGTAGCCCCGGTCACGGCTCCAGGGACCGGTAGTACTCGGTCCCCGACAGGTTCATCCGCAGGGCCCGCCCGCTGATCACATCGCTGAAGCGCACCCGTTCGACGCCGCCGCCGTCCCGCCCCACCCGGAACTCGGATCCGCTCACCGGTTCGAGCACGTCCTCGAGTCCTTCGGGGGACACCAGCAGCAATTCCGCCCCCCGCAACACCACCCGATAATTGCTGAAGTAGGGCACCGGGGCGCGATAGTGTCCGACATAGGCGGTCCACCCACCAGGCACGCGCCCGGCAGGGGTCGACTGCGAGCCGCGGTCGAAGTGTCGGGGACCATGGGTAAACCCGATGAGCCGTCCCTCCCGCCGGAGGAACCGCACCGGGAAGAGCCGCCAGCCGCTGTCGGCGGTGACAAAGGCATCAGTCCCCGCCCGGAGCAGGGTGACCATCCGGTCCGGCATGCGGATCCGCAGGGAATCCCCCACCGCCTCCACCTCTACCGATCCCTGGCTGTCGTGATACAGCCCGGCGTATTGCGCCGCTTCGGGGATGACCTGCAGGGGGAGCGCGACCGGGACCGGCGGCAGGGGTCGACCCCGGCGCGCCGCCAGCAGTGTGCGCCAGGCGAATTCGGCCAGGGGCCGTGCGCCGCCCGGCCCGTTCATCAGCACGACAACGCCGAGCTGTTCGTCGAGATCCCCGAGCATCATGGCCCGGAATCCCGGCATCCCACCGCTGTGCCAGATGACCGGTTCGCCCTCCACGGTGGCCAGCACCACCCCATAGCCATAGTAGTGGTCGGGCCCGAGCTGCGGGGCCGGGACGGTCCGCTGCACCATGCGCGCGAAGCTGGCGGGCTGCAGGAGCCGCTCACCGCCGGCCCCCGCGCCCTGGCGCAAGAGGGTGCCCAGAAAGCGCGCCAGGTCCGGCGCCGTACTCACGATGTTGGCGTCGCCCGCGCTGTTCCCGAACCACCCCACCGGGACCAGCGGTTCCCCAGGGAGAGGCGGCCGGTCGTCATAGAGGTACTGGTATCCAGTGGCAACCCGCAGCCGGCCCGCCTGCGAGATGGCTGATTCGGTCTGCGTCAGCTGGAGCGGACCCAGAATCCGCTGACGAATCCCGTCCGCGAAGGGGCGCCCCTCCACCTCCTCCATAATCAGGCTGAGCAGCTGATAACCGACATTGGAGTAGACGAACCGGCCCGGCGGCCCCAGGTCACGGTCCCGCAGTGCCAGCGCGGTATACGGCGTGGAGGGGAGGTCGCTCCGGTCGCGCGGCAGTCCAGCGGTGTGGGTGAGCAGCTGATGAATCGTGATGCCGGTGCCGGGCGAGCCCACCTTGAACCAGGGGAGGTAGGCCGTGACCGGACGGGACACGTCAATCGTCCCTTCCTCCTGCAGTTGCAACAGCGCCACGGCAGTGAAGGCCTTGGAAAGAGACCCGGCGAGGAACCGCGTCTCGGGCCGGATCGGAATCTGGGAACCGACATCGGCGAGCCCGAGACCCCGAACGGCCAGAATGGTGTCACCATGCACCAGCGCGAACGCGATCCCGGGGGTGTCACCGCGACGGAGTTCCTCCTGCGCCGCCGCCTCGATGGCAGCGACCGGGCGGCTCCATACCGAATCAATCGGGGGCGGAGCCTGTGCCGGCAGCTGTCCCAACCCAACCAGGAGTGACAACAATGTCATGATCGAAGGATAGGAGCAGGCTCGGGCCGGTGGGAGGCTCTCCCGGCAACCGGCCCCGATTTCGTGACACAAGCGTTGCCTCCCTACCCCGCCTTCCCCGCAGTCGTGACTCAATCGTTGCAGAACTCTGGGCCATCCGATACCGGCCAGCGGGAATATCCCCGCCAATGAAGCTACCGCCTGCATGGCCGAGTGGGCCGCTGCCCACACTCCGCACACGCCGTGAGTCCATGTCTCTCCTCTCTGTACGTCGCTGGTTGCTCCTCCTGTCACTCGCTGTCGCCGCGCTCGCTGCCGTGGCGACTCCTGTGCTGGCGCAGTCCACCGGTCGGATTGTCGGACGGGTGCTCGATGCCGGGCAGGGCAGCGGATTGGTGGGCGCGGAAGTCGAAGTAGCAGGCACCACGATCCGCAGCGTGGCCGGCCTTGATGGCCGGTACACCCTCCTTGCGGTCCCGGCCGGTTCCGTGGACCTGCGGGTCCGGCTGATCGGCTACCAGGCGAAACTGGTCCAGGGCATTGTGGTGCCTCCCGGGGGCGTGGTGGAGCAGAACCTGACGCTGAGCCCCCAGGCGATCGAGCTGGACGAGATTACGGTCGCGGCGGCGGAAGAGAAAGGCTCGGTGAACCGGGCCCTGGAGGAACAGCGCGGCGCCACCAACCTGGTCAGCGCCATCTCTTCCGAGCAGATCGCCCGCAGCCCCGATGGTGATGCCAGCCAGGCGGTCCAGCGGGTGAGCGGTGTGTCGGTGCAGGACGGCAAGTATGTGTACGTGCGGGGCCTCGGTGAGCGTTACACCACCGCTTCCCTCAATGGTTCACGGCTGCCGAGCCCGGAGCCGGAGAAGAAAGTGGTGCCGCTGGACCTCTTCCCCGCGGGGCTGCTGGAGGGAATCACCACCTCAAAGACCTTCACTCCGGAACAGTCGGGCGACTTCACCGGTGCGTCGGTCAACCTGCAGACGCGCGAGTTTCCGGCGGAGCGGGTGTTCACGCTGTCGACCTCGACGGGGATCAACACCGCCGCGAGCGGCAAGTCGATCCCCGTTGCGCCAACCGTGGGCCACGAGTGGCTGGGGTTTGCCGGCTCGGCCCGGAAGATCCCGACTGACCTGAAGGCGGCGGGCGACCTGTCCGGCCAGTCGCTGCCGCAGGTCAATAACCTGATTGCCTCACTGCGGGATGTCTGGTCCGCCAAGCAGAGCGACGGCAACGTCAACGGCGGCTTCGGGATGTCGCTGGGCGGGGAAGACCCGATCTTCGGGCAGCGGATTGGCTACCTCGGCTCGTTCTCCTATTCCACCAGTCAGGAAGTGCGGAGCGAAGACTACCGGGCGCTGGCCACAACCGGCGGACCGATCAATGAGTATGCCGGTGCCACCGGCCGAACCAGCGTGCTCTGGGGTGGATTGCTCAACCTGAGCACCCGGATCGGGACCAACACCAAGCTTTCGTTCGACAACCTGTATACCCGGACGGCGGACAACGAAGCGCTGCTGTTGCACGGGACCAATGAAGAGTTCTCCCAGCTGGGCAACCTGGCGATCACCCGTCTCACCTACACCGAGCGCACGGTTCGCACCCACCAGCTGAAGGGTGAGCACCTGCTGGGTGAACGGCACTTCGTGGACTGGAACGCGTCGTTGTCGAACACCCGCCGCTACGAGCCGGACCGCGCGGACCTCATTTATCAGGCGACCCTGAACCCTGCCACCGGTGCGTACACCCCGACCGCGTGGAGCGACCTGCGGCAGAGCGCCACCCGCACCTACAGCGACACCCAGGAGGACGGGTACGACCTCGGGCTCAATTACCGGCTGTCGCTGGGCAATCTCTCCCGGCCGGCATCTGTGAAAGTCGGCGGCGCGTACCGTCACGCGGACCGCGATTCCGACAGCCGCGCGTACGACATCCGGAACAACAATCTCAGTGATGCCGAGCTGCGCGAAAACCCGGAACAGCTGTTCAGCTCCGCCAATGCCCTGGCCGGGCGGCTGCTCCTCAATGCCAACAGCAACGCAGGCCGCTACCGCGCCCGGGACCATGTCGCCGCCGGCTTCGTGCAGCTCGAGCTGCCGTTGACCAGCCGGCTGCAGCTGGTCACCGGTGCCCGGGTGGAACAGTGGAAGCTGGATCTCAACACGGTCGGGTTCGACGGTACCGCGGCGCCGACCCTGCAGCGCGACAACACCGACCTGCTCCCTGCGATCGCCCTCAACTATCAGCTGAGCCGGGACCACCAGCTGCGCCTCTCGGCGAGCCAGACGCTCAGCCGGCCGGAATACCGGGAACTCTCCCCGGTGCCGACCTTCGACATCCTGGGCGGTCTGGTGGTGCGGGGCAATGAGTCATTGAAGCGGGCGCTGGTCCAGAACTACGACGCCCGCTGGGAGTGGTACCCGAACCCCGGCGAAGCGATCAGCATCGGCGTCTTCGCGAAGCACTTCACCAACCCGATCGAACGGGTGCTGGTGGCGGAGACGGGGGCGTCGTCCCTCAAGTATGTCAACGCCGACGTCGCCAACAACTACGGCGTGGAGCTCGAGCTGCGGAAGGGGCTGGCGGTGCTGACCCCGGCCCTGGCCGACTTCACCGTCTTCTCCAACGCCACCCTGATGCACAGCCGGATCACCCCGGGCAACGACAGCATCTCCGCCCTGACCAATTCCACCCGTCCGATGTTTGGCCAGGCCAACTACGTGGTGAATGCCGGACTCGGCTGGATCAATCGGACCGGCCAGTGGAGCGCCACGCTGCTGTACAACGTGGTCGGCCGACGCATCGAGCAGACCGGCCAGGATCCCCTGCCCGATGCCTACCTGGAAGCCCGCCACGTGATCGACGCCTCGTTCCAATTCCCAGTGGTGCGTCAGGTCTCGGTTCGGTTGGATGGCAAGAACCTGCTGGATGCCCCGGTCCGCATGACGCAGGGCGACGTGTTGCGCCAGCGTTACAAGACCGGCCGCATTCTCGGCCTCGGTCTCACCTGGCGCCCCTGATCGCACCCGCCGTTGACAGAGCCGTTACCTGACGGCGGCGGGGTCGTTGCCCTGAAGCGTTGATTTGACCGCGGTTCTGTTCGCCGCTGCACTCGTGAACTTCACACCCCTTGGGGGAGCATGATGCTGACTCTTTCGCGCAGATTCCTGTCCACGCTCGTCGTTGCCGGCGCCGTTCTGACGGCCGCCTGTGGTGATGACAATGGGAATGACCCGTCCGGCCCGGCGACCCCGACCGGCCTCACCATCACCCAGACGACACTGACCTCGGTGCATGTGAGCTGGACCGCCTCCTCCGGCGCCACCGGCTACATCCTGGAGCGCGCGGCGCCGGCCAACCCCGGTGTGTTCGCGCAGATTGGCGGGACGATTGCCACGACCTCCTATGATGATGACACCGTCACCGAAGGCGACGTGTACAGCTACCGGGTCTCGGCCACCGACGGCTCCAAGACCAGTTCTCCGACCAGCTCGGTCAATTTTGCGACCGGCGTGGTCGGCGCGACCCTGACCGGTAACATCGCGGCCAACCGCACCCTGCGGCGGGACACGGTGTACACCCTGAGCGGGTACGTGAAGGTCCAGTCCGGCGTCACCCTGACGGTTGAATCGGGCACCACGATCGTCGGTGACACCCTGGTAACCGGCAGCTCGTTGTGGATTCTCCGGGGCGCGAAGATCGACGCCCAGGGCACCTCGACCGAGCCGATCGTGTTCACCTCGGCCCGCTCCGCGGGGAACCGTGCCCCGGGCGACTGGGGCGGCATCATCGTGATCGGCAACGGCATCATCAACCGGACCGGCGCCAGCATCCTCACCGAGGGTGGCGCCGCGGGTCAGGCGGAGAACTATGCCGGCGGGACCGACAACGACGATAACAGCGGCACGCTGCGCTACGTCCGGATCGAGTTTGCCGGCTATGACGTCTCCAACGGCGCCGGCCAGGAGCTGAACTCGCTCTCGAGCTACGCGGTCGGGCGCGGTACCACCTACGAGTACATCCAGACGATGGCCGGTCTCGATGACTCCTTCGAGTTCTGGGGCGGCGCGGTGGACGGCCGGTACCTGATCTCCTACGAGTCGGGCGACGATCACTTCGACTGGACCGAAGGCTACATCGGCCGCAACCAGTTCCTGATCGCCTTCCAGACGCAGCGCCTGATCCCGCGGCCTGGCGCTGGCGTATTCTCGTCCGATCCGCGCGGCTTCGAGGGCGATGGCTGTGACCCTGCCGTATCGGGTTGCACGGTGACTGCCACCGGCACCAGCACCCCGTACTCGAACCCGGTGTTCGCCAACTTCACCATGGTTGGTCCCGGCCAGCTCGCCGGCATCCCGGCCGACGGCAACGGCGGCACCTTCCGCCGCGGCACCGGCGGGTGGTTCGTGAACGGCATCATGGCCCGGTGGAAGGGCATCGCGATCAACATCCGCGACGCCTGGTCCGACACCCTGTTCGTACAGCGCGACTCGCTCCACTTCTCGAATCTGATCCTGACCCAGAACGGTTTCAACTACGACACCACTGGCTCCGGCTTCGGGCAGACCACCAACTTCCCCAACGCGCAGCTGACGACCCACCAGGCGTTCGCCTCCTCGGTGGCGGCCGACACGCTGCTCGGCCTGACCCTGAACCCGAGCGGCCTCGTCTGGACCCCGAAGGCGGGAAGCCCGGCCACGACCGGTGCCGGCACGGTGCCGACCGCGAAGGTCGCCGGCTATTTCGGCGGGACCTGGGCCAACACCAGCTACATCGGTGCGGCCGATCCGGCCGGTGGCGCCTGGTGGCAGGGCTGGACCGCGTACAACATCAACTGAGTTCCTGACGTTCACGCGCCCGGCTGGGCCGACTTCGGTCGACCAGCCGGGCGCAGTGCCATAACCCGGTCAATTTATGCGTCGCCTTTCTCTCCTTGCCTTTCTCCTGCTCGCCGTTCCCGCCTGCCGGGAACAGCCACAATCCGCCGCGGCCCAGCCGGCCTCGACCTATACCCCGGACAGTACCCGCCAGCGGGAACTGGACACCTTCCGAGCTGGCCTCACACCGGTCACCGAGCTCACCAAGGGGGCCAGCAGCCTCGAGGAGCTCGGCGGGGAGCTGGTCCGGGCCCTGGTGGCCCAGGACACCCTGCGGCTCAGGGAATTGATTCTGGACCGTGCAGAGTTCGCCTGGATTTACTACCCCACGTCGACACAGGCCCGCCCCCCGTATGACCTCGACCCGGCCACGTACTGGCTGACCACCGAGAGCCAGAGTGGCAAGGGGCTGGGGCATGCCCTGGAGCGACTGGGCGGAAAGACGGTGACGTTCGGCGGGGTACGGTGTGAGGGGACGGCGGCGATCGAAGGGGAGAACCGGATCCATGGCCCCTGCCTGGTGCGGATCACAGATGAAAAGGGCGTGGTCGGGGAGGGCCGGCTGTTCGGGCTGGTGATCGAGCGCCATGGGCGCTGGAAGGTCGTCAGCTTCGCCAACAACCTCGACTAGGGATTCTCCTCAATACCCGGCGTCGCGCGCCGGACGGTAGGGCGCCAGCTCGATGAACCCGTGGACCTGGCGCCGCGTCACGGCGCTGTCCGGCGACCCCCAGAAGTTCCCCCCCGCATCGAGTTCGACGGCATTGATAAGCCAGCGGCGGGCGGACAGAAAGATATTCCCGGTCAACCGCAGGTCCTTCCCTGCTCCGTCAACCACCAGCGCTTCGTCCACCCCGTCAAACAGGTTGCCCCGCAGCCGCGAGCGCGTGGTGTGCTCCAGCACGATGCCACGGGTTACCCGGGCGATGATATTGTCATCGACCCGGTAGGACACGCTTTCTTCATCTTCCGGCTGCGGGGCGAAGAGGTGAATGCCGGTGGTCCCGCCGATGATCGTATTGCCGCTCAACTCGTTCTCGGCCCCGTGCTCGATCGCGATGCCGGCAATGCGGGTCCCCAGAATGAGGTTGTTGCGCACCACGCTGGCCCGGGAGTAGCCGAGCCAGAACCCATAGGCGCTGCTGTCGGCCCGGTTCTCGATGAAGCTGTTCCAGGTGGAGAAGGTCGCCTCGAAGGCATTGTGGTAGGAATGCGAGGCGTCGTTCCGCAGCACCATGTTGCCGATGGAGGGTGACACCAGCGGCCGGTGACCGCTCAGAAAGAATCCGTCGCCCGACCAGGAAAGATCATTGTCGGCAATGAGATTGGAATCGCTCTGCTCCCGGAGCAGGAGGGCCGCGCTGTCGCACCCGCGACTGTAGTGCTGGCTTTCGCACCGGATATTCCGGCTGGCGTTGTTGCGTACGATGGTGTTGTTCGACGACTTCCACAGGTGAATCCCCCACCCGGTGTTGCCGGACACATCGTTGTCGGCGATGATCGCATCGCGGCTGTCGAAGAGGCCGATGCCATTCTGGCTCCCCCGGGCGATCACCCCGAAGACCTGCGCGCCGACGGTGCCTTTCAGGTACAACCCGGTGCCGTAGGCCTCGAAGGCATAGGGGCGGAAAATGTCCAGCCAGTCGGTCTGATCGAACGTTTCCGGGGTCGAGCGGAGCGCCTGGATCCGGGACCCCGACAGATCAATGCCGCTGATCCGGTGTCCCCGTCCCCCCTCGAGCCGGACGCCGTGCCGGTACCCGCGGATCCGGCCACCCCGAATCGTGATGCTGTCCCCCTTCCGGCTCAGGATGCCGTAGCCCAGGAAGTCGCCCGGGATGGAGTCGCCGCTTTCGATGGTGACCCCGGTCAGGTCGATCCGGGTATTCGAGCCGGTCACGACGATGACGCCCTGCTCGGCGTGATCGGTGATGCGGTACCGTCCGGGACAGACCTTCACGTCCCCGGTCACCTTGGTGCCCGCCTTGCCGAGCCGGATACAGCGGTCCGCGGCCACCGAGGCGACCCCGGCCGTATCGTGGAGCGGCATCACGGGCAGCGTCGCCGCGAGGGTCAGCGGCAGGATCCAGGCGCGGACCATCATGGCCGCACCGGGTAGTGCCGGGAGTGGAGAAACGCCCGCGCCTCCGGGAGCGAACAGCCGCGATCATGAAAAATCGAGGCGGCCAGGACGCCGTGCGCGCCAGCGGCGAGGGCCTCGGCCAGGTGGGGCAACGACCCGGCACCTCCCGAGGCTATGACAGGAATCCGCACCCGGTCCGCCGCAGCGGTGAGCAGCGGGAGATCGTATCCGCTGCGGGTGCCGTCGCGGTCCATCGAGGTCAGCAGGATTTCGCCGGCGCCCAGCTGCTCCAGCTGGGCCAGCCAGTCGAGGCCATCCAGCTCCGTCGCCTCGCGGCCACCAGTCACGAACACCCGCCAGCGTGCACCTTCCCGCCGCACATCAACCGCGGCCACCACGCACTGGGCGCCGAAGGTATCCGACAGCCGGCGGACCAGCGCCGGGTCCCGCACCGCGGCGGTATTGACCGCTGTCTTGTCGGCGCCGGCCCGAAGGGCGTTGCCGGCATCATCGATCGAACGGATCCCCCCGCCGACGGTGAACGGAATGAAGATCGCATCGGCAATGCGACCGACCATCTCGAGCGTCGTGTCGCGGGCCTCATGACTGGCCGAGATGTCGAGAAAGACCAGTTCATCCGCGCCCTCGGCGTCGTAGCGGGCCGCCTGCTCCACCGGGTCGCCGGCATCGCGCAGCGACTGGAAATGCACGCCCTTGACCACGCGGCCATTGGCGACGTCGAGACAGGGAATGATGCGGCGTGCTAGCATGGGACGCGACCGTGCGCAGGAGCTGAAACGCAAGACCGGTTCACATCGGCTCCTGGATCAGGAGCACATCTTCCAGGTTCCCCGCATCGCCTCGGGCAAAGATGATCTGAATATCCTCCAGCCCGCGTCGTTCGCGCGGCCAGGCGAGCCGCCCCTGCGCGGCGGGAATCGGCAGCCACTCACAGGCATCGTGCTCATCGGAGAGCTGTACTTCACCCGATTCGACAAAGGCGATGAAGATCGGAATGAATCCTATTTCGTCCGCGACGTGACGGTAGAAGGATTCCACCCGGCTGAGGTTGTACAGGCGCGCGGGCCGGAGTCCTGTTTCCTCCCGCATCTCCCGCTGGGCCGCGTGCACTGGCGTCTCACCCGGTTCGATCTTTCCGTGCACGACTTCCCAGCTGCCACGATTACGCCCCTTGTCGCCCCGACGGAGGACGAGCACCTCGAGCCCCGTGACGCCGGTGCGGAGGACGTAAGTATCGACGAACGCCACGCGAAAGGTGGTCATGGCCGCCACTCAGCAAACCGCGCCAGCAGGTCGATCCCCACCTGCTGCGACTTTTCCGGGTGGAACTGGAACCCGAGCACGTTGTCCCGACCGACGATGGTTGGGAAGACACCATCGTAATCGGCCGTCGCGAGCACCCCGGCCGGCGGGACCTCGCCGGGATGGAAGCTGTGCACGTGATAGAGGAACCGGGGTTCACCCCTGAAGGCGGGCGCGAGCGCCGGGTGCGTGGCCCCAGGTTCACTCTCACGGACCTCGGCCCACCCGACATGAGGAATAGGCAGCGTCGTGCGGAACCGGCGTACCGTCCCGGGCAGGATCCCGAGGCCGGCGACTTCGGGCGCTTCCTCGCTGTCCTCAAAGAAGAGCTGCATGCCCGAGGCAGATGCCGAGCACCGGCCGCCCGGCGGCAGCCACGGCGGTGATCGCTTCACCGAGGCCGGTGCGGGTGAGGTTCGCCGCCGCCGCACCGAAGTGACCCACGCCGGGCACGATCACCCGATCCGCCTGCTGCACCACTGCGGGATCGCCGGTGAGCGTGGCCTCATGGCCCCCGGCCGCCACCGCCCGGACCACGCTGCGCAGGTTGTTGACACCATAGTCCACGACAGCGATCACAGCACACCCTTGGTCGATGGGATCCCCATGATGCGGGCATCCTTGCGGACCGCCTGCTCGATGGCCCGGGCGGTGGCCTTGAACGCGGCCTCGACAATGTGGTGCGGATTGTCTCCCCGGATCAGGTCGAGGTGCACCGTCAGGCCGGCGTTCATGATCAGCGCGCGGAAAAACTCGGGCGTCAGGAAGACATCGTAGTCACCCAGCATCTGCCACCTGGCGATCTCGATGTGATAGGACAGAAAGGGCCGACCGGAGACGTCCACCACGCAGCGCACCAGCGCTTCGTCCAGCGGGACTGTGGCATCGGCGTAGCGCCGGATCCCGGCACGGTCCCCCAGGGCCCGGGCTATCGCCTGCCCCAGCGCGATCCCGACATCCTCGACCGTATGATGACCGTCCACCGCCAGGTCCCCCCGGCATTCCACTTCGAGATCGAGCAGGCCGTGGCGGGCGAAGGCCTCCAGCATGTGATCGAAGAATCCGATACCGGTCGCGACCTGTGCCGTCCCGGTGCCGTCGAGTTCGACACGCACCCGGATGCTGGTTTCCTTGGTCGAACGGGTAACCTCAGCGTGACGGCTCATGGCGGGGTCAGGTTGGGGTGAGCGACGGTGATCAGGCCAGGATGACCCGCAGCGCCGCCAGAAACGCGTCGGTATCCTCGCGGGTGCCCACGGAGACGCGCAGGCATTCCGCGAGCCCCGCGGCATGGGAGACGTCCCGCACCAGAATTCCGGCATCGGCCAGCAGCAGGCGGAATACATCGGCGGCGGCCACCGCGTCGCAGCGGAAGAGGACGAAGTTGGCGGCGCTGGGGAAGACGTGAATGCCGGGCAGCAGCCGCAACCCCGCCAGCAGGCGCTCCCGTTCCGTGATGGTCTCCTTCACCCGGGTCGCGAATCGTTCCGGCTGTTCGAAGGCGACTTCCGCAGCCGCCAGCGTGATGGCATTGACGTTGTACGGCAGCTTGGCCTTGGCGATTTCCCGCGCCACCTCGGGATGGGCCAGGGCGTAGCCGAACCGCAAGCCCGCCATCCCCATCGCCTTGGAGAAGGTACGGAGTACCACCACGCGGGAGGACTGTTCCAGGAGTGGGATGGCAGTTGGGCCCCCAAACTCCTGGTAGGCCTCATCGCACAGCAGCAAGGCACTGGTCTCGGCCAGGCACCGCTCGACCGCGTCGGGGGGCAGCGGCGTGCCGGTCGGGTTGTTCGGCGAGTTGAGCACGATCACCCCGGCATGCTCCCGGCGCGCCGTCGCGATGATCGCATCGACGTCATAGGCGAAATCCGCTGTCAGCGGCACCGGGAGATAGCGTCCTCCCAACACCCCGGTCAGCAGGCGATACAGCGAGAAAGTCGGCGACGGCGCGATCACCGTGGTTCCTTCGCTGACCGTGACCGTCAACGCCGCCTGGATCAACTCGTTCGAGCCGTTGCCCACCAGGATGCCCTCCGGCACCCAGCCGCAGCGCTGGGCGATGGTGGCACAGAGGCGATCAGGGACGAAGGCGGGGTAGCGGTGCCAGGGAAGCGCGGCGGCCCGGGTGAGGATCTCGCGCTTGAGATCCTCCGGGAGGTCGACCGGGGCTTCGTTCTGGTTGAGTTTGCGGACCGCGACCGGAGCGTCGAGACCGTAGGCGGCCTGGGCCCGGACCGCAGGCTTCAACAGCGCGAGGGCGGCGGCCGAATCCGGCAGCACCGCGCCCGATCCCGCGGTCATCAGGACCGCTTCCGCTCGAGTACGACTTCCAGCCGCTTGGAGAGCGCCTTGGCGCGGAACGGCTTGGTGAGAAAATCATCGGCGCCGAGCTCGAAGACCCGGACCTCGTTGTCTTCGTCGCCCTTGGCCGTCAGGACAATGACGGGGATTTCCCGGGTGGCGGCCCGCGAGCGGAGCTCGCTGAGCACCGAATAGCCGTCCATCCCCGGCAGGTTCAGGTCCAGCACCACCACATCGGGCGCGTGCCGGTCCACCTGGTCCAGCGCTTCGACGCCGGTGCGGGCTTCCACCACGTCGTAGCCGTCGCGCACCAGCAGGTCGCGCATGACGCGTCGCAGGGTGTCCTCGTCGTCCACCAGCAGCACGGTGTGGCCCCGGGTTCCGGTGCGGCGCGGAATGACGCTGATGTCATCGACGACGGCATCCTCGTCCAGCAGCTCGAAGGCGGCGCTGAGATCGGGGACGGCGGCACGGGAGGGCGCGGCCACCGGCGCTGTCGGCGTGCTGGAGGCCGCGGCCGGTGCCGGGGTCGCTGGCGGCGTCTTCCGCTTGGGTGGCTCCGGCGGCTTGGGCTGCGGCACCGCGGTCAGCCGCTCCGAGGTTGCACTGTCCGCCAGGGGAACGTCCACCACGCGCAACAACTCTTCGACGCTGGTCTCGCCCGAGAGGACATGACGGAGCCCGCTCTCGAACAGCGAGAGCATGCCGTTCCCTCGCGCGGCCTCGGCGATCTTGTCGGCGGTGGCGCCGCTTCCGATGAGGCGCTCCAGGTCGCCGTTCATCGTGAGCACCTCGACGACGCTGAAGCGACCCTTGTAGCCGGTCATGGCGCAGTCGGGGCATCCCAGGGACCGGTAGATCGGCACCCCGGGCGGGAGGTAGCGCCGCACCCGCTCCGGTACCGGCAGATCGCTGACTTCGCGACAGGTGACGCACACCCGGCGCATCAGCCGCTGAGCCAGCACCCCGCGCACCGCCGAGGCCAGCTTGTAGGCCTCGATCCCCATGTCCGTCAGTCGGGTAATCGCATTGGGGGCGTCGTTGGTGTGCAGGGTCGAAAGGACCAGGTGGCCGGTCAGCGACGCCTGCACCGCGATCATCGCGGTCTCCCGGTCACGGATCTCGCCGACCAGCACCACGTCGGGGTCCTGCCGCAGGATCGACCGGAGTGCCGACGCGAAGGTGAGCCCCGCCTTCTCGTGCACCTGGACCTGGACGATGCCCTTCCCCAACCGGTATTCGACCGGGTCTTCGACCGTCACGATGTTGACGCCCTCATCCTGCACCATGCGAAGCATGGAGTAGAGCGTCGTGGTCTTGCCGGACCCGGTGGGGCCGGTGACCAGGATGATGCCTTCCTTGTTGTTAAGCAGCGTGGCGATGGTCTCGCGCTCATCCAGCGACATGCCGAGCGACTCGAGCGTGAGCACGGTCGCCTTGGCATTCAGGATACGGATGACGACCTTCTCGCCGAGGGAGGCGGGGAGGGTCGAGACCCGGAGATCGACCGGCTGACCATTCACCGCCACCCGCGCGCGACCGTCCTGTGGCCGGAGCCGGTCCGCGATATCGAGCCCGGACATGATCTTGATCCGCGAGATCAGCGGCGCGCCGGCGGTGCGCGGAATGTTCATCACCTGGCGGAGCACCCCGTCGATCCGGTAACGGACAGCGACGCCGCCCTCCCCAGGCTCCACGTGGATGTCGCTCGCCCGGCTGAGAATGCCATCGGAGAGCATCAGGTCCACCAGCCGTACGACAGGCCGCTGCGCCGCTTCATCGGCGCTGGCGGCCAGATCGGCCATCTCCTCTTCGTCCGTGAGCTGGGTGACCTGCAGCTTGTCATCCATGCCACCCAGCAACTGCTGCATCACCGCGTCGGAGTTCCCGCCGCGGTAGATCTCTTCCATCTTGTCGCGGATGCGTCCCGGCGAGCAGAGGAAGGTGCGCACCTCGCGGCCGGTCGCGAAGGCGAGATCCTTCTCCGCATCGATGTCGAAGGGATTGGCGGTCGCGATTTCCAGGACCGAATCGGTCTGCTTGAGCGGCAGAATGTTGTAGCGGCGGACCAGCGGTTCGGGAACGGTTTCCCGCGTGGTCCGATCGAGGTGCGACAAGTCGGCCACGGGCAGGCGAAAGCGCGCGGCAGCGGCCCGGAGAATCTCGTCATCCGTCGCGAGTTTCCGGGTCACCACCAGATTCCAGAGCGATTCGGGTCCCTTGGAGGTTTCGGCCCGCAGCGCCTCGAGTACGCCAGGCGCGACGACCTTTTCCACCGTAGGAGCCAGCCATTCGTCGGTAAACTGCATGCAAGCGCTTGCGGGAGAAGCGGTTAGAACCGCAAAATTGGACCGAGAGTCCGAAGGGGGAAGTTAGTGTGCCCGGAGGGTTGGTGCTAGGCGCAAGGCGCCTCGAGTGGAGTGGAAAAGCGCGGCTCGACGCCTAGACGTTCCCCCCCAGCCGCGCCTCGAAGCCCTCTCGATAGGTGCGGGTCAGTGTCAATCGAACCCCATCCTTCAGCGCCACCTCCCAGTCGCCATCACCCAGTGCCCGGAATCCAGTCACAGCGTCGAGGCGGACGATCGTCGACCGGTGAATCCGGACAAAGAGCTCTGGATCGAGCACCTGTTCCAGATCCCGCATCTTCCGGCGGGATAGGTGGGTCCCGCTGGTGGTGTGCAGGCGGACATAGTTGTCCGCCGCCTCGATCCATCGCACGTCGGCCAGCGGCACGATCACGGTCTGCCGCGTCCCGCGTGCGGCCAGCCGGTCGAGATAGCGCACCGTCCCGTTGCGGGGCGCCACCAGGGCACCGGTCACCCGTTCCAGTTCCAGGGCGCGGGAGCCCGCCAGGCGCTCCCGCACCCGCGTCATGGTGCGCGCGAGGCGACCACTGTCGAACGGCTTCAGCAGATAGTCCACGGCGTGGGCATCGAACGCCTGCAGGGCGTACTGATCGAATGCGGTAACAAACACGATGAGCGGTGCCAATTCCGGTTCGAGCGCCGCCACCACACCGAGGCCGTCCAGCTCCGGCATCTGGATGTCGAGGAACACCACGGCGGGCGACAAGGCATCGATCCGCTCCAGTGCCTCCACCCCGTTCGAGGCTTCGCCGATGACCCGGACGCCCGGCATCGCCCCGAGCAGCCGATCCAGGTCGCGGCGCACCAGCGGCTCATCGTCGACCACCAGCACCGTCAGTTCCGTCATGCCGCCTCTCCATCGCGCGGTGGGAGGAGCAACCGTACCTCCACCAATCCCTGCTCCTGGCGCACCTCCAGCGACCCCGCCGGGGTACGGGTCTCCAGGCGTTCACGGGTGGTGCCCAGCCCCACGCCTTCCCGCAGCGTGGCGGGGAGCGGTAGTCCATCGTTAGTCACCCGCAGCTCCAGGGCCCCGTCCGTCAATCGACTGGTGATCGTCAGGGTGCCTGCCGCGGCCCGGGGCGCGAGGCCATGCCGCAGGGCATTCTCGGCGATCGGTTGCAGCAGCAGTCGGGGGACCAGGCGATCCAGCGTGTCGGGATCCGGCGTCAGCGCGACGGTGAGCCGATCGGCGAAGCGCACCTGTTCGATCGCGAGATATCGCTGCAGCAGCGCCAGTTCGACCCGCAACGGGACCTCACCGTCGCTCGCCCCCCCGATCACATCACGCAGCAGATCCCCGAGCAGGGCGATCATGGTCCGGGCACGACCGGGATCTTCGTCAATCAGGACCGCGATGGCGTGGAGCGTGTTGAACAGGAAATGCGGCTGCAGGCGCGCCGCCAGCGCATCGAGCCGGGCCCGGGCCGCCAGGGCTTCGAGGCGCGACGCCTCCAGTTCCCGCTCCCGCAGCGCCTGCCAGGTGCGGGCGGCGAGCCCCAGGCCAAGGATCGCCGCGTACACGATGAGCCCGAACTGCATCCGGCTGCCGAACACCTGGGAAACCACATCGCGCATCTTGAGCGATTCGGCGGTACTGGCGAACAGCCGGAAACTCAGCATGATGAGTCCCGCCGTGAACGGGACGTAACACAGCAGGAAGAATGGTACGTGCACCGCCAGCGACAGCCAGCGCCGACCCGGGCGGAAATCGAACCGGCGGCCCATGGCGAGGATGGCGGGGGCGGTGAGCGCCCAGGGCAGCCAGGCACTGGCCCCGTAGAGCAGTGTGGCCCCCAGGGTCGCCGTCTCCCCGGACGTCCGCCGCAGGATCCAGAGCTGCAGGGCACTCAGCAGCATCAGCCCGACACACACCGCCACGACGATCGTGGCGGCGAGTCGTGCCGGCCGACTGGCGGTCGTCAATGCGGTGGATTGGCGGTGGTGATCGTCGACCATGGGGTGAGTCGAAGGTGTTGCGCCGCAACCTGACGGGGCGCAAACCCCGCGCGCTGGACGGCGGCGATGACTTCCCCTGCGTAGACTGACGGCGCGGCGGCGTTCTGAATATAGTCTCCGGCCCACAGGAACCCCTCGGGCAGCAGTGCCATGAGGGCACCCTCGCTCGACACCCCATCGATGGTATGCAACCGGATCGCCCCACCGGCGAGGGAGAGGGCCGAGTCGACCGTCAACCAGCGCAATCGGCTCAAGGCGGCGGGGGAGCGGGACAGGAGATCAGGATGCAGGGTCCACGTCCGGGCGAGCACCTGCTGGAGGAACGGACGCGACATCCGATGGGTGGCGAAGGTCGCCCCGCGGGCAGCCCAGAACCGCACCCCGCTGATGTGGGGCCAGGCGAGATCGGTGATCACCAGGACGACCGCCCGGTGGCGGGGAAAGAGCGTCGCGATCCAGGCCGAGTCGGCCCGGCTCCGCCACTCGGCCGAGGTGGCATCGAACAGATAGACGGTGTCGCCGACCTGCGTCACCGCATGGGTGTAGGCCGGGGTCCGCAGCAGAAAGGCGTTGGTCCCCACCCGCACGGTGTCGACCGGAACTTCGCGCAGGAAATAATCGGGGATGGTGCTGTGATCCGGCAGCGAATCGGGGAGCGGTCGGGGGAAGGCCTCGGTCCGTGGAACCACTGTCGCCATGGGCGCCGCCGATTGCGGCAGACTGACGTCGCGCCGGAACTCCTCGACCCCGTCGACAAAACGGACGGCAACGATCGGCAAGTGCACCGGACCAGCCCCCCACCAGGTGGCATAGACATACTCCACATGCACCTGGCCCCAGAGAATGTGCGGCTCCATCCGTTCGTATTTGACGGGGACGCCGGTTCGGATATCGAGGTAGAGCCGCTCTCCCGGCGTGCCACGCGACAGGACCCAGCGGGGCATGTCCCGGAAGACGCACCGGGCGACGATCACCGGGGCCGCGGCGCGCCATTCGGCCAGAATGGCGAGTGGATTCAGCGGTCGCTGTGCCTCGAAGAATCGGAAGGCATTGGGCGCCGGAACGATCTGGGTATCGCGCACGGCGAACAGCGAATGCGGCGCCCGGATGAGATCCTGGCCCGGCGAGCCATCCGTGGTCTGCACCCGCGCCCGTTCAGCTGCGGTTGTCGGATCGAAGGTGAACTCCGAGACGGTCGACGCGGTGATGAAGGGTGGGTACATCCGATCGGACTGAAAGGCCTGGACCTGGGTCTCGGTTGCCGTGAATCGCACCGCACCGGTAAGGCTGTCCAGGCCGGTGGCCCGAGCACCGCGGGCAATCCAGACCGCCCCATCACCACTGGCCGGTGCGCAGGATTCCCGCTCAAGACCTGGGCGCGAGGACCAGGTCTGCTGCGCGAAGAGGGGGACAACACCGATGGGAAGCGCGAAGACACCGCACAGCACTCGAACTGCGGACCGCACCATTGCAACCTCCTGTCAGGAAACGGGGAGTTACACGCTGACAATGGCGGAGGCTACGGCGGGTCGACGTCGGCGGATTCGGCGAAGGGGTGAATCGCGGCTGGGTGGGGCGGCTCGGCGGGCCGGCGGGCCGGCGGGCCGGCGGGCCGAAGGTATCGCCTTGGCGATTGGGCTGTTGGCCGAGAGGGGGCTTCAGCCCCCGGAAACGTGGCGGGTCGTCGCCTCAATCCCCTGCCAGCCGCGGTGCTGCGTAGCCGCGTAGCCGCCTAGAGGATCCCCCACCACTCCCGCGCCACATCCACGGTCACCCCGACGCGTCCGGTGCGGAGCGACATGCCGGCTTCCACCCGGATCAGGCGTTGCAGCCACTCGAAGGCGAGTCCGGCGACGGGGGCGATCCGGTGCGTCGGCTGCCACGGCACACCAGGGAGGGCGCCGCCCGTCGTGCCGGCAGCGACGAAAGGAGCAACGATGAGCTGACGGCCGGTGGATACGAAGCTGCCCAGCGGGATGGCAGGGAACGCGACCGGCAACTGATACTCGAGATGGGCCAGTGCGACTCGCCGGCCCCCTTCGCCCCGGAATGGCGTGCCGGGCAGGGTTCCCCAGCCGCCGATGGCGAAGCTGCGATAGGGCGGCAAGGCGCGGGTGCCGGCTCCGCCCTCCAGCCGGAGCAGGAGCCCACCGGGACCGGCGGGTCGAAGCAGTTCCAGGCGGCCGGTCAGGCGCAGGTACTCGCGTGCGCCCGTTCCCCCTTCCCCCTGCAGCGCCCATCCCGTCAGCCTGTCGCGTCCAAGCGATGCGCGGTGCTCCTCGACGCCGATCCGGGCCACGGCCACGTCACCGACACCGAGGGCGGGATTGGGACGATAGCTCCCGCGGGCGGGCGTCGCGGCGGCGGCGACCGAGTGGCTGCGTTCCCACCCGACCTCCACGGCGACCTGTCGGGCCGGTGCGGTGGCGAGGCGCTGCGTCAGCCTGACGGCGGCGCGGTCAACCAGGACGTAGTCGCCCTGATCACGGCCCCCTTCCTGCGCCAGCAGGGAATTGACGATGGGAGACAACAGTGGTTGATCGGCGAGGTCCCGCAGCGCACGCCCACCGGTCAGGACCAACCCGGTGTTGCCCCGCTTCCACCCGAGGCGTGCGGTGCCCGTCAGCCGTTCGTCCGAGGTACCGAACCCCGCCTGCAGGCCGAGGGAGATCCGCGGCGAGGGAGTGAGGCCCAACCCCATCCCGAGCGCGAGGCCTTGCACGCGATTGACCCGGACCAGGTCGCTCAGCGCCGGCACGCCCGGGCGCAGCTCGTTGCTGCCGGACTGCACCCGGCCCACCGCGATCCGGGCGACCTCCGTCCGGACCCGATCGAGATCCTGCTGCTCCACCGGGCGACCAGCGCCCGTGATCTCAGCGGCAAGCGGGGCGGCCCATCCGGCGGTATCCGGTGATGGTGCCCGAAGTCCCCCGATCGATGGTCCCCGCAGCACTGCCGGCGGCACCTGCACGTTTAATTCGTAGTCGCCAATCTCCCAGCGTCCGCGGATGATCGAACGGGCCGGAAAGTTGAACCAGGAGGTTCGGCGCCGGATTTCGATCTCCTGTCGCCAGGGGAGCCACCAGCGCTGGTCGACCTGGGCGTTCTCCAGCACCACGCTGATGTCCTCCAGCGACGGCTGGCGGTACGAGGCCGGCGTGAAGCTGAATCGGAACCGGACCATGGCACCGGTAGCTGCCTCGAGGGAGAGGGTGCCGATCACCGCGGAGGCCGCGGGATCCCGGGGCCGCACCTCCACCTCGATGACCCGCATCACGCCATGCCGATTCTGGAGCGTGACCGAGTCCCGCACCCGGTAGTCGTACCGCGCAGGGCCGTCCTCAGCGAGGGGATGGGGGACATCCCGGACTTCATCGCCGTCGCCCAGCCGAATCAGGTCACCGAAATTGTTGGTGACGATCCCGAGATGGTCCCGGTGGTAGTTGATATCGGTGGGCAGCCATCGTCCGTCGCGCCAGCCCAGGATGCGCTGCTTGCTGGTGGCCGGGGCATGCCAATACACTTCAACATCGAGCTCATCGGCCTTGATGAGCCGCGGAGTACCCTCGAGCGATTCACCCGCCTGTGCCAGGAAGAACACGAACCCATGCGCCCGCGTCCGGTAGCTGAGCAGGGAAGTATCAGGCTCGGCCTGCCGTCGTGCCATGATGGCGCGATCAATCAGGGCACGCGCCTCGGCGTCATTCCACTGCTGTGCCCGCAGCGGAAGCGGCGCTGACATGCCGGCCAGGAGCCCCAGGGAGAAGCACCAGCCCAGACGCCCAATGTTCATCGATCGCTTCCCTGCGGCGCGGGCCGGAGACGGGTCGGTGGGCGGGAGGTCATCCTGCGGAATTAGGGTGACGATGCGCCGGCTGGCAACGGCGCTGGGACTCGGGCTGGTCGCCTGTGGTGGTGGCAGCACCGGCACACCCGTGCCGCAGGACGTGGCCAAGCCCAGCATCATCCTGGCTCCCAGCCAGCTGCTGCCGCTCGAAGCGAGCGGGATCCCACCCGAGGATACCGTCGTCACCTTCCAGACGGGACAGCCCCGGTCGATCATCCTGCGCCATGGCGCCCCCGACAATACGGTCTTCGTGGAGCTCACCTTCCCCGACTCGGCCTTCCGGCTGGCGAAAGATTCGCTGGCGCCACTGGATTCCGTGACGGTCGTGGTGCGGCCCCGGCCGGGGATCTATGCGGTGGACATCGCCACGACCATCATGCCCAAGCGCGGCTCAACCATCCGGTTCCGATACCCGGTGCATTTCGCCGCCCCCAACGCCGCGCTGGAGCGCTACGGCACCCGGGGGCGCTATGAGCGGGCCCTGGCCATCGGCACCTTGCTGGACGGCACCAACTACGGTTTACTCCCCTCCGATCGGCCGGCCTCGGACAATCTGCGCGCCGCCATCACCGGGCCGGGCACCTACCTGGTCGCCGCCCCGCGCTGATCCCACCCAACCACGACGATCGCCACTGCCAGATGAGTTCGCTCGAAGAGTTCCTCGCCCTCGCCGCGGCGCGGCCTGGCATGGTGCCGATCGTCCGCCAGGTTGTCCTGGATGGTGACACGCCGGTCAGCGCCTTCGCCAAGCTGCACCACGGGCGCTATGGCTTCCTGCTCGAGTCGCTCGAGGGAGGTGAGCGGTGGGCGCGTTACACCTTTCTCTCGACCGACCCTCGCGAGGTGTACAGCTACCGCGGGGAAACGATCCGCCGCTGGACGTCCGCAGAGGGATGGACCACCCTGGCGGAGGAGCAGGCGCCCCTGGAGCACATCGCAGCGCTGATGCGCCGCTACCCACCCGTGACGCTCCCCGGCATGCCGCGGTTCACCGGGGGCGCGGTGGGGTATATCGGCTATGACGTGGTGCGTACGCTCGAGCGGCTTCCCGACGCTCCGGCGGACGATCGCGGGCTCCCCGATGCGATCATCATGGTGGCCGATACCGTCCTGGTGCTCGACAACCTGTACAACCGCGCCACGATTATCGCGAATGCCGAAGTGGAACCGGGGATGGATCGATCCACCCTGACCGCGTTGCATGCCCGCGCGCATGCCCGCATCGGGGAGTGGCTGACCCGGCTCGCTGCCCCATCGACCCTGGGTGCGCTCTCCATCGAGCAGCAGCCGCCGCGCCCGACGACCACGACCCCGTTCGCTGGCACCGGCTACCAGGACGGCGTGCGCCGGATCCAGGAGTACATCGCCGCGGGCGACACCTTTCAGACTGTTCTGTCGCGCCGGCTCGACCTGCCGGCGCCCGATCCGTTTCTCACCTACCGCTATCTGCGGGCGCTCAACCCGGCGCCATATCTCTATTTCCTCCACTGTGATGACCTGCACATCGTCGGCAGCTCACCGGAGGTGCTGCTCCGGGTCGAGGATGGCGAGCTGACGGTCCGACCGATCGCCGGGACCCGCCCGCGCGGCGCCACGCCGGAGGAGGATCAGGCCCTGCAGGTTGAGCTGGAGGCCGATCCGAAGGAGCGGGCCGAGCATCTGATGCTGGTCGACCTGGGCCGCAACGACGTCGGCCGCGTCGCCAGCTTCGGTACGGTGCGGTTGACCTCGTTCATGACGGTGGAGCGGTACTCTCACGTCATGCACCTGGTGAGTGAGGTGCGGGGCACGCTGCGGCCGGAGCTGGACGCCCTGACCGCCCTGGGCGCCTGCTTCCCGGCCGGCACGGTGAGCGGCGCCCCCAAGGTGCGGGCCATGCAGATCATCGATGAGCTTGAGCCCACGCGGCGGGGCCCGTATGCCGGTGCCGTGGGCTACGTCGCCTGGGGGGCGCGCACGCTCGATACCGCCATTGCCATCCGCACGGTGGTCATGCAGGGCGGACGGGCCTGGGTCCAGGCCGGCGCCGGCATCGTGGCAGATTCCGATCCGGAGTCGGAGTACCGGGAGACCGAGGCCAAGGCCGGGGCGGTGCTCGCCGCTCTGGCGCTGGCGGCAGGGGCCTCGTAGCGCCGCTGAGCCGAGGGGCTGGGGCGCCCTTCAGCCTCGCCCCTGCGGCCGGTATATTTCCTGCCCATGACCTACAAGCTCGTGTCTTTCACCGGGGACCAGGATTTTGACCTGCTCCCCGACCATCCCTACATCGTAGGGCGGGCAGTGACGAGCGATATCCCCATCTTCGACCCGACGATTTCCCGCCGCCACGCCGAGCTCAAGGTGGTCCAGGGTGGGGTCTCGGTGCAGGACCTCGGCAGCTCTAACGGCACCTTCCTGAACGGCACCCGGATCACCGATGGCCTCGTCGAGGCCAACGACTCCGTCACGTTCGGCAAGGTGGTCTTCCAGCTCAAGTCGGCCGAAGTGCCCTTCCGACCGGTGACGACCGGCGGCGCGCTGCCGAGCCCCGGGGGCACGATCGTCAAGCAGGTCTCGATGAGTGGCGGGGTACCCGCCGTCATCGTGGGAGGGGGCGCGGAGGCGGAGGATCCACTCGGCGGCCAGCTCAAGCTGAGCGGTGCCAGTCATACCGAGCGCCAGGCGCGCAAGCTGTCCCTGCTGCTCGAAGTGTCGCAGAAGCTGTCCGGCGAGCTCGACCTCGACAAGCTGCTCGGCCGGGTGGTGGGGACCACCTTCGACGTGATGAACGTCGACCGGGTCTCGGTGCACCTCTCCACTGACAGTGGCGAGCTCGTCCCCCGGGTCTCGAAAAGCCGGCTCGGCGATGCCTCCGCCCAGCTGGTGCCGCGGTCCATCGCCCGCAAGGCCGTGGCAGAGCGGGTGGCCATCCTCACCGACAATGCCGTCGCCGACGATCGCTTCAAGGGCGGGCAGTCGATCATGCTGCAGAGCGTGCGCAGCGCCATGTGCATCCCCCTCATGGCAGGGGCGGAGCAGGTGCTGGGCATCCTGTACGTCGACAACCTGACCGCCACCAACTCGTTCACCGACGAAGATCTGCAATTCCTGATCGCGTTCGGCGGGCTGGCCGCCATCGCCATCAAGAACAGCCGGTTCGCCGAGCAGATCCAGCGGGAAGCGATGGTGCGCTCCAACTTCGAGCGCTACTTCGCTCCCAACGTCGCCGCCGAAATCGCGATGCAGCAGGGGGCGGTGAAGCTGGGCGGCGACAAGCGGCCGGTGACCATCCTCTTCTCCGACATCCGCGGCTTCACCACGATGTCGGAACACATGAGCCCGGAAGCGATCGCCACCCTGCTGTCCGACTATTTCACCGAAATGGTCGACATCATTTTTGCCCACGGCGGGACCCTGGACAAGTTCATCGGCGACGCCATCATGGCGCTCTGGGGCGCGCCGATCCCCCACGCCGACGACTGCGATCGCGCCGTCCAGGCCGCCATTGCCATGCAGCGGTCGATCGCCACCCTGAACGCGAAATGGGCCGCCTCAGGACGGCCCGGGATCAGCGTCGGCATCGGGATCAATTATGGCGAGACCTTCGCGGGCAACATCGGGAGCCATCTGCGGCTGGAATACACCGTGATCGGCGACGCGGTCAACGTCGCCTCCCGGCTCTGTTCCAATGCGCTGGGCGGCGAGGTGCTGATCAGCGACCCGCTCTACCAGATGCTGAAGGAGAAGCCGCCGGTCGAGACTCGCCAGCCGCTGAGCGTGAAGAACCGGGCCCAGGCCGTCCCCGTCTGGCGGGTCGAGGTGTAGTCCCCGGTTCACTCCCGCGCTTCCCGCGAGCCGACCCTCCCGGGCACTCCCGTGCGCGAGTGACGTTCACTTCCCGCGCGGCTACGGCGCCGTGAAGCGATACGGCGCCCCCACCTGCTCCATCAACTGCAGCACCAGGCGGATCGGCAATCCCATCACCCCAAAGAAATCTCCTTCGATCCGCTCGACCAGCGCGGCACCATACCCCTGGATTCCGTAGGCCCCCGCCTTGTCCATCGGCTCACCGGTAGCGATGTAGGCCCGGAGAAAGTCATCGTCCGCAGCCCGAAAAGTCACCGCGGTGACGTCGGTGGCCTGATAACTCACCCCCTCGGCGACAAGCGCGACGGCGCTGATCACCTGGTGGGTCTGGCCCTGCAACAGCCGGAGCATGCGCAGCGCGTCCGTCGGGTCGGTTGGTTTCTCCAGCAGCGTTTCGCCGAGCAGGACGGTGGTGTCGGCGCCCAGCACCAGGGGGCCAGGCACACTCAGCGCCTTCTCCCGTGCGAGCCGTTCGGCATAGGCGCGCGGCGCCTCGCCGGGCTGTCGCACTTCGGGGATGTGCGACGGTCGGACGTCGAAGGGAATGCCGAGCATGGCGAGCAGCTCCCGTCGACGAGGCGAGGCCGAGGCCAGGATCAGGCGGCTCACCGCTTCCTGGCCGTGGCCGGCCGCATCAGCGCTTCGATCGCGTCCGTCGTGCGCGGCGCGGCGTCCGAGAGCCACCGGGCCCCGGTGGGCGTCACTACAACGTCGTCCTCGATCCGGACCCCCAGCGCCTCGTCGGGCAGGTAGATGCCCGGCTCGAGGGTAAATACCATGCCGGGTGCAAGGGGCGTCGCGTAGTCGCCCACATCGTGCACATCCATGCCGATCCAGTGCCCCAGGCCGTGGATGAAGTAGGCATCACAGCTCTGGGCGCCGCACAGGGTGCCGGAGTGGGCGCGCATGTACTCGCGTGCCGTCTGCGAGACGACCCCATACGGTACCCCAGGCTTCACTGCGTCGAACGCCGCCTGCTGAGTCGCGAGCACCAGATCGTAAATGGCCTTCTGGCGGGCCGTGAAGCGGCCGTTCACCGGAAAGGTCCGGGTCACGTCGGCGGTGTACTGCCCATATTCCGCGCCGGCGTCGATCACGACCAGGTCGCCGTCTTCGGTCCGTCGACGGTTGGTGTCGTAGTGCAGCGTGGTGCTGTTGGGACCGCTGCCCACAATCGACGGATAGCCTAGCCGGTCGGCGCCCTGGCGCCGCACCTCGCTCTCGAACGCCGCCTCGAGTTCGTACTCCATCATCCCCGGTCGCGCCGCGCGCATGGCGGCGACATGCCCCTGGGCGCTGATCTGGATGGCGGTGGTGAGCCGGGCCAGCTCGTCAGCATCCTTGATCAGCCGCATCGAGTCGACGAGGGGCCGGAGGTTGCGGATATCCCGGGCCGCAAAGACCAGGTCGGCAATGCGTTTCTCGTCCCGGGTGGTGATGTCCAGCGGGAGATACACCGGGCCGCCGACCCGGAAGCGGGCGAGGTTGAGCTGCCGATCGAGAGAATCCACCGACATCACCCGGGCGATGCCGCTGAGGCGTACCGCAGTGCTGTCCGGGCCGAGCCGGACGCCAGTCCACCGTTCACTGCCGGGGTTCCGGTTGGGGAGAAAGAGCACAGCGTCGGTGCTGTCCGGCCCGCGCGCCGTCAGCAGCAGCCACGCGTCCTGGGACTCCAGTCCGGTGAAGTAGAAGAAGGTATTGTGCTGCCGGAAGTCATTGTCCTGCACATACTCGGTTTCCAGCTCCCGTTCGTGCGCCGCCGGAATCAGCACGATGCCCCGGCCGATCCGCCGGAGCAGGGCGGCGCGCCGTGCGGTGGTCGCCGGGATATCCACTGCGCGCCCCATCCCCGGCAGCTGTGGAATCACGGTCCACAGGCCGATCGGCCCGGTAGGCGCCGCCGGGCGTACTTGGGCGACGAGCGAGCCGGTGGCGGCCAGCAGCAGGAGGCCGGTGAGAGCGCACAGGGGACGGATAGTCATGGTGAGGCGGGGGCTGGGGATTCGCGTTCCAGAATCAGGGTCACCGGGCCATCGTTGTGTATCTCGACCAGCATGTCCGCTCCGAACACGCCGCTCTCCACCCGCAGCCCGTGACTGCGAAGTCGGAGCAACAGCTGCTCATATAGTGGGATGGCGATTTCGGGGCGCGCCGCACCGATGAAGGACGGGCGCCGCCCCTTTTCGGTGTCACCGTACAGCGTGAACTGGGAGATCACCAGCAGGGCACCCTGCACTTCCGCCAGCCCCAGATTCATCTTGCCGGCCTCGTCGGTGAACAGGCGGAGACCCGCCACCTTATCCGCCAGCCAGCCGACTTCAACCGCGGTATCCCCCGGGGCAAACCCCACGAGGAGGCAGAAGCCACGATCAATGGCACCGACCACGCGCCCGTCGATGGTGACCGAGGCGTGTGACACCCGCTGCAGCACAATCCGCATAACAGCTCCCAACACGAGTGAGGCCGAGCCACGTTGCCGGGGGCTGAAGCCCCCGCTCGGCCAACAGCGCAATCGCTGAAGCGATACCTCCCGCTGAGCCGCGTTGCCGGGGGCTGAAGCCCCCGCTCGGCCAACAGCCCAATCGCTGAAGCGATACTTCCCGCCGAGCCGCCCAAAGATATCCTCGATGATCGAAAGTCGGTCGTCCCCGGCTGCACCGCTGGTGTTATTCATTCGAGGTAGGCCAACCCGCTGTGAGGTGAGTTTCTCGATGCACGCGTTCCGAAAGCAGGACACCCCGGTACGGCTCCGCCGATGCCATCGGGAGCCGGCGGCGGACTCCCCCGCCCGCCTCCAGCTTGGCCGATGGCCGGTAGCGGGACTCAGCGCCGCCTGGCTGGGCCACTCGACGGTCCTGCTGCGTCTGGACGGCCTCTGGCTCCTCACCGATCCCGCGCTGCGGGACCGGATCGGGATTCGCGTCGGACCGCTCACGGTCGGCCCGCGTCGGCTCCGCCGGCCCGCCCTCGAACCGGACGACCTTCCCCCGCTCGACGCGGTCCTGATTTCCCATGCCCACATGGATCATCTCGACCTCGGCACCCTCCGCCGCCTGCCGCGCACAACCCGGGTGATTGCCGCGACCGGTACTGGCGACCTGCTGCGCCGGTTTGACGCCGTGACCGAACTGGCCTGGGGAGAGCGGACCCGCGTTGGAGCGGTGGAGATCGAGGCGATACCGGCCCGCCACTGGGGCGCCCGCACCATTACCGACCGGCACCGCGGCTATGGCGGCTTTCTGCTGGAGGGATCGACCCGCGTGGTCTATACCGGTGACACCGCCTTTCACACCGGCTACGACTTCCTGCGTGAACGGGGTCCGGTAGATCTCGCCATCGTTCCGATCGGCGCCTACGATCCCTGGATTGACAACCATGCCAATCCCGAGGAGGCATGGGCCATGGCGCGTCAGATGGGGGCCCAGCACATCCTGCCGGTACATCACGCCACCTTCCGCCTCAGTCGTGAGCCGGACACGGAACCACTGGAACGGCTGATCGCGGTCGCGGGAGACCAACGCGATCGCATCGCCGCGACCGCCCTCGGCGAGACCTGGCACCTCCCAGGATGAGATGGATCCCATCGATCCGTCGTACCTGGCTCCTCACCGGCATCGGCGCCCTGCTGGTCCTGGTTGGTGGCGCCTTTCTCCTGAGTCGAGCGATTGAACAGGCCATCCGCACCGCCGCCGGCGCGTACCTGAGTGAACGGACCCTCTCGCTCTACAGTAACCGCAACCCCAGTGGGATCGCCGTCGATGTGCCCTACCTGCATCTGAGCCTCCTGCGCCGCCGCCTGGAAATGCGCGAGGTGCGGATCCGGTACGATCAGAAGGAAGGGGAGCATTACATCCGGTTCGAAGCGCGGGCCCCCCAGATCGTGCTGACCGGCCTCGATCTCAGTGACGCGATCTGGCACAGCGATTTTCACCTGACGGGCGTCACCCTGCGCGACCCGACCATCGCCCGCCTCGATGAGGGCCCGGTGGAGCAGGACAGTACCCGGCAACGGGAAGCGGCGGAGGACGAGGCAGCGGACCTCGCCCGGGTCTCGCGGGGCCAGGCACCGGCCAGCCTGATTCCGGCGCCCGATTCCGTGCTCTACGGGGTGATTGCGGCCTGGCTGCCGGATGCAGTACGCGGCGGCCGGATCGAACGCATCGAGGTCGAGGGCGCCACCCTGTCCTCCCGGGTGATCCGGGGCAAGCAGGTTACCACCGATTCCACCTCCGGCCTCCACCTCACCATGCGAGGGATCCAGCTCGACAGCGCCGAGCATCGCGTCTTCGAGTGGGGCACCCTGACCGCCGGCTCCTTTGTCCACGCTACTCCGGGACACGGGGACAGCGTTCGGGTCGACGGCGCCACGCTGACCATCGCGGAGGGTGATACCGCATTTATCGTCGCCCACGCCTGGCTGGCGCCCGAAGGGCCAGGCCATGCGCTGCATGCCTGGGGCATTGCGCGATCGCAGGCCAAGCAAAGCTTCAGCCTCGATTCTGCCAGCTATGCCCCCCAGATTCCCGACTCGACCTACTTCCGCCTCACCGGATCTCGCGCCACCCGCTATCGCCTGGCGGTGCGCGGCGTGCGCCTGCGCGGGGTGGATCAGACCGAAGTCCGGCAGCGGGAACTGACCCCGACGGCGCTGGAGCTGGACTCGCTGGATGTGGACGTCCTCGCCGACCAGCGTGCCGATGCGCCACCGACCAGCGCACTGCCCCTGTGGCCCCAGCGACTCGACGCATTGGAATGGGTCACCGGTGTGGACTCGATCATCGTGAAGGCCGGCAACATCCGCTATGGGGAGATCAAGCCGGGGCAGACCATACCGGCCGTCGTACGCTTCGACGACATCCATGCCACCGTGACGAATGTCACCAACGACTCCACCCATTCGGGGCCGCGATTTCCGGTCGTGATCGACGCCGAGGCAAAACTGTTCAACGCAGGCCCGCTCAAGGCGCATATCGAAATCGTGGTGGCGCCCGGCCCCATTCAACTGCGGGCCGAAGCGCGGCTCGGCGCCATGCCGATGGACGCCTTCAACCGCTTCGTGCTGGTCGCCAATGGGATCAAGATCACCGAAGGCCAGATCCATGAGGCCGACGTCTGGTTCACGGTGCGAAACGGCCTGGCGGAGGGAGAGTTGCGACCGCGTTTCGAGGACTTCAACCTTGACCTGGTCGACAAGGTGACCCGCAAGCAGAGCCTGGGGCAGAAGCTGAAGTCGATGATCGCCGGCATCATGATGCGGAGCAGCAATATGCCGGACAAGCACGGCCGGTTGAAATCGGCCAGGATCCACTATGAGCAGAAGCCGACCGACACCTTCTGGGGCCTGCTGTGGCAGGCGTCGCGCAGTGGCATCGTGCGGACGTTGAAGGAGTAGCGGCCTCCCTTCCCAGTACGCCACGAGGCTGGCACCGTAGGTCGGTGCCAGCCTCGTTTTGTGGTCCGCATGACCGGGTGGTTTCTACTCGACCGTCACGCTCTTCGCGAGATTCCTCGGCTGGTCGACATTGCAGCCCCGGCGGACCGCCACGTAGTAGCTGAACAGCTGCAGCGGGATGATCGTCAGGATCGGGGTGAGCAGGTCCAGCGTCTCCGGAATGGAGAACGTGGCCGCCGCGAGCCGTCCCACCTCGTTGTCCGACTCGTTCTTGATCGCGATGACCTGACCGCCGCGGGCCCGGACCTCTTCCACATTCGAGAGGATCTTGTTGTGCACCGCGTCCTTGGGCGCGATGAACACCACCGGCATGCTCTCGTCGATGAGGGCGATCGGGCCATGCTTCATCTCCGCCGCGGGATAGCCCTCAGCGTGAATGTAGGAAATTTCCTTCAGCTTGAGCGCGCCTTCGAGTGCCACCGGGAAATTGACCCCGCGGCCCAGGTACAAGGCATTGTTGGCCCGCCAGTAGGTCTCGGCCAGCGCCTCGACCTCCTCCGCCCGGTCCAGAATCTCCTTTACCTGGCCTGGCAGCGCCTTCAGCGCGGCGATAATCTGGCGCCCCTGCAGAATGCTCAGGTGCCTCAGCCGGCCGAAACGCAGCGTGATCAGTGCCAGGGCAATCACCTGGCTGGTGAACGCCTTGGTGCTCGCCACCCCGACTTCGGGACCGGCGTGCAGGTAGATCCCGCCATCGACTTCCCGCGCGATGGTCGAGCCGACCGCATTCACGATGCCGATGGTCCGGGCCCCGCGCCGCTTCGCCTCCCGCAGGGCGGCAAGCGTGTCGGCCGTTTCGCCCGACTGGGAAATGCCGATGACCAGTGTGCGATCGTCCACCACGGGGTTCCGATAACGGAACTCCGAGGCGTACTCGACCTCGACCGGGATCCGGGCAAGCTCCTCCAGCATGTACTCGCCGATCAGACCGGAGTGCCAGGAGGTGCCGCAGGCAGTGATGACGATCCGATCAATCTTCTTGATGTCGTCGTCGGTGAGGTTCAGGCCGGAGACACGGGCCGTGCCCTCCTCTTCGAGCAGGTGACCGCGCATCGTGTTTCGCACGGTATCGGGCTGTTCGAAGATCTCCTTCAGCATGAAATGGTCGTACCCGCCCCGTTCGATCGTGGCCAGATCCCAGTCGATCTGGGCCACTGGCTTCTCGATCCGGGTCGCCGCCAGGTCCCGGACATGGTAGCCGGAGCGGTTCAGGACCACCATTTCGCCGTCATCGAGATACACCACCGAGCGGGTGGACGAGAGAATCGCCGAGGCGTCCGAGGCCACGAACCACTCGCCATCGCCGACCCCGACCAGCAGCGGGGAGCCCTTTCGGGCCGCCACCAGCGTGTCCGGCTCGGTCTCGGAGATGACCGCGATGCCATAGGCTCCATCCACCTGCCGGAGCGCCTCGGCCACCGCCTCCTCGAGATTGCCCCGGTAGCACTCCCCGACCAGGTGGGCGAGCACTTCGGTATCGGTTTCCGACTTGAAGGTGTGACCCCGCAGCTCGAGCGCCTTCCGGATGACGCCGGAGTTCTCGATGATGCCGTTGTGAATCAGGGCGATCTTGCCCGTCTGGTCGGTGTGGGGATGGGCGTTGGTGGAGGTCGGCGGACCGTGCGTGGCCCAGCGGGTGTGCCCGATGCCAACCGTTCCCTTGGGCGTGGCGTCGCGCAACTGATTCTCCAGCGCCGACAGCTTGCCCGCCTGCTTGTGCACCACCAGGCCGACGCCGTTCAGGACGGCGACGCCGGAGGAGTCATACCCGCGGTATTCGAGCCGACGAAGCCCCTCGATGAGGAGCGGGACCGCCTGCCGCGGTCCGACGTATCCGACAATCCCGCACATGCGTCGACAACCTCATCGTTGAAAGAGTTCTCGACAGGCTTCCACCAGCGCCTCTGCATCGGCCTGGGTGGGCGCCTCAGCGATAAACCGGACTATTGGTTCGGTACCAGATGGGCGGACGTGCACCCAGCGATCTGCCCATGCAAGCCTCAGTCCGTCCCGGGTATCTACTGACGCCTCGGGGAATCGCTCTCTGATGCGCGAATACACCGGCGCTAAGTCATTGCCACGTGGCGACTTAGATTTTACGATCCGATAACGACCCTGACTCGCCACAATTTCAGCCAAACTGTGTCCAGTCGCCGTCAGTAACTGCAGGATGAGTGCCACACCAATTGGCGCATCGCGGCCTATGTGCGACATAGGGAGAATGACCCCGCCATTCCCCTCCCCGCCAATCACCGCTCCCTCTTCCCGGATCACACGGGCCACGTTCGCCTCCCCGACCGGGGCGCGAACAAACCTGGCACCGCACAGCCGCGCGGCGTCCTCCACGACCAGGCTGGTGGACAGATTGGCCACCACGACCGCCGATACCGGTGGCGTCCAGCCGGGTCGGCTGCTCCCAAGTACGGCCCGGACGGCGAGCGCCAGAGTGTAGTCCTCGCCGATCGGATGACCCGTCCCGTCCACCAGGGCGAGCCGGTCCACATCCGGATCCACCGCGAACCCGATCACTGCCCCGGTGTCGCGCACCAGCTTGGACAGGTCGCCGATGTTTTCGGGCAGCGGTTCCGGGGGATGAGGGAATCGGCCGTCAGTTTCCAGATTGATCGCGTGGACGGTACAACCCAGCTGCTCCAGGAGTTGCGGAATGGTGGTGCCGCCCGCCCCCCGGACGCAGTCGAGAGCCACCACGAACTTCCGGGCCCGGATGGCCGCCACATCGATCATGGGCAGCGCGAGTACCTGGGCCAGATGCCGCGCGATCGCGTCCCCATCCTCGCGGACATTGCCCACCCCTTCCCACCCCATCCGCGGCGGGCCGGCATCCGCGAGGGCACGCACCCGTTCTCCGTCCGCCCCGTCCAGGAAGATCCCGTCGGGCCCGACGAACTTGAGGGCGTTCCATTCAATGGGGTTGTGGCTCGCGGTGAGGATCAGGCCGGCACCAGCGTGGTGGTGCTCCACCGCGAGTTGCACCGTGGGGGTGGGGGCAATCCCCACGTCGATCACATCCACCCCTACCGACATCAGTCCAGCAGTCGCGGCACGGGTGAACATCGCGCCGCTGGTGCGGGCATCACGCCCGAGCACCACGAGGGGTTTGCCGTTGGCACGGGCCCAGGCGCCCAGCGCGGCGGCGTGACGGGCGACAAGCTCGGGGGTGAGATCCTTGCCCACGATCCCACGCATGCCCGAGACACTGATCATGAGGGTGTCTGACATGGGGACTAAAGTAGTGGGACCGGCAGGATGGGAAAGGAGGAGCTAGGCGCGCGGCAGGCTCTCCGGCCCGGGAAACTCGGCCCGAAAGGCTTCGACCACCTGGCGATCGAAATGGGTGCCGGCGCAGCTGAGCAGTTCGTCGAAGGCGCTGTCGGGCGGGAGGGAGGAGCGGTAGGAGCGGTCCGTGGTCATGGCGTCAAACGCGTCCGCGACCGCCACGATGCGGGCGGACATCGGGATGCGATCACCATTGAGATGATCGGGGAAGCCCCGGCCATCGTAGCGCTCATGATGCGACCGCACAATGGAGAGGACCGTCGGATTGGCCCGCACCAGCGGCGCCAGGATGCGCTCACCCAGCACGGTGTGTTCGGTAATGTGCACGAACTCTTCCGGCGTGAGCGGCCCTGGCTTCCGCAGGACGGACTCGCGGGTGCCGATCTTTCCGATATCATGCAGCTCGGCGCCGAGCCGGATGTCCTCCAGCGCCTGCCCGCTGAAACCCAGCCGGCTGGCGATCCGCTCGGCGTACTGGCTGACGCGGGACGAATGCCCTCGGGTGTAGGGGTCCTTGGCATCCAGCGCCTGCACCAGGGTTTGCACCCCTTCCAGGAACAGTTCCTTCAGGCGTCCGGCCTGCTGATCCACCATCTGCTCCAGATGCTCCTGGTAATAGCGGTTCTGCAGCAGCAGGTCGCGCTTTTCAATGGCCCGCTGCACCCGTGAGCGGATCTCCCCGATCAGCGCCGGCTTGGTGATGTAGTCGAGGGCACCCGCCAGCAGACACTCAACCGCGGTTTCCGCCTCCCGCACCCCGCTCAACATGACCACCGCCATATCGGGGTACCGCTGGCGCACCTCACGCAACAGCGCGAGACCGTCGATCCCCGGCATGGAGACATCGGATACCAGCAGGGGGACCTCCCCGGTCTGCTGGAGAATGATCAGCGCCTCAGCACCGGAGGCAGCTTCGATACAGGAGAGGCCCATCGACTCCAGGACGCGCGCCATGGAGCGGCGGACATCCCGATCGTCGTCGACCAGGAGACAGATGGCCGGCGTACCGGCGACGGGCGTGGGCGCCGAGGTCAACACCGGTGCCGGGCCGGCAGCGGGCTGAACGCGACCACGTAATGGATTCGAGGAGGCCACACGCAAGTGTGGCAGAAGCCGGGACAGGCGGCGGTGATCCCGGTCACCCGCCGAGTCTGCTAGACCGACAGCGGTAGCACCGTCGGGTCGGGAAAGGCTTCCTGGAACGCCCGCACCACCACCGGATCAAAATGGCTGCCGGCACAGCGGTCGAGCTCATCCATCGCTTCTTCCGGCGCCCGGCTGGCCCGATAGGCGCGGTTGGTCGTCATCGCATCGAATGCGTCGACCACGCAGACGATCCGCGCTTCCAGCGGAATCTGGTCGCCCACGAGTTTGTCGGGGAACCCTCGGCCATCCATCCGCTCGTGATGACTACGGACAATCCGGAGTACCGCCGGCGTTTCCCGAGCGAGGGGCGCGAGAATCTTCTCCCCGAGCGCGGTATGCTCGGTGATATGGAGGAACTCCTCGTCGGTGAGCGGTCCCGGCTTGTTGAGGACCGCCTCACGGGTGCCGATCTTCCCGATGTCATGCAGTTCGGCGCCGAGCCGGACCTCTTCCAGCCGTTCACCCACGATCCCCATGCGGATCGCCGTCGCGACCGCGTAGCGGCTGACCCGCATCGAGTGACCGCTGGTGTAGGCATCCTTTGCTTCCAGCGCGTGGGCCAGCGTCTGCACCCCCTGCAGGAACAGCTCCTTGATCCGTCCCGCCTGGATCCGCACCCGCATTTCCAGATTCTTCTGGTAGAACCGCTTCTGGAGAATGAGGTCGCGCTTCTCCAGCGCCTTGACCACCCGGGCGCGCACCTCGTCGAGCATGGCGGGCTTGGCGATGTAGTCGAGGGCCCCCTTGTCGAGGCAGGCAACGGCAATCTTCACGTCGGACACACCGCTCAGCATGAGAACAGCGGTATCGGGATAGCGCCGCTGGACTTCCTCCAGCAGGCCCACGCCGGACAGCCCTGGCATATTCACATCGCTGATGATGAGCGGGACCTCCCCCTCGGCCGCGAGCAGGTCGAGCGCCTCCCGTCCGTTGGCCGCCTGCAACGGGGCCAGGCCGAGCGCCTCGATCACCTTGGCAATGCTGCGCCGGACCACATCGTCATCGTCCACCACGAGACAGCGGGGAGGCAGAATCTTCGGCTGCAGCCGATCCACCAGCGTTTCAGTCAGCATACCGCCTCCAGCAGTGAACACAGGGTGTCGGCCGCGCCTTGCTGCGGGCCACGCGCCCCCCTAACCTTCTCGCGACTCTGACCCCATCCCGCATGACCCGTCCTGCTCAGCACCCCGCTCACGGCTTCGCCACCCGCGCCATCCACGCGGGGCAGGTGGCCGATCCGCTCGCTGGCGCCGTCATGCCACCGATCTACCAGACCTCCACGTACGCCCAGGAGGGGCTGGGTCAGCACAAAGGCTACGAGTACGGCCGGACCCACAACCCCACGCGCCAGGCGCTGGAACGCTGCGTAGCCAGTCTCGAGGGCGGGACCCATGGGTTCGCCTTCGGTTCCGGACTCGCGGCGCTGGACACCGTGCTCAAGCTGCTCTCCAGCGGCGACCATGTCATCGCGGGCGAGAACCTGTACGGCGGCTCCCACCGGATGATGGAGCGGATCTACCAGCGATTCGGGCTGCGCTTCACCTTCGTGGACATGCGGGATCCCGAGCGCGTCGCGGCGGCGATTACGCCGGCCACGCGCATGGTATACGGCGAGACGCCCACCAACCCGATGATGTTCCTCGCCGACCTGGAAGCGATCGGCCACATCACCCAGGCCCGCGGTCTGCTCTTCGTCGTCGACAACACCTTCGCCACCCCGTTCGTCCAGCAGCCACTCGCCCTCGGGGCAGATATCGTGCTGCACTCGACGACCAAGTACCTCAACGGCCACTCCGACATGATCGGCGGCATGCTGGTCACCGCGCGCGAGGATCTCGCCGAACAGATCGGATTCCTGCAGAACGCGGCCGGTGGAGTGCCGGGGCCGATGGACTGCTGGCTGTGCCTCCGGGGTATCAAGACCCTGCCGCTCCGGATGCAGCGGCACGACGCGACCGGGCGCGAGCTCGCGGTCTGGCTCACTCGCCAGCCGCAGGTGCAGCAGGTCTACTACCCGGGGCTCCCCGATCACCCGCAGCACGAACTCGCCCGACGGCAGATGCGTGGCTTCGGCGGGATGATCTCGGTGGAGCTGGGGGATCCCGCCCTCGCCCGCCGGGTGGTAGAGAGCACCCGCATCTTTACCCTGGCCGAGTCGCTGGGCGGCGTGGAAAGCCTGATCGGCCATCCCGCCAGCATGACCCACGCGGCGGTGCCGCTGGCCCTGCGCCAGTCCATGGGGCTGACCGACAGCCTCATTCGACTGTCGTGCGGCATTGAAGACCCCGAGGATCTGATCGAGGACCTCACCCAGGCGCTGGGACAGGCGTGAGCGCATGCTGGTCGCCAGCCACACCCCACCGGGGGGAGTAACTGGAGAAACAGGGGCCGGATGTGTGCGTCTCAACATGAAACCATGTATGTGTCCGAGCGTACTGAGGTAGTCCTCAAGCCACGAGTCCAACATGTCATTGCCCGCTCCGCGCCCTCGGCGCACTCTGCCTGAAATCGCTCCGGTTGCCTGGGAACACCCCGCCGATCGCGCGGCGCTGCAGGCCCTCCGGGCGGTGCCCGGGTTTGAGGAGGTCTCCCGGAAGATTCTCGCGTTCCTTGGCGGGGAGCGCGGCATTCGCCTGTTGTTCCAGGCCAACGCCATCCGGGTCGGACCCACACAGTTCCCGAAGCTGTGGACCACCCACGTCGAGGTCTGTACGACTTTCGACTGGCCCGAAGTCCCCGAGCTCTATGTCACCCAGACGCCCATCTTCAATGCCGGCGCGTACGGAGTAGACCACCCATTTATCGTCCTGCACTCCGCTGCACTTGAATTACTGGACGACGACGAAACCCGGGTGCTCCTGGCGCATGAGCTGGGGCATGTGATGAGTGGCCATGCCTTCTACCGAACCATCGCGGCCATCCTCTTTCTCGTCAGTGCAAATGTCCTCCCTTTTCTGGCCGGGATTGCCCTGCTGCCAGTTCGGCTGGCGTTCCTGGAGTGGTCGCGAAAGTCAGAGTTGTCGAGCGATCGGGCGGGTTTGCTCGGCAGTCAGGACATTCGGGCGGCGCAGAGCCTCTATATGAAGATGGCGGGCGGGGTGCGGCCACCGCTCAGCGATGGCCAGCTCGACCTCGACAGCTACATGGTGCAGGCGCATGAGTACGCCAACAGCAAGGAAGGTCTGGACCTGATCTACAAGACCTTGTCCATGCTGATGTTGACCCACCCGATGCACACCGTGCGGGCCGGCGAGCTGCAGGGCTGGATGGCCAGCGGGGAGTTCGACCGGATCATTCGGGGCGAGTACGCCCGCCGCGGCCCCGAAACCCAGGCCCGCCCGCTGGCGGACGATCTGGGCGCGGCCAAGGACTACTACGCCCAGGAGGCGCGCGAGACGATCACCAACGTGGTGGATGCTGCCAGGAAGGCCGCGTCACGCGTCGGCGACGCCTTCAAGAAGGCCCAGTCCTCGTGAGGGTGTTGATTGTTGGAAGCGGTGGACGCGAACACGCATTGGCCTGGGCGCTCCACCGCGAAGATCCTTCCGTCCAGCTCTACGCCGCTCCGGGCAACCCGGGCACCGCCGCCTTCGGCACCAATCTCCCCATCAGCGCGACCGACATCGACCGGCTGGCCGACGCGGCCGACGCCTACGGCATTGACCTGACGATTATCGGCCCCGAGGCGCCGCTCGCCCTGGGACTGGCCGACCGGTTGCGGGCCGAGGGCCGGGCGGTGTTCGGGCCCAACCGGGCGGCCGCGGAGATCGAGGCCTCCAAGGCCTTCGCGAAGGAGGTGATGACCGCAGCCGGCGTACCCACCGCTGCCAGTCGTTCCTTCACCGACCTGGCCCAGGCCCTGGCCTACGTGGGCCAGCATCCCGAGCCGCTGGTGGTGAAGGCGAGCGGCCTCGCCGCCGGGAAGGGCGCGGTCGTCTGTGCCACGCGGGCCGAGGCCCGTACGGTGGTGCAGGAGATGCTGGGTGATCACCGCTTCGGCACCGCCGGGAACACCATTGTCATTGAAGCGTTCATGCCCGGCGAGGAACTCTCGGTGCTCGCCATCACCGATGGCGAGCAGATCGAGTTGCTCCCCGCCGCCCAGGATCACAAACGGCTGGGCGAGGGCGACACCGGCCCCAACACTGGCGGCATGGGCGCCTACAGCCCCGTCTCCCTCGGAACGCCGGCCGTCCTCCAGCGGGTGGTGAGCGAAGTCCTGCAACCCACCCTCGCGGAACTGGCGCGGCGCGGTGCGCGCTACAACGGCGTCCTCTATGCCGGCATCATGCTGGCGGCGGACGGTGTGCCCCGCGTGGTCGAGTTCAACTGCCGGCTCGGAGATCCCGAAACCCAGGTGGCGCTGCCGCTGCTCGCGGGCGGGCTCACCGAGTGCCTGTACCGGGTGGCACGCGGTGAACGTCCCTCGCCGCTCCAACAGACGAACCTGGCGGCCGTTACGACGGTGCTCGCCGCCGAGGGGTATCCCGACAGCCCGGTCAAGGGTGCGGCGATCACCCTGCCGGACACCGTCCCCGATGGTGTGACGATTTTTCACGCCGGCACCGCTCGCGATCCCGATGGGACGTTGCGGGTCACCGGAGGCCGGGTGCTCAACGTGACAGCGGTCGCCCCGACCTTCACCGAAGCCCAGGCCCGCAGCCGGACCGGCGCCGCGGCGGTGAGCTACAAAGGGAAAATCTTTCGCGGAGATATCGGCTGGCGCGAGGCGGGTAGGCGGGTAGGCGGGTAGCGGTTCGAGAATCGGCCACCTGTACAGCGTCATTACCTTCCAGGTAAGTCCAACTGATAGCGCCGAGCCGCGCTGCCGCCGAGCCGCCGAGCCGCATGCCTGAACTGCCCGAAGTCGAAACCATGGTGCGCGAGGTCCGAGACGCCCTGGTTGGCCGCACCATTCAATCCGCCGCTCTCTCCCACACCGACATCCTGCGCGGCGTCACCCGCCCGAAGTTGATTCGGGCCCTGACGGGTGCCACGGTCCGGGATGTCACTCGGCGAGCGAAGCACGCGGTGGTCCACTTGGAGGCGTACCGCTTCGTGCTCCAGCCCGGCATGACCGGCAATCTGCTCATTTACCACGAGCCGCTGACGCCCCCCGAACAGAAGTACGCCGTCCTGCGTGCCCGGCTCGACTCCGGGTCGGAGTTCGTCTTCCGTGATGTCCGGCGGATCGGGACGCTGCTCCTGCTCAATGAGCGGGCCTGGGCGGCCTATGATCGTGCGCTCGGGCCCGAACCGCTCGATCCGGCATTGACCGTCGAGCAGTTCCGGGACCAGATGCAGCGCTCGACCCAGGCGATCAAGAAGACGCTGATGGATCAGAAGCGGATCGTCGGGGTGGGGAACATTTACGCGAACGAAGCACTGTTCGCCGCCGGTATCGACCCGAGCAAGCCATCCAACCGGGTCCCCGACGAGCAGTGGCCCCTGCTCTACCGCCATACTCGCCGGATCCTGCAGGCCGCGATCGATTCCGAGGGCACCACCTTCCGGGATTACCGCACCGCCACCGGCCAGCCGGGGAATTTCCAGCTCCAGCTCATGGTCTACGAGCGTCAGGGAGAGCCCTGCCTCCAGTGTGGAACCCGGCTGGCTGGCACCCATGACATCGATGGACGGATCACC
The DNA here is from genome assembly GCA_963793205.1 of uncultured Gemmatimonadales bacterium. Taxonomy (GTDB): domain Bacteria; phylum Gemmatimonadota; class Gemmatimonadetes; order Gemmatimonadales; family GWC2-71-9; genus JADJOM01. The sequence goes on from CAWBZM010000002.1 coordinate 566,644, forward strand.
GTCTTCTGCCACCGGTGCCAGCGCTGAGTGATCGGGACGGTGCTGCCGCTGTCGATGCCGGCCACGATCAGCAATATTCCAACTCGGCGGTAACCGGCTCGCACTGGTCGCCCGCCCCGTCCCCCAGCGTAACCCGTCGCCCCCGGCTGTCATGAGCCCAGCCACCCTCGCTCTCTCCCTGCCCACCGCCGACCTCACGGCGCTGCGGGAGCGTGTCCGGCGACTGGCCGAGCATCGGCCCGGGGTGTACCGGATGATTGATCCCCTGGGGCGAGTGCTGTACGTCGGCAAGGCGAAGCGGATGAAGGCCCGACTGCTATCCTACTTCCGGGCCCAGTATCCGGAGGACAAGGGCGCCCGGATCCTGCACGCGGCTGCGGACATCCAGTGGGACTATACCCCCAGTGAATTTTCCGCCTACCTCACCGAACTGCGGCAGATCGGCCGGCATCGGCCGCCGTTCAACCGCCAGATGAATCGGGCCCGCAAGACGCTGTTTGTCCGGGTACTCGGCGGTGCCGCCCCGCGCATCAGCAGTGGCGGTGCGGCCGGCCGCGAGGATCAGCGCTGGTACGGGCCCTTCATGGCACCGGCCAAGATTCAGGAAGCGGTCCGTACCCTCAATGACCTGATGGGGCTGCGGGACTGCGCTCCCACCATGCCGATCGTCTTCGCCGGCCAGACCGATCTCTTCGCGCCTGCCCTCCGGGCGGCCTGCATGCGGCATGAACTCGGGTTCTGTACCGGTCCCTGTGCGGGACTGGTGACCGAACAGGAGTATCGCCGACGGGCCGAGACGGCGATCGGCTTCCTCGAAGGCCGTACCATTCAGCCGATCGACCGGATCATCGATGAAATGCAGCGCGCCGCCTCGGTCGCCGAATTCGAGCGAGCCGCCCGCTGGCGGGAGCGCTTCGAGCAGCTGGAGTGGCTGCTCGCGGCGACCAGTCGTGCGCGGGCCGCAATCGCCGGTCTCACTTTTGTCTATCGCGATCCGGGCACCCACGGCGACGATCGCGCCTACCTGATTCGGAGCGGACTGGTCCGGGCGGCCTACCCCTGGCCTGGCACCCCCATCGAGCACGAAGCCTTCCGCGCCGTTGTGCGTGATGAGCTGGCTGGACCGTCCCTACCCAGTGGACCCCTGCCGTTCCAGCATCTCGACGAAATCCTGCTGATCATGGCCTGGTTCCGCCGACATCCCGATGCCTTCCGTCGCACGTCAACCCTCGAGTCGTGGTTGACCTGAGCCCTGCACCGTTGATCGGACTACGCACCCATGCCTGTCGCCGGTCACCGCTTCCTTCTGCTCCTCTCGGCAACACTGCTCGCCCCGCCGCTGAGCGCCCAATCACCGGACCTGCGGCAGGAGCTCACCCGCTTCCGATCCGAGATCAGCGGTATCCAGGACAGCAGTGTGCTGCGGGAGTGGGAACGTCGATTCGGCGGTGAGGGGGGAACCCCCAGCAGCGAAGCGATGCGTCGCATGCGCCGCGGGTGGGTTCGCCTGCGACTCGGCGAGCTGGGCAATCCCTGGACACCGGGACAGGCCGTGGGCGATTTCTCGGGAGCGACCCAGCGCGAGCCCAACTGGCCCGAGGCCTGGTTCGCCCTGGGGGAGGCCCGCCGCCAGGAGGCCGATCGGCTCGCGGCCGACCCGGCCAACCTCGGGAAGCGGGTCGGGTTCGGACGACTGGAGGGAGCGCTCGAGGCCTATCAGCACGCCTTACGGCTCGAACCGGGTTACACCCCCGCCCTGCATCGACTCTACGATGGGGCGGTGGCGCTGCGCGACACCACTCGCATGATGGATATGATCCTGCCAGCGCTGCGCACTGCGGCCAGCACCGGCACCCGGGACCCCTTCGTCTGGTTTGCCCTGGGCCGGGCGGAGCGGCTGATGGGGGACCCGCATGCCGCGGTGTCGGATTTCCGCCAGTATCTCGCGCTGGGAGGCCCGGCGGGCCCCGGCCTGCGGGACCTCGCCTGGAGCGCCTACATGGTCGATGATCCCGTCGCCGATTCGGCCTATACCGCCGGTGCGGAGCTGGACGATTCCGCCACGGTGGCGGGCTATCGGGAGGACATCGCCCTCATCGCGACCGACGAGGAGCTGGCGCGCTTCGACGCGGCCCGCGGCTTCGCGCGCAGCGCTTTTCTCGAAACCTTCTGGCGCAATCGCGATCGACAGGCGCTCCGGAGCGAAGGGGAGCGCATCCGGGAGCACTTCCGGCGCCTGTCCTACGCCGAACGGCATTTCGGCCTGGAGGTGAATCGCCGGTACTATGCCATGGACTTCTCGGGCCGGAGCTCCGACATCTTTCATTCCGGCAGCACCCGGTTCGATGATCGCGGCATCGTCTATGTCCGCCAGGGCCCGCCCGATGACCGCGTCCTCACGGTGACCTACGGCATTCAGCCGAATGAGAGCTGGCGCTACGCCCGGTCGGATGGCGACCTGATGCTGCACTTCGCCGCCAATGTCGGCGGTGACATTCATGACCTGCGACTCATCGGCACCGTGGCGGATATTGGTGGCGTCGTCGCCAGCAATGCGGACGTCGCCGCCACACTGTTCACCTTCCTCGACCGGTGCCGGATCTACGAGCCCTACTGCAAGTACCTCAACTGGGGGAACGAAGGGCGGGCGAAGATCCTGCGTGAGGAGCGCGACATCGTCCTCAGCAGCACCAGCGTTGCCGTGACCACCGATGCGGCGGAACGCCATTTTGCGGCGGCCATCGCCGCGAACGCCCGGGCCTTCGCCGTGGGCACCCGCGGGCCCCGGACCCTGGTGCATATCGCCTTCCAGATCGGACTGGAGCGCGCCCCGGGGCTGGCGGAAGACAGCACCACGTTCACGGTACCGCTGCAGGTACGCGTCAATCTGACGGACCGGGAGGGGCGCAGCGCCGGCTGGATCGATACCACGACCAGTGTCCTCCTCCCCGGCGGGGGGGGAACCGGCAGCCAGATCGATGCCGTCGGCCGGGTGGCGGTGGCCATGCCGCCGGGGACCTGGCACTACAAGGTGGCCATCGCCTACCATGACACCATCGGCGCGGTACTGCGCACCGACTCGGTGACTGTAGGGAATTTCACGGCGCCCGTCTCGCGGTGAGCGACCTGGTGCTGTCCCGCGATCGGCGAGGAGCCCGCTGGATCCCCGCACCCGCCGACACCGCCTGGTTCAACCCGAGGACCACCTGGACCGTGGGCGACACCCTCGCGCTCTATCACGAGATCTACGGACTGCGGGAGGACGAGCCGTACCACGCCCGGCTGGCCCTGCGGCGGGGCCGAAAGACGGTGCTGCAACTCGGATGGAAGGGCGACGGGCAACCAGTCACCCGGGTCACCCAGACCCTTTCCCTGGCCCGGGTGCCGCCCGGCAGCTACACGCTGGAGCTGGAAATCACCGATGCGGCGGGGAAAAAGGCCCGATCCTCCACCCCACTCCGGCTGACCGCGGAGGCATCCCGCTGACTCAGTCCGCGTTCGGCACGAGGACGATGCCCCACAGTCCCGGACGGTCCTCCACCTCTGTCGGCTGCCGGATCCCGGGTGGATGGGGCCAGGGATGCCACCCATGCGGGTCATTGTCGTACACCCGCACGGCGAGACGGGGAGAGCCCGGAGCGGCCTGCGCGAAGTAGTACGGGTCGAAACGGACCTCGATGGACCACCCTGCCGTTTCACTCACCGACCGCACCTCCCACCCGCCGCCCTCACGCTCCGCCCCGAGTCGCCAATCCGGGTCGTCCCGCGGCATCCGCCACTTCCCCATTTCGCCACGACGAATCAGGGAACTGTCGAGGGCCCGGCGGAAATACCACTGAAAGTCGTCGTGCCCGGGGCCGTCGCCGCCGTTGCCGCCGGTATCGAGCCCGAGGACCAGGTCATCGCCCCAGTAGTAGGTGGAGTCGGGCATGTCAGCCGCGAGGTACACCGACCCACCGGCCGAACGCAGCCAGACGCGCACGGTGCCGCCGGGTCGATCGATGGTAAGGGTCGGGGCGCCGTATTCCTCCGCCGAGACTCGGCCATCGAAGACAGGAGCCCGGTCCATGCCGAGGATGCGCACGGTATCAGGCGACTGCGTAAGGAGAAGCAGAGCGAGCAGCATCTGGCCCGTGACCTGTGACTGGTGACTGGTGAGTCGCGAGTCGTGACTGATGACCCACCACGACCCTCGAACCAATGTTCCACAACGAAACCAATCCTCGATGCTCGCGTAAGAGACCCCATCTCTTACCCCGCTGGAGCATTCATGCCCATCCGTATTCGCCCTGCCCTCGTCCCACTGATCATCGCATTAGGGCTCCCTGCCCTGGCGCATGCCCAGTCTCCCCTCGGCGACCCTGAGTATTTGAAGCTGGGACAGCAGTATACCGCCTGGTTTTTCGGGGGTGAGGCCGACAGCCTGCTGGCTCACATGACCCCGGAGAGCCGTGAAGCGGCGGGTGGCGTGGCTGGGGTCCGCCAGGCCATGACCGACCTCGGGGGACGGGCCGGCACCGAGCGTGTCATGATCGAGGAGAAGATGACGCGCCGGAAGGGAAAACCACAGTACTGGCGTGAGAGCATGTACTCCAACGTCGGCGATCAGACCGTGGTCCTCCGCTGGGTCCTCGATACCGATGGCCAGATTCTCGGGATCGGGATGAATCCGAAGGCGGCGGCACCCCCGCCCGACTGAGACGAACGACGTGAGCTCGCGATGGCCACCGTTCCTCCGGTGGCCATTGGTGTTGGTCCCCTAGTCCGTCAGCGCAACCAGCCGGGCCCGGGGTGGGATCCCCGCCTCGAGCTCCATGATTCCCACCGACGGCGGCAGATTGAACCGCTTCGCCCCCGCACCACCAGGGTTCATCACGGTCACCACGACATCCACCGTCGTGAGCAACGGTCGATGGGTGTGCCCGTAGATGATCACCTCCGCCTCGGGATAGGCGTGGTGGAGATTCTCGGGGGTCGGGCTGCCCATCTGATCACCATGGATCAGCAGGAAATCGAGCCCTTCGAGCTGCAGGGTGACAATTTCAGGGATCCTGGCGCGGATGTCGAAGCCGTCGGTGTTGCCGTAGACGGCTGTGACCGGAGCCAGCGACTCGAGTTCGGTCAGCAGATCGAGCGACCCGATATCGCCGGCATGCAGGATGTGATCGACTTCGGCGAAGATGTCGAAGACCTCGGGGCGCAGCATGCCGTGGGTATCGGAGATGATGCCAAGGCGCATCTCAGCCGGGTCCGCCATCCCAGCGGGGGGCAACGGCGATGTCGAGCCCGCACTGATCGAGGATGCGCTGCACGATGAAGTCGACCAGGGCGCTGATCTCCGTCGGCCGATGGTAGAAGCCCGGCGCGGCGGGGATCACGACCGCGCCGGCCTCGGTGATCGTGGTGAGGTTGCGCAGGTGGATGAGCGAGAGCGGGGTCTCCCGCGGCACCACGATCAGCTTGCGCCGCTCCTTGAGCGTCACGTCGGCAGCGCGCTCGATCAGGGAGCGACTGGTGCCAGTCGCGATCGCCGCCACCGTCCCCATCGAGCAGGGACAGATCACCATCCCGGCGGTCCGGGCGGAGCCGGAAGCCGGCTTGGCACCACGATCGGTCTCCGGAAAGACTGTAACAGAGGACCAGTCTCCGCCCGTCGCGGCCCGCAGACCGGCTTCATCGCTGATATCCGACTCATGTTCCAGCAGTCGCCAGCCATGCGCGGACACCGTCAGCCACACCGGCACCTGGTGGCGCGCCAGCACCTCGAGCAGCCGGACGGCATAGGGCGCGCCCGACGCACCGGTGATCGCGACCACCAGCGGAAGCACGATCAGCCGCCCCGACGATTGCCGGTCGGCGTGCGCACGGGACGCGGCTCCGGCCGCGGCGGCGGGACCTTCGACTGATTGGCTGCCTGTCCGAGATCGGGACGACCCTTGGTCGGGCCCTTGGCGGGAATCAGCGGCTGGCTACGATGCTTGCTCATGGGGCAACTCCTCTGGGGCGGTCACAGGTCGAGGGTGAGTCTTGAGTCACGAGTCACGAGTCACGAGTCAGGGTTGGTGAGAGTTGCAGGTCGCAACTTCGTGACTCGCCACTCGTGACTCATCTAACCAACCGATCTACCAACGCAAACACGAACACCGTTACGCTCATCACACCATTCAGATTGAAAAACGCTGCGTCGAGCCGCGACAGATCCCCGGGCTTGACCAGCTGGTGCTCATAGGCCAGCAGCAGCGCCGCGATCACCACCCCACCAAGATACCAGGCGCCAAACCCGGCACCGTAGCCGAAGAGCGCCAGCGCTGGAATGGTGACGCCGTGAAGCAGCTTGGCCAGCAGGATACTGTGCCGTTCTCCCAGTCGTACCACCGCACTGCGCAATCCGTTCCCCTGGTCGAACGCGGCATCCGGCAGGGCATAGAAAATGTCGAACCCGGCCACCCAGGTCGCGACGGCGATGGTGATGCTGACCAGCACCCACCACGGCTCGCTCCAGCGTCCCGTGATGGCGAGGTACCCGCCGACCGGCGCAATCGCGAGGCTGAGTCCCAGCCAGAGATGCGGCCACCAGGTGAACCGCTTGCTCAGGCTGTACAGCATGATCCAGCCGAGGGCCAGCGGGCTGAGGTAGAGGCAGAGGGGATTGAGCAGCGCCGCCGCCCCGAGGAACAGCGCTCCGGCCACGACCACCGAGGACCAGGCCTGCTTCAGGCTCAAGGCTCCCCGCGGCAGCTCCCGTCCCATGGTGCGGGGATTCCGGGCATCAAACTCCCGGTCGGCGATCCGGTTGAACCCCATCGCCACCCAGCGCGCCGCGCTGAAGGCCAGGACGACCAGCCCAATGGTGCGGCCGGTGACGGTGGTCTCCAGGGACGCCTGCAGCACACCGAGCAGGGCGAAAGGCAGCGCAAACAGGGTATGCGGCAGCTTGACGAAGTTGACGTACCGGACGAACAGCGACTCGCCGGCAAAGGTCTGACCCTCGCGTGGGGGGACCGGGAGGCTCATCGCGGGTTCCCGTTCCCGGTTCACTTTTCCCGTTCCCCAGCCTGATCCCCAGCTTCGGCCAGAGCGCGTCGATTTTCTTGACCGTGGCATCGTCCATGGTGATCAGTGGCGGCCATTCCCGGGTGAACCCCTCATCCTTCCACTTCTGGGTCCCGTCAATGCCCATCTTCGAGCCGAAGGAGAAATACTGGCTCGAGTGATCGAGCACGTCGACCGGCCCCTTGGTGAAACGAACGTCCCGTTCCGGGTCGATGTTATTGAGCGCGATCCACCAGGCCTCGTCGGGATTCTGCACATTCACGTGCTTGTCCACCACGACGATCACCTTCGCCAGCGACATCAGTCCCGCGCCCCACATGGCGTTCATCACCTTGTAGGCCTGACCGGGGTACTGCTTGTCGATGGAGACGAAAACCAGGTTGTGAAAGATGCCGCACGCCGGCATGTGGTAATCCACGATCTCCGGCACCGTGAGGCGCAGCAGTGGCAGGAAGATCCGTTCGGTGGCGAATCCGAGGTAGTAATCCTCCATCGGGGGCCGGCCGACCAGCGTGGCGGCGTAGACCGCCTGCTTCCGCATCGTCACCGCGGTGACGTGGACCTTCGGGTAGAGATCCGCGAGGGAATAAAACCCGGTGTGATCGCCGAACGGCCCTTCCATCACCAGCGGCTCCGAGGGGTCGATATAGCCCTCGAGAATGATCTCCGCCTCCGCCGGCACGTCCAGGTCGCAGGTGAGCGCCTTCGCCAGCTCCACCGGCGATTGCCGCAGGAACCCGGCGAAGATGAATTCGTCGATCATCGGCGGCAGCGGCGCCGAGCCCGAATAGACGCTGGCGGGATCCGACCCGATGGCAATCACCACCGGCATCTTCTCACCCCTCGCCGCCAGCTCGCGCCAGTGCGCTGCACCGACCTTGTGACGCTGCCAATGCATGGCCAGCGTGTCTTTCCCCAGAACCTGGACCCGATACATCCCGACGTTCCGGACCCCGGTGCCGGGATCTTCGGTGATCACCATCGGGAGCGTGATGTACCGGCCGCCATCCTGCGGCCAGGTGGTCAGGAACGGAATGGTGTCCAGATTGATCTCCGCCCCCCGGAAGACCACCTCCTGGCAGGGCGGCCGTCCGCTCTTCACCCGCGGCGGATACTTCGCCACCTCCGCCAGCTTGGGCAGCATGGAGAGCTTGCCCAGCAGGCCGTCCGGCACCTTCAGTTGCAGCAGTTCGGAGATCCGGACACCGACCTCATTCAAGCTTTCCACACCGAGGGCCAGGCACATCCGCCGCATCGACCCGAACAGATTGATCGCCACCGGCATGGCGCTGGCCTGCCCATTTTCGAGGATCGGCCGCTCGAACAGCAACGCCGGCCCGCCACCCGGGCTCTTCATGCAGCGATCGGCGATTTCCGCGATCTCGAGGTGGGTGCGCACTGGCTCCTTGATGCGGACCAGCTCGCCCATCTTGTCGATGGCGGCAATGAACTCCTGCAGGGTGTCGAGGGCCATGGATTCGGTAGAGCCTGTAAGTTGTCGCGAGTCGCAAGTCGCGAGTCACGATTCGAGGATCCAGCTACCGTCGTACGCCGACGTGAATCGCGGTGATGCCGCCGAACAGTAGTGAATATTCCACCCGCTCGAACCCCGCCCGATGCATCCGCGCACTGAGTTCATCGGGTTCCGGGAAGGCGAGGACCGATTCCGGCAGGTAGGTGTACGCCTCTCGATGCTTCGACACCAGCCTCCCGATCAGGGGCAGCACCCGGCGGAAGTAGAAAAAGTAGACGCCGCGCATCGGCTGTTTCGGTGGAGTGGAAAACTCCAGAATGACGAAATGGGCTCCCGGCTTGAGCACGCGAGCCGCTTCGACCAGACCTGCATCGAGGTCCATCAGATTACGGACCCCGAAGCCCACCGTCGCGCCATCGAAGCTGGCATCAGGAAAGGGCAGCTCGAGCGCGTCGGCATTGACCGGCTTGACCACCGCCGACTTCGGCTGGCCCAGGACCAGCATTGGCAGGACGAAATCGGCCCCGAGAATGCGACCCCGGAATCCCGGCTGCGTCGCCAGCGTGGTGGCCAGATCGAGCGTGCCGGCGCAGAGGTCGAGGTACTGACCAGCCGGAGCGCGCTGCCAGTCGAGGCGCGCCACGGCCTGACGTCGCCAGCGCTTGTCGATGTTGAGGCTCAGGAGGTGATTGAGGAAATCGTACCGGGGGGCGATGGCGGTAAACATCGCCCGGACGTACGACCGCTTCTCCCCGCCGCCGGAGAGCGGTAACTTCCTATCCGTGGCTAACATAGACATGGAAGATAGGCCTCAGCCAAGCAGCGGGGCAAGCTGCGCCCGCCCCCGATGAGCGAACCGCTCGATCTGGTCTCTGCCACTGACCAGGAGATCGTCGCGCTCGCCCGGGAAGGCCGTGAGTCGGCGTACCGGGAACTGGTGCGGCGCTATGAGCGGCCGGTGTTCTCTCTGGTGCTCCGCATGGTCCGGGACCGCCAGCTGGCGGAGGACCTCGCGCAGGAGACCTTCGTCAAGGCGCTCAACGCGATCGCCTCCTACCGGCCGGAATACAAGTTCTCCAGCTGGATCTTCAAGATCGCCAACAACGCGGCCATCGATCACCTGCGTCGCCGCGACCTGAACACGCTCTCGCTGGATGGCGCCCCCAACGCCACCTCCCAGGACGACATCGAGGCCACTGCCCTCCAGGTGGGCGACAAGAGCGAGAGCCCCCTGGCGGAACTGGAGGCGCGGGAACTCGGCACGTCCATTGAACGGGCCATCGGGCAGCTGCGGCCCGAGTATCGCTCCTGCATTCTGCTGCGTCATGTCGAAGGTTTGGCCTATGAAGAAATTGCCCAGATGCTCGATCTTCCTCTGGGTACGGTGAAGACCTACATCCATCGCGCACGCCACGAATTACGTGACATGCTCGCCCATTTACGAGACTGAAACCGCCCTCCCCCGAGGCCGTAGGTACCCACGTATGAGTTACGCACCGTTGCACTTGGACCCTGAGGAACTGGACCTCCTGCTGGAAGGCGCACTCCCGGTTGACCGGGCGTCTCACCTCGAAACGTGCGACGAGTGTCGCGTCGCCGCTGAGGAAACTCGGGAGGTTGTGTTCCAGCTTGCATCGCTCGCCCGTATCGAGCCGGGATCGGCATTCGCGGACCAGGTCATGGCGCGAGTGCAGCAGCAGGCCACAGGAGCCCACCTCACCGGTGACGACCTGGATCAGTGGGTAGAAGGACTCCTCCCTGCCCCTCGCGAGCTCCACCTCCGGGCCTGTTCCGAATGCCAGTCCCTCGCGGATCAGGAGCGGGTCCTGGTGATGCGGCTGCAGGCGCTGCCGCTGTTCAACCCCTCGGTCGCGTTCAGCGACCGGGTCATGTCCCGTGTCGAACTCCCCGTCTCCTCGCTGTCTGGTGCCTGGCACGCGTGGCGCAATCGCGCCTTCATGAGCCCCACCCGGGCACTGGTCGCGACCGGCATCACGGTCCTGGTGGGTGGGTCGATGGCCGGCAGCGCCGCCTGGGCCTCCACCCATCAGGAAACCATCACTGGAGCCAGCAGCTGGCTCATGACCGAAGGGAAGTTCTGGTTCTGGCAGGGGGTGTCGAGTGGCAACGCCCTGCTGCAGCAACAGTCGTGGTACCACGCAATTCGTGGCGCGCTGACTCCAGCGCGAATCGTGGCAGGTGCGGCCATCGTGGTCGCGCTCTATGCCGCGGGTGTGCTTGCGCTCAGACGGCTGCTGGCTCTGCCCTCCGCGCAGGTCGCCCGTGCGCTCCCCTAACCGCCCTCGCTCCGCCGTCCTGGTTGTCGTGGCCACCCTCTGCGGGGTGGCCACGCCGCTGCACGCCGACGACCCAGGGTTCTCCGGGGCACTCAAATCCCGCCTCGAACGCATCACCTCCCTCCTGCGGGAGGATCAGGGTCACGTCATCCGCGAACACGGGGTCTCGATGGGATCGGCGGGATCGACCCTCCGGTTCGAGTACGACAATGGTGGGGGCCTGACCCTCGGCCTCGATGGCGGAGAGGTCATGGTGGATGGACACACCATCGGACGATACCCGACCGGCGGAGCGCTGCAGATCGGGTGGCAGCAGTTGATGCTGGACGCCGCCCGGAGCAATACCCCGACCGCCCTCAGCCTGATCCGCAGCTGGCATCCCGCCGGGTTATCGCGCGATGAAGCAGGCTATCTCGAGCAGTTCCAGGAATCGGTGTCCGACCTGTCGGCCCCGCCCCGGCAACAGACGCCGTCCCAGGCGATCGCCCCCGCACCAAGCGGCGGCCTGGTGATCGACCTGCACGACCTCACCCACCCGGAACGGATCGCCCCGCTGCTGCATACCGCCGCCGGGCTGCAGGGTGACGAACTGCGCGTGACGGTGCCGGGAGGGCAGGCCCATGTCGGCACCTTCACCATCGGCACGTCGGAACACATTACGGGGCCGATCCTGGTCGTTCGCGGCGATGCGAACGTGTACGGCACGGTCGAAGGGAACCTCGCCGCCGTCCGTGGCAACGTCATCGTGCATCCCGGCGGTGTGGTGACCGGAGATGTGCTGGCGGTCACCGGTCGAGTGCGGGACCTCGGTGGTGAGATCCGGGGACAGATCCGCACCCTGGAGGCACCCCGCTTCGGGAGCGACCGGGCGCCGACCGCCCAGACATCGATCCCCGGCTGGATGCGGCCCGTGCGCAATGCTGCCGGTGTCATGGGAGTCTTCAGTATCCTGCTGCTGGTGGGTTTCGGGCTGGTGGTGTTCGCGCGCCCGCCGCTCGAGGTGGTGAGCGATACCGTCCTGCATTCATTCAGCCGGGCGCTGCTGGTCGGGCTGCTGGGCCAGGTCCTGATCCTGCCGACCTTCGGCATGCTGGTGGTTGGTCTGATCCTGACGGTCGCCGGGGTGCTGCTGGTCCCCTTCGCCGTGATTGTCTTCGGCCTGCTGCTGATCATCGGGGTACTGGGTGGCTTTCTCGCCATTGCGCATGCGATGGGCGAGTCGCTGACTCGGCGTCAGTTGGCCCAGGGGGTGACCATCACGTCAGCCAACAGTTATCGGTATGTCACCGTCGGTCTGGGTGGGGTGGCGTTGTTGTGGCTGGCGTGGGTGATCTTCGGCTGGGTTCCCGTGGCAGGTGGGCTGATTCTGGCGACGGCGGTGCTGGTCACCTGGCTGCTCGCCACGGTCGGCTTCGGTGCAGCCCTGCTTTCGCGCGCCGGGTTCCGGGAACACTTTGCCGGACGGTTGCTCCCCGCCGAGTCGCTCACCGACGAATATCTGTGGTTGACCCCGCAGTTCGGGGTCAGCGCCGTGAAGCGCCCGCCGAAGGACAAGACGCCACCGCCGCTCTAGTCCAGCAACACTCACGCGAAGCCGCGAAGTAAACACAGAAGGCGCGAGGAACAGGAATGTTCTTTCGCGCCTTCAGCATTTCGTGCCTACGCGTGCCCTACCCGAGGCGCGCCTTCACCCGACCGCCGACGCCGAGCCCCAGGCGCCGCGCGGCCGAGCCATCCCGCACGGCGATTTCTACCGTCCCGCCCGAGCCGACATAGGCCAGCAGGTGGCCCGCCGCGACATCCCCGAAGGTGGTGCGCACCGGCCCGATGATCTGGGATTCGGCCTCCAGCACGGCGTAAGAGGGAACGATGTCCGGGGTGAGATTCGTGATGAGGTTGCCGTACCGGTCGACGTAGATCACCTCACCCACAACGACCTTCCCCTCATGGTGGGGTACCGCCCCGCTGAGACGGCGCGGGATACTGCTGTACCGGGCGCCCAGCGAGCTCAGCGGTGATCCGCCGGCCAGGGCGGCGGCGGCAGGCGCGAAGAGGTCGCGGCCGTGAAAGGTGGGGGAGGCGCCTTCCACCGGCGCGAGATGGACGGCCTCGACTTCGGTGGCGCGCAGAATCGAGCTGAACAGGCCGTTGTCGGGGCCGACAAAAAAGTGGTCCCTGGCCCGGATGGCGATCGCCCCACGCGGGGTCCCGACGCCGGGATCCACCACGGCGAGATGCACGGTACCGGCGGGGAAGCGTCTCCAGACCCGCGACAGGATGTAGCTCCCGGCCATGACATCGCCTGGCGCGATCTCGTGGGTCACATCGACGAGCGTGGCCCCCGGCGCCTGTGACAACAGCACGCCCTTCACTTCCGCCACGTAGGCGTCGGAGGTGCCGTAGTCGGTCAGCAGCGTGATGATGGCCACTTAACCGCGCAGGATCGGGAGCGGAATGGAGGCCTTGGCCGCCGCCTGCGTGAGCGATTCCGCGATGGCCATCAGGGTGACGCTGGCCTGACTCCGAGGTTCGGCCGCGACGATCGGTCGGCCCCGATCCGCCTGCTCTGCCAGTCCCGGCTGCAGCGGGATGCTTCCCAGCAGGGGGACCTTGAGCTCCTCGGCGAGCCGCTGCCCTCCACCACTGCCGAACATGTTGAGGGTCGTTCCGGTCGCGGGGTCGGTGTATCCCGCCATGTTTTCGATGATGCCCGCGATCGGCACGCCGACCTTTTCGAACATCCGGGCGCCGCGGAGCGCGTCCCCCACCGCCACTTCCTGCGGCGTGGTCACGATGATGGCAGTCGAGACCTGGCAGGACTGGACCAGGGAGAGCTGGGCATCGCCGGTGCCGGGGGGCAGGTCGACCAGGAAGTAGTCCAGTTCGCCCCAGTTCACATCGCGCAGAAACTGCTGCACGATCTTCATGATGATCGGCCCGCGCCAGATGGCGGCGGCATCCCGATCGATGAGGAAGCCGAGCGACATCAGCTTCACGCCCCAGGCCAGGTGCGGTTCGATCTTGCCCTGGATGACCGGCGGCTTCTCAAAGACGCCGAACATGCGGGGAATGTTGGGCCCATAGATATCACCATCCATCAGGCCGACCCGGTGACCCTGCTGGGCCAGCGCGACCGCCAGGTTCGCGGCGACAGTGGACTTGCCCACCCCACCTTTGCCGGACGAGACGGCAATGATGCGCCCAAGGCCAGGGATTTCCGCCGGCTGGGGTGGCGGCGGCACCAGTCCCGCCTGCCCGTGGGTCTGACCCGGCGCCGGCTGCCCGGTTGGTGGTGCATGCCGAGTCGCCGGCTGCCCGCCCGGGTCCTGCACGCTGATCCGCAGTTCGGCGGGATTTACCCCTTCGATACTCCGTATCGCCGTCCGCGCTTCCCGCACGAGGGTGGCAGGGTCTTCACGCGCCAGCAGGAAGGTGAAGGACACCTTGCCGTCGGCAGAAACCTGGAGATCCCGGACCATGCCCGCGGAAAAAATATCGTTTTCGAGCCGGGGATTCTGGATGCGGGAGAGCGCAGCAGCGACACGGGCGGAGAGAGATTCGGTCATGGCTTCCATCAAGAGACGTGAGGCGTCACGCATGAGGCGCGGGGCGCCGGTGGAGGGATGCCAACCGCGTCCTGACGCCTAGATCGACTCGACCAGCTTCACTTCGGGCACCAGCTGCCGCAGGCGGGTCTCGATGCCCTGCTTCAGCGTAATGGTCGACGCGGAGCAGCCGTGGCAGTGTCCCCCAAGCCGCAGGAGCAATCGACCGTCGATTTCGTCGAAGTCCACGACCTCAACGCTCCCGCGATGGGAGGCAATGTAGGGCCGCAGGCCATCCAGCGTCTGCTCGATCCGGTCCAGTACTTCGTCGGTCATTGGTGTTCCGCTGCGGAGTCGCGAGTCGTGACCACCTACCCTGCTAATACCGATAAAGCTACTCGGGTATGGCCGACGACGCCAACCGCGATCCCAGTCCTGCAAGGTATTCACGGGCGGCGCCGAGCACCTTGGCTTGCACCTCCGCCATGGAGCCCTGCATCGAGAGCCCCGAGGCCTTGGTATGACCGCCACCGCCAAATGGCTTCGAGAACGCGGCGACATCGACATCGCCGACGGAGCGAAGCGACACCTTGATCCGCCCCGCGGCGATTTCGCGGAACAACAACGCCATCCGCACCCCCGCGGTACTGCGCGGTACCTCCACAATGCCATCGAGGTCGTCGGCGGTTGCGTTGAGGCGTTCGAGCGCCCCCGGCGGCACGGTCACCCAGGCGAGTCCGTGCTCCGGCTCCAGGACGAGCGTCTGGAGGGTCTCGGCCAGCAGCCGGGCCCGACCTTCGGGGGCATTGGCGTACACGTCCATGTAGATGTGTTCGGGATCGAGCCCGGTATCCAGCAGGTCGGCCGCCACGCGCAGGACATCGGGTCGGGTATTCGAGAAGCGGAAGCCACCGGTGTCAGTCATAATCGCGACGTACAGCGCCCGCGCCGCCGCCTTCGTCAATGGCCAGCCGTTGGCCTGTGCCAGCTGAAAGATCAATTCACCGGTGGCGGCGGCCGTCGGATCCACAAACCGCGCTCCATCGGGTAGATGGCCTTCACTCACATGGTGATCGATACAATGCACCGGGACCTGACGGTCGAGCACCGTCTGACTCAGCATGCCGAGTCGCCCGACATCGGAGATATCGAGCACCAGGATCAGGTCGGCGCGACGCAGCTCTTTGACCGCTTCCGCAGTGCGATCAACACCGGGGAGGTCGGCGAAGAGGAAGTGGTAGCGGTCCGGGGTCGGCGAGGGATTGGTGATCACGGCGTCGATCCCCTGCGCCTTCAGCAGGTGCACCAGTCCCGCTTCGCTCCCGAGACCATCGCCATCGGGGTTCACGTGGGTGGTGATGCAGATGCGCTTCCCGGGGACGAGCACTTCGGCGAATCGCCGGGCAGCGGCGATGCGTGCAGCGGGCATAGTGACAGGCATGGGGCGGGAAAGTAACGGGGGGGAGAAGCGGGTGAAAGAAGCAGGTGAGAACAGCGGGTGAGAGAAGCAGGTGAGAACAGCGGGTGAGAAAAGCGGGTGAGAAAAGCGGGTGAGAGAAGCGGGTGAGAACAGCGGGTGAGAGGGAAGAGCAGGTGAGAACAGCGGGTGAGAAAAGCGGGTGAACCTCACCTGCCGTTCTCACCTGCCGTTCTCACCTGCCGTTCTCACCTGCCGTTCTCACCTGCCGTTCTCACCTGCCGTTCTCACCTGCCGTTCTCACCTGCCGTTCTCACCTGCCGTCCTCACCCGCTGTTCTCACCTGCCGTTCTCACCGGCAGTTACGCCTTGTTCAGTTTGCTGTGCTGCTTCCCGTACAGGAAGTAGATCGCCAGGCCGAGCGCCATCCAGATGGCGAGTCGGAGCCAGGTGTCGGTCGGCAGACCCCACATCATGTAGCCGCAGATCAGGATGCCGCAGATGGGGACCAGCGGCACGAACGGGGTGCGGAACGGCCGCGGGAGATCAGGCTGTACCCGCCGCAGGACGATGATGCCGCCGCAGACGATCACGAACGCCAGCAGCGTCCCGATGGAGACCAGTTCGCCGAGCAGGCCGATCGGGAACAGGCCGGCGATCACGGTGGCAACCAGTCCGGTCACGATGGTGGAGATATACGGCGTGCGGAACTTGGGGTGCACCTTGCCGAAGACCGCCGGCAGCAGGCCGTCGTTGGCCATGGTGAAGAAGATGCGGGGCTGGCCCATGAGCATGACGAGCACCACGGAGGCCAGGCCGGAAATGGCGGCAATGTTGATCAGGAAGCCCAGCCACTTGAGCGCCGGACCGGCCTTTTCAATGGCCACGAACACCGGGTGCGGGACGTTCAGTTCCTGGTACGGCGCGATGCCGGTCATGACCAGCGCCATCAGGATGTAGAGCACGGTGCAGATCGCCAGTGACCCGAGGATGCCCCGGGGCAGATCCTTCTGGGGGTTCTTGGCTTCCTGGGCGGCGGTGGAGACGGCGTCAAAGCCGATATAGGCGAAGAAAATCACGCCGGCGCCACGGAGAATGCCGCTCCAGCCGAAGCTGCCGAAACTGCCGGTGTTGGCCGGGATGAACGGATGCCAGTTGGCGGTGTTGACGTAGAAGAAGCCGAACCCGATCACCAGCAGCACGATCGTGACCTTCACGTACACCACGATGTTGTTGAACCGGGCCGACTCCTTGATGCCAACGACGAGCAGGACGGTCAGCAGCAGGACCAGTGCCATGGCCGGCAAATTGAGCACGCCGTGGATGATGTTGAACCCCTTGGCGGCACAATCGGCGATAGGCACCAGCGAGCGGCTCACCAGGTCGACGGCGACGCCACCGGTGGCAGGATCGACGCAGATCTGCGAGGGCACCAGGGTATGGGTCCCCTGCACATCGAACGGCGCGCCGGTGAACGCGGGCGGCAGGTGGATTCCCAACTCGGTCATGAAGGCGGTGAAGTACCCCGACCAGCCAACCGCCACGGTTGATGCCGCGAAGAGGTACTCGAGGATGAGGTCCCACCCGATGATCCAGGCGACCAGCTCACCGAGGGTGGCATACCCGTAGGTGTAGGCGCTGCCCGCCACCGGAATCATGGAGGCGAACTCGGCGTAACACAGGCCGGCGAACAGGCAGCCGGCCCCGGCAATGACGAAGGAAATCACGATCGCGGGGCCGGCATACTGGGCCGCCGCGGTGCCCGTCAGCACGAAGATGCCCGCGCCGATGATCGCCCCGATGCCGAGCAGGACGAGGTTGGTGCCGGTGAGCGCGCGTTTGAGGCTGTGCTCGTTATCCACCGGCATCAGGTCGGACATCGATTTGGTGCGGAACAGGGACATGGCGACTCCATGCATGGGTGAACGGGAGCGCAGCAACTGGAGGAAACGGGTCCCACTGCCCACCGGCGGCGGCCCCGCCGGGGCCGGGTCCGCCGGTCGGGCCCTACACGTTGTAGTTGGGTGCTTCGCGGGTAATCGTCACGTCATGGGGGTGCGATTCCCGCAGCCCCGCGCTGGTGATCTGAATCATCTCGACCTGGGTTCGCAGTTCCTCGACGGTAGCCACCCCGCAGTACCCCATCCCGCTCCGCAGGCCGCCCACCATCTGGAAGATCACGTCGCCCACCGGGCCCTTGTACGGCACCCGTCCTTCGATCCCCTCGGGCACCATCTTGGACGACGACAGCGCGCCTTCCTGGAAGTACCGGTCGGCGGACCCTTCTTCCATGGCGGCCAGGCTGCCCATGCCCCGGATGGACTTGAACCGACGTCCCTCGGCCAGAATGGATTCACCGGGGCTCTCATCCGTTCCCGCCAGCATGGAACCCATCATGACGGAACTGGCGCCGGCAGCGAGTGCCTTCACCATGTCGCCCGAATACTTGATGCCGCCGTCTGCAATGACGGGGATATCGCCCGCACCCCGCACCGCCTCGATGATCGCGGTGACCTGGGGCACGCCGACGCCGGTGACCACCCGGGTGGTGCAGATGCTGCCCGGTCCGACGCCCACCTTCACCGCATCGACGCCGCGCCGCACCAGTTCCCGGGCGCCGCTTTCGGTCGCGACGTTGCCGGCGATCAGCTGCACATCAGGGAACGCATCGCGGAGCAGCGACACCGTCTGCAGCACCCCTTCACTGTGGCCGTGAGCCGAGTCGATGACAATCGCATCGGCGCCGGCATCGATCAGTGCCCTGGCGCGAATCTTCGCTTCGGGAGAGCCGCCCACCGCCGCCGCGACCCGCAGCCGGCCGTGCTGGTCCTTGTTGCCCTCCGGGTACTGCTTCCGCTTGAAGATGTCCTTGACGGTGATGAGGCCCTTGAGGACACCCTTCGCATCCACCACCGGCAGCTTCTCGATCCGGTGCCGGGCCAGGATCCGTTCGGCTTCATCGAGTCCGGTCCCCACCGGGGCCGTCACCAGCCGCTCCTTGGTCATCACCTCGCGGATCGGCTGATCGAGGTTGCGCTCGAACTGGAGATCGCGGTTCGTGATGATGCCGACCAGTTTGCCGGCGGCATCGACGATCGGCACGCCGGAGATCCGGAACTTCGCCATCGCCGCCGCCGCTTCCCGCAGCGGGCGGTCGGCTTCCAGCGTGACGGGATCGAGGATCATCCCGCTTTCGCTGCGCTTCACCCGGTCGACTTCAGCCGCCTGGCGTTCGACATCCATGTTCTTGTGAATCACCCCGATCGCCCCGGCCCGCGCCATCGCGATGGCCATCTCCGCTTCGGTGACCGTATCCATCGCGGCCGCGACCAGCGGGATGTTGAGCGGAATAGCGCGGGTGAGCCTGCTCTGAACCGAGACCTGCCGAGGATGCACGAGGGAATGGCGCGGGACGAGCAGGACATCGTCGAAGGTCAGCGCCAGACCGGGACGGACGGGGCTCATGTCGAGGCGCGTCCGGGAGAAATCAGGGGTTCCATCCTTAAGCTTACGGCGGCGCGACGGGGTCACGCAAGCCGCAGGGTCCGGCGAACCCGACGGTGCAGGTCGGAGCATCAGGGCCGGTGTGGGCGGTGGTGCGGCACCCACCCGGCCCGATGGCGAGGCGGGGCTAGGAGGCCGCCGGCTGCCGCCCCCACGCGAAATAGATCGGGACACCGATCGCCACGATGACCAGGCCCAGCCCGGCGTACAGCGGGCGCTGGAAGAGCAGCATGACCATCAGGGCGAGGGTCGAAAGGAGATACAATCCCGGCAGGACGGGATAGGCGAACGCTTTGACCGGCCGAGGCAGGTCCGGCATCGTGTAACGCAACCGGAACAGTGCGAGCGTGGTAAAGAAGTAGAACAGTAGTGAAGCAAAGATGACGTAGTCGAGCAGGTTCCCGTAGGTCCCGCTCAGGCAGAGGAGCATGGCCCAGACCGCCTGGGCCACGAGCCCGAAGGTCGGGGTGCGCCAGGTCGGATGCAGCCGCCCCGCCTGGGGAAAGAAGAGACCGTCGCGGGCCATGGCGTAGTAGACCCGCGGCCCGGCGAGGACGAGGCCGTTCACGCAGCCGAAGGTCGACATCATGATCGCCACCGCCATCGCGATGGCGCCGAACGGTCCGAGCATCGCCTCGGCCGCGGCGGTACCCACCCGGTCCTGGGCCGCGTTCTGGATACCGCGACCGACCGCATCGAGCGCCGCCGGATCGCCGGCGAATGGCAGGACGTTCAGGTAGGCGAAGTTGGCCAGGATGTACACGGTCGAGACGAGGGCGGTGCCGGCCAGCAGCGCCAACGGAAGGTTGCGCTTCGGATCCCGGACTTCGGCCGCCGCAAAGGTCACATTGTTCCACGAGTCCGCCGAAAAGAGCGAGCCGACCATGGCGGCGCCGATCACCGGAATCGTGGCGATGGTCCAGGGTGCGGTGCCCCAGAACTGCTCCGCATTCGCCGCCCAGATGTCGCTCCGCCGGAAGACAGTGAGTCCGAGCAGGATGAGCGCCGCGAGCCCGCCGATCTTCGCCACGGCGAACACCGTCTGCACCCGGGCACCGAGCGTAACGCCGCGGAGATTCACCGCGGTGAGCACGGCCACCACCAGCACGGCAATCACCCGCTGGTCGGACAGGCCGAGGGTGATGGCACTGGTCGTCCCCGGCATCGTGAAGCTGCCGAAGGAGAGGAAGACGTCGGGGGAGATGGTGGGGAAGAGCACACTGAGAAAGCGGCCGAACGCCACGGCGACGGCGGCAATGGTCCCGGTCTGGATGACGGCGAACAGGGTCCAGCCGTAGAGAAATCCGATCAGGGGGGAGAGGCCGTCCCGCAGGAAGATGTACTGCCCACCCGCCTTGGGCATCATTGCCGCCAGCTCGGCGTAGGTCAGCGCCCCGGCCACCGTCATCAGGCCGGTGATGACCCAGACGACGATCAGCGCGCCCGGCCCCCAGCCGCTGACCTGCCGGCTGATATCGGCCGAGACGATGAAGATGCCGGACCCGATCATGATGCCGACAACGAGGGAGATGGCCGCGAGCGGGCCGATCCCCTGGACGAATTGTGGTGCTTCGGCGCGGGGGTTGGTCATGGACGATCCGGACCGACGGTCAGCCGTCGGCCCTGGCTGGAGGAGTGGAGGGTGGCACAGGGTTGGGGGAGACGGGGGCCGGGTCGCTGGAGGCAGCCTTCACCGCTTCATTGACCACGGCGGAGCCGGCCGCGGCGAGTCCCTTCATGAGCCGGCTGGCGCTGTCCATCACACTGGCGGTCCCGGTGATGGCCTGCACCGGCAGCTTGGCGGCCCGCATGGTGTCTTCCACGGTGTCCGTGATCCGCGCGAGCAGCCCGTCCGGCGCCGCCCGTTCGGCGTACTTGCTCTCCAGGAACTCGATATAATCGAGCACCTGGTAACCCCGCTCTTCCGGCAACGCTTCGAGCCGGCGAAGAATGCGCTGGCGCAGGAGGTCGTTCATTGGCGGCGGGGAACGGGGAACAGGGAACAGGAAACGAACAGGGAACAGGGAACAGGATCCAATATGGCCCGAAGTCAGCAGTCGCGCGAGTTGCGGTGACCTTCGGCCCGGGTACGCTGCACCCTGCACCTCCCGTTCCCCGTTCCCTCTTCCCCCGCAAGCGCCTGGTCGCGCTCCGCGCTCCCAAGGGCGCCCGTTCCCTCTTCCCTCTTCCCCGTCTACTCCACCACCGTCATGAGCTCCACGACCGGGGTCGGGAGGTACTTGGTTCGGGCAGACATGAGGGTCCCGCGAATCACCAGTTCCTTCAGGGCCGGGAGCGCCTGAAATGTCTCGACCTGGGACGGGGCGATGGTGACATAGACAAACCCCGGTTCCGGCAGGGGTCCGCGGGTGAGCAGGTAATAGGAGCCTTCAGGGATCTCGGGGCGGAGTTCGTCGGCCTTCTGCAGGGAAATGAACTGGACCCGCCACTGGAGGACCTGACCCACATATCGGCTCGGGTTGGCCTGGACTTCGGCCTGGCTCAGTCCGATCAGCACCCCGGCGGGGGCGGTGGCCAGGGTCGAGTCGGGCACCCAGGCCTCGAACTGCACCCGGGTCCAGCCGCCGGAGCGGGTCAGCAGGCGCGCCACGCTGCCCGAATCCACCGAGCCCACGGTATCACCACCCGGCGTCAGCGCGAGTGGCGCGCGCGAGATGAGTTCGGCCCGCTCCGACAGCGCCGGACCAGCCGAGGGGGTGACCAGCGCCCCACCTGCCTGCTGCTCGAGCGACTTCTGATCCACCCAGACGGTGCGACTCACGCGGGTCCACTTGTCGCGAACCTCACCGCGTACGAACCCGATACCGTTGACCAGCCGGGCGGTAGCGTTGCCGTTCGGTGCGGCACGCAGCCGTTCGCCGGAGCGTTTCACGACGGTGGTGAATCCGTCCCGGTCGAAGTCGTCGAGGGCGGCGGAAGCCACCCACCCATCCATCCGGACCTCGATGGAGCTGCCATCGGTCTTGCCGGGCACGCACCTCGGCGCCCGACTGGAAGGTGCCAAGCGCCACCGCGCCAGGGCTCTTGTAGAAGCGGAGCTCGCGGGTGAGCCGGACGGGGGCCTGCGCCTCCGCGGCGGTGGTGAGCAGCAGCAGGGCCAGTACCAGCAAGGCTGGTAGGCGACCTGAGGTCGAAGTAGATTGGGGCGCGATTGTCACAGTCACGATTGTAGAAACGCTGGAGAGTCATGTCAAACGGGCGCGGGCCATCGAGCCCGGTCGTACTGGTGGTCCTGGATGGTTGGGGCTACCGCGAAGTGCGTGAAGGGAACGCCATCGAACTCGGCCACACGCCCGTGTGGCACGGGCTGTGGAACGGATTTCCGCGCACCCTGCTGCATGCCAGCGGCCTCCCGGTAGGACTCCCGGACGGACAGATGGGCAACAGCGAAGTCGGGCACCTCAACCTGGGGGCCGGGCGCGTGGTGCCCCAGGACCTGGTGCGGATCTCCCAGAGCATCGCCAACGGCAGTTTCTACCAGCTCGCGCCACTGGTCGCCCTCTGTCGTCACGTGAAGCAGACGGGCGGCACCCTCCACCTGCTGGGGCTGCTCGGACCGGGCGGGGTGCACGCGATCGACCAGCACCTGCTGGGGTGCCTCGAACTGGCCATGCGGCACGAGGTGCCGCGGATCGCCATCCACGGCTTTCTCGATGGGCGCGACACCCTGCCGACGATCGGAGCCCAGGTGGTCGGGCAGCTCGAGCGGGAGATCGCCCGGATCGCGCCGGGCCGGGCCCGGATCGCCACGCTGGTGGGGCGCTATTTCGGCATGGATCGGGACCACCGGTGGGAACGGACCCGGCTGGCGTACGACGCCATGGTGCGTGGGATCGGGGCGCCGGCGACGAATGCCGTGGACGCGGTCCAGGCGGCGCTGGCGCGGGGCGAAACCGACGAGTTCGTGAAGCCGATCGTGCTGCAGGAGCAGGGCCGGCCGGTGGCGCTGGTGCGGGACGGCGACGGCATCTTCTGCTTCAACTACCGCAGCGACCGGATGCGGCAGATCGTCCGGGCCCTGATGGTCGACGGCTTCGATGGCTTCGACGTGCACGACCGGCCGACGGTCTCGATGGTCACCATGACGCAGTATGACCGCACCTTTCCGGTCCCGGCGGCATTTCCTCCCTTCACGATGGCCCACATCGTGGCGGAGACCCTCGCCGACCATGGGCGGACCCAGCTGCGGACCGCGGAGACCGAGAAGTATCCCCACGTGACCTACTTCTTCAACGGTGGCTACGAACCGCCGTATGCGGGAGAGGAGCGGCTGCTGGTCCCATCGCAGAAGGTCGCGACCTATGACCTCGCGCCGGAGATGAGCGCGGCGGGGATCACCGAGGTCCTGACGGACGCCCTGCGGCGGAAGTCGCACGACTTCATGCTGTGCAATTTTGCCAACGCCGACATGGTGGGTCACACCGGGGTCATGCCGGCGGTGCTGCGGGCGGTCGAGACGATCGACCAGTGCCTGGGGCGGGTGCTGCGCGTGGCGGAGTCGGTGAACGCCACGGTGCTGGTCACCGCCGATCACGGGAACTGCGAGATGATGATTGACCCCGCCACCGGTGGGGCGCATACCGCCCACACCACGAACCCGGTACCGCTGGTGGCGGTGCGGGCCCAGACCGACACGCTCCGCGCGGGCGGGGCCCTGTGTGATGTTGGTCCGACCGTGCTGCGTCTCCTCGGTATTGAGCCTCCGCCCGATATGACGGGGCGGGACCTTCGCCAGCCCTAGCGGTTCCCGCCGTCCACGACGGCGGCTGTCGCCTCCCCTTACTATTCGCGCATGCGCTTCCCTCTCTGTGCAGGACTGCTCCTGGTGTCGATCGCCGCGCCGCTGACGGCTCAGGTGGGCCACAACCCGGCATCCTCGCCCTATCGCGATATCCGCTACGGCAAGACCTTCACCGCCCTGGTGGGGGACATCGGCGGGAATGGCGGCAAGATCGGGGTCGGCCCGCACGATGGCCGGTCCTATGGCGGCCGCTTCGATATCCGGCTCTCCGCCCCCGTGACCTTCGGCCTGTCCATCTCCAAAGCCACCCTGCAGCGGCTGGTGGTGAGCGCCGCGGACAGCGTGGCGACCCGGGTCACGGGGCCGGTGGACCAGGATGTGACGTTCATCGAGGCCGCGCTGCAGCTCAACCTGACCGGGCGCAAAACCTGGCACCGGCTAGCGCCATTCATCAGCGGCTCGGCCGGATGGATGCACGGGGCGGATCTCAAGGCGAGCCAGGGGGCGGACAGCAGCGGCTATCGCTTCGGCAACAAGATTTACCTGACGCCCAGCGCCGGCCTGAACCTGGTGCTGACCGACAACGTCGCATTGCGATTCGAGGCCCGGCAGATGTTCTGGAAACTCAGCTATCCGCTGAGCTACACCAACGAACCGGCGGCGGAGCCCTCGACGGTCGAGAACAAATCCAACGCCGTCCTTCCCGATGGGAAACGGGACCAGTGGTCCGGCGCGCGGGAATTCCGTGCCGGGCTGAGTATCTCGTTCTAGATCATGACCACCAGCCTGACGCGGGTGGTACGCTTCCAGGCGCGACATCAGATGCGGGTGCCGGCCTGGACGGAGGCGCGGAACCGCGAGACCTTCGGTCCCCTGACCGACCTGCATGCGCACGAGTATCAGTGCGCCGTTACCGTGAGCGGCCCGATGGACCCCGCCATGGGCATGGTGGTGGACCTGGTGCTGCTGGACCAGATCCTGGGGGACGAAGTCCTGCGCTTTCAGGGCACCGACCTCAACGTGTCGGTGCCGGTCTTCCGCTCCGGGGCGCCCTTGCCCACCTGCGAGGCGCTGGCGGAGTACCTCTACCGGCAGGTGGCCACGCGGTTGCCGGCGGGTGTGCGACTGGATCGCATCCGGGTCGCGGAGGATGCCACGCTCCATGCGGACTGTACTGGCCCTACCTGACCGCCGGCTGTGTGGCGGGAGCGACGTCCTGCCGTCTCCTCTCCCGGACGGCAGATTGTCGCTGGCACTCCACCACCAGCCGTCCCACCGATGATCCCGGACGCGGCCACCCTCGGGGCTGAGCTGCGCAGCGCGCGGACCATCGCCGTCGTCGGACTGTCTCCCAATCCCCGGCGCCCCAGCCACGTGGTCGCCGCCTATCTGCAGGAGGCGGGTTACCGGATTGTGCCGGTGCGGCCCGGAGGAGCGGTGATTCTGGGCGAGCCGTCGTATCCCGACCTCGCCGCGGCCCAGGCCGGTGCGGGCCCGCTGGACGTGATCGACATCTTTCGGCGGTCCGCGGCGGTGCCCGAACTTGGCGAGGCCATCCTCGCTATCCGACCACAGCTGGTCTGGATGCAGGTGGGGGTGCGCGATGCTCCCACCGCCGCACGACTGGAAGCGGCGGGAATGACCGTGGTGATGGATCGATGCCTGATGGTGGAACACCCCTGGTTAGTGAGCCAATGATGCGGCTGTCGTCTCCCCAGTTCTTCGCGCTGCTCGCCCTCGGCCTTCCCGCCGCACTGTCGGGCCAGACCGCCGACCAGGCCCGACTGATGTTCACGGTCGGCTTCGGGCAGACGACGACCACGGACCAGCTCTGGCGGGTGGGGCACCAGCCCTTCATTGCCGATGTAGGCATCATCGACACCCTCGCGGTGAGCCGGAGTTTCAGGCGAAGTCTGAACGTGGTCCTGTCGGGAACCTACTTCCCGGGCGACCACCTCGGGTTCAACGTCGAGGCCCAGCTGCTGGGCCTCGCCACGAAGGACAAATGCGAAATCGCCTTCACCCAGGGCTCCATCACCACCTACGACCTCTGCAACTCCATCAACCGGGAAGAACGCAGTGCTACCTCGGCGGCGATCTCTGGCGGGGTGATCTACCGGATCGCCAGTCATCAGCCGATTCACCCCTACGTCCGGACCAATGTCGGGATCCTGATCACGCAGCAGAGCTTCATCAAGACCCGCGGCTTCGTCGGTCTCGATGAGGCGGAACTCACGCTGTACGACGACCGCAATCCCTCGCGCCTGCAACCGTACTTCTCGTTTGGCGGCGGCGTCGTCGCCGTCATCGGCCGGGGGTATCAGTTCCGGGCGGAGATTCGGGATAACTACGTCCGGATCCCGCGGATCACCGGGGCCTCGGAACGGCAGGGAATCGAGCCTCCGAATACCACGAGTGGTCGCCATGTCCTCACGATGACGATCGGGTTCGACGTGGTGCTGGAGCGGAAGCGGGGTCGACGCTATTAGCCAGCCGGCCAGCTCTCCGGTCCGCGGGGCGATTCTCGCCGGTGGTGACGCGATCCGCTTTGGCGGTGCTCCGAAGGGGCTGGCACAAGTCGGCGGCGTTCGCATTCTCGATCGGCTGGTCACCGCCTTCCAGACCGCGCTCGGCCAGCCTCCCACCCTGATCGCCAATCATCCAGACGCCGCCACATGGCACCCGGGCCTGCAGGTTGTGCCAGACCTCCAGGCCGGACTCGGCGCGCTGGGCGGGCTCCATACCGCGGTTGAGGCAGTCCCTGCGCCGGTCGTGGTGGTGGCGTGGGACATGCCTTTTGTCCCGGCCAGCCTGATCGCAGCTCTCGCCGCCGGGCTCGCGGACGCCGACGCCTGCCTCCCCGCCAGTGCCGGTCCCCGAGGCCTCGAACCGATGTGCGCGGCCTATGGGCCGGGGTGTGCCGCGCCGATCCGGGAAGCGCTGGCCGCCGGGGACCGGCGGGCGGTCGCCTTCCATCCGCGCATCAAGGTCGGTATCCTCTCCACTGCGGGCGTCGCCCGGATTGGGGACCCCGCACTGCTGTTCTTCAACATCAACACGGCAGCAGACCTCCTTCAGGCCGAGTCGCTGTGGCAGACACACGGATCCTATCGGTAGTTGGTCGGCCAGGGGCGGGTAAAACCACCCTGGCCCTGGCGCTTGCGAACGAGTACGTCCGCAAGGGGCGGCGGGTCATGGCCATCAAGCACGATGGCGTGGTGCCGGGGTTCGAGCGGACCGACACTGATGGACAGCGCCTGCTGCACGAGGGCAAGGCAGAGCGGGTGATCGTTGCCACTCCGACCGCCCGGCTCATCACCGAACGGTGCACCGAGGACACCGACCCGATCACCCTGGCCCGGCGCTATTTCGACGGCGCCGATCTGGTTCTGGTTGAAGGGTTCACCTCGGCCCCCATCCCCAAGATCGAGGTGTACCGGCGGGAGGTGGGAGGGCCCCCACTGTATCAGCCCACCCTGCCCGGCGCGGCCGACTGGCTGGCCATCGTCACCGACGATGACCAGCTCCAGGCGGGGTGCCCGGTGCTCCGCTTCCGCGATACCATGTGGCTGCAGCTGCTCTCCAACCTGGGATGGGAACGGGCCGGACGCATCTGACGGGTGCCGGACGGCCCGCCCGTCCTGCCTGGGTGCGCCCACCGCCCCGTACGGTGCCCCACCCCATCTCCTTCACGACCCCACACCTGTGACCCTGCCCCGCGACGCCGCGCTCCGCATTCTGGCCGACGTTGTGCGCCAGCCCGCCCTGCGTGTTCCGCTCGACGATGCGTTGAGCACCGTGCTGGCGGAAACGATCATCAGCCCGATCAATATTCCTCCCTGGGCCAACTCGGCAATGGATGGGTACGCGGTTCATGCCGCCGATGTTCGTGGCGCGAGCGAAGCGACCCCTCGAACGCTGCCCGTCACCGACTATATCGCGGCGGGGGGTGAACCGGCGCGTCCGCTCGCGCCAGGCACGAGTGCCCGGATCTTTACCGGTGCACCGGTCCCGGCCGGGGCGGATAGCGTGATTCGCCAGGAAGACACCCGGACCGACGGCGCGGCGGTGGTGATATCTCAAGGATCGGGATGCCGGCGTGAACATCCGGCAGGCGGGCGAGGACATCCGTCAGGGGCAGACGGTGCTGCAGGCGGGCGCCCCGCTGGGCCCCGCCGCGCTGGGAGTGCTGGCCTCGCTGGCCGTGGCCAACCCGCTGATCTACCGCCGTCCGCGGGTCGCCATCCTCGCCAGTGGCGACGAGATCGTGGACGTTGACCAGCCGGACCAGATTCTCAGCGGCCGCAAGATCGCCAGTTCCAACAGTCACACCCTGATGGCGCTGGTGCGGGAAGCGGGGGGCGTCCCGGTGCCGCTGGGGATCGCCGGAGACACGCCCGAGAGCCTGCGCCAGCACCTGCAGCCGGCGCTGGAGTGCGACCTGCTGGTGACGTCCGCCGGCGTAAGCGTGGGCGAGCACGACTACCTGCGCCAGGTCCTGGAGGAGATGGGGAGCGTCCTCCGGTTCTGGCGGATCCAGATGCGCCCCGGTGCGCCGGTGGCCTTCGGCATGCTGGGGGCCATCCCCTGGCTCGGCCTCCCCGGCAATCCCGTCAGCACGATGGTCACCTTCGAACTGTTCGGGCGACCGGCGATCCGCCGCCTGTCGGGCCAACCGTTGCCGTTCCGGCAGGCCCGCACCGTGATGCTGACGGAGCCGGTCCGGCTGACACCCACTCTGCAGCATTTCCTGCGCGCCATCGTGGAACCGGGCACACCGCTCCCACGGGCCCGGCTCACCGGGCCGCAGGGCTCCGGGGTACTCACCTCCATGCTGCATGCCAACGCCCTCCTCACCGTACCGGTGGGCCATGCCGAGCTTGGCCCGGGCAGCGAAGTACAGGCGCTGCTGCTGGACGAGACACAGCACCAGGCGGAGCCAGCATTTTGAGGGCGACGGTGTGGCTGGGGCTGGCGCTCACCGCGGTGGCCGCCCGGGAGGCGCGGGCCCAGGGCCGGGTGGTGGACGATTCGGTCCGCTCCCCTGCCCTGATCGACAACCGGCTGGGCGATCCGTCAGTCCGACCGCTCCGGATCTACCTGCCGCCGAATTATGACGACGGCGAAGGGCGCCGTTATCCGGTGCTGTACCTGCTCCATGGCTTCGGCGGCACGCCGAGTTCCTGGTCGGATGGGACCTACACCGGGCTGCGTCTGGAACAGGCGATGGACAGCCTGATCGGCCAGGGGATGGCGCCGTATATCATCGCCATGGTGGATGGACACAACCGGTACGGTGGCAGCGTCTTCGCCAACTCGGCGACGACGGGCCAGTGGGAGACCTATCTCATCCGGGATGTGATCCGTCAGGTCGACGGCCATTATCGCACCCTGCGCCGACCGGCGAGTCGGGGGATCGCGGGTCATTCGATGGGAGCGGCCGCCGCGCTGCGGATCGCCATGCGTTTCCCCAACGGCTTTGGCCTGGTGTACGCCATGTCCCCCAATGCCGGCCTGCCGTGCCTGGTGCGCTCCCCGGAAACCGAGCAGCAGCTCCTGGCGCTCCGGAGTCTCGACGAGGTGCCGCAGCTCACCTGGGACGCCCAGCTATGCCTCGGCTATGGGGCAGCGTGGAGTCCCGACTCGACCCGGGCGCCCGGCTACGTGGCCCTGCCGTTCACCCGGGTGGGCGACCAGACCGTCGCCGACAGCGGCGTGCTGGACCGGTGGTCGAGCTGGATGCTGCTCGACATGGCCCCGCGGTACCGGGAGGGACTGGTGCGACTGCGCGGGATCGCATTCGATGTCGGGACGGAGGATGGCTACGCTCCGGGGGTGGCCCGGCTGGACAGTCTGCTCACGCGACTGCGGGTACGGCACCAGTTCGCGGCATACGCGGGGGATCACATGAGCGGGATTCGTGACCGGATGGTCACCCAGCTGCTGCCGTTCTTCGCCACCCGATTCGAGTTTGGTCCGGCCGATCCGTGAGCACCACCGGACTCCTGTCCTGCTTTGTCATCACGGCGCCAGGTCTCGAAGTCATCACCGGGACCGAACTGGCCCGGCTCGGCCTGACCGTCACCGCGACCGAGCCGGGCGGGCTGAGTTTCGACGGTACCCTCGCGGATGTGGCCCGCGCCAACCTCTGGCTCCGGACCGCCAGCCGGGTCCTGGTCCGGATCACCTCGTTCAACGTGCGCGCGCTCGGGGAACTGGAACGCAAGGCCGGCCTTATCCCCTGGCGCGACTGGCTCCCCGCCGGTGTACCGGTGGCCCTCAAGGTGACCAGCCGGAAATCGCGGCTCTACCACCAGAAAGCCATCGCCGAACGGATCGGGAACGCCCTCCGGGCATCGCACGTTGAGCTGGCGGCACCGGCGGGTGACCCCGAGGAGGACGACACGCCGCCCGGCGAGGCGCCGTCACAGCTCATCAGCGTCCGGCTGCATCGAGACGTCTGCACCATCAGCCTCGACAGCTCCGGCGCCCTCCTGCACCGCCGAGGCTATCGGCTGGCCACCGCCAAGGCACCATTACGGGAGACGCTGGCGGCTGCCCTGCTCCTGGCGAGTGGCTGGACCCCGGAGCGGCCGCTCCTCGACCCCTTCTGCGGGTCCGGTACGATCCCCATCGAGGCCGCGCGCCTCGCCCGGCGCATGGCACCGGGACGGCATCGCCCGTTCGCCTGCCAGCGCTGGCCGGGGTGGAGCGATGCCGCCTGGACCGCGCTGCTCGCGGAGGCGGACGCGGGGGTCCTCCCCAATGCCGGGGCCGCGATCGTCGGGAGCGATCGCGATGCCGGTGCCATGACCGCGGCGGCGCAGAACGCTGAGCGGGCTGGCGTGGCCGGCGATCTGCAACTGGTACAGCGGCCGATTGCCGCCCTCGAGGCCCCCTCCGGCGTCGGCGCCCTGGTGAGCAACCCGCCGTATGGCGTCCGGGTGAGCGATGCCCGTGCGCTCAAGGATCTGTATGGCATGCTGGGGGAAGTCAGCCGAGCTCGTTTGTCCGGCTGGCAACTCACGCTCCTGCTGCCCGAGGCACCACTCGAGCGGGCCACCGGGTTGCGCTGGGAGGAGCAATTCCGATCGCGGAATGGCGGGCTGCAGGTGCGGTGCGTGCGGGCCGAGGTCGGGTAGCGGCGTATTGACGGCACTGGCCGACCGGTCTAGC
The DNA here is from genome assembly GCA_963793205.1 of uncultured Gemmatimonadales bacterium. Lineage (GTDB taxonomy): Bacteria > Gemmatimonadota > Gemmatimonadetes > Gemmatimonadales > GWC2-71-9 > JADJOM01. Next base: position 597,872 of record CAWBZM010000002.1, read on the forward strand.
TTTGCCGCCGTTGAAGGGGAGTAGCTTATCCGCCCGTGAGGCGGAAGCCGCATCGTCAAGACTGTCGCGCTTCGGCCCGGCACGGTGCAGGCAGGTTGATGGCCCTGGTGCCATCATCAGAGCGAGACCTTCATCGGAGCTGCCGCGGCCTGTTTGTGCCGACCAGCCCGATGAAGGTCTCGCTCTCTTTTGTGGGAGGAATACCATGGGCAGTCCATCCCCGACCCGGAGCCGCTGAGTGCTGACTGCGCATGACCCGGAAGTCCTCACCGTCTTTGGTGGCGTGGTGGCCGGCCTCCTGATCCTCGACCTCGCCGTCCTCAACCGCCGCTCACACGTGCTCTCCCATCGAGAGTCGCTGATCTGGAGCGGAGGCATCGTCGCGGTCGCGCTCCTGTTCGGCGGCTTCCTCTGGTGGGAGGTGGGGCACAAGACGGCGGTCGAATACTTCGCCGGCTATGTGATCGAGTTGTCGCTGAGCGTCGACAACCTCTTCGTCTTCCTGATGATCTTCCAGTACTTCTCGGTCCCCGGTGCCCTCCAGCCACGGGTCCTGAAATGGGGCATCTTCGGGGCGATGATCATGCGGGGTATCATGATCGCCGCGGGTGCCGCGCTGCTGGACGAGTTCGCCTGGATTGCCTATCTGTTTGGCGCCATTCTGATCGTGACGGGCCTGCGCATGGCCTTCGGCGACGACGCCAAGATCGAGCCGGAGAAGAACCCGCTGGTGCGGCTGGCGCGGAAGGTCATCCCCATCACCCCGGCGTACGACCAGCAGCACTTCTTCGTGAAGAGCCGCCGAGGCTGGATGGCCACGCCGCTGCTGCTGGTGCTGCTGGTGGTCGAGTGGAGCGACCTGGTCTTTGCGATCGACAGCATCCCGGCAGTGTTTGCGGTGACCCGGGATCCGATCGTGGTCTACGCCTCCAACATCTTTGCGATCCTGGGGCTCCGGGCACTCTACTTCGTGCTGGCCGGGGCGATGGACAAGTTCGCGTATCTCAAGCCCGGGGTGGCGGTCATCCTGGTCTTCGTGGGCCTCAAGATGGTGGCCGCGCGGTGGGTGCACATTTCGACCGGGCTCTCGCTGGCGGTGATCGTGACCGTCCTGACCGGCGCGGTCCTGCTGTCGCTGCGGAAGGCAAAGGCATGATACCTTACTGACCTCCCTCACCTTACAGCAGCGCCCATGACGCTCCTCGAACGCCTCGGTCTCCACCGCAAGGACCTGCGCGCCTGGGCGATGTACGACTGGGCCAACTCCGCGATGGTGACGACGATCGTCACCGCGGTGTTCCCGATCTACTTCGCCCGGGTGGCCGCCGCCGACCTGGATCCCACAGTCGCCACCCAGCGGCTGGCGGACGCCACCACGATCGGCCTCGCCATCATTGCGATCCTGTCGCCGATCCTCGGGGCGATCGCCGACCGGGCCGGGGTCAAGAAGAAGCTGCTGGGGATCTCCCTCCTGATCGGCGTCGCCGCCGTCGGGATGATGTTCTTCATCGAGCGGGGTGACTGGCAGTACGCGGCGGTGCTCTTCATCATCGCGAATATCGCTGTCAACGCCAGCTACGTCTGTTACGACTCCTTCCTGCCGCACCTGGCCGCCCCGGACGAGATGGACCGCGTCTCCACCGCCGGCTACGCCCTGGGCTACGTCGGCGGTGGGATCCTGCTGGCCCTGAACCTCGCCTGGATTCAGCACCCGGCGTGGTTCGGCCTCCCCAGCGGTCCCAATCTGACCCCGAGCCAGACCACGCTGCCGACCCGGCTGGCGTTCCTCTCGGTCGGCGGTCTGGTGGCTGGTCTTTTCGATCCCGCTGTTCCGCCACGTCCCGGAACCCCCCGCCACCGGCGACGGCACCATCAACATCGGCGCTGCCCTCAAAGAACTGGGCGGCACCTTCCGTCGGCTGGGCGAGTACCGCCAGGCGGTACTCATGCTGCTCGCGTTCCTGATCTACAACGACGGGATCGGCACGATCATCCGCATGGCCACGATCTACGGCACCGAACTCGGCATCGGGACCGGGCGCGCTGATCGGGTCGATCATGATCGTACAGTTCGTAGGCATCCCCTTCGCTTTCCTGTTCGGTGCGTTCGCCAAGCGGATCGGCGCCAAGCGCGCGATTTTCATCGGGCTGGTGGTCTACGGGGGGATCAGCGCGCTGGGATACTTCATGACCAACGCGACCCACTTCCTGATCCTCGCGCTGCTGGTCGGGATGGTCCAGGGTGGCACTCAGGCACTGTCCCGTTCGCTCTTTGCCAGCATGATCCCCAAGGACCGCTCGGCCGAATTCTTTGGCTTCTTTGCGGTGGTGGAGAAGTTCGCCGGCATCTTCGGCCCGTGGATCTTCGCGCGGGTGATCGGCTTCTCCGGCTCGAGCCGGATCGCCATCCTCGCGGTGGTGGTGTTCTTCATTGTCGGAGGCGCCCTGCTGCACTTCGTCGACGTGGACCGGGGGCAGCAGGAAGCGCGGGCGGGCGAATCGATCGCCGGCATGGGTGAGGTCGTGTAGCTTTCGCGGGTCTTCCATCTGGAGTGCCTGTGGCGGAACGTCCCCTCGGTGTCACTGTGCTCGCGGTGCTGTCGCTGGTCGCCGGCATCTTCGGGGTATTGAAGGGCCTGTTGTGGCTGGGGGTGGGCGGTGTGGCGGCTGGCGCCACCGCCCTCGCGCATCCGGTGGCCGGGATGATGGTCGGCGGCTTTGCCCTCTTGTTTGGAGGGATCGCACTCCTGAGTGGAGCGTTCGCGCTCCTCACCGCGTGGGGCGCGTTCAATCTCAAAGGGTGGGCCTGGAGTCTCGGCATCGCCACCCACGGCGGTATCCTGATCTGGTCACTCCTGGCCGCCCTGGGGCCCTCCACCCTGCGGGAGCGCGCGGGCGCCATCCTCGTCAGCGGGGCCATCCTCTTCTACCTGACTCGGCCGGCGGTGAAGGCGGCGTTCGGTAAGGCATGAGCGGGGCTCTTGTCAGCCACCGCGGGTCTGCCTAATATGGTTGCCATGCGATTCGACGTCGTCTCCGCCGCGCGCAAGAAGACCATGCGCACCTCCAAGCCCAAGACCGCGCGCGGCGAGCGACGGCCAGCCTGAGCCTGTACCAGGACTGACTGCTGCGCCCCGCCACCGTGACTGGCGGGGCTTTTTTGTGGCCCCAGACCCGGACCCTGTGTGACCGACTGATGATCGACCCCATTGCACTGACCAAAGAGCTGGTCCAGCTGGAGACGCCTACCGGTGCAGAAGGCCCGGCGGTGGACCTGCTCCACGGCCTGCTCACCCGCCTCGGGTACCAGGTTACCCGCCAGCCGGTGACGCCGGGACGGGATAATCTCTACGCCTGGCGCGAACCACCCGAGCTGGTCTTCACCACCCATCTGGATTGCGTGCCACCCTACGTGCCACTGCGCGAGGATGCCACCCACCTGCATGGACGCGGCACCTGCGACGCCAAAGGACTCGCCGCCGCGATGCTGACGGCCACCGAGCGGCTGGCCGTGGCGGGCGAGCGGCGGATCGGGTTGCTCTTTGTGGTGGGGGAGGAGAATGGATCTGACGGCGCCCATGCGGTGCAGGCGCTGTCGCCGCGGGGACGGTTCCTGATCAACGGCGAGCCGACCGAGAACCGGCTCAGCGTGGGCCAGAAGGGCTCACTCAAGATCATCCTGGAGAGCCGTGGACGGGCGGCTCACTCCGCTTATCCCGACGAAGGACACTCGGCGATCCTCCCACTGCTGGAGGTCATGGAGCGATCCGGGCGTTGCCGCTGCCGGTGGACCCGATGCTCGGTCCCGGCACACTGAATCTCGGGGTGCATGGAGGGAGGCGTGGCTCCCAATGTCATTCCCCCATCCGCCCGGGCCGAGCTGCTGATGCGCCTGGTCGGGCCATCGGACGACCCCGCGGGAGCGATCACCGGGTGACCTGGTGGATGGGGGTCAGCGTCACCTTCCCGGTGGAGCTGCCGTTCTTCAAGAACACCGCCGCCGCTCCCGCGCGGATGGGACACCACGGTGGTGAGCTACGCCAGCGACCTGCCGTTCTACGGGGCTGGGGCCACGGTACCAGCTCGGGCCCGGCACCATCCGGGTGGCGCATACCCCGAACGGAGCGCATCGCCAAGGCGGAGCTGCTGCAGGGGGTCGGACCTGTACGTGAAGCTGGCCGGCGACCTGCTGGCGACCGCCGCACCTCGCTCCTGAGCCCAGTCATGGCCAGCGCATTCCTGTCTGCCATCCTCGGCGCCACCGGTACCGTTGGACAGAAGTTCGTCCGGTTGCTGGACGGACCATCCCTGGTTCGAGGTCGCCGCGGTCGCGGCCTCGGAGCAGAGCGCCGGTCGACCCTACGGCGACATGGTGCGGTGGCGGGAGACCGACGCCGATTCCGCCGGCGGTCGCGGAACATGACCGTCGCAGCGCGCCGCACCCGGCATCCCCGGGCGGGTCGCGTTCTCCGCGCTGGAGATGCGGAGATCGCCCACGAGGTCGAGCAGGCTTTCGCCCGGGCCGGGGTCTCGTGGTCACCAACACCAGGACGCACCGGATGGAGCGGGATGTACCGCTGCATGATTCCCGAGGTCAACCCGCATCATCTGGATCTGCTGCCGCGCCCAGCAGCTCGAGCGCGGCTGGCGGGGCGGGATCGTGGCCAACCCGAACTGCTCCACGGCCGGACTGGTGCTGGCCCTGGCCCCGCTGCATCTCGCGTTCGGCATCGAGAAGCTGTTCGTGTCGACCATGCAGGCGGTAAGTGGCGCGGGGTACCCGGGCGTCCCTCCCTCGATGCGCTGGGGAACGTGATCCCGTTTATCGGCGCGTGAGGAAGAGAAGATGGAGGAGCGGGAATCCCGCAAGATCCTGGACGGATACGTCTTCCCGTGGTCAGCGCCCACACCAACCGGGTGCCGGTGGTCGATGGCCATCTGGCAGTGGTGTCGGTCGGCTTCAGCCGCCGGGTGCGGCCCGGAGGAGGCCATTGCGACTTTCGCAGCTTCACGGCGCCGGACGAGGTCGCCGCCCTGCCCTCCACGCCGGCGCGTCCGGTGGAGTACGATCCCCGTCCCGATCGGCCGCAGTCGCGGTTGGACCTCGACCGGGGTGCCGGGATGACGGTGACGGTCGGCCGGGTGCGGCCCTGCAACCTGTTCGACCTGCGCCTGGTGCTGCTGTCGCACAACACCGTGCGCGGCGCCGCGGGTGCGGCGATCCAGAACGCCGAGCTGCTGGTGCAGCGCGGCCAGCTGCGGTGAGGGTCTGATGCGTATCGCGATGGTGGGATGGGGACGGATGGCCCAGGCAGTGGCCCGAGTCGCCACCCAGCGGGGGCACACCATCGCGCTGACCCTTGGCTCGGGTGACAATCCCGACGCCGCTGGCGTGACCGCGGACCGCATGGCGGATGTGGATCTCGCCTTCGAGTTTACCAGGCCCGAGGCCGTGGTCGCCAACCTGACGGCACTGGCCCGGCTGGGGATCCCCACCGTGTGCGGCACCACGGGATGGCTGACCCATCTGCCTGCCGTCACCGCCAGCGTCACCCAGCACCGCACCGCCCTCCTGCACGCTCCCAATTTCTCCATCGGGGTCCAGCTCTTCCTCCGAACGGCGACTGATCTCGCGGCCCGGATGGCGGGACAGCCATTCGACGGCTTCGTCACGGAGAGCCACCACGCCGCCAAGTGCGATGCCCCTTCCGGCACAGCACTCGCCCTGGTGGATGCGCTCCATCTCGGGGACAGCGCCCGGATCTTTCCGACCACCAGTGTGCGTGGGGGCCACGATCCAGGGACCCACACCGTGGTGTTTGACGCACCGTTCGAGACCATCCGTCTCGAACATGCGGCGCGGCATCGGGATGCCTTCGCCGTCGGCGCCGTCACAGCGGCGGAATGGCTGCGCGGCCGAGCGGGAGTATTCACCTTTGCAGAGATGCTCTTCGGGGAGGGCGCATGACGACGCTGGCGGGGTGTGGCACGGCGCTGGTGACGCCATTCATGCCCGACGAATCGGTCGACCTGACGACGCTGCGGGCGCTGGTCGACTGGCAGATCGAGAGCGGCATCGATTTCCTGGTTGCCTGCGCGACGACGGGTGAGGCGCAGACGCTGTCACCGCCGGAACGGGAACTGGTGACCCGCACCGTGGTCGAGCAGGCCAATGGCCGCGTGCCGGTCATGGCGGGCGCGAGCCACAACGATACCCGGCAGGCGGTGGAGGAGGCGCGTCGCATGAGCGGCCTCGGGGTGGACTGGCTGCTGGTGGCCACCCCCTACTACAACAGGCCCAGCGCGGAGGGATTGTTTCAGCACTACAGCCGGGTGGCCGATGCCGCGACCGCGCCAGTCTGCCTCTACAACGTGCCGGGCCGGACCGCGCTCAACATGAAGCCGGAGACGGTGCTGCGCCTGTCGTCGCACGGCAATATCATCGGGATCAAGGAATCTTCCGGCGATCTGGCGCAGGTGCAGCACCTGCTGCTGGCGCGCCCCGACGGGTTCGCCGTCCTGTCCGGTGAGGACTGGATGACCCTGGCCATCATCGCCGCCGGTGGCGACGGCCTGATCTCCGTCGCCGGGAATGAAGTCCCCGCCGCGATGGCGAGCCTGGTCCGGCACTGCCGTGGTGGCCGCCTGACGGAAGCTCGGGCGCTGCTCTACCAGCTGCTGCCGCTCATGGAGGCCAATTTCCTGGAAACCAATCCCGCGCCGGCCAAAGCGGCGCTGGCCGCGATGGGGCGGCTGCAGAATGTGCTGCGCCTGCCGCTCGTTCCGCTCTCGCTCACGCGCCGGGCCCCGCTGCTCGCCGCGCTGCAGGAAGCCGGCGTGGCACCAACCTGGGAGCAGGCCTCATGACGGTTCTGGCCGATCGGATTCTGCGCTTCGCCGGCGGGGTTCCCAGCGGGGAGGAGGGCGAAGCCCGCGCCGCCTTCGAACTGCTGCGCTCCGGGCTCAACGACGGCAGCATCCGCGCCGCCGAACGTCAGCCGGATGGTCACTGGCGCACCAATGCCTGGGTGAAATCGGGGATCCTCCTCGGATTCCGGCTGGGTACCGTCCGCCCGGTGGCGACCGGCGGGCCCTTTCAGTTCTTCGACAACGATACCTGGCCGACGAAGCATTTCGAGCTGACGAGCCGAGTCCGGATCGTCCCCGGCGGAACCTCGGTGCGGGACGGCTGCTACGTAGCACCCGGTACGGTGCTGATCCCGCCGGCGTGGATCAATGCGGGGGCATACGTCGATGAAGGGACGATGATCGACTCGCATGCGCTGGTCGGCAGTTGCGCCCAGATCGGGAAGCGGGTCCACCTCTCGGCCGCGGCGCAGATTGGCGGTGTGCTGGAACCGGTGGGCGCCCTGCCGGTGATCATCGAGGACGATGTGCTGGTCGGAGGGAACTCAGGGGTCTACGAAGGGACCATCGTCCGGGAGCGGGCGGTGCTGGCGCCCGGCACCCTGCTGACTGGCGGCACGATCGTCTTCGACCTGGTGCGGAACACCAGCTATCGGCGGCAGGGAGATCAGCCACTCGAGATCCCGGCCGGTGCGGTGGTGGTTCCCGGCAGCCGACCCGTCTCCTCCGGCCACGGCCGGGAGATGGGGCTCTCATTGTATGCCCCGGTGATCGTCAAGTATCGCGATGCCAGGACCGACGCCGCCGTTCAGCTCGAGGAGCTGATGCGGTAGACACCCTCAACCCCACGACGGGCACTCCGGTGCCCGTCCCGCCAGCCCATAAAATGCCAACCCATACGCACTACCTCTGGTTCGAGACGCGGCAGCGCCAGGAACTGATCGACATCACCGACGAGGTGACCGCCCAGGTGAACGCCAGCGGGATCCAGGAAGGCATGGTCCTCGTCTCGGCGATGCACATCAGCGCCTCAGTGTTCGTGAACGATCATGAATCGGGACTGTGGCATGATATCCTGCACTGGCTCGAGCACACGGTCGCGCCGTGGGACCCGGAGCGATACCGTCACAACGACACGGGCGAGGACAACGCGGCGGCGCACCTGCGGAGCCTGACGATCGGGCACGAGGTCATCGTACCCATCACCGCTGGCGCCCTCGATCTCGGGCCCTGGCAGCGGGTGTTTTACGGGGAGTGGGACGGACAGCGACGGAAGCGGGTCATCATCAAGGTGATGGGGGAGCGGTAACCGCCCGCCGGGACCCGACCCCATCCAGCAGGTCAATGCGGAGCGGGCGGCCATCACTGGTGACGGTCGCCACCCCTCCACGTCCCAGCGCGATGATCTCACCGCTGGTCTGGTCCCGGACGACCGCCATCGGGAACCGTGCGTCCCACCGCAGCACACCGTTCACCGCGGACACCGCCGGGCTGCCGCCTGAATCCGCCGCCTGGAGCAGCGCTGTCGGCTGCCGATGGGCCGTGAGTCCATCACCGGTCAGTCGGATGGAAGTGAGTCGGCCACGCTCGGCCGCCGTCAGCGGCAGGACAAAGGCAAAGTGCCGTTCCTCTCCGCCGGGGAGATCCGCCACCAGCTCCCCCGAGAACGCGACACCGAAGAGGCGCTGACCGTCCCGGTCGAAGCCCTCCACCTTGTTCGCGCCCCCGTCATCCGGCAGCCGAGCCGGCGCCGTGACCGGGATGGCGGGCTCCAGCACCACGTTGCCGTTCACGATCCGGCCCCAGACCAGCAGCCCCTCCACGGCCGGGCCAGCGGCAACGCTGGCGGGGTGGGCATCGCGATAGTCCGCGATCCCGAGGAAGGTGTAGTCGCTGACCCAGGTCGGATTGCAGTAGCTCATCAGGTCTTTCACCGCGCCCGGAGCCTTGAGCTGCAGCGCGGTCATGTCGAGGCCCCAGGTCACGATGGCCGCGCTCGGGTATGGATAAGAGGCATCGGGACTGGCGGGGCTGCCGCATGGCGCGTGGCGTCGTCCGAAGTTGTGCCCGACTTCATGGGCGATCACCCCGGGGGCGCTGCTGGCCTTGTCCCAGGCGATGGCCGCCGGAGCGCCGATGTATCCCAGTCCGGCGATCCCACCGCCATATGTCACCGGAACAATCCCCACGTAGTTCGCGGTGTTGTTGTCACTCGCCCGCAGCGCATTCACCTCGGACAGAATCTGGCCCCAGGCGTTGTTGGCGTCGTCCGACTGCAGCACCGCCGCACTGGTGGTGTAGGTGCCGCGGACCGTCACAGCCATCTCCCCCAGGGGGAACATGTCGTGCGTGGTGTGGGCCAGGACGTCCTTGTTGGTGTTACTGACCGCGCCAGTCGTGGCGTTCGCCGAAATCCGCACCGGCACGAAGCGCAGGGCATAGGGCGCCACGGCGCGGACGGGAATCGCACTCACGGTAGACCCACCGGGCCAGCGATTGTTGCCCTTGTCAGTCTCGGGGACCAGGTCCTCGGGGTCGACCTCCAGCTGGATCATGGCGCCGGCGACGACGCGGTTCCCGGGGATGACCACATTCCATGACGCGGCGATCGTGGCGGTATCGACCGACGTCGGCACGGCATTGCCCGGCGCCGGCACCAGGATCGAATCCATCGGGGTCGAGCCCTGAAAGAGTCGAACCCGCAGAGTGGGCCGAGCGGCATTGGCGGCATTGGCGGTCACGAAGGCGCGGAGCAGGACGTCGCGCCCGGCCACCATGGGAATCGACCCGTCACTCCGCTGCGTGCTCTGGAGCAGCTGGACGTGCCCGATGGTGAGATTGAGCGTCGTGGCCGGGCCGCCGGCGTAGGTCACCACTGCCTCAGTCGTATCGTGGTTGACCAGCGTCAGGGAACTGCTCGAGAGCGTAGGAGTCCAGGTCTGACCCGCCGCGTTTACGTAGCCGGCCGACAGCCCGTAGTCGCCCGCGGGGAGTCCTGTCAGATCAACGCTCGCCGGGTAGTCGGTGACTGTGCCTGCCGGCGTGGTCAACCGTACCCGTGCCGCGGTGGCACCCGGCAGACCGGTGACGACCAGGCGAAGGGTGCCGCTGCCCAGGTCGAGCGGGCCCGATGTTTTCGACCCGCCACCGCACCCCAGCGCCAGCAGGCACAGCCCGGCGAACACGACCCCACGAGATGCGTCAGTTCGGTGCATGGACACCCCAACCTCCAGAGCTGCGTGTGGCCTCGACGGCCCGAGAGAGCGGCCAGCGGGAATCATCGGGATGAAGCCCGGTCGGTCCCGTCGTGGGTGGAGACTCCGAACATCCCCTCAGCCGCACGAGCAGGTCACAGCATCGCCCACGTCGCGCGGATGGGAATGGCCCGACCTACGCCGGGCCATGTTTCACTGTCGGTGTTCGGGAGGACGAGATTGAATCTGGGGGGACAGCGGTGGGATGGCGGTGGCCCGGGTCACCGCCGGTAAGATATTGTGCGTCAATAGTTTACGATGTTTTCCCGGGTCAGGGAACCTACATCAGCCGGTACTTGGGTCCGCTGCCGCCTTCACGCGGGGTCCAGCGCGGACCGAGCACGTCGGTGGCCTTGCAGTCGATGCAGTTGGGCGGCGTTGACCCGCAGCTCGTCGCCCACCCGCTCGTACACGCCGGCCGGGCAGAGGTGAGCTGTAGAAGTCGGCCACCTCCGGCGTGATCGTCCGGCCCCACCGATCAGGTGCTCGGGATGGTGTCCCGGGTGGCGTTGCCCGACTTGAAGACCGCGTCCACCTTGCTGAAGGTCAGCGACCCGTCGGGCGTGAACGCCGCCTGGCGCCGAGTCCCGGTCGCGCGGTTCCGCCGGCATCCTCCTCGCATCGTGATCGCGCCGCCCGGGAAAGCGGCCGCCCGTCAGGGTCATGAGCCCGGCCTTCGACGCCCCCGACGTAGAACCCGTCCTTGAAGGCCAGCCGCATGTTGCGGGTGCGATGCAGGTCCGGCACGATATAGCTCTCCCGACCATCCGGTCGTAGGCCGCCAGCGCCGCGCGCGGAGGTGTCGCCCGCCTTCAGCGCCGCGAAGGCGGTGCGGGCGGCGTACATGCCCGACTGCATGGCGTAGTGGATGCCCTTGAGCGACGGCACGTCCACGAACCCGGCGGTGTCGCCGGCCAGGATCACGCCGTCGCCGCTGCAACCGCTCGGGCAGCGCGTAGATAGCCGCCCTCCGGGATGGTCTTGGCGCCCCACTCCAGCAGTTCGCCGCCCTCGAGGCGGGGCCGGAACAGCGGATGCAGCTTGAGCCGCTGGAGCAGCTCGTGGACATCCAGCGCTGCGTCTCCCGATAGTCGAGGCCGACCACCAGCCCGAGCGCGACCGTCTCGGGGCCGAGCGGGTACATGAAGCTGCCGCCGAAGGCGTCACGCGGCAGCGGCCAGCCCAGGGTGTGGATGACCCGATCGAGCGGCTGCTTGACCTTCCAGACTTCCTTGACGCCCAGCGCGAAGATCTGCGGATTGGCCGAGTCGACCTTCTGCCACTCCCGCCACGCCTGGCCCAGCGGGCCCCGGGTCCCTTCGGTCAGGACCGTGACCCGGGCCGTGAGGTCGGTGGGCTCCTGGTAGGCGGCGCCCGGTGTCGCCGTCGCGGTCGAGCCCGGAGGGCGTCGTCCGCACCCCCGTCACCGCCTGGCCCTCGACCAGCAGCGCACTCGGCCGGGAACCCGGGGAAGATGTTGACCCCCAGCTGCCTCCGCCTGCTCGCCCAGCCAGCGCACCAGCTCGCAGAGCGAGGCGGTGTAGAAGCCGCTGTTGTGCATCGTGGGTGGCGTCGGAATGGTGGAGCCGCCGCGACTCGGTCAGCAGATAGACCGCCTCGCCGCGCCACCGCCTGGCGGAAGGGGAAGTCCGTCGTCCGTGCATCTCGGGAAAGAGCTCCCGCAGCGCCCGCGGATTGACCACCGCGCCGGAGAGATTGTGTTCGCCAAGGCTCCCCGCCTTCTCCAGCACGCCGATGTTGACGTCGGGCATCCCGCCCCAGCGACCTGGTCCTGCTTGACCAGCCGCGCCAGCTCGATCGCCCCGGCCAGCCCGGCCGGGCCGGCGCCCACGAAGAGCACATCCATCTCCAGCGCCTCCGCCGACGGCGGTTGCGCGAGGATCAGCTGATCGAGCGGCAGGCCGGCCTGGTGCCGGCGGGGCAGAATCGAGTGCACGAAGGGCCATCCTTTACGTCAGGGAAGACGGCAGAATATAAGGCGGTGCCGCACTATTCTTCACCCATGCCAACTCCCCCCCATTCCCGGGTTCCGCGCCGTTCCCTTCACCGGCGTCATCTACGTCATGGCCGAGGCCGCCCGCCACGGGTACCGCTATGGTCACCCCGACTGGTGCAACCTGGGCCAGGGGATGCCGGAGACGGGGCCGCTGCCCGGCGCGCCCCGCGGGTGCACTGAGATCGAGTTACACTGGATGACCAGGAGTACGCCCCGGTGCCGGGGATCCCCGAGCTGCGACAGGCGGTCGCCGCCCTGTACAACACGCTGTATCGCCAGGGGAAGACCTCGCAGTATACCGAGCGGAATGTCTGCATCTGTGGCGGGGGCCGCGCCTCCCTGACCCGCGCGGTCGCGGCGCTCGGCGAGATCAACCTGGGTCATTTCCTGCCCGACTATACCGCCTACGAGGAGCTGCTGGACATCTTCAAGCTCTTCACCTCGATCCCGATCCTGCTCGAGGGGGCCCGCGGCTACGAATTCTCGGTGGAGGACCTGCGGCGCGAGATCACCGGACGCGGCCTGTCGGCGGTCCTGTTGTCGAACCCCAACAATCCCACCGGGAAGGTGATTCGCGACGCCGAGCTGGCGGGCTGGGTCGCCACCGCGCGCGACCTGCAGTGCGCGCTGCTGCTGGATGAGTTCTACAGCCACTATGTCTGGGACGACACCGGCGGGATGGTGTCAGCGGCCGCGTATGTGGAGGATGTCGACCGTGATCCCGTCATCCTGTTCGATGGCCTGACCAAGAACTGGCGCTATCCCGGGTGGCGCTGCACCTGGATCGTCGGGCCCCGGGCGGTCATCGATGCCTGCTCCAGTACCGGTTCCTTTCTCGATGGCGGTGGCAGCAAGCCGCTGCAGCGCCGCGCCATTCCGCTGCTCGAGCCGGCGCTGGTCTATGCGGAAACCGCCGCCATCCGGGCCGCCTTCCTGCGGAAGCGCACCCTCATGCAGCGGGGGCTCGAAGCGGCAGGGATGCGGCTCGATCTGGCGCCCGAGGGCACCTTCTACTGCTGGGCCGATGTGTCGGGGCTTCCGGAGGGGCTCAACGACGGCATGAGCTTCTTCAAGGCGGCGGTGGCAGAACAGGTCATCTGTGTGCCGGGAGAGTTCTTCGATATCAATCCCGGGAAGCGGCGCAGTGGACGGCCGTCCCGGTTCCGGCACTATGTGCGGTTCAGTTTCGGGCCGGAGGAGGCTGCGGTGGCTGAAGGGGTCCGGCGGATCGGTGCCCTGGTTGAACGCCAGCGGTAGACCGGAGGACACACAGAGAGGGGTGAGCAGGATTGACTCCCACTCACCCCTCGTGCCCACGGTGGACCGGGAAAGGTCTCAGGCGGTGTGCTGTGCGATCTTGCCGTCGAGGACGCCGCGCAGCCGCGGATCGGCGCCGATGATGGTATCCACCACCTTGCCACCCTTGAACAGCAGCATCGTGGGGATGGACCGGATGTTGAACCGCATGGCGGTGGCCTGATTGCTGTCCGTGTCCAGCTTCAGCACCTTCACCTTGCCGGCATAGTCTTCCGCCAGCTTCTCGATGACCGGGGCGATGGCCACACACGGGCCGCACCAGGTCGCCCAGAAATCCACCAGCACCAGTCCTTCAGCCTGTTCGACTTCAGCCGCGAAGGTCGCGTCGGTGACCGCGAGGCTCGTTTTCGTTGCCATGATTGCCACTCCTCTTCCTGCCCGGGCACGCCGGGCCATTCAGGCGGTGTTTCCCTGCCGATGATAAATAGTCATCACTACAGAATAAGTCAATTTCCTCCGGCCGCCCTCCGGCTGCGCCAGGCGATCAGCCGATAGACCGGATAGCTCGCCACCAGCAGGCCGGCCGAGACCAGGCTGTTGCGCCGATCGGTGATCAGGTTGCCCACCAGGAAGCCCAGCGACCCCAGCAGCAGGAAACCAGTCACCCAGGGATAGCCGATCGCCCGGTAGGGCCGGGGAGTCGCCGGTTCCCGCACCCGCAGGACCAGCACCGACAGAAACGAGGCGGTGTAATTCACCACAAAGAAAAACGCCGCCAGTGCAAGAATCTGATTGAACGTCCCTGTCAGCAGGAGCAGCGCCGTTGCCGCCACACTCACCGCGAGGGAGAGCCCGGGCGTTCCCCCGCTGCTGACTTCACTGAACCGCCGCCAGAGCAGGCCGTCGCGCCCGAGGGCATACGGCAGCCGGGAACCCATCAGGAGAATCGCATTGGCCGCGCTGAACAGCGATACCAGGATGATCGCCCGCACCACCGTGTCTCCGGCCTGACCGAAAATGGCCCGGGCAGCCGTGGCAGCCACCAGGCTCTCCCCCGCCATCCCGCCCATCCCCAGCACCCGGTAGAAGGCGAGGTTCAGCAGGAGGTAGATGATAATAATCGCGACCACGCCCCCGGCCATTGATCGGGGAATATCGCGGCCTGGATCCTTCACTTCGCCACTGAAATAGAGCATCCCGTTCCAGCCGTCGTAGGTGTAGATCACCCCCTGCAGCGCGAGGACCACGGCGGCAAATCCGATCACCGGTGCGGCCACGACGGGGACCGGCGCACTGGGCGGGACGGTGGCGAACAGGCAAACACCGGCGAGGCCGAGGAGGACCAGCGACTTGAGCAGGCTGGTAACCTGCTGGGTGAGGTCCCCGGCGCGAATGCCGCGCGCCTGGATCCCCGCCAGCAGCAGCACCAGGAGAATGGCGACGGCGGTGGACCGGCCGGTGAGTGCAGGCCAGAGGCCTGCGGCGTAATCGCCAAAGGACACGGTGACCGCGGCCATGGAGGCGCAGGTACTGATCCAGTCGCTCCACCCGACCATGAATCCGGCATAGTCGCCGAGCGCGCGGCGGGCGAAGACGTACTGCCCGCCCGATTCCGGCACCATGGCGCCGAGTTCAGCAAGGGTGAGCGCGCCCAGCAGGGCGTAGATCCCGCCGGCGAGCCAGATCCCGAGGAACCAGCTCGCCAGTGGCAGCTGGACGGCCACCTCACCCGGCGTCCGAAGGATGCCGACGCCGATGGTGTTCCCGACAATGACGGCGAGGCCGAACGCCACGCCCAGCACCTGAAGCAGGCGACCGCGGGCCGAGGGGGCAGACGCGGTCGCTGGGGCTGCGGTCACGGGCGCTCCACCATTCGAGGCGTGTGAACTCCGCGGGCGAAGGCCCGCGGGGAGGAGCGAGGGATTACTCGGCGCGGAGCTTGGTAATTTCGGCGGTCAGACGGGGTACAACCTCGAACAGGTCACCCACAATGCCGTAGTCGGCGACCTTGAAGATCGGGGCATCCTTGTCGCGGTTGATCGCGACAATGGTCTTGGCAGTACGCATCCCCGCCAGATGTTGAATGGCGCCGGAGATCCCGATCGCGACGTACAATCCGGGACTCACCGTCTTGCCGGTCTGGCCGACCTGCGCGGCGTGATCGCGCCACCCGGCGTCGACCACCGCTCGGCTGGCGCCGACGGCAGCGCCGCCGAATGCCTGCGCCAGGTCCTCGAGCAGCTTGAAGTGGACCGGCTCCTTGAGCCCGCGCCCGCCCGAGACCACGATGTTCGCTTCCGCCACGTCCAGCGCCGCCTCGGCGGGGGCCTTCACACCGGTCACCGTCACTCGCGCGGTGAACACGGGAACCTCCATGACCACCGCTGTCCCCGCCTTGGGCGCATCGGTCACGGGGAGACTGTTGGGACGGAGGGAGAGCAGCGCCGGTGTGGCATCGAGCCGCAGTCGCTGCAGCGCCTTGCCGGCGTACACCGGCCGAGTCACCACCACCTTGCCACCGTCGGTGCCGATCGCCGTCACGTCGGTGGCGAGACCCACACCGAGCCGGGCCGCCACGCGCGGGGCGAGGTCGCGACCGGTGGCACTTGCGGCGAAGAGGATCGCGGCGTGCCCCTTTCCGGCGGCCGCCACCGTCGCGGCGTACCCATCCGGCTGATACAGTCCGAAGTCCGCATGGGTGGCCGTCAGCACCTGATCGGCTCCAACCCGGGCGAGTGCGTCGGTCCCACTGATCGGGCCGGCAGCGATCACCAGGGCATCCACCGAGCCGCCGAGTGCATCGGCCAGCTGTCGGGCGGCCGTCACGGTCTCCAGCGAGCTCTTCCGCAGCGCGCCATCGCGCTGCTCCGTCACAACAAGGATTCGGGTCATGGTCAGATTACCTTGGCCTCTTCCCGCAGCAGCCGGACCAGCTCCGGCACCGCGTCCGCGCCCTCTCCGACAATGCGCCCCGCCTTGCGCTCCGGCGGGAGCGACAGGCCGAGCAGCGTGAGGCTGGCGGCACCCAGCGTCACCGGCTTCACCTCCAACGGTTTCTTCTTCGCGGCCATGATGCCCTTGAGGGATGGCAGGCGCGGGGTGTTGAGTCCCTTGTCGCAGGTCAGTACCGCCGGGAGGGCCGCCGTGACGGTCTCGATGCCGCCTTCGATTTCCCGCTCCGCTTCGAGCCGGCCATCTGCCACGGTGAGATGGGCCACCGCCGTGACGCAGGGCAGTTCCAGCAGTTCGGCGGTCATCGGTCCGACCTGGTGGTTGTAATCGTCCACCGCGAGCTTGCCGAACAGGATCAGGTCGAACCCGCCCGGGCGCAGTTCCTCTGCCAGGGCGCGGGCGATCACCAGACCATCAGGAGAGCCGGTCGACTGCAGCTGAATCCCCCGATCGGCGCCGGTGGCCAGCGCGGTGCGGATGGTCTCCTGTACCGCGTCGCCACCCAGCGAGAGCACCACCACTTCCCCGCCAGGGCCCGCAGCATCCCGCAGGGTCAGGGCTGCTTCGAGTGCGTATTCATCGTAGGGATTGGGGACGAACTTGAGACCGGACTCGTCGATGGCCGCGCCATCGGCACCGATCACGATTTTTGATGTGGTATCCGGCACCCGCTTGAGACAGACCGCAATGCGCACTGAGACCTCGGGCTGGAGACGGCAGAGGAACAGCCTGGAGTGGCCTGCAAAATAGCGCAACGCGGGTGAGAAGGGGAGAATCGGGGGACAAACAGCGCGTGGGCCCGCACGGCCGTTCTGAGCGCGTGGGCCCGCACGGCCGTGCGGGCCCACGCGCTGTCTTCAGTCGCGATCCGCGCCGAAGGAGCGAGTCAGGATCACCCGCAACTGCCGCTTCTGTGGTGGTGTCAGGAAGCGCTCAAGGGTGGGACCGGCCGGGTTGCCCTGATTGACGTTGTAGCCGCCGAACACGGGGCGGCTGTTCCCGAAGATGTTGCTCACCAGCATCGTCAGTTCCCACGGCCCGATCTCATAGCCGGCGCGGACATCGGCCGTCACATAGGCCTTGAGTGGCGGGGTATCGTTGGCCTCGTCGCCCCGCAGGAACTGGGATCCGATGTACCTGGCATCCGCACCGGCGCGGAACCCGGTGGGGAACCGGAGGTTGAATCCCGCCTTCACCTGGTGCTTCGGTACCAGGGGCAGCTGATCGCCCGGCTCCGCGACGTTCTCGATCCCGGCCGTCTCGTCCTCGCGGAGACTGAAGATATCGGCCGGGCTCTGGAAAGTGGCCCGGGTGAAGCCGTAGTTGGCGTACAGGAAATGAGAGTCACCGAAGTAATATCGCGCCGACAGCTCGATGCCTTCGCGCCGGGTCCTGGCGATGTTGCCGAAGTAGCCATCGATGGTGGACCCTTCCGGCGCATCCGCGTCCTGATACGGGAACAGGTAGATGTCGTTCTTGACATTGGTCAGATAGGCGGAGGCGGAGAGCGCGAGGTCCCCGGCCGTATAGCGACCGCCGATCTCGTAGCTCACCGTGGTGACCGGATCGATCGGTGGATCATCCCCCAGGGCGAACGGCAGCGGGCACGGCTCCTCCGGGTCGGCGCAGGCAATTTCGATGACCGACGGGGCCCGGAAGCCGGTGCCTACCGACCCGAACACCGAGAATCCGTTGCCGGCGTCGACATCGATGCCGGCGCGGGGATTGAACCGGGTGAAGGTCTGGGTGGTGTCCCGGTCGCTGTCCAGCCGGTTGTGGAACGGCGCCCGGACGTAATCATACCGGCCACCGGCCGACACGGTCACCCGACCCACGGTCAGGTCGCCCATCACGAAGCCCGCGATATCCCAGACCGGGCTCCGCACAAACGTGGTCTGCGGCCGACCGCCGCCAAACTTTGAGCTGTCGGCAAAGAGCTGGACCTCGGTCGACGCGGTGCTCCCATCCACGCCGAACCGGAGCCCCAGCGGATGGGCCCCCGCCAGCAGGCCGAGGCGGTAGTCCACCGTCCCGCCGGTCACCCGGTTGCGGCTTTCCCCATACGCGTCGGGATCGTCCGGCTGGTTGGCGTTGAACCGCTCCGCCTTGTGCCAGCGGTTGTAGATGTTGAACGAGGCCCGGCCGTTGCCGATGGTCCGGTACCCCAGCAGCGCCAGCTGCACGTTGTGGAGATCCTCGAAATCCTGCGCGCTCAGGTTGGAATCGGGGTTGGTCCGGAAGACCGTCTCCGGCAGGGAGCCGGCGGTCTGGGCCCAGGACTTGGCTGCGTAGGCCTGAAACCGGAGGCCGGCGTTGTCGCCGCTCTTCCCCACATTCAGGAAGAGATTGCTCTGCTCCGCGTTGGTCACCTGGCGCCAACCGTCCTCGGCGTTATACCCGGCACCCACATACCAGTTCAACCCACCGCTGGTCTGGGCCCCGAAGGAGGCCTCCACACTGCGCGCGCCCTGGGTGCCGCCCATCGTCTCGATTTCCCCACTGAGCGGACCTTCGCCCTGCCGAGTAACCAGGTTCACCGCGCCGCCGAGGGCGTTGCGCCCCAGCAGCGTCCCGTTGCCCGACAGCAGTTCGACCCGTTTGACGTGCTCCAGCGGGAGCAGATCGAAATTCACCTGTGCCGCGTCCGGCTCATTCTGGCGCACCCCATCGAGGAACACCGCGATCCCCTGCCCCAGTCCTACCACCGGCGAGGCGTAGAAGCCGCGGGAGCTGACGTTCATCTTGTACGGCGAGCCCAGATCGTCGTAGGTCGAGAAGCCGGCCTGGCTTCCCAGCACATCCGACAGCACCCTGGGCTCGGCGGCATCGACATCCGCCCCATCGAGCACCGTAACCCGGGCGGGAACCCCACCGCGGACCGAGGGGCCGGCGAAGGGCCGAATAGTGCCGACCACTTCGATCGGTTTGAGGATGACGGCCGCCGAATCCTTGCGGGCGGAATCGGGCACCTGGGCCAGGAGAGGAGCGGCCAGCGCGGCCAGCAGCACAGGAACGGTGATCGACCGACGGACGAACAGGCGCATGGATGCTCGGCGGTAAACGTGAGTCGTGGAAAAACAGCTGGAACATCGCAATGGAAGTGGCGTGACTTACCGCAGGGGCGCTGGTTGCGGCTGCCCGGTCCCGCGCTCGATGATCGCGGCGAGGGTGATACGGTCCGGCGGGACGGTTGACGATCATGAGGGCGTCATCGGCCGGACCACCGCCGTCGTAGTCGAGGCAGCAGAATTCGACGGTGCGGGCATCGGGAAGAATGGTCCCGTTCAGTACCGGCCCGGCCTGCCGCGCGTACCGAACGCGGTCACCGGGCGAGTACCCGCCGCTGCGGTCCAGATCCTCGTACACGGTGAGGTACCGGATGTCAGTGCCCTTCCGGCTCACGACCAGCACACCGTCGTCCGAATCCCCACCACCATCCAGATCCTGGCAGCATTGATCGATGGTTCGCGGCGACATCGGGTGAACCAGCAGCAGCCACGAGGCGGCGACCGCGGCCAGCACCCCTCCGACTCCGCCCCACTGCGCCCGCCGGCTGAGGCGAGGCTTCGGGGGCGGGGGCAGCTCCTCGCCCCGGGCCATCCGCCCCGCGATTTCCGCTCCGAGGGAGGCGCGGGGCTGAAACCGAATGCCCCGGAGCACCTCGTCAAGCGGGCGCAGCTCCTCCGGAGTCTCACTCACTCGGACCGCTCCATGCCGGCTCGCAACCGGCCGACCGCCCGCCACAACCGGGTGCGGGCCGCCGATTCGCGGAGGCCGAGGACCTCGGCCAGCGCCGCGGTATCAAGTCCGCTGCCGTATCGCAGGCTGATGATCTCACGATCGGCCGCGCTCAACTCCGTCACCGCCGCCAGCAGCTGCGCCACCTGTTCCTCCCACAGCAGCCGCTCTTCCGGTGAGGGGGCGTCGGCGGCGAGGTCGCGCATGCTGGTCAGGGGGACGTGGCGCCGCACCCGGGCGCGGCGTCGGTGATCCCGCAGGGTGTTCTGCGCGATCCGGAAGATCCAGGTCCGCGCGGTGCCCCGGGCCGGGTCGAAGCGGTCCGCCGCGTGGAAGACCTTCAGAAAGGTGTCCGCCGTGACGTCCTCGGCGATGTCAGCATTGGGGAGATGAAACCGGAGGTAGCTGTACACCGCTTGCCCGAACTCCTCGTACCAGCCACGGGCGCGCTCGGCGGCCTCGCTCCCGGGAGCGGGGTCGACGGAGATGATCCGGAGCGAGGGGGGCAGGAGGTGGTCGAGCATGCCAGTGGGGTAAATACGCACCAGCCGCGGATCTGTCACATCCGCGGCCGATCAGGTCAGCACGAGTTTCGGGAGATTATTGGGGCGGCGGATCGTCCGGGTCAAGGAAACAGCACCCAAACCTCTCGCAGGTGGTCCAGGACGAGATCTTGCCGGCCGCGATGGTCGGGAACGGGCCACCGCCGGGCGCTCCATTCCCCAGCACGCCGGCCAACTGCCACTGGGAGATGGATTGCAGCCAGCTGCGGGTCGGCTGGTGCAGCCGGGTCCGGATATTGAAGCGGTCCAGCTCCCGATCCCGGCTGTCGGCAATGATCGCGGAAAGCCATTCCCCCTTCACCTGATAGACGACCCAATAGCTCGTGCCGCGGGCAGGCAGGGCGTATCGCTTCACCGGCTTGTCGCTGTTATTGACGAATCGGGCCACGATCCGCCCCTCGCCGAGCTGTGCTCGCGACAGCCGGAAGGCGCCATCCTGCGGTTCGATCGTCACTTCAGCCCCTTCCTCCAGAATCGCGCGATCGGAGGCCCCGGGGTTGGCATCGTAGGGTTGTTTGCGCCCGAGTTCGCGAAGCTGCTCTCGCGCCTCCGGCAACCGCTCCACGGGTACTGGCAGCGGTGTCGGCACTGGCCGGCCCGCCCCTCCGGTTTGACATGCGAGCATCAGGGAGGCACTGCCCCAGACCAGGGTGGCCTTCTGCCAACGCGATTGAGCCATAGACGATCACCTGCCGGCGAAGAGTGAATTCAGGGGGAACGGCGGTTACTTCGCGAGGCGCCGGGCATCCGCCAGCAGCGGCTGCACTCCCGGCTCGGCCCCGGACCACAGCGCCAGCGCGGAGCGCGCCCAGCGCCTCGCCGTGGGTAGATCTCCTGCTGCCTCGGCGAGGTCCATCCGCAGCAGCATCATCTTGACCAGCGCCCCGGCCTGGGAGACCTGGTTGGTGAAATAGTTGCCCATGCCCTGGGTGGCGAGCAGCATCCGGTCCAGCCAGCGGGTCGTCCCCAAGGTGTCCCCCTGGCTGAGATCCCAGCTCATGCCCTGCAACACCAGTTCCGGTGCCGCGGTCCAGGGGCTGTTGTTCTGGATGAAGCGGTCGCTCCGGCGGTCAATCGCGTGCATCGTGGCTGTGTCGTTCGCGCGCTCAGCGCGTATCCACTTGATGGTCCAGGTATCCGGCTCCGCCTCGGGCTGGAACAGCGGTTCCTCCCACGGGCGGTCCAGCAGCAGGGTCGCGTGATCCACCAGGGCCGAGCGGAGGGTCGACCGTTCCGCCGGAAGACCGAACGACCGAATCTGCTGCTGCACGGTATCGAGCAGTCTGCGGATGCTGTCCCGGGGCTGACCGATCGCGGCAAACGCCAGCAGTCGGAGACCGCTCTGGCGCAGTGGAACTGCGACCCGGACCGGCTGCCCCAACCAGGTATAAAAGGTCGTCGTCTCGATGCGGGCCAGTCGGCCGGCAGCGGTAGGCCGTCCGAGCAGCACGGCCATGCCGACCAGGTCACTATACTGGGTCGGGTCGGTCGGATTGGTGGCGAAGAGCGAGTCGGCCAGCTGGCGGGCGCGCTCGAAGTGCTGGGCCTTGAAGAGCAGGCGAAACTGGATCACCGCCAGGTCAACCTGCTCCACCGAATCCCGCGACAGCTGGCGGGCCGTGCGGATCGCCCCCCACGCTGAATTGGCACCCTGGGTCGAATCGACCAGGCCCATCAGCTCCCACGAGAGCGCCTGCGCCCGTAAAGCGTCAACGCTGCGGGGGAACTCGCGGGCCCAGGTCGTGGTAATCCGATTGAGCGTTTCGAGATTGCGGCGGACGGCGGCGGGGTGTGAGGCTGGCCGGGAGGTGGAATCCGTCGCGATCGCCAGCTCGGGCACCGGATAGAATGCCAGGGTGTCATCATCGAGTTCGGGCAGGGCCACGAACTTGAGGGAGTCATCCTCGAGCGCGTGTCCACCGCGCAGCCGCACCTCCTCGGCGAACAGCACGCCCTTGAGCCGTTCGAAGGCGGCGCCGCGGAAGGCCTGGTAGCTGCTGGGGACCAGGGTGAGCGCGCGGGTGTAGTCCCGGATGGCCGCCGCGTAGCTGCCCCGGAAGGCAAAGCCGGTGCGGGATCGGGGGTCTCGAATCACGACGGGATCCCTGGCGCGGCAGTCACCCCGACCGTACCAGGCGCGGAAATCGAGCGAATCCCGGCGCAGCATGGCGTTGAAGAGATCGCAGGCATCGGGGAAGCGCGCCTCGCCCAGCGCCAGCAGCGCCCGGCCCCACTCCCGCTCGGGTTCCGTCAGCCGCATGGGATGGTCCAGGCCCCGCAGGGCGTCGTCCCGCCAGACGGCGATCCGTTCCCCCCGCCAGCTCCGGGTCTGCGCCCGCCACAGGTAGGCCAGTTCGAAGGTCGGGTCGGTGGCGATCGCGTTGGTGAAATATCCCTTGGCCGACGAGAGATCCCAGCGCTCGAGCGCCGCGTGGCCCGAGTCGTAGGCCTGCCACGCGGCGACATTCCGGGTTCCCAGGATGCCGCTGGCGGCGGCCCGGGACTGGGCGCGCGGCAACACCAGTGAATCCGCCAGTTCCGAGAAGCGGGCGTCGAGGTCGGCCAGTCCCGGGGCAATGGTCACGGTGTATTCCCGCACCACCCGAGCCCCATGCCGCACGTCATACACCGCGCCCCGGACCTTCACCGAATCCCCCGGTGTGGCCCACACCTCGCCACTCAGCATCCGCCCTGCCCCACCATCCCGGGCCACGCTGAGCAGGTCCTCGAGGGCGGCCTCGTGCCCCAGCCGGGCGAGCTGGTCGCCCGTCCAGCGGCTATCCGTGGACCGCACATCTTCCCAGCGGGCGATGGCCTGAGCAATCAGCCGGCTGCACTGATCACCATCCAGTTCCGCCGGTACCCCGGCGCGGTGGGCGAAGGTCCCGATGAGCAGGAGGTCGTCGTTCAGGCGGCTGTTTTTGACCGCTCCCGTGGTCCAGAAGACCGCCGCCACCAGCCCTGCCGCCACGAACGAAGGCCCGCCCCAGCGCCGGAGCCAGGAGGCCATTCCGGTGGCCCCGCCGGCGGTGGCGGGTGTCGCTTCCGTGCGCCGGACCTCCACTTCCCCGCTGGTACTGTTCCGCAGCCGGGTAAGCGCATCGGCCATCTGCTGGGCGGTCTGGTACCGGTCGGCGGGATGCTTGGCCAGTGCACGGCCAACCGCCAGCTGCACGTCTCGCGGCAGCGAGGGGCGACGGGCGTGGACCGGCAGCGGCTCCGCCTCCAGGTGCTGCACCACGAGTTCCTCCGGGGTGCTGCCCCGGAAGGGGGGCTCGCCGGTCAGCATCTCGTAGAGGACGCAGCCGAGGCTGTACAGGTCACTGCGGCCATCGACCCGCGAGCCGCCGCGGCCCTGCTCCGGACTCATGTAGGCCGGGGTGCCGGCCGGTCCCGCCAGTTTCCACTCATCCCACCCGCCGGCACTGATGGCGCGGGCAATCCCGAAGTCCGCCACCACCGCATTGCCGGCGATGAACAGGATGTTCTCGGGCTTGATGTCGCGGTGAATCACCCCGTGGCTGTGCGCATAGGCGAGCGCGTTGGCGATATCGGTGGCGATCGTCAGGGCGTCGCTCAGGGGCAGCGCCCCTTCCCGATCGAGCCGCTGGCGCAGGCTTTCCCCGGGGACGTACGGCATGACGTAGTACAGCAGGCCGTGATCGTCGCCCGAATCGTGCAGCGGCAGAATATTGGGGTGGGACAGGCGGGCCGCGATCTTGATTTCCTGCAGGAACCGCTCGCTCCCCTCATCGGAATCGAGCCCGTCGCGCCGGAAGATCTTCACGGCGACATCGCGGAAGTGCCGGAGATCCTTGGCGAAATAGACCGTGGCCATCCCCCCGCGACCCACCTCGCGTTCGATGGCGTAGCGGTCCGCCAGGACCTGGGGGATGTTCAGCGGCTGGTCGCTCAGTGTGTTCCGTCCGACAAAGGCTATACAGATTGTAGGGGGTGGACCGAGGATCGGCTAGGCGGGGGAGTCGGCAGGTTCATCGGTTGGATCATATATAGTGCCACCCGCCTGACGGGAGCCCAGGTGCCTAGAAAGCCGACAATCCGGTGACCGCTTCACCCAGGATCAGGGAGTGCATGTCGTGGGTGCCCTCATAGGTGTACACTGACTCGAGGTTGGCCAGGTGCCGCATGGAATGGTATTCCGCCAGGATGCCGTTCGCCCCCAGGAGCCGGCGCGATTCACGGGCACACTCACACGCCATATCCACGTTGTTCCGCTTGGCCAGGGAGACCTGTTGCGGCGTCATCCGCCCCGCATCCTTGAGTCGGCCGAGCTGCAGGGTGAGCAGCTGAGCTTTGGTGATTTCCGTCAGCATGTCGGCCAGGCGGACCTGCTGGATCTGGGTCTGGGCAATCGGACGGTCGAACATGACCCGCTGCTTGGCGTACTGCAGCGCCTCGTCGTAGCAGGCCATCGCGGCGCCGATCGCGCCCCACGAGATCCCGTACCGGGCCTGTGTCAGGCACATGAGCGGACTCTTGAGACCGCCGGACCCCGGCAGCAGGGCATCCTTGGGGAGGTGCACATCCTGCAGCACGATCTCGCTCGTATCCGAGGCCCGCAGCGACAGCTTCCCCTGCTGATCCCGGGCGGTGTACCCCGCCGTGTCGGTCGGTACAAGGAAGCCCCGCACCGACTTGCTGTCGTCCAGGGCGCCGGTCTTGGCCCAGATGATCGCCACGGTGGCCTGCGAACCATTGGTGATCCACATCTTGGCGCCGTTGAGCGTCCAGCCGTCCGGCGTCTCCCGGGCGGTGGTGATCATCCCGGCGGGGTTCGACCCGAAGTCCGGCTCGGTCAGTCCGAAGCAGCCGATGGCCGTGCCGTTCGCCAGTGCCGGCAGCCAGCGACGCCGCTGCTCCTCCGAGCCGAAGGCGTAGATCGGATACATGACCAGCGCGCCCTGCACTGAGGCGAACGACCGGATGCCGCTGTCGCCCCGTTCAAGTTCCTGCATGATCAGGCCATACGCCACGCTGTTGAGCCCGGCACAGCCATAGCTCTCCGGCAGATTGGCGCCCAGCACCCCCAGCTCGGCCATCCCCGGGATCAACTGCCTGGGGAACCGTCCCTCGACATAGCACTCCCCAATCACCGGCATGAGATGGTCATCGACCCAGGCGCGCACCGTGTCCCGAATGGCGCGTTCCTCTTCGGAGAGGAGCGAATCGAGGTCGTAGAAATCGACGCCGGTGAACTGAGCCATGGGAATTTGCGGAGTTGGGGAACGGGGAACAGGGAACAGGGAACGGGGAACAGGCGACCGAGCGCCCTTGGGAGCGCGTCGCGCGACCCGGCGGTCCCTTCAGGGAGAACGGGCGACCGACCGCCTCTGGGAGGCGCCCGGCGCGCGGGGATCCCTGAAGGGAACGGCTCGAAGATACCGGCTCGGCCGGGGGTTTGTCGCCCTCCACCAGGCTCCGGCGGACAGGATGAGAAGAAACCCGGAGGCCCTGCGTATCTGGGGCAGAGGTGCACCACCACCACTGAACCTGATTCCGGAGACCCGCCATGTCGAGCCGTCGCCCTGCGTCCCAGCCCAAGGTCAAGAATCTCAAGTCCCGCAACCTGAAGGCCGGGCAGGCCGCCGGTGTGAAGGGCGGTGCTGCCCTCCTGCTTCCTGCAGTGC
This sequence comes from uncultured Gemmatimonadales bacterium, assembly GCA_963793205.1. GTDB lineage: Bacteria > Gemmatimonadota > Gemmatimonadetes > Gemmatimonadales > GWC2-71-9 > JADJOM01. The sequence continues at coordinate 624,168 of CAWBZM010000002.1, forward strand.
AGAAGGGCGGCGGAAGTGCACTCCTCCTTCCGGCGGTGCAGCGGGTACGGGAAGCGGCCGCCCGAATGAAGTAACCGCATCGGGGCAGCGGGCGAGTGATCGCCTGCTGCCCTGCGGTCTGTCGGTCCGTCCGACCCACTACACCCGCTTCACCGCCCGTGGGGTGATCCCCACCTGCCGCGCCATCCGCCGGAACTCCGGTCCATGATCGACCGGCCGTCCGGTCTCCGCCTGCCATTGATGCACCATCTCGTGTAACAGCGTTTCCCCCGCCCCATCCCACCCGTCGCGCCGGATATGCCGCCGGGAGAGGGCAATGTGGACCGGCTTCCCACTGCCCCGCTCCATGCGCAGCTCGCCGAGCCGCTGCCGCATCCGCCCGCTGAGCCGGATGGTGATCGGCCGCAGGGCGCCGGCGAAATGCTGCGCGTTCAGGGCATCATGCAGCTGACGGAGGCGCTCAAGGATCGGCTGATCCGCCGGGGCCACCCGGGGTTCGCGGGCCTCGCGGCGGGGTGATGGCGCGTGGACCTCCGCGGGAAATTCGAGGAAGAGCCGGCGGGCGGCGAGTCGGGCCGGCTTCCGAACCCCCGGGGTGACGAACCGGACGATGGCCTGGAGGACCGTATCCGGTGCATGGGCGTAGCCCTCGTGCACCCGCAGCAGCCGGCCGGGAATGTACGACAGCATGACCTGGGCGTTACGGTGGGTGGTGATCCGGGCGAACGGTGGAAGGTCGAGACGGCGGAGCCGGGCGATCAGCGCCTCCGGTGTGGTCCCCATCGGTCGCGGGTCCGACGCCGGTGCTGGGGCGGGAACCGGTCGGGAGGATCCGCCGGTGACAATCGCCAGGACCCGATCAACGAACAGGCTGAGCTGCAACCCGGTGTCTCGCAAAGATGGCGGTATCGCCCGGCCGGAAGGCGGCCCGGGTCAGTTCGTAGATATAGTGAATAATCGTCACCTGGTTCGGCGATACCCGGATGACGTTGAAGCCGGAAGGGCGACCGCCCCGGGTGCGCACCGAGTGCGTGCCTGCGGTACTGACGGCGAGTCGGCCGCCGATCTGATCAGCGCCCTCGGTATGGTCATGGCCGCAGAGGATCACGTCTGCCCCGGTCTCGAGCAGTTTGCGCTGGGTCTGCTCCGGCCGCGACAATCCCCAGCGGTGCGATAACACACCCGGCAGCACGTTGTGGTGCAGGACCGCCATGCGCACCACTTCGGGCGGCTCCGCGGCGAACAGCCGCCGCACCCGGTCGAGTTCCCGGGCCGGCAGGTTCCCCTTCACCGCGATGTCGTTGGGATTCCAGGTGAGGGAGCCGGGTGACACGCCGTTGGCCGACAGCATGCCGGCGATGATCAGCCCGTCGAGCCGGAGCACCGGAGTCAACTCAGCGCCGAAGTAGCGGCGATACTTCCGGTGCAGCGGCTCCCGGCCGCGCAGGTTCAGCGGACTGGACCACCACTGGGTATCGTGGTTGCCCGGAATCACATGCACCGGGGTGCTCGTGGCCAGTCCGTCGAGATAGCGAAGCGCGGCCTGGAACTCACCGTGCCGGGCGCGCTGCGTCAGATCGCCCGAGACCACGATCGCCTGCGCCTCGAGCGTCGGCAGAAACCGCTCAAGTGCCGTGAGCTGCGGCAGGTCCGCCCGAACTCCGAAATGGAGGTCGGAGATGTGCGCCACGACCCGTTCGGTCACCAGAGGACCCGCACCCGATAGGTGAGCGTGGTCTTGCCATTGGCGGGCACCGGCACCCGGAATGCCGTGCGGGTCGAGGAGCGCTTCACCGGCTTGATGCTGCTGGAGACGACACTCCATTCCCCGCCCCGCTGTTCGATCACCTCCACGGTGACTGCCTCGGTACCGGCATTGGTGATCGTCACGCTGTAGTCCGCGGTCGCGATCGTCCGCCAGCCGCCGGGCAGGCTGTCCCGCCGAGTGGCATAGCTCTTCTGAATCCGCTTGGCCGTCAGGTCGAAGGCGGTTCCCGCTTCGAGCCGCAGGTCCTCTCCCGCCGGGCTGTGATCGACGTTGGATTCCCCGATCAGCTGCAACCGGCCGGCGCTGTCCGCCTCGAAAATCCGCGCGATTCCACCCGGCAGTGGCCGGTCACCGAGATCGGTCTTGCGGGGACGCAGCACGGTGTAAGTGATCGACACCGGAACCTCGGCCTCCTCGCCATCCTGGCCCAGGCCGCCCCAGTAGGGGAGGGTGCCGAGCACCTCGTAGGTCCGGGTGGTTCGGGCCTCCGCGGGTTCGAAGAGGGCGACGGTGGTCACCGAGCCGGGCTCGAGCGATGCGCGGCCTGGCAGCGTGTAGAGGTGAAATTCACCGACCTTCTGCTCGGCGGCCGCGGCAAACCCCGAGTTGCGCGCCGCCACCGCCATCGCTTCCTGGCGCGGCCGCATCGGGCTCGGGACCGCCGCCACATTCACCTGTCCGGCCAGTAGCTGCAGCTCGACATCGCTGAACTTGAGCGGGCCACCGTCGATCACGGCCTGTCCCAGCACCCGTGCCGGGGCGTCCCGGCCGCCGAGGATGACCTGGTAGCTGGCCGACCAGCCGCCGCCGTTGGCGAAGTAGCCCAGCCGGAGATTCTTCTGGGCCGCCGCGCTGGATACACCGACCCGGTAGGTCGGTTCCAGTGCCACCTGCTCCGCCGGGAAGCGGATGGCACCAGGGCGGTCGAAGCTGATCATCCCGTTCGGCAGCCGATACCGTTCAGGATCGACTCCGACCAGTTCCGCCACGATCGTATCCTTGCCCGAGACAAAGGTGAGCTTTCGCCCCACCGAGCGGCGGAGGACACTCCCGAAATCGACCGCGGCATCGTAGATGCCGCCGGTGAACGCCACGCTGGGATCGAGGGGGAAGACCGTCCCCGGATCGACCGGCCCGAGGGCCAGCCGTTGCTCGGACAGGCCTCGGGGGAGGTCGAGCGGGAGCACCCGTCGCACGAGGACTCGCCCATCGTTGTAGAGTGTGAGGCTGGTGCCCGGTGTCTGGGCCGCGAGTGGGGCAGCCAGCAGCAGGCCGGCCGCCATCGCCGGGCCGAGGAGCCGGCGGGTTTGCGTCATTGATGGCAGCGAATGCATATCACTCTCCCTGACTGTTCTCAGTCCTTGAGCAGTTCCATGGCCAGCCGGTACGCGATCGTGCGAACCGCGGCGTAGGTGATGACCACCGCGATGACCCCCGTCAACCGGGCCGAGGGGGCCGGCGGAAGACGAGTGACGGCATACAGGCCGGTCAACGCCGTAGCGAACAGGGAGATGCGGCTGGCGAGACGATTTGCACGCCGCCGACGCCGGGAGAGGCAGGCGCGGCAGCGTTCACCCCAGGAGAGACCGGCGACCCGCGTCCCACACTGGACGCAGGGTACCTCAGGCGCCCACGCGTTTGGCGACAGCATCCCCGAATTCGCGGGTAGAGGCGGAGCCGCCGAGATCGCGGGTACGGATGTTGTCCTGGACGATCGTCTTTTCGATCGCCTCCCGGATCCGGTTGGCGTGTTTCAGTTCCTGGAGATGGTCGAGCATCTGCGCGGCGGCGAGCATCTGGGCCGCAGGATTGGCGATACCGCGCCCGGCGATATCGGGGGCGCTGCCGTGTACCGCCTCGAAGATGGAGGCCTGGGTGCCGATGTTCGCGCCGGGCGCGAGCCCGAGACCGCCGACCAGCCCGGAGACTTCGTCGCTGAGGATGTCGCCGAACATGTTGGTGGTGACCATGACGTCGAACTGCTCGGGCTTGATGACCAGCTGCATGGCGCAGTTGTCGACGATCATGTCGTTGGAGGCGACCCGGCCCTCATATTCCTTCTGAATCCGCTTGCCGACTTCCAGGAACAGGCCACTCACCATCTTGAGGATATTGGCCTTGTGGATGATCGTGACCTTCTTGCGGCCGTGGCGGATGGCGTACTCGAAGGCATAGCGGATGATCCGCTCACAGCCGGCGCGAGTTACGATGGCCGTCGAGCTGCCGACCGCGCGGGGATCGCCGCCAATGGCGATGAAGTGCTCCACCCCGACGTAGAGCCCCTCCAGGTTCTCCCGCACCATCACGATATCGACGTTGGAGAACCGGCCGCCGGGCACGAAGGACCGGGCCGGGCGGATATTGGCGTAGAGCTCGAATTCCTTCCGCAGCTGCACGTTCACCGAGCGGAATCCGGTCCCGACCGGGGTCGTCAGCGGGCCCTTGAGGGCGATCTTCCGATGGCGAATGCTCTCGATGGTGGCGTCCGGGAGCGGGGTGCCGGTCGCGTCGACTGCGGCGACGCCCGCCAGCTGTTCGTCCCACTCGAAGGTGAGGCCGGTGGCTTCGAGCACCTTCACCGTCTCCGCCGTGATCTCCGGACCGATCCCGTCGCCCGGGATAAGCGTCACGTGATAGCTCATCTGAGTCCCAGCCCTACTGGGAGTACTGTTGCGAGGGCCACCGTGAGCGCGCGTTCGGGAGAGTCGCCGGTGGCCCAGGCGAGCGTCCGCCACATCACTTTCCCCGACCGGGTGTCGGCCAGCGTCATCGCCAGCTCGGCACGGGTCCGGCCGTCAGGGTCCTGCGAGAACACCAGCGCCGCCGGCACCATCGCGAGCCGGCCGCCCACCAATGCCATGAGCGAGCGCAGCAGGCCGCGCAACGGCTCGGGTACTTCGTCCACCTTGGCCCGGAGGATCGCTTGACCCATGCGATCGGGATCGGGCGCGACGGTGGGGGAGCGGCGGGCAATCTTGCGCAGTTCGATCGGCCCGACCCACTTCACTTCCGGCCCGCGGGCCGTCAGCGACGCAAGGATCAGGGAATCGGCCCAGACCAGGGACTTCGCGTGGTTGGCCAGGAGCGGCGACTGTCCTGTCGCCTCATCGGTGACGACCAGCGTCAGGGGCACGACGGCCACGAGCTGGCCGGCAAATCCCGCCGTGGTCAGCGGCCGGATCGCGGGCTCATCGTGCGCCGGGCTCGGGGTGGTCGACGCCGATTTCCCGCCACACGCGAGCGTGGCGAGGAGCACGAGAGAAAGAGCGAAGCGGACAGGCACGGCGGGAAGCTAGCGGATGATAACTGCGGGTGAAAGGTGCGGGTGAGAACCGCGGGTGAGAGGTGCGGGTGAGAGCAGCGGGTGAGAGCAGCGGGTGAGAGCAGCGGGTGAGAGCAGCGGGTGAGAACAGCGGGTGAGAGCAGCGGGTGAGAACAGCGGGTGAGAGCAGCGGGTGAGAGCAGCGGGTGAGAACAGCGGGTGAGAACAGCGGGTGAGAGCAGCGGGTGAGAGCAGCGGGTGAGAACAGCGGGTGAGAGCAGCGGGTGAGAGCAGCGGGTGAGACCTGCAGTATTCACCTGCTTCCCTCACCCGCGGTTCTCACCCGCTTATTTCACCGGCAGTTCACCCCTCGAGGCTCAAGCCGCCATCCACCACCATCGTCTGCCCGGTGATATGCCGGCCTTCCTCGCTGCACAGAAAGGTGATGACATGCGCCACGTCCTCCGGCTCCGCCACCCGGCCGAGGACGCTGTGCTTCTGGGCCCGCTCGATGACCTCGCGGGGCAGCATGGTCATCCGCTCGGTCCGGATGAACCCGGGCGCCACGGCATTCACGTTCACGTTGGCCGGTCCCAGTTCCACCGCCGCGGCGCGGGTGAGACCCTCCAGCGCCGCCTTGCTCGCGGCGTAATTGGCCACGCCAAACCCCGGGCGCCCGGCCTGGTGGGCACTCACGCTGACAATCTTGCCGTAGTGCTGACGGCGAAAGACCGGGGCGACGGTGCGGATGCAGTTGAACGCGCCGGTGACATTGGTATCCATCACCTCGTGCCAGGCGTCGTCGCTCATCCGCCACAGGGCGCCGTCCATGGCGATACCGGCATTGTTCACCAAATAGTGCACCGTACCGAAGCGGGCGATGGTATCGCCAATGAACCGCTCTACATCGGACCGCTCCCGCACATCGCACCGGGCGGCATAGACCTCCGCACCCATCGCGGTACAGGCGGTCTCGGTCAGCAGCGCCTGCTCCGTGACATCCCGGCCGGGGAGGTCGACGTAGCAGAACGCGACCCGGCAGCGCATCCGGGCGAATTCCATCGCGATGCAGCGGCCCAGCCCGGTGGCGCCGCCGGTGACCACCGCGACCTTGCCGGTAAACCCGGGGGTGGACGCCTGCGGCATCGGCTGTTCCAGCGTGGTTCCAGAATGCTCGGCCTCAGGGTCCCAGGCCGCCCCGCGGCCGAAACCCTCAAACGGTGGTGACATAGGGGGGGCAAGGTACGGCGCCAACTGGTGTCAGGGAAGAGCCGGCCCCCGCACCCCGCCCCGCCTCCCTTCCGTTCATCGGCTGGTTTCCCCATACTCTTTTGCATGAAGATCATTGTCTGGATTCTGGTCGGTCTCGCCGGCGCGGCGGGGTGGGGCGTCCTCGCCCTTTCGCGCGGAGAGACCGTCAATGCCGCCTGGCTGGTCCTGGCCGCGGTCGGCACCTATCTCATCGCCTACCGGTTCTACAGCCGCTTCCTCGCCGACCGGGTCTTCGGCCTGGACAACCGTCGGGCCACCCCCGCCGAGCGGCTGAACAATGGTCGCGATTTCGTCCCCACCACCAAGTGGGTTCTGTTCGGGCATCATTTCGCCGCGATCGCCGGCGCCGGTCCGCTCATCGGCCCCGTCCTGGCGGCCCAGTTCGGCTATCTGCCGGGCACCATCTGGCTGGTCGTCGGGGTGGTCCTGGCCGGCGCGGTACAGGACTTCGTGATTCTCGCCGGATCGATCCGGCGGGATGGCAAGTCGCTGGGACAGATGGCGAAGGAGGAGATCGGCCCGTGGACCGGTCTCGCGGCGATGGTCGCGATCCTCGCGATCATGGTGATTCTGCTCGCGGTCCTGGCGCTGGTGGTGGTCAATGCGCTGCGCGACAGCCCGTGGGGACTCTTCACCATCCTGTGCACCATCCCAACCGCCGTGCTGATGGGATTCTGGATGAAGGTCTGGCGCCCCGGACGCACGATGGAAGCCTCCCTCGGCGGCATCATCCTGCTGCTGCTGGCGCTGGTGGCCGGTGAACGGGTCGCCGCCTCGCCCACCCTCGCACCGCTGTTCACCTGGTCCGGGATCACCATCGCCGCCGCGTTGATGGGCTATGGTTTTGTGGCCAGCGTGCTGCCCGTCTGGATGTTGCTCTGCCCGCGAGACTACCTCTCCACTTTCATGAAGGTGGGTGTGGTCCTGCTGCTTGGCGTGACGATCCTGGTGGTCATGCCTGATCTCAAGATGCCGGCCCTCACCCGCTTCATCGATGGCACCGGCCCGGTCTTCGCCGGGGCACTCTTTCCTTTCGCCTTCATCACGATTGCCTGCGGCGCGATCAGCGGTTTCCACGCGCTGGTGGCGTCAGGCACCACGCCCAAGATGGTCCGGCTGGAGCAGGACGCCCGGATGATCGGCTACGGCGGGATGCTGATGGAGTCGTTCGTAGCGGTGATGGCGCTATGTGCCGCCTCGATCCTCGACCCCGGGGTGTACTTCGCGATCAACGTTCCGCTGGCCGGTCTGGGCGGGAATGCCGCTGCGGCGGCCGAGACGATTCGCGGGTGGGGCTTCACTCTGCAGCCGGGACAGATGGAAGCGCTGGCCCGATCAGTGGGTGAGGCCTCGCTGCTGGGCCGGACCGGCGGGGCTCCGTCACTCGCGGTGGGCATGGCGACCCTCTTCAGCGGTGCCTTCGGGCAGCACCTGCTGGCCCTGTGGTATCACTTTGCCATCATGTTCGAGGCGCTGTTCATCCTGACCACGGTCGATACCGGCACCCGGGTCGGCCGGTTCATGCTCCAGGAGCTGGCCGGTCATCTCTGGGCTCCCCTGGGCCGCACCTCATGGTATCCCAGTATCGTACTGTCGAGCGGCCTTGTGGTGGCCGGCTGGGGCTACTTCCTGGTGCAGGGGGTGCTCGACCCGCTCGGCGGCATCAACTCGCTCTGGCCGCTGTTCGGGATCAGTAACCAGCTGCTCGCGTCGGTGGCGCTCTGCGTGGGCACGACGATCATCATCAAGAGCGGCAAGGCCCGCTATGCCTGGGTGACCCTGATGCCGCTGGCGGTGGTGCTCATCGTGACCCTGACGGCCAGCTGGCAGAAGATCCTCTCGCCCGACCCGCGCATCGGGTTCCTGGCACATATCGGCTCGGTCCGGGATCAGCTCACCGCGGGAACGATCGATCCCGCCCTCGCCGGCCGGCTGATCTTCAACGATCGTCTCAACGCACTGGTCGCCGGCGTCTTTGTGGCGGTCACGATTGCGGTCGTGGCCTCGTCCCTCCGTGAGTGGTGGCTGGTGCTGCGGGGCAACAAGGCCGCCACCACCGCCGAGTCACCATTCGTGGAGTCGGCCTATGTGGCGTGACCGGTTCCGGCGCGGCGTGCGGGCGGTGCGACGCGTCTTCGGGATGCCCGACTACGAGGCCTATCTCTGCCACCTGCGGGCGCATCACCCGGAGGTCCCGCTCCCCACGGAGCGGGAGTACTTCCAGCAGTATGTGGAAGCGCGTTACGGCGACGGGCCCACCCGCTGCTGCTGACCATCCCGCACCGCTGACCCGCCCACCGGGTACTTTGCAGCCGTTGCTACCCGCCCGATCCCTCGATTTTACCTGGAGCCCGAGATGAAGCGCCTGCTGGGATATTTCCTGAACGGCCTGATCTTCACCGCCCCGGTCGCCCTGACGCTGTATGTCGTCTACCTGCTCTTCACCACGGTGGATGGCTGGCTGCGGATCTCGATTCCCGGTGTCGGGTTCCTGATCACGATCTGCCTCATCACCGTCATCGGTTTCCTCGCCTCGAACTTCCTGGCGCGACGGATCCTCACTCTTATCGAGGAAGGGCTGGAGCGCCTCCCCGGCGTGCGGTTGCTCTACTCCGGGATCAAAGATGTCCTGGGGGCGTTCGTCGGAGAGAAGAAGCGATTTCAGCAACCGGTCATCGTCACGCTGGACGCGACGGTCGGATCCAAGGCCATCGGATTCCTGACCCAGGATTCGCTGCAGGAGCTGGGGATGGCGGATCATGTGACCGTCTACCTGCCCCAGTCGTATAACTTCGCCGGGCAGATGATGATCTTTCATCGCGACCAGATTACCCCGCTACGGGCGCCGAGCGCGAAGGTGATGGCGTTCGTGGTGTCGGGCGGTGTGGCGGATGTGGGGGGGAGTTGAGGGGGGAGAAGGTCACGAGTCACGGGTCATGGGTCGGAGGTCGCGGCTCGTGACGGGACTCGCGACTACTGACTTGTGACTCCCGGCTCGACCCCCCGCAACACCTCCAACCACTCCGTCACCCACTTCCCGGTCCGGCTGACCGCCATCGAGCTGTCGTTGGCCAGGAAGCTCAGGTCGGCGTGATTCAGCTTGGGATCGTCGTAGGTTCCGCGGGCCCGGGCGGCGTCGCGCGCGGCGAGCAGTGCCGTGAGACTCTCGCGGGTGCCAATCCACAGCAGGGCGTCGGAGGCGCGTGATCCCGAACGCACCGGCAGGGCGAAGCTGTCGGGCGCCACGAAGATCCGGGCCAGCAGCGGAATCAGCGTCGTGTCCCGCGAGAATGACAGCAGGGTGAGATAGCGAATCCTGAGCTTCGGGTCTTCGGTCGCGAGGAAGCGGGCGGCGAGGGTGTCCGCCGCACCGGCGCCGAGCCGCCCGAAGACCCACGCGTCGCCCAGATCGTAGTGCCCGTCGGGAATCCGCGGGATAAAATCCGCCAGGACGGCGGCATCTCCTTTCGTCTTCCGGAGCAGCTCGAGCTGGATCGCCCGCAACCCGGGGAAGAGTTCCTGCAGGTCGGTGGCCGGCGGCGGCGGGATCTCACCTGCCAGGATCCGCTTCCGCCAGGCCAGCACGCTGTCCATGCTGTGCGGTTCCCGCAGCTCCGCCAGGCGGGTGAGGGCCAGCAGACCCACGTTCCAGTCGATCTGGCCTTCCGCGGCCCGGCGCACCAGCGGCCAGAGGACCCGACCGGAGCGGGCCTGCAGAATCCGCTGGACGCTGTCGGCCGCGGGAGTGCCTCGGCGCAGGCCCTCGTGGATCTCGGAGTAGGTAATGTGCGTCGAGTCGCCCACTCGGATCTGGATCTGGGCCGCAGCAGCCGGCACAACCAGCGCCAGGAGCGCCAACGCGCCGAGGGGGCACTTCATGCGATGCGCCCGTCCGGCGCACCCGGCACCAGGGCCAGCCACACCACACTCGCGACGATCATTCCCACCGCTGAGACTGACAGAGCCACACCTCCTCCGAAATGCTGGAACAGCACGCCGAATGTCACCGCCGCCGGAAGTGCCGCCACCCCCGTCACTGCATGATACCCCCCGAAGCCGGTTCCGATCCGTCGCGGCGCCAGCCGCGCGATCAAAGTGCGCTCTGCTGATTCGGTGAGGCCGGCCACAGCTCCCAGCCCCAGAAACACGATCATCGCAGCGACGGGAGAGAGGGCGGTGCCCAATAGCCCCGCACCGAGGGCGAATACCAGTCCACCAGCGGCCACCATGCCTCGGCTCCCAAGGCGATCGGTGAGCCAGCCACCGGGATAGGAGACGAAGGTCCGCACCACGTGCAGGCCCGCCCACACCAGCGGAATGATCGGGATCGGTACACCGAGGTCCTGCAGCCGGAGCAGGAGCAGGGTCTCCGGCAACCGGAGGAGCACCAGCGCCGCGAGCGCCGCGACCGGCGTCCAGTAGACCCGGCCCGCCGCATCGGGGAGTGGAACCGTGCCGGGGGAGGGCGGGGCCGACTGCGGGACCCCGCGCAGCACGAACAGGAGAATCAGCCCGGCGATCACCCCCGGCAGGACACTCCAGGCAAGGACCGTCCGCACCGAGACGGCATGGGCCAGCAGCCACCAGGCCAGCAGCGACCCGGGGACCGAGCCGAGGTGGTCGGCCGCGCGGTGCAGGCCAAACGCCCGCCCATGTTGCGCGGGCGGCGTGACCGTGGCAATCAGCGCGTCCCGTGCGGGGGTGCGCAGTCCTTTTCCAATCCGGTCCACCACCCGGAATCCTATCACCTGCCAGGCGGCCGACGCGGCGGCCATGAAAGGCCGGATGAGGACGGCGGACCAGTAGCCGGCAATGATCAGCGGTTTGCGCCAGCGGGGCTGATCGGCGAGGCGGCCACTGTACCACTTGGTCACCGCCGCGGTGAAATCGGCGGCGCCATCCAGGGCGGCAAGGGTCGTGGCGGTGCCGCCCAGCGTCCCGATGACGAACGCCGGGAGGAGGGGATAGACCATCTCGCTCGCGAAATCGTTGAAGAGCGAGACCAGCGACAGGCCTTTGACAGTGGGCGGAATCGGCGGGGTGGGGCCCGGGACGGTGGCCCCGGGATTACTCATCGATCCCGAGGCCCATCCCCCAGCGGATGAGGCTGACGGGCAATCCGCCATAGGCCAGCACCGCATCGTGGAAGGCGCGCAGTGGCACATCCGGGCCGACGGCCTCCCGCCACGCCTCGCGCAGGTGCAGCAGTTCGCGACGGCCCACCGCGTAGCACAGCTGGTACGTCGGCCAGGCGCAATAGCGGCTCACCTCCGCCCGGGCCTTGTCGCGGTCCATCGCCACCCGGTCCACCAGCAGGTCCACCGCCTGGTCAGGCGTCATCCCCCGGGTGTGCAGCCCCACATCGAGCACGATCCGCACCGCGCGCCAGAGGAGATGCAGTCGCTGGAACAACCGTTCCTCGACCGAGTCGAAGAACCCCTCCTCCGCCATCAGCTCCTCGCAGTACAGCGCCCATCCCTCCACCGTGACCGGGGTCCAGCTCACCCGCCGTACGGTGGACTCGGACGCACGCGCCGTCAGCATCTGCAGATGATGCCCAGGCCACGCTTCGTGGACCGCAGTGGCCGCGACTTCATGGAGCGAGAAATGCCCGCTGGGTGTCCCGGGGCCGGGCGAGGTGACGTAGAAGGTCCCGACCTTCTCGGCGCCGAAGGCGGCCGGCGGGGTGTAGGCGGCAAACGGCATCAGCGGGCGGAGAAAGGCCGGGGTCTCGATCACGTCGAGCCGGCCGGCGGGAATGGTGAAGAGATCCCGCGCCGTGATGAAGTCGAAGGAGCGCTGCACCGCCTCCTGAAACGCCACGACCAGGTCTTCATCCGGCGCCGCCTGCTGCCGCAACCGATCGATCACCGTGCGCCAGGAGACGCTCGGATCGATCTGACGGGCCAGCGCCTCCACTTCCGCGCTGATTTCGTCGGCCAGGTGCAGTCCGTAGCGATACAGCTCCGGGGCACCGGCCCGTAAGGCATGTTCGTGATGCAACCGGCGGTTGAACTGGTCCTCGCCGATCGCAAAAGAGAGATCGTCGTGATGGGCCCGGAATTCTCCCCGCAGCGCCAGGCTGAAGCGGGTCAGCGCGGTCTCGGCTTCCAGCGCGACATCGGAAATGGTGGTGGCAAGTTCGGGATCGCCGTCCCGTGCCGCCTGCGCCACATCGCCCAGCAGCCGCTGACCGGCATCGGCCAGCGCGCTGGCGGTATCGAGGAAGACGCGCGGCGGTTCGGAGACGGTCTCATGCGCGGCACGCAGAAACGCCGGCATGGCGCGCAGGCGGCCGAGCAGGGCCCGGGCCCGATCCCGGGGGTTGGCATCGCGCCGCCGCAACAGGGCGTGAAAGGCGCCGTACAGGTGGGAGAGCCAGAACCCCGGGTCGTGGACGTGGGGCCGCTCATGCTCGAACCGGGCGATGAGCACCCGGACCTCATCGAGAAAGGAGGTCCGGTCGATCTCTTCCTGGGGATCCTCGACTTCGAGTGCCTCAGCCGCCACGGCGATCGCCTTGAACGCGACCAGGTGCTCGCGAATCTGAGCCACGGTGAAGCTGCCCAGTCGCTCATCGTGGGTGGTAATCCCGGCCGCGGTGGCCTGCGCAGGATCAAAATGCCAGCGCAGGTCGAGGTAGGATTGGTAGAGCTCAGCGGTGGTCGGCATCCGGAAGAATCGCCGTCAGGTCCCGGCCACGACTTCGGAATCGTCGCCCAGGGTCGTCATGCCGCTCAAGCCTTCCACCGTGACCCGGTCCCCGAGCATGGAGTGGTGCAGGTGGCTTCGGGCCACCCGGCTCTTCTGGCCCACGATCGTGTGCTCCAGTACGCTGTCGACCACCGACGTGCCCGCCTCAAGCGTCACATTGGGGCCGATGCTGCTGCGCTCCACGGTGACCCCATCCTGGATCAGCACCGGATCGATGATCGTCACGCCGGGGAAGTCCCGCCGCCGGGCGTACCCCTTCCGCAGCAGTGTCTCGTTGGTTTCGAGCAGCGTATCCAGCTTGCCGCAGTCGTACCAGCCGCCCACCTCGGCGGTGAGGATCTTTCGGCCATGGTCGATCATGTGCTGGAAGGCATCGGTCAGGTAGAACTCGCCCTTGTTGGCCGGCGCGGCCAGGGTGTGGTCAATCCCGGCCCACAACGCTGCGGTGTCCTTGATGTAGTAGAGCCCGATGTTCGCCAGCTTTGAAATCGGAGTGGACGGCTTCTCGACGATTTTCGTCATGTAGCCATTCGCGTCGGTGACCACCACGCCGAAGCGCTGGTAGTCCTCGACTTCCTTGGCCCAGATGATCCCGTCGGCGTGGGTCCGGTTGATGAGAGTCAGGTCGGCCTCGAACACCGTGTCCACGAAGATGATCAGGACCGGTTCGGTGACGAACGGCCGGGCGAGATTGATCGCCCCGGCGGTCCCATCCTGGACCTTCTGCTCAATGAAGCGACTGGGGTACTTGTAGTGCGTCCGGGTGTACTCCTCGACCTGTTCCTTGAGGTGCCCGGTGATGTAAATGATTTCCGAGATGTCGAGGTCCGCCAGCCGGTCCATGACCCAGTCCATCACCGGGCGCCCCGCCACCTTGAGCATCGGCTTGGGAACCAGGTGGGTATGGGGCCGGAGACGGGTGCCCTTCCCTGCGAGTGGAATGATCACCTGCATCGTCGTCACTTCCTTCCGTAGCGATCCTGCAAGCGGACCAGGTCGTCGAGGTGATCGGTCGAGGCTTCCAGCACATCGGTATCCACCACCGCCTCAATCTGGTGCACCAGGGTCGGCGGGATGTGGACCGACTCCCCCGCCTTGAACGGCCGAGCCGTCAGCTCACCATCCGTCTGGGTCCGCAGGATCAGCTCTCCCGACAGAACGTGCATCGTCTCGTCCTTCTGATTGTGATACTGCAGGCTCAGCACCTGCCCCGCCTTCACATGCAGGATCTTCCCGACGTAGTGCGGTGTGCGGGCCCAGATCAACTCGTAACCCCACGGTTTGTCGATCCGATACGGAACGTCCGGCATTACCCCTCCAGCGGCTGAATGACCATGGACGAGGGAGCGGTGATGCAGGCGCGCACACAGACGCCGCAGCCGACACAGCCCTCGAATTTGAGCACCGGGTGACCTTCTTCATCCATCGCCAGCGCCCGCTCGCCCACCGGGCACGCGTCGGCACAGGCACGGCAGCTGGTCCCGGCGAAGGTGACACACCGTTCAGGCACCAGTTCCACCGCCGCCAGACGATACCCGGTCCAGCCGCCGGATGGGAGGGTCAGCGCCTCCGTGGGGCAGGCCGTAGCGCAGGGCATGGTCGGACAGACGACACACCCCTGGATGGTGGGATCGATGTACGGGGTCCCGGCCGCAAGTCCGCCGCTGGGCGCGACTTTCCGGATCGCGAATGGCGGGCAGGCGGTGATACAATCGCCGCAGCGGGTACAGGCGGCGAGGAAGGCCACCTCCGGCAGCGCCCCGGGGGGCCGGAGATGGCGGTCGGGCGCCACCCGCCGCTCCGCCTGCTCCATCTGGTGTTCGAGCCACTGCCCGAACGTAGAGCGGAACAGCTGGCGCCGATCGGTGAAATCGGGAAGCCGGGGCCAGCCGTCGCCGATTCCTACCATGCGGGCGAGAAGCTGAACTGCCAGCGGAAACCGACCGGCTGGTCGCCGGGATCGGTGTCCTGAGCCGCCAGTGGCTTGTTGACCCACAGCGGGAAGTCGACCCGGGTGGTGAAGGTCGTCTGCCCGATCCGGTGCTCCGCCCGAAGTCCGGCCCCCGCGTCGGCGAGGAACTGGAACCGGGCGTCGCCATCGCGGATCACCCCGTCCCGCAGGGTGTGCCCCGCGTCGCCAAACAGCGCGATGCCGACTCGGCGGAACAGCCTGGCATCGCGCCGCTGGATCAGGGTCCGCTCCAGTTCGGCGTTGACCGACACGATCCCCACGGTGGAGAGGCGGGGATCAAACCCGCGCAGCCCCGCCCCGCCCGGCTGGGTGTAGTACACATCGGGCCGGACCAGCAGCGCCCCGGAGGAGCGCAGGAAGGGATTGGTGAACTGTTCCAGCGGATCGGCCCCGGCTACATAGAGCTGACGCTGCTTGGCCACCGCCGACTCACCAGTCGTGATCCCGGCGTACCCCCGGGCTGCGACGGTCCATGCCGTCCCGAGCGATCGCCGGGCGGTGCCACTCATGGTGAAGCGTCCGTAGAACGGCCGGGCGGTCCGACCCAGCGCCGCCTCGAGGCCATCGGCCTGGTAGGCCAGGCCACCCGCCGCCGTGCTGGTGAAGCCGAGGCTCCACGGGCCCACCCGATCGGTGACGCCGGCGCTCAGGGCCAGCTCGACCGTGCCGGCGTGCTCGTAATAGCCTGGATCGAGGTAGCGGAAATCATCGGGCTGCATCCAGGTCAGGGAGGCGCCGACGGTACTGGTCGGACCCCAGAAGGTGTGCGGCGTATGGCGCTGTTCGAGCGCGATCCGTCCGCCGAACCGTCCCTCGACATTGTACCCCTCGAAGGTCTGGCTCATGCCGCGGCTCCGAAGCCAGACCGGATTCCGGATCCGCATGTAGAAGTCCTGGTCCTCGACGCCGTCATCGCTCTCCCAGCTGGTGCCAACGCTGTACTGGGAGAGGTTCTCCTCGAACTGTCCGAAGTAGTTGTCGCGGGTGCGGAGCCCGAGGGTGATGCCGGCGGCGTCGTTATACCAGATGGTCGGCAGGAAGCCGACCGTCTTGCGATCCCGCTCGACCTTCTGGCTGAACCAGGTATCGAGGTACACCTTGTTCTTCGGGCTGCGGCTGGGCCACAACCAGCCGCGGCGCCAGCTGTTGTTGAGCATGTTCCAGTCGCGGGTCCGGACCCGTGGATCGATCAGGACTTCCTTCGGCTTGGTGCGGGTGGTGACGGTGACATACTCCCGCGTGGCCAGGCCATCGGTCCGCACCACCGTGGTATCGCCCTCCCCGACCACCCACACCTCCACCGGAATCCTGCCCTCGTCCTTGCGGAGCACTTCCACCCGGGTCTCCCACCCGCCGTTTTCCCCAGCCGCCGAGCCGCCGTGCCGCTCGGTCGTCGAGACGCGACCGACGGCGTAGTCGTACAGCACGTTGCTGTGGAGTCCCTGGGCGAAGAAAGTCGACAGATCCTTCCCGGAGACTTCCTCCGCCACCGCCCGCAAGGCAGCCTCATCCACATGGTGGAACTTGTAGCGGTCGTAGAAGGTCCGCATGATCCGATGCAGCGCATCATCGCCCACGATGTACCGCAGCTGGTGGAAGAACTGCTCCCCGCGCGAGTAGATCGAGATATTGTAGCTGTTGAAATCCTTGTAGTCCTGGCTGATCAGGCTGGTCGGCTCGGAGGAGCCGTCGAGATCCATTCCGGTCAGGAACGATTCGGACCGGGGGAAGGCATCTCCCCGCTTCTCGACCACTTCGGCGAAGAGCGAGGACTGGAAGCTGGTGAAGCCCTCGTCCAGCCATCCCTCCCGCCACTCGTTGTTGGCCAGCAGCCCCATGGTGTAGTTGTGGCCCAGCTCGTGGACGATCAATCCCTGCGAGGCGGAGCCATCGTGGATCATCATCGGGAACTCGGTGCCGCCGCCCTCGATCCGATGCACGTTGGTCAACTGGGGCCAGCCAAAGGGGCCGTAGAAACCATCGAGCCATTCGAGTGCCTTGGCGGTGCGTGACACCGCCACGCCGCCACCCCAGCTCTTTTCGTCGCCCGGCTGGTAGAGCACGTGGATCGCCACCTTGCCCCACCCGCCCCCTTCATACCGGTAGTCTGGGTTCAGGCTCATGGCGAAGTGATGCACCTGCTCGGCGTACCACACGATCCGCTTCCGGCCGGTTGCCAGGCTCGGCAGCGGCTCCCCACCACTGGCGACGCAATCGTTGCCGTTCGCCTGGTAGCGCGGAGCATTCGGGTAGTAATCGCGCTGATACACCACCGGCTTGTCCGGTACCTGGTTGGCACGCTCCCACCCGGGGTCGCCGCAGAGCGGCACACCGGTCGCGCCCATGACCTCGTCCTCGGGAACATCAAGACTCACCAGATAGGTGCCGAACTCGCCGTAGAACTCGCCGGCGGGCACCAGCGGATTCTCATTCCACCCATGCTGGTCGTACACCACCACCTTGGGGTACCACTGGGCGAAGTCGAACCGCCGACCGCGCCGCCCCTGCCGCCGCGGCGTGGTGGACGGGCGCGCATCCCAGTCCATCTCGATCACCGCCGAGGCCCCTGGGAGCAGCGGCATCGGCAGCCGGAACCGCACGATCGAGCTGTCGGGTGCCAGTGGCCAGATCGGCTCGACTGCATGGCCATCGATCCGGACATTCGCCACATGATTGAAGGCGAAGTCCGGCTCCTTGAGGTCGTTGAACCGCCGCTTGCGCTCCATTGAATCCACATCCGCCCAGCGCGACCCGGGGCGGAAGGCATTGAGGTGCAGGTGGAAAGAGATGGTCGTCAGGGTGTCGGGCGAATTGTTGCGATAGGCCAGCCGCTCGGTGCCCGAGAGGACGCCGCGCCCCTCATCCAGCGAGGCGCGAATCTGGTAACTGACATCCTGCTGCCAGTACACCGGACGAGGCGAGACGGGCGAGGTCTGGAGCAGGGCGGCAAGCGCAAGGAGAGTGGCTGACATGGACGTAAGGTAAGGGTGAAACAGGAGTAGCAGGGAACAGGAAACGGGGAACAGGCGACCGAGCGCCCTTGGGAGCGCGTAGCGCGACCCGGCGCGAGGGAGTCCCTTCAGGGAGAACAGGCGACCGAGCGCCCTTGGGAGCGCGAGCGCGAGCGCGACCCGGCGCGAGGGAGTCCCTTCAGGGAGAACAGGCGACCGAGCGCCCTTGGGAGCGCGAGCGCGACCCGGCGCGAGGAAGTCCCTTCAGGGAGAACAGGCACGAAACGTAACTGCGCCAGCCCCGGTGTCCCCCGGTCAGCGAATTCGCTCGAACACCGCGCCGTCCAGGAACGGAATCGTGAGGCTGCCGATATCGCCGCGCGGGCTGACCACGAACTGCAGCGTCGTGGGCGATGATCGTCCATCCCCGAGCCGCGCGTGAAAGGTGTCGTAGTGCCAGTGGCTGAGCGGGCCCCGCAGCTCGCTGTCGGTTCCCATGTGGGCCTGCAGCCCGTGCTCCCCCAGCTCCACGACGATATCGCCCCAGATCGGGTGCGCGAAGGTGCCGGCATAGGCCGCCAGCGGGAGGGTCGGACTGGTGCCACTGATCTGGGTCCGCTTGAACCGCGCCTCGGCGGAGTCCCCCTCGGCGGCCAGGCCACGATACAGGCGGAGCAGGTCGGCATTCCAGTCCCGGCCGGGCCCGCCAAGGTACAGGTCGAAGGTCTTGAGCATCAGGGCATGACGGAATTCGGCGTGGTCGAGATTCCCGAAGACATAGACCCCGAGGTTGAGGTCGGGGATCAGCCCGATGATCGCCGTTCGCCCATCGAGACTCCCGGTGTGGAAGTCCACCATCCGTCCGCGATAGTCCTGCTGAAACCAGCCGAGTCCGTAGGTCACCCAGTGTGGGTGGGTGAGGGTCGCCGTCGGATAGAACTCATCGGCACCGATCATCACCTGCGGCGCGAACAGCGTGCGGAAGCTGCTGTCGCTCACCAGCCGGCGGCCATCGACCCGGGCACTGTCGAGCAGGAACCGGAGCCAGCGGGTCATGTCGTTGGCGGTGGACCAGGTCGCTCCGGCAGAGGCGAGCAGATCGACCTGATCCTCATCGATCGGGCGAATCGTACCATCGATCCGGAAGTGCGCCCGCGAGGTATTGGGATCGGCCGCCGCCGCCATTGCCGCATAGGTGGGATAGCTGCGTGTCATCCCCAGCGGCTGGAAGATCCGCTGCCGCAGAACCTCGGGAAAGGGCATTCCCGTCACCCGGGCAATGACTTCCCCGGCCAGGCCGTACATCACGTTTTGATAGATGAAGCCGTCCCGAAATCCATAGGCCGGCGTGAGCAATCGCAGGCGCTGGAAGATCTGCGCTTCCGTCAGGTCGCCGCGCACCCACAGCATGTCGGCATTCCCCAGCCCCGACCGATGAGTCAGCAGGTCCCGCACCGTGAGCGCCCGCGTGACATACGGGTCCGGCATCTGGAATTCCGGGACCCAGCGCGTCACCGGATCGTCCCAGTGCATCCGCCCCTCATCCACCAGCATCCCGACCAGCATCGCGGTGAACGCCTTGGTCGTGGACATGATCCCGAACAGGGTATTCGCGTCGACTGCGCCAGGGCGGCCCAGTTCCCGGACCCCGTATCCCGCCGCCAGCACGACGCTGTCGCCATGCACCACAGCGACAGAGACGCCGGGGACTTCCCAGTCTTTCATCCCCTGCCGGATGAAGCGATCCAGTTCGCGGGCAATCACGGCACGGGAGGCGGGGGCCTGGGCGGCCGCGGCGTGGACCGGTACAGCAACCAGGAAGCCGCTCAGCATCAGGCCGGCAATCCGACGGAATGGCACGCTGGGACCTCCATGCGGGATGAGGAACCTGCGGATACACAGAGGGCGACCACGTGGGTCGCCCTCCGGTCAGGCGTTACGGCAGTTTGACGCGGATCACCGCGGCAGCAGCGACCGGCGCAGCGTGGCAATCCGGCGGCGGACGGACCCGTCGAATACCCGGTCGCCCACCCGCACGATCACCCCACCGAGGATGGAAGGATCCTCGTGGAAGTGCGGAATGACTTCCTTGCCCACCACAGCGGTCAGCCGCTCGGCGATCTTCTGCCGCAGGGCAGCGTCCGCCGGCTGCGCCACCGTCACGGCAGCCCGGACCCGGTTGAGGCTGGTATCCAGCAGCACCAGGTACTGCGAGGCAATTTCGCCCAGAATCGCCTGGCGTCCCCGCTTCACCACCGCCTGCAGAAATCGCACAAACTCCTGCGGGGCGTCCGGCAGCGCCGCCGCGAACAGCCGCGCCTTCGCCGCCTTGGTGATCCGGGGGGACATCAGCACCGCCTGCACTGAGGGGGCGGCGGCCAGTCCTTCGGCCACCGCATCGATCAGTTCGGCGTAGGCCGCCGTCCGCCCGCTCTTCTGCCCGAGTTCAAACAGCGCCTCGGCGTAGTTGCGCGCGATCGACACCGACCTCAATTGGACGTCTCCAGCGAATTGAGATACCCCTCGACCAGCGCGCGGTCGGCGGCGCTATCCAGCCGCTGCCCGATCAGCCGGGTCGCAGCCGCCAGCGAAAGATCCACCGCTTCCCGCCGCAGCTCGGCCACCGCCTTGTCCCGCTCGGCCTGCAGCTCGCGCCGGGCGCGGGCCAGCAGTTCGTCCTGCTCCTGGCGGGTTTTCTCCACCGACGCTGCGCGCTCCCGCTCCGCCCCGGCCTTGGCGTCCGCCAGCATGGTCTGGGCAGTGGTCCGGGCCTCGGCGACCATCCGGCGATTTTCCGCCAGCAGCGCCTGGGCCTCGGTGTTCGCGGTGTGGGCTTCTTCCAGCTGCTTCGCAATCGCCCGTTCCCGGTCCTCGGTCGCCTTGAGGATGGCGGGGAAGGCGTACTTGGAGAGCAGGAAGAGCAGCACGATGAACACCACCCAGGTCCAGACGACCAGGCCGGTGTTGACCGCGAAGGGCGTAGGTGTGCCCCCCGCGGCGTGCTCCGCCTCCTGCACTACCAGCAGCAGCATGTTGCTCATGATGCCCCGTGCTTTCGCTTAGAGAAGCTTGAAGAGCAGCGCGAAGACCAGCGCGATGATCGTGGCGCCTTCCAGCAGCACCGCGATGAGCAGGCCCGCGCCACG
Organism: uncultured Gemmatimonadales bacterium; assembly: GCA_963793205.1. GTDB lineage: Bacteria > Gemmatimonadota > Gemmatimonadetes > Gemmatimonadales > GWC2-71-9 > JADJOM01. The sequence goes on from CAWBZM010000002.1 coordinate 645,253, forward strand.
GATCTCGCCCGCCGCTTCCGGCTGCCGCGCGATCGACTCGGCCACCGAGCCACCAATCCGGCCCAGACCGATGCCGGCGCCGATGATCGCCAGACCGATACCGATACCCGCACCAAGCCAGCCGTAGTTGGGCGCCGCGGCGACCGCTTCCTGCACCAGCGTCAGCATGTTCAGCATGTCCATCTCCAGTGAATGCGTGGGAGAATCAGGGTGACTGCTGCGCCCGCCGGCCGCGATCGAGTCTCCCGCTCGTCGCTGTCACCGTGGCCCGCCATTAGCCCGAAGGCCGGCAGGCTTCACTCACCATTCGGTGAGCTACCTCCCGGCGGGACGGACGCCCTGCGCCGGGAGTACTGCTGGAAAATTCACTCGTGACTCGTGACTGTGAGTCACGAGTCGCAAGTCCGTATCCCCTAGTGCTCGTGCTGCATCAACCCGATGAAGACCGCGCTGAGCAGGGCGAAGACGTAGGCCTGCAGCAGCGCCACGACCAGTTCCAGACCCATGATCGCCACCACCAGCAGCGCCGTGGTGACGCCGATGCCGTAGCTCCACAGCCCGAGGTTGCCGAACAGGAAGACGATCCCGAACAGCGACAGGATGACGAAGTGGCCCGCCGTCATGTTGCCGAAGAGACGGACCGCGAGCGCGAACGGCTTCACCAGCTTGCCGAGGATTTCGAGCGGCGCGAGCGCGATCGCCAGTACCACCGCACCGGGGCCTTCGACGCCGGGGATGTGCAGGAAGATCGTGCCAAGGTAGCCCTTGGCGCCCAGCTTGATCATGCCGCCGATCTCGATGATCAGGAACACCAGGATCGCCAGGGCACCGGTCACGGCGAGGTTGCCGGTAGGGGTCGCCATGTGGGGCAGCAGGCCGAGCAGGTTGCCGAACAGCACGAACAGGAAGAGCGAGATGATCAGCGGGGCGAATTTGGCGCCGTCGTGCCCGATGTTGGCGATCGCGATGTCACTGCGAACCCAGAGGACCATCCCTTCCACCGCTCCGGCGAAGCCCTTGGGGGTGGTGCCGGGCGCCTGGCGCGCAATGGTCCGGGCCGTAATCCACAGCGTCACGAAGACCAGGACCGCGGTCAGGATCACGAACAGGAGATGCTTGGTCGGCCCGAACGAGGTGCTGATCGGGTAGGTCAGGTGGCAGCCGGGGATCTGGTGGCCCCAGAGCTCGCACGAGTCGGCGGTATGGTGCAGCACCATCTCCCCGACGTTCACCTTCTCCTGGAGCAGCGTCAGCAGCATCATCGGACCAATCGTGCCTCGAGAAAGAGCAGGGGGATCACCACCCCCAGGTACCCGAACGCCGTGGGCAGCGGCGGGAAGTGCGCCCGATCAACCAGTACCGCAACCAGCAGCAGCATCACCCCGCCGGCCCGCAGGATAAGGCCAGTCCCGAAGCCGCGATAGAACTCGGTCAGCGTACCATGATAGACCCGGGCCAGTGCGCGCACCGCGACCCATTGAATCAGCGTCGCCAGCAGCCCGAAGCTCACCGCCGGCAGCAGCGCGACCGGTCCCCAGAACCGCCACGCCAGCGCGGCGACGAGCGTCGTCAGGAGCAGCCCCAGTCCGAGCGATTTCACCGCGGGCCGCCCGAGGGATCCTTCTCCTTCGACGCCGCCTCGTCCTGCCGGAGCCGAAGATACACCCAGGTGATCGCCAACCCCGCCCCGACCAGGGTGCCCGCGATGGTGAGCAGGGGGAGGGTGCCGAGCCAGCGATCCAGCAGGTATCCGGCGCCGGTGAAGAGCACGATGCTGAAGGCGAAGGTGTACCCCAGCGACTCGTACCGCAACGCCTGCCCGAACTCCCGTCGGACCGACTTTTTGGGCTCCATAACCCGGGGGAAAGTACCGGCTTGTGAAATTTTTCGCAAGCAAAAGGAGGCGGCGAAAACCGGGGGTTCCGGGGCCGTATTTTCCCTGCCGGAAAGCGCATAATCTTGCAATCCGGAACGTCCTCCCCTTTCCATAACGGACCGAAACCGGCTAGAGTCCTGCGCGTACGGCGCTGGTTGCGCCGAGTCACAAGTCACACGTCACGGAGCGTCCCGATTAGGCCAGGACTCGTGACTCCCGAGTGTGACTCCAGACCCTCCCCCAGCCCCCGACCCTCGATGACAGCTCCGACCGCCCCCGCCTCCGATGATGTCGCCCAGCTCTCCCGCCTCGCCTCGGCGGTCGACCAGCTTCGCGGCCAGGTGGCCCGGCGGATCGTGGGACAGACCGAGGTCGTGGACGGCATCCTGACGGCGATCCTGGCCGGCGGTCACGCCCTGCTCATCGGGGTACCGGGACTGGCCAAGACACTCATGGTCTCCACGGTGTCGGAGGCGCTGCGCCTGTCCTTCAACCGGGTGCAGTTCACGCCGGACCTCATGCCGAGCGATATCACCGGCACCGAGATCATTGAGGAGGACCTCACCACCGGGAAGCGGGCGTTCCGTTTCGTGCAGGGGCCGATCTTCGCCAACGTTGTGCTCGCCGACGAGATCAACCGCACCCCGCCCAAGACCCAGGCGGCGCTGCTGCAGGCGATGCAGGAACATGAAGTCACGGTGGGCGGCACCACCTATCATCTGCCAGAGCCGTTCTTCGTCCTCGCGACCCAGAATCCGATCGAGCAGGAGGGCACCTACCCGCTGCCCGAAGCACAGCTCGACCGCTTCATGCTGGAACTGCGGGTGGGGTACCCGTCAAAGAAAGAAGAAGAGGCCATCGTGGAGCAGACCACCGGAGCCCGGCTCGGCCTGCTGGAACCGGTGCTCGACGCCACCCATCTGCGGGAGATGCAGCAGCTGGTCCGGCGGATCCCGGTCTCCCGCCAGCTGGTGGCCGCGGCGGTCGCGCTGGCCCGCATGACCCGCCCCTCCGATACCGAAGCCCCGTCCTTCATCCGGGAGTATGTCGAGTGGGGCGCGGGCCCTCGTGCCTCGCAGTACCTCGTGCTCGGTGCCAAGGCCCGCGCCGCGATCGCCGGTCGCCCCATGGCTGATCTGGACGACGTGAAGAGTGTCGCGACCTCGGTGCTCCGTCACCGGGTGGTGAGCAATTTCGCGGCGGAAGCCGCCGGTCGCACCAGCGAGGACCTGGTGAAGGAGTTGATCGGCAGTAGTGGGTGGGAAAGCTGAGTGAAGCAGGTGAGAACGGCGGGTGATAACGGCGGGTGAGAAAGGCAGGTGAGAACGGCGGGTGAGAACGGCGGGTGAGAAAAAGCGGGTGAGAACGGCGGGTGAAAAAAGCGGGTGAGAACGGCGGGTGAGAACGGCAGGTGAGAAAAAGCGGGTGAGAACGGCAGGTGAGAACGCGGGTGAGAACGGCGGGTGAGAAAAGCGGGTGAGAGCTGCGGGTGAAAACGTCGGGGAGTCTCACCCGCGGTCCTCACCTGCCGTTCTCACCCGCTTTTGTCACCTGCATTTTTCACCCGCTTTTTTCACCTGCTTTTCTCACCTGCCGTTCTCACCTGCCGTTCTCACCCCTTGGTAAAACCCGCCCCGGCTCCACCCCGCAGCCGGTATAGGTGATGTCCAGGTGCCCCTGCGCCTGCGCGATGGTACCGGTCATCCGAATCCGCCCGGCGACAATCCGTTGCGGGGCTGCACAACTCGCATCGTAGGCCAGCGGCGTGATGGTGGTGACCGCGAGCGTCCAGTTCTCGGTGCTCCGGAGCCAGTGCCAGGTGCCACTCACTTGCAGTGCCCCGTCCGGCAGCGGCGCATCCGCCGCCAGCGTCCCCGCCACATCCGCCTTGTAGATCCAGACCAGATCCTGATCGATCGTGGCGATCGCGGTGATCACCGGCCGCTCCCGATCGGTCGTGATGGTGCTGACCACCTTTACGCTGTCGGCCGTCCCGGTCCGGACCCGGGTGCCATTCCGGGTCGCGGTATAGCTCAAGGTCTGGCTGGCATTCACGTAGCGCCAGGCGAGATCGGTCAACGTCAGGTTGTAGGAGGTCGCGTTGGCGCTCGGGTCGACCACCGCTACGCTCCCGGTCACGGCGATGGTGCCGTCCCGCCAGGTGGCGGAGCGGCAATCAGGACCGGCATAGGTCAGGATCGCGTTGTCGAGGATCCCGTCGCCATCGACATCGGTGGCACTGCTGCTGTCGGGACAGGGCCCGGCAAAGGTCACCCCCACCGTCCCGCCCGGCTGTACCAGCGTGAGCGAGGCGAGCTCGGATTCGGCGTCATCGGTGAGAGAGCGGCTGAGCTCGCTGAGCTGGGTCGTGGTGGGGCCACTGCCGCCACCGCCACTGCCGGTGGTGCCGGCCAGGTCGATGCAGCCGGCGGTCAGGAGGGGAAGCAGCAGCAGGGAAGGATGCAGACGCACGTCGGCTCATCGGAAGTGGGTCCCGGAATGTAGGGGAGGAGCCGGGGCGCTGACACTGGCCGGTTCCCGCCCTTCCGCTGTACCCTTTTCACCATGCCTACCCGCCGCGACGCCCTGGCCCGCCTGGCCGCCCTCACTGCCGTCACCGCTTTGCCCCGGAGCTGGCAGATGCATCCTCGCACCGACCCACTCGATGGCAGCATTGCCGACTATCAGGCCGGGCGCCAGCGCGGGCTGTGGACCGCGGCCGAAGTCACCCGTCGGGCGCTGGAGCGCTGCCGGAGCGACGGCGCCGCCTGGCGCGCAATTGATGCCCTGTCCGCAACGGCGCTGGACGACGCCGGGGCGGCCGATGCCCGGCAACGCGCGGGCCGGATGATCGGACCGCTCGATGGGGTGCCGGTCTTCGCCAAGGCCATCTATGACATGCGGGGGCTGCCGACCACCGGATCCAGCGCCGAGTGGGCCAGACTCTTTCCCGGGGCGGTGCGGCGGGACGCGCTCGAAGTGCGGCGCCTGCGGGCCGCGGGTGCCATCGTGCTGGGCAAGACGGCGGCGGACGACTTCGCCTACCGTGGCGTGCGGGACCAGCTCGCACACCGGCCAGGTGGCGAACCCTTCGATCCGAGCGGCACCCGCACACCGGGCGGCTCCAGCGCCGGCTCGGCGGTGGCGGTCGCGGATGGGATGGCCTTCGCGGCGCTGGGCACCGACGACGGCGGCTCCAACCGGATCCCGGCGGTGTGCACCGGGGTGGTCGGGATGAAGCCGAAGTTTCGGACTGGTGCCGCGCGATGGAGTGATCCCGACGTGGCCCTGCCTCGACACCCACGGTCCCCTTGCGCGTCACGTTGCCGATGCCGCGCTGCTGCTCGCCGCGATCGCCGGGCCCGATCCCGCCGATCCGCTGGCGCTCTCCGCGCCGTTCGATGCCAGCCCGCTGCTCCACCTCCGGGACGATGCCCTCGCCGGGCGTGCGGCTGGGTGTGGTCGAGGCCCACGTGCCCCGCGACGCCATGGCCGCCGAGGCGGTGGCGACCTGGGACCGGGCCCTGGGCGACCTCCGGGCCGCCGGGGCCGAACTGGTGCCGTTCGAACCTGCGGTCACGCTGGCGACGTACCGCGACGCCTTCCGCGCGGCGGCCGAGGCGCGCGGCGACGTGGCCCCCGATTCCCGGGCGCCGGCGGCGACCGCCAACGCGCTGCTGCTCTACTTCCAGGGCCGGAGTGACGATCCCCGCGGCGACATCCGGCGGGGCTACGACGCCTACCGGGCATTCTACGATGTGCTGCCCCCGACCTATGAGGAATGCGAGCCGCTGCTGGACCGGCCGATGACCGATGAGCCGGCGTCCCGTTCGTTTCTACGATCCCGCGCCGCCGTGCTCGAGGCGCTGGCGCTTTCGATGCGAGCGGCAGGTGTCGCGGCGATGACGTATCCCACCATGCCGTTCAACGCCTTCTCGCTCGCCGACGGCTGGCCGGACATCCGGACCGCACTCGGCTACGGCAACTGGCTGGGACTCCCCGAGGTGTCGGTGCCGGCGGGGCTGGGATCGGATGGCATGCCGGCACTCAACCTCTCGGTGGTGGGGCTGCCGGGAACGGATGCGCGGGTGCTGGCCCTGGCCCATGCCTACGAGCGACAGTCGCGGCGATTCGTGGCGCCGCGGAGAGCTCGCGGCTGAGGGGCCTACGGCCTGCGACCAAAGCGGTCGCGCGCACATCAGTCCGCTGCGGTCCGGAAGGTGGCTTCACTCGAACCCCGGAAGACAGCGATGCCTCGTGTGCGCAACAGTTCGCCCGGCAACCTGCATCCCTCGCTGCACTGGCTGGGGGTCGTGACGGTGCTCTGGTGTCTTACCTTGCCGCTCGCGGCGCAGGGCGCCCCTGCGGCGTGGCGCCTGTCAACGGAGCCGGTGCTGCGGCTCGGTGGGACCGGTGGGAGTGGTCCGACGGAGTTCGCGAACCCCTACGACGCCGCCTTCTGGGGCGACCGCCTCGTCGTGCTGGACGGCGGGACGCAGTCACTGCGGACTTTCTCGCTGCGGGATGGGCGCTATCTCGATACCTACGGCCGCAAGGGCGCTGGTCCGGGCGAGTACTCCAATGCGGCCTATCTCCAGCCGCTGCCGGGCGACTCGCTGTTCGTGAGCGACCTGCAGCAATCCAGGTATACCATTCTCGATTCCGCGGGGCGCGTGGCGCGCGTCATCTCCTTTGCCACGGTCTGGCCCGGGATGCGCGCTACTCCGCTGGGCCGTCAGGCTGACGGGTCCGTCCTGGCATGGGTCACGCGTTACGATACCGGCGGACCGCGCGGGAACCAGCAGATTCCGGCCACCATTCTGCGGGTCTCGGCCGACGGTACCCATGCCGATTCGCTGCGGGTGCTGCCCTTCACCACAGTGCAGCCGATGTCCTTCGGCGGGAACCGGGGATGGCGCGTCGCCTTTGGCGCCGGACAGCTCTATCCCGCGATTGGCGCCGAAGTCGCCTACTTCACCTCACCTACCCGCTACCTGGTGTACGCCCTCCAGCCCACGCGTGCATGGACCACCATCGAGCAGCCGGTGCCGGTCCGCCTGAGCCGGCCGAGTGATGCCGAAGCCATCCGCCAGCGGGCGATCGAGCAGGGCGCATCGCCCGCCGCCATGGCGCAGGTCGAGATGGCCGATACCCTGCCCGCCATCGCGGTGGCCAAGGTCAGTCCCGGCGGCCGGCTCTTCGTGCTGGACGCTCGCGCCGATGCCACTCGGCAGGAACGCGGTGTCACCGTGTTCGAGGCCGGGAAGGCGGTGGCCCGCTTCGTCGTGCCAGTCTCGCTCACCCTGCTCGCCGTGTCGGACACCCAGGTGGCCTTCACCGAACTGGACCCGGAGCTCCCCTCGATCCTGGTCTACGATCTGCTGCATTGATGCTTTGCCCTGGCAGGCACCCGGCGGCGCTTCTGGATTCGATGCGCATCCTGCCAGGCGCGTGGTCAGCGATTCCCAGCCCATTCGCTCTCGATCCGGCGGCCGGGCGGGCCTTACCAGATCATCCGACGGGGAACAGATTTGATCCACCGTTGACGCCGGCAGGTTATTCGTGTTGTCCATGCCTCCCCGATACTTCCTGCGGTGCCTGGGAACCCCGGAGTTGCGTGGCCCCACCGGCGAACCGATCCGGTTCCGGACCCGCAAGCACCTGGCGCTGCTGGTCTACCTCGCGGTAGAGCCGCGCCAGCCCCACCGCCGCGATCGGCTGGCTGATCTGCTGTGGCCCGGGGCCTCCCTGCCCGAAGCGCGCCATTCCCTCGCGACCGCCCTCTCCGTCATCCGCGGCAAGCTGGGCCCCCGTACCTACGAGTCGACCCGCGACACCGTCCGCTTCCTTGCCCCCGAGCTGGAGGTGGACCTCGAACGACTGGGGCGCGGCGAGGTGCTGGGAGATGACGTGACTCCGCCGATGGAGATGGGCGGCTTCCTGTCGGAGTTCGATGTGGTCCGCGCCCCGGAGTACATGCTGTGGCGCGACCAGAAGCAGGCCCACTGGTGGCCAGCCATCCGGAAGGGCTTCATCGTCCAGATGGACCGGTGCCGCCGCACCGGGGCATTCGCGCGGATCGAGCCGCTGGCCGACCGCCTGCTGGTGCTGGACGCCCTGAGCGAAGAAGCCATCCGCGCCAAGATGGAGGGCCGAGCCTTTGCGGGTGACCGGCTCTCGGCACTGCGGATCTTCCAGGAGTGGCGTCAGCGGCTGGCGGAGGAGCTGGGCGCCACGCCCTCCCCCACCGTCGAAGGCATGGCGCTCCGCCTTCGCCAGCGGGGCTACGAGCCGCCCGGCACCTCCCACATCCCCACCGTCGCCACCGACCAGTGGCGTGACCGGGCCTTCGTCGGTCGCGCCAACCAGTATTGCACCGTGTATGAGCGATGGGAGCAGACCGCCCGCTCCGAAGGGCGCCATGCGCTCGTCACGGGCGATTCCGGGATCGGCAAGACCACCCTGGTGGAGCGGCTGGTCACGGCCGCCGGGCTCGAGGGCGCCGTCTCCAGCCGGGTGCAGTGCTATGAGATCGAGCGGGAGATTCCTTACGCCGCGATCGGCACCCTGGTGCGCGGCATGCTCGATCGGCCGGGGGCGACCGCCACGCCGCCCGAATGGCTGGCCGAACTGGCGCGCACCATCCCGGCCGTCGGGCACCGCTTTCCCAACCTGGCTCCGGCGCGGGACACCGAGGGGGAGACTGCGCGCCTCCGGCTCACCGAAGGGGTACACCAGCTGGCCACCGCCATCGCGGACGAGCATCCGCTGATCCTGGTGGTGGACGACGTGCACCTGGCGGATGACGCGAGCGTGGCGGTCCTCCACCTCCTGATGCGCCGGACCCAGGAGCAGCGCATCATGATTGTCCTGACGGCGCGGGAGGCGGAGCTGGCCCGGTCACCCCATGCCAGCCGCCTGATGGATGTCCGGCGGGCGCTGGCGCTCGAGCCGGTCGACCTCCCGCCGCTCACCCCCGAGGAGATGAACGAGGTCGTGACGGCGCTGTGCACCGCGGCCGGCCAGGTCCTTCCCCCCGCGGTGCGCCGGGCGCTGCTCCGCGCGTCGGCCGGGGTCCCCATGGTGGCGGAGATGCTGTTCGACGACTGGCGCATCCACGGCGACCAGTGTCTCGCACTCTCGGTCGGGGCGATGACAGTGGATGCCCAGGGTGCCCCTGACGCCGACCTCTTCAGCCGGCTGCTCGACCGGGTCATGCAGAGCCTCACACCGGCGGCGCGGGCGGTCCTCAACCTGGCGGCCATCCTGGGCGACCGGCTCAACGATCTCAGCATGTATGAACTGGTGGACCTCACCCTGGCGCAGACGCTGTCGGGGATGTCGGAGTTGACCGGTCACCGGATCCTGCGGGATGGGGGACGGGAACTCGAGTTCCGGAACGAGCTGCTGCGGGGGCAGGCCTACCTCAACGTGCCCTCCCCGCTCCGCCGGGCGCTGCACGGCATGATCGCCAACCGGCTGCTGGCGGCGGCGGAGAACGGGGAAGCCGTCCCGGGGCTGATGCTGGCGTGGCACTGCTACCGGGCCGGGCGGGAGGCGAGAGGCGTTCCCCCACCTAATACGAGGTTCCCGCGAGGCATTGGATCGAGGTGCGCCTTTCGAAACTGAGTTGGCGCTTCAAAGCGCAATTCCGGGGCTAGCCGGGGAGCCTAAAGACGTTGCACGGATTCTCTATTGTGAGGCACTTCAAGAGCAAGGGCGATGGATTGACTCCCTGGAACAACTATCATCCCGACAAACTTGGGGCTCGGCGGTAGAGGCGCAGAGGGTAGCGTTGGAACTTTACGCGGAAGCGGGGATAGCCCAGGAGCCTACAGTGTGCCGTAATCTCCTTTGCCGTGCTATGGCACTGATCGATGAACAGGGCGGCCAGCATACTGCCCTCACAGCGGTGATGGCAGCAGCGCGGTTGACTTACTATCTGTCGGATCAAGGCTGGAGTCAGAAGCTGCTTACGGCTACGACTGCTATGGCCGCCCTCGCGGAGTCCCTGGAGTCCCGCGTGGTTCTAGGGCAATGCATAGCTGTGTTTGCCTGGAGCGGGCGTCAACTTGGCAACTACCCCCACTACCGGCATGTGTTATCCGACCTCAGCGTGGAGTGCGAGCGTGCAGGGGTCCAGAGTTCGGTTCGTTTCACGCTAGAGAACGTGCGCGGGTGCGTAAACACAACGGGGGGATACTACGATGAAGCTTTGGGAGCATTTAAGCATGCTCACTCCACTGCTTTGGCTATTGGGGATGATGAGCGCGCGTCATTCTCGGCAGCGAATGTGGCGATGTGCCTAGGAAGGATTGGTAGATATGAGGAGCAGAGAAGTTGGAGCCAGCGATCGATAGGCCTGGCACCAAAGGGGTCTGCCCAATGGCGAACGTTCAGATCTCAGTACTGCTTAGCCTGGAGCCTCGCAATGCTAGGCGAGAACAAACGCGCACTGGATTCAATCAACGCGGAACAACTAACACCCGCCAATGCGCCCGGGTGGATCATTCAGGCCAGTGGATTGCTCCGCGCCGACATCTACCAACTATGTGGTGAGCATCGCGCCGCGGCGCAGACCGCAACCGCCGTAATTGAGACGACGGGCGTGGCGCAGTGTTCTCGGGCGAGTAGCGGCGGGCTTGCGAGGTGGTTGGCGATCACCTCATTGCGTGGGACGTGCCCACCTGGTGGCCAAGAGTCGCTAAACGGCCTTGTTCAGGAATCTGGCGAGCTGGACTTGATTGATGAGGCTGAGGTTCTGAGCGCTTGGATTTGGCTTCAGCGACAGACGGGCCGACTCGCCGAGGTCGAGGTACAAGAAAAGCTAGCTTGCTGCTTAAAGCGCCTACCCGACGCGACAGCCGTCCAACTCTACCGTCTTGGTGTCCACACTATCTAGAACGCTCGAATGCGCGGCCAACTCGGGCGCGACTTCAAAAGGCCCGAGCCCTTCGGGACCACTCGCTTGGAGCCCCCTTCCCGGTCCTCCGAGGGTTCGCGTTCCGATGTGGGGGGCATCTCGGTCATCAGCCGGCGGATCGTGACGGAATTGACCACCAAGTCCACAAGCTTCGGGTCGAACTGAGTGCCACGATATTTTTGAAGCTCGGTCACAACAGCTTCAATGGGAAGACGCTTCCGGTAAGGCCGGTCAGTCGTCATCGCGTCGGTCGTATCCGAGATCATGATCATCCGGGCGCCAATAGGAATATCCTCGCCGGCCAGACCATCTGGATAGCCACCGCCATCCCACCGTTCATGGTGACTCCGAACGGCATTCTGGACCCGACCGCGAAAGCTAGAGATGATCCCGACCAGATCCGCACTCTTGACGGAATGTGTCTGCAGTAGCGCCGTTTCCTCTGGCGTCAGCTTGCTATCCTTGCGGAGAAGCGGCGCGAACTCCTCGTGAATCTTGCCGACATCATGCAGTAGTGCGGCGGTGTAAACCTCTTCGACCTCCTCGGTCGACATCTTCGTTTCCTGAGCAATCGCCTTTGCTAGGGTTGCCACCCGAACAGAGTGGCCAGAGGTGTACGGATCACGGGCCTCGATGGCCTTCACCATCAGGTCAAGCAATTCACGGCCGGAGTTTTGAAGCTTGCGATAAAGCCCGTAGATGTGTCGAATCACCAGGATTGGAAGCAGGACTAGCACGAAATCCAACTGCGCCAAATCCAAAGAAGTCCTCAGAACGGACGTACAGCCACGCCAGCGCGATTGCCAGTGCACTTGCCGCCAAGGTCGTACCCAAGAACGCCCCTTAGCATTGAGATTCCAGACATCACGAAATCTCCGGCCGGTGCTAATCGCAACGGCGCAGTTTACAGCAACAGTATTAATAGCGAAGTAGCAACCAGCGAATGCGAAGAAGAGGCCGATGTCTCTGCGTACGACGCATCCGCGAGACGTCGCACCGTCGATCAAGTAGGATGGAGGAAGGTTGCCGCCCGAGAAGTTGATACAGCAGACAGCCCGAGCATACGGACAAAACACGCTGGGAAGCGTTGAAAACAATCTTAATGAATGGGTTCTGCCTGACGAGCTTGGCTCGAGAAGGTCGAGACTCCCGGCTATGAGCCGCACCCCAGAATGGCCCGAACAGGATGCCCGCGGCCATGTGGATGATGAAGGACGTCGATCCACTGCGCGTCGATCCGGAGGGGATTACTCGTCTGGTCCAGCAAAAATGCGACAAGCAGGAAGCTAGCCAGACGCCCACAGGGTCGACGTGCATGGCGTCCGTAGGCCAGGATGCCAGCGCAGCAACGCTCGAGCAACTAGCGAGAACGAACGCCACGTAAGTCGAGATCCTTACTAGGCTTGCTCATCACACCTCTAAAGATGTCGGCAGCGGCCCCAAGCAGGTTACGGCCTAATAGATCCCAGATCGAACCTTCAGACGCGGCGAACACCTTCACCGCGGCCTTCGCGACAATCGCCACGAAAGCATAAGCGCTTACGAACATTGAGCGTCTCCTTGACACGAGAAATCGAATTGCCTCGGGAAGGAGTCAAACCCCGCTAAGGTCTGACCAACGCTCCGCTCATTTTTTTGTTACTGGCCTCCGCTCGGGTACAACCTCCGCTGACTGCAATTACCCGTACTGAGCCCAGGGCCGCTGCCGTTTTTCCTTTGTCGTCACAGGTGAATCCCATGGGCGGCCACCCGGCCCCCCGCTGACGAACTACGCCCGCCGACGGCCCGCGGGCCGCCGAGTACTTATCCCGGCCGCCGAGCCTCCGCCCAGCGATTGGTCGCGTCCAGCACGGCGAACACCGCCGCCCGTTCCGCACTCTCCTTCACTTCCGCGGTGCCGATCAGGAGCACGGCCTCGCGGCCGCCCAGCCCCTGCACCGCCACCAGGACAAACTCCCGGTCAAACGCATTCATGCTCTTGGCGCCCTCGAGCGCCACCGAATGGTCCGACAGCAACTGGTCCAGCACCGCCACCGCTGCCCGGGCCGCGCCTTCGACCTTGCTGCGGGGCGTATCGCTGACTTCCTCTTCCGCATGGGCGGTCCGGCCGGCAAACGACAGCGCCACCTGAAGGAGGACCCGATGGGGCCGCTTCCCGGGTGCCACCGCCAGCGATTCGAACAGCGCCGCCCGCTTCATGGCGCGGTCCCGCACCGCCCCCTTCTCCACCGCCTCCAGGGGCCGCACTTCGGCCGTCTGCGCGATGCTGATCTTCCGATGGTCCACCTTGAGCCCGAGCTGGGCCAGCAGGGCGGACTCAATGTTGCGCACCAGCTGTTTCGGCTGCAACCCGGCCTGCGCCAGGATGTGCACTTCGCTCACTTCACCCAGCGGCGTCGTCACCACCCGGGCCGACAGCACCCCTTCCAGGCTGGTGAGCAGATTTTCCGCCCGCCGAACGCCCCACGGATCGGGCGCATTGTCGAAGGCGCCGCCGGCGCGAGGCGCGCCGCCGCCAGGAGTGTCACGCAAGGGAGATCCAGTCACAGGCAATCGCTCATTTCAGTGCCGCCGCCCTCAGGCGACCGCGTTACGTCCTGCGGACTTGGCCTGATAGAGCGCCCGATCCGCCTGTACCAGCAGGTCACCTTCGTGTGGCCGCTTCACATCGTACTCGGCCACACCCACACTCGCCGTCACCAGCCCTACGGGGTAGCCGAGCCGCCGACCCACCCCTTCGATTCCGGCCCGGATCGCTTCGGCCACCCGGTTGGCGCCTTCGAAGTCGGTGCGGGTGAGGATCACCACGAACTCGTCCCCGCCATACCGTGCCGCCAGGTCCGAGGCCCGGACCGCGTTGCGGAGCTCCTGCCCCACGGCGCGGAGGACCTGGTTCCCGGCCTCATGGCCGTACTGGTCGTTCACCTGCTTGAAGTGGTCGAGATCGATGAACAACACGGCGAAGCCGTCGAGGCTCCGTTTGCTGCGTTCGATTTCATGACCCAGACGATCCGTCAGCACCCGGAAGGCGGCCAGCCCGGTCAGGGTGTCGATCGCCGAGTCCTTCTCCGCCGACTCCACCTTCAATGCCTGGAACGGGGCGCACTGCCGCATGGATGCCCGACCCAGCGCCACCGCCTGCGCGAACTCGGTGCAGCGCTCGAACCCGCAGGCCCGACAGTCCCAGGGACGCCCATTCGGGCCGGGCCCGATTGCCTCGAGGATCTCCGCCACTCGGCTCGGATCGGTCTGCACCAGCCGCGGCTCGATCTGAAAAGTGGCGCCGTACTGGGCCACCACCGCCTGGTCGATCACCGGATACCGGCTCCGGGGCGGCTCCGCACTCTCCACCACGGCGCGACGCCAGAACAGCTGCTCCCGCGGCCCCGAGAGCGGGTGGTCGAGCCATCCCTCGTGGGACAGGATGTCAACGAACCCGAGATCGAGCCGGTCCACCGCGGCGGCCCGCGCCAGCGAGGGCAGCTCTTTCAGGCCCCGGAGCTTCTTGAATCGGCGGCTGGCATAGGGCACTTCTTCCAGCATCGCGATCGGGAGGCCGCCCGCCGTACTCAGGTGGCGCCGCCGTTCGCTGGGCACCCGTTCGAAGAAATCGGGCTGGGCCAGCGGGCTGACGCCCCGCAGCGCGAAGAGCTGATCCAGATCCTTGAACGTGATCGACGCATCCAGCTCGGGCCGCCCCGCCGGCGGACAGACCCCGGCGAAGACGATTTCCAGCGTTTCACCCAGCAGCGCCCGCAGGTACCGTGCTTCCGCGACGGCCGGAATCGTCACCGGAGCAAGGTAGGGAACCAGCTCGGGGTAGTCCCGGCGGATGGTGTCGACCACCACCGGGTCGGTCGACCGGAGCAGGGTACCCCATCCTGTCTCACGCCAGAGCTTCAGGTATTCTTCAGCAACAATTTCGTCGCCTAACACACCCCGGTTCACGACCCGGAACCCGGAGGCGTAACAGGCGTTGACCACCTGCTCCGGGGTGGCGGGGTAAAAATGCGCCGCCGCTTCCGTCGAAAGGATGAGTACCCCACCACCCCGAGCCGCCACCGCCATCGCCCGCCCCAGCTCCCCCGTCACCTCGATGGCACTGTGCGGGCAGGCAGGGACGCACAAACCGCAGCGAATGCACGCAGCGTCCTCGATCCGGACCAGTGGCTCCTGAACCTCCACTGCGCCCGTGGGACACACGCGCACACACGCCAGGCAGGCGACGCAAGCACTCGGATCAATGGAGAAGATCACAGCGGCGCGACCCGACTTGGCTTCCTGGGGGGTGCTGGGTCTACCATAAGCAATATGCTCCCCGGTGAGACATGTGTCAAGAATCACAACCGGCGAACTGCCGACAGTAACAGGACTTAGACACTGTCACCTAGTCCAGTTTGTACGCCTTGATCTTGCGATACAGCGTCCGCTCCCCGATCCCAAGCATCTCCGCCGCCTTCCGACGATTGCCGCGGTGTTGCAACAGTGACGCAGCAATAGCCTCCTTCTCGAGATCGGCCATCGTCATCCCGGGACGGTACACCACTGAACCACGCTCCTCCGGCTCTCCAACTGGCAAAAGGTCGGCCATCGGTTGGCTCTCCCCAAGGTCAATGACCTGTACCCGTTGGGGTCGATCGTCCATCCGCCGCCTGAGTTCCTCAACCTGTAGCCGTAAGTCCATGATATTACGCAGGATGAACTCGAGTTCCTGGCCCCCGTTGGTGCCGTTTTGTATACCACCCACCCCTATCCTTGCAGGGAGCAGGCGGGACGGGCCGTCCAGAACATCGGCCGGGATATCGCTGGCGCGGATCTCCCGCCCGGGCGCCAGCACCACCATGGACTCAATAAGGTTGCGCAGCTGCCGCACATTGCCCGGCCAGGGTGCCTCCACCAGCTGGGTCATCGCCTCGGCCGTGATGCCCCGAAAGGGCCGGTCATGCTGCTGGCTGAGCTCCCGGACGAAGCGGCGGACCAGGAGCGGGATATCGCTGCGGCGCTCCCGAAGCGGGGGGAGGTAGATGTTGAGGATGTTGAGCCGGTAGTACAGATCGTCCCGGAACTCCCCCAGGCCAACCGACTCCTTCAGGCTCTTGTTGGTGGCTGCCACCACCCGGACATCGACCTTGATCGGGGAGATCCCACCCACCCGGAAAAAGGCCCGGGTCTCCAGGACGCGCAGCAGCTTCACCTGGACGCTCGGGGGAATTTCACCAATCTCATCCAGGAAGATGGTGCCGGTGTCGGCCAGCTCGAAGCGACCCAGCCGCCGCTCCGCCGCCCCGGTGAACGCCCCCTTCTCGTGGCCGAAGAGCTCCGACTCGAGCAGCGCCTCCGGCAGCGCCGCGCAGTTGACGGCAATGAACGGCCGCCCGCGGCGCGGGGAGAGATCGTGGATGGCCTTGGCGACCAGCTCCTTGCCGCTCCCCGACTCGCCCTGGACCAGCACCGTGCTGGAGACCGGCGCCATCTGTTCAATCCGGATCAACAGCTCCTGGATGGCGGCGCTTTCTCCCACGATCCCGGTGCGCTGCTGCAACTGTCGCCGGGCCATGAGCCGCTCCGCCAGGTGCACGCCTTCCGCGGGGGGCACCGGCTTGATCGCCAGCTCGGTGACATCGACCGGGCTCCGGTCCCGCTCGGTCCCGCCCGGGTCGGTCGGCTCGAGCAGGGCAAGGGTGGAGATTTCCGCGTCGCGCGCCGCCGCGGCGAGCTGCCGCACCGGAGGCTCGTAGACCGCCCCGGTGAGGATGACAAGGTCGGGCAGCTCCCGCCGCAGTGCCCCCCGCGCATCATCGTGGGAGGACACCATCACGGTCCGGTGCCCCGCCGCCTCGAGCGCCGCGTTCAGGCGGACCGCCGTTTCGAGATCGTCCATCGTGAGGAGAATCTTGGATGCCATGCTGCCTCTATGTGTGTCAGTCGCAGGTCGAGGGTCACCAGTCACGGGTCCCGGGTCGCGACCTGCGACTCGTGACTCGTGACTCGTGACTCGTGACCTGCGACTCGCGCCTCGTGCCCCGTGCCTCGCTAATGATCCACCTTCGTGCCCCGCAGCAGCGCCACCGCGTGCTCCACCAGATCGTCCAGCACGGCCAGACCGTCGCGCACCCCGCCGGGGCTTCCCGGCAGATTCACGATCAGTGTCCCCGCCCGGGTGCCCGCGACCCCGCGGCTGAGGGCGGCCCGGTGAAATCGCGGATACACCGCCATCCGGAGGGCCTCCGCGATGCCCGGCGCCTCGCGCTCGAGTACCGCGCGGGTCGCCTCTGGCGTCACATCGCGGGCGGTCAGCCCGGTGCCCCCGGTCGTGAGAAGCAGGTCGGTCGTGCCGCCATCGGCCCCCGCCGCCAGCGTCGCGCTGATGGTCGGTACGTCATCAGGAACCAGGCTCCGGTTCGCCAGCGCATACCCGCGCGCCACCACCCAGGCGGCGATGATGTCGCCGGAGCCGTCGGCCCGCTCGCCCCGGGCACCCGCATC
This sequence comes from uncultured Gemmatimonadales bacterium, assembly GCA_963793205.1. Classification (GTDB taxonomy): domain Bacteria; phylum Gemmatimonadota; class Gemmatimonadetes; order Gemmatimonadales; family GWC2-71-9; genus JADJOM01. The sequence continues at coordinate 662,538 of CAWBZM010000002.1, forward strand.
GGAGATGGTGAGGATGGCAACGCGGATGGTCATGGGCGATGAGTCATGGGTCGAGGGTCATGGTCGTGGGTCGTGAGACTGTAGTGCGCCGTCCGCAAAGTCTTGACCCTTGACCCTCGACCCGCCACTCGCCCCCGCCAGCCTCACCGCTTCACCGTTCCCTCGGTATAAAACGGCCGCTTCACCACCTCCGCCTCCAGCCGCTCACCGCGGATTTCCACCTCGAAGCGCGATCCCACGGCGGTATGGGAGACCGGGAGATAGGTCGTCCCGATGGCGTAACCGAGGGACGGGCTCATTGTCCCGCTGCGGACGCTATCCACCGCTACACCGTCCACCAGCACCGGCATCCCGTGGCGCGGAATCCCCTTGCCGACCATGCGGAAGCCGACCAGGCGACGGGTGAGGCCCGCGCTCTTCTGGAAGCGGAGCGATTCCTGTCCGGTGAAGGGAGCGCCCTTGTCCAGCTTTACAATCCACCCCAGCCCCGCCTCGAGCGGTGAGGTGCGGTCATCGATATCGTTGCCATACAGCGGATAGGCCACTTCAAGCCGCAGCGTATCCCGCGCCCCCAGGCCGATCGGCACCGCGCCGGCGTCGGTCAGCGCGTGCCAGATCGCGGGGGTGCTCCCGGCCCGGCAGTACAACTCGAATCCATCCTCCCCGGTGTAGCCGGTCCGGGAGATGAAGCAGCCCTGCCCGGCGACCCGACCCATGGCAAAGCGGTAATACCCGATGTCCGACAGGGTGGTGTCGGTAAAGGGCTGCAGGAGCGCCTCGGACTTCGGTCCCTGGAGGGCGAGCAGGCCGACTTCGTCGGAAATATTCCGCAGCCGGACATTGGCGCCCTTCTTGAGGGCGACGATATGCTCCCAGTCCTTGGCAATATTCGCGGCATTGACCACGATCATCACCTTGTCTTCGAAGCGATACACGGTGCAGTCGTCCACGATCCCCCCGCTCTCGTGCAGCAGGGTGGAGTACTGCACCTGCCCCTCGGTCAGCGCCGACACATCGTTGGACGTCACCCGCTGCACAAAGGCGTTGCGATCCGGGCCCGTCACCTCAAATTCTCCCATGTGCGATACATCAAACAGCCCGGCATGTTCCCGGACCGCCTTGTGTTCCGCGAGGATGCCGCCGCGGTACTGGACGGGCATCTCCCAGCCGGCAAAGGGGACCATCTTGGCGCCGAGGGCGCAGTGGGCGTCGTAGAGCGGGGTGCGGAGCAAGGGGGTCATCAGCGGAATCGTGAAGTTGACTGGGCGGGCATCAGGCGGAAGATCCGCCAGAGGAGCCACCCATCAGAAAAGTCAGGAGGGCCTTCTGGATATGCAGCCGGTTCTCGGCCTCGTTCCAGATGCGCGACTGTGGTCCCTCGAGGACGGCCTCCGTCACCTCCTCCCCGCGATGGGCGGGAAGGCAATGCAGAAAAATGGCGTGGGGATCGGCCTGGGCCATGAGCGCCGCATCGATGGCATACTCACGGAAGGCCTGCCGCCGTACCTCGACCTGGTGCTCATCCCCCATCGACGCCCACACATCGGTCGTGACCACATGCGCTCCCGCCACCGCTTCCTCGGGCAGTTCGGTGATGGTGATGGGCGCATGCCGGGCATGGCGCTCAAACAGGGCGTGATCCGGCTCGTACCCCTCCGGACAGGCCAGTCGCAGCTCGAACCCCAGGGTGCCTGCCGCCTCGATCCAGCTGTTGGCCATGTTGTTGCCGTCGCCCACCCAGGCCACCACCCGGCCGGCCCAACCGCCGAACTCCTCCCCCATCGTCATCACATCGGCCAGCACCTGGCAGGGGTGCATCCGATCGGTCAGGCCGTTGATCACCGGCACGGTGGCGAACGCCGCCAGCTCTTCCACCTCCGCGTGGGTATACGTCCGGATCATGATCCCATCGACGTAGCGGGACAGGGACCGGGCCGTATCCCGGGTCGGCTCGCCCCGCCCGAGCTGCAGTTCCCGGGAGGAGAGGAAGAGTGGATGCCCCCCGAGTTGCGTCACCCCCACCTCGAACGAGACCCGGGTCCGGGTGGAGCTTTTCCCGAAGATCATCGCGAGCGATTTCCCCGTGAGCGGCCGATCATGGTACATCCCCCGCTTCATCTGTCCGGCGAGGGCCAGCACCGATTCGAGCTCGGGGCAGCTAAGATCAGAGACAGCGAGGAAGTCGCGCTTCGGCATTCCGGGTCGGGGTGATGGTGACGGCCATTTTGGCAGGTGAGTCTACCGGGGCGCGGGCACGTAGGGCAAGGGGAAGCACTAGCATCCGCAGACGACTGGCATCAAATTATGGAATCCCGATCAACGGAGTTGGATATGGAGGAGGGGCAGGCAGCCCAGGATTTCAGCGCCGAGACCCGGCTGGCCGGCTCAGGCCCCGCTCGGCTCTGGTACCTGGCCGCGGGGCACCTCAGCCTGGTCCTCGCCGTCCTGGGCGCCCTCCTCCCCCTGCTCCCCTGTACCCCGTTCCTGCTCCTCGCCGCCGCGTGTTATGCCCGCGGCTCCATTCGGTTCTACAACTGGCTGCTGAACCACCGCCTGTTCGGCCCCATGATCCGGAACTGGCGGGAGCACCGCACCGTCGCCGTCCAGCACAAGGTGATGGCCATCCTGATGATTACCGTCAGCATCGGCACCACGGTGGTGTTCTTCGTCCCGAGCCTGATCGGCAAGATCCTCCTGACCGCGATGGGACTCGGCTGGATCGTAGTGATGCTTCGGATCCCCAGCACCCGCCAGCCCGCCTAGAGCACGAGCCGCCGAGCCGCTACAGGATATAGCGCCGCAGGTCGTCGTCATCGATGATCTTCTCGAGGCATTTGCGGACGGAGGCCTCATCGAATTTGATGACCCGCTCGGGGTAGTCCGGCAGCTCAAACAGCACTTCGTCCATCAGTGTCGACATCACGGTGTGCAGCCGGCGCGCCCCGATATTCTCCATCCGGTCGTTGGCCACCCACGCCACGCGGGCGATCTCCTTGATCCCGTCCGCGGTGAACTCCAGGGAGGCGCCCTCCGCGGCGACCAGTGCCTGGTATTGCTTGGTGAGGGCATTCTCCGGCTCGGTCATGATCCGGACGAAGTCGGCCTGGGTCAGGGGCGACAATTCCACCCGGATCGGGAAGCGCCCCTGCAGCTCCGGAATCAGATCGGACGGCTTCGATACGTGGAAGGCACCGGCCGCGATAAAGAGAATGTGGTCGGTGCGGAGGATCCCGTAACGGGTCTGCACGGTGGAGCCTTCCACGATCGGCAACAGGTCGCGCTGAACCCCTTCGCGGGAGACATCCGGCCCGGTGCCCGTCCCACGCTCCCCCGCGATCTTGTCGATTTCGTCGATGAACAGGATGCCGTGATTCTCCACCCGGTCCATGGCCTCGGTGATCACGTCATCCATGTCCACCAGCTTCTTCACCTCTTCATCGATCAGAATGCGGCGCGCTTCCGGCACCCGGACATTCCGGCGCTTCTTCCGCTTGGGCATCATCTCCTGGAACATCTCCAGGAAATTGATGTTCTCCCCTTCCATGCCCTGGGGCGGCTGCATCATCTCGAGCATCGGGTAGCCCTGGGGCGCCACTTCGATCTCGACCTCGCGGTCGTCCAGTTTGCCCTCCTTGAGCATCTGGCGCAGCTTCTCGCGCGACCGGGCCCGGCGGTCCTCCTCGTTGTCCGTGTCAGGGCGGGCCTGGCCGCCGGGATTCACCACGAAGATCGCGGGGCGCTCGCCGCTGGCCGACGGTTCCGGCCGCGGTGGGGCGTGCGGCGCCGGCAGCAGGATGTCGAGCAGGCGTTCCTCCGCCTTCTCTTCCGCCGCGGGATAGACTTCGTCCTCCCGTTCGGTCCGCACCATGTTGATGGCGGCATCGACCAGATCCCGGACCATCGATTCGGCGTCGCGCCCGACGTAACCTACCTCGGTGAACTTCGACGCTTCCACCTTGATGAACGGGGCACCTGCCAGCCGGGCGAGGCGGCGGGCAACCTCCGTTTTGCCGACGCCGGTCGGGCCGATCAGGATGATGTTGTGCGGCGTGATCTCGTCGCGGATCTCGTCCGGCGTCTGGGCCCGGCGCCAGCGATTCCGGATCGCGATCGCCACCGCCCGCTTGGCCGCCTCCTGCCCCACAATATACCGGTCCAGCTCCGCCACGATCTGACGGGGCGGCAGCTCCTCCAGCCACGGTGGGACGGGCGGCCCGGCTTCGGCGTCCGTGGGGGCGATGTCGGGGGCAATATCGGTCATGGATTCAGCCGGTACGAGTCACGAGTCACGAGTCGAGGGTCGAGGGTCGAGGGTCGAGGAGGGTCGAGGGTCGAGGGTCGAGGCATGGCGGAAGATATCGGGGTCGCTCGGCTCCTGTCGGATGGAGTTCAGTTGCCTCCGCCCGCCACGGTCGCCTGACTCCTCGCCCTCGCGTTGGAGTGCCGCATGTCCATCAGGTTGGAACAGAAGCACCAGGTGTGCAGCGCGAGCAGGATGATGGCGATCGGGCCGCGCTGCGGGGTGTGGGCAGCGCGAACCGCCTCACAACTCGAGAATGGTGTGATGCTTGTTGGTGTACACACAGATATCGGCGGCGATCTCAAGCGACCGCTGGACAATCTCCCGGGCGGAGCGACCGGCATCGGGAAGCAGGGCGCGGGCCGCGGCCAGCGCAAAGTTGCCACCCGAGCCGACCGCGAGGATCCCGTCATCCGGTTCGATCAGTTCCCCTCCGCCTGAGAGCAGGTAGACATGCTCGACGTCGGCCACCACCAGCAGCGCCTCGAGGCGACGCAGGATCCGGTCGCTGCGCCAGTCCTTTGCCAGCTCCACGGCTGCCCGTCCGAGGTTCCCCGGGTGGCGCTCCAGCTTCTCCTCGAATTTCTCGTATAGCGTCAGGGCATCCGCGACCGATCCCGCAAACCCGGCGAGCACCTTCCCGCCCTTGAGTGCGCGCACCTTGGTCGCGTTGCCCTTGACGATGGTGTCCCCGATGCTGACCTGTCCATCGCCGCCGATGGCCACCTTGCCCTCCTTGCGGACGGCGATGATTGTCGTGCCGTGATACTCAGCCATGATGCGTCCTGCCAGGTGCGTGAGGGCCGTCAGGCCCGTGGATGCGACTGGTGATAGACCTTCTTCAAGCGCTCGACACTGGTATGCGTGTAGATCTGCGTCGTGCTGAGACTGGCGTGTCCCAGCAGCTCCTGCACCGCCCGCAGATCGGCGCCGGCATCCAGCAGATGGGTGGCGAAGGTGTGCCGCAGCGAGTGGGTCTTGAGGCCGTCCACTCCGATGGCCTCATAGGCGCGGTGCACGATCCGCTGCACCGACCGCGGCGTGAGGCGGCGGCCGCGTGGATTCAGGAAGACTGCCTGCCGATCCGCGCCCGGCCGCGACGCGAGCCGCTGCCGGGTTTCAAGGTAGCGGCGGAGCACCCGGCTGGCCCGCGAGCCGAGCGGCACCAGCCGTTCCTTCCGCCCCTTGCCGCGCACCTTGACCTGATCGCCGAGGAGATCGAGATCGAGCAGATTGAGACCGGTCAGCTCGGATAACCGCAGGCCGCTGGAGTAGAACAGCTCCAGGATGGCCAGGTCCCGCTGGCCAGGCGTCGTCCGCACCGGCGCGGACCTCCGCCGCAGCGAACAGCGCCTCGGTGCGATCACGATCGAGGTAGCCGGGCAGGTGGCGCTCGATCCGAGGCGCTCGTGCCGCGCGCATCGGGGAGGTCTCCAGCCCTTCCTGCCCCTGCAGGAACCGGTAGAGTGCCCGTACCGCCGACAGCGCGCGTGCCATCGAGCGCTTGGCGAGCCCCCGCCGCTGGAGTTCCGCCAGGAATCCACGAATCCCGAGCCGATCCACTCGGCCGAAGTCCCAGTCACCCGCGTAATGCCGATCGAGGAAGGCGATGAACTCCTCCAGGTCGCGGCGATAGGCCCGCACCGTATTGGGCGAGACCTGCCGCTCCTTCTCGAGGTAGTCGAGAAAGGTGGCGAGCTCGGGGCGGACAGGCGGGCGGCTCAGCGGCATCAGAGCGCCGAAAGCCATGTCGTGAAGTCCCTTCTGGCGCGCTCGATCATCAGTGCCCGCTTGGTTTCCTTGGTCAACTTCTTCCGACCGCCCGACGGCCCGTCCGCCTGACCGAGCTCCTCCACCAGTCCCCAGTTCGCATTCATGGGCTGGAAGTGCCGCGGATCCGCTTCTCGAAGATAGCGGTAGAGCGCGCCCAGCATCGTGGTCGCCGGTGGCACCGCTGGAGGCTGACTCTGCAGCGCCCTCGCCAGGTTGATGCCCCCCAGCAGTCCGGTGCCCAGCGACTCGGTATACCCCTCGACGCCGGTCAGCTGCCCGGCAAAGAAGAGGGTGGGGTCGCCCGGCGCACTGAGCCCCGGCCCCAGCATCGCGGGGCTGTTCAAATAGCTGTTGCGGTGGATGCTGCCGAATCGGAGGATCTCGGCCTGCTCCAGGCCGGGAATGAGGGCGATGATCCGCTTCTGTTCGGGAATCCGGAGCCGAGTCTGGAAGCCGACCAGGTTCCACATCTGGCCCGCCTTGTCTTCCCGGCGAAGCTGCACCACCGCCCACGGATCGCGCCCAGTGCGCGGGTCGGGCAGGCCAACCGGTTTCATGGGGCCGAAGCGGAGCGTCTCGGGCCCACGTCGCGCCATCTCCTCCACCGGCAGGCACCCTTCGAAGTACGGCACCTTGTCGAATTCGTGCGCGGTAAACTGGTCGGCGGTAGTCAGGGCAGCGATGAAGGCGTCGTATTCTTCCCGATTGAAGGGCGCGTTCAGGTAGTCGTCTCCATCGCCCTTGCCGTACCGGGACAGCGCATACAGACGCGATTCGTCCAGCGACTCACGGCTGACAATCGGGGCAATCGCATCGTAGAACGAGAGCGCCAGTCGTGGCGCCTCAGTGCTACGCTCGTCGGAAGGAGGGCCAGGAGGGTTGCCCGCTCCACGATCTCCAAACCGCGCAAGGATCGCTTCCGCGAGCGCGGCGCGATGTCAGCGGACCGGTGGCCACGATTCCGGGCGAGGGGAGCGCCGTGACTTCGCCCCGCTCGACGGTGATCCGGGGATGGGCGATGACCTTGTCATGGACCAGCTGGGAGAAGACCTCCCGATCCACGGCGAGCGCCGCGCCAGCGGGCACGCGCGCCTCCTCGGCAGCGCGCAGCAGGATGCTCCCGAGCTGCAGCAGCTCGGCTTTCAGCAGTCCATGCGCGTTGGAGAGGTCCAGCGACTTGAACGAATTGCTGCAGACCAGTTCCGCCAGCCGGTCGGTCTGGTGCGCGGCGGTGGGGTGCAGGGGCCGCATCTCCCGCAGGGTGACCTCCACCCCGCGTTCCGCCAGGGCCCAGGCCGCCTCACACCCCGCCAGCCCCCCGCCCACCACCGTGGCGTGCGGGGATCCTGAAGCGGTCACGTCGCGGCCGCCTCCTCCGCGTCCATGACGACGATCTTGTGCTGGCACTTGAGGCAGGTGCGGGTTTCGCCCTCGGCCTTGCTGACTTTCTTCTCCATGCCGACCCAGCCGCAGCTCGGGCAGGTCTCCGCCACCGGGCGGTTCCAGGTGGAGAAGTCGCACGCCGGGTACCGTACGCAGCCCCAGAACGACTTGCCCTTCTTGGTGCGCCGCTCGGCCAGGTCACCCACGTCGCACTTGGGACACTTCATCCCCAGCGGAATCGACCGGGTGCCCTTGCACTCGGGGTACCGGGTGCAGGCCAGGAACTCGCCGAAGCGGCCTGTCTTGATGACCATCGGCGCCTCACACAACTGACACTTCTCGTCGGTCGGACGATCCGGTGCCCGCGCCTTCTTGAGCGACTTCACGTAGTCGCAGGTCTGCTTGTAGTTGACGCAGGCGAAGTACGGTCCGAACCGTCCGGTGCGCAGCTCCACCTTGGCACCGCACTTGGGACAGACCTCTTTCTCCAGGTCTTCCTTGCTCAGCCCATGGGCCTCGGCCACGATCGCGCCGAGGTTCACGGCCTTCAGCGCTTCGGTAAAGGGGCCGTAGAAGTCGCCCAGCACCTTCTGCCAGCCGACCTTGCCATCCTCGATCCGGTCCAGCTCCTGCTCCATCCCGGAGGTGAACTCCACGTTGAAGATGGTCGGGAAGCTGTCGATCATGATCCGCTCGACCGTCTCACCCAGCTCGGTCGGGGTGAAGCGTCGCTGCTCCAGCTTCACATATTCCCGGGCGGTGATCGTCCCGATGATCTGGGCGTAGGTCGACGGTCGCCCGATGCCGAGCCGCTCCAGTTCCTTCACCAGGCTGGCTTCGGAGAAACGGGGTGGCGGTTCGGTGAAATGCTGGCTCGGCGTGATCGCCTGCACATTGACCTGGTCGCCCACTTCGAGCGGCGGGATCGGTTGCAGATCCTCGACCCCCTTGCCCTCCTCCACCTCGCGGCCCTCGGTATACACGACGTGGTAGCCGTTGAACAGCAGAACCGAGCCCGATCACCCGGAAGAGGTACCGGCCCAGGTCGAAGTCCACGATCGTCATGTCGTAGACCGCGGGATTCATCTGCGACGCGACGAAGCGCTGCCAGATGAGCTGGTACAGGCGGTACTGGTCGGGCTCAAGGTGACGCTGCACATCCTCGGGGCGGCGCTTCACGTCGGTCGGCCGGATCGCTTCGTGCGCGTCCTGGACCCGGCTGCCCTTCTTCGAGGTGTACTGGTTGGGCGCTTCCGGCAGATACTCCCTGGCGTAGTTCGCCCCGATGAAGTCCCGCACCGCGGCAATGGCGGTATCGGACACCCGCACGGAGTCGGTTCGCATGTAGGTGATGAGGCCGACCGGGCCATCCTCCCCGACATCCATACCTTCGTACAGATCCTGCGCCGCCCGCATGGTGCGGCGGGTGGAGAAGCCCAGCTTCTTGGCCGCTTCCTGCTGCAGGGTACTGGTGGTGAAGGGCGCACCGGGCCGCTTGCGCCGGTTCTTCTTCTCGACCTTGGTAACGACGAACGGCAGGCCCCGCACCCCGTCCACCACGGCGTTGGCGGCTGCTTCGGTGCCCAGTTCGGGATTGTGCCCGTCGATCTTCTTCAGTTCTGCGGTGAACGTCTGGCCCTTCCGGTCGCAGTCGGCGGCGATGGTCCAGTACTCCACCGGCTTGAAGGCCCGGATATCCCGTTCGCGCTCGACGATCAGTCGCAGGGCCACCGTCTGCACCCGTCCGGCCGACAGCCCGGTCTTGATGCTCTGCCACAGGATCGGACTCGCCTTGTAGCCGACCAGCCGATCGAGGATGCGGCGCGCCTGTTGGGCATTGACCAGGTCCTCGTTCACGACGCCCGGCCGCGACATCGACTCCTTGACCGCTTCCTTGGTGATCTCCTCGAACCGCACCCGGTGCATCGGCGCTCTGGTGTCGAGCTGCGACGGCCACGTGCCAGGCGATCGCCTCGCCCTCACGGTCCGGGTCGGTCGCCAGGTACACAGAGCTGGCGCGCTTGGCCGCCTTTTTGAGGTCGGCCAGTGTCTGCGTCTTGCCCTTGATGGTGACGTAATCCGGCTGGAAGCCGTTCTCGACGTCCACCCCCAGCTTGCGGGTGGGAAGATCCCGGACGTGTCCGATCGTCGCCTTCACCTCGTAGCCGCGGCCGAGGTACTTGCCGATGCTGCGGGCCTTGGTGGGCGACTCGACGATCACCAGTGCGCCCCCCGTTCCGACTTCGTCCTCACCTGCGGTAGCCTTCTTCGCCCGGGGAGCCCGCTTCTTCTTGGCGGGCGCCGCTTCGGTTGCCGCTGCCTTGGCGACCGATTTGGCCTTCTTTTCCGGGGCTTTCGCCTCGGTCCCCTTAGGGGCGGACTTGGATTTCTTCGTTGGTGCCATGTGCTCCACTGTACCTGCGTTGAGTCATCGCCGGAGCAAATTCCGGCGGCCTCAAGAAACGCCCCAAGGGTGACAATTGCAAGGGCATGCAGCGTAAGACATTGACATTAAAGAGCTTAAAGTCGCGAGTCACAAGTCACGGATCGAGAAAACAGTCCTGTGACTCGTGACTCGCGACCCAGATCCGACGTCCCCCAGTACCTGCACCACCCTCACCACCCACCCTTTTCCCGCGCCACCATGACGATTTCATCTGCCAGCGTAGCCGGGGATTTGACGTCGGCTTTGAGCTCGAGGGCCGCCTGGTTGTAGACTGGCTCTCTTTCCTTTAGTAGCTGCCGCATCCGCTCCACCGGGTCTTCCCCCACCAGCATCGGCCGGGCGCCGTCGGCGGCCCGCTTGGCCGCGGTCAGGGCCATGGTCTTAAGGTAGAAGATCAGGCAAGTGCCCCGGGCCTGTTCGAGGGCCCCCGGCTGCGTAACCCAACCTCCGCCGGGGGTCAGGACCGCCGCCGGTCCCGCCAGCGCCGCCTTCATCGCCTCAGCCTCCAGCTCCCGAAACCGCTGCTCGCCGTGCTCCGCAAAGATCCGATTCACGGGCATCTGCATCTTCCGGACGATGACAGCGTCGGCATCCACCTGGGTGGCGCCGAGCCGCTCGGCCACGAGGCGTCCGACAGTGGTTTTCCCTGCTCCAGGGAGGCCGACGATGAGAATGTGCCGCTTCATACTTGCTCCGATGCTGCAGGAGTTCCGGGGGGAATCACGGCCCAGCGCTGCGCCAGCTGGGTCAGATACCCATCGTAGTTCCGACGAGTCTCAACCAGGGAGTCGCCGCCAAATTTTTCCAGCCAGGCCTCCGCCAGCACGAAGGCCGTCAGCGCCTCGGCGATGACTCCCATTGCGGGCACCGCGGTGACATCTGATCGCTCACTCTGTCCCTTCGCCGCCGTACCGGTCCGGAGATCGACCGTGGGCAGCGGCGACATGAGCGTCGCGATCGGCTTCATCCCGACGCGGATGACCAGCGGTGCGCCAGTGGTGATCCCACCCTCAAGGCCGCCGGCATTATTGGTGCGCCGAGTATAACCACCATCCAGCGCAGGTGGAGGGGCGGGCTGACCGGGGACCGCTGCCGCATCGATGGGATCGTGCACCATTGATCCGGGGCGACGCGCCGCTTCAAAGCCGAGGCCGATCTCCACCGCCTTGACCGCAGGAATCGACATCAGCGCACCGGCCAACCGTCCGTCAAGCTTGCGGTCCCAGTGAACGTGGCTGCCAAGACCGGCGGGCAAACCCCGGACGATCACTTCACACTCGCCACCGAGGGTATCGCCATCCTTCCTGGCTCTATCAATCCGCTCGATGATGGAGGCTTCCAGCGCGGGGTCCAGCACGCGGACCTCCGATCGATCGGACACCACATTCAGCGGGAGTGGGATCTCCTCTGGTGTGACGGCGATGCCACCCAGCGATGTCACATGACTCCCGATGTCCACCCCGAATTCATCGAGCAGTCGCCGAGCCAGCGCACCGGCCGCGACCCGTGCGGCGGTCTCCCGGGCACTGGCCCGCTCGAGGATGTCCCGGGCATCTTCGCGCCGGTATTTGAGTACCCCCACCAGATCGGCGTGACCGGGGCGCGGACGGTTGAGTGCGCGTCGGCGCGCCTCACCCGGTGTGCCCTCCGCCGCCATGATTTCTTCCCAATTGGTCCAGTCACGATTGTGGATGATCATGGCGACCGGGGATCCGAGGGTCTCGCCGGCGCGGACGCCGGACAACCACTCGATCCGATCCTTCTCGATTTTCATCCGCGCCCCGCGGCCATAGCCCATCATCCGGCGGCCCAACTGATGGTCTACCCACTCGGCCGAGACGGGCAACCCTGCAGGCAGCCCCTCGACGATGGTGACGAGCGCCTTGCCGTGCGATTCGCCGGCGGTGAGAAATCGGAGAGGCATGAAAAGCCGGGAACGGGGAACGGGGAACGGGGAATCGGAGTAAAGGAGAAGCTAAGGTACCTCCCGCAGAAAGGGGGAGGTTCCTGCATTGCCACCCGGTTCCCCCTTCCCCGTTCGCGCTTCCCCACAGGTCAAAACAGCGAAGCCCGACCTTTCGGCCGGGCTCGCCCTGCACTACCGCTCGGCCTGGGTCAGTTGCCCGAAGCGTCGTCGATGATCCGCGGCGTCACCAGGATGATGAGATCCTGACGCTGCTCGTTGCTGTTGCTGAAGCCGAACAGCTTGCCCACCAGCGGGAGGTCGACCAGCATCGGGATACCGCTGCGGGTCTTGGTCACCGTGGTCACGGTCAGGCCGCCGATTACCGCCGTCTCGCCATCCGCGACGAGGAGCTGGTTCTTGGCATTCTGCTTCTGAATCGTGAAGCCGAGGTCGGCGGCGGCGAGGGTCCGGACGTTGGACCGTTCGGCCTCGACCTGCAGCAGGATCTGGCGGTTGTTGGTCACGTGCGGCGTCACGCGGAGCATGATGCCGGTTTCCTTGAACTGCACGGTGGCACGCGGGGCGGCGTCGCCCGTGGTGGCCGAGCTGAAGTCGATGATACGGACCGGGATGTCTTCACCGACCTTGAGCACCGCTTCGCGGTTGTCGAGGGTGGTGATCGACGGCTCGGCCTGCACGTCCGCCAGTTCCACCTGCCGGAGCGCCTGGAGGAAGGTGGTGAAGTTGAACCCGCCGAGCGTGGTCTCCCAGATCAGCCGCAGCGCGGGCTGCTGGATCGTGGCTTCGGCGTTGGCGATGGCGCCGACGCCATCGCCGCCGAAGGCGACGACGTTATTGTCGAAGGGATCGCCGCTGGTCGGGTCAATACGCGGCCGGAGCTGATTGAAGAACGGGCCCGGGTCACTGGCGGTCTTGGCGCCGAAATCGTACTGCAGGCCGAGCGCTTCGATGCTGGTCCGGTTGACGAAGATGATCTTGGACTGGATCGAGATCTGCGGGGTCCGGACGTCGAGCTGCTTCACGAAGTCCTGGACGTCGCCGATCTTGCTCCGGGTCTCGGTTACGATCAGCGAGTTGGTCGTGGTATCCGCGACCACCCCACCCCGCTTGGAGAGAATCGACTTCACACTCGGCAGCAGCTGGCTGGCGCTGGCGTAGTTGACCGGAATCATGCGGGTCGTGGTCGGCTCAGTGGAGTCGAGCGCCGCCAGCGTGGCCGGCGAGTCCACCCGGATGATGCCACCGGGCAACTCGATCGCCTGCAGTCCCTGCGTTGCGAGCACCGCGGCGAAGGCCTCGGTCCACGGCTGATTCTTGATCTCGGCGGTGACCTCGCCCTTCACATCCTTGCCCAGCACGATGGTCCGGCCGGAGAAGGCGGCGAAGCCGCTGATCACATCCGCCACGGAGGCACGGTCCCAGGTCACGGTGATGCGAGGCGCGGGGACCTGCTGCGAGGTCGCGGCGACCGGCGCATCTTCTGCGGCCGGGACGCTGACTTCAGGAGCGGTCTGTGCCCGCACCAGGCGGGGCGCCGGCGGCTCGAGGTCGGACGGCGCGCGGCTCGACCAGGCGAGGAAGCTCTGATCCACGCCGAAGGTCACCCGGATCGCGTCGCCAGACTTCTCGACCCGGTAGTCGCGGCTGCCATCGAGATAGATGGCGATCCGGACCACGTCGGGGCGGAACTGGGCGTAGCGGATATCCCGGATGCCGCCGCGGTTCACGCCATCGTACGCCTTACCCCTGGCCTGCAGGGTGGCGCCGACGACATCGATCACGAGGCGATCGGGTTCGCGGAGCGGGAAGTCCTGGTATTCGACCGCGCCGCTGAAGGCGATCACGATCTCGGCATGACCGGGGGTCGGGACGACGCTGACCGCCGTCACCTGCGCCGGACCATGGGGACGCTCATCTCCGGCCGTGCCGGCGGTGAGCAGCGACGTCGTTCCGAGGCAAAGCGCCAGGGCCAGGACGACGGGGAATTTACGCATCATGGGGTGTCTGTCTCCCTCTTGCGAAGCGACAGCGTTTCCTGTCGCTCGAAGCCAATGTCCTCGACCGTGAATACCACGTCTGTCTGCCGAATCTGTGCCACCTTCAGGCGCCCGAGCCGATCTCCGACCCGGAGCTTGTACCGCTTCTGATTGGTCTTGTCCCGCAGTACCGCCACGCTGTTCGCGGCCCGGCGCAGGTCCAGGTACACCCCGACCAGCAGCAGGTCGTTGAACTCCGGCCCGAGCTTATCCTCGGTGATCAGGGACGCGAACGGGTCGCGTGCGCCACCGGAGTAGGTGAAGGTCTCGCGCTGCACTTCGGTCTCACGCGCCATCCGCAGCGAATCGCCGCGGGTGCTGTCGGCCTTGGCCCGGATCATGGAATCGGACCGGGTGCGTTCGGTCAGGGCGGTCAGGGAATCCTGCCGGGCCCGCTCACGCGCCTGCCGAATCGAATCGGCCCGCATCACCTGCTGCTGCTGCGGGGTGAGGCCAGGCTTCTGGACCGGCGCCGCGGCCGCAGGGGCCTCCACCTTGGGGGGCTCGGCCTTGGCCACCATCTTCCTGGTGGTATCGGCCTTCATGCCGGAGTCCTTACCCGCCACCATGGGGGCGGGCTTCGCGCTGTCAGTCGAGACGATCGTGACCGGGGCGGCGGGCGGCTTACCGCACGCCGTCAGCACCTCGGGTTGGATCATCCCGGCCGGGGCAGCAGCCACCCGCTTCTTGCCGGCCGGCGTCTTGGTCAACACCTGAAACACCGAGTCGGCGCAGGCGGAGTACCGCGCCCGGACCAGCGAATCGGACTGTGCGGATGCTGTCCCGCCGCGCGCGGATGGCAGAGAGATCCACCTCGGCTGCCGGCTCTTCCTTCTTGCCTCCACAGGCGGCGAGGGCGAGGAGCAGCCCGAGCACGAGTGTACGGCTCAACCGATCAGGTACCACTGGCGCCTCCCTCCGACCCGGAGGTCTTCACGAAGGTCCGGATCTGGAAGCGGGCTTCAAGCAGTGCGCCCGAGCTGTCGCCCAAGGCCTTTGCGCGGGTGATGTCCGCGACGGCCAGGGCCAGGTCCACCGGCACGATGATGCGCTGCAGGCTGGCGATGTCCGACAGGAATTCGCCCAGCTGGTCGTAGCGCCCGATCACCGAGTACTGGTACCGCAACGTCTCGAAGGGGGCGGGGCCCGGCTCCGCGGTCAGCGGCTGGAACTGGGCGACCTGTACCCCGCGGATCTTGGCGCGGGTCGAGATTTCGTCCATCAGGTTGGCCACTTCATTGCGATCCGGCACCAGCCGGCGCATCAGCTCGAGGCTGCCACGGTAGCCTTCCAGCCGGCGGCGCAGATCTTCGACACTGCCCTGGGCCAGCAGCTTGCGCGCACTGTCCGTGAGGGTGACCAGCGAGTCGATCATGCGCTGCCGGACGACAATGCTGTCCTCGGTCTGGGTGACCCCCCGCAATCCGATCGCGTCCAGCCCGGTGCCGGTGTACCCGAAGTACCCCACCACGGCGGCGATCAGAAAGAGCAGAATCGGAACCTGACGTTCCTGCGAGATGGCGGCCATGAGGCTACCTCACCGACTGGCTGAGGGGCACCGAGCGGATGTACGCCGAATCCGCCGGCTGGAAGGACGCCTGGATGGTGAACTGGGTCACCGGACGCTCCTTCTCGACAATGGTCTTGGCCTCGAGCGGGGTCACATCGGAGACCCAGGGCGACGCCTCCAGCTGCCGCAGGAACCGGGTGTATGCCTGCAGGTCCATGGTGCGGCCTTCCATCCGGAACATCAGCGGCCGCGGACGGGTGTCGGCGGTGTCGACGGTCGTGGGGGCAGCGGCAGCGCTCAGCGTGGTCAGCCAGGTATAGGGCGGCAGCGCCTTGGCGACCTCGTCCAGGACGTGGGGCCAGATGTAGCGATTGCCGTCCACCCCGCGGATGGTCGAGATCTGCGAGAGGAGCGAGTCCCGGATCAGCTCGGCCCGGCGCTTCTGCTTGAGCAGCCCGTCGAAGCGACGCTGATCGTCCTGGGCCTGTTCGAGGCGCGGCGCGAGTGCACTGTACTTCGCGTTGGTCGAGAGGAACGAGTACCCCAGCCAGACGGCGACGGCGATGCAGGCAGCAGCCGACGAGACCAGCCATGGGTCACGCACCCGGGCGAAAATCGCCTTGGCGCGGTCGCCGATCGCGAGGCCACCCGAGGCGGCCTTGCGCTTCTGGCCGGGGCGGAGATTGACTGTGATCATCATGGGCGATGAACTCCGGGCATCAGGCTCACGCGGCGGTGCGGAGCGCCAGACCGATCGGCAGCATCAGCAGGGGAGAGATCTCGTCCATGGACATGGCATCAAAGACCCCTTCAGCCACCCGCAGACGAGCCAGGGGATTGGCCAACTCGACCGGCAACCGCAGGCGGTCGGCCAGCACCTTGTTGAGCCCGGGGATGCGTCCACCACCCCCGGTGAGCCAGAGACGCGAGATGCCGCCGGCCGAGCGACTGGCTGACTGGAGGAAGGCCGCCGCACGCTCGATCCCGACGGCGAGTTCCTCGCCCCGGGTCTCGAGGAAGGGATCGAGGATCTCGTTCCGCTCGAACCCCTGCAGCAGCTGGTCGGCTTCTTCGGCCGAG
Organism: uncultured Gemmatimonadales bacterium; assembly: GCA_963793205.1. Lineage (GTDB taxonomy): Bacteria > Gemmatimonadota > Gemmatimonadetes > Gemmatimonadales > GWC2-71-9 > JADJOM01. The sequence goes on from CAWBZM010000002.1 coordinate 678,993, forward strand.
AGCCCGCGTTCCCGCTGGATATCCTCCCGGAACCGGCGGGTACCCACCGGGAGGTCCCGGGTCAGCACCGGAATGCCATCTTCCAGGATGTTGATATTGGTCATTTCGTGGCCCATGTTCACCAGGCCCACGACCCCCCGCATTTCGTCGGGGTAGTTGATCTCAAAGGCGTTATGCAGCGCGAAGGCGTCGATGTCAATCACCGCCGGGGAGAGCCCCGCCTCGGCCAGCAACGACACCTTGTTTTCGACCAGCTCCCGCTTGGCGGCCACCAGCAGCACCGTCATCTGGAGCCCCTCGCCATCCGGATCCAGGATCTGGAAGTCGAGTTCGACGTTTTCCATGTCGAAAGGCACGTGCTGTTCCGCTTCCCAGCGGATCACCTCGCGCGCATCGCTCTCCTTCATCCGGTCCATCTGGATTTTCTTGATGATCACGTCGCGCCCGCCGACCGCGATCACGACCTGCTTCGGCTTGAGGCCCGCGGAGGCGAGGAGGCCCCGGATGGCGTCTGCCACGATCCCCGGGTCCATGATTTCACCTTCGACGATGGCGTCGTCCACCACGCTGGTGTACGCCACCTTGGTCAGGATCGGGTCCCCGACGCCGTGCTGAATGGCGACGAGCTTGATCAACCCGGACCCGATGTCCAAGGCCACAGTCGTTTTCTTCCGGCTGAGAAAGGCCATAGTATCCCGACTGCTAAAATGTGCCTGGAACGGGGGGAGTAGGAAGACTACGCTACAAGGCGCCTCAGCTTCTGTCAAGCTCCCAAGTTGCTTGAAGTGATGCCGAACAAGCCGTTGGGCAGGTGCGACTTATCTCACCGCTACTCACAGAATGCTTGAGGTGGGGCCCGACGTTCCATCTTCAAAGCACAGGACATACCAATTCGACACCAGGACTATCGGCCCGACTGGGAAATGTGTGAGCAAATTCCCTGTAACCCATTATCCATCAATGGCTTAAAAACGAGCAACAGAGGCGTGGCCGCCCCGACAATCCAGCAATCCGACCGAAAACACGACAGGGCAAGCCCGAGGACCGCTCAGGTGGATCGCCCGCTGCCTGTCATCCTGCGAGATCCGCCACCCCTTCTTCATTATCAGCGCGGAAAAAACAGGACGGCGGACGGTCCCGGAGGACCGCCCGCCGCACTGGGTACTGCGAGTGGCTTACCAGCAGCCAGGAGCGCCTTCCTGAGTCACGGCGGCGTTCGGCGCAGTGCCGGTGCCGACGTAGATGCCGCAGGTGGTGATCGAGCCACCGGTCAGCTGCGGGTTGGTGATGGTCGCGGCCCAGCCGGAAGCGATCGTGGTGCCCGCGGTGATCGTCGGGGCCACGTTGCCCGCGCTCTGTACGAAGGTCGCCGCCGTGGTGCTGGTGGTCGGCGAGATCGCAGTCGCGTAGGTGTTCTGGTCGGCGAAGAAGGCTTCCTGCGCGGTGACCAGGTTACGGAGGTCCGACTTCATCGAGGCGACAATCGCCTTCTGCTTGGTGTTCGCGAACTTCGGGATCGCGATCGCGGCCAGGATGCCGATGATGACGACCACGATGAGCAGCTCGATCAGGGTAAAGCCCTTGCGATTCAGCATACTTCCTCCAGAAAAGTTGTTTAGAGACCCGGTGTCACTTTGCCAGCGCGTGTTCTCGGCGGGACAAAAAGCAACCCATATGCCACGCTCAGAACCATCCATCTAAACAATTACACCGCAATGCCTTAACGAAAGATGGCCGATTCCAAACCGGGCCATGGCGCCTTCGCGGCTGCCGGATTTTGCGGGAACCTCTCCAGACGGCACCTCAAAAACCCAGCTTTTACGGCGTGCGCCACATTCCGTTGGTGACCGGGATTACAACACTCTGCCTGGCCCCCAGCGCCACCCGGACCGCACATACCGAGCGCTCCACCTGCGCTTCCCCGCCCAACGAGACCGGGCCAGTCGCCAGAATCGCACCGAACACCGTCGCCTGGTCTGTCAGACTCACGCCGCCAAGCGACAGTATTACACCAGCAAAGGAGAACTCTCCTGACAGTTCGAGGTCCCCCATCGCAATCAGCACCCCCTGCCCCATGCCATCGATGATCCGGCTTCCCGGCTGAAGCACGATCAGCGGCAGCCAGTCGAAACAGGGGCCCCCGGACGGGTCACCCCAGTTCCCCGCCGCCGGGAGGCAGGCACCCAGTGGGCTCAGGACCGGCGTGGGCGAGGCCACAGTGCCTCCGGCGCTGATATCCGCCCTGCGGGCGAAATCAGCGACCGACGAAGGCCGAAGCATGGTGAAGGGTGACGGAGCCACCACGAAGGGGGGTTTGGTCGCGGCCGGCGCCGGACAGCGCGCCTCCCATCCCGCTGGGATATGGTCGTCGCCTTCAATGGTGGCGCTGTCGGTGATACCCGGTGGCGCCGTGGCGACCAGGGCCGCAGAGTCGAGGAGGGTGGGCGTGATGCGCTCGACCAGGGCGGTCACATCGTCCCGGGCCAGGAGGCGGTTGTCGGCGGCGAGTCGCTCCGCGATCGAGCGCAGTTGATAGAGGTTTGGACCGAGCCGGAGCAGGGAGTCGATCACGCGGGTCGAGCCGGTGCCAGTGAGTGGGACGCCAAGTTCCATCGAGCCGCCGACGGTGAGTGAATCGGCGGCGACGCTATCCCACGCCACGCGATGAAACGCCACCGAGGCTTCGGCCGCCACCGTGGCCTCGGCCCCCATCAGGAGCCCGTGTCCGGTCCGCCAACGCAGGCGCGCAGTGGTGAGCGCTGCCGTCGCCAGGGCCGCCGCCAGGAGAATGGCAAAGAGGGCCAGCAGGAGTGCGACGCCGCGCCGGTTCATGGGGTGAGATTCGCCGGTGCGAGCCCGAAACGGGCCGAATCGATGGCCGGTGTGCTGGTGACCAGTTGCACCGAGACCTGGCGAACCTGATCGGGGAGCAGCGTTGCCACCCCACCGGCATCCCGGAACCCGAACGCCACCCCGCCCGCCGCATACGGCCCCGCCAGTGGCTGGATCGCCTCGGCCGCGCTCTCCGAGCGGGCGCCGAGCCACCAGCTCCCCGCCGACGGGTAGAGCCGCGTCTCCATGCCTTCGAAGAGGCGCACCGGGAGGAGGGTACCAGGAGCACGGCGCGCCAGCGTCGAGCTGTCGGTTACTGTCGTGAGGCGAAGCGCCGGCCGCCCGTCGCAACTGGTCCCACCGACCGCGAGCAGTGGCTGGGCGACCCAGGTACTGTCGGCGAGTCCCCCGGTGTAGAGCAGCAGTGAGTCACGGCCCGGCTGGGGGTCGCGCCAGGCGCTCCACCGGTCGACGGGCAACAGGATCTCGTCGGCGGTGACCCGGCAGGCGAGTCCGGCGCCGCGGAACCCACGATAGCGGACCCGATCGGCCGCCGTCTGTCGCAGGTCGCCATGACCTACCTGGCTCAACTCGCTGAGGAGCCAGGCGCCGCTCTCTTCCATGGTCTGCTGCGCCGCGGAACGTGCGAGCAGAGCCGTGGTGGCGCGCGCGAGCCGCAGGCTGCTCCGCGACAGGACCAGTCCGAGGAGCCCCAGCAGGACAAGCCCGACCAGCACCTCGAGCAGGGTCAGGCCACGACGGGAGATCAATGGCATGGGGTGAAGGCGTGGAGGGTATCGACATGTCCCCCCCGCGGCGTCGGATAGTGGACCAGGAGGTCGACCCGCTGGCCTCCCGATCACCGGCACGAGGGTCCAGCGGCTGTCCACCCCGCGTTGTGCGACCGCGCTCCCAGCAGCAATCGCGGCGCAGCTGCCCGTCGCGCGTGCCACCTCTGCGCGCAGGGAGTCCACCAGGCCGGTGGCGAGCCGAGCGGCGGCAGCGGCGGCGGCGCCTTCGGCGGCCATGCGCCACCCGAGCGCCACCGTTCCGACGGAGCCCAGGACCCCGACGGTGAAGACCGTCAGGGCGACGAGACCTTCGATGGTGGTCATGCCACGTCTATTCGAATACACAACGGCTCCCCGATGAGATCAGGGAGCCAAGGTGGGGGGATCGGGCTGGCGGTGTGGGGGCGCCGGAACGCGGATCGGCGCGTCCCGACGCGGGGGCTACGGCGCCGCAGGCGGGGTGGTCTGTTCCTCATAGCGGGACAGCTTGCGGTACAGCGTCGAGGGGTCGATCCCCAGCACTTCGGCCGCACGCGTCTTGTTGCCGCCTTCGGCCTGGAGCACGTACATGATGTAGGCCCGCTCGATGACATCGAGGGTCGGGTTGGGATAGGTCCGCTCCGCCACCAGCGGATCCTTGCGACGCTTGGTGATCCGCTCCGGGAGGGCGCTCGGTTCGATCATTTCGCCGCGGGTCAGCACCCAGGCGTGTTCCAGCGCGTTCTCGAGTTCGCGGACGTTTCCGGGCCAGTCGTACACCATGACTGCGTCGAGCGCCTCGGAGGAGAGGGCGCGCGCATCCGATTTGTGCTCTGCGGCGAGCGAGTTCAGAAAGGCTTCGACCAGCAGCAGCACATCCTCGCGCCGCTCGCGGAGAGGCGGAAGGGTGATGTTGATGACGTTGAGCCGGTAGTAGAGGTCGGAGCGGAAGCGGCCCCGACGGGCCTCTTCCTCGAGGTCGCGATTGGTCGCGGCGATGATCCGGACGTCGACCGGGATGGCTTCGGTGGCGCCGACCGGGATCGCTTCCCGCTCCTGCAGGACCCGCAGCAGCTTCACCTGCAGCGAGGGCGGCATCTCACCCACTTCGTCGAGGAAGAAGCTGCCGCCGCGGGCGGCGGCGAAGAGCCCCTGCTTGTCCCGCACCGCACCGGTGAAGGACCCTTTGACGTGGCCGAACAGTTCCGACTCGAGCAGGTTCTCCGGCAGGGCGCCGCAGTTGATGGAGAGAAAGGGCCCATCGGTCCGGGTCGACAGGTTGTGGATGTACCGGGCAATCACTTCCTTGCCGGTCCCGCTCTCACCCTGGATCAGCACGGTGGATTCGGTGGGCGCGACCTGCTCTGACAGCTTGAGGGTGTCGAGGAAGCGCCGTGACTTGCCGATGGGCCGAGTGACCCCGGCGCGGTCGCGCCGCTTGATCTCCTGGCGCAGATGCTTGTTCTCCACCCGCACGGCCCGATAGTCCGACGCCCGCCGCAGGATCGCCACCAGCTCATCGTTGGCAAACGGCTTCTGGATGTAGTAGAAGGCGCCGGCGTTCACGGCGGCGATCGCGGTCTGCAGCGACGCCTGGGCGGTCATGAGGATCACCGGCGTCATCGGGTCCTGCTCGCGGGCAGCGGCCAGGATGTCGAGTCCGGTCACCTGCGGCATCCGGACGTCCGTCAGGACGACGTCGTGAGTTCCGGCCTTGATGGCCTCGAGGCCGGCCTTGCCGCCCTGGGCCGCCGTGACCTCGAAGCCTTCCTTCTTGAGGAGGATCCGGAGGGTATCGAGGATGCCCGATTCGTCGTCGATGACCAGCACTGAGGGTTTCTGGCTCATGCAGCTTCCTCCGCCACGCGGCGGGCGGGAAAGAAAATGGTGAAGGTCGTTCCAGCACCGGGGGCGGATTCCAGCAGTACCACCCCGCGGTGCGCGAGTACGGCGCGCTGCACAATGGCAAGACCCAGCCCGGTGCCGCCGGGGCGGCCGGTCACGAAGGGCTCGAACAGCCGATCGCGCAGATCGTCGGGGATGCCAGGCCCGGTGTCCCGGATCTCGAGACAGATGGGCTGCTCGATGGCGCAGCCGTTCGGCAGCTCCGCCAGCTTCGCGGTCCGGGTGGTCACGGTAATGGTGACCGGCCCGGTGGCCGCCTGTACCGCATTCAGCAGCAGATTGGCCACGACCCGGTGCAGCAGGTCCTCATCGCCGTCGAGCACGGTGCGGGCGCCGAGGACCCGGATCTCGACCTCGGGGCCGCAGTCGGGGTGTTCCCGCACCAGACGCGCGGCGGCGGTCACGACCTCCTGCAGGTCGACCGGCATGAACGAGGAGGCCCGCACCCGCGCGAAATCGAGAAACTCCGACAGCAGCCGGCTGAGCCGGTCGCTCTCGCGCACAATGAGCTGGGCCAGGTAGCGGTCGTCCTCGTCGCCGTGGATGGACCGCGCCAGCTGCTCCACCGAGCTGCGGATCGAGGCGAGCGGATTCCGGATCTCATGCGCCAGTGAGGCCGAGAGCTGAGCCACCGCCTCCAGCCGTTCAGCCCGGAGGTTCAGTTCGTTGAGCCGCTTGAGATCGGAAATATCGGTGAAGATGGCAGTCACCGATGGCCGGCCATCCGAATCCCGCTCAAAGGTCGTCGTAGAGAGGCCGATGGGGAAGATGTGGCCATCATCGTGCTGCACCGTCCCCTCGCCCCGGGAAATTTTGCGGCCATGGCGGATTGCGGCGACCAGCGCGGCCCACATCTCGGGGGAGCGGGTCTTGAGCTGGTCGAGCACCGGCAGCCCGGCCATCTCCTCCCCATGGATCTGCAGCAGGCGCTCGGCCATCGGGTTGATGAAGGCGAGGCGACCGGCGTCGTCCACCGTGACCACCCCGGACCGGATGTTCCGGAGAATTTCGTCGGCTTCGAGCCGGACCCGCAGCAGCTGGATTTCGAGCGTCCGGCGTTCCGCGCCCGCCACCCGGAGCCGCGTGGCCAGGGCACCCATGAGGACGTAGACGGCGAGGAACACCGCGACCTGTCCCCAGAAGGCGAGGCCGACGCGGCTGGGATCCACCCACATGCTGTCCACAAAGTAGGCGACAGCCACCGCCAGGCCGACCGCGAGGCCACCGCCAAACGACATCAGCAGGGCATAGGCGGCGATCACGAGGATGTAGAGCGATGGGAAGGCGCTGTCGGCGCCACCGGTCTTGTGCACCAGGAGGGTGATGACCCCGATATCGCTCAGGGCCTGGACCACGAAGAAGAACTGCCCGGGATTCCCGTGTCGCAGCCAGACAAACCAGTAGGCGTACGCCGCGAGTACCAGCGCGAAGAGCACGCCGACACTGACCAGGAAGGCCATGCCCGGCTCGTTGGTCCAGACCAGGGTCCCGAGCACCAGGGTGAGGACGGCGAGCACCAGCCGGGCGCTGAGAACCCAGGAAAGGAGGCGCTTTTGGTCGGGGAGTGCACGCGGCGAAGACATTCTGAGCAACAAGTCTAGAAGGTTGGGGGGTGAGGGGCGAGGGGCGAGTCGGCGGGTCGCGGGAGGATGGCTGTCCTTCTTACCTTCCCCCGGTGCCCCTGTCCCCCTGGTTCGTCTACATCCTGCGGTGCGCCGACGACAGCTACTACACCGGCGCCGCCCGCGATGTCGCTGCGCGGGTGCGGGCCCATGGCGGGCCGCGTGGTGCGGCCTACACCCGCAGTCGGCGTCCGGTCACGCTGGTGTACCAGGAGCCGGCGCCCGACCGTTCCACCGCGCTCCGGCGGGAGTGGGCCATCAAGCAACTGACCCGAACCGAGAAGACCTCGCTCATCATGCGTGCTCCACCGTCCGCGCCCCGCCGCCACGCCGGCCAGCTTCACGGCATTCCGTCCGGCGGCCGTCTCCTTCTTCACCCAGCTCACGCGGCACAACACCAAGGTGTGGTTCGAGGCGCACAAGGTGCAGTACCAGCAGGAGGTGCTGCTGCCGCTCAAGGCGCTGGTCGAGGAGCTCGATGTCGCCCTGGCGCGGTTTGCGCCGGAGATCACCGGCAACCCGACCCGCTCGCCGTTCCGGATCTACCGCGATGTACGTTTCTCCCGCGATAAGACCCCGTACAAGACCCACGCGGCCTGCTGGTTCTACCACCAGGATGCGGGGCGCGGGGTCGGCAGTGATGCCCACGGGGGGGCGGGGTTCTATTTCCACTTCTCACCGGCGCGGGTCTCCCTGGGCGCGGGGATCTGGATGCCGCCGCGCCCTGCGGTGCTGAAGCTGCGCGATGCCATCGTGGACGATCAGGCCGGCTTCGAGCGGATCGTGCTCTCCCCGGCGTTTCGGCGCCGGTATGGTGGCCTCGATGACGAGCTTATGCTCAAGCGGATGCCGCGGGGATTTGCCGAGGAGCATCCCGCCGCAAGATGGCTGCGGTACCAGTCGTTCACCGTCGGGCGGACCCTGACGCGGGCGCAGTTGTTGTCCCCCCGACTTCCCCGGACGCTGTCGGGAGAGTTTGAACGACTGACGCCATTCGTCCGGTGGCTCAACCTGGCCCTCGGCTTCAGCGTCGCGTCAGCGCGATGAGGCAATCATGACCCGTATCATGCTGATGTTTCTGCGCGCACTGCGGCTCCGCTGCCCCAACTGCGGGGTCGGGAGACTGTTTCCCAACTGGTTCCGGATGCTGAGTGTCTGCCCCCACTGCGGTCTGGTGACGGAGCGGGGCGAGGACGGCTATATCGTCGGCGCCTACATGTTCAATATCGTCACTGCCGAACTGCTCCTGGCTGCGATCGCGGGCGGCATTGCGGTGGCCACCTGGCCGAATGTGCCGTGGACGCTACTGCTGTGGCTGGGGGGCGCACTCACGATCCTCATCCCGCTGGCCTGGTATCCCTTCTCGAAATTGTTGTTTCTCGCGTTCGACCTGATCTTCCGGCCCGGGGTGGAGCCACCGCAGTGACGGAGACCAAGGTGCGCCTCGACAAGTGGCTGTGGGCCGCCCGGTTCTACAAGACCCGGGCGCTCGCGGTCGAGGCCATCGATGGCGGCAAGGTGCAGGTGCACGGTGATCGCGTGAAACGGGCGAAGCAGATCCAGGTGGGCGATCGGATCGAGATCCGGCTGGGCCCGTACCTGCATGCGGTCATCGTCCGCGGGTTGTCGGAGCGACGGGGGCCCGCTTCGGAGGCGGTCAAGTTGTACGAGGAAACTGCGGAGAGTATCGCAGGGCGCGAGAAGGTCGCCTTTCAGCTCAAGGCGGCGCACGTCCTGTTCGTCAACAACAGCAATGAGCGGCCGACCAAGCGGGACCGGCGGGTGCTGGAGAAATTCCGCAGCCGGGTCCGGGGGGAAGACGATTCCTGAAGGGAGTTACTACCGGAGGAATTTTACCGCGAAGGCGCGAAGGTCCCCGCAACGGCGCGAAGAACGAACGATGGTAGTTGGCATGCAGGGCAGCTCGCTGCCGCGCCACAATCGCCACAACATTGCAACAACTGCAACTGCAACAGCAACGCAGAGGCGCAGAGCGCTCGCAGAGGTCGCAGAGGTATAGCAGTTATTGGGGATGCGATAAAAACGGCTGTTTCAGAGCCTTCAGCTATTGTTGCTCGGCGATCTCTGCGAATCCTCTGCGCCTCTGCGTTGCTGTTGTAGCTGAGACACCTACCGAAGCCACTCCTTCACCGCGTCAAGTTCCTTCGCCTGCAGCCGGTGGCCGGCATCGCGCCAGTCGAGCGTCACATCCGCCCCGCCCTGTTCGAGCAGCTCGGCCAGTCGGAGGGTGCCGGCTCGGGGGATCATCTCATCGGTCTTGCCCGCCCCGATCCAGACCCGGGTCCCCGCCAGCGCCGGCACCTGATCTGGTTCGAACGGCACCATGGCGCGCAGCAGCACCGCGCGGGAGAGCAGCCCGGGGTACATGAGCAGCAGGCTGGCGGCGATGTTGGCACCGTTGGAAAACCCCACCGCCGTCAGCTTCGCCGCATCGAGCCCGTAATCCCTGATGGACGCGCTCACGAATGCGGCCAGCTCGTGGGTCCGGGCGATCAGGTCCGGCAGGTCGAAGACTCCCTCGGCCAGGCGGCGGAAGAAGCGCGGCGCCCGGCCCTCGAGCACCTTGCCACGCGGACTCAGCCGGTTCGCCCCGGGCGCGAGCATCGCGCCGAGGTCCAGCAAGTCGTTCTCATCGCCACCGGTGCCGTGCAGCAGCAGCAGCGTGTCGGCGGTGGTACCCCGCTCGAAGCGATGAATGAAATCGGTGGTCATGGCGTCCTGGATGAGAAGTCGTCTGCGACGGTCCTGAGTGTAGCCGAGTGCAGCACATGGCCGCCGGCAAACTGCTCCAGCGTCACGGCAATGCCGGCCCCCGTCAACCGCTCCCGCGCCGCATTGCTGATCGCCTCGGGAAGGATCGGGTCGGTGCTCCCGGCGACCAGGCGGACCGGTGCGCCCGCCAGTCCTTCGGCCAGAGTGGCGGGCTCGACATCACCCGGCGGTGGCGCTCCCCACAGCACCAGTGCGGCGGGCCGAGTGGTACCGCGCGCGACCCAGCGACAGGCGACAGCCACTCCCTGGGAGAAGCCGAGCACCCCCACCGGCACTGGAGGATACCGCGGGGGCCGCACCACGCGCATCAGCCCATCGAGGTAGTCGATCGCATCCGCGACCTCGGCATCACGATCCTCGCGGGTCATCCAGGTGGCACCAATCTGGGGATCGTGCTGACCGTTGAGCCGGGTCCCGAGATAAAACCGGGAGAGCGCCTCGGGCGCGACGAGCAATGTGCCCGGACCCGCCAGTGGCGCCATCAGCTCGAGGAACCGCTCGGCCAGCATGGCGTGCCCGTGCAGCAGGAGCCAGAGGCGGCGAATGTCGGTGCCTTCCGCGCCGGCGGTGAAGTACCGGGCGGTGCGGGTGGTGGTCAGGTGATGGACAGGCATGCGGAAAGGTAGGCGGCTCGGCGGCTACGCTGCCTGGGTCGGAACGATCGCGATCGGGGCTGGCAGATCCCAGCGTGGCTGGGCAAGGAGCTTGGTGACGTCGGCCGCGGGGAGCGGCGGCGAGAAGAAGTAGCCCTGCCCCATGCTGCAGCCGAGGTAGCGGAGCGCGGCGCATTGCTCGGAGGTCTCGACCCCTTCGGCGATGGTCCGGAGCTGCAGGGTGTCCCCGAGGCCGATGATGGCGCGGGCCAGGGCCGACTTGTCCACGCCGGCGCTCACGTCTTCCACGAACGGCCGCGCGATCTTGATCACGTCGATCGGGAACCGCTGCAGGTAGCTGAGCGAGGAGTAGCCGGTGCCAAAGTCGTCGATGGCGAGCTGGACGCCCAGTTCCTTGAGCTCGCGCAACTGGGCGAGCACGGACCCCGTCTGCTGCATCAGGACACTTTCGGTGATTTCCAGCACCACGGCTTCGGGGGCGACGCCGGTGGTGGTAATGGCATCGCGCGTCTCCCGAACCAGGTCCAGTTCATTCAGCTGACGACCCGAGATATTCACCGAGACCGTGAGATGCGACTCGGGGTACGCGGTGCGCCACACCTGCGCCTGGCGGCAGGCCTCCCGCAGCACCCACCGCCCCATCCGCACGATCAGGCCGGTCTCCTCCGCCAGCGGCACGAAGTGCTGCGGCAGGAGGTGGCCGAACTCGGGATGGGCCCAGCGGACCAGCGCCTCGATCCCTTCCAGTCGTCCATCCCGCAGGGAGAAGATCGGCTGGTAGGCGAGGTACAGCTCTTCCCGCTCGATGGCGCCACGCAGCGCCTGCTCCATGGCGAGGCGGTGCTTCACATCGGTGTACATGTGGGCCTGGTACGTCTCGGTCCGGCCCTTGCCGCGCCGCTTGGCGGTGTACATCGCCATGTCGGCGTTGCGGAGCAGGTCGTCGGCAGTATCCTCGACCCCGGCGGTGGCCACCCCGACACTCATCGCGACCAGGACCTCGTTCCCACCCAGGAGGAAGGGCCGCTCCATCGCGTCGCTCAACCGGTCGACCAGCGCCTTGAGACCACCGGAGTCCGCCCCGTCCTCGATCAGCATGGCGAACTCGTCACCACCCAGCCGCGCGACGGTATCGCCGGCTCGGCCGCAGATCCGGAATCGTTCGGCCGCCACCACCAGGAGCCGGTCGCCCTCGGCGTGTCCCAGGGTGTCGTTGACCTTCTTGAAGTCGTCCAGGTCCAGGAAGAGCACGCTGACGGCCTGGCCCTGACGCCGGGCGCGGGCGAGCGAGTGGCTCACCCGGTCACGGAACAGGGCCCGGTTCGCGAGGCCAGTCAGGGGATCATGGAAGGCCTGGTGCAGCAGCTGGGACTCGAGCCGTTTCCGTTCACTCACATCGCGGGTATTGAGCACCAGGCCGCCGACCGTGGGATCGTGCAGCAGGTTGGTCGCGATCAGCTCGGTGTGCATCGACGAACCGTCGGGCAGCCGGAAGCGCCATTCGACCGGGGCGGAAACGCCGGCGCTGGTCAGCGCTTCCTGCAGAAACACCCGGGCCCGATCCCGGTCCTCCGGCTCGACCAGGTCGGTCAGTGTGCGGCCGGTCAGCGACGCCGGGTCGTAGCGGAGCACCCGCTCTACAGATGGACTGACAAATCCAATGGATCCGTTGGCCTGAATGACCAGGATCACGTCGGAGGAATTCTGGACCAGGGAGCGGAACCGGGCCTCGGTGGCGCGCGCGGCGGTTTCCGCCAGCAGCCGCACGTTCTGGCGGACGGCAAGGAGCTGGCGGATCACCACCAGCAGCGTCATCAGCACGGCACCGATCGCGATCCCACTCAGCGGATCAATCCAGACCTCGAGCGCCCGGATCAGGAGCAGCCCGTAGGTAAAGGCCGCCGCCAGATAGGGCAACGCACTCATGGGTTGCGGCGCCGCGGCAGGGTTGTCCCGGACCATCCGCGGTTCCGGCCGGCGCAGGTACAGCTCGCCGCTGGCCGTCATCAACAGATAGAAGAGGAGATAGACGCCGTCGACCCAGGCCGCGCTGCGGCTGCCGGTTTCCAGCAGCACGAGATTGAAGGTCAGGTCGGCGACGATACTCGCCAGCGTCCCCCAGACCAGGAGGCGGAAGGCGAGGGTGTTGCCATCGAGCGGGCCCCGGAGCAGGACGGTGGTGCAGCCCAGCATGACCAGCAGGTTGGCGAGTGGGTAGGCAAAGGCGAGGACGGTGACGTCGAGCCGAGTCTCGCCGGCGGCCCAGCTCGGGCGGACGTTGAAGAACCAGATCGCCACCGCGCCACCCGCGACGACCATCGCCGCATCCAGCACGAATTTCCATTGCTCCAGCCGAAGCCGCCGGGCCAGAGGGAATGACAGCAGCGCCGCCAGCATCAGGAAGCTGTCGGTCAGATAGAAGAGGTCCGCCCAGGAGATGGGCGGACTGTCATGCATCGCCAGCATGTGGTACAACGAGATGCTGTTGCCGATCAGGACCGTGACCGACCCGATCGCGAAGAGCCGAAGTGCCTGCCGGACACCGGGATCGAGCACCGGGTTCCGGCTGGCCAACCCGAGCAGCAGCCCAGTGAGCAGATTGAGCGGCATGAAGGCGGCCGTCCCGACCAGGGCGCGGAGGTCTTCACTGCCCCAGCCACCGCGTTCCCAGACCAGGTACGACAACCCGTACACCGCCATGACGGCGGTAATGGTGCCGATCGGGTAGCGGCCTGCGCGCTTCCCTTCGGCCCCCATTGGGTGCGGTAGTCGTGCCTCAATCGCCTGGAGCGACAATTCGGGCCCTTGCGGTTCGCTGGATGCGTGGCAACCGGCCACGTCTGGTGACCTGACGTCAAGTCGTTGCCGCTCAATGGATTAACCATATGACGCATAGTTGTACAGCCAACTCCATGCGCCTCTGGCCACCATATAGGCAAGGCTGGTGCCGCAGTCAAACGGTTGTAGATCAGAGAGATGGAGTTATTGGCCCAATGGTGGGAACCGATCTGGCCCGGCCGGTCTAGCCTAGTCCGATTGTCAATAAACTATCCAAGGAAATGGTCGGGTAGGAGCACCGATCAACGGCTGCCGCCGTCACCGGACTGTGACCCCGGTGCAGGCCAACCGTGGTTGAAGAGGGACTGTTTTCTGGAATGCGTTCCAGACTCCTGTTGTTCTGTTCCGGCCTGCTGGGACTCGCCGGAATCCTCGCCTGGCGATTGCTGCCGCTCACCCCGCTCCCCGACCTCGATGGCCCAACCCCGGCACCCCTGATCCGGGCGCACCATGCATCCGAGGTCGATCGGCTGCTCGCCTCCCTCGATACCCTCGCTGCGGCGCTCGAACGAAGGGATGGTACGGCCTCGCGGCGGGCCTTCCTCGCGTCCCGCTTAGCCTACAAGGAGGCGGAGGCGCTGCTGACTGCGCTGACGCCACTGGTGAGTGGGTGGCTGAACGGTCCTCCCGCAGAAGACGAGGATGACGTGCCACGCCCACCCGGGGTGACGGGTGGATACCAGGTGGTGGAGGCGGCGCTCTTTCCCAGCTGGAAGCCGACCGAGGCGGACAGCGCCCGAGCCCTGGTCGAAGGGATGCGCGGTCATCTGGCCCGTTACCGGGCGCTCATCCTGCAGGTGCCGCTGTTCGAGGAACAGGTGCTGGATGCCGCTCGGATCGAGATCGCGCGCATCTCCACCCTCGGTATGGCCGGGTTCGACACCGACCAGTCGAGCGCAAACATCCTCGAGGCGGCCGCAGCGCTGGATGGTGTACGGCACCTGGTGAGCGGGCTGAGTCAGCGGGACACGACGCTCGAGCGGCTCCTGGTAGAGGGAGCGGGATACCTCCGGGCCCATCCCGACCCTGCGCAGTTCAACCGCCTGGCGTTCTACGTCGCATATGCGAACCCGACTGCTCGCGCGATACGAACGGCGCGCGCGACTCGACCGGCGCCTGGCCCCCGTCGTCAGCGACTGTGGCGGCCCGAGTCCCCCACCGTCTTCGACCCGGACGCCTTTGACCTGGCGGCCTACAACTCTTTTGACACCCCTGCCCCGTCGGCGGCACTCGTTGCGCTCGGCGAACGGCTCTTCAGCGATCCCCGGCTCTCGGGACCGGGGAACCGGTCCTGCAGCACCTGCCATCTCCCCAATCGTGCCTTCACCGATGGCCGGCCGCGCAGTCCACTGATCAACGCGGGATTGAGCCAGCGAAATACCCCGACACTGATCAACGCGGCACTGCAGCCGGTGCTGTTCTATGACCAGCGGGCCGGCTCACTCGAAGCGCAGGTCGACTCGGTCCTGGCCCATCCCCATGAGATGGCGAGCTCCGGTGCGCTCGCGGCCGGGCGACTGCGGGGCGATTCGGCGATGCGGACCGCCTTTCGACTGGCGCTCGGATCGCGGCCCGAGGCGGCCCTCACACCGGGCTCGGTCCGGCTCGCGCTGGCGGCGTATCTCCGGACCCTGACCGCGATGAATGCACGATTCGATCAGGCGGTGCGGGGTGATACGCTGGCGCTGTCGGCAACTGAGCGCGAGGGATTCACGGTCTACATGGGCAAAGGCCGGTGCGGCACCTGCCACTTCCTGCCGTTCTTCAACGGTACCGCTCCACCGGGATTCCTCAGCTCCGAAGGGGAGATCATCGGTGTCCCGAGCGCCGCCGTCACCCATGGTGCGCGGCTCGATCCAGACAGCGGTCGCGGGGGCTTCGATCGGATGCCGATCCACCTCTTCGCCTTCAAGGTCCCCACCCTGCGCAATATCGCGTTGACGGCGCCCTACATGCACAACGGGGCCTACCGTACGCTGGAACAGGTGGTGGACTTCTACAATCGTGGTGGCGGGGCGGGCATCGGGGCGGAGGTGCCGGGCCAGACCCTGCCGGACCGGAAGCTGGACCTGACGGTCCGGGAACAGCGCGCATTGATCGCCTTCCTTGGCGCGCTCACCGATACCGTCGTGGCGCCGGCCCGCGCCGTCGGCACCAACGGCGTGGTCGCGACTCCCGGTCACTGATCCGAGCACGGTGTGACAGAGCTGTGACCCCGCATGGGACTGAGCGTTGCGACCAGACGCGATTCTCCGCTCCTGCACCACTTCGAAGTCCACCATTCTCAGGAGCCAGCCGCATGATCAGTCGTCCGACACGAGCCAGGGGCCTCGCGTGCGTTGCCGTTCTCGCACTCGCTGCCGCCTGCTCGGAAGAGAGCAACCAGCCGCCCGCGGAACCGACCTCCGCAGTCGTGGAATCGGGGATCGCGTTCCACCAGGATCTGCGGCCGCAGGGCCTGCCCTTCGAGGGGCTGGACGCCTCGGCCGCCTGCTTCGCCGGCGGTTCAGTCGAGCAGGTCGTACTGCCGGTCGGTTTCGTGGCCACGCCGGTGGCGAAGGAAGGTCCCGACTTCCTCGACCTGTCCGATATGAACACCGTCAACGAGACGGGATGGCAGGCGGGCCGGTTCCTGTACCGGACCCATGAGACCACGTCGGGCGGCGGTGTGTCGTTCACCGATCTCACCACTGGTGAGAGTCACATCCTGGCTCAGCGGGCCGATTTCGAGCGGTTCGACGGCATCGTGTGGACTCCCTGGGGCACGCTGCTCGCCGCCGAAGAAGCCAGCCCATCCGCCCTCAAGGATCCGGCGTACCCGGATGCGGTCGGAGGGCATGTCTATGAGTTCGATCCGAAGACCGGCGGCGTGCAGACGCTGGCGGCCGTGGGCGCCCGGGCGCATGAGGGGCTGCGGTTCGACGCGGACGGGAATCTGTATGGCATCTCGGAGCGGACCCCGGGGTACATCTATCGCTTCGTGCCGGATCACAAGCGGGACCTGACCGCCGGCGACCTCTACGTCATGAAGCTGGTGAGCGACGAGGGTGATCGTACCGGCTGGGCGGAGTGGGTCAAGCTGGATCGTGACTCGGTCAAGGTGAACTCGGATGCGGCGGCGGATGCGGCGGGCGCCACCGGTTACGGCCGGCCGGAAGATGTCGAGATCGGCACCAGCACCGGCACCGATCGCCGGGGCGACAACATCCTGTACGTGGCGATCACCAGCGAAAACCGGGTGCTGGCCATCGATCTCAAGGCGGGCCGGAAGCGGGCGGGTCGCCGCGACCAGGTGTTCGTCTCCGACTACGTGCGGGCGGGCGTCAACGCGCCGGCCGATTTCAATGCGCCGGATAACCTCGCGCTGGACAAGGCGGGGAACCTGTACATCACCGAAGATCCGGGCGGGAACACCGCCGGTGGCAAGTCACTGGGCGATGATGTCTGGGCCGCCCCGTTCAACCCGGCGTCGAGCACGATGTCCCGGCCGGCCGAGCGCTTCCTGTCGATCACCGACTGCGATGCGGAACCGACCGGGGTGTACTTCAGCCCGACGGGCCGCACCCTGTTCGTGAACATCCAGCATCGTGGTGGCAGCGATCCACGCGACGTGGCGCTGGCGATCAAGCGGCTCCCGACGATCGACTTCCTGAAGCAGTCAGCGTCGAAGTAAGACCTGCAGGCGTCGGATACAACGAAGCCCCGCCAGGAGATCCTGGCGGGGCTTTATGCGTCTCGCGGGGCTGATCCGCCAGCGACGCTAGTGCCCGGTGGCGTCGATGTTGAGCGACAGACCGCCGTCGCCGGCCATCAGGCTGACGACCTTTCGGCCCTTCTCGTCGCGGACGTGGAGCGCAGCCCCGGCGCTATCGGCAATCAGACGGAAGAGGTCACGGCCGAATTCATCGTTGATCTGGATATTCGCCCCGTTGTCTCCCGCGCGAATCCTGACCACTTCCCCATGCTGACCGCGGGCATCAACGCTGACCTGGCCACCGAGGTCGGCATTCGCCTCGAACGGGTCGCCGTGACGCAGATCGGCGGCCTGGTCGCTGGTCAGCATGACCGGCACGCTGTTGCGGGTCGGTTCGAACCGGACCCGGCCGAAGGTGACCAGATCGCGATCGTCATCGGAGGCGCAGCGGAAACCTGCATGGAAGTCGCTGTGGCGATCGCCAAGCGGGATCAGAATGCAGTCGGCCAGGACGTCGGCCGCCTGATCGGCGGTGAGCTCAACATCCAGCTGCAGCGCCGGGAGTGCGTTGGCCCGGGCCCGGCGAAGGCTGCCGCGCTGGATCACGCCCAGATCCTGTCCATCGACCCGGAACGGAATCGAGACGAAGCGATTCCCCGCATCCTGACCGATTGACTGCAGGGAGGCCAGGCTCTGAGTGTGGTGCCCGGCGATGGCACCGGCCAGGGCGGCCGGCGCCTGCCCCACCATGTCATGAATCGCCTCGCTCGCCGCGGCCTTGGCCTGGCCCGCGAGGGTCACACCCAACATGCCGACGACGAAGATGCCGGCGGCACCGAGACTGATTTTCACCCAGAGATTGCGCACGGCAGGCCTCCATTGACCAGGTATGAGGGCCTGACGCGGTGATCGGGCTGCGGGTTTCAGGATGGGACGGCGGCTCGGGGGCTCGGCGGGAAAATGTGCTTCAGCGACGGGCTGTTGGCCGAGAGGGGGCTTCAGCCCCCGGCTACGCGGGGGCGATCCCCTCGGCCTCGAGGCGCTCGGCGGCGGTCATGGTCCAGGCGGAGGCGTCCACGTTGGCCTTCACCTGGTTGGCATTCGTCGCACCGGCGATGACGGAGACCACCGCCGGGTGGGTCAGGAGCCAGGAGAAGGCGAGTTCGAGCAGTGACCGGCGGTGTTTCTCCGTGAACGTGATCAGCCGCTCGACCCGTTCGAGGTTCTCCTCGGTGAGTACGCTGCGGGCCCACTCGAGCTTGGCCAGGCGACTCCCTTCCGGGAGCGGCTTCCCCTTCCGGTATTTCCCAGTCAGCAGTCCACTGGCCAGTGGGAAGTAGGGGAGGTAGCCCAGGCCGCGACGCTCGCATTCGGGCAGGGCGTCTTCCTCATCCTCCCGATTGAGGAGGCTGTACTCGTTCTGCACCGTAGCGAAGCGGGCCAGCTGACCGGCCGCGGCAGCCGCTTCCGACTCCTCGATCTGGCCGGCCGTGAAATTGGAGCAACCGATCTCGCGCACCTTGCCCGCCTGGACCAGTTCGGTGAGCGCGCCGAGGGTGTCGGCGATGGGCACCGTGGGATCGGGCTTATGGATCTGGTAGAGATCGATGTAATCGGTGCGCAGCCGCTTGAGGCTGGCGTCGGCCATCCGGTGGATGTATTCGGGGCGGGCACCGCCGCCCCCTTCGCCCCGTTCATGCCCGAACTTGGTGGCGAGCACGATCTCCGCACGATTGGCCCCAAGGGCACGCCCGAGGAACTCCTCACTCCGGGTATTGCCGTAGATGTCGGCGGTATCGAACAGCGTGATCCCGTTGTCCAGGGCGGCCCGGACCACAGCCGTGGTTGCGGCTTCATCCAGCTTCATGCCGAAGTTGTTGCACCCCAGCCCGACGGCCGACACCGTCAGCGAACCGAGACGACGCTGTTCCATATCGCTGCTCCCGCGCTAGAGCTGCCCGTCGAGCGCCAACTGGTGATAGTAATGCACCGTTTCCTCCTGATGCGCCAGCAGCCACTCGATGGACGGCTCGTGATTCAGGGCTTTGCGGATGGCCTTTGCGGTGGCCTCCCGATGGGTCTGGAACAGCACCCTGGGATCGTAGTCCGGTGCGTCGAGCACCGCAGGATCGAGCCAAACCGCGATGATGATCCCCAAGTCGTTCGCCTTCTCCTTTGGGATGTCGCCGCTCCGCACCGCATCGAGCACGCCGTTGGCAATGCCGGCCTGTACCGTTCCCATGAAGATGTTGGTATAGCGACTGTCCTTCACCGTCACCTTGCTGACCATAAGCGTGGCCGGCTTCACCTGCACATCCGGCGTCAGGATCGCGAAGACGCGGCTGTGGCCTTTGGTCTGGTCGCCCAGCAGGGTCGCCATGGCAGTGCCGACAGGGCCATCGAGTTCACCGATGATGACTTCCGGTTCGGCAGCCGACCAGGCCTGCTCCGCTTCAACAAGGGCTTCACCGGTGCGCAGGATAATGCGTGAGGACATGGAGAGATTCGAGGTGAGAGTGGGCCGAGCTGGCGTCGGATACTTTGGTACTTCAGTGGTCGGGGAAGGGAATAGTAGCGGTGGTCCCGCCTGATGCGAGGGGCGATTTGCTCACTCCTGCGGTTTCATCCGTGAGAAGGGAAAGCGGTTGCAGCCCGTCCGGGGCGTCGTACGATTCGCGACGTTGGTGGATTCGGCCTCGGCCCGGGTCTCGGCCTCCCATGCCGAGAGGCAGAAGCCCCAGGTGTAGGGCGCCATCCCGCTGAATTCCATCCAGTCGATGCGGGTCCACCTCCCCGGTGCGGCGCTGTTGGCCGAGTCGTTGCGGGCGATGAGATACTGGCCCGGCACGTTCCACGCGACGATGTGAAAGCGGCCGTGGGGCAGCTGCAGCCACTGGTCCCGCGTGATGGTAAAGCGGTTGTCGTAATCGTCGGTGAAGGTGCCGAGCATCCAGCGGGGAGGCTCATCGACATGCGGGGCCACCGTCACTGGCGCTCCTGCGTGGCAGGCCGTCACGGTGAGCAGGAGCAGGAGGGAGCGATGCATGTGGGAAGGATGACGGGGTGGCGATGATGGTGCAAACGGCAAAGGCAGGAGTGCATGGCGCACACCCCTGCCCGGGCCATTGACCGACGCAGCGTTACTTCAGGCGCGGCCTGGTGGTGCGTGGCGCCGGACTGCACTCGGGCCAGCTGGTCGGCGCGCGGAACCGGCGGGTGGTGGTGGTGTCGGCCGCAGCGGCGGCTGCGATCGCGGCGAGGTCCACCTTCTCCCGCGTGATCGTGGTGGGATCCTCGGACGCCATGTAGGCCAGCATCGCGGTGAGGGTGGCGTTGGCCTTCAGATCATCGAAGACGACCTTGTCGTAACTGTCGCGGTTGGTGTGCCAGGTGTAGTTGCCATACTGCCACGACAGGCCGCCGAGGCCGAAGGCAGGCAGCCCGTAGCAGGAGAACGAGGCGTCATCGCTGCCGCCGCCGGACGGGAACCCGGGACCGTTGTAGGCAATCTGTTTCTGGAATACCTCCGGCAGCCGCTGCAGCCATCCCTCCAGGTGCTTGCCGCCATCGACCATGCCGCCGGCACCCATCCGGACCACCCGCCCGGTGCCGTTGTCCTGGTTGAAGATGGCCTGCAAACCCTTGAGGACTGCGGGATGGTCCTCGGTAAAGGCGCGGGAACCAACCAGTCCGTTCTCCTCCGAGGTCCAGTGTCCCACCAGGATGGTCCGGGTCGGATGCGGCAGCACCTGCTTGAGAATCCGCATCGCTTCCATCATGACGAGGGTGCCGGTCCCATTATCGGTGGAGCCGGAGGCACCGTCCCAGGAATCGAAGTGGGCGGAAAGAACGACGTACTCGTCGGCCTTTGCGCTGCCGGGCAGCGTCGCCACGGTGTTGAAGATCGGGCCTTCCGGCTTGAGCTCTGCATCGAGGTTGAACCGCACCTTCGGGCCCTGCCGCTGCTCGGTGAGCCGATACAGCAGACCGTAGTCTTCGCAGCTCAATGCCAGCGCCGGGGTCACCGTGTTCCAGGTGTCGAAAATCTCGATCGTCCCCCAGCCGTCCTTGGGCCGGGAAGTAATCATCCCGGCGAGGCCGGCCCGATCCATCCGGATACCGAGCTCTCCCGTGCCGAGCGCCAGGCTGTACCCGGTGCCGCGCACGTCCGGATTGGCCCATTCGCGGCGGACCGCCGCCTTGAGCGAATCCATCCGGGCCTTCGATTCCGGCGTGGCGTTGGTGGCCCAGTCGTCCGTGGGGCGGCAGGTCGGTTGCGGCGCGGAGAGCAGGACCAGCTTGCCCTTGGCCTGGGGCAGCCAGGCGACAAATTCGGTGCTGTCCTTGAACCGCGGCAGGATGATGGTCGAGGCGGTGATGTCCTTCTTCTTTGTCCCGGGACTGAAGCCGAGCATGGTCCCTTCGAGGGTACGCACCCGGGGTGCGACGAGATCGATGTGGGCGGTGCCCCGGCGCCATCCGCGCCAGGTGCCCGACTGTTCATTCCGGGCATTGATACCCCAGGCACCGTAGGTCTTCACCAGCCAGTCATTGCCATTCTTCTGGCCCTGGGTGCCGGTGAGTCGGGGCCCGATGGAATCGAAGAGGGTCTGGGCCAGTTGTTCGGTGTGGGAGCTGTCCATGCCGAGGGACCAGATGCGTCCGAGGACGGGATCGGTGGACTGCGCGGCGAGTGGGGCGGCGAGGAGCAGTGCGCCCAGGGCGAGCGAGGAGATCGATCGAGACATGCACCGGTGGGTTGGAGGGGAACCGGGCCGTCCGATGACGCGGACAGCGGGGATCAGGAGATATACGCGGGAGGGGGAGGATTCGTTAAGGCGGGTATTCGGGGACGGGGAGGCGCTGGGTCAGGCTCCCTCGGGTCGGGGTGGCAGCCCCTCCCGCTCCAGCGCTGCCTGTTCTTCCGCGGTGAAGAGGCGGGACCGAGTCAAAAAGCGCAGGCCCTCGGGGGCTTCCAGGGAAAAGCCGCTGCCTCGACCCGGCACGACATCGATGGTGAGGTGGGTGTGCTTCCACAGCTCGAACTGCTGGGCCCCGATGTAGAATGGCACGCCGGCGATCTCGCCGAGGAATACATCTCCCCCACCCAGCTTGAACTCCAGGGTGGGATAGCACATGGGGGCGCTGCCATCGCAGCAGCCCCCGGACTGGTGAAACATCAGCGGCCCGTGCTGCGCCACCAGCTGGCGCAGCAGGACCGCCGCCGCCTCGGTCACGGCGACCCGGCCAGCGGTCGGGGCGAGGCGGGGCTCCGGCATCAGAAGAACCCGAGCTTCTTCGGGCTGTAGCTCACCAGCATGTTCTTGGTCTGCTGGTAGTGATCCAGCATCATGCGGTGATTCTCGCGTCCGATGCCCGACTGCTTGTACCCACCAAAGGCGGCGTGGGCCGGGTACAGGTGGTAGCAGTTGGTCCAGACCCGGCCCGCCTTGATGGCTCGGCCGAAGCGGTAGCAGGTGTTGGCATCGCGGCTCCAGACCCCGGCGCCCAGTCCGTACAGGGTGTCATTGGCGATCGCGAGCGCATCGTCCGGGGTCTTGAACCGGGTCACCGAGACCACCGGGCCGAAGATCTCCTCCTGGAAGACCCGCATCTTGTTGTGGCCTTCGAAGATGGTCGGCTGCATGTAGTAGCCGTCTTTCAGCGACCCGCCATGTACCCGACGGGCGCCGCCGGTGAGAACCTTTGCCCCTTCCTTCTTACCGATATCGATATAGCTCAGGATCTTTTCGAGCTGGTCGTTGGAGGCCTGGGCGCCGATCATCGTGCGCGCATCGAGCGGGTCGCCTTCGACGATGGCCTGAGTCCGCTTCACCGCCCGCTCCATGAAGCGGTCGTAGATCGACTCCTGGACCAGGACCCGGCTGGGGCAGGTACAGACCTCTCCCTGGTTCAAGGCGAACATGGCGAAGCCCTCGAGCGCCTTGTCGAAGAAGTCGTCGTCCGCCTCCATCACATCGGCGAAGAAGATATTGGGCGACTTGCCGCCCAGTTCCAGGGTGACGGGCACCAGGTTCTCACTGGCGTACTGCATGATCAGCCGCCCGGTGGTGGTCTCCCCGGTGAAGGCTACCTTCGCCACCCGCCGGCTCGAGGCGAGCGGCTTGCCGGCCTCGACGCCAAAGCCCTGCACCACATTGATCACACCGCTCGGGAGGATGTCGGCGATCAGCTCCATGAAGGCCATGATCGAGACCGGCGTCTGCTCCGCCGGCTTCAGGACGACGCAGTTTCCGGCGGCGAGCGCCGGCGCCAGCTTCCACACCGCCATCAGCAGGGGAAAATTCCACGGAATGATCTGGGCGACCACGCCAAGCGGCTCGTGGAAGTGATAGGCGACGGTATCGCTGTCGAGTTCGGAGATCCCACCTTCCTGGGCCCGGATGGCGCCGGCGAAATACCGGAAGTGATCCACCGCGAGGGGCATATCCGCTGCCATCGTTTCACGAATCGGCTTGCCGTTGTCGATGGTCTCGACCAGGGCGATCGCCTCGAGATTCTGTTCCAGCCGGTCGGCAATGCGATTGAGAATGTTGGCGCGGTACGCGGGCGAGGTGGTGTTCCAGCTGAGCGCCGCTGCATGCGCGGCATCGAGCGCCTTGTCGACATCCTCATGGGTGGAACGGGCCACTTCACAGAGCGGCTGACCGGTGATCGGCGAGGGGTTCACGAAGTACTGGCCCCGCGCCGGTGGCGCGTATTCGCCGCCGATCCAGTTGTCGTACCGGGCGCGGATCGGGATGGTGAGTTTGGCCGCGGGCGCGGATGCCGGGAGGGTGGCGAGCTCGCTGGGCTTGATGGTGGAGGTCATGGCGTGACTCCGACTGAAATGTCAGGGTGGAGGGTGTCCGAACGTCCCGCCTAAAGGCAAGGGAGGCGCCACCCTGCGGTCCGCCGGCCCGGTTCGCCGTAAGCCCTGCGGGGTCAAGGGATTGTGGCTGCGTGGCGGGGTAGGAGCGGGCCTGGGCGCTCGGGACGATCGTCCCGGTCGGGACAGCGGTGATCGACACAGATGTGCCAGATGGGACATCTGTCCCGTGATTCGAGCGCTGCGCGTCTTGCGCCCGCGTGGACCGCATCGGCACCTTACGAGGGTCGTCCTCGCAGAGGTGTCCGTGTCCGCAGCAGAATCGCTCCCCCTCGGCAAGACGGCGCAACGCGCCGTCGAACGGCAGTGGGCAACGGCACTCAGCCGTGGCGTGCTGCCCGCCGGCGTGCGCCCCGTGGTGCGCGAGTCGTGGGCCCGGGCGCTGCGGACCGATGTCTCTCCCTCCCTGTCGCAGGCCCCGCTGGTGTGGGATGCATCGGCGCTGGTCCAGGCGCAGGAGGCGTGCGAGTGGCTGCCGTTCGCCCGCAGCGCGGTGGCCGCCAGCTCCGCGCCTTATTCCGGGGGCGGGCACATCCTCACGCTGTTTGATGCAGCGGGGCGCATGCTGTGGAGCGAAGGCGATCCGGGTGCGCTCGATGGCCTCGCTGGCATCAACTTCCGCCCAGGGGCGAGCTGGGCCGAAGAGCTGGTCGGTACCAACGGGCCGGGTACCGCGCTGGCCACGGGCGAACCGGTGCACATTGTCGGGGCGGAGCACTTCTGTGAACAGTGGCACGCGTGGCACTGCGCCGCCATGCCGGTGCGGGATCCGCTGACCGGCGAGATCTGCGGCGCAGTTGACATCTCCGGGTTCCGTGAGGCGGCGCATCCCCACACGCTGACCCTGACCGCCACGCTGGTCGTGGCCATCGAGCAGATGCTCCGAGCCCGCGAAGCGGAGCGGCGCACCATGGTGATGCGGCGGATGGCGGAACTGGCCGGGCGGTGGCCGGGCGATGCCGCACTGGCGATCGATCGCACCGGCGCGGTCATTGGGGCGCTGCACGATGCGCAGCTGGCGCGCTACCAGAGCGCCGCGTCGACCCTCCCGGTGCGGCAGGCACTCATCGACGCCATGCGTCAGTATCGCGGCGGGTCGCCCAGCGAGCTGGCGGTGCCACTCGGTGACGGTACCCACGCCCTGGTCTATCCGGTGCTGGTGCACGCCGTACCAGTCGGGGCCTGCGTGGTGGTGCCGCGTTCCACCCCCGCCCGTCCGGCCTCACGCCCCGCCCCCCGCCGCACCGGTCCGGGCGCCACCCGTTACACCTTCGCCGACCTGGCCGGCGCCTCGGCTGCGCTGACGGATGCGATCGCGGTCGCCACGAGCGCGGCAGCGACCGACTTGCCAGTGCTGCTCGAAGGCGAATCGGGCACCGGCAAGGAGCTGTTCGCCCAGGGGATCCATGCCGCGAGCGACCGGGCACCGGCGCCGTTCATCGCCGTGAACTGCGCCGCGCTGCCCCACGAGCTGGTCGAGAGTGAACTGTTCGGCTACATCGGAGGCGCCTTCTCCGGGGCTCGGCGCGAGGGAAACAGCGGCAAGTTCGAAGCAGCCACGGGTGGGACGATTTTCCTCGACGAAGTGGCGGAGCTGCCGGCGACGGCGCAGGCGGCGCTGCTGCGGGTGCTGCAGGAGGGGGAGATCACTCCGGTGGGGTCGGCCCACAGCCGCCGGGTTGATGTGCGGGTGATCGCCGCGACGAACAGCGACCTCGGCGCCGCGGTGTCGGCCGGCCGTTTCCGGACCGATCTCTACTACCGGCTGAATGTGCTTGGCATCACGCTGCCACCGCTGCGGGATCGGCGCGAGGATATCATCGAGCTGGCGGAGCGGTTCCTGATGGAATCCGCCACGGACCTCGGGCGGCCGGTCCCCCGCCTCTCGAACGCCCAGCTGGAGGAGCTCCGCGAGCGGGCCTGGCCGGGCAATGTCCGCGAACTCAAGAACCTGATGCGGCGGGTGGTCGCACTGGGCGTGGGCGTGCTGCACGCTGGAGGGCGACCAGTGGGCGATCCCCGCACCCCGCCGCGTCTCCCCCACCCGAGCGGGCCAATCGACAGTCAGCGCGAAGCCCTGAGCGCCGCGGTACGCCAGTCCCGCACGATGGCCGAGGCGGCCCGCACGCTCGGCATCACCCGCAGCACGCTGTATCGACGGATGGAACAGCTTGGCCTCAAGCCGGAGCGATTCCTCAGCGACGAGCGCTAAGCGGCGGTCAGCACCACCGTGGCACCAGCAATGCAGCCCTGACCGCCCCAGACGCTCCCCTGCCACGCCGCATCGCGCCAATCCACATCGCCAGATGACTTGCGTTCAGCGTGCAAGCGGATCGGGCAGCACGATGAACTGCCCTGCGTCGATCACACCGTTAGTCACTCGATAGCGGGTGATGCCAGAGGGAAAGTGCAGATTCGCCCCATCGCTCGGTCCCACAATCGCCGCGCTGTTCTCGAAGCGGGTTGACTGTCCTCCCAGGCCATAGAGCAACGACTCACGGATATGCACGTGGCCGCCGAGCGCGAGCGGATAGCGGTGCTGGCGGAGGAGCTCCAGCAGGGTGCCCGCGTTCGAGACGACGTGACGAAAGGCGCTGGTGCCGTTCACGGTGATCACGGTGGGCGCTGGTGGTTCGTCGGTGTAGCCGTTGATCTCTTCGGCGGCGGTGAAGAACGGGATATGGTTGAAGGTGACAACCGGTGTCGTCCTGGGCACCAGGGCAAGGTCGCGCTGCAGCCAGGCGAGCTGCAGGGAATCGACGTGGCCGTAGTACCACTGGTCGTCGATATCCTCGGTATTCAGGGCGACGAAGTGGACCCCGCCATAATTGAACGAGTAGTAGTCGGGGCCGAGGTAGTGGCGGTACATCGCCCGGCCATAGAGCGGGTGGGTGGTACTGGCGTGCGATTTCTCGCGCTCGATACCGTAGATGTCGTGATTCCCCGGCGCAGTCCACACCGGCCCGGTGAAGCGGCCGTATTCCCCCATGAAGAGATCAAACCGGGCGGTGGCTACCGTGTCGGAGACTCGCAGTGCGTCGCGCACCAGGTCGCCGGTGATCAGGGTGAAGGCGGGGCGCAGGGAATCCACCAGGTGCTGCAACAGTCGGGTGCGGGGCAGGCTGACCGAATCGAGGTGGGTGTCGGACGCGTGGATGAAGGTGAAGCTGCGCGCGACCGGCACCGGGGCCAGCGCGAAGTCGACCGCGGCTCCTCCCGGCTGCCAGAACCGGCCACTGCTCCGATAGCCGGTGGGCACGCTGACATACACCAGGCCGTATCCGGTAGACGACAGGGTGTAGTGGCCGTCGGCATCGGTGGAGGTCACATCCACCTGATTCGAGACCACGACCTGCCCGATCCCCGGCTCACCGGCATCGCGGATACCGTTGCCGTTGCGATCGCGAAACACGGTCCCGCTGACGCCGACGGATTGCAGCAGGGCCAGGCCGAGCAGCCACATGAGTATCACCTTGGTGGTCAGGGGTTTGCGCCTCGCCCGGCAAAGATGCAGTCTTCGGCGCGGGCCCGCGAGGTCAGGCCCCCTTCCCCTCACTCCGAGACGTTCCATGCTTGATCGTCGTCGCTTCGCCACGCTCGTCGCCGGTGCTTTTGGAACCAGTGCCCTGCCTGGAAGCAGCTGGGCGTCGTCGGACCCTGCACCTGCCGACCCCTGTCACCTCCCGCCGGCGGTGGCCGCGCTCGGCCCAATGCTCGACGGCGTCGTTCCAATCTCGGACGACGAACGGCAGGCGCGCCTGGCCAAGGCGCAGCAGTTGATGGCGAAGCAGGGGCTCGGCGCGATCCTGTTCGAGCCCGGCACCAGCATGACCTATTTCACCGGGATGGGCTGGGGGTTGTCGGAGCGCCCGTTCGTCGCGGTGCTGCCGGCCAGAGGGGAACTCGCCTTCATCTGCCCAGGGTTTGAAGAGGCGCGGGCCCGCGAACGGCTCAAGTTCACCAAGGATGTCCGGGTGTGGCAGGAGGATGAGAGCCCGTACCGACTCCTCGCCGGCATCCTGCGGGATCGGGGCGTGCGCACCGGCCGCGTCGGGGTGGAGGAGCGGCTGCGCTTCTTCATCATGGATGGCGTCCGCCAGGTCGCGCCGGCGATCTCCATGGTCTCGGCCGATGCGGTGACGGCGGGATGCCGGATGTTCAAGTCACCGGCCGAACTGGCGCTGATGCAGCGGGCGACGGACATCACGATGGCGGCGCTTCGGGTGAGCTTCTCCCTGCTGCGGGAAGGGATGACCCAGTACGACCTGCAGGAGATTCAGCAGGAAGCGATGGTGCGGATGGGGGGCGAGGATCCCTGGGTGCTGGTGGGATTCGGCGAGGCCTCGGCCTTTCCCCATGGCTCGGTGCGGCCGCAGCAGCTGCGGGAAGGCGATGTGGTCCTCATCGACTCCGGCTGTGCGGTGCAGAACTACCAGGCCGACATCACCAAGACGTCGGTCTTTGGCAAGCCGACGGCGCGTCAGACCGAGATCTGGAATCTCGAGCGGCGGGCGCAGGATGCCGCCTTTGCCGCCGCCCAGATCGGTGCGACGTGTGGTTCGGTGGATGACGCCGCCCGCAAGGTGATCACCGACGCCGGGTTCGGCCCCGGGTACCAGGTGCCAGGCCTGCCCCACCGGACCGGCCACGGCATCGGCATGGACGGGCACGAGTGGACCAACTTCGTGAAGGGGAACACCACCCGGCTCCAGCCGGGGATGTGCTTCAGCGACGAACCGATGATCGCGATCTATGGGGAGTTCGGGATCCGACTGGAAGACTGCCTGTATATCACTGAGTCCGGCCCGCGGTTCTTCTCGACCCAGAGCCCGGCGGTGGATAAGCCGTTTTAACTGCAGGCGAGAACAGCAGGTGAGAACGGCGGGTGAGAACGGCGGGTGAGAACGGCGGGTGAGAACGGCGGGTGAGAACGGCGGGTGAGAACGGCGGGTGAGAACAGCAGGTGAGAACGGCGGGTGAGAACAGCAGGTGAGAACGGCGGGTGAGAACGGCGGGTGAGAACAGCAGGTGAGAACGGCGGGTGAGAACGGCAGGTGAGAACGGCGGGTGAGAACAGCAGGTGAGAACGGCGGGTGAGAACAGCAGGTGAGAACGGCGGGTGAGAACGGCGGGTGAGAACGGCGGGTGAGAACAGCAGGTGAGAACGGCGGGTGAGAACAGCAGGTGAGAACGGCGGGTGAGAACGGCGGGTGAGAACGGCGGGTGAGAACGGCGGGTGAGAACGGCGGGTGAGAACGGCGGGTGAGAACGGCGGGTGAGAACGGCGGGTGAGACAGCGGGTGAGGACTGCGGGTGAGGACTGCAGGTGAAGTTTCGCCGCTTCACCTGCTTCCCTCACCCGCTTCCCTCACCCGCTTCCCTCACCTGCTTCCCTCACCCGCTTCCCTCACCCGCTTCCCTCACCTGCTTCCCTCACCCGCTTCCCTCACCCGCTTCCCTCACCCGCTTCCCTCACCCGCTTCCCTCACCGGCCGTTCTCACCCACCGGGGTGATACTCCCGCTCGGTGTGGCCTTGCAGCTGTCCCCGATAGAAATAGACCGGCCGCAGGTTCCCCGTGCTGTACCGTTCCGCCTGATCATTGAAGTGCTTCGATTTTACATCGCCGCTTTCCCCGCCCGCGGTGATGGCGCGGGCGCGGACCGAGTCGCCGAATTCCACGACCGCCACAAAACTGTTGCCATAGACACCGTAGATCTTCTTGGTCTTCCGCTCCCACCGTGCACCAAAGGAGGCGAGGGAACCCCAGCGCGCGGAGGTAAACATCACCGGGATGCTGGGGGCCGCATCGTCGAAGGGATGCACGATGTCATCGGTCAGGCGCTGGAAGCGGTTGATGTCGCCCCAGGGGGTCTGCCAGGTCCCGAACTGCGTGGTCAGGAGATCGACCGCCTCGGCGAGGGTCCCGAGTCGCAGCGCCGGCTTCGCGCCGGACGCCATGTACTGGTAGACATCCACCGATTCGCTCTGATCCTCATCTGACGCCTTGCGATAGAAGATCTCGCCCCAGTACACCGCCAGCGCCGTCGGGACCGAGGTCGCGGACCAGCGATAGTCCCAGCCGCGCAGGGCGGCGATCGGTTCGGCCAGTTTCTTCTTCAGCGGATCGCTGGCCGGGAGCCGGTCGTAATCCCGCAGCAGGGGCGGGACGATCAGCGCAAAGGCCGGCTGATAGCTGTCGTAGGCGGCGTCGACCAGGCCATCGAGCGTAAAGTCCTTCTTCCCTTCCAGCAGCCGCATGGCATGAATGCCCCGCTGATTTTCCGGGTACAGGTCGACGTAGCTGGGGTAATCCTTGGCCTTCGGGCTGTTGGCCCCGGCGACCGACCAGGGCGAGTTGTTGGTATTCTGGATCCAGCCGGTGGCGGGGTTCCGGACGTTGGGCATTTCGTCCAGCGTCAGGAGGCCGTTCCAGGCGGTGGCGGGGTTGCTCCCGTCGACCGGCTTGCTCCAGTCGAACGTCGGATCACGTTTGGGAATGAAGCTGGCCTGGAAGTAGGCGATGGTCCCGTCCGCGTCGGCGTAGACGGTGTTATTGGATGAGTTGGTGCGCAGGTCCACCGAAGCCAGGAACTCGTCGTAGTTCCGGGCCTTGGTGCGGGAATACGACTCGGTGAGCGCCTTCACCGGCTCCTGCATCAGGCTGACGCTGATCCACTTCCCATCCGCCTCGCGGACGATCGGGCCATGCGCGGTACGGTACACCGTGAACTTCTTCTCAGCGGCACCGGTCCCCGCCTTGAAGGGGACCACGATCGTATCCACCGTCACCGGCTTCGTCTCATCGCCCACCTGGTAGAACAGGCTGTCGCCGCGTTTCACGATGGTCTCGGCGTACTCGTCGACGGCATCAACTCCACTCGAGGTATGCATCCAGCCGAGTCGGTCGTTGAAGCCCTGGTAGACGAAGAACTGGCCCCAGGTCACCGCCCCGTAGGCGTTGAGCCCCTCGTCGCTCGTCATCTGCAGTTCGGCGCGGAAATAGAACGAGGTGTGCGGGTTGATGAGCAGGAGGGCGTGGCCATTGGTCGTGTTCGACGGGGCGATGGCGATCCCGTTCGAGCCGGTCGGCTCCTCGATGGTATCGCGCGTCCTGGTTGCCACCGGCTTGGGCCCCTTGCCATAGAAGGCATCGAGCCCGGAGAGCGAGATGCTTTCGATGTCACCGCCAATGCTCCCTTCGCTGAAGCTCAGCGCCATCCATGGCTCGAACCGGGTCAGCACTCTCGGGTGTACCTCGGGATGCTTCAATAGATACCAGTTGAGTCCGTCGGCCCAGGCGTTCATCAGTTGCTTGAGCCAGTCCGGGCTGGCCGCATACTGGGCCTGCACTTCCATCGGGTCGATGAACAGCTTCATGCGCAGGTCCTGGATGACCGCGCCCTCCCCCTCGGCCTCGGCCAGGCGCCCCATGGCATTGAGGTAGTTCACCTCGATCCGGTTGAAGTCGTCCTCGGCCTGGGCGTAGATCATCCCGAAGACGGCATCGGCGTCGGTCTTGCCGTAGACGTGGGCGATCCCCCAGTCGTCCCGAATGATGGTTACTCCCGCCGCCCGGTCGGAGAGGCGAGTCTCCTCGGCACTCTTTCCCGGGGTGCAGGCGATGAGACAGGCGGCGATAACAAGGAGGAGTCGGCTGGTAGAACGCATTTTGGATTAGATCTTTCCGATCAGTACTGCGATTCGTGAGGCGGGAGGCCGGGGTTATCGCTTGGGCGCCCGGCCGGCGATGATGGTGACGTTGTCGCTGCCACCGCGCTCGAGCACGAGGTCGAGCAGGTCGTGGCAGAGCTGGTCAGAGGACTGCATCCGTTCGATCGCCTCGGCCAGCTCGGTATCGGAGACGTGCTTGGTGAGGCCGTCGCTGCAGAGCAGGATGACGCTGGCACGATTGCGGATGTCGATGCGTGACACCACCGGCTCGGCGTTGTCCCCGCCGATCGCGCTCACCAGCACGTTATTCAGAGGCGAGGTCTTCAGGCTGTCCCGCGGCAGCGCCCCTTCATCCACCAGGGCCTGGGCCATCGTCTGGTCACGCGTCACCTGGCGGAGGTCGCCGTTGAGGTAGTGGTAGCAGCGGCTGTCGCCCACCTGAACCACGTAGACCTGGGGCCATTTGACAATCGCGAGCGTCATGGTGGTGGCCATGCGACCCGGCTCCTCCCGGCTGCTGGCCTCAGCGCGGACTGCCGCATGGGCTTCGATCGCCGCGATCCGCAGCGCTTCCTCAAACTCGATATCGTGCGCGGCACCGGTCGCGTGGTACACGTGCAGGCTGGAGGCGACATACCGCGTGATTGTCTCCACGGTGAGCTGGCTCGCTTCCCCACCACCCGCCCCGCTCCCCACGCCGTCGGCGACCAGCATGATCGTGGCGAGCCGCTCGCCGCGGAGCGGGAGGCTGTCGGGTGCCGGGAGACTGGTGCCGTGGATAATGACCTGCGGATTGACGGTGCAGAGCAGGAAGTGATCCTGGTTAACCTTCCGGACCTTGCCCACGTGAGTGAGGCCGAAGAGGTCGAGTTCACTGTCTCGCGGCTTCACGCCGGGAATAGTCGGAAGGGATGGAATCGACGCTGTACGCATATCCGGGTACGTCATGTGAGTCTCCAATGACCCTGGAACCGGGCAAGTGCCCGCCCACCCATCATCGCTGCTGTACCGCTCCGACAATCTTGGTCCAGCGCGGGTCACTCCGTAAGGGGGCAAACCAGGGGTGGTTGATTCCGGCGTAGAGCAGGGGCGACCGCTCCGCAATCCCTCGTGCCAAGCGGGCAAAGGCCGAGTCGGGGCGGCCCAGACGGGCGTAGAACCAGGCCTGCTCGACCGGGGAGAGGGTCATCGGGCCCCGATCAGTGCCGAGCTGATCCAGGGCGGCCAGTCCCGCCGCTTCATGGCCCGGGAGCAGGACCCCGGACCAAAGGGACCGGCAGAGCGCCTCGCGGCCGCTGAACCGGGTGCAGGCAGCGACCGCCTCCTCAAGGTGGCCAGCGGTCCCGCTATTGATCTGCAGGGCGAACTGCCAGATGCCGGTGGACGGGTCGAGGTCAATGGCGCGCCGATCGAGGCGGCTGGCGCTGTCCGGAAACCCCGCCGCGGCATACCACGATCCCAGATCTGCGACGATCGGGGGCACCAGGGGATCGAGTACGGCGGCCCGCTTCATGGGCGGCCCTGCCTCCGCCACCCGTCCGAGGGCCAGGAGCAGGAGCCCTTCTTCCTTCAGCGCTAGCGGGCTCCCCGGATCGAGCGCGACCGCCCGCCGGGCGGCGGCGAGTCCCTCGTTGAACCGGAACCCATGTTCCAGTGCGGTCGCGAGCGCGAGGTGGGCATCCGACAGCAGGCTGTCGAGCGCGACGGCCCGCCGGGCGGCGCGTTCCGATTCGGTGATCGCTTCGTCGTTGGTGACCGTCGTGTCGCCGTAGGTCGGCAGGTAGCCAAAGGCCTCGGAATAGCCGGCCCACGCCCTGGCATAGGTGGAGTCGAGCGCGATGGCGCGGCGGAATTCCACCACCGCCCGTCGCAACGGGTCGAGGCCGCGCTGCCGCAGCAGCGAACGACCGAGCAACTGCGCGTCGCGCGCCTCCGGGTTCCGGCTCTCCGGCCGGCGCATTGCCGCCAGATCCGCACTGCCAAGCGTGATGGAAAGCGCCGCCGCCACCCGTTCGGCGACATCGGCCTGCACCGCGAATACGTCCGTCAGCTGCTGTTGAAACGCCTCGCCCCAGATCTGCGTGCCGGTGGCGACCTCGATCAGTGCCGGTACGATGCGCACCTGGGCCTCGCCGTCGGCCTTCCGGCTGCCGGCCACCCGGGCCCAGCGGACCGTCCCGTTCAGGGCGTAGGCCGCCCCCAACTCGGTCCCGATCTCCCGGGGCGACTTCCCGGATCCGCGGAAGCGCAGCACGCTGGCGCGGGCGATGACCTGCAGACCGGGAATGCGGGCGAGCTGACTGGCAATCTCCTCCGAGACGCCGTCGGCGAAATACGCATCGGTCGGCGCGCCGAGGTTGTCGAATGGGATGACAACCACGGTCCGTACCGCCGGCGCCGCCGGGGCGGACAGCCCGCGCCACCCGGCGTAGAGCAGCACCGCGAGCACGATGACCGCGGGACCCAACCAGCGCCCGGCCGAACGGGGCCTGGTGCGAACCCGACTCTCTAGGGAGGGGGTGGTCATGCTGGAGAGTCGGGTCACGACCTCGTCCGCACTCACCGGCCGCAGCTGCGGATCCTTCTCGAGTGTCTGCATGACGAGGGCGACGAGATCGTCAGGCAGCGCGGGGACCTTCGGCCCCAGTGGCGCCGGGAGCTCCGCCAGGTGCGCGGCGATCAACTGCTGGGCCCCGTGTCGGGCAGCGAAGGGATGCGCGCCCGAGAGCACCTCGTAGGCAACCACACCCCAGGCATAGAGGTCGGTGCGCGCATCGACCGTACCGCCGGCCGCCTGTTCGGGTGCCATGTAGGCCGGCGTCCCGATCGCTCCGCCTGCCTGGGTCAGGGTACCACTCTGGTCTCCCCCATCGTCGCCAATGGTCCGGGACGCACTCAGCGCCTTCGCGATCCCGAAGTCGGTGACGACCGCGGCCCCGCCGGAGAGCAGGATGTTGTCGGGTTTGATATCGCGGTGCACGACGTCCTGCCGATGGGCGTAGGCCAGCGCCCGGGCCACGTCCCGCAGGATGCTGAGCGCGTCCCCCAGGGGGACGGGGCCTTCGGCGATCCGGGCCCGGAGCGACTGGCCCTCCACGAACGGCATGGTGTAGTAGGGAAGCCTGCCCGCCTCACCGGCGGTGAGCACCGGAACAATGTTGGCCTGCTGCAGCCGGGCGGCCAGTTTCACCTCGCGGGTGAAGCGGACACCGCTCACCCCTTCGGCCAGGTCCGGCGCGATCACCTTCACGACCACCATCCGTCCCAGCGCCGTTTCCCTCGCCAGAAAGACGCGCGCCATGCCGCCACCCCCCAGCTCCCGATCGAGGGCGTAGGCGGTGCCAAGGGTGGCCTGCAGCTGGGTCAGGAGATCGGACACAGGGCCGGCGAATCAGTCTCGGGCAGGTCGGGTGGAGCGGAGGTGACATTCATGGGTGTCAGCAAGATGCTGCCCGAGCCTCCCTTTGTCATGGGTCGACAGGATACAGTCGCACGCGGAGGCGCGGAGATCGCGGAGTCCAGGATCTGGTTACCCTGTTTTTCTTGTGTCTCTATTTGATCCGACAGATTGGATCCACCAATCCGCGGCTCCGCCCCTCCGCGTGATCGCTGTTAGCCCAGGTTGGCCCGGGATGCCAAATCGGGTGGAGTACCGGCGAACAGCAGACGCACGCGGAGCTGCGGAGATCGCGGACTTCAGGATCTGGTTACCCTGTTTTTTCTTGTGTCTCTCTTTGATCCGACTGATTGGATCCACCACTCCGCGGCTCCGCGCCTCCGCGTGAGCGCCGTTTAGCCGAGGTTAGCGCGGCAGGCCCGGGTTGCAGGATGCCGCGGTCCGAGCCGCCGGCGCAGGATTCCGACTGCGCGTCGAAACAGATCCCGCGCCCCGACCAGGTCGCCGGTCTCGCGCTGCACCGTGGCCAGGTTATTCAGCGTCACAGCCACCTCCACATGCTGCTGCCCGAATTGGCGCTCCTTGAGTGCCAGCGCCTGTCGCAGGTAGCGGGTTGCCTCCGCCGCGCGACCCTGCTCAGCGCAGACGCACCCGAGATTGTTGAGCGTCACAGCGACCTCGTAGTGGGTCGCGCCGAAGCGCCGCCGAAAGAGCGGCAGCGCCTTGCGATAGATCGCTTCTGACTCCCGGTACCTGCCGAGGCCATCGAGCAGCGCCGCGTGCGCGGTGCGATCGAGCCAGGTCACCGTCGCGTTGGCCCCGTGGCGCTTCGCACGAAGCTGGACGCTGCGACGGGCCAGCGGCTCCCCGACCGCGTAGCGGCGCCGGGCATGCTCCAGACCAGCGAGGTTGTGATAGAGGTCCGCGAGTTCGAGGTCAGTCGCGCGGGGATGTTGCCGAACCAGGGGCAGCGCCCGGAGGTAATGCCGCCGGGCCACGGCGTATTCGCCGGTGTCCTTGGCGAGCATCCCCAGGTGATTATGAACGATGGCGACGCGGAGATCGGTGGGGGCGGTGACCCGTCGAAGCCAGGTCAGTGCCTCGGTGAGGCGCCGTCGGGCGAGCGGGAAGTGACCGGCGCTGCGGGCGGCCAGCGCCGTGGCAAGACGGCGATCAAACTCGGTATCGACCGGCGACGGGCGGCGGTCGCCGGACGCAGCCGACGACCGGGCCCGTGGGCGGGTCATGCCTGAGACTGACGCAGCACCTGGTTGTGGTTGAGCGAAATGCGGCCCTGCTTACGGCCACCTTTCACTGTCCCCGCCTTCTTGGCGCCCACACCCTTTTTCGGCAGGCTCTTGAGCGAACTTTTCTTCTTCGGTGCCATGGGTCTCTCCTGAAAAGCGTTGGTGAGCACCCGGCTGGTCGGCCTGATCCGACGTCGTGGTGCCCTACTCCTCAGATCGTAACGCCGAGCCGGAAGCCGCCACCGGCCCGCCCTACGTTACCACGGATCGAGGTGGGCCGCGAGCCGCTTGATCCCTTCCGCCGTGGTCACCAGGAGGAGCCGATCCCCCGCGGCCAGCTGGATGTCCTTCCGCGGCCCGAGCATTCGCTCGTCCCGGATGATGGCGAACAGGCTGGTCTGCCCATCGGCGGTGAGGTCGCTGGAAGCTGCCGGCTGGCCGACCACCGGACTGCCGGCCTTGAGGACAGAGATCGTCAGGCGCTGTTCCCCCGGCAGCTCGACCGGGATGCCGGATCGCAGCAATCCCAGGAGGTCAAGGTTCCCCGCGGTGCCGGGATTGATGATGCGCCGCTGCTGCAGCAGCTGCAGGGCGATCTGCAGGTGCTCGGCGTGATGGGCGGGCGAATCGGCCCGCCGACCCACCTGGGCTTCGTACAGCCGCGGGAAGCGGCGTCCCTGGACCAGTCGCCGCTGCACGACATAGGCGACCATGACCGCGAGGGCTGACGGCACCAGCAGGGTGTACCCGCCGGTCATCTCGGTCACCATCATCAGGGTGGCGATCGGCACCCGGGCGGCACCGGCGAACACCGCCGCCATGCCCACAATGACGAAGGGCGCCGGCGGCAGGTGGAGGATCGCGGCCAGCAATCCACCCAGCATGGCCCCGATATAGAGCGAGGGCGCGAAGACACCGCCCGACCCACCGGAGGCGACGGTGAAGCTCATCGCGATCGGCTTGGCGATCACCAGCAGCAGGAGCAGCCAGACGGTGAGGTGGCCGTCGATGGCCGCCTGCACCCACCCATACCCGCCACCGATCACCTGCGGCACCGCCAGCGCGATCAGTCCGGTGACCAGCCCGCCGAGGGCGGGTTTGAGTTCGGGACGCAGCTTGAGATTGCGGAAGTCTTCCTGCACCCGGTAGAACAGCGTCGGCAGGATCGCACCGAGGACGCCAGCGGCGACACCGAGGATGATGAACCAGCCATTCTCGAGCGGCGAAAGCAGTCCGACCGTATTCGGTACGCGGAACAGCGGGTTGTAGCCTGACACCAGCCCGTTGACGGCATACGCAACGATCGAGGCCAGCATGGTGGCGAACAGTGCGCCGGACTCGAACTCCATGTCGGCGTAGAGGACTTCGATGGCGAAGAGGGCGGTGCCCACCGGCGAGCGGAACACGGCGGCGAGGCCGGCCGCCATGCCGGTCAGCATCAGGAGGCGACGCTGGGCATCGGTGCGGTTGGTGAGTGTGGCGTACCAGGAGCCGAGACCGGCGGTCACCAGGGCGATCGGCCCCTCGCGTCCCGCCGCACCGCCCGATCCGATCGTGATCGCGGACGCGACCAGCTTGACCGGGGGCACCCGCGGCCGCAGGACGCCATCGGCGCGGTGAAAGGCCCGGACCACCGTATCGGTGCCGTGTCCTTCCGCTTCGGGCGCGAATCGGGTCACGATGACCCCGACGATCAACCCACCGAGCGTGGTCACCACCGGGAGCATCCACAGGCCCCAGCGGCCGATGATCTCGCTCGGAGCGCCCCCTTCGCCTGGCAAGCCGGCGGGGACATACTGCGCGATGGTAGTGAGGAAGAGCGCGCTGGTGCCGCGCAAGACCAGGGTAAACAGCTGGGCAGCGACGGCTCCGGCGACGCCGAGGAAGAGGGCGTCCAGAATCAGGCGGCGCTGCCCGAGGGGCTCGGGTGCCAACTCGGCTCCAGGGTGACGAGGACCAGCGCAAGATGGCCCGCCAGCGCCGGGATGTCACCCCCTGCAAGGCGACGCCGTTCGGGAATCCCGGCTACATCCCGATGCTGAGCTGAGCTACTCCCCGTTTGGACTGATGGCCGTGCCCAGCTTGGCGTTGTAACCGTGGAGCGACCGGTGGTTGCGCTGCCAGGAGATGTGACCTGACGGATTGTAGCACAGGACCAGGCCTTCGTAGGTATCCACCATGCCCTGCGGATACTCCCGGCGGGCCACCCCCTGCATTTCGGTGGCGGCCACCACCCAGCAATGGGTCAGACGGGCGAATCCACTCACGAAATGATGGCCATGCCCCGAGGTGAAACCATACTTGGCGAGGACAGTGCCATCACCCTGGCTGGCGGTCTCTGGTCCAATGATCCGCGCGATCAGGCAGCCTTTGAACCACACCTTGCGTACCACTCCCGCGATGTCAGCAAATGGCCCCATGGTGCCGGACCCGAGGCCGGTGCCGATCTGAAGGGTGCCCGGCCCCCCGTGGCCATGCAGAATCAGGTTGTGAAAGACACCTCCCGGAACAGTCGTCGCGGCAACCAGGACCATATCGACCAGTTTGCGCATCGTCACCCCAGGGCTCACCGTCCGGGTGACATCCATGACGTAGCGGGTTGGCGCCCGGGCGTCGTTGAGCACCATCGACGGCGATTCAATCGTGATCATGGGACCTACGATGCCGCGCCTGCCGGCAACAGACCATCACACAATCATGCGATAGGAGGAAAAGACGCCTAGACCAGCCCTTCGCGGATCGCGCGGCTGACCGCCTCGGCCACACTGTGTACCTGCAGCTTGCGGTAGACGTTGCGGATGTGACTGCGGACGGTATCGAGACTGATCCCGAGTTCGTGGGCGACCTGTTTGTACGCCCGGCCCTGCACCAGGCCGCGCAGGACCGCCTGTTCCCGCTCGGTCAATTCCAGGCGGGTCGGCGCGGGGGAACGGGCGGGGGCCAGCTCGCCCCGGCGCATCAGGTCGAGGACCGTGCGCGCCACCCGCGAGGTCAGCGGCGCCCCGCCGCCCATCACGACCTGGAGCTGGGCCAGCAGTTCCTGCGGGGCGAGCTGCTTGAGCAGATACCCGTCGGCGCCGGCGCAGATCGCTTCCAGCACGGTCCCGGGTTCCTCGAACACCGTGAGCACCACCACAGTGAGGTCCGGCATCAGCGCCTTGAGCTGCCGGGTGCCTTCGATCCCGCTGACCACCGGCAAGCTCCAGGTCCATCAGCACCAGGTCCCAGGGCGCGTGGGCCACCGGCCGGTCGCGATCCACCGCCGCCAGCATGGCGGTGACCGACGAAAAGCTGCCCGCCAGCGACACCCCCGGTGCATGCGTCAGCAGCACTTCCAGGCTGCCGCGATACCGCGCGTCGTCATCGACGGTCGCTACCCGCAGTGTCATCGCCGCTCCGGGATGGTGAAAAGAGGTGCCTCAAGGTGTCGCCCCGTGACGCTTCCGCGCATCGCATGATGATGCGGGCCCGCTGCCCGGGTCAGCCCACCGGCCGACGAAAGGCAGCCGAAGGCGTGCGGTCGCTGAAGCGGAGCCGGACCTCTGTGCCGCCGTCGGTGGCGGCCTCGACCGACAGTTCCGCTCCGATGTCGGCCGCGCGACGGGTCATGCTGGCGAGGCCACGACCGGGGGCCCGGGTTTCGATCGGCGGCAACCCTCGGCCGTTATCGCGGATCCGGAGTTCCCAGCCCCGCCCGCGGGTCTGGAGTGACAGCTGCACCGCCGTGGCGTGCGCGTGGCGGGCCGCATTGTGGAGCGCTTCGGTGCCGATCAGGAGCACCGACCGTCGCACCGCCAGACTCACGCGAGTCGCCGGCCACTGGTCGGGGAACGCCGTGGTGAAGGCCACCCGTTCGTCGGGGAAGAGTCGGGTGCCCTGCTCCGCCAGCCGGGCCGCGAGTTCCCCCAGGCTCGACCCGCGGGGATCGAGGGCCCACACGATGGCCGACAGCGCCGTGCCCAGTTCACCGGCCGTGACCGTGATCTCGTCGGCGATGCGGCCCCGTTCCGGCTCGGCGGTACCGCCGTGCAGCACCCCGGCGAGAATGCCGATGCTGCCGAGGCCCGACCCGATTTCGTCATGCAGATCCATCGCGATCGCGGTGCGCTGTTGTTCCAGGCCGACCAGAAAGGCGACCCGGGCTCGGATGATCACCCAGGCGAGCGCCGCCAGGAGCAGCACCCCCAGGAGGAGGGTGGGCCAGGTGCGGTACCAGGGCGCGGCCACCCGGAACCGGAGCACCGCAGGAGTAGCACTCCAGCGTAGGCCATCGAGCGAGGCGCGGACCTGGGCTTCGTACCGCCCGGCCGGCAGGTCGACCCAGCGAAACGCGGGGGCACCACGCGTTTCCACCCACGGCTGATCGGCCCCGAGCCGAACTTCGTAGTGCAATCGTTCCGGGTCCCGGTAACTGGGAGCGGCAAACCGCAGCTCCAGGCGGTTCTGGTCATAGGGCAGCACGACCTGTTCGGCAAGGTCCACGTCCTGGGTGTCGACCCGGGCATCGACCAGGAGTACCCGGGGCGGCTCGAGTGGCGTGAAGCGGGCGGACGGCGGAATGCGCACGACGCCGAGGCTGGTGGCAAGCCAGAGGGTTCCATCTCGCTGCTCATGCAGTCCCTCCGCGGCGACGACCGGCGCCCCCTGCCAGGCGGAAATGCGCTCGGCCACGCGCCAGCCCTCTGGCGTTTCCGGGGCGATCACCAGCCGCACGATCTCCCGGCCACCGAGGAGCCAGGCACCTCCACGGGGACTCGGCACCAGGTTGAGCAGTGCGTCGCCGAGTGATCGGCCACCCGGGAGTGGATGCCAGCCGGCGCCCTGGTGCGTCCACACCCCTCCGCGCCGGGTCGCGGCCCAGAGGGAGCCGTCCGTCATCCTCACGAAGCGATGCACCGCGACCGTCCCGGGCAGGGAGTCGCAGTGCCAGACCGGCGCGTCGGGCATCAGGGAATCGCTGGTCGGCGCCTGACAGACCCGCTCGCCCCGGCTGACCGTGATGCTGCCAGCTTCGAGATGGATCGCGCTGGGTCCGGGTGGAAGGCCACGGAACGGCGCCAGAGGCACCGCGCGCGTCTCGCCGCCTGGCGCCAGGTGTACGAGCCCGGTACTCAGCATCAGCCACTGTCCGCCGCCGCGTGCCGCTGCGGCGTCATACAGGGCGCCCGGCATCGGGTGTCGGGTGACCCGGCGGCCATGGATCTCCACCAGCCCGTCGTCGAGCGCACTCCAGAGGTGATGCTGCTGATCCAGCACGACGTAGCGGTTGGTGGCGAATTCGGGAAAGGTGGCCACCTGCCAGTGTCCCTCGACCCGATGCAGCAGACCCAGCCCCTGCCACCCCGACACCCAGATGGTATCGCCCATCGGGACCAGGAATCGGGAATGGGTCGAGAGGAGTCCGTGACGATCACTCCAGATCTCCGTTTCCGGTTCCGGGTACTGGTAGAGGCCGGTAAAGGTCCCCAGCCACAGTGCCCCCTCCTGGTCCACCAGCAGCGGGCCGCCACCGGGTAATCCCTGCCGGGTCCCGGTGATGCTGGCGGCCCCGTCCGGACCGAGGCGAATCAGGAATCGATCGAGAGCAATCCAGAGGACACCGTCGCGCGCCACCAGAGTGATCGGCCGGACGAGCGGCGAGATGCCGTGTGGCCGGGGATCGAAGAGGCGCCGGACGCCATCGGGTCGGACCTCCAGCACTTCACGCGCGGCGGTGAGGACGATGATCCGTCCGTCCGGCGTGGTCAGCGCGTCGACGACGTAGAAGCCCCGGGCCAGCGGCTCCACGCCACCGGTGGAGGTCACCCGCCACAGGCCCTGGGTGGTCCCGAGGAGCAGTCCGTCAGCCCCATGTTGCCGGAGCACCACCGGGACACCCGCATCGAGGGTGGTGAGCGGGAAGGCGCTCCAGGCACCGGCGCGATCCTGCCGCCGCAGCATCGACCGCTGCAGCACCCAGAGGCGGCCGGCCGAATCCACCTGGGCGTCGAAGGCATCCGTGAGTGGGGCCCCGTCGGGTCCGGGCAACGGGAGCGCACTCCCGGCCCCCAGCCGAAACAACGAGAACTCCTCTCCCGCCCCGGATTGCCCCACGATGATCGTGCCGGAGGGACCGCCCCGAATGAGGCCGACGATCCCATTCAGGGCGGTCCCGGCCCAGCGCCGCATCTCCCGCCCATCGTAGCGGTACATCCCCGCCGTGGTCCCGATCCAGAGCAACCCCGCGGGATCCTGATACAGACCGCGCACATCGGCCGGGAGCAGGCCATGGTCCGCGCCGAAGTATCGGACCAGGTGGTCCTGGGCGGTGAGGCCGGCGGTGGCGCCACTCTGCAGCATGAAGCAGAGGAGGCCAACGGTCAGGCGGCGGGCGCAGCGGGGAGGGACCATCGGACTCGACGACGGGGGCGGAACCGGAGGGTGCAGCGGCGATCGTCTCGCCAAGAGTGACCCCGCCCGCCGGGTCAGGCAAGGGGTGCGGCGGCTAGCGGCGCTGCACCCTCCCAACGATCTGGTCCCAGCGCGGGTCGTACCGGATGGGATCGAACCAGGGAGAGTTGATGACGCCGTAGAACTCGTACTGGCCCGGTTGCAGCGCGACCCGCAGACGGGCAAAGGCCGAATCCGGCACCCCGAGCCGGGCATACGCAAGAGCCTGCAGTGCCGTCAGCAGGTACGGCGCCCGTTTCGGCAGACGAGGAAGGCTGTCCAGCAGCGCGAGGAGCTGGCCGCGACGGGCTGGATCCAGCATTCCACCCCAGACCAGGCGACAGTCAGACTCCTCTATGCCGAACTGGACACATTGGTCGATAGCGGGTGACAGTTGTCCCTGGTGGCCGGCAATGTACACACCGGCAAAGTGCCAGAATGGATTGGCGGGATCGAGCTCCATCGTGTGGGTGATCGTGGCCATCGCGCTGTCGTATTGCCGCGCCGCTACGAACCACATCGCCAGATCTGCCTGCATCACCGGCACCAGGGGATCGAGCGCCACCGCGCGATGCATCGCCTCGCCTGCTTCGCTCACCCGCCCCTGCGACAGCAGGATTTCGCCCCGGTCCTTGTGGAAGAGGGCCGCGCTGGGATCGAGCGCAATCGCATGATCGATGCTCGCCAGGGCAGCCGACAGCTGCACGTTGTGGAACAACGCCACCGCGAGGGCGGCATGGGCATCGGGCAGCAGACTGTCGAGCGCGACCGCCCGACGCGCCGCGCGCTCCGCCTCCGCCTGCGACGCCGCCCAGGTCACGGTGGAATCGAAGTAGG
Source organism: uncultured Gemmatimonadales bacterium (assembly GCA_963793205.1). Lineage (GTDB taxonomy): Bacteria > Gemmatimonadota > Gemmatimonadetes > Gemmatimonadales > GWC2-71-9 > JADJOM01. The sequence goes on from CAWBZM010000002.1 coordinate 722,533, forward strand.
CGGGCAGAAAGCCGTAGGCCAGCGAGTAGCCGGCCCACGCGCGGGCATAGGTGGAGTCGCGCGCGATGGCGCGACGGAATTCCACCACCGCGCGGCGGAGGTTGTCGAGCCCGCGCTGGCGCAACAGGGCCCGGCCCAGCAACTGCGCATCGCGCGCCTCCGGATCACGACTGTCGGTTCGTCGGAGGGCGGCCTGTTCGGACTTCCCCATGGTGACCGACAGCGCGAGCGCCACCCGCTCCGCCACATCGGTCTGCACCCGGAAGACATCGGTCAGCGGCTCCTGGTACGGCTCACCCCAGATCTGCACCCCGGTGCTCGACCGCACCAGCGCCGGCACGATGCGCACCTGGGTCTCGCCGGAAGCACCGGCCCCCGGGCCCCGGGCCCACCGCACCGTTCCACTCAACGCGTAGGCAGCACCCAGCTCCCGAGCGATGTCCTGCGGAGTACGCTCGCTGCCGCGGAACCGCTGGACGCTGGCCCGGGCAATCACCTGCATCCCGGGGATCCGGGCAATCTGGCTCGCGATCTCCTCGGTGACGCCATCGGCGAAGTAGGCATCTTCGGTGGCACCGAGGTTCTCGAAGGGGAGGACCACCACCGTTCGACTGTCAGGGGTGCCCATGCGCGACTTCCAGAACAGGCCGGTGGCGATGAGGGCGAACACCAGGACTCCGGCTCCAATCCACAGCGGTCGCAGGACAATGGGTCGCCGGATCGCCTGGGTAGCCGTGATGACCCGCTCGGCGGAGGGCGTGCCGATGGTCAGGAGTCCCGTCACGATCGCGTCCGCGGTGGCCGGCCGCCGGAGCGGGTCCTTCTCGAGACACTGCAGGACCAGGGCGACCAGGAGGGGTGACAGCTCCGCCGGCAGCGGAGGGGGCGCCTCGGCGATGTGCGCCGCGATCATCCGCTGGGCGCCGACCCGGTCCGCAAAGGGGTGCCGGCCGGCGAGCAGCTCGTAGGCCACGACTCCCCAGGCGTAGAGATCGGCGCGATGATCCACGGGACTGCCGATCGCCTGCTCGGGCGCCATGTATGCCGGGGTCCCGATCGAGTGGCCGACCTGGGTCAGCCCCGCGCTGGTGCCGGTGGCGGCGGTCTGGTCCTGGGTGCGGGAGGCGGACAACGCCTTGGCGATGCCGAAGTCGGTGACGACGGCGGTGCCGCCAGAGAGGAGGATGTTCTCCGGTTTGATGTCGCGGTGAATGACGCCTTCGGCATGGGCGTAGGCAAGCGCCCGGGCGATATCGCGCAGGATGCCGATCGATTCATTGACCGGGACGGGGGTCCCGCTGACCAGCCGGGCGCGGAGCGATTCGCCCCGCACGAACGGCATGGTGTAGTAGGGCAGCCCATCCGCGTCGCCCGCCGCCAGGACCGGCACGATGTTCGCCTGCTGCAGCCGCGCCGCCAGCTTCACCTCACGGGCAAAGCGCTCGGCGTTGACCCCTTCGGCCAGTTCCGGCGCGATCACCTTGACCACGACCTGACGCCCGAGCGCCATCTCCTGGGCCAGATACACCCGCGACATCCCCCCACCGCCAAGCTCCCGCTCGAGGGTGTAGGCGCTCCCGAGGGTCTGTTGCAGCTGGTCGCGGGGATCGATCATGCGCGGGACACGACGAAAACGGCGCACCCGTCGGCACCACACGCCGATGCACGATGCGGAGACGAGATCTGGAGAGGGGAGCAGGCGCGAGTCACTGGCCTGCAAAGATGCCTTACCGCGACCTCAGCCGCCATGCCCGGGCTGAGGTCGGTCAGGGTGCCCTACCGCGAACGGTCAGGCGCGCAGCGTCTGGTTGTGATTGGCCGCCAGGCGGTTCTTGCGCTGGCCACCCTTGACTGCTCCCGCCTTCTTGCTGCTGACCGACTTCTTGGGCAGGCTCTTGAGCGCCTTCTTCTTCGGTGCCATGGGACTCTCCGGAGTGGATGGATAGAGAAAGACTGTTCGCTCCCTCCTGAAGACGCAAGGCAAGAGCTGGGATTCTCACTCGGGGTGGCTTCACGGCTGCGCCAGGACCCCTTCGAAGATCGGGAGCGCCGCCCGCATCTCCTCCGGCGTCCCGATGGTGAGCCGGGCCCAGGTCGAAGCCGGAGCATAGTACCGTCCGATCTGCAGACCGTTCGCTGCGCAGGCCGCCCGGAACGGCACCACCTCCCGGTTGATCTCGATGAACAGGTAGTTGGCATGCGCCGGGTAGAATCGTCGCCCATGGGCGCGCAGAAACTGCTCCGCCTGGGTCCGACCGCTGGTGTTCAGGCGCCGCTGGCGCTCGCGTTCGGCCTGATCGGCGAGGACCGCCACTCCGGCGGCGATCGCGGGCCCGTTCGCCCCGATGGGCACCCGTCCCACCGCCAGGCGACGCAGGGTCGCTTCCTGCCCGATCAGGTAGCCGAGTCGGAGGCCGGCCAGCGCGTAGAGCTTGCTGAAGGTGCGATTCACGACCACCCGTTCGCTGGCCAGGGCGAGCGGCACCGCCGACTGGTACGCCGGAGCCTCGACATACTCATGGTATGCCTCGCCGACCACCACGGTGGTCTCCGGCGAACTCACCGCCAGGCGGTCGATGGCATCGCGCAGCGGACCACCGGGAATGAGCGTACCGGTCGGGTTGTTGGGATTACAGAGATAGAGGAGGCCGGCCCCGTGGGACGCCGCCAGCATCTGCTCCAGGTCGAGCGACCCATCCGACGCAATGGGCACCGTGACAACCGCATGCCCCAGCGCTTCGGTGGCCGAGGCGATGGCGCCATAGGCAGGGTGCCCCGGTGACCAGCGGCGCGGTCGGGCTGGTGAATGTGCGGGCACATAATCCCAGGCCCTCGGTCGCCCCCACAGTCAGCAGCACATTCGACTCTGCGACGCCGTTGTGCGCGGCAATGGCGCGGATGAGTGGCTGGGCCGTCGGGTATCGGCCGCCCGCAGCCAGCGCCTCGAGCATCGCGCGTCGCGCCACCGGTGAAGGACCGTACGGGTTTTCGTTGTTGTCGAGGTGAAGCGGACCGGGGAGGGGGAGCGTGGGTCCGTGGCGCCGGCTGGAACGACGGGAGCGTGGCACCAACGCCAACGAGCGCGCAGAAGTCGCGGCGGGAGAAAGGCATGGGAACTCCGGTGTCGGGTCAACTGGTGCAGGCCAGCGCCCCGCCCTACGACGGATGCACCGAGGTGGTGACAGAAGCGGGTGAGAACGGCGGGTGAGAAGAGCGGGTGAGAAAAGCGGGTGAGAACGGCGGGTGAGAAAAGCGGGTGAGAACGGCGGGTGAGAAGGGCGGGTGAGAACGGCGGGTGAGAAGAGCGGGTGAGAACGGCGGGTGAGAACAGCGGGTGAGAACGGCGGGTGAGGACGGCGGGTGAGAACGGCGGGTGAGAAAAGCGGGTGAGAAGGGCGGGTGAGAACAGCGGGTGAGAACAGCGGGTGAGAAGGGCGGGTGAGAACAGCGGGTGAGGGAAGCGGCAAACCTCGACGGGTGCTGCCGAGGTCGCCGCTTGGATCCACCGCAGAGGTTAGCGGGACCGCAGGGTCTGGTTGTGGTTCGCCGCCAGCTTGCGCTTGCCACCCTTCACGACCGCCGCCTTCTTGCTGCTGACTGACTTCTTGGGCAGGCTCTTGAGTGCCTTCTTCTTCGGTGCCATGGGATCCTCCAGCAGAGTGGGACAATGGATGTTCAGTACAGAATAGAACGCAACGATCATCTGGATCTTCTCACTGGCGCGCCTTCTCGGCGTGAACCGGGGCCAGACCGGTGATACCTTCCCCGCACCCTTTGACCTCCCAGGCTCTCTCTGACTGCTCAAGCCCAACCTGTCATTCGCGTGGCCGGTATCCGGCGCACCTACGGCAAGACCATCGCCGTAGACGAGGTCTCCTTTGAGGTACAGGACGGGGAGATCTTCGGCCTGATCGGCCCCAACGGCGCCGGTAAGACCACCACGATGGAGTGCGTCGAGGGGCTCCGCAGGCCGGAGCGCGGCACCATCACCGTGCTGGGACTCGATCCCTTTCGTGATATCTACGCGCTGCAGGATCGGATCGGGGTCCAGCTGCAGCAGGCCCAGCTCCAGAAGCGGATCAAGGTGCGGGAGGCGGTCCACCTCTGGGCCTCGGTCTATCGCAAGCCGGCCACCGACGGCGACCGGCTGCTGGAGCAACTGGGGCTGGCCGAGAAGCGGGAAGCGCGGTTCATGACGCTGTCGGGGGGCCAGCAGCAGCGGCTGTTCATCGCCCTCGCGCTGATCAATAACCCCGAGATCGTCTTCCTCGATGAATTGACCACCGGTCTCGATCCGCAGTCGCGGCGCGCGATCTGGGAGCTGGTGCGCGGCATGCGCGACCGGGGCAAGACGGTGTTCCTCACCACCCACCTGATGGAGGAGGCGGAGCGGCTGTGCGATCGGGTGGCCATCATCGAGCATGGCCGGATCATTGACCTCGACACGCCGGTGCGGCTGGTCGCACGGCATTGCCCGGAACGGTCGGTGGTGGTCGCCACCGCCGATCCTCGTGCGGCGGGCGCCTTCGCCGCGTTGCCCGGGGTAGAGGTGACGCCCAGCGATGATCGGTTCACGCTGCGCGGTCGCGGCGAGGAGTTCGTGACCGAGGTGATCCAGTGCCTGTCCGAGCACCGGATCAGGATCACCGAGTTCCGCACCGAGCTGCCGACCCTCGAAGATGTCTTCCTGAAGCTGACCGGCCACCGCATCCGCGACTGAGGAACCACATGCTGCGAGGCCTCTGGCACCTGACCTGGCTGGAAACCAAGATCTTCCTGCGGGAACCGATGGGGGCGATCGGAACCGTGGTCTTCCCCTGGCTCGCCTTCGTGGCGTTCGGGCGGTCACAGGGAGCGCAGGCTGCCGCCTCACCCACGGCCGGGTGGCTGCAGGTGGCCGTGCCGGTACTGGCCGCGATCCTGCTCGCCATCAGCGCCGTCCTCTCGCTGGTCACGATCATCGCGGTGTATCGCGAAGGGGGCATCCTGCGGCGGCTGCGGGCGACACCGCTCCGGCCACAGACCATCCTCACCGCCCACGTGCTGGTGAAGCTGCTGCTCACCGCCGTCACGGCTGTGGTGCTCATCGTGCTGGGCAAGAAGCTCTACCCGATCGATGCCTCGGTGCCGCTCCTGCCATTCCTGCTGGCGCTCACCATCAGCATGGTCAGTATTCTTTCGATCGGCTTCGTGATCGCGAGCATCGTCCCGACCGCGCGCTTCGCCCAGCCGATCGGGGCGCTGATCCTGTATCCGATGATCGGTCTCTCCGGCATCTTCGTCCCGCTGGACGCGCTTCCCCCGGCGCTACACACCGTCGCGCGGTTCCTGCCCATCACCTACGCCGTCTCGCTGTTACAGGGGATCTGGGTGGGTGAGGCATGGTCGGCGCACCTGGGCGACCTCGCCGGCCTGGCGGCGGTGTTCGTGCTCTGCACAGCAGCGGCGGGGCGGGTGTTTCGCTGGGAGTAACGGCTCGGCGGCTCGGCGGGCGAGGTATCGCCTTGGCGATTGGGCTGTTGGCCGAGCGGGGGCTTCAGCCCCCGGATCGAAGATCTCGCTTCAGCGATCGGCTGTTGGCCGAGCGGGGGCTTCAGCCCCCGGGTCGAGCAACCGACGATCGACATATCCGGCGGGCAGCCGATCGGACTGGACCCGGTACCAACCCTGGGCCAGCGAATCCACCTCCACCACTTCGCCCGGCTGCAGGATGCCGAGGACGGGGGATTCGGTGCTGGGGTCCGCCCGGACATTGACCCAGGTACTGGCGGAGCGGTGCTGATCGCCTTCGGTGCGAAGGGCCGAGTGGGACGGTCGGGGTTCCTCGGACAGCGCCAACTCGGTGGGGGGAGCGGGATCGGGGTGACTGACCTTCTCAACCACGGGCAGCGGCGCAGCCACCGCCGGCGCTACCTCTGGTGTTGGACGGGGCGGATCCTGCGAAGCGGTCCGGGCGGGAGTCGAGGAGGCCGATCGCGGCTCGGGAGACCCCTTGGGAGCCCGTCCAGCGGTCGCCCTGGCAGGAGGAGGCACTGGCACTGCGCTCGCCTTCGGCGCAGGCACGACAGCGACGGTAGGTGTATCCAGCCGGTGGATCACCTCAGCCGCGCCCAGCAGGAAGGCCAGTGCCCCTCCGAGAATCAGGACCAGCGGCACTCGGCGGCGCGATTCAGACGCCACCGTCCGACTCAGGAACTGACCCTCAAAGGCGATCCCGCAGCGTGGGCACCGGTTGGCCACGCTGAGCGCCTTCTGACCACAGGAAGAGCAATTGGTGTAGGACATCGGGACCAGCCAATCTGCCGATAATGCGGGACTGCCTGCGAATGCTCATCTTACGTGCTGGGACGGAGTTGCGACAGGGGTGGGAGGAGATTGGGGGGAGGGTCGAGAGGGTCAGACGTCACACGTCGCGAGTCACGAGCTTGAGACTCGTGACTCCCCACCTACCTCCTGCGAGGCGCCACCGGCCCCAGGGTCCGATCAAGAAAGGTGTTCATCGGACCGACCCGAGCCTCGGCCGGGACGATGTGGCCCGCGCCATCAACCAGCAGCAGTTGTTTCGGCTCCGGCAACAGATCCCACAGCGCCCGACCGCGGCTGAGCCAGGGATGTTCCTCATCCTGCCGGCCATTGATCACCAGCTTGGGCGCAAGGATGTGAGGGGCAAAGTTGAAGTTGGCCGCTTCGGGCAGGGTCGGTTGCAGTCGTTCGTCGATCCCGGCGCCCAGCAGGATCACACTGCGGAACCGGGGATCCACCGCGGCGAAGGCCACCCGCGAGCCGGCGCCAAAGCTCGCAGCGACGTAGGCGAACCGCGTTGAGTCGATATCCGACCGGGTCGAGGCGTAATCCATCGCCAGCCGAATCTCGGTGGCGTGCCAAACCATCTGATCGCGGAATTCCACCGAGCCGGGTGCGGGTCGGACCATTTCCGGCCTCTGTCGTTCGATCATCCCGGTGAGCACGGGGGCCAGCAGGGCACGCCCGGCCTTGATGTTGGCGGCGAAGACGGCCTCGACCTCCTGACTGACCGACGACTGGGTAAAGGCAATCGAACTGGGAATGGCGACCAACGTCTGGAACGGTGGTTCGGCGGTGCGCGGCAGGTAGAGGTAGATCAGCACGGAGTCGCCGGCCGTGCCATCGATCCACATGCGCTCGCGGGTCCAGTCCAGGGTTTCGGTGACGGTGCGGCCGCGCGGGTGGGCCGGGTGCCGGTCGTAGCGGTAGTGATCCAGGAGCCCCGTGTAGATCGCCGCACTGACCGGCCGATAGCTCTCGACCTTGACGCCGGTCGACAGGGGACCGGCACCGGCCGTGGGAGCGCTGCCGAGCGTCCGGGCGCAGCGGAACCCGATGGTCGGCGCGCCATCGGTGGCCTGACCCACCTGGTTGTACAGGTACATCGGGTCCTGCCATGAGCCCCCGGTCGTACCCCAGCCGTCGCCCACCCGGTTGGCCAGCCACTCCTTCACGTTGCCCGCCATGTTGTAGACGCCGAACGGACTGATCGCGAACGGAAAACTGTCCACCGGAGCCGGTCCGGTGCCGGAGAAATTGGCGCGGGGCCGGTCCATCGCGCGGGCGTAGGCGGCGCCCCACGGCATCAGCACTCCCCGCTTGGACACCCGCCCATTGCGCGAGGCCTTCTCCCACTCGAAGAGCGTCGGGAGCCGACTCCCGCGCCAGGCACAGTAGGCGGCGGCCTCGTACCACGACACACCCGTCACCGGGTAGCGGGCGCGGCCGGCAGGCGGCGCACCGCCGCTCCACTCCCGCGGCCCCGGCAGGCCGGTCCGATCCACCAGCCGAGCCAGCTTCGGCGCGGTGCCGGTCGGCCACAGCGAGCTGTTCCCGTAGCCGCCCGCCTGCACAAACTCGGCATACCTGGCGTTGGATACCTCGAAACGATCGAGGGCAAACGGCGCCAGCTCCGCCGTCTCGCCCCGCCCGACGTCGTGACCGAGAATCTCGGTGCGGCCACCGGGGATGGCCTCCATCCCCTCGGGTACCGCGCCGCTCACCGGGAGCTGCAGGTCCACGGCAATATTCCGGTCCTGTGCGTTCGCCCCTTCCCCGGCTCCGCTGAAGCGGGACACGATGCGACGGACCGGAGTCATAGCCGGCGGCGCGCAGTGTCAGCCGGTAGTCGTTCAGGGCGACACGGTAGTGGGCGAGTGGGGTCCTGCCGATGAGGACGCCGTCGGCGGAATCGGCCTGGGTACTGTCACTGAACGCCGCGAGGTAGACCTGCGCTCCCGACGGCTCGGAGCGCACCGAGAGATCATCGCTGATCTGGTCCAGCAGCGCCGCAAAGGTGGAGTCGCCCCGCAGGTACCTCCCCAGTCGGTTGGCGAGTGCGAACGCCCTGGGATAGTCGCCCGCCGCGGCGAGCCGCTCGACCTTCGGCAACTCGGTCAGCGCCCGGGCTCGCTGCTGACTCCACCAGAAGCCGGCGGCGCTCGCCAGCGCGGCCAGCACCGCCACGGCGCCGATCACCGACCAGCGTCGGGCGCTTCGAACGGCCACCGCGCTGCGCGAGTCCCGCGAGCGGGGCGCCAACGCGAGGGCAAAGGTGGTGCAGTCGCGGAACCGATCCTCGGGCGCCTTGGCCAGGGCGTGCAGCAGGGCGGCGTCCAGGCTGGCGGGTATGGCCGGCAGCATGGTGCGGACGCTGCGTGGGGGCTCGGTCATCAGCCGGGAGATGACCACCGGCGCGGTGGGCCCGGTGTGGGGTGGGCTCCCCACGAGCATTTCATACGCGAGCACCGCGAGCGTGTATTGATCACTGCGGGCGTTGACCGCCTGGTCCCCAGCGGCCTGCTCCGGACTCATGTACTCCGGCGTCCCCAGCGTAAATCCCGACTGGGTGATACGCCGGCCACCGGCATTGCGCACCGCCAGCGCGATCCCGAAATCGGCAATGACCGGCTGCCCCGCCTGCAGCAGGATATTCTCGGGTTTGAGATCGCGATGCACCACTCCGCGCGCATGGGCAAAATCCAGCGCGCCGGCCATCAGCCCGACCAGACGAACGGTCTCCTCGACGGACAGGTGTCCTTCCCGCTCCAGCCGCTGCCGGAGGGTTTCCCCCTCCACATACGGCATGACGTAGAACAACCGCCCCTCGGCTTCGCCCGAATCGAACAGCGGCAGCAGGTTCGGATGCTGCAGCTTGGCCGTGACCTTGATCTCGCTCAGGAACCGCTCGGCACCGAGCATGGCGCCGAACTCCGACTTGAGCACCTTGATGGCCACCTGACGGTCATGCTTGAGATCGGCCGCCAGGAAGACGCGCGCCATGCCTCCCGAACCGATCTCGCGATCGAGTCGATAGCGCCCGGCCAGCGCGGTGGTGAGCCGCTCGAGCGGTGTGGTCACCGGGGTGCCATCAAGCCCGGGAGAGGGGTCTGGTTCGTGGAAACCTGCCGGCGCTCAGGAATGGGGGACTCCTGTACGGGGTGCAAGTTGCATCCGCCGCCCCGTACCCGCCAGCGAGGACGAGAGTCGCGCCGGTGGCGATGTGCCCCCGGCGGGCCCATCTTGCGCGTATGCCTGCTCCCGCGCTCCGCCGGGCGGCGTTCCTCCTGGGGGTGGCCGCGGTCGTCGGGTTCGCCTCCGGCTGCCACACCGCTCCCCCCGCCGCCCCCGCCGCACCGCCAGCGGCCGTTGCGACCTACACACCCGATCGCGATCTCGGCCCGCTGTTCGCCGCAGTCCAGCGCGGCCGGATCTTCGCCGACTCGAAAACCTTCGTCGATGCCCGGCCGAGGTCGGCCCCGGCGACGATCGCCTCGGAGTACATCCGGCAGCGGAATGCCCCCGGATTCGATCTGCGCGCCTTTGTGGAGCAGCGTTTCGACCTCCCTGACACGGCGGCGTCAGGATTCGTGACCGATCCCACTCAGACGATGGAAGCCCACATCCTGGCGCTGTGGCCGATCCTCACCCGCGGTCCGCCTGCCGATACCACCGCACTCCGCTCCTCCCTGCTCCCGCTGCCCGAGGCGTACGTGGTCCCCGGCGGACGTTTTCGGGAGGTCTACTACTGGGATTCCTACTTCACCATGCTTGGGCTGGTACGGAGTGGGCACCCCGATCTCGTCGCCCACATGCTGGACAACTTTGCCTGGCTCATTGAGCGCTACGGGCACGTCCCCAACGGCAATCGCAGCTACTACCTGAGCCGCAGTCAGCCGCCGTTCTTCGCCGCGATGGTCGGGCTCTATGCCACCGTCACCGATACCACGCACGCGCTGCGGTACCTGGACGCCATGGAGCGGGAGCACGCCTTCTGGATGGAGGGCGCGGAAGCGCTCGCACCGGGAGCGGCACATCGGAGAGTCGTACGGCTGGCGGATGGCTCGCTGCTCAATCGCTACTGGGACGACCGCACTGATCCGCGACCGGAATCGTGGCGGGAAGATGATGCGCTCGGCGCCACGCTCCCGGAGGCGCAGCGCTCGGCGCTCTACCGAAACATCCGGGCAACGGCCGAGAGCGGGTGGGATTTTTCCAGCCGCTGGCTGCGCGACCCGACCGACCTCCGGACGCTGGAGACGACCGACCTGATTCCGGTCGACCTCAACAGCCTCCTGTACCACGCGGAGCTGACGATTGCGGCGCTGCGGCGATTTCGGGGTCAGGCGGGCGATAGTGCCTTCGCCGCCAGGATGCTGCATCGGGCCGATGCCCGACGGCGCAGCCTGCTCGCCGTGGCCTACGATTCGGCGGCCGGATTCTTCTACGACGTACGCTGGCGCAGCGGTGAGCGGGTGACTGATCGGCCGACGCTCGCTGCGGCAGTCCCGCTCTATTTCGGTCTCGCCACCCCGACGCAGGGCGCGACGGTGGCCGACCGCCTGGCGCGTGACTTCCTGAGGCCCGGTGGCTTTGTCACGACTCTGATCGCCTCCGGGCAGCAGTGGGATGCCCCGAATGGCTGGCCACCGCTGCAGTGGATGACGATCGAAGCGTTGCGACGCTACGGTCGCACGGCTGCCGCCGACTCAGCCCGGAGCCGCTGGCTGGCGCTCAACCGGCGCACCTATGAGGCAACCGGTCGGATGCTCGAGAAGTACGATGTCGTGGACCTGACCCGTCGCGCCGGAGGTGGTGAGTACCCGACACAGGACGGCTTTGGGTGGACCAACGGCGTCGCCCTCGCGCTGCTGGACTCGATTCCCGCAGCAGCGCCGCCCTGACTAGAAGCTGTCCAGGTCTTTGGCCGAGACTACCCGGCCGCTGAAGCGGCTGCGCACCTCGGCGACCAGCGTTGAATCGCTGGCGCCGAAGTAGAGCTGGTGGACCAGCACCAGCAGGCCGGGATGGGCCGCGGTGGCGATGTCACCGAGTTGTGTCGCGGAGGTGTGCGCCTGGGCGTGATAGGGCTGGCGGGCCGGCGGAATGGTGGTGAAGCCGGAGTCGGAGTAGACCTCGTGCACCAGGATGTCGCAGCCGTGACATTCCCGCGCAATCGCGGGATTGGCCCGGGCGTCGCCGCTGATCACGATGGTCGCGGTCGGGCGTGGTGATGCGATAGCCAAAGGCGTGCGCCAGTTTGCTGTGCGGCACGGCGAAGGCGCGCACGCTGATCAGCGAATCGGTATACACCGTCCCTTCGGCGATCTCATGCACGTTGGCTTTCCATCCGTTCGGCGCCGGCCCTCCTGCACTGCCCAGCCGCTCCTCTATATCGATGGTGTTGCCGTCGAGGATGCCGTCGACCAGTCGCTGCGTGCCCGGTGGGCCATAGACCTCCAGCGGTGTCTTGCGTCCCTCGATCCACGGGGTGAAGAGCACGTCGTTCAGACCCATCGTGTGATCAGAATGCAGATGGGTCAGGAAGACGATGCCGAGCCGAGGCGCATCCAGCGCGGTGACCCCATTGCGCTTCGCCGCCATGGCGCGGCGGACCACGCCGGCGCCGGCATCGAACAGGTAGGCGGTGCTGTCGACTACGACCGCGATAGCGGGGCCGGCGCGCTCGGGCACCGGAATCGGTGTGCCGCTGCCGAGGACGATCACGCGAGTGCGGAGTGCCTGCCCAGCGAGAGGGGATGCGCAGGCGAGCGTCAGCAGGAGAGCGACGGCGGCACGCATCTTCCCCGCTACCGCTTTCCGGCGACAAAGAGTTCAGGATGCGCCGCCGCCGCGTGGCTCCGCATCGCCGCCAGATCCCGTTCCATGCGGGCGAGGAGGGCGCGGTAGCGCGGCTCCTGTCGCAGGTTCGCAAACGAGGGATCGATCTTCATCTGCGCCGGATCGTGATAGCCCGCCTGGTTGGCCCGGTCGAGCAGATCCAACGCCTCGGAGGTCCTGCCTTCCATCGCCACGACCGCTGCAAGTTCCAGCGGATCGTACGAACCCTCGGCCCCCTTCCGGAGTTTTTCTTCCGTGTAGCGCGTGGATTCGTTCCAGAGCGCCCGGGCCCGGGTGGTATCCCCGCGACGGAAGAGCATCAGGGCATAGAGCGAGCGCAGGCTCGCGGCTGAATATTGTGACGGCCCGTTGGGATCGGCCTCCACGATCGGCTTGAGGAGCGCCTCCGCGTCGCTGGCGCCGGCCACCGCCGCGCCCTCGGCCAGGTTCCGCTCCACTTCGGTGTCGTCGGGATTGTTCCGTGCGACCCGCCGGAGACGATCGAGGGCAGCCGTGGTATCACCCCGCCGCAGGTCGAGCCAGGCGAGTAACGCCTGTACGCGCGGCTCGGTTGGCATTCGCTGCTCAGCCGCAAGGAGATACCGGGAGGTGACCGAGTCATCACCCAGCAGGAGCAGCGCCACCCCGACGTGATACGGCACGTGCACATGATTGGGATCGATCTGGCCCGACCGAACCGACCAGTCCAGTGCCTCGTCGTACCGACCCTCGGCCAGGTACACATTGGCCAGATCGGCCATGGCCCCACCGTGACTGGGCGAGAGCTGCAGTGCCTTGAGGTAGGCGTTCCGCGCCGGGGACAGTTTCGACTGGGTCGACAGGAGATCGCCGAGCGCGAAGTAGCCATCGGCGAGGGTGGAATCCAGTGCGATCGCCCGCCGGGCCGCGACGAATGCCGAGTCCATCCATACCGGCTCTCCACCAACGGCGCGGAACAGGTAGTTGCGGCCGAGGTGCGCATACGCCAGCGCGAAGGTGGAGTCACGCTGAATGGCCTGGCGCAGCAGGTCGGCCTGAGCATAGTTGGCTGCCCGCGCCTGTGGATGCAGGGCGCGGGCGCGCAGGTAAATCTGATAGGCGACGATGTCACTGGTGGGCGGGCGGGCCAGCCGGTTCGCCTCGGCATCGGTCAGCTGTGTCTGGAGCGCCGTAGCGACCTTATGGGCCACATCGTCCTGCAGGGCGAAAAGATCGGCCACGGTCCGGTCATATTGCTCCGACCAGAGCGACTGACCGGTCACCACATCGGTGAGCGCGACATTGATCCGGACCCGGTTGCCGGCGAGACGCACGCTGCCGTCGACCACACTGCCGACGCCGAGTTCCCGCCCCATCCGTTGCAGGCGATCGGTCGCGGCCTCGTAGGGGGCGGTGGCCGACCGGCCGAGCACCTTGAGTGCCGCCACCTTGCCGAGCTGCGAGGTGATCTCTTCGGTCATGCCGTCGGAGAAATACTGCTGCGCGGTGTCGCTCGAGAGATTGCGGAATGGCAGGACCGCAATGACCCGACGGTCCTGCTCGGCGGCCGACGTCGCCGCCCTTCCCTTCCACAGGTAGGCCACAGCGGCGAGCCCAAGCAGTGCGACACCGCCAGCAATCACCCACCCCCGTTTCCGGGAGCTCGCGGCGACGAACTCGCCGGAGAGGGGTGTGGTGACCGAGCTCAGACCGGTGACGAGAAACTCGGCGGTCGCGGGTCGGCGGGCCGGATCCTTCTCGAGGCACTGCATCACCAGGTCGGCGACCGAGCGTGGAAGCGCGGGCACCTTCACCGAGAGCGGCGCCGGCGCCTCGGCGATATGGGCGGCGATGAGCTGCTGAGTCCCGATCCGTCCCCCGAAGGGGTGCGTTCCCGCCAGCATCTCGTACGCGACCACGCCCCAGGCGTAGAGGTCGGCGCGGTGATCAACCGGAGCGCCGATCGCCTGTTCCGGCGCCATGTACGCCGGCGTGCCGATGGAACTCCCTGCCTGGGTCAGCGTGGCGTCGTTACCAGCGGTCTCCTGCGTCCGGGACGCGGAGATCGCTTTCGCGATACCGAAATCGGTGACCACCGCGGCGCCGCCGGAGAGCAGAATGTTTTCCGGCTTGATGTCGCGATGGACCACTCCCTGGGCGTGGGCGTAGGCGAGCGCCCGGGCGACATCGCGCAGCAGGCTGACGGCTTCGGTCGACGGAACTCCGGGGCCTCTCAGTCGGGCGCGCAACGACTCGCCGTCGACAAAGGGCATCACGTAGTAGGGCAGTCCCGCGGCCTCGCCCGCACTCAGCACCGGCACGATGTTGGCCTGCTGCAGCCGCGCCGCAAGCTTGACCTCACGCTCGAACCGTTCGGCGCTCAATCCCTGGGCCAGCTCGGGGGCGATCACCTTGATCACCACCCGACGGCCGAGGGCGATCTCGTCCGCGAGATAGACGCGCGACATGCCGCCGCCCCCGAGTTCACGCTCGAGGCGGTAGCGATCGGCCAGTGCGGCGGTCAGGTTGTCGGGGATGGATGGCATGGGCGGCCCGGATCAGTATCCGGGCCCAGCTCAATCCTTGAACGGGTTCCTGGTTGGGCGAGCGCGTGAGGGACCGGGGTTCCCCAGCAGTCGTTGCAACTCTTCCACGCTCAACTCGAACGGATCAGCTTCGTAGCTGGGTGGCGGGAGGTACACGATCTTGCCCGGATTCCCCTGCACCGGGTGGAGTTCCCAGGCGGAGCGGGAAATGTCGCGCACCTCCCACTCCTGGCCTTCGGTGTCATCGAATCGGCGGTAACCCATGGACGCTCCCTTGTGGTGCCTCAGCAGAAAACTAGCAGGGCCGATCGCCGGGGCCGTTGGCGGGCGGGTCCCGGAACCCACTGGGGTCACGGTTGCCTGGCGTCCGAGTCCTGCGCCGGGAGCCCCATCCGGGGAAGGATCGCGAGTAATCGTGGATCGATTCGCAGTTTCGGACCAAGAAAGACGTACATGCCTAACGTTCCGTTGGTGCGGTGGCCCGATGCCGCTGCCGCTTCGAGCATCTGCAGCGTGGCCTCGTCGCCGCGAAGCCAGCGGAAGAAGGGAATGGCAAGCTCAGGATCTGGCGCCCGGGCCAGCGCGTCGATCGTCGCTGCCCGAGCGGCGGGATCTCGCAGCCCTCGCACGATCCGGGTCGACGAGGTATCCATGTGCGGCCAGCCATGAGACTTGTCCAGGGCGGTCACCGCGGCATCGATATTCCCCAGGGCGAGTTCGTGACCCACCATTCCGGACCAGGCATAGTAGGCTTCCGGGGACTGGGCGAGCCCCTGTTCGTACAACGGAGTCGCGTCGGCAAACCGATCGGCCCCGTCATAGAAAATTGCCAGCGACAGGGTGATGACGTGGGAGAGGGGATCCAGCCGATGGGCGATCTCCATTTCCCGGATTGCGTCGTCCCACTGGTTGCCCGCGGCGAGGAAGTAGGAATACCACTGATGCCCGGTCGCGTACTTCGGCGCCAGCGCGATGGCCCGACGGAAGGCATCACGGGCCTCGGCCCGCTTCCCGTGGTACTCCACGATTTCACCCAGGGACGCATACGCTTCGCCCAGGCGCGGCTCCAGCGCGATCGCCCGGCGGGCGGCCACTTCCGCCCGCTGCAGGGTGGAGTCCCGATTGATCCCGGGCACATCGTACTCCTCCGGAATCGACAGCACGTAGGTATCGGCCAGGCCGCTCCAGGCCTGGGCGTAATTCGAGTCGAGTGCCAGCGCACGCTTGAAGGCCACGGTGGCGTCGATCATCCCCTCGGTGGTGCGCCGGTTCCAGTGGTAGCGGCCCAGCAGGTAGGCATCGTAGGCCTCCGGACTGCGCGTGCCGCCGAGGGTGCTGGTCGAGTCCGAGGTGGTCACCAGTCGGAGCTGCAGGGCATTGACGACCGCTTTGGCGACTTCATCCTGGACTGCGAAGATGTCGCTCGCTCCCCGATCAAAACTTTCGGACCAGAGGTGCAGGCCGTCGGCGGTCTTGATCAGCTGGGCCGTCACCCGCAGGTAGTCACCGGCGCGCTGGACGCTGCCTTCAAGCACGGTGGCGACACCAAGCTGACGGCCAATCTCCCGGACATCCCCGGCCTTGTCCCGGAAGGAGAAGGCTGAGGTGCGGGCCGCAACGCTCAAACCGGGCACATTGGCCAGGGCGTTGATCAGGGTCTCGGAGATCCCGTCGCCCAGGTAGGCGTTGGTCTTGTCGGGACTCAGGTCGACAAAGGGCAGCACCGCCACGGAGGACGCGACGTCGGTGCCCGCGGCCCGGCGCCAGAGGAGGAGGGCGACCGCGACCGCCACCACGGCCACCGTGGCCAGCAGCCACGGCCGGCGGAAGAGACGGGAGGACGGGACCGTCGAGGGGATCAGCCGCGGCAGGGGTGCTGCGGGGGTCGGGGTCAGGGCGTGACCGGTCAGCGCTTCGGCAAACTCCCGTGCGGTCTCGAATCGATCGACCGGCGCCTTGGCGAGTGCCCGCATCACGGCCTCCTCGAGGGCGGGCGGCGTACTCTCCCGCAGCACCCGAGGCGCGGTGGGCTGGATGGTCATGACCTTGGCAATGATGGCACGGGCATTGGGCCCGGTGACGGAGGCCTCCCCCGTCAGCATCTCGTAGGTCACCGCGCCGAGGGAATAGATGTCGGTGCGGGGATCGACCTCGCGGTCGCCAGCGGCCTGCTCCGGGCTCATGTACTGCGGGGTACCGAGGGACATGCCCTGGCCCGTCAGTCGGCCGCGATCGGCTTCGGTCATGGCGAGGGCGATGCCGAAATCGGCCAGCAGCGCTTCCCCCTCCAGCAGCAGGATATTGTCTGGTTTGATGTCGCGATGGACTACGCCATGGCGATGGGCATAGTGCAGCGCGCCGGCGACCTGCGCGGCGATCCGGGTGACATCACCTATCGGAAGCTGGGATTCGCGGTCGATGCGGGCGCGGAGGGTCTCGCCCTCGACGAAGGGCATGACATAGTAGAGAGCGGTCAAGGGTCGAGGGTCGAGGGTTGCCCCGCTGCCCCTCGACCCTCGACCCTCGACCATCACTTCCCCAGAATCAAACAACGGCAGGATGTGCGGATGCTGCAGGTTGGCGATGGTCTTGATCTCGCGCAGGAACCGCTCGACCCCCATCGCTTCCGCCAGCGCCGGCTTGAGGACCTTGATCGCCACCTTGCGATCATGCTTGAGGTCGTGCGCCAGGTAGACCGTCGCCATCCCCCCATGCCCCAGCTCGCGCTCGACCCGGTACCGGTCAGCCAGCGCGGAAGCCAGCCGGGTGAGGGCGTCCTTCATGGGAGCCCGATCTCCCCGGCCAGGGCGGCGAATCGGGCATCGGACCGGAGCCCCTGCAGGGCGGGATCCACGGCGAGAAAGACCAGGGCATGTTCCCGGTCGGCGAGCGCGCGCTCCAGCCGGTGGAAGGCCGCGTCGGTGGCCCCCGCGGCGGCAAAGACCGCGGCGATATCGTACTGCGGCACGAATCGCCGGGTGGCGAGTGCATCCAGCTCGGCCAGCAGGCGGTTCGCCTCCAGCTGGTGACCAGCCAGCACATGGGCCCGGGCCAGCGCGGCCAGGATGATGGCGCTGTGGCCCGAGAGCTGGATGGCGGTCTCGAATTCCCGAATCGCATCGCTGAAGTCCTGCATCATGATCAGCGCCTGCCCCAGCCAAAGATGCGTGAGCATGAAGGAAGGATCGAGCTGCAACGCTGCCCGGTGGTGCGCGATCGCCGACTCCCACCGCCCCGCATAGTACTCCGACCAGCCAAGGCAGGCATTGGTGATCAGGGCGTGGGGCTCGCTGGCGATCGCCCGCCGCATCGCGGCGTGGGCCTCGGCGAAGCGTCCCTGCGTCACGAGCAGGTTGCCATACTGGTGTGAGGCGGTGGCGTAGCCGGGTGCGAGCGACTCGGCCCGGCGAAAATCGGTTTCGGCGGCCTCCCAGTCCCATCCATGGTACAGTCGGACATACGCCCGCGAGCAGTAGGCAGCGGCGAGAGAGTCATCGAGGGCGAGTGCCCGGTTCGCGGCCGACAGGGCCAGCGGGAACGCCGCCCGCGGGTGCCGCCAGGCATAGAAGCCCTGGATGTTATGCGAATCGGCCACCCCGATCTCGGCCAGCGCGTAGCGGGGATCGAGTGCCAGCGCCTCGTGGAATTCTTCCAGCCCGCGGTCGAGGTCCATCTCGGTGCGTCGCCCCCAGTGGAACCGTCCCCGAAGGTAGTGCGTGTAGGCGTCGACATTGTCCGTCGCGGGACGGCGCACCGATCGGCTGGCCCCGGCCGCCAGCTTGACCTCGAGGGCGCGGGCGATGGCGCCGGAGAGTTCATCCTGGAGGGCGAACACATCGCGCAGCTCACGGTCGTAACTGTCGGCCCAGACCAGAAACCCGTCCGCCACCATCGTGAGCTGGGCCGCCAGTCGGATCCGGGTCCCCGCCTTCCGCACGCTGCCCGACAGGACCGTGTCCACGTTGAGCGCCCGCCCCACGAGCCGCACGTCCTCGCTCCGCCCCTTCCAGGCGAAGGTGGAACTCCGGGCCGCGACCCGCAATCCGGCTGACCGCGTCAGCACCGAGATCAGCTCCTCGGTGATGCCATCGCTGAAGTACTCGTTCTCCGCATCGGGGGACATGTTGACGAATGGCAGGACCGCCACCGAACGGAGCGATCCGGGATCGGCCGGCACCGTGCGTCGCAGTCCCTCGCTTCCCGTTGGCGTCGACCACCACCGTCAGTGCACCGGTCAGGGATTCAGCACTGGGAAACCGGTCCGCCACATCGGGGGCCAGAAGCCTGAGCACCAGCTGGTCCAGGTGGGGTGGAACCTCGGGCCGGGTCTCGCGGACCGACGTCGGTGCATCCCTGAGGCGTCGCACCAAGGCGCCCTGCAGCCCTCCCGGACCCGAGAAGGGGGGAACGCCCGTCAGCATTTCGTACAGGACGCAGCCCAGCGCATAGAGGTCGCTGCGCCCATCGAGGGCTGATTCCCCGAGGGCCTGTTCCGGACTCATGTAGTCCGGCGTCCCGATGGCCAGACCTGCTTCGGTCAGCCTGCCGTCCCCGCCGGTCGTCACGGCGCGGGCGATGCCGAAATCGGCGACCCGGGCATGCCCCGCCGCAAGCAGGATATTCTCGGGCTTGATGTCCCGGTGGATGATCCCGTGGGCGTGCGCATAGCCCAGGGCATCGGCGACTTCGCGGGCAATGGTCAGGGTCGCGGCGAGGGGAAGCTGATGTTCCCGACCCAGCCGGGCCCGCAGCGTCTCCCCCTCCACGAACGGCATCACATAAAAGAGCGTGTTACCCGCGGCCCCGGAATCGAGCAGGGGCAGAATGTGCGGGTGATCGAGACTTGCCGTCAGCCGGATCTCCCGCAGGAAGCGCTCCGGGCCGAGCACGGCGGCCAGTTCGGGCCGCAGCACCTTGATGGCGACGTTGCGCTGATGCTTGAGGTCTTCGGCCAGATACACCGTGGCCATACCACCGACGCCCAACTCGCGCTCGATCCGATAGCGGTCGGCCAGCGCCGACGCCAGCCGGGTCAGCGGGTCAGACAACGGCAGGGACCGTACAGAAGCACACGTCCGGACTCCGGGCAGCAGGGGTGCAGGTGGAACGGGAGGGCCGACTATCGAAGTTTACGGGACGGCCGGCCAGACGAGAAGGGCCCTCCGGCTCGACGCGTCGCCGGGGGCTGAGTATGATGTGCCCCATGCTCCTTTATATGCTGAGTCTGGCCGGGGTCGTGGCGGCGCAAAGCCACCCCCGGACTACGGATCAGGTGGACCTGGCCGCGGCCAGGGCGCTCGTCGCCCGGGTCGTCCCCCGGAGTGCCTCCCGGTTCGATGTCGCCGCCCTCCCCGACAGTGCGGGACACGAGGTGTTCGAGGTCGAGAGCCGCCGGGGCCGGGTGATCCTGCGCGGGTCGTCAGGGGTCGCGATCGCGTCGGCCCTCAACTGGTACCTGGAACAGGTGGCCGGTCGGAATGCCTCCCTGCCGCTCACGCCGATCGCTCTGCCCACGCCGCTTCCGGTCGTCCCCGCCAGGGTGCGACGCACCACCCCCTACCGGGTCCGCTACTTCTTCAACTACTGCACCTTCTCCTACTCGATGGCGTGGTGGGACTGGGATGACTGGCAGTCGATGATCGACTGGATGGCGCTCAAGGGGATCAACACCCCGCTCGCCGTCACCGGGCAGGAGGGGGTGTGGCGACTGGTACTGCGGGACTTCGGCTTCAGTGCATCACAGATCGCCGACTTCCTGGTGGGCCCCGCCTACCTCCCCTGGGGCTGGATGGCGAATATCGACGGCTTGGGTGGCCCCCTCCCCGACAGCTGGATCGACAGCCACATCGTGCTGGAGCGCCAGATCCTCGAGCGGGAGCGCTCGCTCGGGATGACGCCGGTGCTGCAGGGCTTCACCGGCCACGTGCCCAAAGCGATCACCGAGCTGTACCCCAAGGCGACGATTCATCAGACCGGTGACTGGTCAGCAGGATTCTCCGGGACCTGGTTCCTCGATCCGCAGGATTCACTCTTCCAGCAGATGGGCCGGCGGTTTATCGAGCGGCAGACTGAGCTGTTCGGGACCGATCATCTGTACGCCGCCGATCCGTTCAACGAGATCAACCCGCCATCCAACGACTCCACCTTCCTCGCCGGGATGGGGCGCGCCATCTACAGCGCCATGCAGTCGGCCGACCCCGATGCCACCTGGGTGATCCAGGCGTGGTTCCTGGTGTACGGCGCCAAGTTCTGGCAGCATCCCCAGGCGCAGGCGCTGCTCGGCGCCGTGCCCGATGATCACATGCTGGTCCTCGATCTCTGGGGCGACCGTGCGCCGGGCTGGAAGGCGCGCGAGGGCTTCTACGGCAAGCCGTGGATCTGGAATGTGCTCTACAACTTCGGTGGGAAGGTCAGCCT
This sequence comes from uncultured Gemmatimonadales bacterium, assembly GCA_963793205.1. Lineage (GTDB taxonomy): Bacteria > Gemmatimonadota > Gemmatimonadetes > Gemmatimonadales > GWC2-71-9 > JADJOM01. The sequence goes on from CAWBZM010000002.1 coordinate 743,619, forward strand.
GAACGGCGATTTGCCGCGCATCGCCGCCAACCTCGATACCGCGATCCAGAGTCCTGCACATGGACGCCTGGAAGGCCTCGGGATGACGATGGAAGGGCTCGGCACGAATCCGATCGTGCCCGACTTCGTCATGGATCAGGTGTGGCGGAGTCAGGTTCCTGCCATCACCCCGTGGACGCGGGACTATGTTGCCCGCCGCTACGGGCGCTTCAACCCCTCCGCCTGGAGCGCCTGGCAACTGCTGCTCGCCACCGCGTTCCGGTCCGCGGCGCAGACCGGGAATTTTCTCGCCGAGCGTCCCCAGTTTTACGTCGCCGGTCGTCACTATCGGAGCGAACCGACCTCACCCTACCCCGATTCACTCCTGGTACAGGCGCTCGACTCACTCCTGGCCGCGGCACCCGTGCTTGGGGGCAACGATGCCTATCGCTACGACGTGGTCAACCTCACCCGGCAGGCGCTGGGACAGCGGGGCCTGCCGCTGGTCCGCCAGGTTGAAGCGGCCTATGACCGTCGGGATCGAACCGCCCTGCTCGCGGCGGAAGCACGGGTGGAGTCGCTACTGGTGGATCTGGAGACGCTGACCGCGACGCGGCCAGAGTTCCTGCTGGGGCGCTGGATCGGTGATGCGACGCGGTGGGGCACCAACGATGCCGAGCGGCGGCTGTACGAGTGGAACGCCCGGAACCTCATCACCCTGTGGGGCACCAAGTGCACGGAGGGGGAGAACGACGACCTGAACCTCTACGCCTACAAGGAGTGGGCGGGAATGTTTTCGTCATACTTCCTGCCCCGGTGGCGGCACTTCTTTACCCGGCTGAACGCGGCCCTCGAGGATGGCACCCCGTTCGATCGCGCCCCCTTCGCCACGGCGTCGTGTGACTGGGAGCAGGCGTGGTCCCGTGAGACGCAATCGTTTCCCACGCGCCCGACCGGAGATCCGGTCGCGACGGCCCGGCGGGTGGCGGCGAAGTGGCTGAGCGCCGGCTCGGCGGCAGGGGGCTCGGCGGCTCCACGGCTCCGCGGCTGGTAGTCCGGCTCACGCACAAACTGGTCGCTCACCCAGACCTTCGCCGAGCCGCCGAGCTCGACAGCCGCGTCTAGGCAGATTCGCCTTCGCAACGGGAGAGACAGTACGATATGGCGCGCCTGCTCGTCCTGTTCGTCACGGCATTCGTGGACATGGTGGGGCTCACCATGATCATCCCACTGCTTCCGTTCTACGCCGAGGCGTTTGGCGCGAGCGGCCTGGTCGTGGGCATTCTGATCTCGGCCTTCTCGGTGGCCCAGCTGGTGGTGGCGCCGGTGTGGGGTCGCTTCTCTGATCGCTATGGCCGGCGCCCCGCCATCCTGGCGGGCCTGCTGCTGACCGGTGGGTCCTATGTCCTCTTCGCCTATGCCGGCTCGATCGTCGCGCTGCTCCTGGCGCGGCTGCTGCAGGGTGCTGGCGGCGGCACCATTGGTGTCGTGCAGGCCTACGTCGCTGATGCCTCCATCCCCAGCGAGCGCACCAAGAGCCTCGGCTGGCTCTCGGTGGTGACCAGCCTCGGCGCCGTGGTCGGTCCGGCGTTTGGTTCGGCGATGATCAGCCTGGGCGGCAATCGCGCACCCGGTCTGGCTTCTGCCGCTCTCTCCCTGCTCGTCGCCGGATTCGCCTCGCGCTTCCTGCGCGAGTCCCACGAGCTGCGCTACAGCGCGAATGCGCGGGTGCCCTCCTCCACGACCAGTCGGGCGGCCATCCAGCGGGTGGTCACGCACTGGCGCGAGCCGGCCTCCCGACTGATCTGGCTGTACACGGTCGCCATCGGCGCCTTCTATGGCACCATCCAGACGGCTCCGCTGCTGTTGTCCAACCGTTTCGGCGTCACCGAGCAGAACATCGGCTACTTCGTGATGTACCTCGGCGGCATGGGGGTGATCGTCCGATCCCTCATTCTCGGCCGGATGGTCACCCGGCTCGGCGAAGCGCGGCTGGCCCGCCTCGGCGTCGTGCTCCTCGCCCTCGGTCTCGCGGGTACCGGCCTGGCGCCCAACTATCTCGCGCTCGGCATCGCCTTCACCCTGATGCCGATCGGTACGGCCTTTCTCTTCCCCTGCGTCACCGGACTATTGTCTCGCGTGGTGCCGTCGAATGAGCGGGGGCTCTACATGGGTGTGCAGCACACCTTCGGTGGAGTCTCGCGAGTCGCCTTCCCGATCGGGGCGGGCTTCCTGATGGATCATGCCGGGGTGGGCCTGCCCTTTGTGCTTTCGGGGATACTCGTCCTCGTCACTCTGCCGCTGACCTCCGCGCTGTTGCGGCTGGCTCCAGAACAGGTGCCGACCCCGGTACCGGTGCCGGCGACCGCCGAGTTCACTGGTGAATTCCCGATGCCGGAATCGGGCGAGCAGGAGCGGCGCTGAGGTCGGGTGTGCCGGGCACCGCGGGGCTGCGCGCTTCTTGACCAGAACTCTGTGCCATCCCGCACTCAGGGAGCCTCGAGCTGGTCTTACCGTGTACGTACAGTATGCGTACATTAAGAGATGGCTGGCCTCGCTTCACCTGGAATGCCGCCAAGGCGGCAGACAACCTTCGCAAGCACCGGGTCAGCTTCGAAGAGGCCAAGACGGCGTTCGAGGACGAGCAGGCCCGGTTATTGATCATCCAGACCATTCCGATGACGAGGACCGCTTCATCCTCCTGGGACTCGGCAGTTCCGCTCGGCAACTGGTGGTGGTCCACGGCTACCGGGCCCGCCGCGACACGATCCGTCTGAGCTCCGCCTGGAAGGCCAGCCGTCCCGAGCAGCAGACCTGCCAGGACCGAGGTGAACCATGAGGAAGGACTACGACTTTTCGAAGGGGCGTCGGAACCCCTACGCGAAGCGGCTTAAGAAGCCCGTCACGATCCGGCTCGATGAGGATACAATTGCCTATTTCAAAGCCCTCTCGGAGCAGACCGAACTGCCCTATCAGACGTTGATCAATCTGTACCTGCGCGATTGTGCGACCACCAGGCGCACGTTGGCCGTGTCGTGGCCTCCTCATCGCAAGGGTTGAGATATGTTGAGCGCGTTCGCTGCTCAAGCGTGTGCCGTCAGGCGACGCCATGACCTGCTTACCTGGATCTCACCTCTCTTACGAGCGTCGCTACCATCGCCACGAGTCTTCGGCCGCTGATTGGCCTCCTGACATTCTGTGCACTCATCCTTCCTGAGCACGTAGCCCAGCTCGATGGGACCGCACCGGTGCTGCCAGCTGATTCGGCCTCCTGGCGAGCGGACCACCACATGCATCTCGCCTCGGTCGATCTGTGCCAGCGGGTTGGAGATTGTCTGACTTCCAATCAGCCACCGGCCGTCCTGGCGGCCGACGCGGTCCGGGCCCTCGATGAGGCTCGGGTCACCAAAGGGGTGATCCTCTCCGGTGCATACCTCTATGGGCTCGCCTCCCTCCATCTCCCGCCACGGGATGTGGCCCTCTGGACGCGCCGGGAAAATGAGTTCACAGCGGCCGAAGTCGCCAAGTACCCCAACCGCCTCGTGGGATTCCTCTCGGTGGATCCCCTGGAGGCTTCCGCCGTCGACGAGATCGCGCATTGGCGCGGAAGTGCGCTGCTGGTCGGGCTGAAATTGCACTTCACGGCGTCGGCCGTCCGTCTCGGCGAGGCAAAGGAGCGGCGACAACTGGCCCGCGTGCTGTCTCAAGCTGCGGTTCAGCACCTGCCAATCATCATCCACCTGGGCGGCGGCGCCTTCGACGCCCAGGACACGGAAACCTTCATTCGCACGGTCCTGCCCGCTGCCGGCTCGACATGGGTACAGATCGCGCACGCGGGGGGCGGTCTCCCCCTGGTGGCGGACAACCACCTGGCCATCCTGCGAGCGTTTGCGGATCACATCGCGCGTGGAGACCCTGCGACCGCGCGCGTACTCTTTGATCTCTCCTACGTCCCGGCCCCGGAAGAGGATGCGGCGACGGCGACGGCTCTCGTTGGTGAGATGCGTCGCATCGGTCTCGATCGCTTCCTGTTTGCCTCAGACTTCAACGTCCTCACTCCAGCGGAGCAGGTTGCGGCCCTCCGCCGCCTCGGCCTCCGTCCAGCCGAGGAATATCTCCTTCGTACGCACTGTGCTCCGTGGGCTTGCTGACTCATCACGGCACTGACGTCGCATACCTAACGCATGAAGCGGACAGGGCGCGACCGTCGTTTGGCGACTGGACGGCCCACTGGCGGTGTTCGGGCCAGCACTGCCAGCGCGCCACGGCCCCGCCGCTTGTGCTCGACGTTACGCCGCACCAACGTCGGGAGATGCGCACCGCGTGGAGTAGCATGATTTACGGAGTTGACCCTGCCCCATCATCGGACAATGTTGTGAGGGGTGCCCTCATTCCAACCTGGAGACCATCACCCAAGCCCTTCATCCATCGCATTGGAGACTCCATGCCCCGCCCACTTCGACTCATTGCCCTGCTCGGTCTGCCTCTGCTCCTCAACTCCACGATTGCCGCCTGTGGCTCCGATGGCGGGAACGGGCCGAAGACCACGCTGTATGAATCGTGGAGCGCAACCAGCTTCACCGCGATGGGTACCGACTTCATCGCGAGCGGCATGGGCCTGGACCTCACCTTCGCGGCTAACGACACCTATACCCTGACGTACACCAATGACCTGGTCGGCGCGTGCGACCCGGGCCCGGATTGTGTCGAGACCGCCGACTTCAGCCATACCGCCACCGAATTGACTCTGGACCCGAGCGGGCCGGAGCCGGTTACCCTCGGCTACTCGATCCAGGGCAACAGCCTCACGCTGACGGGGACCATCGGGATGACGCCGGTTGTCATCGTGCTGGAGAAGGTCTGACCCGCGGCGGTGAGACGCTGGTTCACGGCTTCGCCTCATAGACGACCCGGCCATCGAGAATCGTCATCCGCACGCTGGCATCCTTCACCTCGGCGACCGGCCGCGCGAACAGGTCACTGGACCAGATTACCACGTCCGCCAGCATCCCCGCCTGCAGCACGCCTTTGCGCTGCTCAGCAAACTCGGCCCACGCATTCCCCGCCGTGAAGGTCCGCAGCACCGTCGCGAGTGGCAGTCGCTGCGAGGGTACGAAGCCATCGGCCGGTGTCCCGGATGGCGTCTGCCGGGTCAGCGCCGTGTGCATCCCGGGTCGGGGATCGAGACCGACGACCGGCCAGTCGGTGCCAAAGGCCAGGTGCGCCCCACCGTCCATCAGGCTCTTCCAGGCCCAGGCCCGTGACGCGCGCTCCGGGCCGATGTTCACCGCCCAGATGTTGAGCACATTGTCGTTGGGGCTGGCGTGGAACGGCTGCATCGATGCGATGACGCCGAGTTGCCCGAAACGGGGGATGTCGGCGGCACTCACTGCTTCAATGTGCTCGATGCGGTTGCGGCGTCCGCGGGCCGGCGCCGGGGTGGCGCTCTCCGCGGCCGCGAACGCGTCCAGCGCCATGCGGATGCCGGCATCGCCGATGGCGTGAATCAGGATCTGCCAGCCGCGCCGGTCCATCATCGCCACGATCCGGTTCATGCTGGCGGGGGTGTGATTGGGCGCGCCGCGCGTGGCCTCGTTGGCATAGGGCGCCAGCATCCACGCGGTGTGGGCTTCGATCACGCCATCGGCATACAGCTTGACGGCTCCCAGACGGAGCATCGGCGTATCAGGATGCGCGGTGCGGAGCGAGTCAAAGCGGTCCGCATCGTGTTCGGAGAAACCGGAGTCGATCTGCAGGGCGGTATACATCCGCACCCCGAGTTGCCCGGCGCGATCCAGACTGTCGAACAGGGTGAATTCCCCCGGCAGCGTCGAGGCGTCGGTGACACTGGTCACGCCCAGTCGCTGGGCTTCGGCGATGCCCAGCCGCAATGCGGCCAGCTTCTCGCTGGTCGTCGGCTGCGGCAGCACCTTGTCGATCAGTGCAGCGGCGCTCTCCTTGAGCGCACCGGTTGGTTCACCGGTGCGCGGATCGCGCACGATGGTGCCGTTGGGCGGATCGGGGGTGTCCCGGGTGATGCCGGCCAGCGCCAGTGCCTTCGAATTGACCCATCGGGTGTGGAAGTCGTAGCACTCCATGACCGCCGGCCGGTCGGACACCAGCGAGTCGAGCTGGTGCCGAGTCGGCATCCCGCCCGTGAAGGCGCCGTACAGCCAGCCGTAGCCGCGCACCCACGGCCGCTCGGGATGCGCCGCGGCAAAGGCGCGAATCGCCTGCTGGACCTGGGGGTACTGTTCCGCGTCCAGCAGGTTGACCTGGTCGAGGGCCTCGCTGCCCTGGAGAAAATGCACATGGGCATCGACCAGGCCCGGCGTCACGGTGGCGCCGCCCGCATCGATCACCCTGGTGGCCGAGCCACGCAGCGCCTCCACCTCCGCCCGACTGCCGACCACTGTGATTGTGTTGCCCCGGATGGCGACCGCGTCTGCCATCGTCCCCGCGCTATCGGCGGTGAACACCTGTGCGTTCACGATGATCAGGTCCGCCGGATGCGCCGGCGCGCGACCGCAGCCGCAACACAGCAGCACCCATACTGCCGCCAGGCGACGCGCGACGCTCACGAGTCCATCACCCCGCAAAGCATTCACCGCAAAGGCGCGAAGACGGAGAGCATATGCTTCGCGCACTTCGCGCCTTCGCGGTAAATGCCGTTGGAGCCTTGAGCGAGTGTAAGTCATGGCGAGGGCCGGCTGAAGACGGCGCCGTGCGGCACGCCCGGCATCTCGAAACCGGGCCGCTCCGTCCCGCTCGGGCCGGAACCGCTGGTCGAGGCCCAACGTGCCGGTGGTGGAATCGAAGGTCGCGAGCAGCACCCGGTTCTTGAGTGCCCCATACCCGGTGATCACCAGACGCCTGGTATTGGGCTCCAGGGAGATCCAGTGCGGGATGTCGCCCTCGCCCAGCATGAGCCGGGAGGCCTCGCGGGGATGCGCCGGATCGGCGATGTCGAGACTGACGACGGCGGGATAGGACGGCACGGTCACGATCCAGTAGTGTCCCGCCACCACCGGGATGGCGCAGTCGGTGTTGTCCTTCCGGGGAAAGGTCGCGACCAGCCGCCCCGATGGTTGCTCGGTCTCCAGCCCCTCCAGCAGGTACAGCCCGCAGTTGAAGGTCGACACCATCACCGTGCGTCCGTCGGCGAGCAGCCGTGGCTCGGCGGTATACTGGTTCTCGTCGCCCAGGGGGCCTGGCGGCAACGTGATCAGGTGCAGTTGCCTGAGGTCGGAGAGCCGCCAGATCTGGAGCCCGTCCGAGTGATAGGTGCTGGCCTGATCCATATCGGTGGTCGTCGTGACGACCCGGTCGAGCGCCGGTACGATGACGGCGGAGTACGGCCGGAGGCCATCGGGCACGCCGGGACCACTGGCCGGGCTGGATCGCACCAACTGGGCCTTGGGCGTCATTTCCACCAGGCCGCCGGGATGCATGCCCGAGGCATCGTGCGACATCTGGAAGGTGGAAAGGACGTTGCCGTTAGCCAGCCGCAGGAAACTGTGCGGATGACTGAACCCGGCCTCGTCGCCAAAGGCGCCGGCGATCTTCGGCCTGGCCGGATCGGTGAGGTCGAAGATCCAGCTCCTGCCGCTGCCAAAGCCGTTGACGAAGAGCTGCCGATCGGCGGCGAGCTGGTGCTCGGAGTGGTGCGGCCGGTTGCCGCCGCTGCCGACCGGCACGGAGGTGACGAGAGCCCCATAGCGGCCGGTATCGGGCCGGACGTCGTAGACGGCGAGGTAATCGGAGACGCTCGAATCGGCGCCCGCGGTCCAGAGGTAGAGGAAGTCGCTATTGCTGTCGTGCAGCTTCAGTTCCGCCGATGGCGA